>NZ_JBCHWD010000004.1:0-530294 GCF_059801225.1 Serratia sp. Ae19-1 | reverse complement strand
TACGCGCTATTCGCCCGGCGATCAGTGAGTCGCAGTGGCTTCCTGCGCTTTCTGATTGGCGTCTTCGCTGGTGTCCAGCGTCATGCGGTACAGTTTCGGCGCGGTCAGCATCATCAGGATAGCGATGACGGCGGTGGCGATACCGATCTGCATAAACACATGGCTGTAGATGGCCAGTGAAGCGTGCGCGTCGTTGATGTCGCTCGGGACGGCGGTCAGACCGGCGACTTTACCGGCGATCAGCGCCGCGGCGGCGGTGGTCAGGAACCAGGAGCCCATGATGAAGCCCATCAGACGCTGCGGTACCAACTGCGCCACCATCGCCAGGCCCAGACCGGAAATCATCAGCTCGCCGATGCTCTGCAGCGCGTAGCTGAGGATCAGCCAGTTGACCGATACGATGCCCTGTTCGTTGGCGAAGCTGGCGCCCCATGGCAGCACCAGGAAGGCGCAGGAGCACAGGATCATGCCGAAAGCGAACTTGTGCGGCATCGGCAGGCGATCGCCCATTTTGTTATACAGCGCGGCCAGAATCGGGCTGGCGAGCATGATCCAGAACGGGTTCAGCGCCTGGTACTGCTCCGGCTCGAAGGCGACGCCGAGGATGCTGTGTTCCACGTTGTGGATGGCGAAGAAGTTCAGCGAGGTTGGCATCTGGCTGTACAGCACAAAGAACACCACCGCTTCCAGCATCAGCAGGAAGGCGACGATCATCTTGCGGCGTGCGGCGCCGTGCAGGGCGAAGGTTTCCTTGGCGAACACCAGAACGATGCCGGCGGAGATGAGGGCCAGCGCCCAGCGCGCAATCACCTGGTTGTGCAGCAGCCAGCTGGAAACGGCGACCAGCGCCACGATGCCGACCAGCACCATCAGCAGTTTCGGCAGATGCAGCGGCTTGAAGTCAGGTTTGGAGCCGTTTTTCTTCACCCATTTGTGGCACAGCATAAAGTTGACCAGGGTGATCAGCATGCCGACCACGCTCAGGGAGAACGCCACGCTCCAGCCGTATTTCGCCGCCAGCCAAGGGGTCGCCAGCATGGAGAAGAAGGAACCGATGTTCACCGACATATAGTACATGGTGAAGGCGCCATCGAGACGCGGGTCGTCTTTCTCATAGCAGGTGGACAGCAGGGAGGACGGGTTGGCCTTGAACAGGCCGCTGCCCACGGCGATGGTCGCCATGCCCAGATAGACCCAGAAGATGTCGTGACCGGAGTAGGCCACCATGGCGTAACCGGCGGCCAGCACCAACGCGCCGAGCACGATCACGCGCTTGGAGCCCAGCACTTTGTCGCCCAGCCAGCCGCCGATGGCGACGAAGCCGTACACCAGGGCGCTGAAGGAAGAGAACAGGGTGATGGAGTCGGCTTCGCTCAGGCCGAGCATCTTGACCAGATAAACCGCCATGATGCCCTGCAAGCCGTAGTAGCCGAAACGCTCCCACAGTTCGATCGAGAAGATCAGATAGAACGCTTTCGGTTGTTTGAACGCGTTAAGGCTCACGCTCTCCGGATGTTGGTTGTTTGCTGTTGACACTGGTACCTCTGTTTTTTCGCAGCCCGTCTTTTGAGGACGGGAAAGTACAAAAGTTGATGCGGAACGGCATCCTTTTGCGTTGTTATAGGATGGGGACGGCGGTTAATGTTCACTATCTTTGTCAACGTGGCAAGCAGTTTGTCATATTCGGTTACATTTAACGCCGACAGGATTATGCCGCGATGTTGCAAATGTTATGCAGTATTAACTTTCGGGTTTTAATGGTTTGCCGATTTTTTGTTTTGATTAAAAGCTATACCAATTATAAACAGGGATATATTCTGCTGAATTGCTATTTTTTAGCGCATCAGTGTATGTGTGGTTATTAATCCGTTGGAATGTTGTGTATATGGCGTGTTTTGTAAAATTAAAGAAATTTAGGAAAATGGGGCTGGCATTTGTGAACACCTTGTGATCCTCAAAGCGTGACGGTCACCGCAATTTTCGACTAATTTTTTGCTTGAAAATAACGCAGCGATGGTTTTTGCACTGAAAACCGCGATAACGCCGGGGTTACTGCTGCGCGATATCACATTTTCGATAAAAAAGAGGCGCTGGCGGGGGGAGAGGAAGCGGCGGGTGCGGTTTGCCGCACCCAACTGACTCAGGATTCCGGATAAACCTTCTCTTTATATTCACACAGGTCTTCGATAATGCAGGAGCCGCAGCGTGGTTTGCGCGCGATGCAGGTGTAGCGGCCGTGCAGGATCAGCCAGTGATGGCAATCGACCTTGAATTCGGCGGGCACCACCTTCAACAGCTTCTCTTCCACCTGATCGACGTTCTTGCCCGGCGCAAAGTGGGTGCGGTTGCACACCCGGAAGATATGGGTGTCCACGGCGATGGTCGCCCAGCCGAAGGCGGTGTTGAGCACCACGTTGGCGGTCTTGCGGCCGACGCCCGGCAGCGCTTCCAGCGCAGCGCGATCCTCCGGCACTTCGCCACCGTGCAGCTCCAGCAGCATGCGGCAGGTTTTGATCACGTTTTCGGCCTTGCTGTTGAACAGGCCGATGGTCTTGATGTATTCCTTGACGCCATCAACCCCCAGCGCCAGCATGGCGGCGGGGGTATTGGCGACCGGATAAAGTTTGGCGGTCGCCTTGTTGACGCTCACGTCGGTGGCCTGCGCGGACAGCAGCACGGCGATCAGCAGCTCAAACGGCGTGGTGTACACCAGTTCGGTGGTCGGGTGCGGATTGTTGTCGCGCAGCCGGGTCAGAATTTCCAGTCGCTTCTGTTTATTCATCAGGCCTTCTCAGCGTGTCCTTGCTCCAGCAGCGGCTCCACCGCCACGGCGCGGGCTTTGCGCGCCTTCATTTTTTCGTCGATCAGATATTTGACCGCCAGCAGCAACCCCAGGCCGATAAAGGCGCCCGGCGGCAGCATGGCCAGCAGGAACGGGCTGTCGAAATGCACCACTTCGATGCGCAGCGATTTGGCCCAGCCGCCCAACAGCTGATCGGCGCCGTCGAACAGCGTACCGTTGCCCAACAGTTCACGCATCGAGCCCAGCGTCACCATCACGCCGGTGGCGCCAAGGCCGATGGCCATACCGTCCAGCGCCGAGAGGCCGACCGGTTTCTTGGCGGCCACCGCTTCGGCGCGGCCCACCACGATGCAGTTAGTCACGATCAGCGGAATAAAAATACCGAGCGATTGATACAGGCCGAAGGCATAGGCGTTGATCAGCATCTGCACGATGCTTACCACCGCAGCGATGATCATCACGTAGATCGGAATACGCACTTCGCTCGGCACCCAGCGGCGCACCGCGGAGATGGAGGCGTTGGTCAGCGTCAACACCAGCGTGGTGGCCAGCCCCAGCCCCAGCGCGTTAGTGACGGTGGAGGTCACCGCCAGCAGCGGACACATGCCCAGCAGCTGCACCAGGGCGGAGTTGTTCTTCCACAGCCCCTGGACGATCAATTCTTTGGCTTCACTCATTCGGCGGCTCCACACACAGGTAAGCTTTCAAGTTTAGGCGGCAACGTTTCCATATACAACGCGGTGCGGCGCACCGCATTGACCACCGCTCGCGGGGTGATGGTGGCGCCGGTGAATTGGTCGAACATGCCGCCGTCTTTCTTAACCGCCCAGCGTTTGTCTGCCGGGCCTTCGATTTTCTTGCCGCTGAAGAAGGAAATCCAGTCGGAAATGCGCAGTTCAATTTTGTCACCCAGCCCCGGCGTTTCGTGGTGTTCAATCACCCGGGTGCCGAGCACCGTGCCGCTGAAATCGGCGCCGACCAGCAGCTTGATGGCGCCGGAATAGCCGTCCGGCGCGGTGGTTTCCAGCGCGGCGGCGGTCGGTTGCCCGTTTTTGCGCGCCAGATACAAACGGTGCGGCGCGCTGTCGCCCAGCGCCGGATCGCTGACCAGGAAGCATTCGTTCTGCATGACGTTGTCGTAGTTTTCCGGCGGCACCACCTGATCGAGCAGCGCTTTTTGCTGTAGCGCGGCCTGATGGGCGATGGTGGTTTTCGTCAGGGCGTAGACCACGGCGGTCAGGCCGGTGGTGACCGCCGCAAACACCGCCAGCGTGGTGCCGTGCTTTCTCATGGAATTCAGCATGACGGCTCCTTAGCGATGGCCATACACGCGCGGCTGCGTGTAGTGATCGATTAATGGGACGGTGATGTTGGCCAACAGCACGGCGAAGGCCACGCCGTCAGGGTAGCCGCCATAAACGCGGATCAGCCAGACCAGCACGCCGATCAGCGCGCCGTAGATCAGGCGGCCCTTCGGCGTCGTGGAGGCGCTGACCGGATCGGTGGCGATAAAGAACGCGCCCAGCATGCTGGCGCCAGAAAACAGGTGGATCAGCGGCGAAGCCTGATGCGCAGGATCGAGCCACCAGGCCAGACCGGAACAGAAGGCGATGGCGGCCAACATGCTGAAGGGGATCTGCCAATGGATCAGACGACGCGCCAGCATAAACAGACCGCCGGCCAGGAAACCGAGGTTGACCCACTGCCAGCCGATGCCGGCCAGCGCGCCGCCGAACAGCGGTTGCTGCAGCACCTGTTCGACGCTGTGGCCGCTGCGCAGGCCGGTTTTGAAGCCGTCGAGCGGGGTAGCCTGGCTGATGCCGTCAACGCCCATTTGCAGTTCGTGCAGCGTCGCGCCCTGTGTGGTATGGCCGCTGAAAATGGTCAGCAGCACGTCGTGGAACGACAGCGCGGCGGCGCGCAGTTCATCCGGTGGCAACCAGCTGGTCATTTGCACCGGGAAGGAGATCAGCAGCACCACGTAACCGACCATCGCCGGGTTGAACGGGTTTTGCCCAAGGCCGCCGTACAGCTGTTTGGCGATAACGATAGCGAAGAAGGTGCCGATGACGATCATCCACCACGGGGCCAGCGGCGGCAGGCTGATGCCGAGCAGCAGCGCGGTCAGCAGGGCGGAGTTATCCGCGAGCCGGCTGCGCACCGGCAGCTTGCGCAGCCTGAGGATCGCGCCTTCTGCAACCAGCGCGACGATCGCCGCCAGCGCCACCTGAATCAGCACGCCGTAACCGAAGAACCAAATCTGCGCTGCGATGCCGGGAATGCAGGCCAACATGACCCACAGCATAATGCGGCTGGTGCTTTGCTGGTTGTGGGTGAAAGGCGAGCTGGCGATGTGTAAGCCTTTGGCGGCTGTGGGTGATACCGGCCTGAACTTCATAGAGTAACGATACCTTCTGCGCCGCGCCTGCGGCAGTTTCGATGCGCCGTTTTGCGGGCGCGGCAAAAATGATAGCCGAGCATTCTACCTGATTCGATGCGAGGGTAATACGCCTTAATGATAGGGGTATTCGGCTTTTCGCACCTGCGGCGATCGGGGTGGCGCGATTTGATTTTTTTTTGGCCGTAAAATCGGCTAACGTGAGGAAATGTCAGTGGAACTTACGCCGCCAGTGGCTACGGAAAACGGGGTAACCGTATGAATGAGATATCATTTTTCTCCAGATTTCCGCACAAAATAACAACTTTCACATAATCCGTGTAGGTTACTATCGCGAACATTATTGAGTTAGTGAATCCATAATAATGACAAATGAAGATATTTTTTTTATTGAAGAGCTAATTGAGTGGGTGGAAATACATCTGGAGAAACGGCCAAACCTGGATGAAGTCGCGCGTATTTCGGGCTATTCCAAGTGGCATCTGCAGCGTAAATTCAAGCGTATTACCGGCATTCAACTCGCCACCTATATCCGTTCGCGCATCCTGACGCGCGCCGCGGTGGCGCTGCGCATTACCCGCCGTTCCATCATCGACATCTCCGACGAGCTGGGCTTTGACTCGCAGCAGACCTTTACCCGCATGTTCAAGCAGCGCTTCGGCACCACGCCCAACCGCTATCGCTCGATGGAGCACTGGGACGTGAAAAACCTGATGCCGCGCTTTAACTTCGAAGCCAGCTATGGCGCCGGCTATTATCCAGAGGTGAAGCGGCTGACGCTGCCCGAGATGCAACTGGTCGGCTTCTCGCGCCGGCTGGATTTCGCCTCGGAACAGGAGCTGGAGTACTCCTCCTGCATGGCGATGAAGGATGAAATTTTCAACGATTTCTTCAAGGGGCTGCATGTCGACTGCCGGCGGATTTATAGCATCTATTCCCCGCAAGCCGGGGAAGGCGACGAGCTGTCATCCACCCTGGTCATGGCGGTCGACCCTGAGCACAGAAAGGATATTCTTTCCAACTATCAGATAGACACCATCCATTTGCCAAGCCGCGAGTTTATCTCCATCAACCACAAGGGTACGGCGAAAGAGTGCCTGCAGTTCTTCGGTTACCTGATGTCGCATGTGATGCCGGGGTTGAAGGATAAGGTGCGCGGCAGTTTAGAAATGGAGATCATTCAAACCAAAGAGTGGAACCCAGAGTCCAAGCTGCGTCAGATTGAAGTGGATTACACCTACCTGATCTCTATCGATTAAACGGCGCCCGGGTTCGGCCAGGCGCCGCTGTCATCATTTGTCTTCCGTTTCCGCCGCCAGCGATTCTCTGGCGGCTTTTTTGGCTTTGGCGCGGGCGATAGCCGCCGCAACCGCCGCCTTGCGCGGATCTTCTTCTGCGGCCGCCGGGGCCGGTTCCGCCGCCGCCGGGGCGTCCGCCTGCTGCGCGGCTTTCTTGGCTTTGGCGCGGGCGATGGCCGCCGCAACCGCCGCCTTGCGCGGATCTTCCTCGGTGGCCGCCGGGGCCGGTTCCGCCGATGCCGGGGCGTCCGCCTGCTGCGCGGCTTTCTTGGCTTTGGCACGTGCCAACGCCGCCGCGACCGCCGCCTTGCGCGGATCTTCCTCGGCGGCAGCCGGGGCCGATTCCGCCGCCGGGGCGTCCGCCTGCTGCGCGGCTTTCTTGGCTTTTACACGTGCCAACGCCGCCGCGACCGCCGCCTTGCGCGGATCTTCTTCAGTGGCAGCCGGGGCCGGTTCCGCCTCAGCTGGCGTGCCAGTCTGCTGCTCCGCTTTTTTGGCTTTCACGCGGGCCAGCGCCGCGGCCACGGCGGCTTTACGCGCGTCGTCGCCGGCGGCCGCCGGTGGCGCTTCTGTTTCAGCTTCGGTCGCCAACTGGGCGCGACGCTCGCGCGCCTGCGCTTTACGCGCCTCGCGGGCGGCGATCATCGCGCTGTTATCCGGCTGTTGGCCGTTGACCGGCGTGACCGTCGCTTCGGCATTCTTGCTGCGCACCCGCGCCAGCGCGGCCTGCACCGCACCCTGATCGTCATCGGTCAGTTTGACGGCGGCCTTTTTATGTCGCTCTTCACGCGCCAGTTTTTCACGCTCCAGGCGCGCCAGTTTGGCTTCGTAACGCGCCTTGGCCTCGGCGGTGCGCGCCGCTTCCAGATCGATGGCCTTGATCTCGGCCTTTTCCTGGCGGTAGTACTGCACCAACGGAATGTTGCTGGGGCAGACGAACGCACAGGCGCCGCATTCGATGCAGTCGAACAGGTTATGGTTGCGCGCCTTGTCGTGCTCCTGCCCGCGGCTGAACCAGTACAGCTGCTGCGGCAGCAGCCCGGCGGGGCAAGCGTCTACGCATAGGCCGCAGCGAATGCAGGATTGCTCCGGCTCCTGCGGCGTCATTTCATTGACCGTCGGCGCCAGAATGCAGTTGCTGATCTTGACGATCGGCACGTTCAGCGCGGGCAGGGTGAAGCCCATCAGCGGGCCGCCCATCACCACCATTTGCTGTGCCTGCGGGCGGAAACCGACGAAGTCGAGCAGGTGCTGCACCGGCGTGCCGATGCGGGCCCACAGGTTGCCCGGGCGCTCGATTGCTTCGCCGGTCAGGGTTACCACGCGCTCAATCAGCGGTTCGCCGTCGACGATCGCTCGCTTGATGGCGAAGGCGGTGCCGACGTTTTGCATCAGTACGCCGATAGCCGAGGAGTGCTTGCCGTGCGGCACTTCCTTGCCGGTCAAAATTTTGGTCAGCTGCTTGGCGCCGCCGGACGGGTATTTGGTGGGGATGACGCGCAGCGCAATGCCGGACTGGCCGCGCAGCGCCTGTTTCAGCGCCGCGATCGCCTCCGGCTTGTTGTCTTCGATACCGATCAGCGTGACCTTGGGCTGCAGAATGTGTTGCAGGATCTGCGTACCTTCAACGATCTGGTCGGCGTGCTCCTGCATCAGGCGATCGTCGGCGGTGATGTAAGGCTCGCACTCGGCGGCGTTGAGGATCAGCGTTTCCACGCCGCTCATGCCGCCATGCAGTTTGCTGGCGGTCGGGAAACCGGCGCCGCCCAGACCGGCGATGCCGGCCTGATGGATACGCTCAATCAACTCGGCTGCGGGCGATTGGCGATAGTCCGCCACCGGATCGCGATCGCACCAGCGATCTTCTCCGTCCGCCTCTATGATCACGCACAGCTCCGTCAGCCCGGAAGGATGGGCGGTGATGTGCGGCGCGATGGCGCTAACGGTGCCCGAGGTGGGCGCGTGCACCGGCACGGTGCGGCCGCGGCCGACGGTCAACGGTTGGCCTTTCAGCACCCGATCGCCGGGGTTAACGCACAGTTCGCCTTCCGGCCCCAGATGCTGCTGCAGCGGGATGATAAAGGTGTTGGGCAGAGGAGCGACACGCAGCGGCGCACCGCTGGACTGAGTCTTCATTTCCGGCGGATGGATCCCGCCGTCGAAATCCCAGATCCGGTCTTTTTTAAAGGCGGCGAACAGATTAAGCATGTTGCTCCACGTGGATCACTTGCACCGGGATCGTCTTCATGTCCCACTTCCAGTTGGCGGTGGTGGTGGCGACCGGTCTCATTTCAATACAGTCGGTAGGGCAAGGGGCGACGCACAGATCGCAGCCGGTACAGAGGTCGGTGATGACGGTGTGCATGGCGCGAGTGGCGCCGACGATGGCGTCCACCGGGCAGGCCTGAATGCATTTGGTACAGCCGATGCAGTTGGCCTCGTCGATATAGGCCACCTTACGCTCCGGCTCGGCGGCGGCTTCGCTGCCCAGCGGCTGCGGTTCGACGTTGAGCAGCTCCGCCAGTTTCAGCATCACCTGTTCACCGCCCGGCGCGCATTTGTTGATCATCTCGCCGTTGGCCACCGCCTCGGCGTAAGGGCGGCAACCGGGGTAGCCACACTGCCCGCACTGGCTCTGCGGCAGGATCGCGTCGACCTGCTCGGCGACCGGATCCTCTTCCACCTCAAAACGGCGCGCGGCGTAGCCCAGCACCAGTCCGAACAGCAGCCCGAGCGCGCTTAAAGCCGCGATAGCTATCCACAACGCAGTCATTAGAATTTCACCAGCCCGGTAAAGCCCATAAAGGCCAGCGACATCAGCCCGGCGGTGATCAGCGCGATCGAGGAGCCGCGGAACGGCGCCGGCACGTCGGCGACCGCCAGACGTTCGCGGATGGCGGCGAACAGCACCATCACCAGCGAGAAACCGGCGGCTGCGCTGAAGCCGTAAACGGCGGACTGCAGGAAGTTATAGCCGAGGTTAACGTTAAGCAACGCCACGCCAAGCACCGCGCAGTTGGTGGTGATCAGCGGCAGGAAGATGCCCAGCAGGCGGTAGAGCGCCGGGCTGGTCTTGCGCACCACCATCTCGGTGAACTGCACCACGACGGCGATCACCAGAATGAAGGAGAGCGTGCGCAGATACACCAGATCCAGCGGAACCAGAATAAAGGTGTTGATCACCCAGGCGCTGACGGAGGCCAGCGTCATGACGAAGGTGGTGGCCATTCCCATGCCGATGGCGCTTTCCAGCTTCTTGGAAACGCCGAGGAACGGGCACAGGCCAAGAAACTTCACCAGAACGAAGTTGTTCACCAGTACGGTGCCGACAAACAGGAGCAGGTATTCGGTCATTGCGATGCCTAAAAAAATAAAAGCCGCCTATTATCGGGAATCGGCGGCCGGACGACAACATATGAATCGCAGGGGTATTGCCTTTTTTGGTGAAAATTTACACAAATCACCCAATAAAACGTGCTGCAAGCGCCATTAACGCTCGGTAAAGGTACCTTTAACCCGCTGCGAACGCTTGATGTAAGGCACCAGCAGCGCCGCCATCAGCAACGGCCAGCCGAGGCTGCGCACCGCCACTTCGTCCGGCACCGGCGCGAAGGCGAAGGCTTTCACCGCCAGGAGCACGGTTATCAGCAGCCACAGCAGGAACAGTTTGGGGAAGCGCTGCGAGCGTTGGCAAAACAGCCACAGCAGCCACAGGGTGAAGCACCACATCAAGAGCGTGGTCAGCACCGAAAAATACCACTGCAGGGTAAACGCCTGGGCGTTGGTCAGCAGATAGTCGCGCGATTCGGGCATGAAGATCGCCATGGCGTACAGGAGCAGCATCAGGCTGGCGCTGAGCAGGGTGACGATCAGATAGGCCATCGGGGCCAACAACCAACCGCCGATACGAGAGTATTCAGCTTGAGACATAAACGGCTTCCTGATTGAAACGGGGATCACAGGCGGCATAGCTTAGCGGGTAATAGCGGCTTCGTCATCCCTATCAACCAGATAGCCCGGCATTGCGGCGCCGGGCCGCACGTTTGGCCACTCCGGCGCCGGGGCGTCCCCCGTGTCGAATTAACATCTCATTTACTTCTTGTTCCATCCGGCCGCATGGTGTCAAATCGAAAGGGTCTGTCGTGAGCCTGCAAGAGGAAATTCCATGGCTGAGAAAATTCGTGTCGGGCTGGTCGGTTACGGCTACGCCGGCAAAACCTTTCATGCGCCGCTGATCGCCGGCACGCCGGGGCTGGAGCTGGCCGCCGTCTCCAGCAGCGATACCGGCAAAGTGCACGCCGACTGGCCGTCGATAACGGTGGTGGGCGATGCGCAGGCGCTGTTCGCCGATCCGGCCCTCGATCTGATCGTGATACCCACCCCTAATGACACCCATTTCCCGCTGGCGCAACAGGCGCTGGCCGCCGGCAAGCATGTGGTGGTGGATAAACCCTTCACCGTGACGCTGTCACAAGCTCAGGCGCTGCAACAGCAGGCGCAGCAGAGCGGTTTACTGCTGTCGGTGTTCCACAATCGCCGCTGGGACAGCGATTTCCTGACCCTTAAAGCGTTGCTGAACGACGGTTCGCTGGGCGAGGTGGTGTACTTCGAATCGCACTTCGATCGCTACCGGCCGCAGGTGCGTCAGCGCTGGCGCGAACAGGGCGGCGTCGGCAGCGGCATCTGGTTCGATTTGGGGCCGCATCTGCTCGATCAGGCGCTGCAATTATTCGGCAAGCCCGACCGGCTGTTTGTCGATCTGGGTGAGCTGCGGCCGGG
Organism: Serratia sp. Ae19-1; assembly: GCF_059801225.1. Classification (NCBI taxonomy): domain Bacteria; kingdom Pseudomonadati; phylum Pseudomonadota; class Gammaproteobacteria; order Enterobacterales; family Yersiniaceae; genus Serratia; species Serratia sp. Ae19-1. The sequence goes on along the minus strand of NZ_JBCHWD010000004.1, from coordinate 519,016 downwards.
GGCGCAGGCGGTGGACTATTTCCACGCGCTGCTGAACTATGGCGATCGGCGCGTGGTGCTGCACGCCAGCATGCTGGCGGCGGCGGAGAGCCCGCGTTACGTGGTGCACGGCACCCGCGGCAGCTATGTCAAATATGGCCTGGATCCGCAGGAAGACCGACTGAAGGCCGGCGAGCGCCTGCCGCAGGCCGACTGGGGCTATGACATGCGCGATGGTGTAGTGACGCTGTCACGTGGTGATCTGCTGGCGGAACAGCCGCTGCTCAATATTCCCGGCAATTACCCGGCTTATTACGCCGCGGTGCGCGACGCCATCGCCGGCATCGCTGAAAATCCGGTGCCGGCCGCCGATGCTATCGCGGTGATGGCGTTGATCGAACTGGGGTTGGAATCGGCCCGGCTGCAGCAGGCGCTGCCGGTGGCCTGATCCCGTCCGTTTCTCAGCGGCTCGGTGCACAACGCCGGGCCTTTTCATGATGTTAGGTGCAAGGAAATCCGTTTCATGTCCTGGTTGCAGCGTTTGCGCATTGATAAATTTTTACTGGTTCTGATTTTGGTGGTGATCGTCGCCTCGCTGTTCCCCTGCGAAGGCATCTGGAAAACCTTCTTCGAACACCTGACCACCGCCGCCATCGCGCTGCTGTTCTTTATGCACGGCGCCAAGCTGTCGCGCGAGGCGATCGTTGCCGGCATGAGCCACTGGAAGCTGCATCTGCTGGTGTTCCTCAGCACCTTTGCGCTGTTCCCGCTGCTCGGGCTGGCGATGAACCTGCTGGTGCCGGGCGTCATGACGCCGACGGTCTATCTCGGCTTCCTCTATCTGTGCGCGTTGCCGGCTACGGTGCAGTCTGCCATCGCCTTTACTTCGGCGGCGGGCGGCAACGTGGCGGCGGCGATTTGCAGCGCCTCGGCGTCGAGCATTCTTGGCGTGTTTCTGTCGCCGCTGCTGGTGGGGGCGTTGATGCATACCCAGGGCGGCAATACCGACGTACTGCACGCCATCGGTTCGATCATTCTGCAATTGATGGTGCCGTTTGTGGTCGGCCACCTGGCGCGGCCGCTGATCGGCAAGTGGGTCGATCGCCATCGCAAGCTCATCAATCTGACCGACCGCTCGTCGATCCTGCTGGTCGTCTACACCGCGTTCAGCGCGGCGGTGGTGGAAGGCATTTGGCATCGCATCGACGGCTGGTCGCTGTTGACCATTCTGGTGATGTCGCTGGTGCTGTTGACGGTGGTGTTGGTGATCAATACCTACGCGGCGCGCTGGCTGGGCTTCAACACCGCCGACGAGATCACCATCGTGTTCTGCGGCTCGAAAAAGAGTCTGGCGAACGGCATTCCGATGGCCAATGTGCTGTTCCCGGCTGCGGCGGTGGGCGCCATGGTGCTGCCTCTGATGATTTTCCACCAGGTTCAACTGATGGTGTGTGCGGTGTTGGCGCAGCGCTATGCGCGCAAAACCGCCAAACAGCGGGAGCAGGCCGAGGCGCTGGCGACCAAATAGACCGTAGGCCGCTAGCGGCAGCACAGCGCGTCGAGCAGAAAGTCGGCGCGCTCGTCGGGTGAGGCACGCGGCAGTTCCTGCAGTCGATAACCCGATCGGCGGTAGACGGCCACCATCGCTTGGTAGGTCTGCTCGGCTTCGGCGAAAGATTGTTTTCTCTCGCTGTCCTGCGCGTAGATCGCTCGCCATGGTGGGGCGATGAACACCGTATCGGCATAGCGAAAATCGGCGACCGCCGCCGTTAAGGGAGCGGGGATCGATAATCCGCACAGCGTCAGGTAACCGGCGATATCCGGCAGGCCGCGATCGAAGAACCAGCATGTTGCGCCCGTCGCTTCCCGCCATGAACGCAGTTCCCAATCCAGCATCCGCTCGGCGAAAGCCTGGCGATCGCCCCATGGCAGCGCATTGCCGCCAATACTCACCTGATCCTGAATAATCGCCCGACCCGCCTCCTGCGAATGCGGGTAACCGCGGCGATGGAGAACGTCGATGAGCGTGCTTTTGCCCGAACCCGGGCCGCCGGTCAGCACGATGCGGCGTAGTTTGTCAGACATACGGAATTCCTCTATTGCGTCAGAGTTATGGATGAAAACAGCGAGAAAGACGGGCAGGCGGAAGAAAACGGGAGGTGAGAAGAAGGCGCCGTTTGGCGCCTTGGGGGGATTTAACCCTGAACTTTGGCGCGCAGCGCCTGTTTTTCCTGCTCGCTGAGGAACGCCAGCTTGAGGCCGTTTTCCTGCGCGGTGCGGATTTCTTCCGGCGTCAGCCCGGCCTGCGGCGCGGCGACGCGGTATTCGTGCTCGATCTCGATGCCCTGAACCGCCGGATCGTCGGTGTTGATCGACGCCAGCACGCCGTGGCGCAGGAAGGTGGCCAGCGGATGCTGCGCCAGTGATGGCACGGTGCTGGTCTGGATGTTGGAGGTCAGGCAGGACTCGATGCCGATGCCATGTTCCGCCAGGAAGTCCATCAGCGCCGGATCTTCGACCGCTTTCACCCCGTGGCCGATACGCTCGGCGCCCAGCTCGCGGATCGCCTGCCAGATGCTTTCCGGGCCGGCGGCTTCGCCCGCGTGTACGGTGATGCGCAGACCGGCGTCGCGCGCGCGGTTGAAGTGGTTGAGGAACAGGCTGCCGGGGAAGCCCAGCTCATCGCCCGCCAAATCCAACGCGGTAATGCCGTCGCGGTGCGCCAGCAGTCCTTCCAGCTCCTGCAGACAGGCAGCCTCGCCAAAGGTGCGGCTCATGATGCCGATCAGGCGAATGTCGATGTCGCGATCGCGGCAGCCCGAACGGATCCCGTCGATCACCGCTTCCACCACGCCGGCGACCGGCAGCTGGTGCTTCATCGCCATGTAGTAAGGGGAAAAGCGCAGCTCGGCGTAGTGCAGGCCGGCATTGGCGGCATCCTCGACGTTTTCATAAGCCACCCGGCGGCAGGCGTCCAGATCGCCCAGCACCGCCACACCCCAGTCCAGTTTCTGCAGGAAGCTGACCAGATCCGGTTCAGCGTGGGTGATCTGCACGTGCGGGCGCAGGCTCTCCAAATCGTTGGCCGGCAGGGCGAGATTGAACTGGCGACCGAGGTCGAGAATCGTCTGCGCGCGGATGTTGCCGTCGAGATGGCGGTGAATATCGGTAAGCGGAAGGCGGGGATCGATCATGCTGGGCACTCGCTGATTATCGTAGGTAAAGTGCAGAACAGTATAAAAACAAATGGATGAAACTTGCCATTGCGTTGCATAAAAAAGTGACTTACATCACAAATAATCCCAGGGATAGCGCATTATCACCCTCATTCAGGCCTTCAACACGCTGATGCTCGCCTGCTGCAACGGCGCGATCAATGCGTCGTCGGTGGCGCGTTCAACGATGACGGTGTGCGCCAACGTAATATCGCCGATCGCATATTGTGAGGCGGCATTGAGTTTGGCGGCAGAGGCCAGCACGACGGTTTCCGCCGCACGGGCCGCCAGCGCGCGCTTGATGTAGGCTTCTTCCAGATCGCCGGTGCTCAGCCCCGCAGTGGGGTGTACGCCGGTTACGCCCATAAAATAGATATCGGCGCGGATATGCGACATCGCTTCCACCGCGGCGGCGCCGACGCTAACGATCGAATGCTTATACAGCCGGCCGCCGATCAGGATCACCTCCACCGTGGGGTGATCGGCCAAACCTACGGCGACGCTGGGGCTGTGGGTGACGACGGTGGCGTTGAGGTTGGCCGGCAGTTGCCTGACCAACTCGGCGGAAGTGGTGCCACCATCGATGATCACCACCTGGCCGGGGGCGATCAGCGCCGCCGCCGCTTTGGCGATCGCGCGTTTGGCGCCGGATTCCAAGTGATTGCGTTCGGCGAAGCTGGCGATGGCGGAAGAAACCGGCAGGGCGCCGCCGTGTACCCGCTGCAATAACCCCTCTGCGTCCAGTTCGCGCAGATCGCGCCGGACAGTGTCTTCCGACAGCCCGAACAGCTCGCTGAGTTGCTTGGCCAACACCTGGCCGTCCTGAGCCAGTTTTTCCAGGATGATTTTCTTGCGCTGGCTGGTCAACATGGCCATTTTCCCCTCAAATTTGCTTTGCACGAAATATCTTGATCATACACGAAGCTGCACGATAGTATCAATTTCCTTCCTATGGCGGAGAAAAACCATGATTGCCACCAAAGACCGAGTCCGCATTGTCGAAACCCGGGTGTTGTCCGATGACTGGTATCTGCTGAAAAAAACCACCTTTGATTTTCTGCGGCGCGACGGCGTCTGGCAGCGGCAGAGCCGCGAGACTTACGATCGCGGTGATGGCGCCACCATTTTGCTGTTCAACCGGCAGACGAAGACGGTGATCCTGACGCGCCAGTTTCGCTTTCCGGTCTTCGTCAACGGCCATGATGGCATGTTGATTGAAGCTGCCGCCGGGTTATTGGACGACGCGTCTCCTGAGGCGCGCATTCGCGCAGAAGCCGAAGAGGAAACCGGCTATTTCGTGCAGAACGTGGAGAAAGTGTTCGAGGCGTACATGAGCCCCGGCTCGGTCACCGAGAAGCTGCACTTTTTCGTCGGCGAATATCAGGCGGCCGACCGCATCAACGAGGGCGGTGGGGTGGCGGCGGAGGGCGAAGATCTGGAGGTGATCGAGCTGCCGCTGACGCAGGCCCTGCAGGCGATTCGTCAAGGCGCGATCGTTGACGCCAAAACCATCATGCTGCTGCAGTTTGTCGCTTTGAATCGGATGCTGGAGGAAGAACCATGAAGGCCCAACAAATTTTGATCGCCGGCCCCTATCGCAGCGGCACCGAGGGCGATCCGGCGCGCATCGCCGCCAATCTGGCGCGCCTGGAACAGGCGGCGCTGGCGGTCTATCTGCGGGGACATGTACCGGTGATCGGCGAATGGTTGGCGCTGCCTCTGGCGGCTGCGGCGGGTTCCACCCAACTTGGCGATGCGGTGAGCGAGGCGTTTCTCTACCCGGTGGCTCACCGGTTGATTGCGCAGTGTCAGGCGGTATATCGCATCGAAGGAACGTCTGCGGGGGCCGATAACGACGTGCGGTTGGCCAAGGAGTGGGGATTGACGGTCTATCGTCATCTGGAGGAGATCCCGGCCGTACAGGCATAACGCAGGGGCGGGCGCAGGCTCGCCCCCTCGCGTTATTTTTCGTTCAGGACAAACCTCAACCCGGCGATCAGCTTATCCATGCCGGCCTCCAGCTTGCCGCGCGGGCAGCCGGCGTTGAGGCGCAGGAACCCGCGGCCTTCCTCGCCGTAGGTGAAGCCCGGCATGATCGCCACCTTTTCACGCTCGATCAGCGCCTGCTGCAGCGCGCGATCGTCAATGGCCAGCGGCCGCAGATCGATCCAGGCCAGGTAGGTGGCCTGCGGCGGGCGCCAGCCCAGCGCGGGAAAAGCCTCCGCCAGCCGTTCGGCGACGTAGGTCAGATTATCCTGCAGATAGTCGCGCAGCGCATCCAGCCAGGGTTCGCCGTGACGATAGGCGGCCACGTGCGCCGCCACCGCCAGCACCGCCGGCGAGGAGAGGCCGTCGCGGGATTTGAGCTGCTGGAAGTAGGCTTCGCGGCTGGCGTCGTCGCTGATAAAACCGTAGGCGCCGGTCAGCGCCGGAATATTGAAACTCTTGGAGCCGGAGGTCAGCAATGCCCAGGCGCCGGTCGCCACCTGGCTCCACGGCGTATGGCGGTGTTTGCCCCATACCATGTCCATGTGGATCTCATCGCTGATCACCCTCACGTCGTGGCGCTCGCACAGTTCGGCCATCTGCTGCAGCTCTTCGCGGCGCCATACCTTGCCGGTGGGGTTGTGCGGGCTGCACAGCAGCAGGATCTTGGTTTGCGGCCGCGCCAGCAACGCCTCAAGGTGCGCCATGTCGCAGCGCCAGTCGTCGCCGGCTTTTTGCAGCGGACAGGCCAGCAGCTGGCGCTGGTTGGCGAGGATCACCTTGTAGAAGGCGTCGTAGGCCGGGGTATGGGTCACCACGTAGTCGCCCGGCACGGACCATTGGCGGATCAGCTGCGCCGCCATGTAGATAACGGAAGGGCCGTACACCGCCGTTGCGGTGTCGACAGCGGTGTTGAAACGTTGCTGATACCAGTGGCGCAGCGCGCCGAGAAAATCCTCGTGCTGCCAGCGGCTGTAGCCCAGCACGCCGTGCTGCAGGCGCTGCTGCAGCGCCTCGAGAATGCACGGCGCGGTGGCGAAGTCCATATCGGAGATGGTGAACGGCAGCAGATCGGCGCTGCCGAAACGATCGGCGATGTAGTCCCACTGGGTGCACCAGGTGCCGTGGCGGTCGATCGGGGTGGAGAAATCAAACATGGGTGGCTCCCTGCAGCGCCGCGGCAGGTTGCGCCGTGGCTACCAGTGAGTCTAATTCATCCTTCACCGATTGCACCTGCGGGCCGATCACCACCTGCAGATTATGTTCGTTGAGATGCACCACGCCGATGGCGCGGTTGGCCTTCAGCGCGCCATCGTCCACGCGGCTCATGTCATTGACCGACAGGCGCAGGCGGGTGATGCAGTTGTCCAGCGTGATGATGTTATCCGGGCCGCCGAGCGCCGCCAAAATCGCCGGCGCATTGTAGCCGGATTTGCCCACTGCTCCGCTCGGCGCGCTTTGGCTGGCGGCGCTGTCGCTCTCGCGGCCCGGCGTTTTGATGTTAAAGCGCTGGATGGCGAAGCGGAAAATGGCGTAATAGCCGACGAACCAGACGGCGGCCACCACCGGCACCAGATACCACTTGGTGGCGGTGCCGTGCAGAATGCCGAACACCACGAAATCGATGATGTTGCCGTCGGTGTTGCCGATGGTCACACCCAGCAGCGCCATCACGGTAAAGCCCAACCCGGTGAGCAGCGCGTGGATCAGATAGAGGAACGGCGCGACGAACAGGAACAGGAACTCGATCGGTTCGGTGGTGCCGCCGACCACGCAGGCTACCACGCCGGAGATCAACAGCCCTTTGATTTTATGGCGGTTCTCCGGTTTGGCACAGTGGTACATTGCCAGCGCCGCGCCCGGCAGGCCACCGAGGAACGCCGGCATTTTGCCCTGCGACAGGAAGCGGGTGGCGCTTTCGGCAAAGCCGGTGGTGGTCGGGCAGGAGAGCTGGGCCTGGAAGATGGTCAGGGCGCCGCTGACGCTGTGGCCGCAAACGTCCAGCGTGCCGCCCGCTTCGGTAAAGCGGATCAGCGCCACCAGAATGTGATGCAGGCCGAACGGCAGCAGCAGGCGTTCGCCGGTGCCGAAAATCATCGGCCCGAAGATGCCGGCGCCGTTGATGACGCGGCCCAGGCCGTTAATGCCGGCGGCGAACCACGGCCAGATCAGCGGGATCACCAGGCCGCATAGGCCCAGCACCACGGTGGTCACGATCGGCACGAAGCGGGTGCCGCCGAAGAACGCCAGCGCGTCCGGCAGGCGGATGGTGTGGAAACGCTCATGCAGCAGATACACGATGATACCGACGATCACCGCGCCAAGGATGCCGGTGTCGATCGACTGAATGCCGAGAATGTTCTGGATGTTGTTGGCCTTCAGCACCAGCGGATCGCTGCTGGGCAGCACGCCGGCGGCGGTCAGATAGAAGTTGGTGGCCAGATTCAGCACGGCGAAGCCGACGAAGCCGGAGAACGCGGCCACGCCCTTGTTCTCGCGCGCCATGCCCAGCGGAATGGCGATGGCGAACATCACCGGCAGGAAGCTGAAGGCGAAGGAGCCTATCTTGCTCATCCAGGTGAAGATCAGCTGGAAGATCGGATGGCCGATAAACGGCATCAGGGTGATCACATCGCGGCTGCTCAGCGAGCTGCCGATCCCCAGCATGATGCCGCAGAAAGAGAGCAAGGCGACGGGCAACATGAACGTTTTGCCCAGGCTCTGGAAGAACTCCCAGAGGGTGATTTTTGGTTTGTTGGCTGCTGACATAACCGACTTCTCCTGGCGAAAAGACGAGCAAAAAGGGGACTGCTGATTAGGTAAAAAGAAGATAAAACGTTTTACCTAGCAAAAATGCGCCGTTAATCACAAATTTGCCGCCCGCTTTTTGGCGACAATGCGGCGGTCAGTAAAACGTTTTACTGAGTTAACGGATTCGGTATACCCTTGATCATCACGGCGCGGGTTGCCCAGGAACGGGTTCGCAGAGACTATGAGCATTAAAAAGATCACCATTACCGATGTGGCGCAACAGGCGGGCGTTTCGGTCACCACGGTTTCCCTGGTGTTGAGCGGCAAGGGGCGGATTTCGCCCACCACCGTCGAGAAGGTCAATCAGGCGATAGCGCAGCTGGGCTATGTACGCAACCGCCAGGCGGCGACGCTGCGCGGCGGCGAGTCCGGGGTGATCGGCCTGATTCTGCGCGATATCTGCGAACCCTTCTATGCCGAAATGACCGCCGGGCTGAGCGAAACGCTGGAGGCGCACGACAAACTGCTGTTTTTGACGCAGAGCGGGCGGGAAGGTCAGGGGCTGCAGCGGGCGTTTGACGCGCTGCTGGCGCAGGGCGTCGACGGCATCGTGCTGGCGGGCGGCATTCGCGCGGCGGCGGGGCTGAAGGAAAAGGCGGCCGAGCAGGGCGTGCCGCTGGTCTGCGTAGCGCGCTCCAGCGGTCTCGAGGGGGTGGACGTGGTACGGCCGGACAATATGCAGGCCGCCAAGCTGGCCTCCGAGTTTTTGATCGCCCGCGGTCACAGCCAAATCGCTTACCTCGGCGGCCAGAGCGACTCGTTGACGCGCGCCGAACGGCTGGGCGGATTCTGTGCCACGCTGTTGCAGTATGGCCTGCCGTTTCGCAGCGAATGGATCGTCGAGTGCGATTGCCGACAGAGCCAGGCGGCGGAGGCGGCGGAGCAGCTGCTGCGCCACTACCCGAATATCACCGCTATCGTCTGCCACAAGGCGTCGGTGGCGCTGGGCGCCTACTTTGGCCTGACGCGCAGCGGCCGCAGCATCGGTTCGGACGGGGTCGACGCCTACTACGGGCGACAGGTGGCGCTGATTGGCTTTGGCGACGTGCCGGAGGCCGAACTGACCGAGCCGCCGCTGACCTTTGTTTCCAGCTCGGCGCGGGAAGTGGGGCGCAGCGCCGCTGCGCGCCTGTTGCAGCGCATCCATGACGCCGATCTGCCGACGCAGAACGTCATCCTGCCACCGGCGCTGATCCGGCGCGGCTCCGCTTAGTCGCACCGCTGCTCCTCTTCCGCCTCCCGGCCGATCCAGCCGATAAAGGCTTTCATCGCCGGTGTCAAATCCCGCGATTTCAAATGGGTCAGCCAATAGGCGCCGAGCGCGGCCTCGGCGGCGAACGGCCGCTGCAGCGCGCCGGTGGCCAGTTCGCGGCGGAACATGCTGACCGGCGCCAGCGCCACGCCGTCGCACTGGATCGCGCCTTCCACCATCAGCCTTGAGGAATCGAACACCGGGCCGTTGATCCGCCACGGCGTCACCTGAGCCGCGCTGAACCAGCGCTCCCATTCATCCTTGCGGTAAGTGCGCATCAGCTGCTCGTGCTGCAGGTCCTGCGGCGCGTGCAGGCGCGCGGCAACCGCCGGCGGGCAGAGCACCGTCAGCGGCGCGTCGAACAGTTTGATATTGCGGGTGGCGGGCCACAGGCCTTCGCCGAAGCGGATGGCGAAATCCATGCCGTCCGCCGACAGATTGACCAGGTTGTTGTGGGTCAACACCCGCAGATCGATAAACGGATGGGCGGTGCGGAACGCCGCCAGCCGTGGCATCAGCCAGCCGACGGCGAAGGTGCCGACCACCGCCACCGTCAGCACCTCGTGGAAATGCCCGCCTTCGAACTGCTGCAGCACCGCCTCGATACGGTCGAAGGCGTCGTTCAACACCGGCAGCAGCGCCTGGCCTTCTTCCGTCAGATCCAGCCCGCGCGGCAGGCGGCGGAACAGCTGAATGCCCAGCTGTTCTTCCAGCATGCGCACCTGCTGGCTGACGGCGGCCTGGGTCACCCTCAGCTCCAGACCGGCGCGGGTGAAGTTCAGGTGGCGAGCGGAAGATTCGAACGCCCGCAGGGCGTTGAGGGGAAGTCGATTGCGCATGATTGATAGCCATAAGTTTTTCTTTATGCTGGCTGAAATTATTATCGCTTGTCAACCCGGCGGCAAAATCCGATATTTGGCGCCACTGCTGCGAAAGTGGCGGAGTCCGTAAAGGAATGACATCATCAATCAGGGAAAACGCCGTGTTCAACGCCAACAAAAACTTTTGGCCGCGCCGATGCCCTGCAACCGAAGAGTTTCTATCATGACGAAAATGAATCGCCTGGCGGCCGCGCTGATCGCCGCATTGATCCTGCCGACCGCGCATGCCGCACAGCAGCAGGATATCGACGCCGTAATTCAGCCGCTGATGAAAAAGTACGGCGTGCCGGGCATGGCGATCGCCGTGTCGGTCGACGGCAAACAGCAGATCTACCCGTATGGCGTGGCCTCGAAGCAGACCGGCAAACCGATCACCGAGCAGACGCTGTTCGAAGTGGGCTCGCTGAGCAAAACCTTCACTGCGACGCTGGCGGTCTATGCGCAGCAGCAGGGCAAGCTGTCGTTCAGCGATCCGGCCAGCCGCTATCTGCCTGAACTGCGCGGCAGCGCCTTCGATGGCGTCAGCCTGCTGAATCTGGCGACCCATACCTCCGGTTTGCCGCTGTTCGTGCCGGACGACGTCACCGACAATACGCAATTGATGGCCTACTATCGCGCCTGGCAGCCGAAACACCCGGTCGGCAGCTACCGCGTCTACTCCAACCTCGGCATCGGCATGCTGGGCATGATCGCCGCCAAGAGCCTCGGCCAGCCGTTTATCCAGGCGATGGAGCAGGGGATGTTGCCGGCGCTGGGCATGAGCCACACCTATATTCAGGTGCCGGCGGCGCAGATGGCCAACTATGCGCAAGGATATAACAAGGACGACAAACCGGTGCGGGTCAATCCCGGCCCGCTGGATGCCGAGTCTTACGGCATCAAATCCAACGCCCGCGATCTGATTCGTTACCTGGACGCCAACCTGCAGCAGGTGAAAGTCGCACAGCCGTGGCGCGAAGCGCTGGCCGGCACGCACGTCGGTTATTACAAGGCGGGCGCGTTCACGCAAGATCTGATGTGGGAGAACTACCCGTATCCGGTAAAACTGCCGCGACTGATCGAAGGCAACAACGCCGGGATGATCATGAACGGCACGCCGGCCACCGTCCTCACGCCGCCGCAGCCGGAATTGCGCGCCGGCTGGTATAACAAAACCGGTTCCACTGGCGGTTTCTCCGCCTACGCGGTGTTTATCCCGGCGAAAAATATCGCCGTGGTGATGCTGGCCAACAAGTGGTTCCCGAACGACGATCGCGTCGAGGCGGCTTACCGCATCATCCAGGCGCTGGATAAGCGCTGACGGACAGGGGCGCCGACGGGGCGCCCCTATTACCGATGCTGCCGTTCACGCCGCTCGCGCATGAAATCGATAAAGGCGCGCAGCTTGAGCGGCAAATGCCGGCCGGCGGGAAAGTAGATGAAAAATCCCGACGTCTCGCTGGCGCAGTCCGGCAACACTTCCACCAGATCGCCCTGCGCCAGTTCTTTCAGCACCGTGCCCTGAAAACGCTGTGCAATCCCCAGTCCCGCCAACGCGGCATCCTTGATCAGCCTATCTTCGTTAAAAATCAAACTGCCGCTGACGTCCAGCGCGCGTTCATCGCCATGTTGACTGAAATACCAGGGTTCCAGTTTGCCGCTGCCGGGAAAACGGTAGCGCAGGCAATGGTGCGCGAGCAGCTCATCCGGCGTGGCCGGTGCGCCGCAGCGCGCCAGATAGTCGGGTGAGGCGACCAGCACCCGGCGTTGCCCGTTGTCGATCGGCACGGCGACCATGTCCTTTTGCAGCATGGCGTGCATGCGAATGCCAGCATCGAAACTGCCCAGCACCAGATCGGAAAAGCGGTCTTCGGTAAACAGTTCCAGCTGCACCTCGGGATAGCGGCGCTGAAACGCCGCCAGGTGCGGCATTACCAGCAGCGAAGCGGCCAACTGCGGCAGCGTAATGCGCAGCAGGCCCGCCGGCTGTGCGCCCAGGGTACGCACGTCGTCCGCCGCCGCGTCGATCTGGTTCATCGCCGGCGACACTTTCTGATAGAACAACCGGCCCTCGTCGCTCAGCCGCACCGAGCGGCTGGTGCGGTGGAAGAGTCGCACCCCCAGCTGATTTTCCAGCGCCTGTATATTTTGCGACACCGCCGGCGGCGTGACGCCCAGCTGGTTAGCCGCGCGGGTAAAGTTGCCCAGGCGCGCGACGGCTTCGAAATAGGGCAACAGTTGCAAAAGTGAACTCATAGATTGCTAACCTGTGCTTAATGATCCATTAAATTATGCCGTATTTTAATTTATGAATAACGTTCTAGACTGAATGTACTTTTTATCAAAGAGCAAAAAACATGTTGGCGAAACAACAGACGTTAACAGAACGGCTCGCGGCTATCGATCGGCAGGCGATCGCCGAAGGCCGCATCGTGGGCAGCGTGGTGCTGGTGGCGCGGCAGGGCGAGATTTGCTACGCCGGGGCGGCCGGCTATGCCGATCGCGAGGCGCGGCGGCCGATGCGGCGGGAAACGCAGTTTCGGCTGTCGTCGGTGTCCAAACCCTATACCGCGCTGGCGGCGCTGCGTTTGATCGAACAGGGTAAGCTGGCGCTGGACGATGCGGTCAGCGATTGGCTGCCGTGGTTTACCCCGGCGCTGGCCGACGGCCGTCGCCCGGCGATCAAAATTCGTCATTTGCTGAGCCATACCGCCGGGCTGGATTATCGGCTGAATCAGCCGCCGACAGGCGTATATCACCAGATGGGGATCCAGGACGGCGTGGAGCGCTCGACGCTGACGCTGGAGCAAAACCTGCGGCGGCTGGCGCAGGCGCCGTTGCTGTCGGAACCGGGAGAGCGCTTCAACTATTCGCTGGCGATCGACGTGCTGGGGGCGGTGCTTGAACGGGTGACGAGCATGTCGCTGCCGCAGCTGTTTGTCGAATGGGTCGCGCGGCCGCTGGCGCTCGGCAATACCGCGTTCCATGCCACCGACGCCGCGAACCTGGCGACGCCGTATTACAATACGCCGCAGGGGCCGCAGCGCATGTCGGAAGGCGTGCGGGTGGCGCTGCCGGAGGACATGGGCGCCGATGTCGAATTCTCGCCGGCGCGTGCGTTTGACGCCGAAGCGTTTCCTTCCGGCGGCGCCGGCATGGTTGGCGATGCCGACGACGTGCTGCGGCTGGTGGAGGCGCTGCGCAGCGGCGGGCAGGGCATTCTGCGGCCGGAGACGGTGGCTTTGCTGAATAGCCCGCACGTCGGCGCCGAGGCGCAAACGCAAGGGCCAGGTTGGGGGTGGGGATTCTGCGGGGCGCTGCTGGTGGATGCCGAGGCGGCAAATACGCCGCAGCATGCGGGCACCCAGGCCTGGGGCGGGGTTTATGGCCACAGCTGGTTCTTTGATCCCGAGGCGCAGCTGAGCGTGGTTGTCTTGACCAATACCGCGTTCGAAGGCATGTGCGGCCGCTATCCGCAGCAGATCCGAGATGCGGTTTATGCGGGGTAAATAAAAAGGGCCCCGCAGGGGGCCCTCGATCAGGCTTTCAGGCGATTACTGCGCCGGTGCCGGAACAGGCTGCGCATCCTGCGCCGGTTCGTCGTCTTCCGCCGGGGCGCCGCCGCCCAGCAGGCCGAACTGGCCGATGAACTCCTGCAGCGACATCTTGTTGCCGTTCAGGTCAACCTGATTGTCAGCATAGTGGAACTTGCTCGCGATCACGCCGTCTTTCTGGGTAGTCAGCTTGAACATCTGGCCCATCGCCGCCAGGCCCTGCACTTGCTGCTGCGCCAGCTTCTGCGCGTCTTCCTCGTTGTAACCCTGCAACAGCGCGGTCTTCGCGGTCACTTCGGTGGCCATCGCTTCCGGAATAGTCAGGCTGAGATCCAGTTTTTTCACCACGCGCGCGACCATCTGGTCCGGCGATTCGGCCGGAGAGCCGGCCTGGCTTGGATCGGTCAGCGCCAGATCCAGCGTGAAGGTGCTTTCACCCTTGCCGTTTTTCCAGCTCAGCGGGGCGATGCTGAGGCTTGGGTTGCCTTTCAGCAGCAGCGGCAGGTTCTTTTGCAGCATCTCGGTGGTCTGCTGTTCGTAGATCTCCGGATCCAGATTTTCACCCTGCTGCAGCAGCGCCATGGTCTGGCGGTTGTAGCTATCGGAGAAATCTTTCAGCGCTTTGCCGTCGACGTTGTCGATTTTCAGCGTCAGTTTACCGGCGCCGAAGTCGTTGCCCTGCACCTTGAGCGCGTCCATGGTGTAGTCGATCTGGCCGCCGATATTGCTGCTGCCTTGCTCGCCGAACTTGCTCACCAGGTTGAAGCCGTCCAGGGTCACGGCGTCTTTGCCGTCAATCGCCAACTTGAACTGCTTCAGCGTCATCGTCTGATCGCCGAGTTTAACGCCGAACTTGCTCTCGTCGCTGTTGCCTTTCAGCTTGAAGCCCTGGAAGGTGATCTGCTCGGTTTGGCCGAAAGCGTTCGGGCTGCTCACGGTGATGTTGTCGCTGTTGGCGTCGAGCGCGAGGTTCTTCAGATCGCTGGACACGTCGGCGTTGAGGGTGGCGCCGCTGAATTTCAGCGAGGATTTATCCTTCTGGTATTCCAGCGGGATGATGTCGATGGCGGACGCGGTGTCACCGTTGTACGAGATGCGCGAATCGGCGGTAAACAGCGATTTGCCTTTAGTGACCTCAAACAGGCCTTTCACCGCCGGGGTATTTTCCAGCTCGGTATGCACCGACGCCATGCTCGGCAGCAGGTTGAATTTTTTCAGCTGGGCGAAGGGGAACGGACCGTGATCGATGGTTTCCAGGAACGCCACTTCTTCACCGGCTTTCAGCGCCGCGTTCTCACTGGTATCCGTGCCGTCGGAACGCAGCACATAACGCACTTTGCTGCTGAACAGGCCGCGCTGGTAATTTTCATAGCTCAGCTTGACGCCGGCTTTCGGCAGGTAAGCTTTCAACTGGCCGTTGGCGTTGTCGACGACTTCGCCCATGTGTTGCTCGATCAGTTTCCCGGTGTACCAGGATGCCCCGGTCCATGCTGCGCCAAGAACCACAATGACGCTGACAGCGACTAACGATTTTTTCATAGCTCTGTTTCATCCTTTTTTCTTATAACCCTCCGTTGCGAGGGAGGGGGCAAATACGGGCCGACAATAAACGCCCGCAGGCGTTTAATTGTGGGGGCAGCTCTCGCTTTCAGCAAGCAATTTGCTGAAATTTATCAACGGTTAGGCCAGCTGGTTATAAACCCGGGCGATGCGGCCGCTGCCGCTGACGTTGACCGGGGATTCGAAGGCGCCGATAAAGCAGGATTCGCCCGGTTGGAGCGCCAGGCGCTGCCCCGATTTTTCCAGCGTCGCTTCACCGCTGACGCAGAACACGATGGCCGCGCTCTGTTGCGTCAGCGTCTGTGGAGCGGCGGTCAAATCGTGCAGCGAGAAGGCGAAATCCTCCACCGGGATCGGGAAGAACAGCTCATTGCCGCGTTGTTCCGGTTGGGTCAGCAGGCCGGACGCCGGTTGCGGGCGGAACTGCAGGTTGGCCAGCAGCTCAGGCACGTCGATAAATTTCGGCGTCAGGCCGGCGCGCAGCACGTTATCCGAGTTGGCCATCACCTCCAGCGCCACGCCTTTCAGGTAGGCGTGCGGCGTTTCGGCATACAGGAACATCGCCTCGCCCGGTGCGAGCTGCACCACGTTCAGCAGCAGCGGCGAGAACAGGCCGCTGTCGTCCGGGTAAAAGCCGGCGATAAAGCGCACGGTATTCCAGGGTTCACCCTGCTGGTTGTTGAGCGCGGCTTTCAGCACGCCGAGCGCCAGCGATTTTTGCTCGCCGCTCATCGTCAACAGACTGGCGAACAGGGTCGACAGGTGCGCGGTGTCCGGCTGTTGCAGGAAGGCGGCGATGTCGTGGTGCGCGCCGGCGATCGGCTGCAGCAGGGAAACGATATCGGCCAGCTCGCGAAAGCCGTTCATCGCCAGGAACGGCGTCAGGGCGAAGACCAGCTCGGGCTTGTGATTAGGATCTTTGTAGTTGCGTTCGGCGGCGCTCAGCGGGATGCCGGCGGCGTTCTCTTTCGCGAAGCCGATCTCGGCCGCCGCTTTGCTCGGATGGACCTGGATCGACAGCGGTTGATCGGCGCACAGCACTTTAAACAGGAACGGCAACTCGCCAAAGCGGCTGGCGACGTCGGCACCCAGCTGCTTTGGCTGGTCTTCATCGATAAGAAAGCGCAGCGACCGCAGCTCGCCGTCGGCGCCCGGCACGCGGGAAGGGCTCTTGGGATGCGCGCCCATCCACAGTTCGGCCATCGGCTGGTTATCGGGATTGGCGATGCCGTAAAGGCGAGTCAGCGCATCGTGGCTGCCCCAGGCGTAATTCTGTACCGCGTTGGTCATTTTTTGCATGTCGATAAACGTCCTTTGCGTCATTGCCGTACTGACGGCCAATAACTTACTGATTTTTTGTATGATTATCTCAATCTTTGCCGACGACCATCATACGCCCGCGTCGACGGTAAAAATCATGGGCGCGATCAAAATAACGCCGGATAACGTCGCGCCCGGCAATGCGGCCAAAGTATAGCGTGATAACGATCGGCGTCTCAAATGGCGCGCCGGCCTCAAGGCGGCCCGGTAAACCCGTTAATCGATTATTTTTGGGGGCGGCGGGGTTATTGCCGACGGCTCGGACAACCTGCCGCATTATTTAATTTTCAGCATGTCAAAATATGTCGACCGAATTTATTTTTTACCGTCTGAGCCATTCCCTTATTATTATTTTCGCGCTGCGCCGAGCGATCACACGCCGAGCTTAAACCTGAATGACAGACCTCGTTACCGTAACCGTTAACGAGTCAATTTAATGAAACAAGAGGTCTGTCGCATGAAAAAACTGTTGTTGCTATTGGGGCTTTGCACCGGCGCAGCCCAGGCCGCGGTGATCGTCACCTATCCCTACGCCGCCCCGCGCGCCGTGGTGATAACGCCGGCGCCGATCGTTGTTGCGCCCGCACCGGCAGCGGTTCCCGTCGCGATCGCGCCCGCCCCGCATCCGTTGGCGCTCACCGCCGGCGCGGTGGCGGCCGGGGCGTATCGCCATAATGAGCGGCAAGACGCCTACGATGAGATCAATCATCTGCAGCAGCAGCGTATCGATGAGCTCAACCATTTGCAGGCGCAGCGCATCAATAACGTTAATTCACGGCATCCGCGTTAGTTCTTATCTGCGTGTCTATTATCCAGGCGCATTCTTCAACGTTATTTTTGCACGGGTTAACCGATGGCAAATAACCGCGTCATCAATGGGTCAAAGAGATGAAACGTGCTGTGAGATAACTCTCTTAATGCGAATAGTTATTATGTCACTATACTGGGAGTGCATGCCGACGGGGGGTAGCGCGTCGGCCTGACCCTACAATTTTAGGAATTATGCTAAGGAGACAATGATGGCAGGCGTTCGTATCGAAAAAGACTCCATGGGCCCCATCGAAGTACCGGCCGACAAGCTGTGGGGCGCGCAGACCCAGCGCTCGTTGGCGCATTTCCGCATTTCCACCGAAAAGATGCCGACCGCGCTGATCCATGCGCTGGCGTTGACCAAGCGTGCCGCTGCGCAGGTGAACGTGGATCTCGGGCTGCTGCCGGCCGAGCGGGGCGCCGCCATCATCAAAGCCGCCGACGAAGTGCTGGCGGGCAGCCATGCCGACCAGTTCCCGCTCTCGATCTGGCAAACCGGCTCCGGCACCCAGACCAACATGAACATGAACGAAGTGTTGGCCAACCGCGCCAGCGAGCTGCTGGGCGGCGTGCGCGGTGAAGAGCGCAAGGTGCACCCGAACGACGACGTCAATAAAAGCCAAAGCTCCAACGACGTGTTTCCCACCGCGATGCACGTGGCGGCGGTGATTGCGCTGCGCGAGCACCTGATCCCCGAGCTGAAAGTGTTGCACAAGACGCTGAGCGACAAGGCCGAAGCCTACCGCGACATCGTCAAAATCGGCCGCACCCATCTGCAGGACGCCACGCCGCTGACCCTGGGCCAGGAGATCTCCGGCTGGGCGGCGATGCTGGCGCACAGCCTGAAACACATCGAAGACAGTATCCCGCACCTCGCCGAGCTGGCGCTGGGCGGCACGGCGGTCGGCACCGGTCTGAACACCCATCCGGAGTACGCGGTGCGCGTCGCTAAAGCGCTGGCGGCATTGACCCATCAGCCGTTCGTCACCGCCCCGAACAAGTTCGAAGCGCTGGCGACCTGCGATGCGCTGGTGCAGGGCCATGGCGCGCTGAAAGGGTTGGCGGCCTCGCTGATGAAGATCGCTAACGATGTGCGCTGGCTGGCGTCCGGCCCGCGCTGCGGCATCGGCGAGATCGCGATCCCGGAGAACGAACCGGGCAGTTCGATCATGCCGGGCAAGGTCAATCCGACCCAGTGCGAAGCGATGACCATGCTGTGTGCCCAGGTGCTGGGCAACGATGTGGCGGTGAACATCGGCGGCGCTTCCGGCAACTTCGAGCTGAACGTATTTCGCCCGATGGTGATCCACAACTATCTGCAGTCGATCCGTCTGCTGGCCGACGGCATGCAGGGCTTCAACGAGCACTGCGCGGTAGGCATCGAACCGAATCGCGATCGCATCACCCAGTTGCTGAATGAATCGCTGATGTTGGTGACCGCGCTCAACACCCATATCGGCTATGACAAGGCGGCGGAAATCGCCAAGAAAGCGCACAAGGAAGGGCTGACGCTGAAAGCCGCGGCGCTGAAGCTCGGCTATCTGACCGAAGCGCAGTTCGACGAGTGGGTGCGGCCGGAGGCGATGGTCGGCAGCATGCAGAAGTAATCGCGTTCGCCGTCATCTCTTAACGGGGCGCGTTTGCGCCCCGTCTTTTCAAGCCAATCTCTCCAGCACCGATAACAGCGCCTGCGGCTCCGGTCGCCGGGTGTAGTCGGCGTGCGCTTCGGCATAGGCGATACGGCCATCGCGGGCGATGACGAATCGCGCCGGCAGCGGCAGCGTCCAGTCGTCATTCTGATTGAACTGCGCCAGATCGAGGCCGAGCCGTTGTTGATACAGGGTAATCAAGGCCTCCGGCAGGCGGTAACGCAGGCCGAATTGGGCCGCCAGACGGTTGCCGGCATCGCTGAGCAGCGGAAAGGTCAGATCGTGATCGCGCGCGGCCTGGCGGTTATGCATCGCGCTTTGCGGCGAAACGGCCAACAGCTGCGCGCCGCGTTGCTCTATGGCGGGCAATGCGGCCTGCAACGCCTGCAGATCGAGCGTGCAGTAGGGGCACCAGATCCCGCGATAAAAACTGACGACCAGCGGCCCGTTCGCCAACAGCGCTGCGGAAGCGCATGGCCGGTTTTCGCTGTCCGGCAGGGTAAAGCCGGGCGCGACGTCGCCGACGCTCAGTGCGCGTTCGGCGATGCCTGACGCGATCTGCGCCTGTATCGCCTCACGCATCAGCGCGTGATCTTGCGCAGCGAGTTTGAGCGGCAGTTGGCCGGCTTCGAATGCCGCTTTGAAGGCATCGAGTTTGTCTTGCAGTGTCATGCGTTCTCCTGACGGGAATGAGGGGTTGCGCTTATCTTGCCCATTCCGGAATGGCGCGTGTAGACTGCCAGAGGTGTTAACCGTTATTCCATGAGGGAATGCATGGGCAAATTTGCCGATTACGAAACCTATGCCTGCGTTTACGAGAGCGGTTCCTTTACCGCGGCAGCGCGGCGGCTGCACGTAGGGCAACCGGCGGTCTCGAAGGCGGTGGCGCGCCTGGAACAGCAGCTCGGCACACGCCTGATGCTGCGTTCGACCCACGGCCTGCAGCCGACGGATGCGGGGCAGCAGCTGTATCAACGCACTCGGCGCATTCTGAACGAGCTGGCGGAGACCGAAGCGCTGGTGCAAAACGCCGGCGAGACGCTGAGCGGGCGGCTGCGGGTCGCTTCGGCGGCGGTGTTCGCCCGCATCGTGCCCTTGCCCGACCTGACGGCGTTTATGCGCGCCAATCCGCGTTTGAGCGTCGATCTGTTGCTGGATGACGGCAACCTGTCGCTGATTGAAGAGGGCATCGATATTGCTCTTTGCGTCGGCGAGCTGGAGGATTCCGGCTTTACCGCGCGCAAGCTGGGTGAGGTAAAGCAATGCGTGATCGGCACGCCCGATTATTTTGCCGCCGCCGGCATGCCGCAGCGGCCGGAGGATCTGTTGCGGCACGAGATGGTGATTTACCATCGCCAGGGCGGCGGCGAGCAGTGGCGTTTCAGCCGTGAAGGGGAACAGCGCATGCTGCGGTTGCCGGGGCGCATGCGGGTCAACGCGGCGGAGTGCGTGCGCGAGCTGGTGCTGGCGGGCTTCGGCACTACCGTCGCCAGCGAAGGCCTGTTTCGCAGCGAACTGCAAAGCGGGGCGGCGATCGCGGCATTAGCAGATTGGCAACTGCCGCCGCTGGCGCTGTGGGCGGTGTTCCCCGGCGGCCATTTCGTCTCGGCCAAGGCGCGGGCCTTTGCCGATTTTGTCCAAACCTCGCTATGCAGGGAGCCGTGATATGTCGCGCGCGCAACGTTTACTCGATCTGATGCAGCTGCTGCGCAGCCACCGTTATCCGGTGGCGGGCCATGCGTTGGCGCAGGCGCTGGGCATCAGCATGCGCACGCTGTATCGCGATATCGCTACGCTGCAGCAACAGGGGGCGGAGATCGTCGGCGAGGCCGGCGTCGGCTATGTGCTGCGCCCCGGCTTTATGCTACCGCCGCTGATGTTTTCGCAGGCGGAGATAGAAGCGCTGGTGTTGGGCATGCGCTGGGTCAGGCGCCGCGGTGACAGCCAGCTGGCGGACGCCGCGGGCCAGGCGCTGGCCAAGATCGCCGATGTGCTGCCTTCGGCGCTGCGGGAAGAGTTGGAGGCCAACACGCTATTGATCGCGCCGGTTCAGGCGCCGCCGGTGGCGGATGAGATGCGGGTGCTGATCCGCGACACCATTCGCCGTGAGCGCAAGCTGCAGATCGACTATCTCGATCTGGCGGGGCAGCGCAGCGAACGCCTGCTGTGGCCCTTTGCACTGGGTTTTTTCGACCAGTTCCAGATGCTGGTCGCCTGGTGCGAGCTGCGTCAGGCCTTTCGCCATTTTCGCCTCGATCGCATTCAGGCCGCCACGCCGCTGGAACAGCGCTATCCGCGCGGCCGACGGCGGTTGCTGAAAGAGTGGCGTCTCAGCGAGGGCATTGCGGAACAATAGCGGCACACTGCTGCCATAAACTGTCAGTCGCACGCCTTAGTCTGTGCCTATCGGGAACCGACCGGTTCCCATCACTCAGAGGACAGACCGATGACCCTTCCCAGCATGACGATGCTTTACGTCGATAACCCACTCAACAGCGCCGCTTTTTATCAACGCCTGCTGGGGCAGGCGCCACAGGAGCTTTCCCCCGGCTTCGCCCTGTTCGTGCTCAACAACGGCTTCAAACTCGGAATGTGGGCCAGGCAAAAAGTGGAACCTGCCGCCACGTTGACCGGCGGCGGCGGTGAGCTGGGCTTTCTGTGCCAGGATGCGCAAGAGGTGGAGGCGCGCTATAACCAGTGGCGCGAACTTGGGTTGACTATCGAGCAAACGCCAACCGAGATGGAGTTCGGCTACACCTTTGTCGCGCGGGATCCGGACGGCCATCGCCTGCGGGTGTATACCCTCAGCGAGTAGCGTCGTCGGTATACAGGTGCAGGCGCGGCACCAGCAGCCGCAGCGGCCTGGCGTCGGGTTTGTAACGGTGTTTCACCGCCTCGGCGTCGTAGTTGAGCAGCTCGCCGATCTTCGGCACGGCGGCGCCGCTTTCAACCTGACACAGGGCGATCAGCGGCAGCGGGCAGGGGTGCTGCACCTGTTTCTGCTGCTGCTGATACCACACCCGGGCGATCGGCTGCACTTTTACTGGCCGCTTGATTTTCAGCGTAGCCTGCTGCGGCAGCCGGCTGACGTCGTCTATCTCACGGCTGACCAGGGCGGCCCACTGTTCGCGGCTGTGCGGCGGCACCGCGCGGCCGGCTTTCAGGCTTTTCTCCAGCTGCGCCAGAATGTCGTCCCGTTTGACGTTTTTGATGATGTGCTTGTTGGCCCAGCCGAAGCGCACGGAATCGGGATTGGTCAGGGCGGTGAGGGTGCGATAGGCGCTGAGGGTGATCAGCCCGTGCAAATGGGTGTGCACGAATTCGAAACGCTGCTCCGGCGCCAGGCCGGAATCGACGGTGATAATCTGCTCCAGCTCGCCCTTCAGGCGGTTGATCAGCGCCAGCTGCGTTTGCAGCGCCTGATATTCCGGTTGCTCCACCGCCAGACAGATAACGCCGGGCAGGCGCACGGCGGCCTTGCTGCTGACATTCTCCCGGTTGTGGTGAATGAACAGCCGCTGATAATGCTCCAGCGCCAGATCGCGCGCCGCTTGCCCCACATGCTGCTCGACCGCGATATGCGAAATAGCCTGATGCTCCTGGCCTTTTTCTACCTCCGGCAGGCTGAACACCCGCGCCGCCAGCAACCGCAGCGGGGCTATCTGCTGTTGCAACGCGCCGAGCGCCTGCTCCAGTTCGGCAAAGCAGGTGTTCATTCGGCCAATCACATCGTATCTGCTCATCGCGCGCTCCTATTTTAGTTACAACATACTATAGAAGAGTGGCGGACTGGGGGCAACATCGGCAAACGAGGAGGGCGCGGCTTCACTGGCCACCCGGCTTGCCAGCGAAAAATGCGCCAGAAGGGCCTTCTACAGCAGGGCGCGAAATAGACATTGCATTGGTAGGGGTTTGATTCATTGATGGATTTTTTCTGTTGGTTGATATTTTGTTTGATCCATTTTCCGTTTGCCGTTGTCCAACCGCTGAAACAAACAGAATGGCAGGACGCTGTGAGCCCTTCGGGTTATCTTTTTTTCTGTCATTAACGGGTGCTTTAAACGGAGGTTTACTGTGGATATTAAACAGAAAGTCAAAAACATGACGCTGGAAGAGAAAATCGGGCAAAAAATCATGCTGGATTTTCGCTACTGGGATCAGAACGGTAGCAGCAATCAGGATATGACCGTTCCCGACGAAGCCATTGGCAAACTGATCGCCGATAACCACATCGGTGGGGTGATCCTGTTTGCCAATAATCTAAAAGACAAACAGCAGATTAAAACGTTGACGGCCTGGTATGCCGCGATGAAAACCCACGCGGGCGTTGGTTTGTTTATTGGCACGGACAACGAAGGCGGCAACGTTTTCCGGCTGCCACGCGGCGACTACGCCTCATTCCCCGGCAATATGGCGCTGGCCGCCGCGATTGAAGGGGGCGCGGATAAACAGCTCGCCGTTGAACAGGGCAAACTGATGGCCCAGGATATGCGTGCGTTGCATATCAATACCAACTTTGCCCCGGTCGTGGACGTTAACACCAACCCGTTCAACCCGGTGATTAACGTTCGCGCCTTCAGCGATGATAAAAACGCCGTTGCCCGCCTGGCGGAAAACATGGTGGCGGGGATGAAACAGCAGGGGCTGATCACCGCGTACAAACATTTCCCCGGCCATGGCAGCACCTCCACCGATTCGCACACCGGTTTGCCCCGCGTCGATCGCACGAGGGAAGAGGCTTTTGCCATCGATATCGCCCCTTACAAACAGGCTATCGATCGCTGCGCTGCGCCGGATATGGTGATGACTGCGCATATTCAGTACCCCGCACTGGATAACAGCCAGATCGACACCCGCAACGGTGAAAAAATCACGGTGCCGGCCACCATGTCGCTCGAAATCCAGACCCAGATCCTGCGCAATGAGCTGGGTTATGCCGGCGTAACGATTTCAGACGCGCTGGATATGGGCGCGATTGCCGAGCATTTCAGCCAGCAAGGGGCGGCTGAAAACGTCTTTGTCGCCGGGGTGGACATCGCTCTGATGCCTGTCAGCATCGCCTCGCCGGCGCAGGCGAACCTGCTGCCCGAGCTTATCCGCTACATTGCGCAGCGGGTGAAAAGCGGGCATCTCAGCGAGGCCGATATCGATGCCTCTGTCGAGCGCATTTTGCGCCTCAAATTACGTCATAACCTGATGGGCCATAGCGATAAATCGTGTTCAAACGGCGTTTCGTCTTCCGCGCATCAGCTGGAGAAACGCATCGCCGATCGTTCCATTACCGTCGTTATCAACCGTCAACGTCTGCTGCCGTTAAAGGACAAGGCGCTGCGCTACTTTATTCTGACGCCATGGGGCGAGCAGGCCAAAGGCATTGCGAACGTGATGGCGCAGGAGGGGTATCAGAACGTCGTGGCCGCGAAGGAAACGGAACTGAGCGATGCCCAGATCAGGGAACATATTGCCGGCTGCGACGTGTTCCTGCTCGGCACGCTCTCAACCCGCTTTACGCCTGCCGAGCAGGATGGCGTGGTTACCTCCGCAACCGGGGCGGCTAATGATACCAGTCCTTATCCGGGATGGCTGAAATACGCCGCCGAACAGGGGAAAAAGCGCGTTCATCTTTCACTGCGCGCACCTTACGATATCGTGAACTATGCCGCAGAGGTGGAGGCGGCTGTCGCTACCTATTCCTATTACGGCTATGACAGTGGCGTGTGGCGCGGCCACTCGATGGTATCGCTGGCGCAGGTGCTGACGGGTAAAATCAAACCGCACGGCAAACTGCCGGTTAATACCTGGCATGACTACGATGAGCAAACCAATACCGGCAAGGTGGCGTTCCCTCGCGGGACTGGGCTGAGCTGGTGATGGGATAAGGAGAGGCGTCGTCTGAGAAGGGCGGCGCCGGTCGCTAAACCGCGTTGCGAAAGCGGGCGGTTTCTTGCTCCGCACGCCGCGACATGGGATAACCGTCACTCACGGAAGGAGAACACTGATGCCGACAGGCGCAACAAAATTAGGCGGATGGCTGTTGATGGCCGCCATGCTGGGCGTGGGCGGATGCGCCAAGCCCCCCGAGCCGGAGAAGCCCACGCAGCCCATACCGCCGGCAACGCCGATGCGGGGCATCTGGCTGGCCACGGTTATTGGCCTGGACTGGCCGCCGGCGGCCTCCCTGAAAGCGGCCACCGCGCAAGAGCGGGTTCGCCAGCAGAAGCAGGGGCTGACGGACGCGCTGGACGAGATGGCAAGAGCCGGGATTAACACTGTGTATTTTCAGGTTAAGCCGGACGGCACGGCCCTGTGGCGCTCGAACATCTTGCCCTGGTCTGGGGTATTGACCGGCACGGTGGGCCAGGACCCGGGCTACGATCCGCTGGCCTTTATGCTGCAGGAAGCGCGTCGGCGCGGCATCAAAGTGCATGCCTGGCTGAATCCTTATCGGGTTTCCATGAACACCGGGCAGCAAACGATCGATGCGCTTAACCATACGCTGCAGTCCCCGCCGGCCAGCGTCTATGCGCTGCATCCCGACTGGGTACGCACCGCCAGCGATCGCTTCGTGCTCGATCCCGGCCTGCCCGACGTGCGCAACTGGATCACCAGCGTCGTGGCGGAAATTGTCAGAAACTATGATGTCGACGGCATCCAGTTTGACGATTATTTCTATTACGAAACGCCGCAATCGCCGCTGGATGATGAAAAGACCTATCGCCAATACGGCAAAGGGTTTGCAGACAAGGCCAGCTGGCGAAGAGACAACACGCTGCAATTGATAAAGCAGGTTTCCGCCACCGTGAGAGCGTTAAAGCCCGCCGTCGCGTTTGGCGTCAGCCCGGCGGGGGTATGGCGAAACAAGGCGGACGATCCTGCCGGTTCAGCGACTCAGGCCGGCGCGCCATCGTACGATACGGCCTATGCCGATACGCGCCAGTGGGTAAAACTGGGGCTGCTCGACTATATCGCACCGCAGCTGTACTGGCCTTTTGACCGTGAAATTGTCCGCTACGACGTGCCGGCCAACTGGTGGGCCGAGGTGGTGAAAGGCACGCCGGTCCGGCTCTATGCCGGGGTGGCGCTGTATAAAGTGGGTACGCCTTCCGCCAGCGAACCGGCCTGGACCTTCGACGGCGGCGTCCCTGAGCTGAAAAGGCAGTTGGATCTCAACGAAAGCCTGCCGGGGATGGGAGGAACGATACTGTTCCGGCAACGTTATCTGACTGAGCCGCAAACGCATCAGGCGGTGGAATACCTGCAAACTCGCTGGAAACCCGGTCAATAATCACAGCGTTGGCATCACGAGCCGCGGCTAACCACCGCGGCTTTTTCCATTCACAGGCGCGCCGCTTCCGGCAGCCGTTTCAGGTAATGCACCACCAGCAGCGCCAGCAACAGCATCAGGCTGATGAACGCCGCCACGCCATTCCAGCCGAAACTGTGCCAGAACACGCCGCCGAGGGTACCGGCCACGCTGGAGCCGACGTAATAACAGAACAGATACAGCGACGACGCCTGTCCTTTGGCGCGGCGCGCGCGGCGGCCGATCCAGCTGCTGGCCACCGAGTGGGCGGCGAAAAAACCGGCGGTGAACAGCATCATGCCGATAAAGATCGCCGGCACCTGCGGCAGCGCGGTAATCAGAATCCCGATCAGCATAATTGCGATCGACGCCAGCAGCACCGGGCCACGCCCGAAGCGTGAGGTGAGCGCACCGGCCTTGGGCGAACTGTAGGAGCCGGTGAGGTACACCACCGACAGCAGGCCGACGATCGCCTGGCTCAGGTGATAAGGGTCCGCCAGCAGGCGATAGCCAATGTAGTTGAACAGGGTGACGAAACTGCCCATCAGCAGGAAACCTTCCGCGAACAGCAGCGGCAACCCTTTATCGTGCCAATGCAGTTTAAAGTTGATCAGCAGGGTGCGCGGGCGCAGCGAACTGGCGCGAAAATGCCGCGAGGCGGGCAGGATGCGCCAGAACATGCAGGCGGCGGCGAGGGCGAACAGCCCGATGACGCCCAGCGATACGCGCCAGGAGAAGAAATCGGTCAATACCCCGGTGACCAGGCGGCCGCTCATGCCGCCGATCGAGTTGCCGCTGATATACAGCCCCATCGAGAAGGCGACGAAGCTCGGATGGATCTCTTCACTGAGATAGGTCATGCCGACCGCCGCCACGCCGCTCAGCGACAGGCCGATCAGCGCGCGCATCAGTAAAATGCCGTGCCAGCTGGTCATAAAGGCGCAAATCAGCGTGCAAACCGCCGCCAGCAGCAGCGCCACCACCATGACCGACTTGCGGCCGATGGCGTCGGACAGCGGCCCGGTGAACATCAGGCCGATCGCCAGCAGGCCGGTGGAGACCGAGAGCGACAGGCTGCTTTCCGCCGGCGATACGCCGAAGTCTTGCGACAGCACCGGCAGAATCGGCTGCACGCAGTAGAGCAGCGCGAAGGTCGCCAGCCCGGCGGAAAACAGCGCCAGCGTTACGCGCATAAACTGCGGCGTGCCGCGTTCGATATAGGGGAGTTTATTGTTGAGGGTGGAGCGTTTTACTTTTGGCGCAGCGGCCGCGTCATCGTTGGCGGCCAGCGTCGACGGCATCACGGCCGCAGAACGCACAGGGGTTGTCACAGCGTTTCCTTACCGAACTTCGGGGAGATAACAGACACTTTACAGATGACAAAATGATAGGGAGCGGCTAGTTTTTTGTCTAATATATTAATAATTCAAATTAAGACGTTTTACATATGAATATCGAATTGAGACACCTGCGTTACTTTATCGCCGTGGCCGAGGAGCTGCATTTTGGCCGCGCGGCTGAACGGCTGCGTATCTCTCAGCCGCCGCTCAGCCAGCAAATTCAGGCGCTGGAAGAGATGGTCGGCGCGCGGCTGCTGGCGCGCAACAACCGCAACGTCAGTTTGACGCAGGCCGGGGAGATGTTTCTTAAAGAAGCCTATCAGGTGCTCGATCAGGTCGGGCGCGCGGCGGAAAAGGCGGCGCGCCTGGATCGCGGCGAACTGGGGGAAATGACCATCGGGTTTACCTCCTCCGCGCCCTTTATCAGCGTGGTGTCGCGCAGCCTGCGCGCCTTTCGCCAGCAGTCTCCGCAGGTACATATCAAGATGCGCGAAATCAACACCAAGCAGCAGATCGAACCGCTGCTGAACGGTGAACTGGATCTGGGGGTGATGCGCAACACGCGGCTGCCGGAAGCGCTGCACTATCAGCTGCTGCTGCGCGAACCGCTGGTGGCGGTAGTGCCGGAAGGGCATCCGCTGGCGGAAACGCCCGGCGGCGCGCTGCGTTTTCAACATCTGGCGCAGGAGCCGTTCGTATTTTTCTCGCGTGAAGTGGGCACCGCGCTGTACGACGAAATTCTGCTGCTGCTGAGCAAGGCCGGTATCACCCCGTATATCACCCAGGAAGTGGGAGAAGCGATGACCATCATCGGTCTGGTCTCCGCCGGGTTGGGGGTATCGATTCTGCCGGCTTCTTTCGCCCGGGTGCGGGTGGACGGCGTGCGCTATTTGCCGCTGGCGGAGCCGGACGCCACCACCGAAGTGTGGCTGGTTCATCATCGCCGGCGGCCGCTGACCGCGGCGGCGCAGTCGCTGATGGCGTTGATGCTGAAATGACGTTGAGATTGGGCAAATAAAATTCAATTCACGCTGAAATTGCGAGGAATTTGTGCAGCAAATCACATAACGAATCAAATAGTTGACGCTGTATGACAAAAGCCCCACCATAACCCCTAGTCTTTATTTAGAAGCGCGAAAAATAGTAGGAGCAGGTTTGTGATTGCGGTTGGGCAGCCTGGGCATATTGATCAAATCAAGCAGACCAATGCGGGGGCGGTTTATCGGCTAATCGATCAGCTGGGCCCGATTTCGCGCATCGAACTGTCAAAACGCGCGCAGCTGGCGCCCGCCAGCATCACCAAGATCGTGCGCGAGCTGCTGGAAGCCCATCTGGTCAAGGAAACTGAGTACCAGGAGATCGGCAGCCGGGGGCGGCCGGCGGTGGGGTTGGTGCTGGACACCGAAGCCTGGCACTACCTTTCCGCCCGCATCAGCCGTGGCAGCATCACGCTGGCGCTGCGCGATCTCAGCAGCAAACTGGTGGTGGAGGAACAGCTGCCGCTCGCTGCCGAACACCCCGAACCGCTGCTGAAACGCATCCTGACCGAAGTCGATCAGTTCTTTATCCGCCACCAAAGCAAACTGGAACGGCTGACGGCGATCGCCATCACGCTGCCGGGCATGATCGACGTGCAGTCCGGCGTGGTACACCGCATGCCGTTTTACGACGTGCTGGAGATGCCGCTCGGCCCGGCGCTGGAAACCCGCACCGGCCTGCCGGTTTACCTGCAGCACGACATCAGCGCCTGGACCATGGCCGAGGCGCTGTACGGCGCTTCGCGCGGCAGCCAGAACGTGATTCAGGTGGTGATCGACCACAACGTCGGCGCCGGGGTGATCACCGGCGGCCATGTGCTGCACGCCGGCAGCCACAGCGTGGTGGAGATTGGCCACACCCAGGTCGATCCTTACGGCAAGCGCTGCTACTGCGGCAACCACGGTTGTCTCGAGACCGTGGCCAGCATCGAGAACATGCTGGAGATCGCCCAGCAGCGGCTGAGCGGCTCGATGAGTTCCAGCCTGCACGGCGCGCCGTTGACCGTCGAATCGCTGTGCGACGCGGCGCTGGCGGGCGATCAGCTGGCGCGGGACATCATCCTCGGCGTCGGCCACAGCGTGGGGCGCATTCTGGCGATCATGGTCAACCTGTTCAATCCGGAGAAGATCCTGGTAGGATCGCCGCTCAACCGCGCGGCGGAGATCCTGCATCCGGCCATCGCCTCCTGCATTCGGCAGCAGGCGCTGCCGGCCTACAGCGAGCAGGTCAAGGTCGAATCCACGCAGTTCTTCAATCAGGGCACCATGCCCGGCGCGGCGCTGGTGAAAGAGGCGCTGTATAACGGTTCATTGCTGGTGCAGTTGCTGCAAGGCTAACTTCAGAACATCTTATTAATCCGCAAAAGATTGAGCTACCTCAAGCCCCTACGCGGCAGCATCCCCTAGAATTTTTCCGATAGACTTCCTCGCCGCCGATGCGGCGACACATTGTTAACGGGGCATTCCGGGGCATTTTATTCATGTTGAAGCGTTTATTTGTTACAGGCACGGATACCGACGTCGGTAAAACCGTGGTTTCACGCGGGTTGATGCAGGCGCTGGCCGCCAACGGCCGTTCGGTGGCCGGCTATAAGCCGATCGCCGCACGTTGCCAGGAAACCAGCGAGGGCATCCGCAATAAAGACGCTTTGGTATTGCAGGCATCCTCCAGCCTGCCGCTGTCTTACGAGGAGATCAATCCCATCACCTGTCTGGATGAGGTGTTTCACGCCCATGCGAGCGAGGACATCAACTACGGCGTGATGAGCAGCGGCCTGCGGGATCTGTCGGCCAAAGCCGATACGGTAGTGGTGGAGGGCAGCGGCGGCTGGCGGGTGCTGATGAACGATCTGCGGCCTTACGCCGAGTGGGTGGTGCAGGAGCAACTGCCGGTGGTGCTGGTAGTGGGCATCAAACTGGGCTGCGTCAGCCATGCGTTGTTGACCGCTCAGTCGATCATCAACGACGGCCTGCCGTTGTTGGGCTGGGTGGCCAACCGCATCAATCCGGGGCTGGCGCACTATGCCGAAACCATCGCGGCGCTGCAGCAGCGCATACCTGCGCCGCTGCTGGGTGAGATCCCGTATCTGCCGCGCGCGGAACAGCGCGAACTGGCGCACTATCTCGACATCTCCACGCTGCTGCGCTAGCGCGGTCAGGCCAGCAAAGGGGCCAACAGACGGGCGGAGACAAACAGCCCCAGGCCGTACACCGTATGCACCAGCAGGCTGATGATGCGGCTACGCGTCGGGTTGGGGGTATTCGCCGCCGCCACGCCAAAGCCCAGCGCCGGCTGCATCACGAAGAAAGGCGCCGCCAGGCTCAGCCAGCCGCTCAACAGTGCGACCAGCGGCGCCGGTGCGGCGTACCAACCGATGCCCGCCAAACCGAGCGGGATAAAGGCGAAGGCTACGCCGATCGCATAGTGCAGCAACCATCCTGTCGCTTTTTCTCCTCGCCGCACCGGCGACGCCATGATCGGCG
This sequence comes from Serratia sp. Ae19-1, assembly GCF_059801225.1. Classification (NCBI taxonomy): domain Bacteria; kingdom Pseudomonadati; phylum Pseudomonadota; class Gammaproteobacteria; order Enterobacterales; family Yersiniaceae; genus Serratia; species Serratia sp. Ae19-1. The sequence continues at coordinate 487,856 of NZ_JBCHWD010000004.1, read as the reverse complement.
CGTGATAAAACCGGCCGTCGAACAGGCCGATAAACCAGCGGCCAACCAGCGCGTAGTTAAGGGGCGGGATGCCCAGCACGCGCTTTTGCACGATGGCCCACAGGTCGGTGCACAGCGTGGCGCCCACTCCGGTCAGCACAATCATCAGTAAAATTTCTGTCGTCATTTTCGTGTCCTTAAAGTCACTCATGGTGTAATGTGCGCACAGTGTGCAACTTAAAGTCGACTTCAAGTCAATGGAAAAAGAACTGGATATTGGCGAGGTGGCGCGTTTGAGCGGCATCGCGCCCTCGGCACTGCGGCATTACGAGAAAAAGGGGCTGATCGCGTCGATAGGCCGCAACGGTTTACGCCGCCAATATGCCGCCGGTGTGCTGGATCAACTGAAGCTGATCGCTCTCGGGCGGTTGGCGGGATTTACGCTGGATGAGATCGCCTCGCTGTTTGACGAGCGGGGACGCATCGCCCTCGATCGCCGGCTGCTGGCGGCGCGGATTGAAGAACTGGATCGCACCCTGCGGCGTTTGGGGCAGGTGCGCGCCGGTTTGCAGCACATGGTCGATTGCCCTGAACCGGAGCACCTGCAGTGCCCGCAGTTCAGGAAGTTGCTGCAGCAGGGCGAGTTTTAAGCCTCGCGTTTGGGCGGCGGCGCGGTGTGGTAGACCGATACCGGCCGCAGACCGCGCGACACGGTGGTGGCGATCACGCAGGCCAGCAAAATGCCGGGCAGCAGCGCGTATTCGCCGGTCATTTCAAACACCATCAGCGCCGCCATGATCGGCGCATGGGTGGTGGCGGCCAGCAGGGTGGCCATGCCGGTCAGCGCCAGCAGCAGCGGCACCGCCGCATCCATGCCCGGCCACAGGCCGAACAGCTGGCCGATCATCGAACCGAGCGCGGCGCCGACGAACAGCGTCGGGGTGAAGACCCCGCCGGGCGCGCCTGAACCGCTGCTGGCGAGGATCGCCAGCAGTTTGCACACCAGGATCGCGCCCAGCAGCAACACCCCTGGCGGCGCGATCAACAGCGCCTGCACCACGCTATAGCCATTGCCCCACACCTGCGGGAACAGCAGCGAAAGCAGCCCGACGATCAGGCCACCCAGCGCCAGCTGCAACGGCGGTTTCAGGCGCAGCGATCGGAAGGCGCGGCCGGTGGCGGTCATCAGCCATAAAAACAGCGGCCCGCCGGCGCCGGCCACCACGCCGACCAGCGCCATCAGCAGGTATTGCGTCGGCAAGGGGGCGGCGAGCGGCGTCACCAGATAGAGCGGCGCCTGGCCGCCGTTGAGCAGGTTGGTCATCAGCAGCGCGCTCACCGCGGCGATCACCACTGGCCCGAGCGAGGCCAGCATCAGGGTGCCGAACAGGATCTCGGCGATAAACAGGCTGCCCGCCAGCGGCGCATGGTAGGCGCTGGCCATCCCGGCGGCGGCGGCGCAGGCCACCCACAGTTTCCACTCTTTCTCGTGTGTAAAGCGCTGGGCGAACAGCGAGCCCACCAGCGCCGCCAGCAGGATCATCGCGCCTTCGCGGCCGATGGCGCTGCCGCTCGACACCACCAGCAGCGACGCCAGGCATTTCACCAGGCTGGCGCCGGTGTCCAGCTTGCCGTTGCCGGTCTCTATCGCTTCCATATAGTCGGTGGGCGCCGCCGGGCGCTGGTGACGGTAGCGCTGGTGGATATACAGCAGCAGGCCCGCCGCCAGCCCGCCCAGCGCCGGGGTCAGCGCGCGCCGCCAGCCCGGCAGCGCGGCGGCGGCGGCCACAAGGCTGCCGTCGGCATTGCCGAGCAACAGCCACTCGAGGCCAATCATCGAACGGTGAAACAGCCACACCGCCAGGGCGGCGGCGACGCCGATAAACACGGCGATAAACAGGCTGCGCAGCAGGGCGCGATAGTGGTGCAAGTGGACCAATCTTTTCATGCGTGGGCGGCGTCGTGAGAAAAATCAAAGGGTCATCAGCGCATTGTGCTTGGCGCTCCGGCCGATGACCAGTGAATCTTTATCAAACTGCGGCATGGGCGGGGCGGCGGTCGCCCCGGCGCGGATTACTGCGGGGTCAGCACCCGGCGCGTACGGCCGGAGCTGAGGTAGTCGGCGATGTAATCCTGCGAGATTTCGCCGCTGTAGCGGCCGTCTTCATCGACGATCGGCATCCAGGAGGTGTTGTGCTCGTACAGCTTCGACAGCACCACGCGCAGGTTTTCCTCCGCTCTGGCGGTGACGCGAAAACGGTGCAGGCTGTCGGCGCAGACGCCCGGCGCGCCGCGCGCCTCGCGGCGTTTGACATAGCCCAACGGTTTGCCGTCGGCGTCGACCACCGTCACCGAGCGGGCGTCGATATCGTCCATCAGCCCGAACGCCTCCGCCAGCGGCGTTTCCCGGCGCACCGTCACCGTTTCCTGTTGATCGGCCACGTCGCCAGCCTGTACCAGCAGCAGGCGCTTCAGCGTACGATCCTGGCCGACAAAGGAGGCGACGAATTCGTTCGCCGGCCGCGCCAACAGCTCATCGGCGCTGGCGTTCTGCACGATCTTGCCCTGGCGGAACACCGCGATGCGATCGCCAAGTTTCAGCGCCTCATCGATGTCGTGGCTCACCAGCATCACGGTCTTTTTCAGCTGGCGCTGCATGTCGAGAAACTCGTTCTGGATGGTTTCGCGGTTGATCGGATCCACCGCGCCGAAGGGTTCATCCATCAGCAGCACCGGCGGATCGGCTGCCAGCGCGCGGATCACGCCGATGCGCTGCTGCTGCCCGCCCGACATCTCTTTCGGGTAGCGGTGCAAAAAGCGCTTCGGATCCAGCGCCACCATGCTCATCAGCTCCTCGGCGCGATCGTGGCAGCGTTTCTTGTCCCAGCCCAGCATGCGCGGTACCACGGTGATGTTTTCCTCGATGGTCATGTTGGGAAACAAACCGATCTGCTGGATGACGTAGCCGATTTTGCGGCGCAGGCTGACGGTATCCAGCGTGCTGGTGTCTTCGCCATTGACCAGAATGGCGCCGGCGGTAGGTTCGATCAGGCGGTTGATCATCTTCAGCGTGGTGGTTTTACCGCAGCCGGAAGGGCCGAGCAGCACGCAGATTTCGCCTTCCGGCACGTCCAGATTGATGTTGTCGACGGCGTTGAACGGTGTGCCGTTCTTTTGCATGAACTGTTTGGTCAGATTTTCCAATTTAATCATGAGCGGATCCCCTTGGGCGTGAGCGCAATTTGCAAACGGTGCAATAACCAATCGAGGACGATCGCCAACAGGCTGATCATCACGGCGCCGGTAATCAACTGGCGGATGTCGCTGCTGCTGATGCCGTTGAGCAGCAGCAGGCCGAGGCCGCCGGCACCGATCACCGCGGCGATCGCCATCACGCCGATGTTCATCACCACGGCGGTGCGGATGCCGCCGAAAATCACCGGCAGCGCCACCGGGATCTCCACCCAGCGCAGGCGTTGCCAGAACGTCATGCCGATGCCGCGGCCGGCCTCGCGCAGCCCGCCGGGCAGGTTGTCGAGCGCGGTGTGGGTATTGCGCACGATCGGCAGCAGCGAGTAGAGAAATACGGCGGTGATCGCCGGCACATAGCCAATGCCGTGACCGATTAAGGAAAACAGCGGGATCATCAGCCCGAACAGGGCGATGGAGGGCACGGTCAGCACCAGCGTGGCCAGGCTCAGCACCGGCGTCGCCAGCCACTTGTGGCGGACGATCAGCACGCCGAGCGGCACGCCGATCAGGATTGCCAGGCCGACGGCGACGCCGACCAGCAGCAGGTGTTCCAGCGTCAATCCGGCGATATAGGCCCAGTTTTGCCAGGCGTAAAGTAAGGTATTCATCATGCCTCCCTAAATCAGGCCGCGCTGCTTGAGGAACGCGTCGGCGACCTGTTGCGGCGTCTGGTAGTCGATATCCACCCTGGCGTTAAGCTCGGTGATCACCTGGTTATTGAACTGTTTCGACAGCGTGTTCAACGCCTCTTCCAGCCCCGGCGTGTTTTGCAACACCTCGGCGCGCACCACCGGCGTGACCGCATAGCTCGGGAAGTAGCCTTTGTCGTCTTCGAGCACCTGCAGATCGAAGCCTTTCACCCGGCCGTCAGTGGTGTACACCAGCCCGGCGTCGACGAAACCGTCGCGGATGGCGTTGTACACCAGGCCCGGATCCATCTGGCGGATTTGCGGGCGATCCAGCGGCATGTCGTACAGCGCCTGCATCGGCTTCAGGCCGTCAGAGCGGCCGGCAAACTCCAGGTCCAGTCCCAGCAGCCAGTTGTGCTTCGGGTCGTTTTTGCGCACCTGTTCCACTTTGGCCACCAGCTGCGACATCGTGCGGATCTGCTCTTTTTCCGCGCGCTGGCGCTGCATGGCGAAGGCGTAGGTGTTGTTCATGTCCGCCGGCTGCAGCCACACCAGGCCGAGTTTGGCGTCGAGTTTTTTTACCGTGTCGTAGGTTTCCTGCGGCGACATGCGCTTATTGATGTGGTTAAAGATGATCAGCGAGGTGCCGGTGTATTCCCAGGTCATGTCGATCTGCTTGTTGATCATGGCGTTGCGGGTGATCACCGTGGCCAGGTTGGTCTTGGGTATCACCTGAAATCCCTTGGCCCGCAGGTATTGCACGGTGATCGCCGACAGAATGCGCTGTTCGGTGAAGTTCTTGCTCGCCAGCGTCAAGGGGGCGGCCCAGGAGGCGGCCGCGCCGCTCAACAGCAAGGAGAACAGCAGCGCGTGGCAAGTGCGTTGTAACCATCGAGTCATCGCGTCTCTCCCTTCAGGATGCGGTGTGCGGGCTGAGCCGGCGGCCGAGCCCGGCCAGCGCCAGATCGAGTAGCAGGGCGATCAGCGCGGTGGCGGCGGCGCCGAGGATCAGCGTCGGGAAGTCGTTCAGGTAGATGCCGGGGAAGATCAGCTCGCCATAGCTGCTGGCGCCGATCAAAAACGCCAGCGGCGCGGTGCCGACGTTGATCGCCATCGCGATGCGCACCCCGGCGAAGATCACCGGCAGGGCGTGGGGCAGTTCGACCTGGCGCAGCCGCTGCCCGGCGGTCATGCCAATACCGTTGGCGGCCTCTGTCAGCGCCGGCGGCACCGAACGCAGACCGGCATAGGTATTGCGCACGATGGGCAGCAGCGAAGCGAGGAACAGCGCCACCACCGCCGGCCGATCGCCGATGCCGATGATCACCATCGCCAGCGCCAGCACCGCCAGCGGCGGCAGGGTGTTGCCGACGTTGAAGATCTGCATCACGTGTTCCGCCCAGCGGCGGGCGAAGGGGCGGCTCAGCAAAATGCCGCTGGGAATGCCGACCAGCAGCGACAGCAGCATGGAACACACCACCAGGAACATGTGCTGTTGGCCGAGGTAGATCAAATCTTCCCGGCGCGACATGAGGGTTTTCCAACCGATGCCGTAAATCAGCAGTGCGATGACGGCGATAAACAGCAGGCTCCCGAAGAGCAGGCGCCGGTATGGCGCGGACTTATGCATGATGTTGCGTCCTCCGTTGCGCGGAGCGGCCGGCGGCGCACTCCACTCTGATTGTTACCCACTGCCCGGCGGGCGTGGCGGTACAAAACGGGCGTTTCGCATGAGGTTAGCGACATTGAGCGAAGGGTGTGTTCGGCATAGCGTGCTGAACGGTGGCTCAATACGTGAGTTAATCAGCATAAGATACTGATATTTAAACTAGAGAAAGCACGAAGCCCAATGACCCCGGCTAGGGAAGGTATAGCACCCTGTCGTTGGCCATGCCAAGTTTTATGAACAAAATCAGTTGATTGAGCTTAGGCGGATCTGCGCCTCAGCCCGCGCCAGCGCTGGGATGCGCGGAAAGTAAAAAAAATCCGCCGCAAATCGTTACGCCGTAACAATTAGTCCAAATGGTGCGATTCGCCGGCGGCAGCGGCAGGATGTGAGGGCGGATAAACCTGCCGCAGGCGCTTGCTGATATACTCAGGGAAAATAAAAACGCCAGGAAGCCTGCATAACGCCATGACAAATAACGTTTCACCCGCACCTATCGCCCACCGCCCGCTGATCCTGATCGCCTGTATGCTGGCTATGTTCATGTCGGCGATCGAAGCCACCATCGTCGCCACCGCCATGCCGACCATCATCGGCGATCTCGGCGGCTTCTCGTTGCTGGGCTGGGTGTTCGCGGTCTATTTGCTGTCGCAGGCGATCACCATCCCCATCTACGGGCGGTTGGCGGATCTCTACGGCCGCAAGCGGGTGTTCTTCTTCGGCGCCACGCTGTTCCTGCTGGGGTCGGTGCTGTGCGGTTTCGCCCCGGACATGTATTGGCTGATCGGTTTCCGTTTATTGCAGGGGCTGGGGGCCGGCGCCATCATGCCGATCGCTTCCACCATCATCGGCGACATCTACAGCGCCACCGAGCGGCCGAAAGTGATGGGATATCTGTCGAGCGTATGGGGCGTGTCGGCGATCATCGGCCCGCTGTTGGGGGCGTTTATCGTGCAGCACCTGCCGTGGGCGCTGGTGTTCTGGGTCAACCTGCCGATCGGCCTGTTGGCGATGTTCTTCCTTTGGCGCTATCTGCCGGCGCATCAGCAATTGCGCCGGCACGCGCTGGATCTGGCCGGCACCGCCTGGTTGACGCTGTTCGTTTCCGCGTTGCTGCTGGCGCTGTTGCAGATGGAAAGCCTGGGATGGTGGGTGGTGCCGCTGCTGGCGCTGGCGGCGGTGTCGCTGGCGCTGCTGATCCGTCAGGAGCGGCGCGCGGTTGAACCGCTGTTCCCGCTGGCGCTGTGGCAAAGCCGGGTGATCGTCGCCGGCAACATCGGCGGGCTGGTGATCGGCGCGGCGATGATGGGCATCAGCGCCTTTCTGCCCACCTTCATTCAGGGCGTGATGGGCGGCTCACCGCTGGAAGCGGGCACCACGCTGGCCTTGATGTCGATCGGCTGGCCGCTGGCCAGCACGCTGAGCGGCCGTTTGATGCTGATGACTTCGTATCGCGCCACGGCGCTGTTGGGCGCGCTGCTGCTGGTGGCGGGCGGCCTGATCCTGCTGATGCTGCAGCCGGACGGCGGCCTGCTGTGGGGCCGGGTGGCGGCGTTTATGGTCGGCGCCGGCATGGGGCTGTGCAACACCACGTTTCTGGTTTCGGTGCAGAACGCGGCGCATTACAGCATTCGCGGCATCGCCACCGCCTGTACGGTGTTTACCCGCATGGTGGGATCGGCCATCGGCACCGCCATTCTGGGCGCCACGCTGAACCTCAACCTGCAGTGGCGTTTGCCGCAGATCGACGATCCGGTGCAGCGGCTGATGGAGCCGGCGGTGCGGCACAGCATGGGGGGCGAGGCGCTGGCGCAGTTGACCCAGCAAGTGGCGGCTTCGCTGCATTGGGTGTTCCTGGTGTCGGCGTTGGTGTCGTTGCTGGCGCTGGCGGCGGCGATGCTGATCCCGGCCCGTTGTCGGCCGCAGGGCGAAGAAGAAGAGGCGGAGCAGGCATAAGGGATGAGAAAGGGCGCTGCTGCAGCGCGCCCTGGGTAGCCGGTGCGGCTTACTGAGTGTTGGAGGTATCCTGGCTGGTGCCGGTCTGCGCCGCGTCACCGCGATCGTCGCCGTTGTTCAGGCGGGTATAAACGATCTTCTGGGTGTCGTTTTCGCAGTGCCCAACCACCTGGCCGCCCGCTTGATCGGCCTGATCGTTTGGCACGATCTCCAGTTTGAAGCCGGACTCCGGAACGCCGTTATTGACGATTTTTTGCGAAATGTCGGCTTTCACGCTTTCGCAGGAGGCCAGGGCCGCCAATGGCGCGCCGGCCAGCAGCACAGCGGTTAATATCAGCGTTTTTTTCATCACGTCATCCTTTTAGACAATGGACTTCCTGTAACAGGATAGCAGCAACGGCGGCCGGGTTTCACGCTCGCCCGCCCGCCGCAGGGGGATTAAGGATTAATCCGACGCCCGGTCTGGCGATCCAGACATTTACGGGTATCCGGCTCCCAGTAGGCGTTAACGTTGTTGCTGTCGTTGCAGCGATCTTCGTCATCCGCCGCGCGGTCGGCCTTGTCGAACTCTTTCTCGACGCGGGTGTTAACCTTGTGGCGCAGGGTTTTGGTATCATTCCACTGCTCTTTGCTCTGGCGCGCTTCTTCGGTGCTCATCGCGCCGCTGCCTTTGCCATCGACGGTGACGCAGGTGCTGCCCTGAGTGCAGGTGGCGGCCAGCGCCGGCGCCTGCCAGGCGCCCATTACGGCCAGCATGGCGACCGGCAGCATCCCGCGCAGCAGTCGTTGGGTCGAAAATGTTTTCATCGTTTCATCCTTATGAGTGAGTGCGCCTGATGATGGCGACACTGGCGTTACCTCGCCCGCAGGCGTGGTGACAAATATACCACCGCGCTCCTGGAATTCACCAGCCAAGCGCCGATTCGTTTAATTTACCGAGAGAAAACTGCGACCGATGTTAAAAACTACGCTGTTGTTTTTTGCGACCGCCCTGGCTGAAATTATCGGCTGTTTCCTGCCTTATCTGTGGCTGAAGAAGCAGGGTAGCGCCTGGCTGCTGCTGCCGGCGGCCTTGAGCCTGATGCTGTTCGTCTGGCTGTTGACGCTGCATCCGGCGGCCAGCGGGCGGGTCTATGCGGCCTACGGCGGCGTGTATGTGGCGACGGCGCTGCTGTGGCTGCGGGTGGTGGATGGCGTGAAGCTGTCTGCGCTGGATTGGGTCGGCGCCGGCGTGGCGCTGGCGGGCATGCTGATTATCGTTTCCGGCTGGCGCGCGGCCTGAGGAAACGCGGCGGGAGTCGCCTCCCGCCGTCGCGGCTCAGGCACCGCGGTGGATGTTCAGCCCGGCGAAGGACTGGCTGACCGGCATCATTTCCAGCGTGTTGATGTTGACGCGCGCCGGCAATGTCGCGACCCAGAACACCGACTCGGCGATGTCTTCCGGCGTCAGCGCATCGGCGCCTTCGTAGGTTTTGTTGACCTTGCCGTCATCACCCTTGAAGCGCACGTTGGAGAACTCGGTACCGCCCACCAGGCCGGGCTCGATATCGGTCACGCGGATGCGCGTGCCGTGCAGATCGGCGCGCAGGCCCAGGCTGAACTGCTTGACGAACGCCTTGGTGGCGCCGTACACGTTGCCGCCGGCGTAAGGCCAGTTGGCGGCGGTGGAGCCGATGTTGATCACATGGCCGACGTTGCGCTCGACCATGGCGGGCAGCAGCGCGCGGGTCATGTTCACCAGCCCTTTGGCGTTGGTGTCGATCATGGTTTCCCAGTCATCGGCGTTGGCCTTGTGCGCCGGCTCCAGCCCCAGCGCCAGCCCGGCGTTGTTCACCAGCACGTCAATCTGGCGCAGCTCGGCCGGCAGCGCTTCGATCGCCTGCTGAATGGCGGCGCGGTTGCGCACGTCGAGCCGCACGATGTGCAGCGCTTCGCCCAGTTCTTCCTGCAGCTCTTCGAGACGCTCAAGGCGGCGCCCGGCGGCGATCACCCGATGGCCTTCACGGATAAAACGGCGTGCGATCGCCTCGCCGAAACCGGAGGTGGCGCCGGTAACAAAAATAATCATGTTGCTGTTCCTCAACTGTTTTTACCCTACATGCCTCTATCATTAGCACAAACCCGCAGGCAGTGGCAGCGGTTATCGCGGCGGAAAGAAAAAAAGCAAACCGGGCCGATCAGCGTTGAGGCGGCAGGTGGTACACCACCGCGTCATACTTGATGCGTTCGCAGCGGCCGGCCAGCACGCCGCCCAGCGACTCGACGAGGCGGCGGCTGGCGGTATTCTGCTCGGCCACCGGGTAGAGAAAGTGCGGCGGCTGAAAGCGCTCGCTGGCCCAGCGCGCGATACCCTGTACGATTTCACGGCCGTAGCCCTGGCCATGCAGGCCCTCTTTCACCCAGATGCCCAGCTCCGGGGTATGGCTGCGCAGGTTGTGCGCGCCGCCGACGCCGACGAACTGCCGGTCTTCGCGCCGGCGGGCGACGAAGATCACTTCTTCGCCTTCGCGCATCAGCGGCAGCCAGCTTTGCCAGACGTTGGCGAAGTCTTCCGGCGATGCTTCCGGTTCAAAGGTCATAAAGCGCGTCAGAGTTGGGGTGATCGCCTGGTAAACATCGTCGGCGTCTGCTGCGGTAAAGGGGGCAATCAACAAACGGTCGGTGTCCACGCGGCACTGAGAAAGGTCATTGTGATTCATGTTATTTTCCCTCGCTTTTCAGGCCAGAACGGCAAAAAATCCGCGCCCATAAATCGGGGCGGATCGTCGATATTACGCGTATTGGCGTCAGAAGCGACTTATTTTTCACCGCTGCGGCGGTGTGCAGGCGCGGCATTTCGTGACGTCGTCACGTTGGTGGGGAAAGCGGCGGGCAGGGTTGGCCGCCCGCCGCTGAGGGTCAGAACTTCACCGAACCTTGCAGATAGATCGTGCGCGGTTGGCCGACGTACAGACCTTTGTTGTTGTCGTCATAGGCGCGGGTGAAATACTCGTGGTTGAACAGGTTTTTCACGCCGACGCCCAGATTCAGGCCGGCCATTTCCGGGCCGAAATCATAGGCGGCGCGCACGCCCCACAGCATATAGCCGGGGATGCGGCCGGTGCTGCCGTCGGCGCTTTCCGCCTCGGTGTTGGCGTTGTCGGCGAACTGGCTGGATTGGAATTCGCCGTTAAGGTTAAACGCCCAGTTGCCTGGCGTGTAGTCCAGCCCCAGCGTGCCTTTATGCTTCGGCGAGAACGGCACCTGGTTGCCCTTGTAGCCGCCGTCTTCACGAATGGTGGCGTTGACGTAGGCGTAGCTGGCGTAGGCGGTCAGGTCGTCCAGTTTCGGCGTCAGCTGCGACAGATCGTAACGCAGGCTGCCTTCCAGCCCGGCGTGGCGGGTTTTGCCGCGCGCGGTCACGCTGTCGGTCACCTGGTTGGAGTCGTACTGGTTGTTGAAGTTGATCAGGAACAGCCCGATTTCGCCGGTCAGCGCATCGCCGGCGTAGCGAGTGCCCAGCTCCCAGGTGCGCGCCTTCTCCGGTTCGATCTTGCCGCTGTCTACCGCTTTGCCCATCTGGCTATATTGCACGGTGCCGAAGGAGCCTTCGGTGTTGGCGTACAGGTTCCAGTATTCGTTCAGGTGATACATCACGTTCAACGCCGGCAGCGGCGCGTTATAGCTGACGTCGAGGCGGTTGTTCTTGATGTAGTTGTTCTGATACGACTTGATGTATTCGTAGCGCATGCCCGGCGTGATGGTCCAGTCGCCGATGTCGATGCGATCGTCGATATAGAACGCGTGCGCCTCGGTGCCGGACTGGGTGTCGCGATCGTACGGGCTGGCGGTGGACGGCAGCTTGCCGGTGCTGGCTTTAGTGTAGTAGCGCAGCTCGTGGGTGGATTCGCTGACGTAGCGATAACCGACGCCGACCTCGTGCGCCGAGTCGCCCCAGCGGAAACTCTGGCTGTAGCGCGGTTCCACGCCGCGCACCCAGTATTCGCGCGGCGACAGCGTCAGGTTTTTACCCTGATCCAGATAGCCGCTGCGCAGGGTGTAGGTGTAGAAGCTCTGCACGTCGAACTTGTGCTGCTGATCCGGCTGATACTGGTAGCCGAAGTTGGCCAACTGGCGGCGACCCCAGAACTTGTCGTACGGGCGGGTCGACTGGAACGGGTTGGCGTTGTAGTCCGCCCGGCTCAGGCCGCCCGGCATCTCCGCTTCGCCTTCGTAGTATTGCAGCAGGCTGTTGAAGGTGTGCACCTCGTTCGGCGCGTAACGGCTTTTCAGCATCACGTCGTCGATTTTGGTCGCGCTGTGCTCGCGCCAGTCGCTGCCGCGGGTGCCGGAGTAGAGCAGCGCCGCGCCGAGGCCGTTGTCGGCGGTGCCGCCGATCATCAGGTTACCGGTGCCTTTCGGGTGATCCTGGCGCGAGGTCGGGCTGAGCTGCCCCTGCATGCCGGCCTCCATGCCGAAGGTTTTCGGGATGGCGCGGGTGACGAAGTTGACGACGCCACCGACGCTCTGCGGCCCGTAGCGCACCGCGCCGCCGCCGCGCACCACGTCAATCGCATCCATATTGCCGAGCGAGACCGGCGCCAGCGACAGCTGCGGCTGGCCGTAAGGGGCGAAGGGCACCGGGATGCCATCCATCAGCACGGTGGAGCGGCTGGCGAGGCGCGGGTTGAGGCCGCGAATGCCGAAGTTCAGCGCCATATCGTGGCTGCCGGTGCCGTTGTTCTCCGGCGCCACCACGCCCGGTACGCGGTTTAACGCTTCGCGCACGGTGGTGGTGCCGGTTTTGGCGAACTCTTCGCGGCGCACCACGTCGCGCGCGCCGGGATGTTCGAATACATCGATCTGGCGGCCTTCCGCCAGCCAGTCGCCGACCACGGTGATGTCTTCTTCTTTCTGCGGCTGCGGCAGTTTGGCCAGCGTGTAGCCGTTGTTGCCGAGCGCTCGGGCCTGCAGGCCGCTGCCCGCCAGCAGGGCATTCAGGCCGTCGTCGACGCCGTAGCTGCCGTTCAGGCCAGGCGAACGTTTACCGGCGGTTAACGCGCCGTCTACCGAAAGCGCGATGCCGGCGCGAGCGGCGAAAGCGTTCAGCGCGCCGTCCAGCTCACCGGCTGGAATGTGATAGGTGGCCGCGGCGCTGGCGGCGCTCGCCATCAGCGGTGCGGCGAATGCCAGGCCAATGGCCACGGCCAGCGGTTTGGCCCGTTTTCCCCAAAGCGAAGCCGGAGCGACCTTTCCCCAAGCGTTGTTCATACCTTCTCCTGAATCATTTTTATTTATTGCTGCAGTGTTTTCCTGGGAGTCGGATGAGCAAGGCAAAAGGGACAATCAAAAATGCGATTTTTTATCATTTTCATTTAAAAAGTTCAGGCGGGGACGATCTGCAGCCAATAGCGGGTAAAGCTCTGCAGACGTATCGGCAGCGTCTGGCTGAGCAGGGCGAGAGCGCGATCGGTATCGTTGAGCGGGAAACTGCCGCTGACGCGCAGGCCGGCAACGGCCGGATCGCAGCTCAGATGGCCGCGCCGGTAGCGCGCCAGTTCGGCGATCACCCGCTCCAGCCGCCACTGGCTGACGCTCAGCACGCCGCGCAGCCAGCCGTCCTCTTGCGCGGCGAGGTGTTTGTCGCCGAAGGCCGTGGCGCTGAAGCTGATCTGTTCGCCGGCATCCACCCGGCGCGTTTGCCGCGCGTCCTGCGCCAACTGCGCTTCAACCGCATGCTCCAGCACCGTCAGACGCGTCTCGCCGCCGCTCTCGCGCACCAAAAAGCGGGTGCCGAGCGCGCGCATCGCCCCCTGCGGGCTTTGCACCCACAGCGGCCGGGCGTCGCGTCCGGTGATCAGGCTGATTTCCCCGGTGTGCAGGCGGATCAATCGTTGGCGATCGTCGTAATGCACATCGACCGCGCTGGCGGTATTCAGCACCAGCTGGGTGCCGTCGCTTAATACAATGGGTTTGATTTCGCCGGTGGCGGTGCGGTAGTCGGCACGCAGCTCCCGGCCGAGCGGGGACTGATAAAAGAAGCCGCCGCCGCCTACGCCGAGCAACAGCAGCAGGCTTTTCAGCAGCGTGCGGCGGTCGATCGCCGATTGGCGGCCGGCGCGATCGAGCGCGCGGTAGCTGAACTTGCCCGGCACGCCCTGCAGCTGGCTCTGCAACGCTTCGACGCGCCGCCATGCCCAGCGGTGATCGTCATGCTGCTGGTGCCAGGCTTGCCACTGTTGGCGCTGGCGTTCGGTGACGTGCTCATCGCACAGCAGGGCGTACCAGTGTGCGGCCATTTTCAGCGCCTGGCGCTGCTCCGGGGTGATGGCGTTGCTCATGAGAAAACGTCGTTTTCCAGGCTGAACAACAGGCAGTGTTCGGTGGCCTTGGCCATGTATTTTTTAACCGAGCTGACCGACACGCCGAGGCGCGCGGCGATGTCCGCATAGCCCAGGCCTTCGAGCTGCGACAACAGAAAGGCCTGCTTCACCTTGGGCCCGAGGCCGTCGAGCATGGCGTCGATCTGCTGCAGGCTTTCCAGCAGGCTCTGGCGCTGCTCCGGCGACGGGGCGTAGCCTTCCGGGATCAGTGCCAGCATCTCCAGATAAGCGCGCTCCAGCGTTCTGCGGCGGAACAGATCGACCATCACCCGCTTGGCGACGGTGACCAGAAAGTCTTTCGGTTCGCGCAGGGTCGCCGCGGCGTCGCTTTTCAGCAGGCGCATGAAGGTATCTTGCGCCACGTCGTCCGCATCGAACGCGCAGCCCAGCCGTCGGCGCAGCCATCCCTGCAACCAGGCGTGATGGGTGGCGTAGAGGCGCGATAGCGCGGTGTGCGGGGCAGAAGCGGTGGCGGACATGATTTTCGCATTGCTGGTCAAAAAGATGCGCGGATGATAATTGAGAATGGTTATCGTTTCAAGTTTGGCCGTTGTCCGCAGGCCGAGATTCAACCCCCAGGCGCGGCGTTGAAATAAGCCGTGCGCCGTGAAGATATTCGCTTGCCCATTCATGGTGCAGCGGCGCGGTGTTATTTTGGCAGGCAAACGGTTGCTATTGATCTGCCGGAGAGGATCGATGGTTTGCTTTATTCTTTTTTGCCGGTCAATTCCCCTTGATTAATTAATATCATTTTGTTTTTTAACAATAATGTATTTTGGCGCCGTCAACTGGCATACGGCTTGCTATGCTTAAGCCGGTCTTAGCGTTTGGGTAACAAAAGGCATTGTTTCATCTGCGTGGGTTATTACGCGGGTGAGGCGCGCCGGTCGCGACAAGGAAGAAAATAATGGCACTGCAATTCACCACGGCTATTCGTGGCAAATTTTTTGATATCTCCGCCTGTGTGGAGGAGCCGCAACAGCTCGACGAACGCCTGCGGCATGTTCCCGACGGTTTGCTGCTGCTGAACGACGGCGTCATCGTCTGGTTCGGCAGCTGGCAGCAGGGCGAGGCGCTGCTGCCGCCGGGCTTCGCGGTCACGGAATATCGCGACAAACTGATCGTGCCGGGATTTATCGATACCCACATCCACTACCCGCAAACCGAAATGATCGGCGCCTATGGCGACCAGCTGTTGGGCTGGTTAAACAATTACACCTTCCCGACCGAAAGCCGTTACGACTGCCAACGGCACGCCGACGAGATGTCGGCCTTCTTTCTGCAGCAGTTGCTGAGTAACGGCACCACCACCGCGTTGGTGTTCGGCACGGTGCATCCACAGTCGGTCGACGCCTTGTTCGGCCAGGCGCAAACGCTGAACATGCGCCTGATCGCCGGTAAGGTGATGATGGATCGCCATGCGCCGGAGGCGCTGCTGGAAACGCCGGAGCAGAGTTACCGCCAGACGCGTGAGCTGATTGAACGCTGGCACGGCAAAGGCCGCCTCGGTTACGCCATTACGCCGCGCTTTGCGCCCACCAGTACGCCGGCGCTGCTGGCGCAGGTTCAGCGGCTGCGCGAAGAGTATCCCGACGTCTGGCTGCAAACGCACCTGAGCGAGAACCCGCAGGAAGTGGCCTGGGTAAAAGCGCTGTTCCCGCAGCACCGGAGCTATCTGGATGTTTACCATCGTTATGGCATGACCGGCGATAAAAGCGTGTTCGCCCACTGCCTGCATCTGGAGGAGCAGGAGTGGGACTGCCTGTGCGATACCCGCTCGGCGATCGCCTTTTGCCCCACCTCCAACCTGTTCCTCGGCAGCGGGCTGTTCGACCTGCAGCAGGCCTGGCGCAAGCGGGTGAAGCTCGGCATCGGCACCGACGTGGGGGCAGGCACCACCTTTAACATGCTGCGCACGCTGGGCGAGGCGTACAAGGTCGGCCAGCTGCAGCATTACCGGCTCTCTGCTTTAGAGGCGTTCTACCATGCCACCCTGGGCGGCGCCCGCGCGCTGTCGCTGGACGACAAAATCGGCAACTTCAACGTCGGCAAAGAGGCGGATTTCGTGGTGCTCGATCCGGCGGTGACGCCGCTGCAGCAGTTGCGCTGCGCCAACAGCGCCACGTCGGCGGAACAAGGGTTCGTGCTGATGACGCTGGGGGACGATCGCAACATTTATCGCACCTATGTGGACGGTAAGGTGGTTTATCAGGCGGCGCGCTGACGCAGCCGCATTCATTCCTGGTATCGAAGCGTCCAACGTCGCTGTCTTTATCTGGTTATTGTGCGGGAAAAGGCGGGAGAGACGTGAAGTCATTGGCACAGGGTTAACACTGTTGAGCGGATACTATTTATTTATCAGGAAGGACACTGCGCGTATTTTTAATTAAACACTATATAAAGGATTTATTGCTCATGCTCGTATCTGACCCCCGTTATCACTTGTTAGCCGTCTGCAGCGCTCAGCATCTGCGCGCTGTAGCTGAAAGGATCTGTGCTCGCGATAAACTAGAACCGCTAGCATTTGATGCTGTTCTTTGGCGGAGTTGTTGGACATCACCACTGCCAACCATATCGCCAGAGTCGTCAAGTGAGTTTTTGCAATCGGTGGGGCATGTTTATCCTCGCGCCACTTATGAGTTGAGGTCTTGGCTCATCTCTGGCAGACGTAAGTTGGATCTGCAAGCTGCCGACAAGCTGATTTATCTTGCTCGCGTGATCGAGAAGGAGTGGAAAGTTGAAGAGCAACCTTCTGTTTGGCGCAAGCACCCCAGCAACAGGCTCAATGGTTATGCGTACAATATCGTACAGATTCTTATACATACCAGCGTATCTGAGGACTATCCAAAGGAGAATAATATCTCTCACCGGCATGATTTGCTTACGCATTCACCGAGTAACTCAAGGCTCACGGCTTGGATGGAAAAATATCAACATAGCTCAAAAGACCCCTTTGTTTTCGCACGGCTTGATGTGACACGTATCAGTAATATGAGGGAGTTGTTTCTGTGGCAGATCTCGCTTGAAACCCGTAGCGGATTATATACTTCGGCAACCTTCGAGGCTGCAGTGGGGAAAAGAATCAGGTCATACGATCGTCCTGTGCCCGGTCGGCGCATTCAAGCGTTTATAGGTTATATCTAATCGAGTCAACGCACCGCTATACGCCACAGGGAGCGAATCATCGTGGGATGGATATTCTAATCACTTGTTTTTGCTCAAAGTGCCAACTGCGCCTAAGCTAGGAGGTGACTCACAGGGAGCCATTCCCCGAGACCTTATTCCGTGAACATGGAGGAGTTTCGATTTGATGCGTTTATCCACATTGGTGCTGGCGATCGGCATGGCGCTGGGCTCGCAGGCACAGGCAGCAGAAACCCAACCACACGCCGACCATAGCGCGCTGCCCAGCGGCCAGGCGAAGGAGGCTACCGTGACCGGTGAAGCCAATCATCACGACCAGCAAAAGACTCAAAATCCGTTCTTCTATCAAAGCCGTCTGCCGTTCCAGGCACCGCCGTTCAACCTGATCAAGGAAAGCGACTACGCGCCGGCGATCGCAGCGGGCATCAAGCAAAAGCGGGAAGAGGTGGAGAAGATCGCCAACAACCCGGCCAAGCCCAACTTCAAGAACACCTTCGTGGCGCTGGAGCAGGCCGGTTCGCTGCTGACGCGGGTAATGAACGTGTTCGGCGCCATGACCTCGGCCAACACCAGCGATGCGCTGCAGAAGCTGGATGAAGAGACTTCGCCGAAGCTGGCGGCGCTGAACGACGACATCATGCTCAACGGCAAGCTGTTCGCGCGCATCAAGGCCATTTATCAGGATCGCGATGCGCTGAAGCTGGATCCGGAGTCGCGTCGGCTGGTGGAAGTGACCTACAAAAACTTCGAGCTGGCGGGCGCCAACCTGTCGGACGCCGACAAGGCCAAGCTGAAAGCGCTGAACCAGGAAGCGGCGACGCTGAGCACCCAGTTCACCAACAAACTGCTGGCGGCGAGCAAAAACGGCGCGCTGGCGATAACCGACCAGGCGAAGCTGGACGGCCTGTCGGAAGGCGAGCTGGCCGCAGCCGCGCAGGCGGCCGCCGAGCGCAAGCTGGAGAAACAGTGGCTGTTGGTGCTGCAGAACACCACGCAGCAGCCGCTGCTGCAGAGCCTGAAAGATCGCGACACCCGTAAAGCGCTGTTCGACGCCTCCTGGACGCGTGCGGAAAAAGGCGACGGCAACGATACCCGCCAGACCATTTCCCGTCTGGCCAAGGTGCGCGCCGAGCAGGCCAAACTGCTGGGCTACCCGAACTACGCCGCCTGGAAGCTGCAAAACCAGATGGCCAAGACGCCGGATGCCGCGCTGAGCTTTATGCGCAACATCGTGCCGGCGGCCACCGCGCGTGCCGAGCGTGAAGCCAAAGACATTCAGGCGGTGATCGATCAGCAGAAGGGCGACTTCAAGGTGCAGGCCTGGGACTGGCAGTTCTACGCCGAACAGGTGCGCAAGGCCAAGTACGATCTGGACGAGTCGCAGATCAAACCTTACTTCGAGCTGAACAACGTGCTGAACAACGGCGTGTTCTACGCTGCCAACCTGCTGTACGGCATCAGCTTCAAAGAACGCAAGGACATCCCGGTCTACCAGCCGGACGTCAAGGTGTATGAAGTGTTCGACAAGGACGGCAAATCGCTGGCGCTGTTCTACACCGATTACTTCAAGCGCGACAACAAGGGCGGCGGCGCCTGGATGAGCAACTTCGTCGATCAGTCGAAACTCAACGGCACCAAGCCGGTGATCTACAACGTGGCCAACTTCACCAAACCGGCGCCGGGCCAGCCGGCGCTGCTGTCGTATGACGACGTGATCACCATGTTCCACGAGTTCGGCCACGCGCTGCACGGCATGTTCGCCGATCAGGAATACCCGAGCCTGTCGGGGACCAACACCGCGCGCGACTTCGTCGAGTTCCCGTCGCAGTTCAACGAACACTGGGTCAGCGATCCGAAAGTGTTCAGCCACTTCGCCAAACATTACCAGACCGGCGAGGCGATGCCGCAGGAACTGGTCGACAAGATCAAGAAGGCCGACAAGTTCAACAAGGGCTACAGCATGACCGAGCTGCTGTCCGCCGCGCTGCTGGATATGCACTGGCACATGCTGACCGCCGATCAGCCGCAGCAGGACGTGGACAAGTTCGAGGCCGAGTCGCTGCAAAAAGACAAGGTGGATCTCAGCTATGTGCCGCCGCGCTACCGCTCCAGCTACTTCCAGCATATCTGGGGTAACGGCTACGCCGCGGGCTACTATGCCTATCTGTGGACGGAAATGCTGGCGGACGACGCCTTCCAGTGGTTCACCGAACACGGCGGACTGACCGCCGAAAACGGCCAGCGCTTCCGCGACATGATCCTGTCGCGCGGCAACAGCCAGGATCTGGAGAAGCTGTACATCGACTGGCGCGGCAAAGAGCCGAGCATCGAGCCGATGCTGCTCAACCGCGGGCTGAAGGACGAGTAAGTTCGTCCATTCCCGGTAAGTCAACAAAAGGGCGCGTGATGCGCCCTTCGTCTTTTTTGGCGTCGAGGCGTTAGAGAAAGGTTGAGGGTTAATCCGTTGCCGTGCGGTCGGCAAGATCCTCCTCTCCCTGGCGCAGGAACGCCACCAACCGCTGCGCCGGCAGCGGCAGCTGCGCCAGTTCACGCACCGCAATAGACAGACGCCGGATCGCCCAATCGTCCGTCAGCGCGAGGGCGCTACGTTGAATCTCAGGATGGCGCCGGGCACTCTCTTCCGGCACCACCGCCAGCCCGGCGCCGCGCAGCACCATGCGGCAGATGGCGTCGAAATGGCCGGCGCGCGCCCGCAGCCGCATTGGGCCGCCGCTGCGTATCGCCAGCTGCTCCAGATGCTGTTGCAGCGCGCTCTCTTGCGGCAGGCCGATAAAATCAAAAGGCAGGGCGTCCGCAAAGCCGATCTGGCGGCGGCCGCTGAGCGCATGCCCCGGCGGCAGCGCCAGCACCAGACGATCCTGGCGAAAAGGATAGCTGACCAGACCGCGCAGGTCGGCGTGATCCGCCACGATGCCGATATCCGCCGCCCGTTCGGCGATCGCCTGCGCGATAGCCGGGCTGGGCAGCTCCTCCAGCGCGATGTCGGTGTGCGGGTGCAGCGCCAGAAAATCCGCCAGCAGCTCCGGCAAAAAGGCGTCGGCGGCGACGGTATTGGCGACGATGCGCAGCTGGCTGCGCTGGCCCGGCGCAAACTCGGCCATTTCGCCGCGCAGCCGGTCGCGCTGTTGCAACAGCAAACGAGCGTGTTGCAATAAGCGTTCACCGGCGGCCGTTACCTGGACGCCGCGCGGATTGCGCGTCAGCAGCGCCACACCTGCCTGCTGCTCCAGCCCGCGCATGCGGGCGCTGGCGGCGGCCAGCGACAGCCCGACGCGCTCGGCGCCGGCGGTGATGCTGCCGGTCTCGATCACCGCCACCAGCAGCCGCAGATCGATAAAGTCAAAATGCATGCGTTCTCCCTCTGTCTTTGCCGCAGGCAGGCTCTGCCATTGCCGCATTGTGCCGAGCCGCGCCGCTGGTCACAATCGGGCCGTTGATTGCCATAAGGATAGACGCATGTCGCTGACGCTACTGGATATTATCGCCCTGACGGGCATTTTTACGCTGGCCGGCACGGTCAAAGGGGCGATCGGTCTGGGATTGCCGACGGTGTCGATGGGGCTGCTTAGCCTGATGATGCCGCCGGGGCAGGCCGCCGCGCTGCTGCTGTTGCCCTCACTGATCACCAACCTGTGGCAGTTGCTGTGCGGGCCGATGCTGGGGGCGCTGTGCCGTCGGCTGTGGCCGATGATGCTGTGCGTTACGCTGGGCACGTTGCTGAGCGCCGGTGCGCTCACCGCCAGCGACGGCCGCCTGGCGCCGCTGGCGTTGGGCGTTTGCCTGATCGGTTATGCGCTGTTGGGTTTTACCCGTTTCGATTGGCGCATTTCCGCCGCGACCGAACCTTGGCTGGGGCCGCTGTGCGGCTTGGTGACCGGTGTGCTGACCGGCGCCACCGGTGTATTTGTCATACCGGCGGTACCTTATCTGAATGCGTTGGGCTTGGCGCGTGACGATCTGGTGCAGGCGCTGGGGCTGTCGTTCACCGTCTCGACGCTGGCGCTGGCCGCCGGTTTGGCCTGGCATCAGGCGCTGCCCGGCGCGCTGCTCGGCGGTTCGTTGTTGGCGCTGTTGCCGGCGTTGGGCGGCATGTGGCTGGGGGAGAGGGTGCGTCGTCATTGTCGCCCGCAGCTGTTCCGCCGCCTCTTCTTTATTGGGTTATTAATCTTGGGCGTTGAGATTATTTGGCGACTCAATTAATTGAATCGATAGCATGTGCGTGTAATTAGGTTCGATATATTATTCTGGGGTTTATTTTAATATGATGAGTTGCAATGTTTAGAACACGCTTTTTTTATTGGTTTTTTTATGAAATACAGGATGGTTATGGATTGTTATTAGTGTGTTTTACATTTGCCACTACAGCTGTTTTTAATGACGGTAAAACCAGTAAGCCCATAGGAGAGTATTTATGAAGGAAATTTTAAGTAGCCAATTCGATGCGGTGTCAGGTGGATGGCAGGATCGAGATGGGAGCGGCAAAAGATCGTCTGATAACGGAGGCTCTGGTGCTTCAGATCGTGGTGGAAATAACGGCGGTGACCGCGGGCCTCAGTCATTCTTGTCAAAAAACAGCCCTTATGGCAGCGGTTCCGGCGCCAGTGGTTTCTGGGGGAATGGCAGCTCTACAGGAAATGGTTATGGCGGCAATGGCACTGGGCCGAGAGAAACCAGAGAATCCGGAACCAAACGCTAATTAACAGCTGCAATCCCAGCACAGAAGTAACATTCTGTGCTTTTATGGGGTATATGATGAATAAATATGTTGTTTTTATAAAGAGCGATGAGTCAAGGGTACTGAGAAAGGAAGTGGTTACACGAGAAATAATTAAAGACATGAAGCGGAAGGGGTTCAGAAAGCATCATGTTGAAGTAGAAGCTGAGAACGAAAACGATGCTATTAACAAATTAAATAAGAACAGCAATGACTATTTGGATTCACTGAAAAATTTTTCCGGTGATTTATTGTTTTGTTCTATTTGTATCATTGTTATGGTCATGGTTTATTTATTTAGCTGAGCCATAATCAGTATTGAATTATTAAAGTTATTTATACTATATTTTGCGTGGTGATTTAAATGAGTCATCAGATGTTGGGTGTGGATTTATCAAAGATAGAAAAGTCATCCGTTCCAAATATCCTGCACTTTATATGGATTGGTGACTTAAGTGAAGTAAATACTCATTATGTCGATATATGGAAAAAGACGAATAAAGATAAGCAGGTATTCTTTTGGTATGACAAAGACGCTTCACTGTGTCATTTGCTAAATAATGCCATACACGATTTCGTCAACGCCGAAAAAAAATAAATTTAAGGTTGAATTGAAAATAAAAAATCACGCCTTTAATTATATATGCCCAAAGGTAATGGAGGGCTTTTCTTTTGATGAGCTGGTTGTTGCATTCTTAATCGAAAATAAAATTCCTTATCAGAAACCGCCAAAAGCGATTGAAGACGTATGGTTTGAAAGTAGGGGTTTTACAAAAAAATGTATAACGGAGCTTTTTTGCAATGGTTTCGATGATTTCATGAGATATTATTATTATGAGATTATATTAAGGTGTAATCTTGCCAGTGCAAGTGACATAATCAGGCTTTTAATCATCTACCAATATGGTGGAACTTATGTCGATGTTGATACACTCCCATACACTGATAACATATATCATGGGTTAAATAAGCATATAGAAGAGGAGGGCATTATCGAGAGCGACTCGCTTCTCTTATTTAAGGCCGTGTGTTTTTTAAAAAAGACAAATTCAGAAGAGCTATGGCCTGCAGCAGTGATCGGCTGCGATGAAAATGAGTTAGGAGTAGATGCTGTTGAATTTGAAAAAATAAAACAGCTTGTCGAACAGGACCTCTATGGTTTTTCTTTGGATATGATACTGCCATTGGGTGAAACATACGTTCATAAAAATTTATTGGCGTTAGGATCACTCAGAAGATTTAAAGGTGTTTATTTTAATAATTTCATATCTTCTCATCAAAAATCAAAAGCGATAAGGATCATCCTTAGAACCATGAAGAAAAGGTATCGCTTTTTGGAAAAAAGCAATTGCATATTTGATTGTTACGTTGATGACAAGCCCAAGTGTTATCTGACCAGACTTTTAACATGGAGAACCGAGTTAACAACAAGGGACTATTGTGTGACTCAGGTCTTAACTGGTCCGGGATTGATTGTCGAGGTTTTATTGGGGTTGGCTTATAAAGTATTCAATATTGAATATTCAGTTGAGCCACATATTATAGCCGAGTACATGCAAAATTCTGATTTTGGAATTGCATTATTTCAACACAACATAGATACACCTGATGCCGTCTATTCCACATGGAGAAAATAAAAAATAGCTTTGGATGCAAGGTGGTTTAAGTTTCGATGGATTATTGCCAATCTAATAGCGTGTGAGTTTTGTCATTATACTTCACTAAGGGACGCTGCTCATGTTTCGCCAGGAAGCGATCGAGAATCAGAAAATGAAATGGCGTGGCA
The DNA here is from genome assembly GCF_059801225.1 of Serratia sp. Ae19-1. Lineage (NCBI taxonomy): Bacteria > Pseudomonadati > Pseudomonadota > Gammaproteobacteria > Enterobacterales > Yersiniaceae > Serratia > Serratia sp. Ae19-1. Next base: position 464,347 of record NZ_JBCHWD010000004.1, on the reverse strand, counting down.
GGGCGCTCCTGCTACCCGGCATTCCCTTTTGGCTCACGGCAGGGCTCTGCCTATTTTTCTTCATCGCCTTTCTCACCTTCGCGATCGCCGGTACCTATACCCGGCGGGTCAACGTGACCGGCGAGATCAGCACTTATCCGCGCGCCGCCAACGTTTATTCCGCCGTCCAGGGGATAGTGGTCAAGCAATTTGTCACCGAAGGGCAGGTGATTGCCGCCGGCGCCCCCATTTACCAGATTGACGTCAGTAAAAGCACCCGTAGCGGTGTGATCAGCGACAACCAGCGGCGGGATATCGATGGCCAGCTGGTACGCATTGCGCAAATCATCAACCGACTGGAAAGCAGCAAGCAGGCCACGCTTACCATGCTGGAGAAACAGAAGGCACAATATACTGCCGCGTTCACCCGCTCCACTGACATTCTCCGGCGTGCTCAGGAAGGGATACGCATCATGAAGGAAAACATGGAGAACTACCGGCACTATCAAACCAAGGGACTGATAAATAAGGACCAGCTCACCAACCAGGTGGCACTGTATTACCAACAGCAGAACAACCTGCTGGGCCTGTCCGGCCAGAATGAACAGAATGCGCTGCAGATCACCGCGCTGGAAAGCCAGATCCATATCCAGGCCGCCGAGTTTGACAACCAGATCTACCAGATGGAGCTGCAGCGCTACGAGCTGCAAAAGGAGCGGCAAAACATCGATGCCACTGGCGATATTATCGTTCGCGCGCTGGCCGGCGGCCGCATTGACTCGCTGAGCGTCACGGTTGGCCAGATGGTCAACGTCGGCGACAGTCTGCTGCAGGTACTCCCCCACGACATCGATCGCTATGCTCTGGTGCTGTGGGTGCCCAACGACGCTATCCCCTACATCGCCACCGGTGACAAGGTCAATGTACGCTATGACGCCTTTCCGGCAGAAAAATTCGGCCAGTTTGCCGGTACGGTATCCGTCATCTCCAAAGCTCCGGCCTCACCGCAGGAAATGCTGACCTATCAGGGGGCGCCCAAAGCGGCGCTGACCGCCGCCGTGCCTTACTACAAAGTGATCGTCATGCCGGAGAAACAGGCCATTGCCTATGACGGTAAACGTCTGAGCCTGGAAAACGGCATGAAAGCGCAAAGCACCCTGTTTCTGGAAAAAAGGAAGATTTATCAATGGATGCTGTCGCCGTTCTACGACATGAAACACAGCGCAACGGGGCCAGTCAATGAGTAGGAGCACATTCAAACAACGGGTCAGCCAGCTGGATCTGCGGCTGCGCCACCGGGTTCCGATGGTACACCAGACCGAGTCGTCGGAATGCGGGCTGGCCTGTTTGGCGATGATCTGCGGTTATTACGGCAAAAACATCGACCTGATCGCGCTGCGCCGGCAGTTCAATCTGTCGGCCCGCGGTGCAACGCTGGTTGGGCTGACCGGTATCGCCGAACAGCTGGGGTTGAGCACTCGCCCCTTGTCGCTGGAGCTGGACGAACTTGGCGCGCTAAAACTGCCCTGCATTCTGCACTGGGAATTCAACCATTTTGTGGTGCTGGTCAGCGTCAAAGGCCACCGCGCAGTGCTGCACGATCCGGCGCGCGGGCGGCGGGCGGTCAGCCTGGCGGAGCTGTCGCACAGTTTCACCGGCGTAGCGCTTGAGGCCTGGCCCGGCAGCACCTTTACCGCCGACAGCGTTCGCCACCGCATTCACCTGCGCACGCTGATTGGCAGCGTGCATGGCCTCAAGGGGGCGCTCGGCAAAATCTTTTGCCTGTCTCTGGTGTTCGAAACCATCAACCTGGTGATGCCCATCAGCACGCAGCTGGTGATGGATCACGCTATTCCTGCCGGAGATCGCGGGTTACTGTCGCTCATCTGCGCCGGATTGATGCTGTTTATCTTGTTGCGGGCTGCCATCGGCATGGTGCGGGCGTGGTCCGGACTGGTTATGTCGACGCTTATCAACGTTCAGTGGCAATCCGGTCTGTTTACTCACCTGCTGCGCCTGCCGCTCGGTTACTTTGAACGGCGTAAGCTGGGTGACATTCAGTCACGCTTCGGTTCACTGGATACGCTGCGCAGCACTTTCACCACCAGTATCGTCGGCGCCATCATGGATAGCATCATGGTGATTGGCGTGCTGGTGATGATGGCGCTGTATGGCGGCTGGCTGACCTGGGTAGTGCTCACTTTCACCGCGCTTTATGTGTTGATGCGACTGCTGACCTACGGCTATTACCGTCAGCTGTCTGAGGAGGCCCTGGTTAGAGAGGCTCGGGCCGGCTCGTATTTTATGGAAACGCTGTACGGTATCGCTACCGTCAAAATGCAGGGCATGGCAGAACGCCGCATCGCTCACTGGCTAAACCTTGAAATCGACACCATCAACACGGGGATCCGCGTCACCCGAATGGACATGCTGTTTGGCGGGATCAACACCTTCATAGCGGCGTGTGACCAGATCGTCATACTGTGGCTGGGCACCAGCCTGGTGATCGATAACCAGATGACCCTCGGCATGTTCGTGGCGTTCGGCGCCTTTCGGGGGCAGTTCTCCGACCGCATCGGGTCGCTGACGGAGTTTTTGCTGCAACTGCGCATGATGAGCCTGCATAACGAACGCATTGCCGATATCGCCCTGCATCCGCGGGAGGAGCGTAAACCCGATCACCCTTACACGGCGGGCCTGCAACCTTTGGGATTGACGACCCATGCCCTGAGCTATCGTTACGACAGCCAGTCACCGGCTATCTTTGATGGCCTGGACATCAGCGTTGCGCCGGGCGAAAGCGTGGCCATTGTGGGTCCGTCCGGGGCAGGGAAGACCACGCTGATGAAGGTACTGTGCGGGCTGTTTCCCCCAGATTCAGGGCGGGTTGAGGTGAACGGCGTCGATATCCGGCAGCTCGGCATCAACAACTACCACAAAATGATTGCCTGCGTGATGCAGGACGACAAACTGTTCTCCGGCTCGATCCGGGAAAATATCTGCGGGTTCGCGGACGAGATGGATGATGCCTGGATGGAAGCCTGTGCCCGTGCCAGCTATCTGCATGAGGTGATCATGCGCATGCCGATGGGGTATGAAACCCCGATCGGCGAACTGGGGGAAGGTTTGTCCGGCGGGCAAAAACAGCGTCTATTCATAGCCCGGGCAATCTACAAGAAGCCGGCTATTTTGTTCCTGGATGAGGCCACCAGTGCGCTGGATAAGGAGAGCGAAGCTGCCGTGAATCAGGCAATTAAGAGACTCAATATCACTAAGCTGATCATTGCCCACCGTGAAACGACCATTGCGTCGGCAGATCGGGTTATACATCTTGGATAAGGGGGGATATCACCCGCGGCACCGGCTATTTACATTGCTTTTCTCCCCAAAAACCCAATAAGTGGCGATGGGGCAAGGCTATTTTTGCTGCTCGCTTCCGCTTTCAATTTACGGCGCGGCGCATTGCGCGATATTCTGGTTTCCTGATGGGCTAACGGCGGACGAGGGAACCATGACGGACAGCCAGGTGTTTGAACAACAAAGCCTCGACAATCTGCTGAGCTATTGGCGGCGTCATCGCCGCCTGCCGGGCGCGCGTTACCCGGCCGGCCCGACCGACAGCCTGTGCGACGTGCCGGGCGTCAGCGTCGGGCATCACACGCTGGCCGACGGCGAATGCCAGACCGGCGTCACCGCCATCGTGCCGCCGGGCGATCTGTTCAACCAACCGCTGCCGTGCGGCAGTGCGGTGCTCAACGGTTTCGCCAAGCCGCTGGGATTGGTGCAATTGAATGAGCTGGGGGAGTTGCAGACGCCTATTCTGCTGAGCAATACCTTCGCCGTCGGCACGCTGTTTAACGCCATGGTGCGGCGCAGCTGTTTGCGCTATCCGCAGATCGGCCGCGGCAGCGCCACCATTAATCCGCTGGTGCTGGAGTGCAACGACGGCTACCTCAACGATATTCAGGCGATGGCGGTGCGGGAGGAACACGTCTTCAGCGCGCTGGATAATCACTCCACCCGCTTTGCGCGCGGCAGCGTCGGCGCCGGGCGCGGCATGAGCAGCTTCGGCCTGAAGGGCGGCATCGGCACCGCCTCGCGCTATTGCCCGGGGTTAGGCACCATGCTGGGCGTGCTGGTGCTGGCCAACTTCGGCACCCTCGACTCGCTGACGCTGAGCGGCGTGCGCGTAGGTCCGGCGCTGGGCAAACTGTTGGCGGATCCGCCGCCGCAGGTAGACGCCGGTTCGGTCATCATCATCATCGCCTGCGATCGGGCGCTGGACAGCCGTCAACTGAACCGTATCGCCCGCCGAGCGGGCGCCGGTTTGGGGCGGGTAGGCAGCCATTGGGGGCACGGCTCCGGCGACATCGCGCTGGCGTTCTCCACTCGGCTGTTGGGGGCGACGTTGCCGGACGAACGGCTGGAGCCGCTGTTTGCGGCGGCGGCGGACGCCACCGAATACGCGGTGCTGGATGCCTTGCTGAGCGCGGAAGGCGTCAGCGGTTTCCAGCAACATGCGCGCGTGGCGCTGGGCCCGCTGCTCGATCGGCTGGCGGCGGCAAATTAACTTACGGGAGCCCGATGTGAAGGTCTTTATCTCTGCAGATATCGAGGGGATAGCCGGCGTAATGCGGCCGGAGCAATGTAACCCGGCCCATGCCGACTATGCGGCGGCGCGCGAGCTGATGGAGCAGGAAGTCAACGCCGCCATCGACGGCGCTTTCGCCGGCGGCGCCACCGAGGTGACGGTGGCCGACAGCCACGCCATGATGCAGAACCTGCGCGCCGATCGCATCGATGCGCGGGCACGACTGGTGCAGGGCAAGCCGCGTGGGCTGTCGATGGTGGAAGGGCTGCAGCATCAGCGTTACGACGGCCTGATGTTTATCGGTTATCACAGCGCCGCCGGCGAGCGCGGCGTGCTGGCGCACACCATCAACGGCCGGGCCTTTTATCGCGTCAGCCTGAACGGCGACGTGGTGGGCGAAAGCGATCTGTATGCGGCGGCGGCGGCCGAGTTGAACGTGCCGCTGTGGCTGGTGAGCGGCGACGACGAGCTGCAAGGCTGGATCGCCGAACGCTATCCGCAAGCCGGCTATGTCTGCGTGAAGCGCGCCATCTCGCAAACCGCCGCCGAATCGCTCAGCCCGCAACGGGCGCGCGCCGAGATCCGCGAACGCGCGATGCAGCAGGTGCGACAGGGTGCCAGGCTGCCCGTGGAACGCCGCTTCATGCCGCCTTATCGGTTGACGCTGATGGCGGCCAAACCGGTGCTGGCGGATCTGTTCAGTCTGGTGCCCGGCGTGCAACGCCAGGACGCGCTCACCGTGGTCTTCGACAGCGACAACATGGCGGCGCAAATCAGCCTGCTCAGCGTATTTTCCTATCTGGCAACGACGCAGAGCTGAGCATCCCGGTCATTACTGCCGGTCGCGTTGGGTTAACTGGATAGTGAGGTGCTCGATGCGTTCGGCCATCTGCTTGGTCAGGGCGGTGAGCTCGGTGTTTTGTTTCAACAGCTCGAGCAGCTGTTCGGATTGCCGTTCGACCAGGGTTTGCCGCTGCGCCATCGCCTCATCCAAATCCTCCCGGTGCTGGGCATCGGCCAGGGCGTGCGCCTGATCGCGCTCGGCCTGACGGGTTTGCGCCAGCAGGATCAGCGGCGCGGCGTAGGCGGCCTGCAGGCTGAACGCCAGGTTCAGCAAAATAAACGGATAAGGGTCAAATTTGGTGAAGCCCGCCAGGTTGAGATAGATCCATACGCCGACCACCACCGTTTGCCCCACCAAAAACGTCGGGGTGCCGAAGAAACGGGCGAACGCCTCGGCTTTCAGGGCAAACCACTGATCGCCAAAGGTGTGAGTCAGGCCTTTCAGCGGGCGATACAAGCGAAATTTTTTGTGTTCCGACATAGCGGTAAGACTCGTTGCGGTTGGAAGTGCCTCATTTATAGCACAAATGAATGCAAAATTTTGTCCGCGCGACGGTCGGGCGTTGCCGGCCCGCACCGCACGATTCTCCAATAGAAAATCCCTTTTCAACATTAAGCCTACTGAATAATAGGCTACGCTAATTATTGCTCTGCTGCGCTATATCACCTGACCGGCGCGGCAAGCCATTCCCATAACAAGATTTGTTTCGCCGAAGGCAGTGACGCCTTCGGTTTTTTTGGAGTCATGAGCAATGAGCATATCCCAAGTTCCGCTTTCGCGGCGGCGGTTCATCGTCGGCGCCGGGGCGTTGGTGATCGGCGCTTATCTGCCGTCCACCGGCGCGCTGGCGCGCTCGAACGCCCCGGCCGCCTCCGGCGCGGCGGCGTTTGACGCCAACGCCTTCGTCCAGATCGGCGCCGACGGCATCGTCACCGTGATCAGTAAACACACCGAAGTGGGCCAGGGGGTCTATACCGGCATGGCGACGCTGGTCGCCGAAGAGCTCGATGCCGACTGGGCGCAGGTGCGGGTCGTGGCCGCGCCGGTGGACACCTCCGTCTACAAGAACCTGGCGTTCGGATTCCAGGGCACCGGTGGATCCAGCTCGGTCGCCAATGCCTATGAGCAGATGCGGCGCATGGGCGCCATGGCGCGTGCGCTGTTGGTGCAGGCCGCCGCGCAGAGTTGGAAAACCTCGGCGCAGGAAATCACCGTGCAGGCGGGCAAGATTCGCCACGCCGCCAGCGGGCGAGAAGCGGGTTTTGGCGAGTTCGCCGCGTTGGCCGCCACGCTGCCGCCGCCCGATCCCGCCAGCCTGACGCTGAAGGATCCGGCCCATTTCACCCTGATTGGCAAAACGCGCGGCCTGCACCGCGTCGATTCGCTGGCGAAAACCAACGGCAGCGCGCAGTTCTCGCAGGATATCCACGAGCCGGACATGCTGACCGTCACCATCAAGAAGCCGCCGCGTTTCGGCGGCAAGGTGGCGACCTTCGACGCCGAGCGCGCGTTGGCGGTGCCGGGAGTGGTGGCGGTGAAGCAGATCGCCACCGGCGTGGCGGTTTACGCCAAAAATACCTGGGCGGCGATCCAGGGACGGGAGCGGCTGCGGGTAACCTGGGACGACGCGCAGGCCGAATGGCGCAACACCGAAGAGATTTACGCCGAATTCCGTCAGGTGGCGCAGAAAACCGGCGTGGTGGCGAAGAGTCTCGGTAAGCCGGACGAGGTGTTCGACAAGGCCGACAAGGTTATTGAGGCCGAATACACCTTCCCGTACGTCGCCCACGCCCCGATGGAGCCGTTGGACGGTTACCTATTCTGGGATGGCGAAAGCGTCAAGGCGCGCTATGGCTGCCAAATCCAAACGCTCGATCACAAGCAGCTGTGCGATCTGTTCGAACTGCCGCCGGACAAGGTGCAGATTGACACTATTCTGGCGGGCGGCAGCTTTGGGCGGCGCATCGATCTGGGTAACCCGACGCTGGGGCCGGACCTGGCGGCCGACATGGCGGCTGCCGCCAAGGGCATCGGCCCCGGCCACGGTGTGAAGGTGGTGTGGACGCGCGAGGACGACATCCGCAATGGTTGGTATCGTCCGATGATCCTGCACCGCCTGCGCGGCGCCATCCGTGGTGGCAAGGTGGTGGGGTGGACCGATACCGTGGTCGGCCATTCCTGGACGCGCCACAGCGCGATGGATGCGCTGGTGGTCAACGGCCTCGATCAGATGATGGTCGAGGGTGCCAGCGAGGTGCCTTATACCTTCGAAGCCTTCCGCTGCGATGCGCACATCGTGCCCGGCAAGGTGCCGACCACCTCACTGCGATCGGTCGCCAGCACCCACACCGGCCACGCGGTGGAGAGCTTTATCGATCAATTGCTGCAGGAGACCGGGCAGGATCCGGTTGAAGGGCGGCTGGCGTTGATGGGCGAGGCGCCGCGTGCGGCGGGTGTGCTGCGGGCGGTGGCCAAAGCCGCCGGCTGGCAGGGTGCCAAAGTGGTGGACGGACGCGCGCGCGGCGTGGGCGTCGCCAAGGCGTTCGATACCTATGTGGCGCAGGTGGCCGAGGTGTCGATCGGCGAGGGCGGCATTCCGAAAGTGCACAAGGTGTGGTGCGCGGTGGACTGCGGCGTGGCGGTGAATCCCGACGTGATCCGCGCGCAGATCGAAGGTGGCATCGGCTACGGCCTCAGCATGGCGCTATACGGCAACATTACGCTGAAAGATGGCGTGGTTGAACAGTCCAACTTTAATAATTACCGCCCGCTGCGCATCGATGAGATGCCGGAGATCGAGGTGATCATCGTGCCCTCGAGCGAGAAACCGACCGGCATAGGCGAACTGGGGGTGCCGACCATCGCTCCGGCGGTCGGCAACGCGCTGGCGCTGCTCGGGCGGCCGCGCAGCTCGCTGAACCTGCCGCTGCATAATCCCACCGCGAATCCGGCGTCTGACAAGGAGAGAACCTGATGATGCAATTAACCGTAAACGAGCAGCCGCTGACCTTTGAGGGTGACCCGCACATGCCCCTGCTGTGGTTCTTGCGTGACGAAGCCGGCCTGACCGGCACCAAGTTCGGCTGCGGCATCGCCATGTGCGGTGCCTGCACCGTGCATCTGGACGGCGTGCCGGTGCGATCGTGCATGACGCCGGTCTCCGCCGCCGTCGGCAAGAAAATCACCACCATCGAAGCCGTGGGCGCCACGCCGGAGGGCAAAGCGGTGCAGGAAGCCTGGCTCGACCTGGACGTGGTGCAGTGCGGTTACTGCCAGTCCGGCCAGATCATGAGCGCCAGCGCGCTGTTGGCGCAAAGTAAAAATCCAAGTGATGCGGACATCGATGCGGCGATGGGCGGCAACGTCTGCCGCTGCGCCACCTATGTGCGCATTCGCGCCGCCATCCACCAGGCCGCCAAGGCATTGGGTTAGGGAGAGATGCGATGAGCAACGCCTTGAAAGGGCTGTTATGGCTGATTATCGCCGTGGCGGTACTGGCGGGAGGGTACGCGCTGTACACGCAACTGCGGCCAACCGGCGCGGAACCCGCGGCGCCGATCGCCGGGGCGCCGGCCGGCATCACCGATAAGCTGGCGCGCGGCGAGTACCTGGCGCGCGCCGCCGACTGCGTGGCGTGCCATACCGCGCCGGGCGGCGCGCCTTATGCGGGCGGCTTCGTCTTTAAACTGCCGTTCGGCACCATTTACGGCACCAACATCACCGCCGACAAGGAGACCGGCATCGGCAACTGGAGCGACGATCAGTTCGTGCGCGCGGTACGTGAGGGCATCGGTCCGCAGGGCAACCTGTATCCGGCGATGCCGTACACCTCGTACACCGGGCTGAGCCGCGACGACGTGCTGGCGATCAAGGATTATCTGTTCAGTCTGCCGCCGGTGAAACAGGCCAACCCGCAAAACGATCTGTCGTTCCCGTTCAACCAGCGTTGGGGCATGAAATTCTGGAACCTGGCGTTCTTCCGGGAGCAGCGCTTCGCGCCGGATCTCAACAAGGATGAACAGTGGAATCGCGGCGCCTATCTGGCGACGGCGCTCGGCCACTGCGGCGAGTGTCATACGCCGCGCAATCTGGGGTTCGGCCTTAACCAGAGCAAGCACCTGAGCGGTGAAGTGGTGCAGGGGTGGTTCGCCGCCAACATCACGCCGGACAAACAGACCGGCATCGGCAGCTGGAGCGACCAGCAGCTGTCGCAGTATCTGGCCACCGGTCATGCGCCGGGGCGCAGCAGCGCCGCCGGCCCGATGGCGGAAGCGGTGGAAAACAGCCTGCAGTTCCTGACGCCGGAAGATAATCTGGCGCTGGTGAAATACCTGCGCGATATCGAGCCGATCGCCGGCGACGGCGCGGCGGCGGTGAACCTGCAGCCGAAGGGCGCGGCGGCATCCACCCCGATCCTGCCGGGCGGGCAAGACAGTTCGCTCGGGCGGCGGCTGTTCGCCAACGACTGCAGCGGCTGCCACCAGTGGAACGGGCCGGGCCGCCAGAGCGAGTACGCTTCGCTGGTGGGCAGCACGGCGGTGAACGATCCGCAGGGGCGCAGCGTGGTGCAGGCCATCCTGAAGGGGACGAGCATCAGCATCGGCGATCGGCATGAAATGATGCCGGCGTTCGGCAGCGCCTATTCCGACGAGGAAGTGGCGGCGGTCGCCAACTTCGTGGTCGGCCACTTCGGCGATAAGCAGGGCAAAGTCACCGCCAAGCAGGTAGCGGAGCAGCGCAAGCAGTAGCGAAAAGGCGCGCGGGCCGGATTAGCCTGCGCGCTTCTCGACCAGAAAGTCCAGCAGCGCCCTGACCTTGGAAGACATGTGCTCACGGGAGGGAATGTACAGATAGAAGCCGGGGAAGGGCTGCGACCAGGCCTGCAGTATCCGCACCAACTCACCGCGTTCCACCATCGCTTTCACGGCGAAATCAAAGTGCTGAATAATGCCGACGTGCTGTAATGCGGCGCGGATCATGCCGTCGTCGTCGTTGGTGATCACGCTGCCTTTCGGTTCGACGGAAAAGGTATGGCGCGCGTGCCGCTCGACGGTGGAAAACTCCCATTGATAAATGGCGCCGCTGGTTGCGTGGCGAAAAGCGATACAGTTGTGGTTGACCAGATCCGCCGGCGTGGCGGGCGTGCCGTAACGGCTGAGGTACTGCGGCGTGGCCACCGCCGCCAGCGCCACCTGTGGCGTGATGGGGATCGCCACCATATGCTCGGCGAGGCTTTCACCCAGCCGAATGCCGGCGTCGTAACCTTCGGAAATGATGCTGGCCATGCCGTCGTCCATCACCAGTTCAAGCTTCAGCCTGGGGTAGCGCATCAGGAATTCGCCGATATGCGGTTCGATAAAGTGCTTGGCGGCTGTGCGCGAAGTGTTTATCCGCAGCAGCCCCGCCGGTTCATGGCGGCTCTCTTCCAACGTGCCGACGGCGTGCTCGATCGTGCTGAGGGCGGGCGTCAGGGCTTCCAGCAGGCGTTGCCCTTCCTCGGTGAGCGACATATCGCGGGTGGTGCGGTAGAGCAGCTTGACGTTCAGCTGTTTTTCCAACGCCTTCAGGTTTTGCGACAGCGCGGCGCGGGAAACGCCCATTTGGGCCGCCGCTTTGGTAAAGCTGCGGTGCTGCGCGATATGCGCGAACCACGCCAGTGAAGGAAGCAAGGAAGGATCCATCGAGATGCCCGTATTGTAAATTACAGCTTAACACTGTAGTCCATTCTCTGGGCTTATCAAAGAACAATACGGCGTATAAAGTGAGCGTTATCCCAGCGGAAGCGATGCCGAGTGCGTTTCCCGAGCCAGCAACCCTGTGAGGAACTCATGATGAAAACGGTCAAAATCAAACGTCAGTATTGGGACATCGCGGCGGATATCCACTTCCCGCCGGATTTCGACGAGCGGAAAAAGTACCCGGCGATCATCAGCGCCCATCCAATTGGCAGCTGTAAAGAGCAGACTTCGGGCACTGTCTATGGGGCGGCGCTGGCGAAAGCCGGCTTTGTGGTCATCGCGTTCGACGCCAGCTTCCAGGGCGAGAGCGGCGGCGAACCGCGCTTTATCGAAGATCCCGCCCAGCGCGTGGAAGATTTTCGCGTCGTGACCGATTATCTGGTGACGCTGGACTACGTTGACGACCAGCGTATCGGCGTGCTCGGCATCTGCGGCGGCGGCGGTTACGCCATCAATGCTTCGATGACCGAGCGGCGCATCAAAGCGGTGGCGACCATTACCGGCGCCAACTATGGCCGGGTGATGCGCGAGGGCGTGTTGGCCAATGGCGATCCTGTGGCTTTCCTGGAGGATATTGCCCGGCAGCGCACCGCAGAGGCGCGCGGCGTGGCGTTGCGTGTGGATGTGGGCCTGTACCCGAGCGTTGAGGCGGCGCAACAAGACGGCGCCGATATCGATCTGCGCGAGGCGACGGAATACTACCGTACGGCGCGCGGCGAGAAGCCGAACGGCGTAAACAAGACGCTGTATTCCCATAACGCGGTAGCCGTGGGCTGGGACGCGTTCCACCTAGCGGAAGTGCTGCTGACCCAGCCGCTGTTGGTGATTGTCGGCAGCAAACCCGGCCTGTTCGGCGCGCTGCGCGACGGCTATGAGATTGTGCGCCGCGCCAAGTCGCAGCACAAAGAGCTGGTGGTGGTAGAAGGCTGGTCACATTACGATCTCTACGACAAACCGGAGCCGGTAGCTCAGGCGCTGGAGAAGCTGGTGCCGTTCTTTAAAGCGACGCTGTAAGCGGCGGGCCGGAGGGCGAGGGAGGTTTCTCCCTCGCCGTGGCGTCAGCGGCTGCGCCGCGACATCACCCGTTTGTCTTTCGGCCGTTCCTGCCAGTCTTCAACCTGGTTATTGAAGTTGTCCGCCAGCAGGTAGGCCGGGGTTTTCGCCAGCCAGTCGGACAACGAAATGTCCTGATAGATACCGTTGTCCATCACGATCAATACCTTCAAATCCTCATCGCCGATGTTCTCGATGTAATGGCCGAAGCCCTGCGGAACGTAGCCGACGTCTGAAGGCGCGTACTCTTCCGTCTGCGCGTGGCCGTGCGAGCTGAACACCGTCATGCGGCCCTTGCCGGAAATATAGTATTGCCATTCGTTGGCATTGGGGTGCCAGTGCAATTCCCGGATCGCGCCGGGTTTCACGATCTCGATGATGCCGGTCATGGTGGTGGAGATGGGGAATTCTTTCGACGACACCAAATGCACGCTGCCGGCGTCATTTTCAAAGAACGGTTTTTGCTTCATTAATTCATAGCGGTGGGTCAGAGGAGCGTTATTTAATCCGCCGTCGTTTTTCGGTAATGGCAAGGCGGGCGGAACGGCGCCGCCGACAATATAAGCCTCGCCCTGTTTGGCCTTGGAAAATACCGCCGCCGGCATGTCGACGCTTTTTTCCAATACCTCTTTCGGCATATGCGCCACCCAATCGGTGATGCTGAAGGTGCCGAATTCGGAGAAGTGCCCGTTATCGAACGCCAGAATAAAATGCGCACCGTCCGCCAACGCCTGAATGGAATGGCCGTAGCCTTTCGGGAAATACCAGACGTCGCCGGGGCCGAAATCTGCCACCTCACATTTTCCTTCAGGATCGAGGATGGTGATGCGCGCATGGCCTTCCAGCATGAACGCCCATTCGGCGGCGATGGCATGCCAGTGCAGTTCGCGCACGCCGCCCGGCTCCAGCGTCATGTCGACGCCGGCCACGCCCTCGGAGATCGGAAACTGCTCGACGGTGGCTTCGCGCGCCCAGCCGCTGGGCAGGCTGCGTTTTTTGCTGTCGGTGAATTTGTATTTATAGAGATGCTGGGCATCGGCAGGTGGCTGGTAGCTGCTGGGGGGCACGATATTGCGATGGTCGTCGGCAGCGGCATTTTTGGCGATGCCGCCGATCATGCCGGCGGCGGCCGCACTGACGGCGGAGACTTTCAATATATCACGACGCGATAGCATAGCTTTTTCTCCAATATAAAACCGTGCGCCTGCAGAGGCAGGCGACAGGGAAGGCGCGATCGCCATTGAAATGGTTTTTGTCATCGGCGGGATTTTGCTGTGACCCTTAAATCCTAGCGGCTGGCGTTTATTAGGTAGGCGCTTATTTGTTTGCGTTTGTTACTAAGTGAGTGCGGGTTTAATTAATTCATCGGAAGTTGAATAGTCATTAATAGGAATTAAATTTAATCGCCGATAGGTTTAAATAGATAATAAACGAACGTCATTTTTTATTGGCCGTTCGGGCTATTTGTTATGACTGCCCCACGGTCTCTAGCACCAGCTGACGAAAGCGCTCGACGATAGGCGAAGCCGGGCTGCGGCGCAGCGCCAGGTAAAGCGGGGCGCTGAGCTGCGCTTCTTCGGCGAGGGGGCGGTAGACGATGCCGTCGCCGCCCAGCCGCCGCATCGAGCCGGGCACGATTGACAGCCCCAGCCCGGCGCCGACCAGGCTGAGGGTTGCCGGCAGGCGCGGCGCTTCCTGCACGATGCGCGGGCTGAAGCCGGCGCGGTGACAGGCGGCCAGGATGGCGTCGTACAGCCCCTGGCCGGCCGGGCGGCGATAGAGAATAAAGGCCTCGTGGGCCAGTTCGGCCAGCGGCAGCGGCTGCTGCGTCTCTTGCGCTAGCCGGTGGCCCAGCGGCAGGGCGACGATCATCGGTTCGCTGAGCACCGGTTCCACGCTCAGGCCGGGAATGCCGCTGGCCGGCGAGCGCACGAAGGCAGCGTCGAGGCGTTGTTCCAGCAACGCCTCCATCAGCTCGCCGCTGCCGGCCTCTTCCAGTTGGGTGGTGATGCCCGGCAGAATGTCGCGGTAACGGCGTAGCAGATTGGGCACGAACGGGTGCAGCGCGGCGGAGCTGGTGAAACCGATGGCGATGTGGCCCTGCTCGCCACGGGCGGCACGCTGGACCGCTTCGCGCAGGCGCTCGGCGCGCGCCAGCAGGGCGCGGGCTTCCTCGAACAACACGCCGCCCGCTTCGGTGACGCGCACGCCGCGCGGCAGGCGCTGCAACAATTTCACGCCCAGTTCGTCTTCCAGCCCCTGCAACAGGCGGGTGAGCGGCGGCTGCTGGATAAACAGCCGCTCGGCGGCGCGAGTGATGTTGCCTTCTTCCACCACGGTGACGAACGCCCGCAGGCGACGCAGTTCGATCATATCCATACCTCAAAGGTATCTTTAGTTGTTCTGGAATGCATTAGACATCATGGCACGGCGGCGCGCATGATACCAGACATCAAAACAAGCGATGTGGAACGGCAATGTCATGTCAGATATCAATACGTTAAAACCGCACCCGGCGGCAGCGCCGGGCAACGCGGAGCTGTTTTTAGGCTTTCTGTGGCTGGGGCTGATCGGCTTCGGCGGCGTGTTGCCGCTGGCGCGCAGCATGTTGGTGGAGCGCCGGCGCTGGCTGAGCGGCGAACAGTTCACCGAGCTGCTCGGGCTGTGCCAGTTTCTGCCCGGCGGTAATGTGATCAACCTGTCGGTGGCGGTGGGGATGGAGTTTCGCGGGCTACGCGGTGCGCTGTGCGCCTTGCTGGGCCTGATCAGCGCGCCGACGGCGATCGTGGTGGGGCTGGGTGTGGTCTACGCCCGCTTCCAGAACGATCCCCACGTGCAACATGTGTTCGCCGGTCTGGCCGCCGCCGCCGCCGGGTTACTGCTCTCGACCGGGATTAAGATGCTGCTGCCGCTGCGCGGCAAGTGGGCGGCGCTGGCGATTGTGGCGCTGGCCTTGATCGCCATCGCCTGGCTGCGCCTGCCGCTGCTGCCGACCATGCTGGTGCTGGCGCCGCTGAGCATTCTGCTGATGTGGCGGTGGCCGTCATGAGCGGGGTGTTGATTGCGCTGGCGCTGATCTTCACCGAGCTCTCTCTGCTGGCGTTCGGCGGTGGCATGACCATTCTGCCGGAGATGCAGCGGCAGGTGGTGGAAGTGCATCAGTGGATGAGCGCCCAGGAGTTCAGTGCGCTGTTCGCCATGGCGCAGGCCGCGCCGGGGCCGAACATGATGATCGTGCCGCTGGTCGGCTGGCACGTCGCCGGCTGGGCGGGGCTGCTGGTGTCTTCGGTCGCCAAGTTTGGGCCGTCTTCCATCGTCACGCTGCTGGTGATGGGCGCCTGGCGGCGCTTTAAGGATCGCCCGTGGCGCCGCATCGTGCAGGCCGGGCTGGTGCCGCTCACCGTGGGGTTGGTGGCGGCCAGCGGCCTTTTGATCGCCGAGGCTTCCGCGCCCAATTGGCGGTTGGCGGCGATCGTGGCGCTGGCGACGGGATTGAGCATGAGCAAGCGCCTTCATCCGCTGTGGGTGCTGGCGGGCGGCGCGCTGCTCGGCTTGCTGTTCGCCTGAGGGATTAGCGCGGGATCAGCACAAAGCGCGAAGGGCCGTTGCGGTCGATCAGCTCATAGCGCTTCGGCGCGGTCAGGGCCAGAAACGCCACCATGCTCCCTTCGGCGTCGGTCAGCGTCATGCCGTCCGGCGTCGGCCGCCAGGCGACCGGCAGCGCGTGCAGTGCTAACGGCTGCAGGCACTGGGCGGAGGCGGTGAAGCGGAAAGCGTTGGTGTTGGCTACCGCTTCGTCGCTCAGCTGCACCTCGCAGACGGTTTTACCGTCGCCGATGGCGGCGAGCTGCCAGTCGCCCTTCAGCGCGGCGGGTTCCAACAACGGCAGTGAACTGCCCAGGGCACTGCTGCACAATACGCTCATAACGACTCCTGTCAGGCTGGCGCGGCGCAAGGCGCGCATAAGGAAATGGGTTGGCATCGGGTCACTCCTTTCGGCTGTCCGTTCACACCTTAGCACGTTCCCAGCGGGATGATGAGGCAAGGATTAGGTTTTTTAATCCTCGATAATTCTGATCTAACCGGCGATACCATGCCTATAAAGACGAGTCATTAGCCCACCGATACGCTTATCTTTCTCATTAATACCGCGCTAATACAAATCGTTATGATTATTTCCGCCTTAACGCCCGGCGCGATGATGCGCGGCGGCGTGGGCTCGCGCCGTCGGGGTTAATGGCTATACTGGTCAATCCTAAGTCATGGCTTAGATTAGAACGACTGATGAATAGTCTTACAAAGCGAGTGGATTCCTACTGTGTAAAAGGAGAATGCAATGAGCAGTCGCCACAACGACATTTTGCAAGATGACGATGAGTTCACCAGCCTGTCCGCCACATCCCCCAACGATCATAACTATCAGTTTTACTATCACCGACCCGGCAGCCTCTATGATGGGTTAGGGTACGGCGCGCTGTTTACGCTGGATAACGCCAACCTATACAGCAACCAGCGCGGCGGAGCAGCCATCAACAACCTGGGCAAAATCCGCGATAACTTCAGCTTCGATCGCGCCGCCGATCAGCTGACGCGACCGGGCCTGACGCACAACGGCGATCAGGTGTATCACCAGCCGGTGGCGCTGACCTATTCCTTTCTGACGCAGAGCGCGCTGAACCGCATCGGCCAGACCGGCGACGGTGACAAGGGGCTGCAGCCGCTGACCCTGGCGGCGCAGGCTCAGGCGCTGAAATCGATGCAGGCCTGGGCCGATGTGGCGAACGTAACCTTTACTGCGGCGGCGTCCACCGACATCAACCACCGCGCGGACATTACCTTCGCTTACTTCACCCAGCGCGCCGACGGCAGCACCGCCGCCGGCAGCGGCCCCAATGCCATCAACGCTTACGCCTATTACCCGCCGAGCTCCAAAGCGGGCAGCGATAACGCCTTCGCCGGTACGGTATGGTTCAACAAGAACTTCGCCACCCATAAGGCACCGGTTAGCGGCGACTTCAGCAGCCAGACCTTCACCCACGAGCTGGGCCATGCCCTGGGGCTGGCGCATCCGGGCTCTTATGACGCGTCGTTGGGCAACCCGAGTTACCAGAACGATGCGGCTTATTATCAGGATTCGCTGCAATACTCGATCATGAGCTATTTCAACGCCGGTTATACCGGCGCCGATACCAAAGGGGTATACGGTTATGGGCCGATGGTGGATGACATCGCCGCGATCCAAAAATTGTACGGCGCCAACATGAACACCCGCACCGGCGACACGGTGTATGGCTTCAATTCCAACACTGGCCGTGATTTCCTGACCGCCACGGCGGACAACGGCAAACCGGTCAACTTCGCGGTGTGGGACGCCGGCGGCAACGACACGCTGGACTTCTCCGGCTACAGCCAGCAGCAGATGATCAACCTGAACGACGGCGCGTTTTCCAGCGTCGGCGGCGGCACGCAGAACGTCGCCATCGCGCGCGGGGCGATCATCGAGAACGCCATCGGCGGCAGCGGGCGCGATGTGATCATCGGCAACGATCAGGACAATCTGCTGGCGGGCAACGCCGGTTCCGATATCCTGTACGGCGGGCTGGGGGCGGATCATCTGTGGGGCGGCAAAGACGCCAATAACTTCACCGACTATTTCGTCTATCTCAGCGCCAAAGAGTCCACGGTGGCGGCGTTCGACGTGATTGAAGACTTCGAGCACGGCATCGACAAGATCGACCTCTCCGGCCTGCGCTTCAACAACAGCCTGAGCGAGCTGCGCTTTATCGACAGCGGCAGCGCCTTCAGCGGCCAGAAAGGCGAAATCCAACTCAACTTCGACGCCCTTAACGGCACCACCGATCTGTTGATGAACACCCACAGCAACAGCTACGCCGCCGACTTCAAGATCCACGTGGTCGGGCAGGTGGTGCAGAGCGATATTCTGTTTGCCTGAGGGTGATGAAGGGGAAAGAGAAAAGGGCCGAACGGCCCTTTTTTTACGACTGGGCCGCTGCGCTTTCCACCGTGAAGTCGCCGGTGGTCACCTCGCCGGCGCGGCGGTAGTGGGCCACGATCACGCCGCCGGGTGAGACCACCGATTGGGTCAGCGTAAAGGCCGTCGGCGCAGCGTTTTCATCGAACAGCCGCTTGCCTGCGCCGAGCAGCACCGGGTAGGTGAGCAGGCGCAGTTCGTCCACCAGGTCGTTGGCCAGCAGCTGTTGCATCAGGGTGCTGCTGCCCTGCACCAGCAGCACCGGCCCCTGACCGCGTTTCAGCTCGCGCAGCCGGGCGATGATGTCCCGCCCCAGCCATTGGCTGTTCTGCCACGCCAGCGTCTCGCCGTGATGAGTGGCGACGTACTTGGTGGCCTGATTGAACGTGCGGGCGATATCGGCCGAAAACGGGTCGGCCTCGTCGGTGATCTGCGGCCAGTAGCCGGCGAAAATATCGTAGGTGCGCCGCCCGAGCAGCAAGTCAAAAGGCGCCGAGAAAAGATCGCCCATCGTTTCCGCGACGGCGTCATCCCAGTAGGGGGCGGTCCAGCCGCCGAAGCGAAAGCCGCCGCTGCGGTCTTCCTCTTGCCCGCCCGGCGCCTGCATCACGCCGTCGAGGCTGACGAAGGCGCTGGCAATAATCTGTCGCATGGCTGTCTCCTGCCGTTGAGTGCCAGCTGAAAGTTTAGCCGCCGCGCGGCGGCTGCGCCAATCGGGCGCTCAGGGTTGCAGCGCCTTGAGCAGCGCCTGATGGAAACGCTCCGGCTCCTCCATCTGCGGCGCGTGGCCGAGCCCGGCGAACTCGATCAGCGTGGCGTGCGGGATCAGTTTCGCCGCCTGTTTGCCTAACACGTCATAATGCCCGATCGCGGCCTTGATCGCCGGCGGGGCGATATCGCTGCCGATGGCGGTGGTGTCGGCGGTGCCGATCATCAAGGTGGTGGGCGTTTGCAGATCCTTGAACTCGTAATACACCGGCTGGGTGAAGATCATGTCGTAGATCAGCGCCGAGTTCCACGCCACCAGGCGGTGGCCCGGCCCGTTGTTCAGCCCGGCCAGCATATCCACCCAGCGATCGTACTCCGGCTTCCAGCGGCCGCCGTAATAGGTACGTTGCTCATAGTTGCGGATGCCCTCGGCGGTGGTGTTCAGCTCGCGCTCGAACCATTGATCGACGCTGCGCCACGGCACGCCTTTCGCCTTCCAGTCCTCCAGCCCGATCGGGTTGACCATCACCAGCCGTTCCACCGCCTGCGGGTACATCAGGCTGTAACGCGTGGCCAGCATGCCGCCGGTAGAGTGGCCGATGACGATGGCCTTGCTGATTTTAAGATTCTGCAGCAGCCCGTGGGTATTTTGCGCCAGCTGCTGAAAGCTGTAATGGTAATGCGCCGGCTTGGTGGAAGAACAAAAGCCGATCTGATCCGGCGCGATCACGCGATAACCGGCCTTGCTCAGCGCCTTGATGGTGTCCTGCCAGGTAGCGGCACAGAAGTTTTTACCGTGCAGCAGCAGCGCGGTGCGGCCGTTGGCGGCGCCTTCCGGCGGCACGTCCATATAGCCCATCTTTAATGTCTGCCCCTGCGAGGCGAAGCTGAACTGCTGCAACGGATAGGGGTAGTGGAAGCCCTGCAGTTCCGGGCCGAACTTCGGCGTTTCGGCGGCGGCGGTAAACGCGGCCAGCGCGGCGCACAGCAGCGCGCTGCGGGTTAATCTCAACATCCTGATCTCCTGAAAAGGGCGATAGCCGAGTATAGCCACAATCAGGGCGTCGGCGCGCCGGTGGATTCAGATAATTCTGTAATGTGACGACTTGATTCCAGGCAAGGTTCCGGCCAGGGCCTTTTTCACAGTGAACGCGGTCACGCCGCGCAACATTGATGGCCTCTGATGGTTTTATTTCAAGGCTAAGTTATGCGATGCTTAAGCATTATTTATGCAAAAGGATCCTCGCATGTCCGCTTTATCCCGCTGCGCTTTCAGCGAAGGCAGCGTCGCTTTGCCGGAAGGCTATGCCGATCGCACCGTCAACGTACTGCTGGCCGGCGATGACGTTTCCCCCTCAATCAATATTTCCCGCGATGCGCTGCAGCCGGCGGAGAACCTGGAAAGCTACGTCACCCGCCAGCTTGATGCGCTGGCGCAGGGGCTGAAAGGCTGGGCGTTCAAAAGCCGCGAGCCGGCGTCGCTGGGCGATGGGCTGGTCGCCGGTGAATGGGTGCGCGCCAGCTACCTGCGCGACGGCAAACGCATCTGGCAAAACCAGGCGGTGTTCGCGCTGGCGGAGGGCCGGGTGCTGGTGTTCACCCTGGCGATGGCGCGCAAGCTGACGCCGCAAGACGACGTGCTGCTGTTGCAGGTGCTGAGCAGCTACCGGGCGGCATAACGATGAACTCTTCACGTAAAAGGACCTTACGATGACCGAAGCGGCTCGCGTCGGCGATATTATCGGGCACTCCCATGCCCTGGCCGGCATGATTGCCGGCACGATTGTCGGCGGCCTGATCGCCGCCGCAGGCGCATTGGCGGCGGGGGCGCTGTTCGTCGCCGGCCTGGCGGCTTCCTGTATCGGCGTCGGCGTGTTGCTCATCGGCGCCAGCCTGGCGGTGGGGTATCTCACCGGGGAGGCGGCCACCGCGGCGCGCGACGGCATTGCCGATGCCGGTGCCGGTAGCCTGACCCCCAAAGGCAATATCGTCACCGGCTCCACCAACGTTTTCATCAACGGCAAACCCGCCGCGCTCGCCACCAACAGCCAGGTGGCCTGCAGCGACGACGGCCCGAGCATGCAGATGGCGCAGGGCTCCGACAAGGTCAGTATCAACGGCCAGCCCGCCTCGCGCGTGGGGGACAAAACCAACTGCGACGCGCAGGTGATGGAAGGCTCACCCAACGTGTTTATCGGTGGCGGCACCGTCACCACCTTGCCGATCAAGCCCGAAGTGCCGGATTGGCTGTACAAGGTCTCTGACCTGACGCTGCTGTTCGCCGGCCTGGTGGGCGGCGTGGGCGGCGCCGCCGGCAAGCTGGGGGCATTGGGCAAACTGCTGGGCAAGCTGCCCGGCATCAACAAACTGGCGCGCATCGCCTGCCGCGCCGGCACGCTGATGACCGCCACCGCCGCCGTGGGCATTATCGCCCGGCCGGTGGATATCGTTAGCGGCCAAAAATTCCTCGACGGCGAAGACGATCTCGATTTCGTGCTGCCTTCGCGGCTGCCGGTCGCCTGGCAACGCTATTGGCGCAGCGGCAACCCCGGCGACGGCGTACTGGGCCGCGGCTGGAACCTGTTCTGGGAGAGCAGCCTGCAGCCGTATCAGGACGGCCTGGTGTGGCGTGCGCCTTCCGGCGACTTCGTCGCTTTCCCGCAGGTGCCGCGCGGCCATAAAACCTACTGCGAAGCCGAAAAATGCTGGCTGATGCACAACGACGACGGCAGCTGGCAGCTGTTTGACGTCGGCGAACAGATTTTCCACTACCCGCCGCTGGCGGGCGACCAGCCGAGCCGGCTGAGCATGATCACCGACGCCATCGGCAACGCCACCTCGCTGTTCTACGACGACGAGGGGCTGCTGAGCGAACTGGTGGACAGCGCCGGGCAGCGCCTGATGTGCCACTATGCGCAGGGCCGCCTGCGCGAAGTGGCGCTGCAAACCGCCGAAGGCGAACGGACGCTGGCGCGCTACGGTTACGATGAGCTGGGCCAACTGACGACGGTGAGCAACCGCGCCGGTGAGGTGACGCGCCGCTTTGGTTGGCGCGACGGCCTGATGATCAGCCACCAGGACGCCGCCGGGCTGCTGAACGAATACCAATGGCAAGAGATCGACGGCGTGCCGCGCGTGACGGCCTACCGCAACAGCGCCGGGGAATCCCTTGAGTTCGGTTACGACTTCGCCGGCGGGCGCCGCAGCGCGGTGCGCGGCGACGGCAAACGGGCGGAGTGGCGGCTGGATGACGACGACAACGTGGCGCAGTACACCGATTTCGACCAGCGCCGCTACGGTTTTATCTACCAACGCGGCGAGCTGTGCAGCGTGCTGCTGCCCGGCGGCGCGCAGCGCCAGAGCGAATGGGATCCTTACGGCCGCCTGCTGTCGGAGACCGATCCGCTCGGCCGCGTGACGCGCTATCAATATTCGCGCAACAGCGGCCGGCTGTTCGCCGTCGCCTACCCGGACGGCAGCAGCGAGGCGCAGCATTGGGACACGCTGGGGCGCCCGACGCGCTATGTCGATGCGCTGGGCAACGCCACGCTGTACCGCTATCCGGATGACGAAGAGAGCCTGCCCGCTAGTGTGATCGACGCGCTGGGCGGGGAAGTGAAGCTGGAGTGGGACGCCCGCGGCCAGCTGACGCGCTACACCGACTGTTCCGGCAGCGTCACGGCTTATACCTACGATGCGCTGGGGCAACTGACGGCGCAGACCGATGCCGAAGGCCATCAGACGCGCTACTTGTGGGATAACGGCGGCCGCCTGCACACCCTGATCCACCCGGGCGGCGGCGAAGAGCGCTTTAACTGGAATGCGCACGGCCAGCTGGCCGAACATCAGGACGCGTTGGGCAGCCTGACCCGCTGGCAGTACAACGCCCTGGGGCTGCCGGTCAGCATCACAGACCGCATCAACCGCACCCGGCGCTATCACTACAGCCCGCAGGGCTGGCTGACGCGGTTGGAGAACGGCAACGGCGGCGAATATCGCTTCAGCTATGACGCAGTCGGCCGCGTGCTGGCCGAAGAGCGCCCGGACGACACCCGCCACTATTATCGCTACGGCGCGGCCGGGCTGCTGGAGGAGCACCGCGAGGTCGGCCTGCCGGGCAGCGCAGGCGAGCTGACGCAGCGCGAACAGCGCTTCCGCTTCGACGAGGCCGGGCAACTGGTCTGGCGCGGCAACGCCAGCGCGGAATGGCATTACCGTTTCGACGCCATGGGGCGGCTGCGCGAGCTGAACCGCCTGCCGACGGCGAGCGGCGCGGTGCTGGGCATCGAGCCGGACAGCGTGCAGATGCGCTATGACGCCGCCGGGCGGCTGCTCGGCGAACAGGGCGTGAACGGCGAGCTGCAATACCAGTGGGATGCGCTGGCCAACCTGCAG
Source organism: Serratia sp. Ae19-1 (assembly GCF_059801225.1). Taxonomy (NCBI): domain Bacteria; kingdom Pseudomonadati; phylum Pseudomonadota; class Gammaproteobacteria; order Enterobacterales; family Yersiniaceae; genus Serratia; species Serratia sp. Ae19-1. Next base: position 441,047 of record NZ_JBCHWD010000004.1, on the reverse strand, counting down.
GCGCTGACGCTGCCGCAGGGCGATCGCCTGCAGTGGCTGTATTACGGCTCCGGCCACGCCAGCGCCATCAAATTCAACCAGCAGGTGGTGAGCGAATTCACCCGCGATCGCCTGCACCGGGAAACCAGCCGCAGCCAGGGCGCGCTGCAGCAGCAGCGGCGTTACGACGCCCTGGGCCGCCGCAGCTGGCAGAGCAGCGCCTTTGGCCACGATAAACTGACCCGGCCGGAAGACGGCGTGCTGTGGCGCGCTTATCGCTACACCGGCCGCGGCGAGCTGGCCGGGGTGAGCGACGCGCTGCGCGGCGAAGTGCATTACGGTTACGACGCCGAAGGCCGCCTGCTGCAACACCGCGAACCCAATCAGGGCAAACCGGGCGCACGGCTGGTGTACGATCTGGCGGATAACCTGCTGGGCGAGCGCAGCCCGCAGAGTGACATCGACGCGCACCTGCCACTGGCGCCGATCGCCGACAACCGCCTGACGCACTGGCAAAAACTGTTTTATCGTTACGACGCCTGGGGCAACCTGATCAGCCGGCGTAACGGCCTGTACGAACAGCACTACCGCTACGACGCCGACAACCGGCTGGTGCAGGCGTACGGCCGCGGCCCGCAGGGCGAGTTCGACGCGCAGTACCATTACGACGCGCTGGGCCGCCGCAGCCGCAAAGCGGTGCGCTACAGGGGCAAAACCGAACAGACGACCCGTTTCCTGTGGCAGGGCTACCGGTTGCTGCAGGAGCAGCGCGACGACGGCAGCCGCCGCAGCTGGAGCTACGATCCGGCCAGCCCGTGGAGCCCGCTGGCGGCGCTGGAGCAGGCGGGCGACAGCCGCTCGGCGGATATTTACTGGTATCACACCGATCTGAACAGCGCGCCGCTGGAAGTGACCGACGCAGCGGGCAACCTGTGCTGGTCCGGGCAATACGACACCTTCGGCAAGCTGCAGGGCCAGACGGTAGCCGGCGCGGCGAAGCGGCAGGGCGCGCAGTATCAGCAGCCACTGCGCTACGCCGGGCAATATCAGGACGACGAAAGCGGCCTGCACTACAACCTGTTCCGCTACTACGAACCCGAGGTGGGGCGTTTCACCACGCAGGATCCGATAGGGTTGGAAGGCGGGTTGAATTTATATGCTTATGTCATGAACCCACTGACGTGGGTTGATCCTTTGGGATTAGCTGGGTGTCAGAGTGTAAACGCTAAACATATTTTTCATGGTGAGATTAACCGCCGAGGTCGTGCTGTTGGTTTCCATCATGAAGGAAGCATTGGGCATCTAGGAAAAGCTAGAGTAACTCAAGTCACGACACCACCAAACGCTCATGGTGTATATAAAGGTAAAGTGGAAATATTCGATTCTACTAGTGGGCAATGGGTACAAAAAGGGCCAGAATCTACATTTTTCCCAACATCATGGAACAGGCAGAAAGTAATGACTGAAGTCCGTGGGGCATATAATAATGGCACGGTCATGTCAAATGGAAAGTGGGAAGGTATATCTCCTAGTGGCGTGAAGATTGGTGGCTATTTGGATTCTGGTGGGAATATTAATACAGCTTTCCCAATAATGTAATGGAGATGGGAATGAGATTTTTTATCGGTGATGACGGTTATCCATCTATAGAAGCTGATGGTGATTTTAGGATACTGATTGACTTTTTAAAGGATGATATCCAAAGAAGTGTCTATGGCGTCAATGAGTTTATTGAGGCTTGTAAACTTGTAAGCTCTGGAACTCTGCCATTTTGGGAGGGGACGGGGAACTCTCATACTATAACTATTAAACCTAATGGTGTGGAGATTTTTAATGAGTACACCGAGGAGTCTATGATTGTCTCGAGCATAGATGAGTTTGAGGGATATCTTGAGAAATGGAAGCGTCTAATTTCAAATGAAAATGGCTTGTGAGAAGGAGAGGGATAAACAATATAATTTAATGCTAAAAAATTAGGTTCAGCGAGGCGTTCTTTAAAAATAAGAATGAATTGGTTTAATAAGCCTGCAAAACGACATCCTCGCACACCTGCCGTTGGTGCCGATCGCCGACAACCGGCAGGTGCAGGCGCACGGCCGCGGCCCGCAGGGCGAGCAATACCATTACGACGCGCTGGGCCGCCGCAGCCGCAAAACGGTGCGCTACAGGGGCAAAACCGAACAGACGACCCGTTTCCTGTGGCAGGGCTACCGGTTGCTGCAGGAGCAGCGCGACGACGGCAGCCGCCGCAGCTGGAGCTACGATCCGGCCAGCCCGTGGAGCCCGCTGGCGGCGCTGGAGCAGGCGGGCGACAGCCGCTCGGCGGATATTTACTGGTATCACACCGATCTGAACAGCGCGCCGCTGGAAGTGACCGACGCAGCGGGCAACCTGTGCTGGTCTGGGCAATATGACACCCTCGGCAAGCTGCAGGGCCAGACGGTAGCCGGCGCGGCGAAGCGGCAGGGCGCGCAGTATCAGCAGCCACTGCGCTACGCCGGGCAATATCAGGACGACGAAAGCGGCCTGCACTACAACCTGTTCCGCTACTACGAACCCGAAGTGGGGCGTTTCACCACGCAGGATCCGATAGGGTTGCGTGGAGGGTTGAACCTGTATCAGTATGCGCCGAACCCGCTGATGTGGGTGGATCCGTTTGGGTTGAGTATTGAATGGGTTAATCCTTCGTCGTTAAATTATTCTCAAGCATATATATCTGATAACGTAACTGGATATATACATGATATGTCTAATAACAATTGGGATTGGAATCGAAGTGGACCATTGAATGTTGCCGAAGTGGATGGACAATTAGTATCTCTAGACAACCGCAGATTATATGCAGCACAAATGGCTAATGTAGAATCTGTACCGATTAAGAGAGTTAATTTATCTGAGCCGTTACCACCACCAGCAACTGGAGGTACGTATGGGAGTAATCTCAATAAAAAACTGAACTCTAAACCTAAGAATTCTGATGTTCCTAGAGTCCAGTTGCCAGCAACAGGAACACCTAAAAAGCCAACAATTGTTAGCAAGAACAAAAAAACGGGGAGTTGCAAATGATAGCTAAAGAAATGCAGAGTAAGTGGGAAGACAATCAACTGATCGGATTAGATGTAATCATTAATGATGTAGGTGTCGTAAGAGAAATAGACATTGAATTCGAGATGAATTATAAATTTAAAGACACCTTTAATAAGGAGTATAAAATTTCATTAGGTAATGAGACAACATTGAATGCATTGATTGAACAGTATGACGAGGTGTGGTCAGAGATTCAAGTGAATAACAAGGTGCAACTTCCTGACGGTGATTTCTTGTTATGTGGTGAGGGTGAAATGGGCAATGAAGGGTTTATTGCACGTACAGATGGAATTAATAGATTAAAATGGTTTATGTACTCAACAACCTCTAACCCTTTTGTTAACGTTATAGATACTGGCAAATGTGTATATTTTCAATCTACGCTGGGTTTCTATCTCTGCCTTGATATAACCAATAATAACATATCTATAAAAAATGAAAAAAGTTGGTGAGACTTTAAACGAAAGTGCTTGGCGTGGATGAAAGTTTATTTCTATGAAGTGATGAGCTAAATCGGCAAGCTTCAGAGCCAGACGGTGGCCGGCGCGGCGAAGCGGCAGGGCGCGCAGTATCAGCAGCCACTGCGCTACGCCGGGCAATATCAGGACGACGAAAGCGGTCTGCACTACAATACTCTCAGCCAAGGCAACTGTAACACCAGCAGATCTCAAAACAGGCACTGCAGTTAATACGAGTGCTCGTGATGCTGCGAGGGCTATGGGATATCAGACAGATGATGCGGGGCATATATTAGCAAAAGTGCTGGGGGCCAAGGTGGAAAGGGCAATGTATTCCCGCAGTTACCAGGAGTGAATCGTGGGCAGTATAGGACATTTGAGGACTCGGTTCGTAAATTTATAAATAAGCAAGGTGCGGTCGATATTGAATGGACTTTCAAATATGCTAATGATGGTGCAAGACCAACATCGATACAGTACGATGTATTCCAAAACGGTCAAAAAGTACTTGGCCGAATATTTACGAGCTGATAGGGGTGAGTTATGGAAACGGTAGAAGTAGCAAGAAATGTTTTAACTAATTTCATAATGAAGATGAATGAGTGGGAAATGAGATGCTATCCACTGCTTTCTGCAGATGACTCGGAAAATATTAAGGTTGTGTTGAAAGATGAACTTGATGAGATATTCAATAAGTTCTGTGCGGTGAAGGAAAGGAAGCAAGGTCGTCAAACATCCCTATCTTGTAGTGAACCACCAGAATATTCTCCTAGCGAAGAGGTGCTAATCTCTGAAATAAACAAAAACAAGGCGGTTTTTGTCACTCAACAACATACGGGATTTAAAAATAAATATCGATATACCCTGCATCTAAAAAATGATGAATGGCGTATTGATAAAAAAGAGTGGCTTGATGACGATAATGGTATTGAAAAATGGAAACAGTGCTACCTTTGATTTTTAATAACGACTCTTTTTTGAAGAGGTAGTTTGGCGTAGCAAGAGTGATGATCCTAGCCGTGAAGGGGGGCAACCTGTGCTGGTCCGGTTAGCGCGACGCCTTTAGGTTGATAGAACACCACGAAACAGGACTACTTGATGCCACCATACCATCGAGTCGGTACCTGTAACCTATTAGCTGTTAAACCAATAACGGCGTGGGCGGTAGCGTGCTAAAACTACGAAGCCGTGAAGTATGGTCAAGCCCGTGGTTATGAGCAGTATTATATAGAGAAATATAAAACCCGCACTGGCGTTATAGGTGAGGAAATATCTTCGACCAATAGAGGAAATAAATACAATTCATTCGATCATGGCCGTACAGATCCTCGCGCAGCAGCATTTAAAGATGCTTATGGAAATAAGAAAAGGTTAGGGGGTAAATGTTGATGAATAAACTCGAATTTTGGGGTTGGGAAAAGAAACCAAGGACAATGCTCAGATTTATTAAACCGGGCGATGTATTCTGCTTTAAGCTAACGGATGAAAAGTATGGTTTTGGGCGGATTATATCTAAGGTTAGCATTGGTCACTCGGCAGAAATATTTGATACGTTCTCGAAAGAGCCGAAGGTGCCAGATGATCTGTTCTCTAATCCACAAATTGGGTCACACCCAATAATTTTGGATGCATATAGTCTGTTTGATAAGAAAATCTCTGGTGAGTGGAGAATTATAGGGCATCAGGAAGGGCAGGCTAAAAAATTCGAAAACACCTATTTTGTATATGGTGCTTTAGGGAATAGAAAGAAAATAGATATGTATGGGAATAGTGAAAATGTTTCTGATAAAGATTCAGAACGTTATCCACCATATATGCCTAGTAATGACATGCATGTGCGAAAATTGCTAGCCATTTAATTTTCAAATGATTCTGCACTAATAGGTTGTTCAATTGAGAGCCATCTAAGTATAATGGTGGCTCGAATGGGTCGATAAAATCTTTGGGGTGATATTTATAAGGGGAAATATCCAAGCGAGCAGGCTTGGTAATTTTGAAATATCCATCCGTACACATTGATAAATCATTTAATATTACGGTGTCTAACATGATTGATTTTAACGCTAGGATTGTGTCGGGTGTTTCCATGGGGAATGTCGCTCTAAATGAAAATATTTCATTATATATTAATGAGATGCACTCCAGATTTAGCGTTAAGATTAAAAGCCGCTTCCTACCTGACGGGAGTGAGCGAAATTCATATACAGTCGATAATGCCTTGACCGTCGTAACAGATAAGGACGGTGTCATTTTGTCACTTGGATGTAATGCTCATTATCAAGGGGGCTACAATGGAATCATATTCCCCGGAATGAAAGTGATAGATATAATCAAGCTGACGATGTCGCAGAAAATATACAATGGCTCCATCATTATTAATGATGACTTTGGTGTTTCGTTTATGCTCCCACCTCCATATGATGAGATTGCCGATGCGATAAATCATATTCCTGGTGGGCTGATAATAAACGAAATTTTCGTATCTGATTTTTCATTCTGGCGTTAGTTTATGGAGTATATGAGTGAGTTTAGTGAGCATATAGTTAAATTTGGGGTGCGTGATGTAGTTGTCACTGGCTACATAGATTCGGATGCACCACCGGTTTTTCACCCGATGTATGACAGAGTTTACTTTATATCAGATGAGACTATATTTGAATTTTACATTGATGATGATGGGGTTGTTAATTCACATTTAGTTGAAAACATCGCTCCGTGGTTTGAGGTGGATGAGGATGATCAATTTTCTATGATGTCAATTTATTCCCAATTATTTAAAACTGAGCAGGAGGTTAGGATAGTTGGAGTAAATTATAGTGACACTCCGTTCTCAGGGGTTTTCTTAGAATATAAGGAGGGTGACGAAGAGCGGTTGTTGACTTTAGAGCCAAATAATTTTTTCGGCTTTCTTATTTCATAGATCAAAGGATTTCGAGATTGTTAAATAAAATGGTGATTAACTGTTGGATATAATTCATTCCATTTGCCGTGGGAGGAGGAAGGAACTGTGAAATCCAATAAAATCATTATAAATTAATATGTGAGCTCATATTATTTTCCAATTATTGATGAGGAAACCTCGACGTTCAGAGAACTTGAAGATGGAAGCAAGCTCATTGATGTGCCTGCTTACAAGTGTGATAGGGGGTTCTTTATTGCCAGGGATAGCATCTATTGCGAAAGGATAATTGTCTCTCAGCAGTTTGTTGACCTATGTAATGAAGAGCAGCTAAACATAGGCTTTGAGAGTTGCTAATTGACGTTCCCAAAAGATGCTCACCATCCTCTTTTTCCTCCCCAAAATTAAATACCCACCGTGCCATTAATCAGGGTGCGGCAGTGTCCGCCGATCCAGGGTTCGTCGTCAATAAAGCGCACGCTCACGCGGCCATCACGATTAAGTTGGGTGCCCTGGCGCACCTGGTAGCCCTGCGCGGTCCGGCCGCCGTCGGGGAAGCGGTTGGCCTGCAGCAAGCGCGCCAGGCAGGCGTTGGCGCTGCCGGTTACCGGATCTTCAATCAAAACGCCGCACTCCACCATAAACGCGCGCATTTCGTAATCGGCCGGCTCGGTTGCGGAGCTGGCGCCATAAACCACCACGCCATCCACATCGCAAGTCGTTTGCAGCCGTTTAATCGTGGCCTGATCCGGCGCCACCGCCAGGCAGGACTGTGCGTCCGGCAGGCGCACCATCAGCCAGCGAATGCCCATCTCGGCAATCACCGGCGGGGTGCCTGCTGCAATCACTGCAGGCCGTAAAGCGGCCGTCAGCCGTTCGGTTTCTTCGGCCGCCATTGGGCGGAACTCTACTTCGGGCGCGGCGAACGCCAATGTGCCTTCCGGCAGGATATTGACCGCCACCAGGCCGACGCCGCATTCCTGCATCACCGTTCCAGGGCGTTTAGGCGTCAATCCGGCTTCCAGCAGGGCGTGGGCGGTGCCCAGCGTCGGGTGGCCGGCGAAGGGCAGCTCTTTTTCGGTGGTGAAAATGCGCACCTTATAATCCGCTGCCGGGTGCGTCGGTTTAAGCACAAAGGTGGTTTCCGAAAGGTTGGTCCAGCGGGCCAGTGCCAGCATCTGTGCGCTGCTCAGCCCCTCGGCCTCCAGCACGACCGCCACGGGGTTGCCCTGCAGCGGCGTGCGGGTAAAAACGTCCACCTGTTGGTAGGCGCGGGGTGTCACATCATCACTTCTGAGCATTTGCCATCATCCGTTATCAACAAAACCTGATGATAACGATATTCGCCAATGGCTTCAAAGGGTTGAGTTTTGCTTTGAGATACCCGCCCGTCGCCATTTCAGCCCCGGTTTGGCGAACATCACCAGGTTACCCAACAGGATCAGGCACAGGCCCAGCACGGCGTTGAAATGCCACTGGTAGCCTTCGTAAATCGTTGAGATGGTCAGCGCCACCAGTGGGAACAGCAGGGTGCTGTAGGCCGCCGCGCCGGCGCCGATGCGGCCGAGCAGGCTGAAGTAAGCGGCGAAGGCGATCACCGATCCGAAGATCGCCAGATACAGCAGGGAGCCGATGTAGCGGCTGCTGTATTCCATCTGGAACGATGCGCCCTGCGCCAGGGCGATCAATGCCATCAGCATCGCGCCGTAGGTCATGGCGTAGGTGTTGGTGGAAAAGATATCCAGCCCACGGCGCTGATGGCGCGTGCTGATCATGTTGCCCAGTGAGAAGCCGTAGGTGCCGAGCGCGCTCAGGCCGATGCCTTTAAGCAGCTCCGGCGCCATGCGGGTGGCGGCCAGATCTTGCCAGAACAGCGCCACGATGCCGGTCAAACCCAGCAGCGCCGCTGGCAGCAGGTTGGGGCTGGGACGCTGGCGGAAAAACAGCAGGCTGTTGAGGGCGTTGAACAGTACCGCCATCGAGAAGATCACCGATTCCAGCCCGCTGCTGATATAAGCCGCTGCGTGGTAAAAGCAGAAGAAGTTGAAGCCGAACACGCAGCAGCCCTGCAGCACGCAGAACAGATGATCGCGCGGGGCGATGCGGCGCAGGCGGCGTGTTAACAACAGCACGGCGAACATCACCGCAGCGGAAATGGCGAAGCGATAAGCGATCGACACGGGAATGGCCACCGGGCCTTCCTGTTGCAGGGTAATCGCTATCCAGGTGGTGCCCCAAATCAGCACCACGGCGAGGTACAACAGCGCATTCATGTTCTTTACTCCGAAAAAACCGATAGCGCAGTATCCGCTTTGGCGCGCGGCGGCGCTTGCAGCGCTTTGCGCCCAGTTGCATATTCTTGCGCTTTTTTTTGGTAAAAGCGCGGGGCGGCGGCTGGCATGCCGAGGCGCCACTCTTTACACTGTCGGCATGTCGAACTACGGGGCCGGCGATGTCCAACTATCAGGCGTTTGAAACACTGCGCGAACACAAGGCGCGGTTGCACGGCAGCGTGCTGCTGGGTACCGGCGTGGAGCTGGCCGCCTGGTCCAACTGCAACGATCGCGTCACGCAGGAAAGCGCCGACCACCATACCCTGAGTCTGTACGTCGCCGACGGCTACGAGTGCTACCAGCAGGTGCCGGGCGGCTGGCGCAACGGCGGCGGGCCGGATCGCTTCTGCATCATGCCGCGCCAGTACGCTTCCACCTGGGATGTGCGCAGCGATCTGTCATTCGTGCATCTGTACTGCACCGATGACCATCTGCGGCAGTTGGCGGAGCAGACCTGGGATCGCAGCCCGGCGGCGATCAACGTGGAGCAGCGCAGCTTCGGCGAAGATCCGCAGATCACGCTGCTGTATCGCCAGTTTTTGCTCAACTGCGACTGGCGCGACAGCGCCAATTTGCTGGCGCTCAGCAGCGCGTCGAACCTGCTGATGTCGCATCTGATCCAGCGCTACAGCCAGCTGCAGTGGAAGCTGCCGCCGGCGCGCGGCGGCCTGGCACCCGCAGTGGCCAAGCGGGTGCGGGAATATATCGCAAGCCACCTCGATCGGCCTTTGTTGCTGGCCGATCTGGCGGCGCAGGCCGGGTTGAGCGAATACCATTTTGCCCGCATGTTCAAACATTCAACCGGCCTGGCGCCACATCAGTTCGTGATGCGCGCGCGGCTGCAACGGGCGGAACAGCTGTTGCGCCACAGCCAACAGCCGATCACCGAGATCGCGCTGGCGTGCGGCTTCAGCTCCGCCAGCCATTTCAGCAACCGCTTCAAGGCGGCCTATGGATTTGCTCCGCTGCAGGTGCGGCAGGGGCGCTAACCGGAAGGGAGAGCAGCATGGATCAACAATTTGCCGGGCTGGGCGTGTTGTTTGTCGCCGGATTCGGGCCGATCGCGCGTGAGAGCGGCGAGAGCAAGGCGTTTTATGTCGAGGCGCTGGGGCTGCCGCTCAAACCGATGCCGGGCAACGAAACCTATCTGCTGTCGGAGCCGGGCGCGCTGGGCGGCGTGAAGCATTTTGCCCTGTGGCCGCTGGCGCAGGCGGCGCAGTCCTGTTTTGGCGACGATCGCTGGCCGGCGGATCTCACGGTGCCGCAGGCGTGGATCGAGTTTGACGTGGCCGACATGGCGGCCGCCACCCAGGGGCTGATCGACCGAGGTTATCGGCTGCTGGTCGCCAATCGCGAAGAGCCGTGGGGCCAGAGCGTTACCCGTTTGCTCAGCCCGGAAGGGTTGCTGGTTGGCGTTACCTATACGCCCTGGCTGCGTTAAACGCCACGCCGTTCGCCGCCATTTTCCGGCGGTGGGCGGCTTAAGAACAAATACGCATTAGCTTAAAGCGATCTGCGCTATAGACCCATCAAATCCCCGAGTGGTTTCCCTTCCTGAAAGCAGTAATTCCGTTCATTGCGTAAAAACCAATGGCCAGAATGCGCTATTGCCATGCCATTTTACGGCGATTTTTTGCCCGCTTTTTTCGCCGCCAGGTGCCTGATGGGAATAGAGATTATTCTTATATTTCCGCCAACCGTTAAGAAATAATAATGATTCTCGTTTTCAACCATGGAAAGGAGAAGGAACGATGAAAACAGTGAAGCGAACGGGCATCGCGTTGGCGATAGCCCTGACTTTCCCCCTGGCATTGCCTGCCGCTGCGGCGGCGCAAACCTCCCTGACTAACAGTAAGGCGGCGACGATGACGGAAAAACACGGGCAGTTTATTGCGGTCGGTAAAGTGGTGCAGGTGACCTTCGGCGATTTTGCCTTCAAGCTGGATTTTACCGATGACAAGACCATGACCTTCACCGGTATCGGCGAAGCGTCGCAGGGCATCACCGATACCGTGCAGTACACCGCGGTGGAGATTCGGCCGAAGGTCTATATGGTCTATTGGCATGAACCGCAGTCCGGCGACAACGTGACGCATGTCGAGGACTTTGAGCGTGGCGAGGTGTACACCAACATCGCCGCCAAGGACGGCAGCTTCACCCATCTGAAAGGGCAGCTGAAAATCGTAGGTCACTCAGGAAAATAAGGAGCAGTTATGAAAAAGGCATTGATCACCTGTGCGATCGTCGGCGGTTTGCTGGCGAGTTACCCGGCGCTGTCAACGGATCAGGCGGCGTCTTACAAGTCGGCCGGCAAGGGCGGTTATCATCATGCTCAGCAAAAGCTGAAGGTGGTGGAAGACCTGTACGCGGGCTTCTTCAACCGTCACGACATCAGCGTGGCGCAAAAGCTGATTGTGGAGAACTACAAGCAGCATAACCCGTTTGTCGGCGACGGCATCAAGCCGTTCCTGGATTTCTTCAGCCAGACCTTTAAAGACAATCCGCAGTACAGCGCCAAAATCTACCGCAGCGCGGTCAATGGCGATCTGGTCTATGTTCACGTCAAATACCAAAATAACCCGCAGGATCGCGGCACCGCCAGCGTGGATATTTATCGGGTGAACGATCAGGGTAAAATCACCGAGCATTGGGACGTCAATCAGGATGTGCCGGAAAAATCGGCCAACGACAATACCATGTTCTGATCCGCAAGGGCCGCTGCGGCGGCCCTCTACATGCCCGTAACACTTTATTTACTTACATAAATAGGAAATGACCGCCGCGTCGAGTAGGCTACGGCCGCCTTTGGCAGTGGTGGCACGGTTGATGGGCGTCATTGTCCCACCACTGCTTGAGGCGTTTCCCCGCATTCCCCGTTATCCCGCGCGTTGATTCTCCACTTTTTTGAACTGATGCCGCAGCTGCAGCGCATTGCAAAGCACCAATACCGCCGTGACGGCGAACACCCAACGGAACCCCATCATCGCCGAAATGCCCGATCCCAGCAGCGGGCCGACCACGTTGCCCAGGTACATAAAGGATTGGTTATAGCCGAAGATGCGCCCGGTCACCTGATCGGAGGAATACTTCAGCAGCAGCGCCTGCACCGCCGGCATCAGCGCGCCGTCGGCGAACCCCAGCAGGAAGCGCAGAATGCCCAGCTGCAGCGGGGTATTCACCCAGGCCATCACGGCGAACAGGCCGGTGGTGAACAGCAACGCGGCGATCAGGATGCGCGCGGTGCCGATGCGATCGCCGAGCCGCCCGAGGCGTGGCGCCGAGATCAGCGCCGCAATGCCGGGCACGGCGGCGATCATGCCGCTGACAAAGGCGATATTGCTGACGTCGCCCGACAGCTCGCGGATGAACAGCGTCAGGATCGGGCTGATGGACGAGTTAGCCAGCTGGATCATCAGGGTACAAACGAACAGCGTGACGATCAGCGTCGGATAAGGCAGTGAACGGAATACCGCCTTGCCGCTCAGCTGATCCGCTTTTTTCACCGTGATGCGCCGTTCCTTAATCAGGAACAGCGTCACCAGGAAGCTGACGAACATCAGCCCGGCGGTGACGAAAAACACCACCCGCAGCCCCAGATGATCGGCCATCAGCCCGCCCAGCAGCGGCCCGGCGATCACGCCGGAGATCTGCCCGGTAGAGAGCGTGCCCAGCGCCCAACCGCTTTTATCGCGCGGCGCCTGCGAGGCGACCAGCGCCATGGCGTTGGGAATATAGCCGGACGTCAGCCCCATCAGGGCGCGCAGCGCGAACAGCTGCCAGACGTTGGTGGCCAGCCCCTGCAGCGCGATGACGATCGCCATGCCCAACGAGGCGCGCAGCAGCATCAGTTTGCGGCCTTTGCGGTCGGCGAGGCTGCCCCACAGCGGCGACACCACCGCCGAGACCAAAAAGGTGCCGCTGAACACCAGTCCGGACCACAGGCTGAGGGATTGATGATCGCTGACGCCGAGCTGTTCGACGTACAGCGGCAGAAAAGGGAGGATTTGGCTCATCGCCAGCCCGGTGAAGAAACACCCGAGCCAGACCGAGATCAGATTGACTTTCCACGCTTCCATCGACTTGTCGTACCACTTTGAATTTGGAGGGATTTGTTAAGCAAGATAATAATAACACCGCGAACTGGCCGGCGCGGGGGAAATGCGTGAGAAAACGTAAAGCTCGTCGGCGGCGTTGTTACATTTCGCTATGAATTAATAGCTATATTATCATAGGTATTTATTTTAAGCTACTCCACCAAGCCGCTCAACAATCCGGCGGCGCCACACTCTCTCTACCCATTTCGCCGTGTCGGCGGCAAGGAGACGCTTTCTATGAATACCGCACTGATCGCTCTGGACTACATCGTGGATATCTCCCACCCGGAAGGAAAAATTGCGCGCTCGGCGCAGCAGGTCATTGAGCGCGATGCTATCGCGCGGGCAAATAGCGCATTGTCTCTCGCGCAGCGCAAGGATTGGCTGCGCATATTGGTTAAAGTCGGTTTCTCGGCCGGCTATGTCGATCAACCCAAATACTCGCGGATGTTTGGGCTGGCGCATCAATTTGGCGCTATCGCACTGGGCCAGCCGGGCACGGATTTTCATCCTGATTTAGCGTCTGATTTGGGGGAGTTAACCATCGTAAAACCGCGCGTCAGCGCGTTTTATGGCACCAATCTGGATGCGACGCTGCGCGCCCGCCGTATTGAACGGTTGGTGATCTGTGGGGTCAGCAGCACCTGGGCGGTACAGGCGACGGCGCGCGACGCGCACGATCGCGATTATCAGGTGCTGATACTGGAAGAGGCTTGCGCGGCGGCCACGGCGGAAGAGCACCGAATCTCGATGGAAACGCTTGCCACTATTGCCGATATCGTCACGCTGGAACAGCTGAGCGCATTGTGAAGCCGCTGCGTGAAGAAATTGCCTGGCGTCAGCTGCGACGGGGAGCATGGGTGTTGGCGCCGTTGCTGGTCCTGAGCCTGGCGACAGGCAATGCCAACTGGCTGAAGGCTTCGGTGGTCACCATATCGCTGTTTGTTGTTTGCGAGCGCCTTGAACTGGCGCCGCTCGGCGTGGCGCTACATGCGGCGGCATTGCTGCTGCTCTTTATGGCACTGCTGTGCGCCATGCACACGCCGGTAATCTTCATTTTGGCGTGCGTGTTGGCAGCGGCGGCGGCGGTTGGGATCTCCGCGTTCGGCGGCAAGCTGCGATCCTTGGGGAATTTTATTTTTATTCCGGCTCTTTATCTGGCGTGTGAAACCGCTGAAGGTGGCGCCGGCGCGCCATTAGCCCAATGCGGCTGGGCGCTACTCCCTTTTCTGGGGGCAGCCGTCTTGCCGGTGCTGATGCTTGCACTGGCAGAGCATCGGCGGCTAACGTGGCTCTCGACGAGTGACCGCCTGCATCATTATCTCCAGCTGCGTCGCAGCGATGAGCTTGGCGCTCGCGTGCCCTGCGGCGAGGCTTTGCTTGCCGTAAGTTGTGCCGTTGCACTGTCGGCGGCGATCGTTGAGTGGCAACACATCGATTACGGGCAATGGGTGATCTGGTCGGCCGTCAGCGTGATCAGCGGCGATATGGCCGGTACACGCAACAAACTCCGCCAGCGTGCGTCAGGCGCATTGCTGGGAGTGCCCATCGGTATTTTGCTGGGCAGCCTCATGCCGCATGGCAATGTGGGTTATGAACTGCTGAGCGTGGTGACGATGCTCACCTTGGTGTCTTTTCATCGTTATACCCTGGGGTTTGGCGCCCGTTGCGCTTGCATCGCCTGCGCGTTGGTGATTGCCGGAAAAGCGCCGTCGATCGCCGCAGAAAGGGTGGTCAATGTGTTGCTGGGCGGTGGCGTCGGTCTGCTGTTCGCTTTGGTGGTGCACGCGGTGTTGCCGCTCAACGCCGGCACCCGCCAATAGCGAGCTGGCATATTTCGGCCGCCAATTTCGGTTGACCGTACCCGGTCTCGGTGTGAAAGTACGGACAAATCTATCGTTATCTATTGATGCCAATGAAAAAAGATCATCCTGAAGACGTGACGCTGCTGCGCACGCAGTTAATGTCGCTGGTGCGCCGTTTGCGGCGCGAATCGCGCAGCGACGAAAAATCCTGGGCCCAGCTGATGCTGCTGGGAGCTATCGATCGCCACGGCGGCGAGGCGACGCCGTCGCTGCTGGCGGAGTCGGAGCGTATGCGTTCCTCTAACCTGGCGGCCGCACTGCGGGAGCTGGAGGCCGACGGGCTGCTGGTGCGCACGCCGGATGCCGAAGACAAACGCCGGGTGCGGGTGCGCTTGACCCCTGCCGGGCTGGGCCTGCTGCAGCAAAGCCGCACCCGGCGCGAGGCGTGGTTGCTGGCGGCGATGGAAAGCTGTTTAACGGAGCAAGAACAGGCGCAGCTGATCGAAGCGGGGGCGTTGATGGCGCGGCTGGCGGCGGCGCCGCCAACGGACGCGGAATAATCGCCGGGCCGCCCGTGCGGCGAGGTTATGGCATCGGCCAATCGACCGGCATGGTGCTGACCACGTCTACGTAGCGATCCCAAGCCGACGACCAGAATTGGGTGAAGGCTTCCAGCGTGAGATGGATGCCCATCAGCCCCATCACGAACCAGCAGGCGGTAAACAGGCCCAGGCTGCTGAACATGAACGCCATGCCATTGCGGCTGGTTTTACGGCAAACGACGTTTAACTGGCTGGCGAAGAACATCATCACGGCGCTCAGCAACTCCCAGCGCATCATGATTAAACCGGTGGCAATGGTACTCATCGAACTCGATCCTATGTAACAAAAGCCGCATCCGGCAGGGCGCCGACAGGGAGATGCGGAGGGGAATAACGGGAATAATGTGATTTGGGTCACATTGTAGCATTGGGGTGAACGGCGGCTCAATGGGGAGCGCGGTGAAAAAATCGCCGCCGGTAACATTCCAATATGCTGAAACAGTTATGCCATTTCATTAGCAACCTTTTCATGGGGCGGCGCGCCCGATAACGCTATGCTTGCCGGCTTTTCAGTTCCCTGATTTTGCGGGGAAATGTGACGCAAAAGGTACCGGCACCGCATGGCCCTGTTAAAAGAAAAAATTCGCGACCACTCTGCGGAAGAGAGGCTGTTCATCCGCCGGGCGGCCGTGGCGCTGGCGCTGGTCGTCGTCTGTTTCGGCGCGCTGATCGTCAACCTCTACCGGCTGCAAATTCGCCAGCACGGCTTTTACCAGACGCGCTCCAATCAAAATGACATCAAGATGCTGCCGATCGCGCCCAGCCGCGGGCTGATCTTCGATCGCAACGGCATTCCGCTGGTGCGAAACGTGACACTGTATCGTATCGAAGTCACGCCCAGCAAAGTCGCCGACATGGCGGCGCTGCTGCGGGCGTTGACGCCGGTCGTCGATCTGACGCCGGAAGACATCAGTGCGTTTCGCGACGATATGCACCACAACAGCCGCTACAAACCGGTCACGCTGAAGGCGGGGCTGAACGACACCGAGGTGGCGCGCTTCGCTGTTAACCAATACCGTTTCGACGGGGTGACTATCGATACCTATCAGCAGCGTGAGTATCCTTATGGCGCCCAGCTGGCACACGTGCTGGGTTATGTGTCGAAGATCAACGACAGCGATCTCAAACGCCTGGACAAGGCCGGCCTGAGCGAGAACTACGCCGCCGACCGCAATATCGGCAAACAGGGCATCGAGGCCTATTACGAGTCCGAACTGCATGGCACCACCGGTTATCAGGAGGTGGAGGTGGATAACCACGGGCGCGTGATCCGCTTGCTGAAGGAGCAGCCGCCGCAGGCCGGCAAAAACATCTATCTGACGCTGGATCTGCCGCTGCAGCAGTACATCGAATCGGTGCTGAAGGGGCAACGCGCCGCCGTGGTGGTGGAAGACCCGCGCGACGGCGGTATCCTGGCGATGGTCTCCAGCCCCAGTTACGATCCCAACCCCTTCGTCAAAGGCATCGGCTATCAGGCCTATAAAGCGCTGCTGCACAACCCGGATCTGCCGCTGATCAACCGCGTCACCCAGGGGTTGTATCCGCCGGCTTCCACGGTGAAGCCCTACATGGCCGTTTCGGCGCTGTTCGCCGGGGTGATCACACCCACCACCACCTTTTTCGGCGCGCCGACCTGGACGCTGCCCGGCACCGAACGCCGCTACCGCGACTGGCTGAAAACCGGCCACGGCATGCTCAACGTGACCAAAGCGATCGAGGAGTCCGCCGACACCTTCTTTTATCAGGTGGCCTATGAGATGGGCATCGATCGCATTCACCACTGGCTGAGCCAGTTCGGTTACGGCCAGTCGACCGGTATTGATCTGAACGAAGAGTACCGCGGCGTGCTGCCGAGCCGCGACTGGAAGCTGAAGGTGCACAAAAAGGGCTGGTATCAGGGGGATACGGTCTCGGTGGGCATCGGCCAGGGGTATTGGGTGGCGACGCCGATTCAAATGGTGAAAGCGCTGACCACGCTGCTCAACAACGGCCAGGTGAAAACACCGCATCTGCTGTATTCGCTGCAGCAGGGCGGCCGCGTGACGCGCTACCAACCGCCGATGCAGGCGGCGCAGATTGGCGATCCCAACTCGCCTTACTGGGGTATCGTGCGCAACGGCATGTACGGCATGGCCAACCTGCCGAACGGCACCGGTTACAAGCTGTTCCATACCGCGCCTTACCAGATCGCCGCCAAATCCGGCACCTCGCAGGTGTTCAGCCTGAAGCAAAACCAGACCTACAACGCCAAAATGATCCCGGTGCGGCTGCGCGATCACATCTTCTATACGTTGTTCGCCCCGTATAAAAACCCGCGGGTGGCAATGGCGCTGATCCTGGAAAACGGCGGCGGCGACGGCGTGGTGGCGGGGCCGACCGCGCGCGCGATCCTCGACCACATTTTCGACCCGGCCAACGCGCCGCAGTCCGGCGACCCGGCGCAAAGTAAACCGCAGTTAAACGACAGTGCGGATGTGCAACGGTGATGCGGTTTGTTTTTACTTTCTTACAAACTGCAATCTCCTGACCATTTCCGGCAATGTAGACTGAAATAACACCATAAACCGAATAAAAACGCAGGGTTAACACAACAGTGGCGCCATCGACCAAAAAGAGCGGTAAAACCTATTCCACAGTTCGTTTCGGCTGGATTTGCGCCGGCATGCTGGTCTGTTTTTTTCTGTTGGCGTTCCGGGTCGGCTATCTGCAGCTGTTGGAACACCAGCAGTTGGCGGACCAGGCTGATCAGCGCTCGATCCGTACCCAGGTGGTGCCGACCAACCGCGCCATGATCACCGATCGCAACGATGAAGCGCTGGCGGTCAGCGTGTCGTCCAAAGACATCGTGCTGGATCCGAAACACATTCTCGATACCCAGACCGACACTAGCAACGAGCGCTGGCAGAGCATGGCCAACGTGCTGAAGATCCCGCTGGCGGACATCCAGCACCTGATCCAGAGCAACGCGCGCAAGCGTTTCGTTTACCTGGCGCGCAAGGTGGAGGACGATAACGCCGCCTACATCAGTAAACTGCACCTGACCGGCGTCAGCACCGAGCAGGATTTCAGCCGCTTTTATCCGATGGGCCAGGACGCCGCCGGGCTGATCGGCATCGTTGGCCAGGACAATCAGGGGCTGGAGGGCATCGAGCTGGGCTTCAACCCGCTGCTGCAGGGTAAAAACGGCCTGCGGGTCTACCAGAAGGACGGCAGCGGCGCGGTGATCGGCGTGCTTAAAAGCGTGGATCCGGTGCCGCCGCCGAATGTGACGCTCAGCATCGACAAATTTATCCAGTACGTGCTCTATGCGCAGATCCGCGACGGCGTGGTGGCTAACCAGGCCGACTCCGGCTGTGCGGTGCTGGTCAAGATCGACACCGGCGAGATCCTCGGCATGGCCAGCTACCCGTCGTTCAACCCGAACAACTATGGCAGCACCCCGGCGAAGGATATTCGCAACGTGTGCAGCAGCGACAGCTTCGAGCCTGGCTCGACGGTGAAACCGGTGGTGGTGATGGTGGGGCTGGAGCATAAGCTGATCCGGCCGGATACCGTGCTGGACACCACGCCGTATCGGGTGAACGGTCACCTGATCAAAGACGTCGGCCACTGGTCGAAGCTGACCATCACCGGCGTGCTGCAAAAATCGAGCGACATCGCGGTATCGCACATTGCGTTGGCGTTGCCCGCCACGGTGCTGCCGGCGGTCTACCGCAGCTTTGGCCTGGGGCGACCGACCGAGCTCGGCATCGGCAACGAGAGCAGCGGCTACCTGCCGCAGCATCGCGAACGCTGGGCGGATATCGAACGCGCCACCTTCTCCTTCGGCTATGGCCTGCGCGTGACGCCGCTGCAGATGGCGCGCGAGTATGCCGCTATCGGCGCCTTCGGCGTTTATCGGCCGCTGTCGATCACCAAGGTGACGCCGCCGGTGATGGGGCAACGTATTCTGCCGGCCGATACGGTGAAAACCGTGGTGCATATGATGGAGAGCGACGCCTTGCCGGGCGGCAGCGGGGTGAACGCCGCGGTGCCGGGTTATCGGTTGGCGATCAAAACCGGCACCGCCGAGAAAATGGGCCCGAGCGGCAAATACGACGGCGGGTATATCAACTATACCGCCGGCGTGGCGCCGGCCAGCGATCCGCAGGTGGCGCTGGTGGTGATGGTCAACAACCCGAAAGCCGGCAAACACTTCGGCGGTTCGGTGGCCGGGCCGGTGTTCGGCAAGATCATGGCCCAGGTGCTGGAGCACATGAATATCCTGCCGGACGCCCAGCCGCTCAACGTGGTGTCGTCGGTCAAGAGCTAACCCGCGGGTTAACGCGATTCCAGCAGGCGCTTCAACGCCTGCAGATCGGCGTTAACCAGCCTGGCGTCGTGGGCGAACTGCGCGTCGTCCATGCCCGGCTGGCGGAACAGGGTGAAGATCACCTCGGCGCCTTGCCGGTTGGCGAGCGCGCGCAGCGGCACGTAGACCACGCCGCCGTCCGGCAGCGTCACCCAATGATCCAGCACGCCGAAGGCGTTCGGCGCGCTGAAGCGAATGCGGATCCGCCCCTGCGGGGTATCCGCCATCCAGTCTTCACCTTCCTGCCGCAAACTGTTGGCTAACCCTTTGGCCCACAATGGGAAGTTTTCCGGCCGGCTGAGAAAGGCGTATACCTCGTCACAGGGGCGGTTGATGGCGACATGCAGCGTCTGCGCGCTCAGCATCGTGATTTCTCCGGTTGACGGCGATACTTCAGTGTAGATCCCGCCGCGCTCAGAAGTAGTAACCGATGTTTACGTTGGTGCGAAAATACCATTTATTGCTGCCGGAGGACTGGGTACCGGTCCAGCCGGTGGCGTTTTCCACGCCGCCCCACGGGTTGGCGTTCTGCGCCCAGGTCAGATCCACCCACAGCATCACCGGCATGGCGAACACCTGCACCCCGAGCGTATTCATTTTGGAGTCGGAGCCGCCGCGCTTATCTTTCCAGAGCACGCTGTAGTCGTTGTAGAACCGCAGTTTTTTCACCGGACCCCAGGGCACCTCGACGTCGCGCGCCAGGTTAATGGCGGCGGTGGTGGCCTGCGAGGGGATCAGATAGGCCGGCGTCAGGCCGTTGCCGCCCATCAGGATCACCGAATTGTTGGCTCCGGCCGGGCCTTTGGCGTCGTAACCGTAGCGGATCACCTGGCCGGACAGATGCCAGGCATCTCGATTCACCAGCGTGTGCAGGCCGGCCGCCCAGAAGCTGCCGTCATCGCCGGTCGCCTGGTTGTAAAGCCGCGAGGCCGCCAGCGAACCGCCGAGCTCGTTATCCCAGCCGCCCGGGTGGAAAGCGTGCGTCAGCCGCAGGTTCAGCTGATCGCGTTTTTCGTTGCGCTGCAGGTGCTGCGAGGCAAAGTTGGTGTTCTTCAGATCGTCGTAGCTGGCGACGTCGGGGGCGTAACGCACGCCGGCCGGCATCATGCGTGGGTAGTAGGCGGCGTCGAAGGCCCAATCGCCCTGTTGATATTGGTATTTGGCGCCCAGCCCGGTGTTGACGCCGAAGCCGAGGTAAAACGGAATGCCGTACGACCAACCGAACTGCGGGTAGGGCATCAGGCCGAAGGGTTTGAACGGCGCGCCAAGCTGCACGGCGGAACGCTCAGACAGGTGATAGCCGACATAGGCGCGGTCGATGGCGTATTTGCGCCGATCCTGAAACCAGAATCCGCTATCGAAAAATGCGTCGTTTACCTGACCGGCGGCGTCGATGCGAAAGGCGTCAAAGCGTAAATGCGGCGGATGCCGATAATTGCTGCTGTGCCAGTCTTCATAACGATAATTGGCGCGCAGTGCGCCGCCGATATCGATACTCTTTTTATTGTCATCGCTTTGCCAATGAATATGGGGAAATGCCGGACGACTTTTTTTGACCGGCACCGCGGTGGCGGCCGTGTCGTTGGCTAATACGGAGGTTGCCGCATAACTCACTGGTGAAACAAGAAAAAAACAAAGGGTGATCTTGCGCATGTCCGGCCCCTGATGAATATTTGGTCTCTATTAAGACGAGCGGGTTTTACCTGAAAATAAGGCGTTGGTGCTCGTTTGTTTTATATTTGAGACGATTTAATTGCGCGTTTCATATATTAAATTCACTTCCGGTTAATATATGAAACTTTGTTTCTTGTTTAATGGGGGAACTATAAATCTGCGATTAAACAAGTCAAGCAATAAAAATAAACGTTGGTGTGCCATACCGCCGATTTTGCCATTTTTCTTGGTGAGGGGCGGCGCAGAGCAGACTGAAATATTAGTGTCATCAATGCCCGTTAGACTCGCGGCATCCTGGTATTACTGACTAAAAATCATGAACATAAAACTGACACTTGGCCGCAGGGTAAAACCTGCGACGGCGCTGCCGCGCGCGTTTGGCTTCGGCAAGAGCATGGGATTATTAAGCGGCGTAATTTGCGTTATTGCGCTATTTTCTCTGCTGCAATTGTTTTCCACCGTATTTATTTCCAATATTCTGCGTGACGCCAAGGTTAACCTGGTGACGGGCGACGCGTTGCATCGCCAACAGGCGGCGATGGATCGCGCCAGGCTGTCGCTGTTGACGGCCAGCGACAGCCTGAACCGCGCGGGCATCTATTATCTGCAGGACCAAGCCACCGGCTCCGACGGCAGTTGGCACAGCCTGCTGGATGAGTCGTTGGCGGCGCTGCAGGCTTCCGAGCAGGCCTTCGCCCAGTTCGAACGTTTGAGCGCGGATGCGCCGGCGGCGGCGGCCCTGAAAGACGGCTATCGTCTGTTTTATGACGGCCTGAAAGAGCAGGCGCAAGGGCTGCAAGGCAGCAGCGGCATCGAGGCGTTTTTCGCCGTGCCGATCCAGGCGTTTCAGGCGGATTTCAACGAGAAGTATCTCGCTTATCAGGCGCTGAACGAACGGCGCGGCGATGACGTCAACGTGCAGCAATTGGCGGCGCTGGAGCAGGCCAAGACCTTTGCGCTCGGCGCGCTGGCCGCGTTGGTGCTGATCGCCGTCGGGGTATGGTTCGCCGTCTCCCGCTGGGTGATCGCGCCGCTGCAGCGGGCGATCGCGCACCTCAACGTGCTGGCCGCCGGCGATCTTTCGCGGCCGCTGCCGCCTGAAAGGGCGGTTAACCGCGAGATGCGCCAACTGCAAACCAGCATTGGCCACATGCAAGGCGGCCTGCAGCGCTTGGTGAGCGAAGTGCGCGACGCGGCGAGCGGGATCCTGAACGGCGTCGGGCGGCTGGCGGACGGCAATCGACAGCTGACGGCACAGTCGGCGAAGCAGGACGGCGAATTGCACTTGGCGACCGAGCACGTGCAGCAGCTGGCGGCGCGGGTGGAAGAAAACGGTCAATACGCGCAGCAGGCCAGTGAACGCACTGAACAGGCCCGCCAGTGCGCCGACGCCGGTGAGCAGATGATGCAAACCGTCAATGTCTCGATGCAAGGGATCGTCAACCAATCGGCGGAGATGCGCGGCATTGTGGCATTGATCGACAGCGTGGCGTTTCAGACCAATATTCTGGCGCTGAATGCGGCGATCGAGGCCGCGCACGCCGGCGTTCACGGCCGCGGTTTCGCCATCGTGGCTAAGGAAGTGGGTCTGCTGGCGCAGAAAAGCAGCCATTCGACGCGCGATATTCAGCAGTTGATCGGCCGCTCATTGCAGCAAATCGATCGGGGATCGCAGGCGGTGGATCTGTTGACGGGCAACCTGCGGCAGATTATCAGTCTGGTGAACAAGTGCAGTGCGCTGATGGGGGAAATTTCGCTGGCGTCACTCAATCAGGGGGAGAGCATTCAGGACGTGACGGCGCGCATCACCGCGCTGAATCAGGTGGCGCGGCAAACCGGCAGCGTGGTGAACGCGGTGACCGAGGCTTCGCAGTTGCTGCAGGGGGAGTCGGAACGATTGGAAAAAGCGATGGCGCGCTTCAGGCTGCCTGCGCAATAAATACTTCTGGTGCAGGTTAATTAATAATAAAGCTGCGCTTAACGTTATTTATTATTGTTCCTTCCGAAGGACGTTCATCGGGATAAATAAAGCAGGCCGGCGCACGTGAATTAACAAAGCGCCGGCCTGCTGAGATATTTTTAACGGAATGATTAACGGCTGGTTTGGTGGCCGATAATGCCACCCAGCGCTGCGCCGCCGAGTGTGCCCAGCGTGCTGCCGTCGGTCAATACCGCGCCGCCGACGGCGCCGACACCCGCGCCGATCGCCGTGTTGCGATCGCGATTGGACATATGCCCACATGCGGTAACGGAAAGCGTTGCCATCACCACCACCAACACACCCGCGGCACGTTTAATATTCATAATGAGTTCCTGGTAAATTGGCGGATTAGTGGATTAAAAATAATCCGATTAAGCCGCCGGTAGAAGTTGGGATGAATGTATTCCTCCGTAAGAAAATCGAACAGGTAAAAATTCTTAATTTTGCGGCGGCGAAAAGCGTTTGCTCGCCGAATGTGCGGCCGCCGGCGAAACCGCGGGTCTATACTGAGAAGACGCCTCGTGGGGGACGGGGCGCACGTTGTGGAGGCCGCCATGTCCGATCTCGTTTCCGCATCCGGCAAGCCGGTGAAAATTCCCGGGCCGGATCATCCGATTACGTTAACTCGCCATCCCATGCGGGTCGTGGTGCACGCCGCCGGCCAAATCCTGGCCGACAGCCGCAACGCGCTCCTTTTGCGGGAAGCCAACTATCCGCCGGTGTTTTACTTTCCGTGTGAGGATGTGCAGATGGCGTTGCTGCAGAAAAACCATCGCGTTAGCTACTGCCCTTATAAGGGCGACTGCAGTTATTTCGACCTCACGCTGAACGGCCCGCAGGGGAACAATACGGCCTGGAGTTATGAAATGCCTTACAACGCCGTGGTGGCGATCAAGGATCATCTGGCATTTTATGCCGATAAAGTGGCGGAGATCCGTACCGAAGCCTGAACTGCCGTCGCCGCCGGGCGGGGGCTGGTTGACATTCCGCTAATCCCTACTCATTATGTGTATTACCGGAAATTGATACACTTTCCTTATGTTTTAATCCGACATAAACGAAACTCTGAGCAGGTGCCAAGGTGTCTACCTCTACGCGATTTGCCGTTGCCATCCATATCCTGACCAACATCACGCTGTGTCGCGGCCAGACGGTGCGTTCCGAAGACATCGCCCGCAGCGTCAACACCAATCCGACGGTGGTGCGGCGCATCCTCGGCGCTCTGGCGGAAGCGGGGCTGACCTATTCACAAATGGGGCAAGGCGGCGGGGCGCTGCTGGCGCGGCCGGCGGAAGCGATCTCGCTGCTGGACGTGTATCGCGCGGTGGAGGATCAACCCTATTTCATGCTGCACCGCGCCCGACCTAACGATGCGTGCTATATCGGCCACGCCATTACCCCGGTGCTGGAGCAAGAGTTCGCGCGCGTGGGGCATGCGCTGGAAGCCAGCCTGGCGCAGACCAGCATCGCCGAAATGGCCGGGCAGGTCGAGCGGCGCGCCGGCTATCCTTTCGCCCCCTGTTCGCCGCAATATCAAGCAGATACGCAATAAAAAATCCACGCCAATCCCTTTGCCGCACAGAGCATTTTTTGCATTGCGTTAATGTAATTGTGTAAGTTACATTAGCTCGCATCAAGTGTGATGTAGCTCACGTTTTAGACTGCCTCCCCACGATAATCAACCGATTAGCCGGAAACCTTTTCTTCCGGCGCAGATTCGCTGTGCTTAAAAACCAGGAGAGAACGATGTTAGAAATGCTTGAAAGCTTGGCCACCGTGGTGGTCCTGGTGCCGGTAATGGTGGCCGTACTGCTCGGCGCGATTTACGGCTTGGGTGAAGTGTTTAACGTCTTTTCCGCTATCGGCCGCAAAAACGGCTAAATCTGTACGCCAGGGGCTATCGGCCCCGGCTATTCGTAGTTTCCTTCTTCTCTCATGCTCATGATGATGGATGCGCCACGGCGCCGATCATGGTCATCAGCCCGTTGTAATCCATGTCGATACGGCGCATCCCTACGCTATGGTTTTGCGTACGGCGACCAGCGGTAAACTTTCCGACAGAAAATCGATCAGCGCTCGCACGGAAGGCAACATGCCCCGACGCGTCAGAAAAGCCAGATGAAATAGCAGCTCCACAGCTCCCCACTCCGGCAATACCACGCAAAGCTCATGCTTGGCCAAGGCTTTCAGGCAGGCGACGTCCGGCAGCATCGCCACACCGAGATTCTGAATTGCCGCCTGCAGCAGGGTTTCATAATCGCTGCTTATCAGGATTGGCTCATGCACGATGGTCTTCTCTTCGCCGCTAACCCTGTGTTTCATCAACCAATTTGGCGAAGCGGCATTGGCGTCATAATGCAAGGTCGCATGCTGCAGCAGATCCTCCGGCGTGGCGATCGGCGCACGACGAGCGAGATACTCTGGGCTGGCGACCAAAATGCGGCGGCTGATACCGAGCGGTTTGGAAATCAAATCGGGGTCCTGCAGGATCGGTTCCCTGAGCCGCAGCGCAATATCGATATTCTCGATGCGCAAATCGACAGGGCGGTCCTGTGCGAGAACCTGTACGGATACGTGTGGATAGCGCGCCATAAACTGCGGCAGATAGGGCGCGATATAAACCTGAGTAGCCAGAACGGGGCAACTGATGCGAACCCGTCCGCGCGGCGTTCCGCTGGCCATATCTATCGTTTCTTGCGCCGCCAGAGCCTCGGCCAGCAGCCCGCGGCAGTGCGCGTAAAACTGCGTCCCCACATCCGTCAGCGAAACATGACGAGTAGTCCTTTGCAACAAGCGCACGCCCAGGCGCTGTTCCAACACTTTTATTCTGGCGCTTAAACGCGATTTAGGGATCGCGGCCACGCGTTCAGCGGCGGAAAAACCGCCATTCTCCACCACCAGGGCGAAATAGCGCAGATCGTTCAAGTCATCAAAAACCGCCGCCTGTCCATGCATACCTATTGTCCGAATTTGAGTAACAGTGATTTCAAAATTAGCACATAGACGCTTTATTGTCCGATATGTAGCCTTAATTCGGACAGCAATCATTCGTTATGAGGTGAAAAAAATGCAAGCAATCGCGGTGGAATCGTTCGGAGCAACACCGACGCTAATGACGCTGCCTACGCCCCAGCCGGCGCGTGGCCAACTGCTGGTCAAACTGGAGGCCAGCGGCATCAACCCCATCGATTGGCGGATCGCGCAGGGGATGTTGAAAGATCGCGTGCCTCACGTCTTTCCCTTGATTATGGGCGTGGACGGCGTTGGCACCGTGGCGTCAGTCGGCGCCGACGTTCAGCGTTTTCAGGTTGGGGACCGGGTGGTGGGGCAATTCTTGTTTGGCCAGGCTGGCAACGGCAGCCATGCCGACTATGCCGTGCTGAATGAAGAAGCCACGCTGGTGTTGTGCCCTGAAACGGTAGAGGCCGTTCAGGCCGCCGCGCTGCCTACGGCGGGCATTACGGCATTGCAGCTCAGCCAGCGGCTCGATATCGCGCCGGGCGGAACCGTGTTGATTATCGGGGCGACCGGCGGTGTCGGCACATTTCTGACCCAGTGGGCGGTGATGAAGGGCTTGCGAGTCATCGCCACCGCCAATCAGGATGCGCAGGCACATATGCGGGCGCTGGGGGCGGTGGAGACGCTTGACTATCATCAGACGCCGATCGACGCGTGGCTGGCGGCCCACTCACCACATGGCGTCGACGCATTAGTCGATTTGGTCAGCGACAGCACCGATTTTGCGCGCTACGTCACCCATGTTCGCCGCGGGGGCGTTGCCTTGAGCAGCGTGTGGGCGGCGCAGGAGCAAAGCCTGGCCGCGCGTGACATTCGCGGCGGCAACTTTGAAGTGCGGGCTACTGCCAACGATCTCGGCATCGTCTTGACGGCAGTCGCTTCAGGCAAGCTCAAGGTCACCATCGACCAGACGATGCCTTTGGCGCAAGGGGCCGAGGCACTCCTGGCCAACCGCGCCGGTGGCGCCCGTGGAAAAACGATTCTAGTGCGCTAGCGCGCCATCTTCTTGCCTGGCTGGCAACGCCTTTTCGCCAGCACACCATGACAGACATAAAGGGGAACACGATGAAAATTATCGCCGCCGTGGCTGAACGACCAAAAGAAGCGTTTATCGTCCGACCGTTGGAACTGGATACGCCGCGTGATGACGAGTTGTTGGTGAAAATTGTCGCTACGGGCATTTGTCATACCGATCTGGTGGTGCGCGATCAGATTTTGCCGGTACCGATGCCGGTGGTGCTCGGGCATGAGGGCGCCGGTATCGTCGAACGGGTGGGGAAAAACGTCAGTCACCTGAAGCCCGGCGACAAGGTGATTCTTTCTGTGGGGTACTGCGGCCATTGCGCGCCGTGCGCTATCGGTATGCCGGTTTATTGTCACGATCATCAGGCCATCAACTGGGCGGGCAGCCGCCCGGATGGTTCGGTGAGCCTGCATGACGGCGCACGCGCGGTGCATAGCCATTTCTTCGGGCAGTCATCGTTCGCCAACTATGCGGTCGTCAATCAAAGCAGCGCTGTTAAGGTTGCCGACGATGCGCCGCTGGCCGCGCTGGGGCCGTTTGCCTGCGGCATCATGACCGGCGCCGGCGCGGTGATGAACAGCCTGAAACCGGAGCCCGGTTCATCGATCGCTATCTTCGGCATCGGCGCGGTGGGGATTGCCGCCGTCGCCGCTGCGCGCGTCATGGGCTGCACCACCATCATCGCAGTGGATGTGCAGGTGGGGCGTCTGGCGCTCGCCGAACGCGTGGGCGCAACGCATATCATCAACAGCCGGGAGCAAGATCCTATCGAGGCCATTCGGCAAATCACGCAGGGAGAAGGGGTGCGCCATGCGGTCGAATGCTCGGGGGTCACCAGCGTCATGAAAGACGCCGTAAATGCGCTGCAGGAAATGGGATCGTGCGTGTTGACGGGCGTGCCTGCTCTCGGAGCGGCGTTGCCGCTGGATATCTTGCATTTGCTGCGGGGGCGCCTGGTGCGGGGCAGCATCATGGGGGATGCCGCCCCGAGCGTCTTCTTGCCGAAGCTGGTCGCGCTGTTCCTGGCGGGGCGCTTTCCGGTTGACGAAATGTATCGCTTCTATCCGCTGGAAGAGATCAATCAGGCGATTGCCGATACCCATGCCGGCACCACCATCAAAGCGATTCTGAAAATGCCGCACGTTTAATGCGCTGCGCAACCCACCTAAGGAGAATACTCATGACAAAAGCATCGCAACGTTACGATCATATTGTTATCGGCGCCGGATCTTCCGGTTGTGTATTAACCCGACGCCTGTTGGATGCCGGGCGCCGCGTCTTGTTGCTGGAGGCGGGGCCGAGCGATGACAAACCGGAAATTCATGACCCGATGGGTTCCATCGCACTGTGGAATTCGGACGTCGACTGGGCGTTTACCACCGAACCGCAAATTTACGCCAATGGTCAGCGTTTGCCGTTTCCACGCGGCAAAACGCTGGGTGGCAGCAGCGCCTTCAATGGCATGATTTATGTGCGCGGCGCCCAGCAAGATTTCGACACCTGGGCTTACCTCGGCAATGCCGGTTGGGACTATCAAAGCGTATTGCCGCATTTCAAACGGTTTGAACAGTTTGCCGACGACAATGATGAGGTACACGGCGTCGCGGGCGAACTGCCCGTCACGCTGAATCCGCGTCCCACGCCGGTGACTCAGGCGCTGTTGGCGGCCGCGCAAGCGGCGGGCGTGCCGCTGAATCGCAATTACAATGACGGCCGTAACATGTGGGGGGCTTATCACACCTGGATCACCGTCAAAAACAACCGGAGAATGAGCGCCTGGGTCGCCTTCCTGGAGGAGTATCGTCATCATCCCGGCTTGACCGCCATAACCGGCGCGCATGTCACCGACATAGAGTTTGACGGCGAATGTGCAGTTGGGGTGCGCTATGTTCAGCAGGGCGAAGTTCACCTGGCTCATGCGGACCGTGACATCGTGCTGAGCGCCGGTTCGCTGTGCACCCCGCAGCTGTTGATGCTGTCGGGCATTGGGCCGGCGACGCACTTGCATGAGATGGGGATCCGCGTGCGTGTCGATCTGCCCGGTGTCGGACAAAATTTACAGGATCACGTGAATGTGCCGCTGGTTTGGCAATCGCCGCAGCCGGTTCCGCTTTCGGGCGCACAGGGGTTGGAGGCGACACTGTTCTGGAAAAGCCATCCGGAGATGATCGTCCCGGATATGCAGCCCATCTTAATCACGTTCCCGTATCCCGGCGCAAATGCGCCTGAACACGGTTTCACCATCGTGCCGACCTTGCTGCACCCTTATAGCCGCGGCGTAGTTAAATTGCGTTCCGCCGATCCTTTTGCGCCGCCGTCTATCGATCCCTGTTTTCTGAAGGATCCGCGCGATCTCGAGCTGTTGGTCAAGCAGATCGCCTTTATTCGCGACATTGTCGAACGCCCAGAAATGGATGATTGGCGCTTGCGGGAGACGGCGCCGGGCGCGGACTGTGTTTCAGACGAAGCGGTTGCGGAATTCGTTCGCCGCAATGCCGTCAGCGATCACCATCAGGTGGGCACCGCCAAGATGGGCGTCGATGCGATGGCGGTGGTCGATCCCGAACTGCGGGTCTATGGCGTGCGTAATCTGCGCGTGGCCGACGGCTCTATTATGCCGCTGATCGTCAGCGGCAATACCAATGCGGCTTGCATCATGATCGGCGAGAAAGCGGCCTCGCTGATTCTGGGCGGTGAGTGATGAACCGGTATGCGCCGGTCCTGGGGTATCGGCTCCATGGACGCGGCGATCGCGGCGTCATCGTGCTGCATGGGTGGTTCGGCGATCAGACCCTCTATGAACCGATGATGGCCTGCCTTGACGCCGCTTCTTTCACCTATGCCTTCCTTGATTTCCGCGGCTATGGGAGGTCACGAGCGCTGAACGGCGCCTACACCACGGACGAGATGGTGGATGATGTCGTGACGCTGGCCGATGCGCTGGAATGGCGACGTTTCGACATCGTTGGCCACTCGATGGGGGGAAAGATCGCGCAACTGGTTGCCGCGCGCCATCCCGAGCGCGTGCGCAGTGCCATCGGATTAACCCCGGTGCCGGCCAGCGGTTTGGAGGTTGACGCCGAGGCCTGGCACATCTTCGAACGGGCGACCACCGATGACGAGCATCGCAGAATGCTGGTTGATTTTTCAACCGGCGGTCGGCTGCCGCCGCGCTGGGTCGACATGATCGTGCAACGCTCGCGGGCGGCCTGCGATCAGGCGGTGTTTGCGCACTATCTCCAAAGTTGGGCGCAGGATGACCGCGCGGCAGAAACTCACGGTTGCCCGGTGCCGTTACTGCTGCTGATTGGGCAACACGATCCCGCACAGACGCTGCCCATCATGGAACGCACCTGTCTGACGTGGTTCGACAACGTGCAGTGCACGTTGCTGGAGGGCAGCGGGCACTATCCCATGCAGGAAACGCCAGTCTATCTGACCCAGGTGATCGAGAGCTATTTACGCCATCAGCTCGCCTGACCCAAATGGAGCCGTCGCCGTTGCGCGACGCTCCCTTACTGGAGGTTCATCATGCAAACTGACCATTCATTAGCGTCAGACGTTGACGACAGCGCTAAACCCATCCACGGACTGCATCATTTCGCCTGGCGCTGCCGGAACGCGGAGGAGACGCGCCATTTTTACGAAGATCTGCTCGGATTGCCGTTGGTACACGTCATCAGAAACGATCGCGTTCCCAGCACCGGCGAATATTGCCCCTATGTGCATATCTTTTTTCGCATGAACGACGGTTCACATATCGCTTTCTTTGATCTTGGCGACGACACCGCCGCGTTGCCGAGCGCCAATACGCCGGCATGGGTCAACCATATTGCGCTGCGCGTCGGCAGCCGGGCGGCGTTGGACGCCATGCACCGCCGCCTGGAAAAATCTGGCGTAGAGGTGTTGGGGGTGACCGATCACGATGGATATCTCGAGTCGATTTACTTTTTTGACCCGAACGGCTTTCGTCTGGAACTGACAACCGAAGTCGCGCCGGCGGCGGCGATCGAGGCGTTTGCACGAAAAGCCCACGATGAGCTGGCAAGATGGCATGCGGAGCGATCCGCACCAACAGCGAAGCGGGAGTAAGAACATGACAACCCATGTTAAGCCCTCTTTACGTTTGGCGACGCGTGACAACGGTCGTCGCGATGGTGAGTTGGTTCTGGTGTCGGCCGACCAACGGCGCTGTCGGGCAATACCTGACATTGCGGCCACGCTGCAGGATGCGCTGGATGATTGGCGGGCAGTGGCGCCACGCTTGGTGCAGATGACGCATGAGCTGGAAGCGACAGGGTGGGCGTCCGGAGACCGTTTAGACGCCGCTGCCTGCCTGGCGCCGCTGCCGCGCGCCTATCAATGGGTGGATGCTTCGGTCTACCGACACCATGCGCAGCTGATGTATCGCTGGCGTAATGAACCGATACCCGCGGGGTATGAAGACACTCCGCTGGTTTATCAGGGAGGCTCCGACGTTATGTTGGCGGGGACCGCGCCGATCGAAGCTACGGACACGGCGTTCGACGTCGATTTTGAAGCGGAGATCGCGGTGATCACGACGGATGTGCCGCTGGGGGCCACGCTGCAGCAGGCGATTGACAGCATCGCCCTGGTCGTCTTGTTGAACGACGTATCCTTACGCGGCTTGATCCCCAGTGAGCTGGCGCGTGGGTTTGGTTTCTACCAAAGCAAGCCGGCGACCAGCTTTGCGCCTATTGCGGTCACGCCGGCGGCGTTATGGGCAGCGTGGCGAGGCGAGATGTTGCACTTGCCGGTGCGTATCGAACTGAACGGTAAATGGTTCGGTGCGCCTGAAGCGGGTGAGGACACGGTGTTTAATTTTGGGCAAATCATCGTGCACCTCGCGCGGACTCGAGCGCTGTCCGCCGGCAGCATTATCGGCGCGGGAACCATCAGCAACGCCGATCCGGCCGCCGGCAGCGCCTGTGTAACGGAAGCGCGTATCCGTCAGTCGCTGGCCGGTATGAGCAAACTGCAACCGTATCTGTCGCACGGTGACCGGGTGCGCATCGAAGTGCTGGATCCACACGGGTATTCGCCCTTCGGCGCCATCCACCAGCGGGTGATAATTCGGGAGCGGGGAGCGGCAAATACGCCCGATATCGCCATTGTTTGATTAGTCCCAAGGCGGCATGGCTCACCGGCGCGATTATTGATGTCGGTGACGGTTTTCAATTAATGCCCTGAAAGTCGAATTTTTTCTTAATGACTATCTCTTATTAACACAATGAGGTGTGATGATGTCTCAAGACGATACGATTTATTCCGGCTCTGATAACCCACGTCAGGTCGCTGAGTTCGTTTGCCACGCGGTCAACGGCTGGACGGAAGACCCGACGCGCATGCTTCCTTATTTTACCGAGGAGGGTGGCTGGGACTTTCCCTTCGCCCCCGAAGAGTTTGGCTTGTTCTTTAAGCAGCTACGGGGGAAAGAGGCGATGAAAACCTATTTTTCATCACTGACGCCGTATATGGAAAAGCTGGATGTAGGTCCTGCGGAAAATTGGGGTGCTCATAAAGTCAATGCCCCCTGGACCTATCTCTTTACTTACTCTGGAACCGCAATCATCAAACCGAGCGGTAAGCTTTACAAACAAGATTATATTTCCGTGGTGACGCTGGAGCACGGGAAAATAAAGAATTACCGGGAATATTGGAATCCCTATACCGCCTTGGTCGATTTCGGTTTGGCGGCCCCGGTTGGTCACCCCTGAAATATCTGCTACTCACTGTCTGGTTATCGAGCTTTATGTGAATAAATTCAAATAAGGTGGTCATGATGAATGCAAAAGAAGTAGTTGCCGCAATGTGGGATGCGTTAATGACGGCGGGCGATCCCAATGCTATCGATACTTACGTGGATCCTCATTACCGGCAGCATAGCCCCTATGTAAAAGATGGCCCGGAAGGATTGCGCGATCTCCTCGCCACATTACGGCCGGATTATCGCTACGAGCTGGTGCGCATTATCGGCAACCAGGAGTTCGCGGTGATGCACGGCATACACCATAACTGGTTGAATGGCGTATTTACCGGCGGTGAGGCGGTCGTTGGTTTTGATATGTTCCGGGTTAAAGACGATAAAATTGCAGAACACTGGGATGCTTCCATCCCCAGATTGCATGTCAGCGCGTCCGGGCGCAGTCAACTGGACGGGCCGACGGCAGTGGGCCAGCCGCAACTGACCAACGCCAGTCAATCCGCCGGTGAGGCCTACGTGCAAACGGTGCTCATTGATGGCCACAGAGACAAGCTGTCCATTTTGGTGCGAAGCGACGTCAAACAACATCGCCCAGAGGTCGATGATGGCCTTGAGGCGTTGCAGAACGCGTTGGCGCAAAGCCATCAACATTACGACAAGATCCTGCATGTTATCGCTGAAGGTGAGTTTGTGGCCGTGCACTCCAGTGGTAACGTTCGGCAACAGCCGTACTCTTTCTGGGATCTGCTGCGTGTCGACGATCAGGGATTGATTGCCGAACAATGGCAGGTGGCGGCGGTCTACCCGGACATTGTCGCTCATGACAACGGCCCCTATTAATCACTGCAGCAGCGCAACGGTGAAGTGCCGGGGCTAAGGGAGCCCGATGAGGTTCATCGGGCGTTTCTATTCCAGGGCCAACTCGGCCGCGTTACGTCGACTCGCCTCGCTACCGACGCCGCCGTTCAACGCCAAACTACCCTCGCGCGCCGTCGATCATCGCCATCACTTGCCGGAACATCGCGCTTTCCGCATCGGCGAGCTCGTTGACCAACGTAAAGTGATTGCAGTGGCGGTCTGCCAGCAGCTGGACGTCGAGACCATGCGCCAGGCAAGCGTCATAATAGGCCTGCGTCTGGTTTTTAAACCCCTGTGTTTCCCGCTGGCCGACGTCGAGCAGGATCTGCGGCGCATGGCCTTTCGGCGGCAGCAGAAACAGCGGGCTGAGGGTGTGCGCCTGCTCGGGCGTCAGGTGCAGCCAGTCGTTGATATAGATATCGCACAGCGGGCGCAGATCGTATAAGCCGCTCAGCGCCAACGCGCCTTTGATCGCATCGGGCGGCAGACGATAGCGTTGCTGCCAGCCGTCGGCGATCAGCATGCCGCACAGATGCCCGCCGGCCGAACTGCCGCTGACGAAAATGCGCGCCGGATCGATGCCGAATGGTGCCCCGTGATGATAAAGCCAGGCGACGGCGCTGCGTACCTCATGCACGATCTCCGCCAGCGTCGCTTCCGGCGCCAGCGTGTATTCCAACGTAGCGACCGCCACGCCGCGGCGGGCAAACGCGGCGGCCATCGAACAGGCTTCCTCTTTGCGCTGCGAATGCCAGTAACCGCCATGAATAAAGATCAGCAGCGGGGCGGGCTGAATGCTGGCCGGGAACAGATCGAGGCGTTCGGCGGCGCCCATGCCGTAGCGCAGGTCATAAATGCCCGGCGTCTGCGCTTTGGCGCGCTGGGCCAGCGCGGCGTATTCCGCCATGCAGGCGTCAAAATCCTCGACCGAAGCGCGGGCGTTGTATTGCACGGCGCGCGCGTTCAGGTTTTCAAACGTCAGATCGATGCTCATCATTTCTCCTGGTTGTTATGCGTTCTGCCTCCATCATTGTCCAGGCGGCGAAAAGATGTTTGATCTCCTGTGCGCGCCAATGCGTCTTCTCTGATGCCGTTTTCTGCTGTATATTGCTGTTTAATGCTTTTTATTGCGGGATAAACCATGCACAAAGCGGCGCGACAACGACATTTACTGGATTTGCTCAGCGAACGCGGGCAGGCGGCGGTAGCGGAATTGGCCAACGCCATCGGCGTTTCCGTCGATACCGTGCGCCGCGATCTGGCCGATCTCGAGCGGCAGGGGCTGGCGCAAAAACATCACGGCGGGGCGATCGCGCTTGAACCGTCCGGCATGCCGCGCCAGGCGCGCGCGGCGCTGTTGCCGCAGATCAAACAGCGGCTCGGCCGCGCGGTGGCCGCACAGATCCCGCCCGGCAGCACTCTGATGCTGGATGCGGGCAGTACGCTGCTGGCGGTGGCGCAAGCGTTGCGCGGCCCGGCCACGGTGATCACCGCCTCGCTGGATATCGCGCAGTGCCTGAGCGACAGGCCGGAGATCCAACTGATCCTGCTGGGCGGTCAGTGGGATGCGCGTCAACGGCTGTTCGCCGGCAGCGCCACGTTGGCGTTGCTGGCACGCTATCGCGCGGACATCGCCTTGCTGGGCGCCTGCGCGGTGCATGCTCAGCTGGGGCTGAGCGCCGGAGAAGAGGCCGATGCCGAGGTCAAACGCGCCATGCTGGCCAACAGCGGTGAGCGCTGGCTGGTGGCCGACCATATGAAGCTGGATCGCTGCGAACCGCATCACGTTGCGGATCTGGCGCAGATCCAACGCCTGTTTACCGATCGCCCGTGGGACAACCTGGACGAGCAATCAATGATTGAACTTTGTGTCGTCGCCGACGACCGCTAGAGGAGAACACTGATGAACGATAACGCTCAACCGTTGCAGGTGGCGCTGATTGGCTACGGCTTTGTCGGCAAGGCGTTTCACGCGCCGCTGATCAACGCCGTGCCGGGGCTGGAACTCAGCGTGGTGGCTTCGCGCGACGCCGCCAAAGTTCACGCCGACCTGCCGCATGCGCGCGTGATCGCCGATCCGCTCGAGGCGATCCGCCTGCCGGAGGTCGATCTGGTGGTGATTGCTTCGCCGAACGCCACCCATGCGCCGCTGGCGCTGGCCGCGCTGGAAGCGGGAAAGCATGTGGTGGTGGATAAGCCGTTTACGCTGGACCTGGCGGAGGCGCGCACGCTGATTGCGGCGGCGGAGAAGCACGGCCGCCTGCTGTCGGTATTCCAGAACCGCCGCTGGGACAGCGATTTCCTCGGGGTGAAACAGGTGATCGAGCAGGGGCTGATCGGCAAGGTAACGCATTTTGAGTCGCACATCGATCGCTACCGCCCAGAAGTGCGGGTGCGCTGGCGCGAACAGAACCTGCCCGGCAGCGGGCTGTGGTTCGATTTGGGGCCGCACATGGTCGATCAGGCGCTGCAGCTGTTCGGGTTGCCGCACAGCGTGCAGGCCAACATCGCCACGCTGCGCGCCAACGCGCAGGTCAATGACTGGGCCCATGTGGTGTTGAACTACCCGACGCACCGCGTGATCCTGCACGGCAGCATGCTGGTGGCGGGCGGCGTTTCACGCTTTACCGTGCACGGCGATAAGGGCAGCGTGGTCAAGGCGCGCGCCGACGGGCAGGAGAGCCAGCTGCTGGCCGGTGTGACGCCGGGCTCGGCGGACTGGGGCAAAGACGACGACGCGATGAGCCTGTTTATCGGCACGGAGCCGGCGCGCACGCTGCCGACGCCGGATGGCGATCAGCGCCAATACTACTTCCAGGTGCGCGATGCGCTGCGTGGCACCGGTACCAACCCGGTTACCGCGTCGCAGGCGCTGGCGGTGATGGCGGTGCTCGAGGCGGCCACCCTGGCGGCGGAAACCGGCGTCACTCAAACGCTGCCGCTCACTGCGGCGGAGATCGCCGCCTGGTAAAGGCGTTGCGCCAGATAAGGCGTCAGATGCATTGATACAGTGCATATCGTGCGTCTTCCGCCATTCCAGACCCTGACATAGGCTAACCCTCAGTCTATGTCAGGAGTCTTTATCATGTTATCCCATCCTTCGCCGCAGGGCGTCCGCGGCATACTGGCCGCACTTTCTCTGAGCATGCTGCTGTCGTCGCTCGGCATCAGCATCGCCAACGTCGGGCTGCCGGTGCTCGCCGCCGCGTTTCATGCCTCGTTCCAGGCCGTGCAGTGGGTGCTGCTCTGCTATCTGCTGGCCGTCACCACCTGCATCATCGGCATCGGCCGCTTGGGCGACAGCTGCAATCGCCGGCGCCTGCTGCTGGCGGGCATCGCGCTGTTTACCGCCGCTTCGCTGGCTTGCGCGTTGGCTCCGCAGCTTTGGCTGTTGTTGGCGGCGCGCATAGCGCAGGGGCTGGGAGGCGCTGTGATGATGTCAATCGCCATGGCGCTTGCGGGCGAGGCGCTGGGCGCGGAAAAAATCGGCCGCGCGATGGGGCTGCTCGGCACCATGTCGGCGGTGGGCACCGCGTTGGGCCCGTCGTTGGGCGGCGCGCTGATCGCCGGTTTTGGCTGGCGGGCGATGTTCCTGATCAACCTGCCGCTGGGCCTGCTGGCGTTGTGGCTCGTCTGGCGCTGCTTGCCAGATGGGCCACGGACGACTGCGCGTCCGGAACCTTTCGATCGCGCCGGCACGTTGCTGCTGGGCGGCGCATTGCTCTGTTACTCGCTGGCGATGACCCTCGGGCGCGGCAATTTCAGCGCGCTCAATCTGGCGTTGATGTTGGGCGCTTTGCTGGCGGGGGCGCTGTTTATCCGCGTGGAGCGCCGCGCCGCATCGCCGCTGTTGGCGCCGACGATGTTCCGCCATCCGGCCTTGACGGCGGGGCTGGCGGCCAGTGCGTTGGTGATGACGGTGATGACCGCCACGCTGGTGGTCGGACCGTTCTATCTGTCGCGTGCGCTGGGCCTAAGCGCCGCGCAGGTCGGGCTGGTGATGTCGGCGGGGCCGGCGGTGGCCATTCTGACCGGCATTCCGGCCGGCTATCTGGTGGATCGCTTCGGATCGCAACGCATCGCCCAGTTTGGGCTGGCGGCGGTGGCCGCCGGGGCGGCATTGCTCTCGTTGCTGGGCAGTTGGGGCGTGCTTGGCTATGTTGCGCCGATCGCGCTGTTGACCGCCGGCTATGCGCTGTTCCAGGTGGCCAACAACACGGCGCTGATGAAGGATCTGTTTCCTGAACGGCGCGGACTGATCGCCGGCATGGTGAACCTGGCGCGCAACCTCGGCGCGATCACCGGCGCTTCGGCGATGGGGGCGCTGTTTTATCTGGCTTCGCAACGGGTGGCGGGCGCCGCCGCCGCGGCCGCTTACGGTATGCAGGTGACCTATGGTGCGGCGGCGCTGTTGGCGTTGGCGGCGTTGCTCATCGCCCTCGGTGGCCGCCGATTGACGCTGCGTTATGACGCGCGCTGAACGGCATAACGCTCTTGTACGAAACCGTTGTCCGATTGTGTAACGGCGAGCAAGCGCAGACGCTGCTCAGGGGCATCGACGCCGAACAAGGGAATGCCGCCGCCCAGCAGCAGCGGCACGCGCGTGATGGTCAATTCGTCGATCAATCCGGCCTGCAGAAAGCGCTGCACGGTCTGGCCGCCGTCGATATACAGATGACGGCAGCCTTGGCTGGCCAACTGCGCGACGATGGCCGCCGGTTCGCCATTCATCCAGCGAACGT
This sequence comes from Serratia sp. Ae19-1, assembly GCF_059801225.1. Lineage (NCBI taxonomy): Bacteria > Pseudomonadati > Pseudomonadota > Gammaproteobacteria > Enterobacterales > Yersiniaceae > Serratia > Serratia sp. Ae19-1. The sequence continues at coordinate 402,417 of NZ_JBCHWD010000004.1, read as the reverse complement.
GGCCTGCTTCTTGCGGCGCGGGCGGCTGCGTCGACAGCACCACCACCGGCAGTTCGCCATAGGGCCATTCGGGAAAGGCGCGGACTTTTTCATAGGTATGGCGTCCCATCACCAGCGCGTCGACGTCGGCGATAAACGCCTCATAGCTCAACCCGTTGAGCAACGACACAGCGTATTCGGGACGCAGCAGCCAGTCGATGTCGCCGTCCGCACCGGCAATGAATCCGTCTACGCTGGTGGCGATGTAAACCGAACATTTCATCAGGCGAGATCTCCCCGGTAAACCAAATGAACCTTGTTGCCGTCGGGATCGCGCAGGTAAGCGCCAAAATAGCCTTTGCCATAGTGCGCGCGCTCGCCGGGTTCTCCTTCACTGCTGCCGCCCGCTAACAGGCCGGCGGCGTAGGCGCGTTTGACCGCCACTTCATCGACGGCGAGAAAGGCCAGCATGCTGCCGTTGCCGGCGCTGGCGGGCTGCCGGTCGAAGGGCTGGTAGGCATAGAAACGCGGCAGTGTCTGGCCCGGCATCACCCAGCAGCGAGCGGCGGGGCCGCCGTCCGGCGTCACTTCCCGCCGTTGTAATCCCAGCGGCAACAAAATCGCGTCGTAGAACGCGGCGGCGGCGTCCAGATCGCTGACGCCGACGGTAATATGGCTGAACATGGCGCTTCCTTTCCGAAAAGAGAGTGTGAAGGCATAGAACAGTAGCAGCGATATCGCAGGATGGACAGGCCGCAGCGGAGGATTCGGATTAAGGACGCGCGCAGGGGCGAACGCGCTTCACGGTTTGCGGAGCCGGCGCCGATCAATTGCTCTCGACGCGGGGATTGGCGTGCGTCGGCTGGCTGGGATAATCCACCTGATGCTTGTGCAGATAATCGCGGATCAGCTGGCGCACCACTTGGGAAGGGGTAACGTCCTGCTGCAGACAGAGTTCTTCCAGGGCTTTCTTTTTGTCCGGGTCAATCAGCACCGTCAGCCGCGCCGTTTTCTTTTCCATCAGGATCCTCCAGAGAATGATAACTGAATGATAATACCATGTGGGCGAAGCGGCCAGCCAGAGCGCGCCGCCGCCCGCGTTCAGCGGAAATGCAGCCGCTCTATTTTGCGCGACAGGTAGCCGAGCTCGCAGTTGAACAACTCGCCGCTGCCGGCGGCCAGCGTGCGCAGCGTGCTCAGCGGCAGCGTCACACGGGCCGGCGTAGCGTAAATGATCACGTTGCCGCTGGGGGCGACGCAAAACAGCACGGTGTTGAATACCCGATGCAGGCTGTGATACAGCAGGCTGTTTTCGTCGGGCAGGTCGTGGTAATTCAGCACCAGCCAGCCCCCGTCGTTCAGCCGCGCGGCGCAGTTCTCCAGAAATGTCTGACTGCCTTGCTGCGGATCCATGGCGAACGCCGAATAGAGATCGGAAAAGATCAGATCGTAGCGCGCCTCGGCGGGCGGGCGCACGAAGTCCATGGCGTCGGCAGTGCGCAGGCTGATAGTGTCGGTGGCCGGCAGCGTAAAGTAGCGGCGCGCGACGGCGATCACCGCGGCGCGCAGCTCGACCACGTCCAGACGCATCGCCGGATCGAGGGCATGCAGCGCACGCAGCAGGCTGCCGCCTCCCAGGCCCAGAATCAGCGCCGATGCCGGCGGCTGCCAGGCCACCGCCATCAGCATCGCTTTGATGTAGTTGTGGATCGGCTGCGCGGGGTTGCTGAGGCTCATCTTGCTTTGTTCGCAGATGCCGTCAAACCGAAGCGTGCGGTAGTCCTTGTGATCGGAAACGATGATTTCGCCCCAGGCGTCGGCTTCGCGGGCGATCACCTGACCGCGCGGGGAGAAATCGAGGGTTCTGAGTAAGCTGTCAACCAGAGACATGGTATTCGCAGGGCTCCTTTGGCAAGCGGCCTATTTACGGGCGCACATGAAATCGGCGGTGCAAATGCGCCGGCCATCGATGCTGGCGCGGCCGGTGAAGCGGGCGATCGCCCCGCGCCGACGCACGAAAGCGACCTCCATCAACACCTGGTCGCCGGGACGGGCGGCGCGATAAAACCGCGCCCGCTGAATGGCGGCGAAGTAGTAATGTTCCCCTTCATTGAGCGCCCCGAGATAGTAATGCGCCAACAGACCGGTGCTTTGCGCCAGCGCTTCCACCAACAGCACGCCGGGAAAACCGGCGAAATGCGCGTGGCCGCTCCAGAACGTCGGCTCATTGGCGGTGATGTTCTTGATGGCGCTCAGCCGCCCTTCGGCGATGCAGGTACCGGCGGGCAGCACGCGATCGACCAACAGACAGGGATAGCGATGAGGCAAAATCGCCTGAATATCGTTGAATTGCAGGGGTTGACCATTCAATGGCATGGGAGTGCGTGATCCTGTCTGCGGCGAAACCGGTGCGATGCCGGCGTTCAGTTCATTATGAGTGTAATGGCATTATAATAAAATTATCATCAAATGTGCCAGGTGAAAAAACAGACGGCGGCGCGCAGGGGGAGTTAGGCGTGGGAGAGGCACCCGATCCTGACGATCGGGTGTCGCGGCGAGCTTAGTGCTTGGAGCGGGTCACCTTGTCCAGGTAGCCCATCACGAAAGCGGAGAGCACGAAGGTGAGGTGGATGATCACATACCACAATAGCTTGTTGTCCGGTACGTTCTTGGCATCCATAAACACCCGCAGCAAATGGATGGAGGAGATGGCGACGATAGACGCGGCGACTTTGTTTTTCAGCGACGTGGCGTCCATTTTGCCCAGCCAGCTCAGTTTCTCTTTCCCTTCGCTGATATCCAGCTGCGAGACGAAGTTTTCATAGCCGGAGAACATCACCATCACCAACAGGCCGCCGACCAACGCCATGTCGATCAGCGACAGCAAGGTTAGCACCAGATCGGCTTCGGTAACGGCAAAAATATTTGGCAGGACGTGGAGAATTTCCTGAAAAAACTTGATCGACAGAGCGACCAGGGTAAGCGACAGGCCAAAATACACCGGCGCCAGCAGCCAGCGAGAGGCGTACATCGCATTTTCTAACAAACGTTCCATAACATTATCTGAGTGTGGTCAAAAGGGCGCTCAGTATAGCGCAGGAGACCCGGGCGAAATCAACCGCTTGCCAATGGCTTGGGGATATTTGCGGTTGGGCATTCGCCGTAGCCTTAGGCATGACAATGGCATCATATGGGCATAAACTGCCGCTCTGTCTTGTCTTGCCACCGTGCGTCGATGGCTGCTCAAACTAAGGATGGTTATATGACTGACAACGCGTTTATCGCGAGAACACGAGCCGTCAACGGCTGTTTTTCCATGTTCTTGCTGATGTTCCTGATTACATTTATTCCGTTGTTTATTGAGAACCGCGCCGTATTGATGCAGCAAGGACTATTGCTGCCGTTGCTGTATGGGATGGAATTCGTCGCTATATTTTCGCTGTACCTTCTCTTTTTCCGCCGCAGGGAAGGATTAGGCAAAGGCGAGCTTAAACGCAGCGACTTTGCGCTGCTGCTGTTCGCTCTGTTGGTGATTCAATTCATTTTACCGCGCTTGCTGGGCGTGGAAAAAACGGAAGCTTGGGTGACGGAGCAGGTGGCGCTGCCCGGTGAGATTTTAGCGCTCAATGCCGGCTTGTTGATCTTCGTCGTCCCCATCTATGAAGAGATCGTATTTCGTGGCTGTTTGTTTAACGCGCTGATGTATTGGTTTAACGATAGGGTGCTTTGGACCGCGTTAACGGTGTCTGTCATCTTTGCCGTTTTACATACCCAGTACACCGATTGGCGCACGTTGGTTGCCCTGTTTTTAATCTCGCTGGTGTTGACGGCCGCCAGAGTGAGATCCAAGGGACTCGCTTTATCCATTGGGCTGCATATGACCATGAATGGCGTCGTGATGGCGGCCAGCTACGCGCTAAGTTGAATTCGCCATTACGCCAGCTGGGCTCCGGGTCTCAGTGCCGAGCTTTTTTACCGTCGCTGTGGCCGAGAGAACGCTCGGGGAAACTGTGATCGCGCAGCCGCTGTTTCAACTGCGCCGCATCGGGGAAACCGCCGTCAATCTTGCGATCCCAAATCATCACGCCATCGACGCTGATTTGATAGACCCCGCCGGTGCCCGGCATCAGGGTGACGGAGGCGAGATCGTCGCCGAAGGTATTGAGCAGCTCTTGCGCCATCCAGCCGGCGCGCAGCAGCCAATTGCATTGTGAACAGTAGTGAATCGTAACGGCGGGGGCGTTTTTCATCATTGATCGACCGGTTAGTGGAAGCGGCTTGCAATCAGCCCGATGGCTCGCAAGCGATGGTGGCTTTGTCGCGCCAAATAGTCAAGCGCCTGCTGAGGCCGCCAAGCGCGGATAACGGCGGCGGCCTCAGACCCTCGGGCGCTATGGTTTGCTTTTGGCGAGCCATTCGACCCCACGCAGCATGCCCGCCCAATAAAATCGGGGTAAAAACCAGGCTTTCAGCCACCATGCCATGCGGCTGGGTTGGGTGTTGTCGAGCAGGGGAAAGGTGGGGAGCAATTTACTGTCGTAACCAAACTCAGCCAGCACAACCTTGCCTTTTTCTACCGTCAATGGGCACGAGCCATAGCCATCGTAATGCGCCGTGGGCGGAGCGCCGTTAATCAGCGCCGCGATGTTCTCGGCTACCACCACCACCTGTTTGCGAGCCGCAGCCAGGGTTTTGGCGTTGGGCGTGGCGCAACAGTCGCCAACGGCAAAAATCGTCTGCCAGCGCTTATGCTGCAGAGTGAACTTATCCACGTCGCACCAGTCGGATCCGTCAGACAGGCCGCTTTGGGCAATAAACGCCGGTGCGGACTGAGGCGGCACAACGTGGAGCATGTCGAAGGGCAGTGTGACCTCACGTTTATCTTCTTCATCACTATCACTGTCCAGAGCAAAGATCGCCTGCCGACGTTTCCCATCGACGCACACTAAATTATGCCGAAAATTGACCTGTGCGCGGTATCTTTTCAAATAATCGGTCAGCGGAGGAACAAATTGCGGCACACCGAAAACCGCCGTGCCCGCAAGGCAGAAATTGACGTTAATATTATTCAGAACGCCTTGTCGCCGCCAATGATCGCATGAAAGATATAAGGCTTTTTGCGGCGCACCGGCGCATTTTATGGGAAGCGTGGGTTGGGAAAATATCGCCTTGCCGCCTTGCATCTCCCGGACAAGTTTCCAGGTGTATTCTGCAAGATCAAAACGATAATTAGAGGTGACGCCGTTAAACCCTAACGTCTCTTCAAGGCCTTCTATTTTATCCCAACGTAAAACAAGGCCGCAGGCAACAATAAGGAAATCATAGCTTACGCGTTTCCCCTGACGGGTCTCGATATATTTTTCATCGGGGTCAACCCTGACAACGCTGTCCTGGAGCCATGAGACGCCAGAAGGAATAACATCGCGCATGGCGCGCCGCGTTTTACTTATATCAAAGAGCCCGCCGCCTACCAGGGTCCATGCCGGCTGGTAATAATGACAGTCATTGGGTTCAACGACAGTTATATCCGCATCTTTAACTCGCTTCCTTATGCTTGCGATGACGCCGATGCCAGATGAACCACCGCCAATAACAACAACTTTCTTCAGGGTGTTTATTTTTTCTGGTTTCATGCAGGTCTCCTTTCATAAGAAAGTAGGTGGTTGCGGCTCAGATTTAAAGATAATTTATAGAACTTATGGTTATATTAAAAATGACATATTCGATTTTGCTATATGTAATAGCTAAATGTAATAAGTTATTTGACAATCAACGCAAACTGATCGTTAATAAATGCCATAAATATCGAAAGGGAATTAATGCATTGGATTTTTTCCATTTTACTTTTTATACCCTGACGCTGTTGGTGATAACCGGGGGAATAGTCGGATTTCTCCTGGCTCTGACCGGGGGAGGCGGATCCATCGTCTGCGTGCCCTTGCTGCTGTATATGGTGAAAATCCCGGATACCCACTTGGTTATAGGCACCAGTGCCATGTCCGTTGCCATTAGTGCGCTGATCAATCTTTTTGTTCATGCCGCCAAAGGAAACGTCCGGTGGCAGACCGGCGTTACCGTTTCGCTGGTGGCGGTGGTGGGAACGCTGGTGGGCTCTCAGGTGGGAAAAATGACGGACGGGCACCATTTAACCCTGCCTTTCTCTTTGCTGATGCTGGTTGTCGCCGGATTGACGCTGAAAAGAAATCATCGGGCAGGCAACGGATTACCGTCCTCCCATCCGACATTTCATCCCGCCATCGTGTGGCCCAGCGTGCTGGCGCTGGGCGCGGTGGCCGGTTTTTTGGGCATCGGCGGCGGATTTTTGGTGGTGCCGGCTCTGCTCTGGTTCTTCCGCTTTTCGCTGGTTGAAGCGGTGGCGACCTCACTGGTCGTGGTTTCCGCCATGGGATTATCGACAAGCGCAAGCTATGCCATGTCCGGCAAGGTGTCGCTGGCCATTACCTGCTGGCTCATTGTCGGCGGCGTTCTGGGGGGCGTCGTGGGAGTGACGCTCACCGAGCGCCTGAAAAAACGCGAGGACATTATCCGTGTGCTCTATGCCGGCATGTTGCTGGTGCTGGCCCTTTATATGCTTTTTAAAAGCCTATAAAACAAAAGGAAAAAATATGCACATCCGTACTTACCATCATCAGCTCTCCTTTTCGGGGGCGCCCGCAGCGAATGATTTCGCTATCCTGCATCAACAAGGCTATCGGTTTATCGTCAACAATCGACCAGATGAAGAGCCGGGAGAGTACCTTAACCATCAACAAGAGAAAGCGTTGGCTGAGCAATGGGGAATGGGCTACGTCTATCTGCCTTACACGTTCGACACGCTGACCTGGGAGACCGTTTATACCTTCCATTACCTGTTGCGGCGGGGTGAGAAGACCCTGGCGCATTGCAGGAGCGGAGCGCGTTCAGCCTGCCTTTCCCTGCTGTATGCGCTGCGCGAAGGCCAGATAGACGAAGCGCAATTTCGCAGCCAGTGCGCAGAGTATGGCGCCGATGCCGATAAGGCGCTGGGCTGGTATGGTCGGCATCAGGCCGTTCAGCCTCACGCGGAAGTGCACGCGTTTTATGAGCCGGAAAGCGGCAGCCTGCAGTATGTCGTCGCCGATCCCGCAGCGCGCCGCTGTGCGATCATCGATCCGGTGCTGGATTTTGACCGCCGCTCGGGAACGGTATCGCACCAGCAGGCCCGCAAGATCCTGGATTTTATTCAGCAACGGGGGTGGGGCGTCGCCTGGGTATTGGATACCCATCCGCATGCCGACCACTTCTCCGCCGCCACCTGGCTGGCGCAGAAAACCGGCGCCTTCACCGGCATCGGCGAAAAAATTGCCGCCGTTCAGGGGCTGTGGGAAGAGATCTACAATTTAAAAGACCTGCCTGCGGCCAATACCGTCTGGGATGCGCTGTTCGCGGATGGAGACGTCTTTTTTATCGGCAACCTGCGCGCTGAAGTCTTGCTGTCTCCCGGGCACACTCTGGCGTCGGTCACTTATTACATTGCGGATGCGGCCTTTATCCACGATACGTTCTTCATGCCGGACAGCGGCACCGCAAGGGCCGATTTCCCCGGCGGCAATGCGGAAGTCTTATGGGATTCATTGCAGCGGATTCTGAGCCTGCCTGCGGATACCCGGCTGTTTACCGGCCATGATTACCGCCCGGCGGGGCGTGAGGCCCGCTGGGAAAGCACGGTGAGAGAGCAGCGCGAGAACAATCCCTGGGTGGTCAATATGGATAAGTCCCGATTTATTGCGCAAAGAAAGCAGCGGGACGCCACGCTGCCGCATCCGGAACTCATGCTGATGGCGCTGCAGGTCAATATTCGCGGCGGCGTGCTGCCCGACTGCGAAGACGATGGGCAGCACTACCTCAAAATTCCTGTTAATCGATTCAAGGGATGAGTCAAACAACAACATTTCAGGTGGAATAGACAGAAATCATCGGCGCCGGCAGTAGGGCCGTGGTGTCAGTGGTTTGATGCTTGTTTTGCGGCAATCCGGTTGATGCCATACAGCAAAATAACGCTGACGCTGCTCACGAGCAGCGAACGCAACAAGCCACTAACCCCCTGGGTTAGGCCCCAGCTATCCAGCGCCATAAAGAGCGCAACGGTAAGCAGCACGGCCAGTGGCACGCTCCACCAGCGGAACTGTATTTTGGAGAACATGTGCAGTTGCCTCTTCATTTTGCGTTGGTGGCCCGATCGCGCCTCGTTGATGACATGTAGGCAATATCTTGACCCTTTCTTATCATCCGCCGCCGCTGGGGCGGCTGTCAATTCGAATGAGATCGCGCCGTCTGTTAATTGTTTTTTATGAAATAATCATCCTGATTCATATTTAATTATTTGTTTTTACACAAAACACGCGGTGCTTGCCCTCACCGAATACAGTCACTACATTAACAACTGTACTTCCCACTCTGCTAAGGAAAACACCATGAAAGCTGCCGTAGTGACGAAAAACCATACCGTAGATATTCAGGATAAAGTGCTGCGCCCGCTCAAGCACGGCGAAGCGGCGTTGAAAATGGAGTGTTGCGGGGTATGCCACACCGATTTGCACGTGAAAAACGGCGATTTCGGCGAGGTGCCGGGCATTACGTTGGGGCATGAAGGCATCGGCGTGGTCTCCGCCGTCGGTGAGGGCGTCACCTCGTTAAAAGTGGGTGACCGCGCCAGCGTCGCCTGGTTTTACCAGGGTTGCGGCCATTGCGAGTATTGCGTCAGCGGCAACGAGACCCTGTGCCGCTCGGTGAAAAACGCCGGCTACAGCGTTGACGGCGGCATGGCGGAAGAGTGCATCGTGGTGGCGGACTACGCGGTGAAAGTGCCGGACGGGCTCGATTCTTTCGCCGCCAGCAGCATCACCTGCGCCGGTGTCACCACCTACAAAGCGGTGAAAATTTCCGATATCAAACCGGGGCAGTGGATCGCCATCTATGGCCTGGGCGGGCTGGGCAACCTGGCGCTGCAGTACGCCAAGAACGTGTTTAATGCCAAAGTGATCGCCATCGACGTCAACGACGGCCAGCTGGAGTTCGCCAAACAGATCGGCGCCGATCTGACCATCAACTCCAAAACGCAAAATGCGGAAGAGATCATTCAGCAGCAAACCGGCGGCGCTCATGCGGCGGTAGTGACGGCGGTGGCGAAAGCCGCCTTCAACTCGGCGGTCAATGCGGTGCGCGCCGGCGGTAAAGTGGTGGCGGTGGGGCTGCCGCCGGAGAGCATGGATCTGAGCATTCCGCGCCTGGTGCTGGACGGCATTCAGGTGGTCGGCTCGCTGGTGGGCACGCGCGAAGACCTGAAAGAGGCGTTCCAGTTCGCTGCCGAAGGCAAGGTGACGCCGAAAGTGACCAAGCGGCCGCTGGGCGATATCAACGCCATCTTCGACGAGATGAAGGCGGGCACCATTCGCGGGCGCATGGTGATCGATCTCGGCATGGCGAAATAACCCGCGTCATCCACTGCGTGAAAAAAAGGCCACCTGCGGGTGGCCTTGTTGTTGTTACCGCGAGTCAGAACAAACCCAGCGGTTTGGCGTCGTAGCTGACCAGCAGGTTTTTCACCTGTTGATAGTGCGACAGCGCCGCCTTGTGGGTTTCGCGTCCGATGCCGGAGTTCTTGTAGCCGCCGAACGCGGCGTGCGCTGGATACAGGTGGTAGCAGTTGGTCCATACGCGGCCGGCCTTGATCGCGCGTCCCATGCGGTAGGCGCGGTTGATGTCGCGGGTCCACAACCCGGCGCCCAGTCCAAACTCGGTATCGTTGGCCAGCGCCAGGGCTTCGGCCTCATCCTTGAAGGTGGTAACGCCAATCACCGGCCCGAAGATTTCCTCGCGGAAGAAACGCATGCTGTTGTTGCCGGTAATCAGCGTTGGCTGCAGATAGAAACCGTTTTGCACTTCGTCGCCACGCTGGGCGGGTTCGCCGCCCACCACGATTTTGCCTCCCTCGTTTTTAGCGATCTCGATATAGGACAGGATCTTGTCGTACTGCTGCTTGGACGCCTGGGCGCCGATCATGGTCTCGGTGTCGAAGGGATCGCCCTGGCGGATGGCGGCGATGCGCGCCAGCACTTTCTCCATAAACTGCGGGTAGATGGATTCCTGAATCAACGCCCGTGAAGGGCAGGTGCAAACCTCTCCCTGGTTGAAGAAGCCCAGCACCAGCCCCTCAACCGCCTTGTCGATAAACTCCGGTTCCGCCTGCATGATGTCTTCAAAATAGATATTCGGCGATTTGCCGCCCAGCTCGACGGTACTGGGGATAATGTTCTCCGCCGCACAGGCGAGGATGTGACGGCCGACCGGCGTGGAACCGGTGAAGGCGATTTTTTCGATGCGTTTGCTGCGCGCCAGCGCTTCGCCGGCCTCGGCGCCGAAGCCTTGCACCACGTTGAGTACGCCCGGCGGCAGCAGATCGCCGATCTCTTCCATCAACACGCTGATGCCGAGCGGCGTCTGTTCCGCCGGTTTCAGCACCACGCAGTTACCGCCCGCCAGCGCCGGTGCCAGTTTCCAGGCAGCCATCAACAGCGGGAAGTTCCACGGAATGATCTGGCCGACCACGCCCAGCGGTTCATAGATATGGTAGGCCACGGTGTTTTGGTCGATTTCCGCTGCGGTGCCCTCCTGCGCGCGCAGGCAACCGGCGAAGTAGCGGAAATGATCGACCGCCAGCGGCAGATCGGCGTTCAGGGTTTCGCGGATCGGTTTGCCGTTGTCCCAGGTTTCGGTCAGCGCCAGCATCTCCAACCGCGACTCGATGCGATCGGCGATCGCCAGCAGCACGTTGGAACGTTCCTGCACGCTGGTTTTGCCCCAGGCGTCCGCCGCCGCATGCGCCGCGTCGAGCGCCAGCTCGATGTCTTTGGCGTCGGAACGCGGGAATTCGGCGATCGGCTGGCCGGTCACCGGCGAGGTGTTGGTGAAGTAGTTGCCGGATACCGGTTCGACAAATTTGCCGCCAATGTAGTTGCCATAGCGTTTGCGGAACGAAACCAGCGAGCCAGGCAAACCGGGGTGGACATATTTCATGTGAAGCACCTCTCTGCAGATGATAACCGGCGCTATTGCGCTGCGCCTGTGAGTGCGGCATGTCGCCGCCGCACAGAGAAGCACGCCCCGTGCCAGATTGATGAAGGGCAAGGGTGCTTATTAAAAGTGATTGTTTATTATGGAATTAGAAATTCATGCCGCTTGGCGAATCGCGCGGCGTCGCCGTCGCCGATGATTTTTTGTGTCCCGTGTCGCAACGCCTGATACACATTTATGATACAAGTTTGCAACACTCGCGAACGGGGGAGAAACGCATGTTGCCTGACGACCGCTTGCCCGCAGAGGGCGCCAGCTTGCTGACCCAGCCGTTGGCGGAATCCTGGCAACGCAGCCAGGGTTATGGCTTGACGCGCACCGATCAACATATCCCGTTTATCAAAGCCGGATTGCTTGAAGAGCTGCGCAGCCGCAACGATTGGGTACCGCAGCGGGTGCAGCCGCTGATCGAGCAGCTGGGTGCGAAAATTACGCGCCAACCCGCCATCGTAGTGATCGCCGACGCCGACGGGCTGGTGCTGGAAACCTGCGGTAATACCGACTTTCTGCACAAAGCGTCGCGCTTTGCGCTGGCGCCGGGCAACCAGTGGGGAGAAGCGGAGCGGGGCACCAACGCCATCGGTACCGCGCTGGCGCTGGGCGCTTTCTGCGAAGTGCGCGGCGACCAGCATTTTCTCAACCAAAATGCCGGGTTGAACTGCACCGCCGCGCCGATCTATCGGCCGGATGGCCGCATTGCCGGCATACTGGATCTCTCCGCGCCCGCCCAGCGTCCGTATCCTGACGCGCAGCGCCTGATCATGCAGGCGGTGCGGCATATCGAACACCGTTGGGTCAGAAGCGCGATCGCCGATCGCCACTGGACGCTGCGCCTGCACGTCGATGCCGGTCGCCTGGGCAGCGCGCAGGAGCTGTTGCTGGTATTCCACGACGAAGTGCTGGTCGCCGCCAATCGGTTGGCGATGATGGAGTTTCAACTCTCGCCGGTGGCCTTTGGCTCGCTTGAGTTCGCCCAGCTGTTCCCCGAACTATTACGGCAGCCCGCCGGCGCGCCGCGTCAGACGCTGGCCGGCAATCAACGGCATTATTATTCGCTGCTCGAGGCGCCGCAGCGCCGCGTCAGCGCCCTGCGTTCGGTGCCGCCGGAGGAAAGAGCCGACGAGCAACATCAGAAGGCGTTGCGCATTCTCAACGCCGGCCTCGCCTTGTGCGTGACCGGCGAAACCGGCTGCGGCAAAGAGCACTTCAGCCGCCGCCTGTTCCAGGAGAGCCGCTGGCGCAACGGCAACTTTGTGGCGATCAATTGCGCGGCGCTGCCTGAACCGCTGATCGAGTCCGAGCTGTTTGGTTATGCGCCGGGGGCGTTTACCGGCGCCAACCCTAAAGGTTATATCGGCAAGATCCGCGAGGCGGACGGCGGCGTGCTGTTCCTGGATGAGATCGGCGACATGCCGGCGGGCCTGCAAACGCGCCTGCTGCGGGTACTGCAGGAAAAAACCGTCACGCCGCTCGGCAGCCGCAGCGCTTATCCGGTCGATTTCGCGCTTGTCTGCGCCACCCACCACGATCTGCACCGGCTGGTGCAGGCAGGGGCGTTTCGCGAGGATTTGCTGTATCGCATCCAGGAATACAGCCTGCGCATCCCGCCGCTCAGAGAGCGAGCGCAATTGGAGACCTTCATTCTGCAGCTGTGGCGAGAGCTGGGCGGCGAGCGGCGCGGCATTCGGCTGTTGCCGGAGGCGCTGGCGATGCTGGCGCGCTATCCGTGGCCGGGCAACGTGCGGCAATTGCTGAGTACGCTCAAAGTGCTGCTGGCGCTGGCGGACGATCACGCAGTGCTGAGCCTGGACGATTTGCCGCAGTCCATCGCGGTGTTGGCGCCACAGCGGGTGGACGCCGACGCCAGCCTTGGGGATCTGCAGGCGGCGATCGACAAGGCGAATGGCAACCTCAGCCGGGCGGCGAAAGCGCTCGGCGTTTCGCGCAGCACGTTGTATCGCAAGCTGGGGAGGCAGAAAGCGCTGGGGAATGAAACGGCATGATTGGCCGTCGGTAAGGCCCCGCCGCGCGGGGCCTGTGCTTACCTCAATCCCCCAGTCCCGGCGGGTTAATCTGCGAATGGTCGATTTTCTCGTCGCTCTCCGCCCAGCGATCCAATACCTGCAGATAGCTGCCGTTGGCGATGGCGCCGTTGAGCGAAGCCTGCACCGCGTCCACCAGGCCGTTGCCTTTTTTCAGCGTGACGGCGATGTTGGCGGTCTTCGGCCAGCCGCCGGGCACGATGCCCACCAGCCGGGTTTTGCCGGTCAGCCGCGCCTGGTAAGCGCCGGAGACGTTGGGGCCGAAAGTGGCATCGGCACGTCCGGACTGAATGGCCAGCGTGGAGGCGGCCTTATCGGTGACGTACACCGGCTGCAGCGGCGCGAGCCCCTTGGCGCGGTTCTCTTTGTCCCAGGCCAGCAGCACCGCTTCCTGATTGGTGCCGGAGTCGACGATGATCTTTTTGCCGGCGATATCCGGCGCGGTTTTGATCTGGGTGATTTTACTGTCGGATTTGACGTAGAAACCCAGCGTATCCTGCCGATAGGTGGCGAAATCGAATTTGGTCTTACGTTCGTTGGTCACGGTGATGTTGTAAACCGCGGCGTCATATTTGCCGGAGGCCACCCCCAGCGGCCAGTCTTCCCACGAGGTGGGCACCAGCTTGAGTTTTAACCCCAAACCGTCGGCCACCAACCGCGCGATATCCGCCTCGCTGCCGATCACCGTTTTATTGTCGCGGGCGTACAGGCCGAACGGCGGGCCGCTGCCCAGCAGAGAAATGGCGACCGTCAGCGTGCCGGGTTCCACGAACCGGAAGCCGGCGGGGATTTTGGCCACGGCTTCGGCGCTCTTCACCGTGTGGATCGGCGTTTCGTTGGCGACGAGATCCACGCCCGGTGCGGCGGCGGCGGAAAAGCTCAGCAGCGCCGCAATCATTATCATTTTTTTGCTATCTATCATTATGTTAATTACCTTCATTATTATCAGTGCCACAAGGTCGTTGCACTATCTCTGAAGGCTGCGGGTCTGTGAACGAACAAAATCAACTAACCAATCTTGGAAAAATCATGATGCGCCGCCGGCGCTGAAGACATCGAGGATGAGCCATGCTGTCGCGCTTCGCTACGTTGGGCCGCATACCGCGCGGCGTGTGGGTGTTGGGTGGGGTAAGCCTGCTGATGGACGTTTCCTCGGAAATGATCCACAGCCTGTTGCCGCTGTTTATGGCGACGACGCTCGGCGTTAGCGTGATAGTCATCGGCTTGATCGAAGGGCTGGCGGAGGCGACGGCATTGGTCGTTAAGGTGTTCTCCGGCGTGCTCAGCGATTATCTCGGTAAACGCAAAGGGTTGGCGCTGCTGGGCTACGGTCTGGGCGCCATCAGCAAACCGTTTTTCGCCGTCGCCTCGACCTCCGGCATGGTGATGAGCGCACGCCTGGTGGATCGCGTGGGCAAAGGCATTCGGGGGGCGCCGCGCGATGCGTTGGTGGCCGACGTGACGCCGCCGGAGATTCGCGGTGCGGCCTTCGGGTTACGGCAGTCGCTGGATACCGTCGGCGCTTTTTTGGGGCCGCTGCTGGCCGTCGGCCTGATGCTGCTGTGGCACAACGATTTTCGCGCCATCTTCTGGGTGGCGGCGCTCCCGGCTGCGCTGGCCATCGCGCTGCTGTTTTTCGGTCTGAAAGAGCCGGCCAGCGCGATAATCCACAAGCGCACCAACCCGATTACCCGCGCCAACCTGCGGCTGCTGGGGCGCGGCTATTGGTGGGTGGTGGGCATCGGCGCGATCTTCACGCTGGCGCGTTTCAGCGAAGCGTTCCTGGTGTTGAAGGCGCAGCAGGGCGGCACGCCGCTGGCGTTGATCCCACTGGTGATGGTCGCGATGAATCTGGTCTACGCCTGTTCGGCCTATCCGTTCGGTAAACTGTCCGATCGCATGAGCCATGAAGGCTTGTTAAAAGCCGGTTTGCTGGTGCTGATCGCCGCCGACCTGGTGTTGGCGCTGAGCGATGGGTGGGCCGGTGTGTTGTTCGGCGTGGCGCTGTGGGGGATACACATGGGCATGACGCAGGGGCTGCTGGCGGCGATGGTAGCACATACCGCCCCGGCGCCCCTGCGCGGCACCGCGTTCGGCATGTTCAACCTGATCGGTGGCGCGGCGCTGCTGCTGGCGAGCCTCGGCGCCGGTGCCCTGTGGGCGCTGTTCGGTTCCGCGTCCACCTTCTATGCCGGGGCGATCGTCTGCGTGGTAACGCTTATCGGCATGAAGATCGCGCCGCATGACAAACGGCAGGGCGTTTAACGGCCGCCGACGGGCTGCGGCATCCCCTGCAGCAGCGCCGGCACCCGCTGGGAGTCCACCGCGCGGCTGAACAGAAAACCCTGGCCGATATGGAAACCGGCTTCGCACAGCGTCTGGCGCTGCTGTTCGGTTTCCACCCCCTCGGCGATGATATCGATCGACAGCTTTTGACCGAGGATGCCGATGCTTTCCACGATCGCCAGGATCGCCGGTTCGGTGTTCATGCGTTGAACGAAGTCGCAATCCAGCTTAATGCAGTCCAGCGGGTAGTCCATGATATGGCTGAAGGAGGAGTGGCCGGTGCCGAAGTCGTCCAACGCGATGCGGATGCCCATTTCTTTGAGCATTTGCAGCGCGCGCAGCACGTATTTCGACCCGTGTTTGTTGAACGCGTGTTCGGTCACTTCCAGTTCGATCAGGTGATGGGGAATATGGAATTTCAGCAGGCGCTGCAGGAAGGTTTCGGCATAATTGTCGCGTAAAAATTCGATCGGCGACACGTTCAGCGAAACCGGCCGCACCGCCACGCCGGCTGCGCGCCAACGGGCGATATCGGCGAACACCTTCAGCTGCATGGCTTCGCTGATTTTGGTCGCCAGCTCGTAGTCGTTGAACGCCTCGCTCACCGTCGCCGGCAGCTGCACGCCGTTGATCGGGCAATGCCAGCGCAGCAGCGCTTCGAAACCGACAATGCTGCCGTCGGTCAGGCAGACCTTCGGCTGATAGTTGGGGCGGATGCAGTTGTCGCGCACGATCTGACGCGCGTAGTTGAGTTGGCTGGCGCGCGCGCTGGCTTTGTCCATCATCTTGCGATCGAACATATAAACGCCGCCGCGGCCGCCGTCCTTCAACTCATACAGCGCGGTATCGGCGCATTTCATCAGCTCTGAAGCGTCGCGGGCGTCTTTGGGATAGATAGCGCCGCCGATGCTCATGCCGCAATGCAGCGTTTTGCCGCCGTGGGTGATCGGCGTCTCCAGCTGCAAAAGAAACTTGTTGGCGATGCGAAAAATGTCCTGCTCGTTTTCGACGTCGCTTATCACCACGGCGAATTCGTCGCCGCCGAGACGCGAGACGAACGAGTGGGTATTCATGCAGGCGCTGAGCCTTTTACCCAGCACCCGCAGCAGATGGTCACCCGCTGCGTGGCCCAGCGTGTCGTTCACCAGCTTGAAATGGTCAAGGTCCAACAGCATCAGCCCGAGCGACTTGCCGCCGTGCAGGGCACGTTTCATCTCTTGCTTCAGTTTTTTCTTGAACAGACGCCGGTTGGGCAGGCCGGTCAATTCGTCATACTCGCTGGCGAGCAACAGACGCTGCTCCATCACGCGCTGCGAGGTTACGTCGCGCGAGACGCACAAGATTTCGGCCACCGCGCCGTGTTCGTCGCTGACCGGGGTGAGAATATTGTCCCAGTGCTGTTTTTTGCCCTGCGGCGTCACGCTCAATCCCGTGAAGCGCGCATTTTTACCCGCTCTGACGCTGCGCAGCGCCTTGCTGCCACGGCGGCGGATTTCGGGCGACAGCAGCCCCAGCCAGGACATGCCGAACTCTTTTTGCGCCGGGTCAAGACCGAGCGCCAGGCTGCCGGACCGGTTCATGTGGCGCAGCGTCCCGTCGTTATTGATCACTTTGATACAGTCGAGGCTGGCGTCCAGCATGTCTTGCTGGATGGAGAGCGCCTGAACGTTTTGCTGGCGCTGCAGCATTTGCAGATGAATATCGGTGGCGGCGAGGTACCAGCTGGGCTCTAACGCCATGCCATCCTGGCGGGCATTGAACGCCAGCATGAACCAACGGTAGATGCCGTGGCGATCGCACAGGCGAGCTTCGCCGGCGAACGAGGAGAGGGCGACGATCGCCTGGCGCCATTGCGCGGCCATCCGATCGCGATCGTCGGGATGCAGGGCATCGAGCCAATCGGCGGCGCCGTGCTCGCCGGCGTTTGCGCCGGTATAGTCGCGCCACTGTTTATTAAAGTAGCCGCCAAGGCGGTTGCCGAAGCAAATCAGACCGGGCAAGTCGTCTACGATTTCGCCATAGAGATCAATCGGATTTTTGTTATTACTCTGCTTGGGCAACAGGGTCATGCGGTATTTCCTCGGAAAATTACCCATATTCTCGCTCTATAGCAGAGCCTCTTTCAATATAGTTTTGCCAATGAAAATGGGAATAGCCAGCGGGCACGGCTAAAAATCAGCCCGCTAGCATGGAATACATCCCGCGCGAACGCATTAGGAATATTCCTGTTATTTATAAGCAGCCCTTATATTGTGATGAAAAATAAGTGATCCGACCACGATCGGATATTGCCATAAAAATTAATCAATCTTGATGTTTCTATTTGATGAAATGTTCAGGCGTTTTTATGCTCTCTCACCGGCTGTTCTGCCGGCTCTATGCGCCTTCACTGACAAAAATCTCACTTATGGCGGCAATAACCGCCATTTTATGCACTCTCCAGCGGTGGTCGCAGCGCCGTTGGCCGGGGTTTGGCAGAAAAGTCATGATACAAATCAAGAAATGTTTTGTTTCATCTGTTGACACTTTGCTTACGTATAAGATAGCCTCGCGAATGAAAAGCATTAGAAAAACTGGATGATAAAACGAAATGCACCTACAGCCTGATCCCCAGGCCCGGTCCCGATGGCCGGGCCATTCCGGCGCAACGGCGCCGGCAAGCGTACATTCGCCTCCTCTTTAGACGTCTGCGCCATAGGCGCCCGGCGCGGCGGCATTCCTTTGTCTGCCAGCGCCATCTGCATCACTCAGCATGTCTGTTCATGCGGCCCGCGTCGGGCCTGCATGCGTTATCTGTCGTTTCACGATCGAGGGAGGTCGCAGGGCGGTTAAAACGTAAGTTTTCTTCTGGGTATAAATAAACATGGAGCGTAAAATGATACTTAATAAAAGATTGAAGTTAGCGTATTGCGTTTTTCTGGGTTGTTATGGCTTATCCATTCATTCTTCTCTTGCCGCTTATCAGGATCCCGGCCGGTTGGGCGTGCCTGACAGTTGGAAAACCGCCGAGTTTAATCGTCAATGGGGGCTTGCGGCGATTTCCGCCGAATATGCCTATGCCAGAGGCTATACCGGTAAAGGTGTCACTATCGGCATTATCGATAATGCCATTCTTTCCCATTCTGAATTCGCCGGTAAACTGACGCGTCTGGATAACGGCAGTTATAATTTCTCCTACGATAAACTAGATAATATGTCTTTCGGCGATCATGGCACGCACGTAGCCGGTATCGCTGCGGCTAAAAGAGATGGCGCAGGTATGCACGGCGTCGCTTTCGACGCGGATATTATCGGCACCAAATTGAATGATTACGGTAATCGCAACGGCCGTGAAGAGCTGATTCAGAGCGCGGCGCGCATCATCAGCAACAGCTGGGGGATTGCGCCGGACATTCGGCGAGACGCCAAGGGTGACATCATCTGGTTGCCTAACGGCAGACCGGACTATGTGGCGTTCGTCAAAGGCGATGTGATCGGCGAAATGATGCGCAGCAAGTCCAGCGTGGAATGGGGCAGCCAACAGCCGGTACCGACCGGTGCGCATAGCTCCATGTCGGCGCTGCTGCGCGCGGCCAGGCACGGTAAGCTGATCGTCTTCTCGGCAGGCAATTACAACAATTACAACATTCCCGAAGCGCAAAAGTCACTGCCTTATGCCTTCCCGGACGTGTTGAACAATTACCTGATCGTGACCAACCTGAGCGACGAAAACAACTTAAGCGTCTCTTCGACCAGCTGCGGTCAAACGGCGAGTTACTGCGTTTCCGCGCCAGGCTCAGATATATACAGCACGGTCGGCCGGTTGGAGTCTAATACCGGCGGTGCCGTTAATCGTGATGCCTACAATAAAGGCGAGCTGTCGGTTAATCAAAATTACGGCTTCAAATCCGGCACCTCAATGGCCGCGCCGCATGTCAGCGGTGTCGCCGCCGTATTGATGCAACGCTTCCCTTATATGAGCGCCGATCAAATATCTGCCGTAATCAAAACCACCGCCACCGATTTAGGCGTGCCCGGTATTGATAATTTGTTCGGCTGGGGGCGTGTCAATTTACGCGATGCGATCAACGGACCGAAAATGTTTATCACCAAGGAGGATATTCCGCAGGAATATTATGTGCCGGGCTCCTATAGCGAAAAACAATTCGTGGTAAATATTCCCGGCCTCGGCAATACCGTCGAATCCGGCACTACGATTGAGCGCCGCTGCACGTCGCGCGAGTGCGATTTCGATTCGTGGAGCAATGACATCGCCGGCCACGGCGGGTTGACCAAAATCGGCGCCGGTACGCTGGAACTGGCGGGGAACAATACCTATCGCGGTGATACCTGGGTGAAACAGGGCGCGTTGGCAATCAACGGCTCGGTGGTATCCAACGTCTATATCGAAAACGGCGGCACGCTGGCCGGCAGCGGCAGCGTGAATGCCTTCCGGGCTGGCAGCGGCGGCAGCGTCGCACCGGGCAACGGCATCGGCACGCTGCACGTGGTGAATGACGCCGTCTTCGATCGCGGTTCGCAGTATAACGTGGAAGTGGCGGACAAAGGCCGCAGCGATAAGATCGCCGCGCGACGCGCTTTCCTCAACGGCGGCAGTGTGAACGTCAGCCTGGAGCGCAGCCAAAACCTGCTGTCGCAGAATGAGGCGCAGAGTCTGCTGGGCAACAAATACACCATCCTGACCACGACGGACGGCGTGACCGGTCGATTCGAAAACGCCAACCCGTCGTACCCGTTCGTGAATGTCGCGCTGGATTATCAGGGCAATGACGTCGGCCTTGGCATCACGCGCACCGCCGCCCGTTTTGACAGCCTGGCCAGCACCGAGAACGAGAAAGCGGTAGCTCGTGCGGTGGAGACGCTCAACGCGACGGAACCGGTCACGGCAACGGCCCAGCGCGGCGTGACGATCTCTGCGGCTGAAGCGGCCAACCTGCTGCAAAGCGATGGCGGCGAGGCGCAAGCCGTGAGCGAAGAGGCGAGCATCGTGGCCGGCCATCCGGTCTATGAAAGCTTCCTCGGCTTCACCTCAGCCCGAGATCTGCAGCAGGCGACCCGTCAGCTGTCTGGCCAGATCCACGCGGATATGGCTTCCGCCCAGATCAACGAAAGCCGTTACCTGCGCGATACCGCCACCGAGCGCTTGCGCCAGGCGGAAGGCCGCCGCGTCGCTACCGATATTAAAGCGGATGACAACGGCGCCTGGGCGAAACTGCTGGGCAGCTGGGGGCATGCTTCCGGCAACGACAACGCCACCGGTTACCAGACGTCCACTTACGGCGTGCTGCTGGGGCTGGACAGCGAACTGTTCGACGACGGTCGGTTAGGGGTGATGACCGGGTATACCCGCACCTCGCTGGATGGCGGTTATCAGTCAGACGCACACAGCGATAACTATCATCTGGGGCTGTACGGCGACAAACGCTTCGGCGCACTGGCGCTGCGGGCGGGGGGCACTTATACCTGGCATCGCATCGACACCTCGCGCTCGGTGAACTATGGCGCGCAGTCGGATCGCGAGAAGGCCAAGTATAACGCGCGCACCGGTCAGCTGTTCATCGAAAGCGGTTACGATTGGACGAGCGACGCGGTCAACCTTGAGCCGTTCGCCAACCTGGCGTACACCCATTACCGTAACGAGGGGATCACCGAGCAAGGCGGGGCGGCAGCGCTGCGCGGCGACAAACAAAGCCAGTCCGCCACCGCCTCGACGCTGGGTCTGCGCGCCGATACCCAGTGGCAAGCCGACAGCGTGGCGATCGCTCTGCGCGGCGAGCTGGGCTGGCAGCACCAGTACGGCAAGCTGGAGCGTAAAACGCAGCTGATGTTCAAACGCACTGATGCGGCGTTCGACGTGAACAGCGTGCCTGTGTCTCGCGATGGTGCGGTCCTGAAAGCGGGCGTGGATGTAGCGGTTAACAAAAACGCCGTCCTGTCCCTTGGCTACGGCGGGCAGCTGTCGTCCAACCACCAGGACAACAGCGTCAACGCCGGTCTGACCTGGCGCTTCTGATCGCTGTTAACATGCTTCGTTTTATTCAGCCCTCATCGTGACGATGGGGGCTTTTTTTTTGCGTCCAGGCGGCGTTGAAACCTTCTTTGGTATCAGACGATGCTTTCTGCGCGACATATTCCCCCCGGCCGGTGTTTGCCGCTGGGTAAATCAATCAGAGGAAAGCAAACGCTGCTGCCAATCGCGCAATTGCGCCGGCGTGAGGGACGTAGCGGCGGCGACCGCCTCACGATGTTCCAGGGCGATTTCCCGGGCGCGCTGCAACGGCTCGGCGCTGAGGCATTGCACACTTTGCCGCAGCGCCTGCTGTGCCTGTTCCAGTTCATCAGCGCCAAGCTGCGCCAGCTCATGACGCATCTGCAGCAAGAATTCGTCGGTTAACTGCTGCAGCTGTTCAACGGTGAATGTCGGGGATTGCAGCGCAAACAGCAGGCCTTCGACATCGGCGCTGCGGTGAAAGGCGCATTGCACCACGTAACCGATGTTGCGCTCCACGCGCAGCCGCTGAAAATAGCGCGGCGCGTAAAGCTGGGCCAACACGCGCAGCGCCCAGCGGCCTTCGGCTGCATCGCTTTGCAGCGGGTAAAACCGCAGCAAGGCGTGTTCGGCGCCGCTTTCCGTCAGCGTGACGGGGCGATGAAGCCCAGGGGGCGGCCTCTGCGGCTCGGCGGTCACGGAATAGGGAAAGTCGTACAGCAAATGCGACAGCCGCCGCCGCAACTCGCCATCGCCGCCGATTAAGGCGGCATGCCATTGCGGCGTCGCTGCTGCCGGCGTGCACAACGCCGCCGGCAATTGGGCCAGCAGGCGGCGAATGGCGATGGCGTTTTGTTGTTCCGACTGGGCGAGGCGCAGGTTTCTTTCTGCTTCATCGAGGATGGCCGGCGGCAAGGCCGCCAGCGCGCGGTTCACGACGTTCAGGCCGTGACCGATCAGCGCCTCGCTGCCCGCCAATTGCAGCAACCACAGGCCCTGATGGCGCGTGAAGCTTAAATGCCCCTCCCGATGCGCGAGCTCCGCCGCCCCGGTGCGTAGCGCCGCCTGTAAACCATAGGCTTGCTGCTCGCTGAATGCGCTGGACGGTGAGGGGCGCAGCAGCAACACCGGTTGCGCCGCCTCGGGGTGCAGATGCCGCAGCGGCGCCTGGCCGGCTGGCAAGTTCGGGATCGGCAACGCCGCGGAGGAGGAGAAAAAGCGGAAAGGTTCCGTTGCTGGCGTCAGTGCGGCGCAGGCGAAAGGGGTGAGCGCCAGCGGCAGCCCCTGAATTTCGCGCGTTTCGCCGCCGTTTTCGGGCCACACGGCTAGCCGGCGACGCGGCGCGCTCATCAGCGCCGAAATATGCCGTGGCCAATCGTCGTTCGGCTCAGTCGGCGGCAGCCCAAACGCTCTGGCGCGCAGTTGTTCGAGCGGCGCCAAACGCTGAAAATCGCGATTTGCCAGCTGCCCGAAATGTTCGAGCTGCGCCGGCGTCAGCGAGCGCAGCGCCTGCAGCCACGCCAACAGGGCGATTTCGATGCGGGCGGCTTCAACGGCTGTCCCCTGATTGACGGTGAAGATAAAACTCAGCAGGGCGCTGTTTTCGCCGCAGCGGGAATAATCCAGCCGCGCGGCGTCGCACCACGCGTGAGCGCGCAGCCGGGCCAACAACCCGCCAGGGGCTTCATCCTGCAGCAGACGCTCCAGTCGCCGCAGCCAGCCGCGTGAGCGGGGGGCCGGCAGGGAAAAGACCAGCCTCAGCTGCGGCGCGCCGGGGAGATGCAGGGTGTAATCCGCCACGGCGGTCAACGGCGGCGATGGTTGGCGCGGGGCGGCGGCGTCCGGCGGCAAACGGCTGGCGCAGCGCTGCGCCAGCGCATGCAACTGTTCCAGCGATTGCGGGCCTTGCAACCACAGCGTCATGTTTGGCGCTCGGTAGTACTGACGGTGAAACTGGCGCAGCGCCTGCTGCAGTGCGGAAATATCGCTGCCGAAAGCGGCACGGCTGCCGATGTGAAAGCGGTGCAACGCGTCAAGACCGCTGAACATTTGCCGCTGCGCCGCTTCGCAGCGGGTTTCAACATCTGCGCGCAGTAAGCGGTATTCGGCATCGATAACCTCGATCTCCTGAGCGATCGCCTCCGCCGTCAACTGCGGGGCGGCCAGCATATCGCTCAGCCGAGCCCACCCTTCAGCCAGGTGGTCGGCGCCCACCTCAAAGAAGAACGCGGTTTGCGTGGCCTGGGTCGTGGCGTTTAACCGGCCGCCGACCGACGGCGCCCAGCCCATCAGGCCATCCTGCGCGCTGAAATTCACGCTGCCGCGAAACAGCAGGTGCTCCAGCAAATGCGCCAGGCCCGGCCAGATGGTCGGCGCCTGAAAGCTACCCGCCTCAATGCGCACCAGCGCGGCGGCGGCCTCGGCTGCAGGGGTGCTTATCGCCTTGACGGCCAAACCGTTGGCGAGCTGCCACGAGGCAGCGGCGAGTGTCATGGTCAGCCCTTGAAGATCAAACGGGAGTTGGTCTGATTACGAAAACGCAACTGATCGATACCGACCTGCGAGCGATTCGCCGCTTCCCGCGCCGCCAGGATGGTGCCATGGTGCGGCGATTTGCCGCACACCGGATCGGCGTTGTCGGCGTTGCCGGTCAGCATGAACGCCTGGCAGCGGCAACCGCCGTAGTCTTTCTCTTTCTCCGAACAGGAGCGGCAGGGCTCTGGCATCCAGTCATAGCCGCGATAGCGGTTAAAGCCGAACGAGTGATACCAGATATGCTGCAGATCGTGCTCCAGCACCGACGGGAATGCGATCGGCAGCTGACGGGCACTGTGACAGGGTAACGC
Source organism: Serratia sp. Ae19-1 (assembly GCF_059801225.1). Classification (NCBI taxonomy): domain Bacteria; kingdom Pseudomonadati; phylum Pseudomonadota; class Gammaproteobacteria; order Enterobacterales; family Yersiniaceae; genus Serratia; species Serratia sp. Ae19-1. The sequence goes on along the minus strand of NZ_JBCHWD010000004.1, from coordinate 378,163 downwards.
CATCCCCTCCGGCGTCACGCTCATGAAGATTGCCCCCCAGCCGCCCATGCAACCTTTGGGACGCTCCTCGTAATAATCCGGCGTGACGAACAGCAGGTTAGCCAGCTTGCCGTCGGCGGCCATGCGTTCGCGATAGCGTTTCACCACCGCTTCCGCGTCGGCGATCTGCTCGCGGGTCGGCAACAGGCCCTCGCGATTCAGATGCGCCCAGCCGTAGAACTGGCAGGTCGCCAGCTCGACGTCGTCGGCATCCAGCTGGATCGCCAGTTCGATAATGCGATCGATCTGGCCGATGTTATGGCGATGCAACACGAAGTTGAGCACCATCGGGTAGCCGAGCGCCTTGACCGCCCTGGCCATTGCCAGCTTTTGCTGGAACGCCTTGGCGGAGCCCGCCAGCGCGGCGTTCAGCGTTTCGTCGCTGGCCTGAAAACTGATCTGGATATGGTCCAGACCGGCGTCGGCGAAGGTTTGCAGTTTCTTCTCGGTCAGGCCGATGCCGGAGGTGATCAGGTTGGTGTAGAAGCCGAGATCGCGCGCGGCGGCGATCAGTTCAGGCAGGTCTTTACGCACCAGCGGCTCGCCGCCGGAGAAACCGAGTTGTACGCTGCCCATCGCCCGCGCCTGGCGAAATACCGCGATCCATTGTTCGGTCGTCAGCTCTTTTTCCTGTGCGGCAAAATCGAGCGGGTTGGAGCAGTAGGGACACTGCAGCGGGCAGCGATAGGTGAGCTCCGCCAGCAGCCAGAGCGGCGGATTGACCGTCGGCGCGCGTGGCTCAGTCACGGAAGGTCACCCATTTTTGTTCGTAGGCGCGCTGGAAAAACTCCAGCACGTCATCCGCCAACCCCTCGGCGCCAGGGAAGCGGGCGTTCAGCTGCGCGATGATGCCGTTCAGCGTGGTGTGGCCGTCGACCAGCTGTAAAATGGCGGCGGCGCTGTCGTTCAGTTTGGCCATGCCCTCCGGATAGAGGATCACGTGGCTATTTTGCACCTGCTCCCATTGCAGGCGGTAGCCGCGGCGGAAGACCGGGGTGTGTTCAGGATTCGGCGTCATTACACCAGCCTCTGGTTGTGCCATACCCGCGCGGCGGTCACGCTGTGGTAAGGCGGGCGGTTCAGGGTATAGGCCATGCTCATGGCGTCCAGCATGCTCCACAAAATATCCAGCTTGAACTGCAGGATTTCCAACATGCGCTGCTGCTTTTCGACGGTGTCGCAATAGTCCAGCGCCAGCGCCAGACCGTGTTCCACATCGCGGTTGGCCTGGCCGAGGCGGCTGCGGAAATAGTCGTAGCCGGCGGCGTCGATCCACGGGTAGTGCTGCGGCCAGCTGTCGAGGCGCGACTGGTGGATCTGCGGTGCGAACAGTTCGGTCAGCGAGCTGCAGGCCGCTTCTTGCCAGCAGGCACGGCGCGCAAAATTGACGTAGGCATCCACCGCAAAGCGCACGCCCGGCAGCACCAGCTGTTCAGAAAGCAGGGCGTCGCGCTGCAACCCGACGGCCTCCCCCAGACGCAGCCAGGCTTCGATGCCGCCTTCGCTGCCGCCGTAGCCGTCGTGATCCAGGATGCGCTGCACCCATTTACGGCGGGTTTCCGGCTGCGGACAGTTGGCCATGATCGCCGCATCCTTGATCGGAATGCTGGTCTGGTAGTAGAAGCGGTTGGCCACCCAGCCCTGGATCTGCTCGCGGGTCGCTTCGCCGTTGTGCATCGCGATGTGGTACGGGTGGTGAATGTGGTAATAAGCGCCTTTGGCGCGCAGCGCCGCTTCAAATTCCTGCGGAGTCAGTGGGAGTGGTTGCGTCATGGCGATTCCCTACAGTTCGATGTTCATGCCGTCCCAGCTCACTTCGATGCCGGCGGCGGTCAGGCTCTGCCGCTCTGCCGAGTCTTCATTGAGGATCGGGTTGGTATTGTTAATGTGGATCAGGATCTTGCGTTTGGCGGGCAAGGCGCTGAGCAGGGCCGCCAGCCCGTGCTCTTCCGCTAGCGCCAGGTGCCCCATATCCTTGCCGGTGTTGCGCCCCACGCCGGCGTTGGCCAGCTCATTGTCGCGCCACAGCGTGCCGTCGATCAGCAGGCAGTCGGCGCGGCGCAGCCAGGGCATCAGTGCTTCGTCCGGTTCACCGAGGCCCGGCGCATACAGCAGGCCGACCCCGCGCGCGATATCTTCGATGAACAACGCCACATTGTGGCCCGGCAGCGGGCGATCGCGGTACGGCGAATAGGGCGGTGCGTTGCTGAGCAATGGAATGGCGGTAAAGCGTACGTTCGGGCAGACCGCCGTGTGGAACGGTTCACCGGGCGTTACCGGGTGGTGAATCAACCCGCCGTTCCAGTGGGAGAGCATGGGAAACACCGGGAAGCCGGTGCTGAGATCGTCATGCACTTCAGGCGTGCACCAGACGTGGTGCGGGCACCCCTCACGCAAATTGAGCAAGCCCGCGCTGTGATCGATCTGGCTGTCGGTCAGCACGATCGCGCCGATACCGGTGCCGCGCAGCACGTCGGGATTGTTCAATTCGGGCGAAGCCAGCAGTTGATGGCAAATGTCCGGGGACACGTTGCACAGCACCCAGTTTTTACCGTCATCGCTGACGGCGATGGAGGACTGCGTGCGGCGCGTGGCGGTGATGCTGTGGTCACGAACGCCGCGGCAGTTGTCGCAGTTGCAATTCCACTGGGGAAAGCCGCCGCCCGCCGCCGAGCCGAGAACTTTTATCTGCATGTCTAAACCAGAAGAAAAGGGAAAGAAATGCCCGCGCGAAAGGCGGGCAGACGGGCGATTAACGGTTGGAAATGTACAGTGTCACTTCCAACCCCAGACGCAGGTCAACAAACTCAGGTTTAGTCCAGGTAGTCATAGCGGTGCTCCTTTGCATGCATCGTGATAGTTCGAAGCCAATGAGAAAGATTCGCATTAGGCTGGTCCAATGTTGACGAAATGTGACGTTGATCGCAACCTTTAAAGCGTAACCGGGTTATTCACCCCAGGTGGCGGAGAGTACGCTCAGCCAGTTGCGCCAGGTCAGCTTTTCCAGCAGCCGGTTATCGAACCCGGCCTGCGCCAGCGCTTGCGTCAGGCGCGGCAGGCCGCCGACGTCCTCCAACGGTTGCGGTACGTTGACCCCGTCAAAATCAGAGCCAAATCCCACGCGATCTTCACCAAGTTTAGCGATCAAATACTCAACGTGTTTAACAATTTCTGTGAAGTCAGTCGTTGCACTGTCACGCTTTCCGTCCGCCCGTAGAAAGGCGGTGCCGAAATTGACGCCGACCATCCCGCCGCTGTGAGCGATGGCGTCCAGCTGCGCGTCGGTCAGGTTGCGCGGCTGCGGGCAGAGGGCATGGACGTTGGAGTGGGTGGCGACCAGCGGTGCGCGGCTCAACGCGGCGGTTTGCCAGAAGGTTTTCTCATTCATGTGCGAGACGTCGATCATGATGCGGCGGCGGTTGCAGGCACGGATCAGCGCCTCGCCGGCCGGCGTCAGGCCGGGGCCGGTATCGGGTGATCCGGGGAACGGCCCGCTGACGCCGGTACCGAAGGCGTTCGGCAGATTCCAGAACGGCCCGATGCTGCGCACGCCCAGCCGGTAGAAGGCTTCCAGCTGCGTCAGCTCCGCATCGATCATACCCGCGCCTTCGATATGCAGCACCACAGCGATTTGCCGGTTGAAACGGCACTGTTCTATTTCGGAGGCGGTACGGCAGATGCGCAGCCGCCCCTGAGAGGCCTGTTCCAGCTGATACATGATAGCTATCTGCCGTTCGGCAATTGCCAGCGGATCGAAGGCGGCCTGCGCCGCGTCCAGCGTTTGGTTGCGTATCTGGGCGATATAGCTGACCGGGGGAATAAACACCGCGAACAGCCCGCCGCAGAATCCGCCGCGCCGCATGCGGGAAAAATCGAGGTGGCCCGGCGTGACGCGGGAATAAAAGGCGGCGACCGGATCGTCGTCGTGCTGCAACCACAGGTTGAGCAGCAGATCGTTATGGCCGTCGAACACCGGCCAGAGAGGGGGAAGCGTCATGGGCGTTTCACTGAATCAGGCATCATGAACGCTATGTTGTATTATTGCGCAATACCTGGCAAGTTTTCACATTATTCAATTAAGTAAAACACTTATAAAATAACAGATAATGGAGGTGGGCGCTTGACGTCAATTTTATTTTTGGCAAAATAAATTTTAGCCTAAAGCGCTTATTATAAGCGGAAATCTTTGCACGCATTCCATTTTTATTGGAATAATTTCTTATTGTTATTTTATCTGCCGCAGCTTATTTGGAGTGAATTGTGAGCGATTCTGGGATTGAGAAATATAAGGACATGGATGCTTTGATGGCGGATTGGTACACAAGATTATGCAATGCTCAAACGGGGCACTATGTGTGTTCGGAAAGGTTGTATCGGAGAGCTGATTATACAGGCTATTTATTGATTTTTAGCTCAACGATTGTGACGTCATGTTTTTTTCTGCAGGCCGAAGGTGGGTTAAAACTCACGCTATTTTTCATCAGCGTGCTGTCAGCGGCATTGTCGGGCATCGTGTCGTTCGGCCGCTTTGCTGAGAAAGCCGAGTTGCATCGTTCGGCCGCGAGCTGTTATGGGAAATTAAGACGGCAGCTCGAGAACCTCCGTTCAAAAAAATCAGGGCTGCAAGATGATGACATGATTTCAAAATTGAAAGTATTGCGTATTGAGTGGGAGTATATATCTGAGAACTCACCACTGACACCTAAGTCAGCATTAGTGCGAAACTGATTAAGGTCTTATTGTTCGGCATGCATTTTATTGATCTGTTCTCTGACGGCAGACGGCCAGCACCAGCTGCCGCAGCCAGCGATGATCCGCCTCGGCCTCCAGGCGCGGGTGCCACATTTGCGAGACGGTGATAGGCGGCGTTTTTACCGGCAGTTCGAACATGCGCAGCGGGCCGTCGGCCGGTTGGGCCTGCAAAAAGGAAGCGGGCAGCAGCGCCAGCAGGTTCGAGGCCTGCGCCACCGCCAGCGCGGCCGGAAAGCTCGGCACCACGGCGGCGATATGGCGCGCCAGCCCCAGCTCCGCCAACGCGGCGTCTACCGGCCCGAGGATGCGCCCGCTGCGCGAGGCCACCACGTGGCCACAGGCGGCGTAGTCGGCGGCGCCGATCTCCAGCTGTTGCGCCAGCGGGTGTGATGTTCTCATCACGCCGACAAAGCGATCGCGAAACAGCGCCTGCAGGCGGATTTCCGGGCCCATCTCGCCCAGCACGCCAATCTCCAGATCGATCCGGCCTTCGCGCAGGGGGCGGTCGCTCTTCTCCGGCTTAGGCGCAAAGCGCAGTCGCACCCGCGGCGCCTGTTCGGCGGCGGCGGCGATCAGCGCCGGGCCGAAGGCCTCGACGAAACCATCGTTGGCGCGCAGCGTGAAGGTGCGATCGAGCATGGCGGGGTTCAGCTCGCCTGGCGCCGGCCGCAGCACCGCACGGGCCTCGAATGTCGCGTTTCGCGCCCGCTCGCGCAGCGTCTCGGCATAGGGCGTCAGCACCATATGGCGGCCGGCGCGCACCAGCAAGGGATCGCCGGTGGTCGTGCGCAGTCGGCTGAGGGTGCGGCTCATCGCCGAGGCGCTTAAACCGAGGCGGCGTGCCGCGCCTGCCACGCTGCCCGTCGTCAGCAGCGCATCGAGGGCGATCAGCAGGTTAAAGTCAGGGTCGGTCATGCGTGCGTATCCTGTCGTGCAGAACATGGGAGAAGGCGTTTGATGCAGTATATCAGCGTAAGCGCTGCGTCACTTGCTATCTGATGGGCGATAAAAAAGCCGATAACCTGGGCAGTTATCGGCTTTTAATGCGCAGTGGCGGAGGGTTACGCCGGCAGCTGCTGTGCGGTTTTCTCGACCAGCGCCAGCAACAGCTTGATGTCTTCCAGCGTGACGATCGGGTTCAGCAACGTCATCTTCAGGCAGGTCACGCCATCGGACTCGGTCACGCCGACGTTGGCGCGGCCCGATTCCAGCAGGGCGTCACCGATGCGCTGGTTGAACAACGCGACGGCCGCGTCGCCCTTCGCCGCCAGCTGCGCAGGGCGGTAGCGGAACAGCACGCTGGCCAGCTGCGGCTGCATCACCAGTTCCAGCGACTCCTGATCGGCGATGTAACGCGCCACCTGTTGTGCCAGCGTGACGCCATGATCGATGATCTCGGCGTATTGCTTCTGCCCCAGCGCTTCCAGCCCCATCCACAGCTTCAACGCATCGAAGCGGCGGGTGGTTTGCAGCGATTTGGAAACCAGGTTCGGCACACCTTGCGCCTCGTCGAACTCGGAGTTCAGGTAAGCCGCCTGGTAACGCATCAGCTCATAATGGCGCGCGTCTTTCAGCAGGAAGGCGCCGCAGCTGATGGTCTGGAAGAACTGTTTGTGGAAGTCCAGGGTGATGGAATCCACCAGCTCCAGGCCGTCCAGGTAGTGGCGATACTGCTCGGAGAGCAGCAGCGCGCCACCCCAGGCCGCATCCACGTGTACCCAGATCTGCTGCTCCGCCGCCAGCCGCGCGATTTCGCGCAGCGGGTCGATCGCGCCGGCGTCGGTGGTGCCGGCGGTGGCGACAATCGCCATCACCTGCTCGCCGTTGGCTTTAGCCAGCGCCAGTTTTTCCGCCAGATCGTTCACGTCCATGCGGGCGAAGCGATCGGTTTTCACCAGGGTGACCGACTGATAGCCGAGGCCCATCAGCGCCATGTTCTTCTGCACCGAGAAGTGGGCGTTTTCAGAGCAGAACACTTTCAGCTTACGCAGATCGCCCACCAGGCCGTCCTGCTGCACGGAGTGGCCCTGACGCGCAAAGAACGCGTCGCGCGCCAGCATCAGCCCCATCAGGTTGCTTTGCGTGCCGCCGCTGGTGAACACCCCGGCGTCACCGGACGAGTAACCGACCTGGTCGCGCAGCCACTCGATCAGCTTCATTTCGATCAGCGTGGCCGACGGGCTCTGATCCCAGGAGTCCATGCTCTGGTTGGTGGCGTTGATCAGCACTTCGGCGGCCTGGCTTATCACCAGGCTCGGGCAGTGCAGGTGCGCCACGCACTGCGGGTGGTGCACCGACAGGCTGTCTTTCAAAAAGTACTCGATGGCGCGCTCGATCGCCGCCTGGTTGCCCAGGCCTTGCGGGGTGAAGTCGAGCTTGATGCGCTCGCGCAGTTCGGCAACGCTTTTGCCCTGATACATCTCGGGTTGCTGCAGCCACTGCACGACGGCTTCACTGCTTTGCGCGATCGCCTGGCGATAAGCCTCGGCGCTGTGCGCCGAGGAAGCCAGAATCGGGTTTAACTTGGACATCGCGGTCATTCGCTCCAATCAGACTGGCTTGACGCCGGCGGCCAACAGCGCCTGCTCAAATTTATCCAGGAAAATACCCAGCTCATCATTGGTGATCAGCAGTGAAGGCAGCAGACGCAGTACGCAGCCGTTACGCCCACCGCGCTCCAGGATCAAACCGGATTCGAAGCATTTTTTCTGCAGCAGCGCAGACAGCTCGCCGTCGGCCGGGTAGCAGCCCATGTGATCCTGCGCTTCGTTCGGCTTGACGATCTCGATGCCGATCATCAGGCCCAGACCGCGGACGTGACCGATCACCGGATAACGTTTCTGCAGATCCGCCAGTTTGCCTTTCAGCCATTCGCCCTGAGCGGCCACTTTGTCGGCGACCTTGTGCTCTTTCAGGTATTGCAGGGTGGTCAGGCCGGTGGCCATCGCCAGCTGGTTGCCGCGGAAGGTGCCGGTGTGGTGACCCGGTTCCCAGGCGTCGAACTCTTTCTTGATGCCCAGCACCGCGAGCGGCAAGCCGCCGCCGACCGCTTTCGACATCACGATGATGTCCGGCTCGATGCCTGCGTGTTCGAAGGCGAACAGCTTGCCCGTACGGGCGAAACCGGCCTGAACTTCGTCGATGATCAGCAGAATGCCGTGTTCACGCGTCACTTTGCGGATGCGCTGCAGCCACTCGGCCGGCGCCGGGTTAACGCCGCCTTCGCCCTGAACGGCTTCCAGGATCACCGCCGCCGGCTTACGCACGCCGCTTTCCACGTCGTTGATCAGGTTGTCGAAGTAGTAGGTCAGCGCCTTGACGCCGGCTTCGCCGCCGATGCCCAGCGGGCAACGGTATTCATGCGGATAAGGCATGAATTGCACTTCCGGCATCATGCCGTTGATCGCCGCTTTCGGCGACAGGTTGCCGGTGACCGACAGCGCGCCGTGGGTCATGCCGTGATAGCCGCCGGAGAAGCTGATCACGCCGGAGCGGCCGGTGTGCTTTTTCGCCAGCTTCAGCGCGGCTTCAACCGCATCGGCGCCGGACGGGCCGCAGAACTGCAGGCAATACTCTTTGCCTTCGCCCGGCAACAGAGAAAGCAGGTAATCGGAGAAACGATCTTTTAACGGGGTCGTGAGATCGAGAGTATGTAACGGCAAGCCGCTGGTAATGACATTTTGGATGCTTTGCAGGACGTCGGGGTGATTATGTCCAAGAGCCAACGTTCCCGCCCCGGCCAGGCAATCAAGATATTGATTATTCTCAACATCAGTGATCCAAACGCCCTGGGCTTTCGCAATTGCCAACGGCAATTTGCGCGGATAACTCCTAACATTCGACTCAAATTCGGCTTGGCGCGCCAAATAGGTTTCATTGTTTCCGTTTAATGAGTTTGCAACTAAAGTATCAATACGGACTTTATCCGTCATCATATCTCTCCTACAACCGAAGGTCTCAACACGCTACGATTGAATTAATGAATTAGAAAAGTAACTGCCTTGTGAAAAGCGCGACCAATATATGGCTTTTTCGCCTGGGACTCAATAGCCGATTTTGTTTTGAATTGTTTAGTTTTTTCTTAAGCTCATCAATATGTTGTTGATTTATTGACCGTTGGTTTTGCCGGCAAAAAACAACATATTGTTAACATGGCGTGAAAAACCGTTCCGCCGCCAACCTGACGGTTTCTTTAATGCATTTATAATTAAGGTAAATTTCCGGCTAATAACATAAATAGAAAATAGCGGCTTATTTTTATCTATTCACCACCTTAAGTCCTATAGCGTTTATATACACAAAAATTGTGATGAATATAAATGGCCAACCGTTAAAATCGCAGCATCCAGATTGGTGATTTCTCTCAGATTTCACGTAGCGCGATCAAAAAAGCGTGATTTTTACGCAGCGCCGGCCAATTGGCCGGCGCCGTTGTTGTTAACGTTGCCGTAACCAGGCGTGGTAGCGCTGCAGGATGCGGCGGGTGCGCCACCGATCGACGATCAGCGTGAACAGCGGGGAGTAGCGCACGCTGCGTGGCCGATTGTCACTCAGCGCCCGCATGCGGCGTTTGACCAACGCCATGCGGGCGAGCGCCGCCATCGTTTTATTTCGCCAGGTAACCGGTGCTGGCAACGCATGAGGGGCGGCGCCGGTTAGCCAGCGCCGTGGCAGATCGGGCACTTCCGCCATGGCGGTGGCGATGCCGGCCACCGCGACGCCGCTGTCCAGCACCTGTTGCGCCACCGCCGGGCGAGCGATGCCGCCGGTGGTCATCACCGGCATGCGGGCCACGGCGGCAAGATCGCGGGCGAAGGTCAGAAAATAGGCTTCGCGCGCCAGGGTACGGCCGTCCGCCGTTTCGCCTTGCATCGCCGGGCTTTCGTAGCTGCCGCCGGACAGTTCGATCAAATCGACCGGCAGATCGTTCAACATCAACACGACCTGCCGGGCATCGTCTGCGGAAAACCCGCCGCGCTGAAAATCGGCGGAGTTCAGTTTGACCGCTACGCAAAAGCCCGGTGAAACCCGCGTTCGCACCGCGCGCACCACCTCCAGCAACAGGCGGGCGCGGTTTGCCAGTTCGCCGCCCCAGCGGTCGCTGCGCTGGTTGGTCAGCGGCGACAGAAATTGAGAAATCAGGTAGCCGTGCGCCGCGTGGATCTCAACGCCGGTAAAGCCGGCCTGTTCGGCGGCGTGTGCGCTGGCGGCGAAGCGCGCGATGACCTCGGCGATCTGCGCTTCATTCATGGCCTGCGGCTGGGCGAACAGTTTACTGTGCTTGCCCATCGCCAGCGGGATAGCGGAGGGTGCCCACGCGTTGCCGCCCATGTTCGCCATCACCTGACGCCCCGGGTGGTTGAGCTGCATCCACACCTGCGCGCCACCCTGGCGCGCGGCCTTGGCCCAGGTTTCGAACGGCGCAAGCGGCGTATCCTGTTCCAGCACCACGCCGCCGGGGCCGGTCATGGCGCGGCCGTCGATCATCACGTTGCCGGTGATGATCAAACCGGCGCCGCCCTCGGCCCAATAGCGATATAAACGCCACAGCGCGGGGCCGGGCAGTTGGTTCCGGTCGGCCAGATTCTCTTCCATTGCCGCCTTGGCCAGACGGTTGGTCAAGCGGCTGCCGTTGGGCAAAGTCAGTGGGGTAAACATCGGGTTTGCGCTCCTGTCGCAAGGGGAATGGCGCTATACTAGGTTTAAAGTTAACTTTAAGGTCAATAGGGCATGAAGATCGGAGAATTGGCGGAGCGCGTCGGGATGGCCGCCTCGGCGATACGTTACTACGAGCAGCAGGGGCTATTGCCGAAAGCGGTGCGCGGCGTCAACGGCTACCGGGTGTATAGCGAAAGCGCGCTGGAGCGGCTGCACCTGATCCAAATCGGCCAGAATCTGGGGTTTTCGCTGCAGGCGATTCGCGGGGTATTGGCGCTGCAGGGCAGCGCTTATGAGGAGGGGCTGATACAGGGCGTCGATGCCCGTTTGGCGGAAATCGAACGGATGATGGCGACGCTGAATGAGCAGCGAGAAGCGTTGCTGGCGACCCGGCTGACCTTGTTGCAGTCCGGCGTGGCCGGGCTGTGCCGCGCAAAGGATGAAAAGCGGGCCGGCGCGTTACCGGCCTGCAAATCTTAACGCCGTTTGAAGGCCGATCGGCCGGCATACTCGGCGGCGGCACCAAGCTGATCTTCGATGCGCATCAGCTGATTGTATTTTTCGATGCGTTCGCCGCGGCTCGGCGCGCCGGTTTTCAGATGGCCGGCTCGCATCGCGACCGTCATATCGGCGATAAAGCTGTCGACGGTTTCGCCGCTGCGGTGCGAGATAAAGGTGCCCCAGCCGTTCGCCTGGCAAAGCTGCACGGCGGCGAAGGTTTCGCTCAGCGTGCCAATCTGGTTCAGCTTGATCAGCGCCGCGTTGGCCAGGCGTTCATCAATCCCGCGCTGGATGTATTTGACGTTGGTGACGAACAGATCGTCGCCGACCAGCTCCACCTGATCGCCCAGGGCGTCGCTGAGCAGACGCCAGCCGGCCCAATCGTCCTCGGCCAAGCCGTCTTCAATCAGCACGATGGGGAAGTCCTGCACCAACCGTTGGTAATAGGCCGTCATTTGGGCGGCGTCCAGCTCAAGGTTCTCGCTGCGCAGACGGTATTTGCCGTTGGCGTAGAATTCACTCGAGGCCGGATCCATGCAAATGGCGATATCTTCTCCCGGCCGGTAACCGGCTTTTTCTATCGCCTGCACGATCAGCTCCAACGGTTGCCGGTTAGAGGCGACCGCCGGCGCGAAACCGCCTTCGTCACCGACGCCGACCGACAGGCCTTTGTCCAATAGAATTTGGCGCAGTGTCTGATAGACTTCGCTGCCCCAGCGCACGGCCTCGCGCAGCGACGGCGCGCCCAAGGGGGCTATCATAAACTCCTGAAAATCCGCCCCTTGCCAGCGGGCATGCACGCCGCCGTTGATGATATTCATGCAGGGTACCGGCAGCAGGTTGGCGCCGATGCCGCCCAGATAACGATACAGCGGCAGCTGCGACAACTGCGCCGCCAGGCGGGCGGCGGCCAGAGAAACGCCGAGCAGGGCGTTAGCGCCCAGGCGGCTTTTGTTCTCGCTGCCGTCCAGCGCGATCAGCCGGCGGTCTATCTCCTGTTGTTGGCGCACATCCACCCCGCGTAGCGCCTCATTGATCGCCGTTTTGACGCTTTGCACCGCTTCCAGCACGCCTTTGCCGCCGAAACGGCGCGGATCGCCGTCGCGATGTTCCACCGCTTCGCGCGAACCGGTGCTGGCCCCGGAAGGCACCGAGGCCCGTGCCACGGCGCCTGCCGCGCTCATTTCGACTTCGACGGTCGGGTTGCCGCGCGAATCCAGGATCTCTCTGGCGGTTACGCTTTCAATCTCATAGCTCATGGGGAGTCACCTCGTTTCTAGGGAGTGGGAACGTGTTTTATCAGCACGTCGATGGACAAGTGGTTAATGAACTCGAAGCCGAAGGAGGCATAGACGCCAAACGGACGGTTCTGGTGGCCAAGCAGCAGCAGATCGACGCCTTCACGTGCAATCAGAGCCTCGACGTCTTTGAAGCGATGGATGCTGACGATCGATCGCACCTCCAGCGGGACTGCGCTGTCCTCCACCAGACGGCTGAGCATGGCTTTGGCGGCGATCACCTCGCTGGACTGACGATCTTTGGTCAGTGAATCGCTCAGGTAATCCAGTTCGGCGTAGTCGGCGCTGATGTGCGCCACGGTAATGCGCGTATTCATCTGTTGATTGAGGCGTTCGGCATGGCGCAACAACAGCCGGCCGTCGCGTTCGTTCTGCACCAGCAGTAAAGCGTGTTGGTAGAGTGGCATGACTTATCTCCCTGCGTTAGCAATCTGGCGGGTTAACCACGGTAAAACCTCTTTTTTCCGGCTCGTCATGCCGGGCAGCGATACCTGACGGGCGTCGAGCACCCGGTTCGACGAAAAGTAAAGGGTGGAGCGGCCAAGCGTGATGTCGGTAACCAGCAGCGCGGCCATCTCCAGCCCGGCCTCCTGCTTCGCGTGTTCAAGCGCCTGTTGCAGCGCGGGCAGCAGCGGCTCGATGTCGCTCATTGCCCGCACTTCGATCTGCGACAGCAGCAGCGAGACGCTCTGGATGCGGTAATGCTTGGCGTCACGGTGCAGCAACTGCGGCGCGGATTGCCCCGAAAGGTCGGTCTTGGCGGCGATCAGGCCGGCGGTGAAGGCATCATAGTCGACGTGAGCAATTGCGCTTAACCGTTCGGCGGCCAACCGATCCAGCTCGGTGGTGGTCGGGGCGCTGAGCGCGACGGTATCGCTCAGGATAGCGCCCAGCAGCAGCGTGGCCTGGGCGGCGGAAAGCGGCATCGGCCTTTCCACCGTCAGGATTTGCAGAATGACGGTGGCGCAGCAGCCGACGGCGCGGATCCAGACATCGGGCGGGTTGCGGGTGATCAACGTGCCCAGCCGGTGATGATCGATAACGCCGACCACGTCGCTGTGCGGCAATGAGGCCGGGCCTTGCTCGGCGTCGGTAAAATCGACCAGCCAGACTTGACGATCGCGGAGATCGTCTTGCAGCAGCGGGGGGGCTTGCACGCCGGCGGCGGCCAGGATGTAGCGAGTTTCCGGCGTCAGCTCGCCGAGGCGGAAAGCCACGGCCGGCTTACCGAGATGATTGAGCCAGTCGGCGACCACCAGCGCGCTGCAGATGCTGTCGCTGTCGGGATTTTTATGGCCGAAAACGTACAGGGGCCTCTCGCGCTCGACGGCATCGGGCTGGGAGGGAAGACGGGTAAAACATGACATTTGATCCATAGCGACTCCTGACATACCTGCCTAAAAAATAAAGCGAAGTTGTATATCAGGCGTCATCATCCGGTTCGAGCGAACCGGCGGTTGGGAAAGGTGGAACACCATCACCTTGCGAATGACTGTAGCGCAGCGCGGCGGCAAACGCAACGCCCGGCAAAGCTGGCGAGAATGCGCAATCGGATTGATACTGAGTGAGTCCATGATGGACAAGGATATTTACCGCTTAACCGGCGGATACGCTGAACTGACTCACGCCGGCCGAATGCGCCGGAACTGTCTGAGACACAATGGGAGACAACATGCTCGAACCCTGCTTCCCCGAAAACGAAGCCGAACGCCTGTCGGTATTGAATTCGCTGAACGTGCTGGATTCGAACTCGGTGGAAAAACTGGATCGTATTACACGGCTGGCGGCGAAATATTTCGGCGTCACCATTGCGCTGGTGTCACTGATCGACCGGGATCGCCAATGGTTTCTATCGCGCTACGGTCTGGATGCCCGGGAAACGCCGCGCAATATCTCGTTTTGCGGCCATGCCATCTTGCAACGTGAAGCGCTGGTGGTGCCCGACACCGCCAACGATCCGCGATTTTTCGATAACCCGCTGGTGATCGGCGGGCCGCGAATCGGCTTTTACGTTGGGCAGCCGCTGTTGTCGCTCGACGGTTTGCCGCTCGGTACCCTGTGCATTATCGACAGCCAGCCGCAGCCGTTTTCCCAGGAACAGGTGGCCGACCTGCACGATTTCGCCGCCGTGGTCGAGGAGTACCTGCAGAGCATTGAACGCCACGTCTATACCGAAAACCTGAAGTCAAACTTGCAGCGCTCGGAAGCCTTGTTCGAACAGACCTTCGCCCAGGCGGCGGTGGGGATGGCGCTGGTCTCGCTGCAGGGATACTGGCTGCGGGTCAATCCGCGCATCTGCGAAATGCTGCACTATTCCGAGCGCGAACTGATGGATCGCACCTTTCAGGACATTACCTATCCGCTCGATCTCAATACCGACTTGGAAAAACTGCAGCAGCTGCTGAGAAACGAGATCAGTACCTATTCGCTGGAGAAACGCTATTTTCGCGCCGATGGTTCGATCGTCTGGGTGCAGCTGACGGTGGCGTTAAACCGGCTGCCGAACGGTAAACCGGATCATTTCATCTCGGTTATCGTCGATATCAGCGAGCGCAAGGCGGCAGAGGCCGATCTGTTTGCGCTACAGCACGAGCTGGAACAACGCGTTGAAATTCGCACGCGCGAGCTTAACGTCGTGGTCAAGAAGCTCAACGAGGAGATTGAGACTCGGGTGCTTGCCGAATACCAGCTCAGCACGGAGAAGGAACGCCTGCGCGCCATCACTGACAACATGCCGGCCTTAATCAGCCAAATCGACGCTAATGAACGCTACCTGTTTGCCAACAGCGCCTATAAAACCTGGTTTGGCCTGGAAGAGAGTCGCCTCAGGGGGATGACGGTGCGCGATTTTATGGGGGAGAACGTTTATCAGATAGCGAAACCGATGATAGACAGAGCGTTGGCGGGGGAAATGGTGAGCTTCGAAAATGAGCTTCAGACCCAACAGGGCCTGTTGATGATCCACACCACGCTGGTGCCGTGTGACGCTCAGGGATTTTACATTCTTTCCATGGACATTACCGAGTTGAAACGCCTGCAGCAACGGCTGGAGTACGATGCCACACACGACATGCTGACCGGGTTGACTAACCGCCGTGCCTTCCTGCGTCGGTTGTCCGGCACATTGCAGGCCTGTTGCGAACAGCGGCAGATGGCGCTGATATTCATCGATCTCGATGGTTTTAAAGCCCTCAATGACAGCCATGGCCATGACTTCGGCGATCTGATCCTGAAGACGTTCGCCAGGTTGCTCAGCGCCTGCGCCGGCGAACGCCATAGCGTTTCGCGCCTGGCCGGCGACGAGTTCACGGTGATCCTGTGGCCGTTGGCGGATCCGCGGCGTGAGGTCAGCGAGTTTTGCGAAAACGTGTTGGCGCGCCTGGCCGATATTTCGCAGATCGGGTCGCAGACCGTGAGCTTGTCCGCCAGCCTGGGTGCGGCGATTTCCTCGCACAATGACGTGACGGAGGAGATGCTGTTGACCCGCGCCGACGGCGCGATGTATCAGGCGAAGTTGGCCGGAAAGGGGACTTACGCCATCTGCGAGTTGTGAACGTGAAATGATGACTGTCTCGGGGTAAGCTGTTTTTTTCCTGTGACCAGTACTCCGGATTTATTGCATGGCGTCAAATCATCAACATGAAGACTGGTTGGAACTGCGGCGTGATGACGAGACCGGCATCGAGAGCGTTAACGCCCACTTTCAGGGGCATGCCTACGATCCTCACGATCATGATGAAATGCTGGTGGGCGTTACGCAGCAGGGCTTGCAGCGTTTCAATTGCCACCGCTCGCTGCATACCAGCCGGCCGGGGCGCGCCATACTGATCGAGCCGGGTGCGGTGCACGATGGTCATGCGCCGCAGGCCGAAGGGTTTACCTATGCGATGCTCTATTTGCCCCAGCATTGGGTATCTGCGGCGATGAACCGCCGTGGATTGGGCGACGCCTCGGTATTGGAAGGCGCGTTCCACAGCACGCTGACGGAGGATCCGATTCTGGCGTCCGCGATTCATCAGGCCTTTTTTGCCCTTCATCATGGTGAGGGGCGGCTGGCGCGCGATCAAAGCCTGGACCATCTACTGACGCTTTTGGCGCGGCATATTCGCGTCATGTCGAGTCCGCAATGCGATGACGCGTTGATTGAGATGAATCGTCTACGGGACTATCTGCACGCGCATATGGCGGATAATCCCAGTCTGGATGATCTGGCGCTTCAGTGTGGTCTGGACCGTTTCCGTCTGACTCGCCAATTCACTCGGGCTTTCGGCCAGTCGCCGCATGCTTATTTGGTTCGGTTAAGGTTGCGAGCCGCACGGTTGTTGCTGGCGCAGGGGGAAGAACCGGCGCAGGTCGCCATGCAGGTGGGATTTGCCGATCAGAGCCATTTGGGCCGCTGGTTCCAGCGCGCCTATCGTTTATCGCCGGCGGCTTATCAGCGCCAGTGCACAAACGTTCTATACCGCTGACTCGCCGATCTTCGATGATGTGCTTTTAAGAGCACAACGGAGTAGAGCGAAATATGTTTGATACCAAGATAGCGTTTATCGTGCGTGACGATCTGCAGACCTGGCAGCGGCTGAATGTGGTGGCCTTTCTGGCGACGGGCATCGCCGCCGCCGCTCCGGAAATCATCGGCGAGTGCTACGTGGATGCGCAAGGCAGACGCTACGGTGGCATTTCTGGGCAGCCGATGCTGATTTTTGCCGCAGATCTGCCGGGTTTGCAAAATGTGCATCGCAAAGGGCTGGAGCGGGAATTGACGCTAATCCCCTATGTGCACGCCATGTTTTCGACCGGACACGATGAAGCCAACCGACAGGTTTTTCTCGCTGAGGACGCGGATAATCTGGATTTGGTTGGGTTGGCGCTACGCGGGCCAAAAAAAGCAGTGGACAAAGCGATCAAAGGGTTAGCGCTTCACGGGTGAAATGCCACTATGACGGTATTCTCGGCACGCTAATATAAATAAAATTATTGAGCGCCGGGTTAAATAATCAAACAGGCGATTATTTAACCCGGCAAGTAATATGCTATTTATCCTATTAGGTGAGTAAAAACAACTATACTGAAACAGTTTCCCGCCTCGTAGTTATTCCTTTAAAGCTGAAGCTTGATGATAAACCGATTTAATCACTGTTAAATCAATGAGGTTTATATGAAAACAGTTTTGCAGCATATCGAGAGAAATAAAGAGAGCTACGCCCAACTTCCGCTATTTGAGTTTCTGCGCGATGAACGGCGCACGCCGCAGGAGCGGTTGGCATTTCTGCCGCACATCGCGTTTTTTATTATGGCTTTTTCCGATCTGAATAAGTTCGTGCTGCGTGACGAAACGCCATCTATCGATAGTTATCAACGTAAAGTCAATGCGCACACCTATGAAGATGATCATCACTGGCCGTGGTACCTCGAGGATCTGCACAAACTCGGTTACAACCGCTCCGCCATGCTGGCCGCACATTTGGAAGGGCTCTGGAGCGAAGGTACTCGGGAGAATCGACTATTGACCTATCGGCTGTGCGCGCTGATAAGCAGCCTCAGCGGGCTGGAGCGGATCGTGGTGATTGAGGCCATCGAAGCAACCGGCAACGTGCTGTTTGGGTTGACGACACCGCTGGCCAACCGAATTCAGCAGGCAACCGGCGTTGAACTGCGTTATTGCGGCGAATTTCATTTAGCGCTGGAGACCGGCCATGCCCAGCATCAGGGGCAGGATGATCTGGCCGAGACGACGTTGACCGATGCCGTCAGGCAACGTTGCATTGCGCATGTCGATCGCGTTTTTGCCTGGTTCGGCGATTTTACGCATGAGATGCTTGCGAACATCAAGGCGTCTGAAAGATTGGCAAACCCGAGCTAGGTCTGAAAACTCTGCAGCCAGACGGCGAATTTCCTCACCACCTCATCGTCCCGATCGCGCAGCAGCAGGGAATAGATGCCGGTTCTGATGGTCAGCGTCGGGAACGGCGAGACCAGCCGGCCGGCCGCCAGGTGCTTGGCGCAGAACAGGTAAGGCACGACGGCCAGCCCCAGGCCGTCCTCGGCTGCCTGAATGGCGGCGAAGGTATGATCGAGCGTGAGCGGGGGCGGTGAGGCGTCCAGCGCCGTCGGGTAAGCATTCAGCCAGCTGCGCCATAAATCCTCACGGGCGCGGATGCGAATGGCGGTATGGCCGGCGAGATTGCCCGGCGCAATGACCGGCATGGCATGCAAATAGCTCTGACTGCAGACCAGCAGGCTGTCTTCCTGCAGGAAAGGGAGCGCTTTCAACCCAGAGAAGTGCGCGGGATCGCGCCGGATCGCCACGTCAAACGGCGTATTGCGATCGATGGCGCCGATGCCGGTGGTGATATCAATGGCGACTCCCGGATGAATGTCATTGAACGCCGCCAGCTTCGGCATCAGCCAGTGCATGGTGAACGTCGGCAGGCTGTGCACCACTAGCCGCGGCAGGCCGGCGCTCTCTTTCAGCGCGCTTTCCGCGGCAAACAATTCGCTTATCACCCGGGAGGCGGAACGGGAAAAGTTCTCGCCGGCCTGCGTCAGCCGCACGGACTTATGCCCGCGATAAAACAGCTTGATCCCCAGCTGTTCTTCCAGGCCGCGAATATGGCGGCTAATTGCGCCCGTGGTGAGAAACAGCTCATCCGCAGCGGCGCTGAAGCTGCCAAGACGGGCGGCGGCTTCGAATGCGGACAGGTGCGGCAGGGAGTGGACTTTTTTCATAGGTTGAGTTTAGCTCAACCAAATGAGGGACGAAAGATCGTTTGTCAGCCGTTGATTTTGCTCACTATTATGGCGCATCCTTCCCGCGTTGCCGAGCGTGCCATGTTAAGCGTTGTCCCGTCTGTTATCCGTGTTAGTCGAGTCATCCTCACCTATCGATGGGCTGAGGGGCGGCACTGAATGCGGGCTTTCTATCTGCTTTGCGCGAGCCGGGCGGGCCTCTGTCTGGGCACCATGATGTTCGCCGGCGCGCTGCCGACCATCCGAAACGAGTGGCAGCTCGACGCCGCCTCCGCCGGCACGGTGCAGACGGTGTTCAGCCTCACTAACGCCCTGGCATTGCTGGTGGCTTCCTGGTGGTGCGATTCGTTGGGAGCACGCCGGGTTTATCTGCTGTTCTCCTGGCTGGGCGCCGTGGCGTTGGCGTTGTTTGCCGCCTTTGCTCATTCGTATGTCGGTGCGTTGATATTGATGGCTTTCGTCGGCCTGACGCAGGGCGGGGCCTATACGCCGGCGCTGCTGTTGGCGATGGGAATGAACGGCCCGGCGCGGCGCGGGTATGCCATCGGCCTGGTCCTGGCGGCCAGTTCGTTGGGATATTTCCTGTCGGTTTTCATCTCCGGCTGGAGCGCCATGCGCTGGGGATCCGGCGTGGCCTTCTCCCTGTGTGCCGCCGGCGCATTGCTGGGGGCGCTAGCCGGTTCGTTGGCCTTGTCCGGCTATCAGGAGCCGCGCCCGCACGCCATGGGAAGGAAGGCGAAGCGTGAGCGCTATGGCATCACCTATGTGACCCTGCTGTTGCTGATCGGGTATATCGCCCATAGTTGGGAGCTGCTCGGCAACTGGGCCTGGGCGCCAAGCCTGGTCAGTGAAGCATTGAGCGGTTTCCCTCTGGATCCGCTGAGCGCCGGCTTGATCGTTGCGGCGGCGATCCACCTGGCGGGCATGCTCGCCACGTTGATTGTCGGCACCGTTTCCGACTATTTCAATCGCGCGTCGGTGCTGATGTTTATGGGCGCCGCCGGTGCGGTGGGATCGCTGCTGATGGGGTGGTCGGCGAGCTGGGGACCGGGCTGGACGCTGCTGGTGGTCAGCCTGGGCAGTTTCTTTATCCTCGGCGACTCCGGCGTGCTGTCGGCCGCCATGGCGGACAATGTACCGCCGCAGCAGCTCGGCAGCGTGATGGGTTGGCGATCGCTGTTGGGATTCGGCATCGGTTCCTTCGCCCCCTTATCCTTTGGCGTCGTGATGGATGCCACTCAGAGCTGGAGCACGTCTTATGCCGTGTTGGCCGGCGGCGGCGGGGTAGCCTGTCTGGCGGCCTGGCTGCTTTGGCGTGAGGCGCGAGCATCATCAGATGAATGAGACAAAATCACGCATTGTTATCGCACTCTCCCATTACGGATTAGCGTCGTAATGCGCTCAACGTCGCTGCAGTTTTTTGCGCGGTCGGCGAGGCTCTTATATATTTAGTAGCATGCCTGAGGCAGGTTAGGCATGACGCGACGGCCGCTGGCCGCTGCAAGTACGACAGTTAATCCGTTCGCCAAGAGGCTGCGAGCCGGTGCTTTCGGTAGGGACAGCCGCCAATCGTTTTTACGGCGACCGAAGGCGGAGCAGCTACTCACAGGTCACGAGGACACTTACCATGCATAAGAGAACACTGGCGTCACTGCATTACGAAAACATGCCTTACGATGGGGTGCACTTTCATATTTTGAAACGGGAGACGCCTGGCCATACGGCGTTGCTGAAGCTGGATGCGGGCAGCCGACAACCGGCGCGCTTTCATCCGGGGTGGGTGAAGCTGATGGTGTTGAGCGGTGAGATGAAGGTTGACGATCAGACGCTGCAACCTCATGAAATGTTAATTATTCCCGCCAATACCGCCTATACGGTGCAGGCTATTACGGAAGTGATTTGTCTGGCGATTTCCGAACTGGACGGCGCCGAACTGGCCCGTTGATGGGATAACGGCAATGGATAGAGGAGAGCCTAGGCGCTCTCCATATCCATTCAGCGTTGAGCCGCCCCCCAGGCTGAGCTGTCTGCTGATTGATGCGTACACCTCCTGACTTATGCCACCGCGCTTTCCCTTTTCCATCACTTTCGGCCACGTCGCCCCCGCAACGTGCCGCCATTGCGCAGCGCCTGCGCAACGTCATCGCCTCCGTTTTACGCAGAACGATGAAATGTTGGTGTAAATAGTGTGTTTCTTCGCATAAGGCCCCTGGTGTGGCTTGCGAGAACGTCACTATATGGAGGATCATGCGACCTCTCTATCAAATAAAAGACATTCGCGTTATCAAAAGGGACAAACGACCATGGGATTCGACGTCGACAACGCCGAAATAAAACGCATCGACCTCAGCGGCCACGAAAACTCCGCGTTCGAGGTGACGGGGCTGGTGAAACACTATCCGGCGGGCTTTGTCATTCCTTACCACTCGCATAAACGCTGCCATTTGCTCTATTCGCAACAGGGCGTGATGGCGGTCGAGGCGAGCTGCGGGCGTTGGATCGTGCCGCCTACCACCGCAGTCTGGCTGCGACCGGGGGTAGAACATCAACTGGTCATGCAGAGTAACATTTGCGTTTACGGGATTTTTGTCGATGAATTCACCGCTGAGCGGTTGCCGTTGCTCGATGGCGTCTTGCAGGTGTCACCGCTGCTGCGCGAGCTGATCGCCCAGCTGGCGACGTTGGCGCCAGAGGGCGAGGAGACTAAACGCCACGCGCTGCTCAGAGCCTTGTTCCTGGAGGAGCTGAGCCTGCAGCCGCAGCTGGCGCTGCATCTTCCCTGGCCGATGGAGGCGAGAATGGCCGAGATTTGCCGGCAGTTGGTCATCACGCCGGCCGACGATCGCGGCATTGAGATCTGGGCGGATTCATTGTCGATCAGCGCGAAAACCTTTCAGCGTCACTTCACTCAACAAACCGGCATCACCTTCGGCCAGTGGAAACAGCGCTTGCGGCTGCTGTCGTCGATTCCGCTGTTGCTGGCGGGCAACTCGATCATCCATGCCGCTTTCGAAAGCGGCTACGAGAGCCACAGCGCCTATTCAGTGGCGTTCAAAAAACTGTTTGGCGTTTCGCCTTCGCGCTTTACGCTATAGCCGTTCGCATCGCGCGCTTCTCCTATGGATTGAAGCAACCTAATGACGTATAAAGCAAAGCAGTCAACCGCCGAGGCCGCTTCCCGTGATAAAAGTTGTCCTGTATCTGATTCTTGCCGTGACGATCGCCATTATTGCGGCAAGAGCCATCTTTCGTTTGCCTGATATTTGCCAGCGTCCGCCACAGGCGGCATTGCCGGCGGATCCCGCTGCCCAGCTGCCGGCTCGGGCCGCCGAACTGATGGCGGCACATCCGGGCCTGAGCGGCGTGGTGCCGCTGGTCAGCGGGCACGATGCGTTCGCCAGCCGCCTGGCGCTGGCGCGGATGGCGGAAAGGTCGATCGACGCCCAGTACTATATCTGGCATAACGACACCTCCGGGCAGATCCTGCTGAAAACCTTGTATGACGCGGCTCAACGCGGCGTGCGCGTGCGTCTGCTGTTGGACGATAACGGCGTCGCCATGGACGAGACTCTGACGGCGTTGAACGCCCAGGAAAACGTCGAGATCCGCCTGTTCAACCCGTCAACGGTGCGCACGCCGAAGCTGGCCGGCTACGCCTTTGACTTTATGCGCATGAACCGGCGCATGCATAACAAGTCTTTCATCGTCGACGGCGCCGTGGCGATCATCGGCGGCCGCAACATCGGCGACGAGTATTTCCAGGTCGGCGACGAAAACTATTTCCTCGATCTCGACGTGTTGAGCGCGGGCAGCGTGGTGGCGGAGACCGCCGAGGTCTTCGACCGCTACTGGAACAGCGCCTCGGTGTTTGGCGTTGAGCAGATTATCAAGGGCAAAGGCAACCTCTCGGCATTCCTGACGCAGGCCGCCGCGACCGAAAGCAGCGAACGCGCCCGCAAGCTGGCGGTGCAGTTGGAAACCAGCGCGGTGCGCTTCCGCGATGGCGCCGTACAGCCTGAATTCACGACGGTGCAGCTGGTGGCCGACGATCCGGCGAAAGGTCTGGGCAAGGCCGCGCACGATCGTTTGATGGTGACGCAGCTCGGTAAGATCATCGGTGGCGTCAACCAGCAGTTGGAGCTGGTTTCCGCCTATTTCGTACCGGGGCGGGAAGGGGCGGCCTTCTTTGAATCGCTTGCCAGGCAGGGGAAATCCATACGCGTGCTGACCAACGCGATGAACACCACCGACGTGCTGGTGGTCCATGCCGGCTACGCCAAATACCGCCGCGATCTGCTGCAGGCGGGCGTGGAACTGTTCGAGCTGAAGCTGCGCGCCGGCCAACCGACGGGGCGCAAGGAGCTCAAACCGCTGGGGCTGTCCGGCGCGGCGCTGCACGCGAAAACCTTCGCCATCGACGATAAACGGGTTTTTATCGGCTCGTTCAATTTTGACCCGCGCTCGGCGCACCTGAACTGCGAAATGGGCTTTTTGATCGATAGCCCGACGTTGGCGGCCGACACCCGCCAACTGTTTGATGGCCCGCTCGAGTACGCCGCCTATCGGCCGGCATTGACACCCGAGGGCAAAATGGTGTGGAACGAAGCCTTCGAAGACGGCCACACCGAGGTACACCAGCAAGAGCCCGGCGCCGGCTGGGTAAAACGCATCGTTCTCACCGTGGCCGGCTGGCTGCCGATCGAGTGGATGCTGTAACGGCGGTGAATGCCGCCGCCGCCCGTTGAGTCAACCGTTGCAAGGGAACCAATCCTGCGCTTATCGGTTGGCTTCAGCATCACCAGAGAGTTTAAAAGTAAACAACACTGTTTCATTAACGCTGCCTGGTACCCAGCAGCTGCGTGCGATAGCGCTTTTGGTGTCGCGATAGAATTCCGGTGTGCCCGTTAGCACGATATTTCTGGCTTTACCCTTATCATCAACATCAAACGTTGCGCTCACTTCGCCTTCACGTTTTTCAGCCTTCGCAGAGGCGGAATAGTATGGCCGCTCATAAAAGACTTGTCCGTCGCATCCCAGGTTAGGCGGTTGCTTTGCCATTGGAACATTGCTGCCTGCACGCCAGGCATAGACGCAATCGTTCACCGCACTGGCTTTTTCACAGCCATCAGGTTGCAATGGCGCGCAACCGGCAAGTGCCAGGCTCAGCGAGATGAGGGTGAATCGTGACATGGCGTTTCCTGCATGTTCTATCAATCAGATAACGCATATTTTCGCTTAGCACAGGGTATTTAGAAAGAGAAATCATGCAGCTTTCGCTAGGGTATTAATCATTCTTTTCTTAAGCTAATACTCTATTCGAAAATATGAGGGTAAATAGTTGTCCGGGGTGGGGTTAATTCTTTGGTTAATTATATCTATTATTTTACTTTACCATTGAAATCATTGGAGATAACAATTTTTTCACAGGGCATTAAAATAGAAAAAATAACCAATTAGATTATTATTTCTTGTAATTGCCTCGACAAAAACCAAAGGATCTTCCACCATGCGCATGATGAAAGCCGCCGCCTTTATCGAAAGGGGGAGAATAGAACTCATTGAAAAACCGATTCCTTCTCCTGGCCCCAACGATGCTTTGCTCAAAATAACCACGACGACAATCTGCGGTACCGATATTCATATTCTTAAGGGTGAATATGCCGTGCCTCACGGACTGACCGTGGGACATGAGCCGGTTGGGATTATAGAAAAGCTCGGGAGCAATGTTAAAGGCTTTAAAGAAGGGCAGCGGGCGTTGGCCGGTGCCATTTGCCCCTCTTTTACGTCCTATGCCTGCCAGGATGGATTTCCCGCCCAGGATGGCGCCTATTTGCCGGAATGTCCTTGCCATGGGTATAAAGCCACGGCGGGTTGGCGCTTCGGCAATGTTATCGACGGTACCCAGGCTGAATATGTACTGGTGCCTGATGCTGAAGCCAATTTGGCGCTCATACCGGACGGTCTGACGGATGAACAGGTGCTGATGTGCCCGGATGTGATGTCTACCGGTTTTAAAGGCGCGGAAAATGCCAACATTAAAATTGGTGATACGGTGGCCATCTTCGCCCAGGGGCCGATCGGTTTATGCGCCACTGCGGGCGCTCGCCTGCAGGGCGCCAGCCTGATTATTGCCATCAGCAGCTCTCCCGAAAAGCTGATGATGGCGGGAAAGATGGGGGCAAACGTCTTGCTGAATTACAAGGAAACCGATGTGATTGATGAAATATTCAAGATTACGGCGGGGCGTGGTGTGGACGCCAGCATCGAGTGTTTGGGGACGCAAGCCACCTTTAATCAAGCGCTGCGTGTCTTAAAACCTGGCGGGACACTGTCCAGTCTCGGCGTTTATAGCGACGATATTCAATTGCCTGTCGAGGCGTTCGCCTATGGGCTGGGCGATCATACGATTCGTACGGCTCTGTGCCCTGGCGGTAAGGAGCGGATGCGCAGAATGATGAACGTTATCCAGCATGGCGGTTTGGATCTCACGCCGTTCGTGACGCATCGTTTTCAGCTGGAGAATATTGCCGAGGCTTACCACCTGTTCTCTGAAAAGCGCGATGGCGTGATTAAGTTGGCGATAACCCCGTAACGGTGCAACACAGGATGAATCTGGCGCAGCGGCCGCAACCGCTGCGCCTGGGGTTACCTGCTGATCGTCTGTTGCAGCGCCTGAACGGAGGAGGCGATCCCGGCATCGACCGACATGGTCAGGTCTTCCATCTCCAGCGACACCCAGTCGTTATAGCCCGTCATGCGCACCACCGAGAAGAACTCCTTCCACCACTGCAGATCCCGCCCGCAGCCGACGGCGACGTAATTCCAGGCCCGACCGGCCACGTCGTCGATTGGTTTGGTCTCCAGCAGCCCGTTAACCTCGACGATGCCGCGCTCAAGGCGCACGTCTTTGCCGTGCACATGGTGAATGGCGGGGCCGAGGGCGCGGGCTACCGCGATGGGATCTGCCCCCATCCAGATCAGGTGGCTGGGATCGAGGTTCAGGCCTACCATCGGGCCGACCGCGTCGCGCAGCCGGAACAGCGTCTGCGGGTTCCACACCAGCATGGCGCTGAAGTTCTCCAGCGCGAACCGTTCGACGCCACACTCCCTGGCTTTGTCGACCAGTGTGCGCCAATAGGGGATCGCCACCTCATTCCATTGATAGTCCAGACAGTTTTTTACCGTGGGCGGCCAACTGACGGTATAGGTGATCCAGTTGGGGATGGTGTCATGCGGGCTGGCCGGCGGCAGCCCGCTCATCATGACGATCTTTTTTACCCCCAACAGGCCTGCCAGCTCCAGCGTATTGTCGGTTTGTCGCAGATGGCGCCGCCCCAGCTCGCCCGGATCGAGCGGGTTGCCGGAGACATTGAGTGCGGCGATCTCCATGCCGCGGCTGGCCAGCGCCTGCTGCAGCTGCCGGCGTTTGGCCGGGTTAGCCAGCAGATCGTCGGCATCCAGATGGGGGGCCGGAGACCAGCCGCCGGTGGTCATTTCCACGCCGAGCACCCCCAGTTCCAGCAACCGGTCCAGCATGGGCTCGAAGGGCAAATGGCCCAGGCTGTCGGTACAGAATGAAAGTTTCATGATGCTTTCCTTATTGGTAATTAACCCAGGTGGCGCCGTTGTCGGCGGAGCGAACGCAGTTTTCAATCCAGCGCACGCCTTCTAATCCGGCATCGATATCCGGATAGATCAGCGTTGCCAGCGTCTGCCGATCACCGCGCTGGCTAGCGCTGATGGCGATGGCGAACTTGAGGTAGATATTGGCCCAGGACTCGGCCAGTCCTTCGGTATGCAATGCGCCGAGCCGTTCCTCGGCCAGCGCGCTGTCGTCCAGATAGGGCATGCCGTGGTGTAGCGTCTGATTGGGGCGCCCCTGGATCTCGTAACGCAATTCACCGGGTGTAGCGTCGCTCCATTGCAGGCTGGCGAGCGAGCCCACCACGCGGATGCTTTGGCTGTCCATCGCGCCGGCGTTGATGGCAGATGCCCACATGCGGCCAACGGCGCCGTTTTGGTAGTGCATCAGCACCATGGCGTTGTCTTCCAGCGGGGCGCGAGAAGGGATAAAACTCTGGCGATCGCACAGCAGGGAGGCGATCTTCATGTCGGGCATCACCAGCTGCGAAATGTAAAAGGTGTGGGTGGAGATATCGCCCAGCACAAAAGTGGGGCCGGCGATTTTCGGGTCAACGCGCCACTTTTGCGCCTCGAACTTGTCTGCGCTCTCGTTGGCGTTGAAGCCGTGGGTATACTGCAATTCGACAATGCGCACTTCGCCGATGTCGCCGTTCGCGATCATGGCGCGCATCTGCATCAGCAGCGGATGGCCAGAGAAGCCGTAGGTTACGCCGACGATCAGGCTTTTCTCCGCCGCCAGCGCCTTGATTTCTTTCGCCTGCGCCGTGGAGAAGAACAGCGGTTTTTCGCAGATGACATGCAGGCCGGCATTCAGCGCGGCGCGTGTGATTTCATAGTGGGTGCCGTTGGGGGTGGCGATGGTCACCACCTCAACGCCATCTTCGCGGTTAGCCTCCTGCTCCAGCAGCTGCTGGTAGTCGTCATAACAGCGTTCGGCGGGCACGCCGAGATTAACGCCGAACTCACGACCGCGCACCGCGTCGATATCAAAGGCACCGGCGACCAGCCGAAAGGCGGTATTATCGCGCAGGGCGCCGGAACGGTGTTTGTAGCCCACCTGGCTGAGGCGGCCACCGCCGATCATCGCCCAACGCAGCGGGCGAGGGATGCTTCTTTCACCATTTAACATGCTGACTCCTGAGATTGTGTTTTGCACTCGGGTGCAAAGTGGGTTGAAAAAGAGCGGCAACGGTCTATTTCTGGTTCATCTGCGCAAATTGCGGGTAGTTTTCTCCCGTCACGGTGGCATAAGGCACCCAGTTGTAAGGCTCGGTTTTAGTGCGGTCCAACATCGCTCGGGTCACTTGCACCGCGCCGATCGCCTGGGCTTTGGCATCCTGGAAAATGGTCACTGCCATGTCGCCGTTCTTGATAAATTGCAGGCCGTCGGGTGTGCCATCAATGCCGGCAACCAGCACGCCGTTCTTTTTGGCCTGCTTCAGCGCCATGATTGCACCGATGGCCATCTCGTCGTTGTTGGCGGCGATCGCATCGATCGGCGCGCCGTTCAGCAACCAGCCAGAGACCACGTCGACCGCTTCATTGCGCTGCCATTTGGCTGTCTGTTTCTCTACTACTTTCAGATCTTTGTGCTTGGCGATCACCGCTTCCACCGCACGGGTGCGTTCGCGAGTTTCTTCGTTGGAGAGGGCGCCCATCAGGATCGCCACGTTGCCGCGATAGTTCATTTTTTTCGCCAGAGCCTCCATCTGCAGGCGGCCGCTGAGCGCCGAATCAGAACCGACGTAGGCCGTCGCACCGACCAGCGGCACTTCGGGTTTGCGGTTGACGAAAATGAGGGGGATCGCGGCACGTTGGGCGGCCGCCATCATCGGCTGGACGCCTTGCGTATCGACCGGGTTGAGGATAATGGCGTTTACGCCCTGGTTGATCAGATCCTCTACCTTCTGCACCTGCAGGGCGACATCGCCTTTGGCATCGACGAACTGGCCTTGCAACTGCTGCGCAGCCAATTCACGCGCCATTTGGCTGCGCAGGATAGAGACGAAGTTGAGATCGAAATTGGCCAGCGCGACGCCGACCTGCCAGGTCTTGGCCTGGGTGGTTCCGACGAACAGCGAGCAGGCTAACATCAACAGCAGTCTGGTTTTTTTCATTACGGTATCCTGTTGAGAAGAGAGGTGTTGTGTAAAAATAGTGCTTTTGCAACCGGGTGCAAAACAGAAGAAAAAAGGGCAATGAGTCTCTGAATGCCACCGTGAATGTCAATGATGTATAAAATTTGGTCAATAGGGGAAAGGTGAAAACAGCGTAGACGATCACAAACTGTTTACATTTTGCACCCGGTTGCACAACGAATTGCAATCGGGTGCAAAAACAGCACATAATTGCAGCAGGCATGTCGACGGGCGCTTAGGGGATCTGAGCGAACAGGATATAGTTTGACTTCACCGAAGCAGGGATCGACACAATCATGATGAAACACCACAAAGCCACCGCCAGCGACGTCGCCGAAAAGGCCGGCGTTTCCAAATGGACGGTATCACGCGCCTTTACGCCCGGCGCGTCGATCTCGGACAGCGCGCGTGAAAGCGTGCTGGCGGCGGCGGCCGAGCTAGGTTATCGGCCGAACCTGCTGGCACGTAGCCTGTCGCAAAAACGCACGCACATCATCGGCGTGGCCATCGACGAGATGAAGAATCCACATTCGATGATGATGCTTGATATGGTGACCAGACAGTTGCAAACCCGCGGCTACATGGCGCTGCTGCTGAACATCACCGCCGGAGAAAATTACCGGGCGGTGATGGCGATGGCCGATCAGCTGCAGGTCGATGGCATTCTGTTCCTGGCGACCGTGTTAACCAAAGAGTGGGTGGCAATCGCGCAAGATCTGCATCAGATCCCGCTGGTGCAGGTGTGTCGCAATACGGAAAGTGAACACATTGATGTGGTCAATATCGACGGCTACCGCGCCGGCGAAGAGATCGCCGAGCTGCTGATTGAGCAAGGCCACCGGCGCTTTGGCTACATGAAGGGGCCGGACACGCAAAGCAGCCATTTACTGCGTATGGAAGGCTACCGCGACAAGCTGCTCGCTGCCGGTTTTCAGCTGGATAGGGTACTCACTGCCGGCCACTACGATCGCCAGCGCGGTTTTCAGTTGATGAGCGAATACCTGCAGGCCACGCCGGAAAGCGAGCGGGTTGCGGCGCTGTTCTGCGAGAACGACGTGCTGGCCTTGGGGGCGCTCGAAGCCATCAGGCAAACGGCGCCATCGTCAGCCATGGCCGTGGTAGGTTTCGACGATATCGACGAAGCCGGCTCTGCCAATTGGGCGCTGACCAGCTATAGCCAACGTATCGATCGGCTGGTCGAAGAGGCCTTGAATCGCCTGATCGACAACCGCGCCACAGCGGACGGCGCCTGGCGGCATGGGGAGCTGCGGGTTCGGCGGTCGCATTTGGGGGGAAAACAGGTGTGAGAGTTGTTTTTTTTGTGACTATGTCACTTAAGGGGTTTGATGAAAATTCATCGAGATAAAAAGAAAAAACTCTATAGAAGAGAAAGTGTTACATCCAGAGGCTCTATAGCCAGCGGTGGTGAGTACCGCTGGGGACGCCATAGCAAGCAGGCGGACGATGAACATTTACCGCTGCGTGAAAGCATGCATGGGCGGATAAAACATGGTATGGATTACACGCCGCTATTTCAATTTCTGCTCGGTAAAGTGGGCCAACCTTGGAATGAAGTACACAGTGAAGCGGTTAGTCGGTTGGATAAAGAAGCACCTATTTTTTATCTGGTGGCGCTTCACCGTAAAAACTGGCGGAGCTATGTCTGTTGTGGTGAATCTAGCTATTACAGCGGACTATGCGTAGATGAACTCGGGATACTGCAGAAAGTGAACCCGGCATTTACCGCAGAAGATGTGCCGGTGAGATGCCGTTGTTGTACCTATACGTTCAACGGTGAACTCGTACCCGTCACGGAAAAGAACTGGCAAAAGCCTTATGAGAAGGAATCCTGGGAATAATCAGGTTTCACGAGTGCCATTCTGGTGCAGGATTGATTGCCGAAGTTTGCCAGATTTCACGTAGCGCGATCAAAAAGGAGGGCATTTGACCTGTTTTGCAGAGTTGCTGAATCTATTCCAGACGTTTGAAGTTGAACTGCATCGGCTAATGGTGCGCCGCGATCCGCAGCGCGTCGCGGCATTACTGCATGATGACTTTGAAGAAATATCAATTTGGATCCTGACAGAAAAAGAGGGTTGGCAAATGCGGTTTCATCAAGGTACGCCGACTGATGATTGATTGCGTTTAAAAGCGGCCGAGTGACAGTAAGCCTGGCGGGAAAACGGGATGTCAGACGGATAAGGTTGAAGGGTAAGGTGAGAGATAATGTGCAGGGCTAATCACGGTGCGTATCCAGTTACTTAATTTAACATAATATACATTATGCGCACCAAGATAAGGATACACGGATTCTGGCGTCCAGGCCTGATTCATGGGGTTGCTCCTGCGGCCAACCAAGTCCGCACCAGCTGCTCATGCCTTTGAACAAATTCGTTTTTCAGCCGGCCATAGGCCTCTGGTTTTTACCTACAGGCTTCCGCAGTCTCCGCGTATTGCTGAGCAATACCATGATGCTTGCGCAGATAATCTCTGAACGCCAAATGTCTGATCGCCTGTTCACTTCCCGCAGTAAATGCATGCACGTGATGCGTGCGATTGTCGTTTCCATTGATGTCGTAACGCCTGCCGGCAATCCCGTTCTCGCCAGTCACTATCTCGCGTAGTTTCAGCGCTTCACCTTTATAACGTTCCACCCGCTGCGGATCATAATCCTCGACCGTGCTGATGCACGCTGCCATTGTCCACTTCATTAATGATGACTGGACATAATTTTCAATGGCGTATACCTGCCGGTATTGGCCAGGAACCCCCTGCTTTTTTGATCGCGCTACGTGAAATCTGAGAAAATTCGGCAGCTACGATACTGCAGATTTCTCCCAAACGCGTTTCCTAAACGGGCACTATTTGCATGTTAAATGCGCATTGGTGTTGTTTGCACCGCTTCCGACACCAATCACGGTATTGGCTATACTGAATGGGACATTTTTCTGCATCCTTCAGGAGCATTTCCATGTTTGATCATGTGAAATTTGGCGTTAGCGACTTCGCCCTCAGCAAAGCGTTTTTCCTCACTGCGCTGGCGCCGCTGGGCGTAAAGGTCGTGGCCGAAGGTGAACCCGCATACGGCGTTGAAATGTGTCCCGATCGAGGTAACGTTTCCTTATGTCTGTTTCAGACCGATGAAAAACCGGCGCATCTGCACCTGGCATTTGCCGCCAGCAGCCGTGAACAGGTCGATGCGTTCTACCACGCCGCGCTAAACGCCGGCGGCAAAGACAACGGCGCGCCCGGTTTGCGGCCCCAATACCATGCCCACTACTATGCGGCATTTGTGATCGCCCCGGATGGCCATAATATCGAGGCGGTTTGCCATACCTCGAAGGACTAGTGATTTTCCCAGCTAAAACAGCATATTAACTATGTGATGATGCTTTCTATTTAACATAACACAGATGTGACGTCGTCACTTAATGTTACCCCGTCACGTCTATCCACTCTGCTCCAGTGATGCTGGCGAGCCGTTGTGGCGTAATTCTCACGCCTGAATTATCGCTACCGCCTGCCGGAAGCACTTCATCGTAATCACGCAGGCTGCGATCGCAGTAAATTTTCACCGTTTCTGGTGCGGCAAAGGGGCAAACGCCGCCGGGCGGATAGCCGGTCAGCGCCTCCACCTCCTCTGCCGGCAGCATGCGCGCCTTTACGCCGAAGTATTGCTTGTACTTTTTGTTGTCGATCCGGGCGGTTCCCGCCATCACCAACAGCACCACGCCGTCGTTCACGCGAAACGACAGCGTCTTGGCGATCTGCCCACTCTCAACGCCAAAGGCTTCCGCCGCCAGCGCCACCGTCGCGGTGTTCTTTGCCAACACCGTTACCGTCGCTTCCGGTGCGTGCTCGGTCAGAAATCGCTGAACGCGTTCTATGCTCATGCCCTTCCTCCTGGTATTGCTAAACCATTGATAATGCCGAAGTGATGGTTTCGGTTTTAACATCGCATGCTAAAAATGAGAATCAAAATTGTTCAAATCGCTGAATCTGAACAAAGCTTTAAGAGGTCAATGCCCTTTTTACTCATCATTTTTCATGGAGATACCTGAATGACCACGCAAACGACAGCAAGGCCTTCAGCGGCTGCGGTGGCCGTCTATGAATGGCTCAACCCGATACCCTACGGATTTTTCACTGCGGCGCTGATTTTCGACATTATCTATGCCTGCACGGCGAATATTCAGTGGGTCAATGGTGCCGGTTGGCTGATCGCCATCGGCCTGGTTTTTGCCATTATTCCCCGGCTGATTAACCTGGTGCAGGTGTGGTTCGGCAGCGGTCGCCGGCTGGGAGCATCGGTCAAACTCCACTTCTGGTTGAATCTGATCGCCATCGTTCTCGCCATCGTCAACGCTTTCGTGCATAGCCGTGATGCGTATGCTGTGGTGCCGCAAGGTGTGGTGCTGTCTGCCATCGTGGTCGCGCTGCTGAGCCTGGCTAATATTCTGCTGGCCCTTGCTGCCCGTGCAAAATAAGGAGGTTTTCATGAAGCTATCATCCCTGGCGCTCTCTCTGGCTGCCGTTTTGGCACTGGCAGGTTGTGATAACAGCGCCGTCATTTCGCCAGAGCAACAAATGGGCCCGGATCCGACGTTGCCGGCGGCGCAAAACTTCCTGATCCCGCCGATGCAGGTGCCTAAGGGCGTGGGCTGGCAACAGAACCAGATGCCGAAAGTGGCCGAAGGCTTGAAAATCGAAAAGGTGGCGGACGGTTTACTGCATCCGCGCCAGTTGCTTACCCTGCCCAACGGCGATGTGTTGGTAGTGGAAGCCAACGGGCCGGGCACCGAAGCGGTAAGCACGACCAAGCAACTGATCGCCGGCCTGGTGAAAGGCCAATCCGGTAAAGGCGGCAAAGGCGGCAACCGCATCACCCTGCTGCGCCCCACTGCCGACGGCAGTTGGGAAAAGCATGTTTTCCTCGAGGGGCTCGATTCCCCATTCGGCGTCCAGCTGATTGGCAACACGCTGTACGTGGCCAACACCGGCAACATCATGCAGTACGCCTATCAACCGGGTGAGACGCGCATCAGCGATGCGGGTAAAGAGCTGGCCGACCTGCCGGACACCATCAATCACCACTGGACCAAGGCGCTGTTGGCCAGCGCGGACGGGAAGAAGCTGTATGTCGGGGTGGGTTCCAACAGCAACATCACCGAAAACGGCCTGGCCGTAGAGTACCGGCGCGCCGCCGTGCTGGAAGTCGACACCGCCTCCGGCGCCAGCCGCATTTTTGCCAGCGGCCTGCGCAACCCGACCGGGCTGCAGTGGGAGCCGCACAGCGGCAAGCTGTGGGCTATCGTCAACGAGCGTGACGAGATCGGCGCCGATCTGGTGCCGGACTACCTGACCTCGGTGCAGGACGGCGGCTTCTACGGCTGGCCTTACAGCTACTTTGGTCAGCATGTCGATCGGCGGGTGCAGCCGGCGCGGCCGGATCTTGTGGCGAAAGCCATCAAGCCGGACTACGCGCTCAGCTCGCACGTCGCGCCGCTGGGGCTGCTGTTCTACACCGCGAGCGCTTTGCCGGCCGACTATCGCGGCGGCGCCTTTATCAGCGAACACGGCAGTTGGGATCGATCGCCGCTGAACGGCTACCGGGTCAGCTATGTGGCGTTTGAACAAGGCAAGCCGGTTGGCAAGCTCAAAGCGGTGGTCACCGGCTTTGTCTCCGACGATGAGAAGGAACTCTATGGCGCCCCGGTGGGGTTGGCTGTCGATAAGACCGGCGCTTTGCTGGTTGCGGATGACGTCGGCAATACCGTTTGGCGCGTCAGCGCCAAATAAGGTTAACGGTCGGGTTCAGGCGAACCCGACCGTGACATTGTCACTCATCAACCTGCGCCAGCCACACCGTTCTCCCCCCGCAGGCGGGATCTTCCACGATATGGTCGACCACGCGGAAGCCGTTCTCCTGCAATAAGCGCCTATACTCTTCCGGCGCCAGGCTGGCGTGAAACAACGGCTGGCCTTCGAAGCTGCCGATCGCCACGCCGTCTGCAGGGCCACTGGTGAACATCAGTGCGGCATGCGGATTGGCATGCCGTCTGAACAGCGGAAACATGCGGCGCTGATCGTCGCGCGCCAGATGAAAGAAACTGTCCCAGGCCAGCAGGCCGTCGAACCTGACCGCCAAATCCAGCTGGCGCATATCCGTCTGCCGCCATTCTTGCTGCGGAAAACGTTGCCGGCAGCGCGCAATCATCGCCTGGGAGCTGTCGATGCCGGTCACCCGATACCCTTGATCGATAAAATAGGCGGCGATCGGCGTACCATTGCCGCAGCCGAGATCCAGCAGCCGCGCATTGGCCGGAGCCAGCTGCAAAAAGCG
Source organism: Serratia sp. Ae19-1 (assembly GCF_059801225.1). Classification (NCBI taxonomy): domain Bacteria; kingdom Pseudomonadati; phylum Pseudomonadota; class Gammaproteobacteria; order Enterobacterales; family Yersiniaceae; genus Serratia; species Serratia sp. Ae19-1. The sequence continues at coordinate 343,040 of NZ_JBCHWD010000004.1, read as the reverse complement.
GTCGAGCCACGGCCGTTCAAACAGCGTGGTGGACCTGAGGCGTTCCCAGGCGGCAGCATGTTCGTCATAAAGCGGGATAATGGTGCTCGCCAGTTTTTCCGTCATTAATATTGTCCCCGTCACGTTATTGGCGAAAAAAAATAGCCGCTGGTCAGAATTAAAGCGCTCATTCGATAATATATTCATCAACAGACCGTTGACCAGAAATAAAAGGTTTTAACATTTCGACATAAACCAGTACAATTCCCTACCCTGTGTTAACCCTTTTTTTAGGTTGATTGTGTCGTTAATTCAGCCCCCTGCATCGCGAAATCGGGCCGCCGCCTGGTTAGGGATGTTTGCCATTCTGATGCTGTTCATTGCGCCGGTGGTCTCGCGATCCCTGGAGCATGTGCGCGCCGGAAGTGCTGGAACGACCGTCATGGCGGACTGCGGCATGGAGATGCCGATGCATCACGGGATGCACTCGCCGCCGCCTGAACCTGAAAAAGCCGCGCCGCCGCAGATGCAGCACGGCGGCGGCCACCACAACATGGCGATGATGATGGACGACAGCGCCTGCGGCTACTGCGTGCTGTTGCTGCACGCGCCGCTGCTGGACGTGAGCCACGCCCCGCTGTTCTGGTCCCAATCGCTGGCCTCGCGGCCGCCGCCGATCCACTATCTCGTTCCCCTGTTTGCCCACGTTGTTCACACCGAATTACAGCCGCGCGCGCCCCCCGTCTCTTTCCTCAGATTTTAAAATAAGCCTATTGCCGTTCTCCGTATTAGCCGTTGATCGCTTCAACGCGGCGGAATTAATTCGCCCAATGGTTATGCATCGAGACGACATTATTAGCCCGGTTATTTCCATGTTGATGGAATTAACCCCCGTATTTCCCGATGGTGATTTTCGCCAGGCCGCCCCACGCCTGAATAATCCCTCGGCCAAGCACGGAAAAGAGTTAGCTTAAGGAAAGATGATGTTTAAACCGACGTATAAAAAGAATGCCGTTACCCGCGCTATCACTACCGCCATGCCGCTGTTTCTGCTGGCCGGCCACGCGGCGCAGGCGCACCAACACCCTGCCGAGGTCCAGACTAATGATGCCGATGTGATCACCGTCAGCGCGCCGCTCTACTCACCGCTGACCATCGTCACCTCGCCGAAAACACCGCGCCAGCCGGTGCCGGCCAGCGACGGCTCGGATTACCTGAAAACCATCCCCGGCTTTTCGCAGATCCGCAACGGTGGGACCAACGGCGATCCGGTGTTCCGCGGCATGTTCGGTTCGCGGCTGAAGATCCTCACCGACGGTTCGGAAATGTTGGGCGCCTGCCCGTCGCGGATGGATGCGCCCACCTCTTATATCTCGCCGGAAAGTTTCGATCTGTTGACCATCACCAAAGGGCCGCAGACGGTGCTGTGGGGGCCGGGATCGTCGGCGGGCACGGTGCGTTTCGAGCGTGAACGCCCGCGCTTCGACAAGCCGGGCATCAAGGGCAACGCCAGCGTGCTGACCGGTTCCAACGGCCGCTGGGATGAGAATATCGACGCCAGCCTCGGCGCCGAACAAGGTTATCTGCGGGTGATGGCCAACAAATCCCGTTCCAACGACTATCAGGACGGCACCAATACGCGCGTGCCGTCGCGCTGGGACAAGTGGAACGGCGATCTGGCGCTCGGCTGGACGCCGGACAACGATACGCTGCTGGAAGTGACCATGGGCCGCGGCAACGGCGAAGCGCGCTATGCCGGCCGCAGCATGGACGGTTCGCAGTTCAAGCGCGAAAGCCTGGGCATGCGGGTGGAAAAATCCAACATCGGCGAGGTGCTGGATAAGCTTGAAGCGCAGGTCTACTACAACTACGCCAACCACGTGATGGACAACGTGACCCTGCGCTCGCCGGGCAGCGGCGGCATGGGCGGCCACGGGGGGCATGGCGGCATGAGCATGGGCGGCCACGGCGGGCATATGATGTCTTCCGGCATGACGATGCAGCTCGATCGCCGCACCGTCGGCGGCCGCGTGATGGGTACCTGGCAGTGGCAGGACGTGAAGCTTGAAAGCGGTATGGACACCCAGACCAACACCCATCGCAGCATGAGCCGCGGCAGCTGGGAAAAAGACGCCCAGTTCAACAGCTACGGCGCCTTCAGCGAACTGACCTGGTCCACCAGCGAGCAGGATAAGCTGATCGGCGGCGCGCGTCTTGACCGCACCCTGGTGGAGAACTTCCGCAATGGCAACGATGTGGAGCGTTCAGATACGCTGCCGAGCGGCTTTATGCGCCTTGAGCATACGCTGGCCGATCTGCCGCTGATGCTGTACGCCGGCGTCGGTTATACCGAACGTTTCCCGGATTACTGGGAGCTGTTCTCGCCGAAGCTGGGTCCGAACGGCAGCAAAGATCCGTTCGCCAGCGTCAAGAGCGAGAAAACCACGCAACTCGATATCGGCGCGCAGTACAACGGCAAGCGCTTCAACGGTTGGGTCTCCGCTTACCTGGGCCGGGTCGATGATTTCATCCTGTTCAAATACGATCCGCACAACGCGCGCCTCAGCCAGGCCGATAACGTCAACGCCAACATTATGGGCGGTGAAATGGGCATGGGCTACCAGCTGAGTGAACACTGGAAAGCCGACGCCAGCCTGGCCTACTCCTGGGGTAAAAACACCAGCGACGGCCGCCCGCTGCCGCAGATCCCGCCGCTGGAAGCGCGCCTGGGCCTGACCTACGAGTACGGCGACTGGAGCGGCACCGGCCTGTGGCGTCTGGTCAGCAGCCAGCACCGCGTGGCGATCAACGAAGGCAACGTGGTGGGCAAAGACTTTGCCGATAGCGCCGGCTTCGGCGTGCTGTCCGCCAACGCCGCCTACAAGCTGAATAAGAACGTCAAGCTGAGCGCCGGTCTGGATAACATCCTGAACAAGACCTACAGCGAGCACCTCAACCTGGCGGGCAACAGCGCCTTCGGCTATTCGGCCAACAGCGCGGTGAATGAACCGGGCCGCACTCTGTGGGCCAAGGTTAACGTCACCTTCTAAGCCGTTCACCGGGCGATGGGCAACCGTCGCCCGGTCAAGCGATATGCGATCCGGTTCTTAGGATATGAGTTTTAAGTTTTTCCCATCCGGTTTAGCGGCGATTACTATCACGCTTAGCCTAATCACCGATCCGGAGGGAATATGCAAAAGCTCACTCGTTTTCTGGCCCTGCTCGGCGAGCTGATGATTGAAAAAGCCGAAGATGTCGCGCCACAGGCTGCCCAGCCTGACGATCGCGACGACGCGCTGCCACCACGCCTCGAGCGCGGCGTTCCGTTGGCCGACCGCTTCCTGTTCATGTAATTTCCCGCGCTGTTTTTTGTCCCGCACGTTCCGGTATTTCATTGCCGGACGCCTGCGTCTATCTTCTTTCGATGGTTCCAGCAGATTCATTACGCCTGAAACCCCTGTGGAGGAGATAGCAACGCAATGAAGATCAGAACGATAACCCCGCAAGATGCTGAAGCGCTGACGCAGTTATTGAATGAGGTGATCAGCGCCGGTGGCACGACCGCGATAGAAACGCCCCTCACCCCAGCCGAATTCAGCGAATGGTTCATCAGCGGCATCAATGCGCTGAGTTGCCAGGTCGCGGAGGTGGATGGACTGTTGGTGGGCTTCCAGTCGCTGAGCGTTGACGATGCCCTGCCGTCCGATACCGCAGATATTGCCACCTTCTCTCGCCTGTCGCCGAAGGTGCGTGGCGTCGGCAGCGCGCTGTTTCCCGCAACGTTAGCGGCGGCGAAGTCGCACGGTTTCAAGCACATCAACGCCACCATTCGGGCGGATAACGTCGGCGGCCTCGCCTATTATCAAAAAATGGGCTTTCGCGATTACGATCGTTTGCTGCAGGTGCCGCTCAGCGATGGCACGCCGGTCGACAGAATCAAAAAGCGCTTTTCCGTTTAATCTGTCAAGCCGCTCACACGGAACGCAGGATATGATCCCGCAACCACCGGTGAGCGGGATCTCTATGCGATCGTTCGTGCCACAGCATGGTCATTTCAAAGCCTGGCACCGCCAGCGGCGGCGTGATCTGCTGCAATAGAGGCTGGTTGCGCACCAGCCGCTCCGGCAACATCGCCACCAAATCGGATTGCGTCAGTACGGAGATGACGAACAGAAAATGCGGCACCGAAAGCACCACGCGCCGCGTCAGCCCCACGTCCGCCAGCGCCCGATCGGTCATGCCGTAGAAGCCGCCGCCGTCCGGCGAGACCATCACCTGCTCCAGTTCGCAAAATTGCGCCAGCGTCAGGTTTTCATGCAGCTTGGGGTGGCCGACTCTGCCCACCAGCACATAGCGTTCACTGAACAGCGTGCGCTGACGCAGACCGGGCGGCGCGCCTTCGCGGGTGTGAAACGCCAGATCGATCTCTCCCTGTTCCGCCAGTTTGGCGAGACGTGCCGGCGCGATTTCCAGCACCGCCAGTCGGGTGCCGGGCGCCGCGGTTCGCAAACCCTGCAGCGCCGGCAGCACGATGGTGGATTCGCCATAGTCGAAGGCGGCAACGCGCCAGGTATCGTTCGCCACGGCAGGATCGAAAGGCGTGGCCGGCGTTACCGCCAACTCGAGCGCCGCCAAGGCCTGGCGTAACGGTTCCCGCAGCTGCTCCGCTCTGGCGGTCGGACGCATGCCGCGCGGGCCAGGCAGCAGCAGCGGATCGTCAAAGATCGCCCGCAGTTTGGCGAGATGCACGCTGACCGCCGGTTGGGAGAAATTGAGCCGCTGCGCCGCACGCGTCACGTTGTGCTCCGCCAGCAACGCGTCGAGCGTCACCAGCAGGTTGAGATCCAGTCGCCTTAAATTATTCATAGTTATACCTGGGATAACGGTAATTCATTTCTAATATACCTACTAACGCCCTAACCTGCAGCTCTCACACCAAGGAGAGCTGTTATGAATGTGTTGATTGTTTACGCCCACCCGGAGCCGCAGTCGCTGACTGGCTCACTGAAAAACTTCGCCGTTGAACGCCTGACGCAGGCCGGCCATCAGGTGCAGGTTTCCGATCTGTACGCCATGCGCTGGAAAGCGGCGATCGACGCCGAGGACAGCCAGGAAGGTGCTTCAGGGCCCCGTTTCGATCCTTCGCTGGATTCGAAGCGTGCGTACGCCAGCGGCGTGCAGAGCGCCGACATCGAACGGGAGCAACAAAAGCTGCGCTGGGCGGACGCGGTGCTGCTGCAGTTTCCGCTGTGGTGGTTCTCGATGCCGGCGATCCTGAAAGGTTGGGTCGATCGCGTCTATGCCTATGGTTTTGCCTACGGCGTTGGTGAGCATTCCGATACGCATTGGGGCGACCGTTACGGCGAAGGGATGTTGGCGGGCAAACGAGCCATGCTGATCGTCAGCGCCGGCGGGTGGGAATCCCATTACGCCCCGCGCGGCATCAACGGGCCGATCGACGATATCCTGTTTCCGATCCAGCACGGCATGCTGCATTACCCGGGCTTCGAGGTGTTGCCGCCGTTCGTCACCTACCGCGCCGGAAAGACCGACGAGACGCGCTTCGCCGATCTGTGCGAGCGGCTCGGGCAGCGGCTGGATAATCTGTGGAACGCCGATCCAATCCCATTTCGGCGACAGAATGCCGGGGACTATCTGATCCCGCAGCTGACGTTAAAGGACCCCCTTGCGCCGGGGCAACGCGGCTTTAGCATTCACCTGAAATAGCGCGAGCCGCGCCATTATCGCGGCGCTGACGCGGCACCGCCCCCAAGCAGGAGTTTGGCGCCCAATCCCATCATCACCACGCCCGTAAATCTCTGCTGCCACACCAACCAACGGGGATTACGGGCGAGCCATTGCCCCACAGTGCCGGCGGCCATGGCGACAGAGCCCAGCGAAAGGATCCCGGCCAGTTTCTGAATAGAGCCCAAAACGAGCAATTGCACCCAAACCGGCCCGATTTCAGGGTTAACAAACTGCGGCAGGAAAGCAAACATGAACAGCAGCGATTTAGGGTTGGTCAGGCTGTTAATCGCCCCTTCTTTCACCGCCTGCCGCCCGGTCATCGTCCGGGGTTTCAATACCGCATTGGCAGGCTGACGGCTTACCTTCAGCATTTTTATCCCCAGCCAGACCAAATAGGCGGCTCCGACCCAGCGCAATACGTCCAACGCCAGCGGATAAGTATGCAGCAGCGTGGCGAGACCGAGCACCAGCATGGAAACCTGCACCATGCCGGCGACAAAAACCATGCCGAAAACATTGAGCAGCGCGATGCGGCGGCCTTGGCCGATGCCTCTGGCCAGGGTGAGCATCATGTCCGGTCCGGGTGACAGTTCCAGGAGGGTAAGCGCAATCAGAAAAGCAATGAACGTTTCGGCCGAAGGCATGGGGTTATCACCGGCGAGTCAAAGGATCCGCTAATCATAATCCTCCCCGGACATTCGCAACAGCACTATCAGGCGCATCCGGGGAGTATCGTTAATTCAGGGCGGCGAGAAATGCCTGGTAGCCCTGTGCGCTGCTGTCCAGCTCATGCTGCTGAACCTGTTCTGTCGCCCCGTCCGAAGCCGTCTCTTTGCCGTAAAAGGCGAAGAACGAGGCATAGTCGGCCCGCACGTAACCGGCGGTTACTTCAAACGGCCGAAAGATTTCCTCCAGCGAGTAGCGATAGCGCCCTGCGCGCGCATAATCTTCTGCGCGCACGCCCGCCGTGACCGCCAGCGCCAGCTTCTTGTTTTGCATCTTGTAACCGCTGCGGGAACCGTAGGCCCAGCCGTAGGTGAGCACGTCGTCCAGCCATTTTTTCAGCAGCGGCGGGCTGCTGAACCAGTAAATCGGAAACTGCAGCACGATGTTGTCATGCGCTTCAATCAGTTGCTGTTCCCTGGCGACGTCGATCCGCCAGTCCGGATAGGCCTGATGCAGTTCGTGCACGGTATAGCGCGCCGGATAGCGCCGCAGTTCCTCCAGCCAACGCTTGTTCACCACCGAATTCGCCATATCGGGGTGGGTCACTACCACTAACGTTTTCATACTGATCTCTCCAGACAGGTGTTTCGACGCATCTTAGGGTATGCTGGCAGAATGTAAAATACGCACACTCACGACACATACTTACCCCGGAGAAAGTATAAAATGACCGCCGAATCCCGCTGCAGCCCAACGGGCATCAGCCTTGAAGACACCGGCTATGGCTACACCCTGTCGGTGATCAACGGCAAATACAAAATGATTATTCTTTATTGGCTGGCGCTGTATAAGCCGGTATTGCGCTTCAACGAACTGCAGCGCTGCATCGGCACCATTTCGTACAAAACGCTGAGTTCGACGTTGAAAGAGCTGGAAAAAGACCGCCTGGTGGTGAGAAAGGAGTACCCGCAGATCCCGCCCAAGGTGGAGTACAGCCTGTCCGAGCGCGGGCGTTCGCTGATCCCGGTGATCGACATGATGTGCCAGTGGGGAGAACGGCACCGGCCGGAACAGCCGGCGCCGTGAGGGGTTAGTTGTCCGCCGCCGCTGAGGTTGCCGCAGCGGGCTCATCGTGCTCGACCAACGCGTCCGCCGGCCGGCACTGGCGCAGCGTACGCACGCTGAAGGCCACCAGCACGCCGAGCACTGCGGCGAACGCGCCAAACGACAGCACGCTCATCAACGGAGTGAACACTCTGCCCAGTACGCCGAGCCCTAAGGCGCCGATCGAATCGCCGGTTACGTCCTGGGCGGTGCCGAGGCTGTTGACCCTGCCCAACAGATGATCCGGCGTGTTGCTCTGGATCAGCATGAACTGCAGGAGCGAAGCGATGGCATTGGCGTAGCCGTAACACACCAGTGCCAGCAGCGCCGGCGCCAGGTGGCTGAACAGCCCCAGCGAAGCGATAGCGGTAAACGCGACGATGGCGGCGACCAGAATCAGTACGCCGGGACGAGCGTATCGCCCCACCCAACCGCTGGTCAGCGCGCCCAGCATCGCCCCCAGCGGCACCGCAGAGTACATCAGGCCGATAGAGGACTCGCCGACGTGGTAAGCGTCCTGCGCCAGCGCCGGAAACAGCACCCTGACAGCGCCGACGATGCTCATCAGCATCCCCAGCAACACCACCGAACCGACCACCTTATTGCGCCAGACAAACTGGAAACCGCTGGCGAGCGCGCGCAGCGGGTGTTCCGGTTCCTGATGCTGCGGCAATAACGTCGGCAAGCGCACCAGCGGAACCAGGGTGCCCAGCGTCCCGGCCGCCGCCACGGCGAACGCCAGCCCCACGCCGCCGAACACGATGATAATCCCGCCCAGCGCCGGCGCCAGAATAGCGCCGATGCGCACCGTCACCATGCTCAAGGCCCCCGCCGCCGCCAGGTTCTCACGCCCGACCAGCAGCGGGATCACCGCCATCAGCGCCGTCATGCCGAGCGCGCCGAAGAATCCGTCCCAGGCCGCCAGCAGATAGAGCGCCCACAGCGACGGCGCCGGGGCGAAGGCGTTCAGACTCAGGGCGACAAAGCCCAGCCCGCAGGTGCCGCGTGCAAACAGGATCAGCTTGCGGCGATCGTAGCGATCGGCAAGCACGCCGCCCAGCATCAGGCCGATAAACATGCCTACGCCGTCCAGCGCCACCGCGACCCCCACCTGCAACGTGGAGCCGGTCATGGCCTGGATCTGAATCGGCACCCCCACCGCCAACATGCCGAGGGAAAACACCGACAGCATGCGGGCGCAGAAAATCGCGCGAAAATGCGCATTGCTTCTCAGCAAACTGAAATCAAGAAAAAAAGAAGGTCTGGCCATAATGTCCTGCATTTGATGTTTTAGTACGGGCCGGTACGCACGCGCCCGGCCCGGTTGCGTTATACCAACCCGTAGCGCCGCGTCAGCAACTCATGCAATAGCGGCCCGAGCGTCTCCAGCGAGGCCGGCGACAGGATGTCGGCGTGCTCGCAGCCTTGGTGATGGCAGATCAGACCATCCAGATACGGCGCCCACACGGCGTTGATATCCATCTCTGGCGGCAGCGTCCGGTCGGCGACAAACAGCGTCGCCGTACCGTGGAAACGCCGACTGCGCGCCTGAGACAGAATGCGCACCGCATCGCGGTAGTTGGCGACAATGCTGTCGAACATCGCCGCCTTCTCCGCCATCAGCGCCGGATCGCCATGATCTTCCGCCATAAACTCTGCCTGCTCCTGCGCCACCTCTTTCTGCGCCTCCTCTTCGCTGGGGCCGGTCCAATCCTGACCTTCCGGCGGATAGGTATCCAGCATGCCGAGGAACGCCACCTCTTCGCCCTGCTGCTGCAGACGCGCGGCCATCGAATGCGCCAGCGTGCCGCCAAGCGAATAGCCCAGCAGGTAATACGGCCCCTGCGGCTGCATGCGGCGCAGAGTGGCGAGATGACGATCGACCATCTGCTCGATATCCTCGCAGGTGGCGATGGCACCATCCGGCCTTGGCGACTGCAGGCCGATAATCGGATAGTTCCCCGGCAGATAACGGCTCAGCCCCGAATACTGCCAGGCGAAACCGGAAGCCGGATGCAGACAGAACAGCGCCGGGCCTTGGCCGGTCCGCAGCTGCAGACACTCGCCGACGCCGCGGCTTTCGGCCGAGTTGGCCGCCTGCGCATCATCGAGCAGGTGCGCCATCTTCTCCAGGCTGCGGGCGAACATGATCTGCCCGACGCTCAACGGTCGGGTGACGCGCCGCCGCAGCTCAGCCGCCAGGCGCATCGCCAGCAACGAATGGCCGCCCAGTGCGAAGAAGTCGTCGTCGGCATACACCGTCGCGCGCCCCAGCAGTTCCCCGAACAGCGCCGCCAGCAGGCGCTCGCTGTCGCTGTGCGGCGCGCGACCGCTCTGCGGGGTCAGCTGCGGCCGCGGCAACGCCTTGCGATCCAGCTTGCCGCTGGCGCTGAGCGGGAAACTGTCGGTCATGACATAGCTGACCGGCATCATATGCGCCGGCAAACGCGCCTCCAGCGCCTGATGCAGCACGCCGGTATCCAGCGTCACGCCCGGTTGGGCGATCAGCCAGGCGACCAACTGCCGCATATCGGCGCCGCCGAGCCCCGTCGCGCCCTCGCCCAGTTCGATGGCGTGTACCGCCGCCTGCGCGACACCCGGCTGTGCCAGCAGCGCCTGCTCGATTTCACCCAGCTCGATGCGCTGGCCGCGGATCTTCAGCTGATCGTCGCTGCGGCCCAAATACTCGACGCTGCCGTCTTCCAGCCAGCGGGCGATATCGCCGGTGCGATACATGCGGGCGCCATTGCCGGCGGGATCGGCGACAAACCGCTGCGCCGTCAGCCCCGGCCGATGCAGATAGCCATCGGCCAGCTGAATGCCGCGCAGGTAGAGATCGCCGGCGCAGCCGACGGGCACCGGCCGCAGCATGGCGTCGAGAATGCTCAGTTGAGTGTTCCAGACCGGTTTGCCGATCGGCACGCCGGCGCCGCTCACCGCCGCCAGGGCCGCACCGGACGCCGGTTGGTAAGTGACATCGACCGCCGCCTCCGTCGGACCGTACAGGTTATGCAGCGGCGCGGCGACTAACGCCTGATAGCGGGAAGCCAGTTCACACGACAGCGCCTCGCCGCTGCAGAACACGCGTTCCAGGCTGGCGGCGGCGCGTTGCGGTGCACGTTCGTTCAGCGCCTCCACCCAGATAGCCAACATGGACGGAACGAAATGCAGCGTGGTCACGCCATAGTCGTCGATCAACGTCGTCAGCGCCTGCGGATCGCGGTGCGCCTCCGGCGGCGCCATCACCAGGCGCGCGCCGACCATCAGCGGCCAGAAGAACTCCCAGACGGAAACGTCGAAGCTGCACGGCGTTTTCTGCAATACCACATCCTGCGCATCGAGCGAATACTCATGCTGCATCCAAAACAGACGGTTGACGATCGCCCGGTGGTTCACCACCACGCCTTTCGGCCGTCCGGTAGAGCCGGAGGTATACAGCACGTAGGCAGGATAATCGCCGTTCCCCGCCGGTGGGCGCGGCGCAGGTTCGCGGCCGCTGTCGTCCAGCGCATCGAACAGCAACGTCGGCGCCAGTGCGGCAAAGCGGGCGTCCAACGCGCTTTCGGTGATAATCAGCCGCGGTTTGGCGTCTTCCACCATGTAGGCCAGCCGCTCGTCCGGGTAACCGGTATCCAGCGGCAGCCAGGCGGCGCCGGTCTGCACAATCGCCGTCAGCGCCAGGCTGAGGCGCACCGATCGCGGCAACGCCACCGCGACGATATCGCCCGGCTGAATGCCGGCCGCCGTCAACCGTTCGGCCAACAGTGCGGCCTGGCGCTGCATGTCAAGGTAGCTGAGGCTGTGCCCGGCATCCTGCAGCGCGATGCGTTCCGGCGTGCGCCGCGCCTGATCGGCGATCGCCCGATGCAAGGTGGTGTCCGCCACCGCCTGACCGGTGCGGTTGACCGCGGCAATCAGCGCCTGTTCCTGCGGCGTTTGCAGTTGCCAACGCGGCAGCGGCAGATCCGGCTGCGCTATCCACTGTTGCAGCAGCGCCATCAGCCGCGCGGCGAAGCGTTCAGGCTGCGGCACCGAAGAGCGGCATTCCAGCAGCAGGCGCAAACGCTCGCCCGGCAGTACCAGCAGCGTCAGCGGATAGTGGGTGTAGCCTTTGTTGCGGATGGCGTCGCAGCGCAGCGCACCTGCGCCGCCCAGCAGTTCGTCGTTGTCCGGGTAGTTTTCCACCACCAACAGCGTATCGAACAGCGTACCCGCCCCGGCCAGGTGCTGGATCTCCCCCAGCCCCAAATCGTCGTGCTCCAGCAGTTCAATCTGCCGGTGTTGCAGCTCGATCAGTTGTTCCGTCAACGAACGATCGTGCTGCAGACACACCCGCACCGGCAGCGTATTGCTGAACAGACCGACGTGCTCTTCCACTCCATCGATCTGGCCAAAGCGGCCGGAAACCGGCGAGCCGAACACCACGTCCTGATGGCCGCAAGCGCTGGCCAGCTGCAACGCCCAGATGCCCTGCATCAGGGTATTGAGCGTCAACCCGCGTTCGCGGCACAGGGTCAGCAAACGCCTTTCCTCCGCCGGCGGCAGCGTCATTTCCAGCTCGTGCACACGATCGTCCTGCGCTTCACCGAACAACAATGTCGGCCGCACATCCTGCAGCGTTTCGCGCCAGATGCGGCGCGAGGCGTCGGCATCCCGTGCGGTAAGGCGGCGAACGATATCGGCATAGTTCGAGCGCAGCGGCGGCAGCGCCGATTCCCCCTCGCGCAATGCGAGCATCAGATCGTTGAGCACCACCGGCGTCGACCAGCCGTCGACGATCAGGTGATGCGCATTAAGGAACAGCGTGTAGCGTTCACTGTCGCCGTGTTTGACCAGCCGCGCGTGCAGCATTGCGCCCGGCTGATTAAACAGATCGCGCCGCAGTTCTTCCTGCTCCAGTTCATGCAGCGCCTGCGCCTCTTGTTCGGCGGACAGCGGCGGCAGTGCGTGACTGTATAGCGGCCAATGGGTTGCCCGTTGACTGAGCTGTGGAATCAGCTGCAACGGCTCGCCCTCGCGGTTGAATCGGGCGGCCAGCTGCGGATGGCGGCGAATCACCGCATCCAGCGCCTGCTGAAGGTGATGAGCGTCCAGTTCGCCGCAGAGGCTCAGGCGCGTCAGCGAGTTATAGCTGCCGCCCTGCTGCGCAGTCTGCGCATGGAACAGCAGGCCGTGTTGCAACGGCAACAGCGGCAGCGCGGCGGTCAACGGTCCATATTCGCGCTCCCAGGCGCGCAGCGCCTCATCGTCGACGTTCGGCTGTGCGATCTCGGCCGCCACCAACGTCGCTGCAGCCCGTTCGGGATGCAGCTCGGCAAATTCGCACAGTGCGCGCACCGCTTGCTCGATGCCGTTATGCAATTCCGCAATGTCGCTCTCGCTGAAAATCCCCTCCAGCCAGCTCCAGTTGATCGCCAGGCAGGCGCCGTCGCGCCGCTCTTCGACAAAGATATTCACTTCCAGGCCATACGACAGCGCCTGCTGCGCATCCTGCGCCACGGCGAAGGCATCGCGGAAGCGAGTCTGACTGCGTTGCGGCGTCCAGTGCCCCTCATCCTGGCTGAAGCGCCCGAGGTAGTTGAACAGGATCTCCGGCGCGTTGCGTTGCGCCAGCGCCGCCAGTTCGTCACGCTGCGGATGCAGATAGCGCAGCTGGCCGTAACCGACGCCGCGATCGGCCACCGCTCGCGTCACCCGCTTCACCGCGCGCACGGCCTCGTGGTGCTCGGCGTCATGCAGCTCGATGCACAGCGGATACTCCGCCGTCAGCCAGCCGACGGTGCGCGCCAGATCGAGGCCGTCGTCCAGTTCGGCGCGGCCGTGCGACTCCAAAGAGAAGCGCAGCGAAGCGGCCTGGAAACGACGACGGCAGGCCAGCGCCAGCGCGCACAGCATGATCTCTTCAACCTGAGCGCGGTACCCCTGCGGCAATGCGCCCAGCAGCGCAGCGGTCAACCGGCTGTCGAGCAGCGTGCGTTTTTCCGACACGTCGCCGGTGCGATCGGTCTGCGGATCCAGCGCGCGGCGCCCCAAGCGCGGTGTGCCGTCCGCCAGCATCCGCCGCCAGAACGGCAGCTCGGTTTCCCGGCGTTCAGCGTCGGCCCGTAAACGCGCGGACCATTCATAGAGCGAAGTCTCTTCCGGCGGCAGCATAATCGGCTGCCCCTGCATGGCGCCGTCGGCCACCTGCCTCAGCTCGTCGAGCAGGATGCGCCAGGAAACGCCGTCGACCACCAGGTGGTGAATCGCCAGCACCAGCCCGAGGCTCTCGCCATTCCGTTGCAACAACCTCGCCTGCATCATGGCGCCGGCCGCCGGATCGAGATGGCCAAGCGCGGCATCAAACGCCTGCTCCGCCGCTAGTTCCAGCTCACCGGATACGGTATCAACCTGCATCAGCTCACCGGCGGCGGCGGTTTCAACCACCAACTGGCCATCGCGGATCCGCGCGCCCAGCGCCGGGTGCGCCGCGCGCAGCTGTTCCAACGCATAGCGCAGCTGTTCCGGTTGCAGCTCGGCAGGCACGCGCAGGAAAACGCCGTGCGCGAAGCGGCGATGAAGCTCGCCCGTCTCGGCAAACCAGTGCAGGATCGGCAGCCCGTCGATCGGGCCTTGCTGCACGCTGCGAGGGGCCTGAGAGTCGGCGGCCAGCGGCTGCAGCGCCTGCGCCATGCGTGCCGGGGTGTGCAGCGCGAAGATTTCGCGCGGGCGCAGCAGATAGCCTTTGCGCCGCAGGGCGGTGCCGAGCCCCATCGCCGAAATGCTGTCACCGCCGAGCGCGAAGAAATCGTCGTCGGCGCCGACGCGATCCATGCCCAGCAGCTGCGCCATGGCGTGGCAAATCAGCCTTTCCTGCTCGGTGGCCGGCTCGCGGATGCTTTGCGCCAGCGTCTCCTGCGGTTTGGGTAGCGCCTGACGGTCAATCTTGCCGTTGACGTTGAGCGGCAGCTCTGGCATCACCACCAGGATCGCCGGCACCATATAATCCGGCAGCCGTTGCGCCAACTGCCCCATCAGCTCGCTTTGCAGCGCCGGCGAGGCGCGGCGCGCGTCATCCTGCACCGAACAGTAGCCGATCAGACGATAGGTGGCGCCGATCGGCTCGGCGATCACCACCGCCCGCCCCACGTCCGGCAAGGCGGCCAGTGCGCTTTCCACCTCACCCAGCTCGACGCGGAAACCGCGCACCTTGATTTGGTGATCGGTACGGCCAATGAACACCAGCTGCCCCTCCGCGCTCCAGCGCATCAGATCGCCGCTGCGGTACATCACCTCGCCGTCGACGAACGGGTTGGCGACAAAGCGCGCCGCCGTCAGATCCGGGCGCCGCAGGTAACCGCGCGCGATGCCCTTGCCGGAAATGTACAGCTCGCCCGCCGCGCCGATCGGCACCGGCTGCAGGCGGCTGTCGAGCAGCCAGACGGAGGTATTGGCGAGGGGGCGACCGATCACCGGCTGATCGGCGGCCGTGACCGGCGCGCCGAGGGTATCGACGGTGTATTCGGACGGGCCGTAATAATTGTGGATCTCCACCTCCGGATGCTGTTGCATCAGGTTCCACAGCGTCGGCGTCGCCGCCTCACCGCCAATCATCACGAACGACGGCAGCGGGAACTGCCCCTTCAGCAGACCGCAGTCCACCAACTGCGAGAAGAACGACGGCGTGATGTCCAGCAGATCGATCGGCGTCTTTTGGGTTTGTTCGAGCAGCGCCCAGGGATCGCGGCGCAGCTCCTCATCGAAGATGACCAGTTCGCTGCCCATCATCATGCAGAACAGCGGTTCCCAGGAGGAGTCGAAAGAGAACGAGGCGGTATGGCCGGCGCGCAGACGCCGCGCGTGGCGGATCTCGAATTTTTCAATCGCCGGGCCAAACAGCGAGGCCTGATGCGACAAGAACAGGTTCAGCAGCCCGCGGTGGGTGGACATCACGCCCTTGGGTTTGCCGGTCGAACCGGAGGTGTAAATCATGTAGGCGAGATGCGCTTCATTCAGCGGCGCACGCCGCTCTTCGTCCGTTATCGGCGTGGCTTCGGCGGCCGCGCAGCGCGCCAGGCACGATGCGTCGTCCAGGCACAGCACCTGCGGCAGATCCGGCATGTTTACCTGCGTGGCGCGGTGGGTCAGCAACATCACCGGCCGCGCGTCGTCGCACATCAGCGTCAGGCGTTCACGCGGATAGTCCAGATCGAGCGGCATATAGGCCGCGCCGCTGGCCAGCACGCCGAACAGCGCAACCAGCGTGTCCACCGAACGCGGAATGCCGATGGCCACCACGTCTTCGGCGCCGATGCCGCTTTCGATCAGCACACGCCCCAGTTGCATCACCCGTTCGCAGAGCTGACGGTAGCTGAGTCGCACATCGCCGCAGACCACCGCCAACGCCTCGGGCTGCCGCTCAACCTGACGCTGGAAAGCGTCCATGATCGAGATCATGCCCGCCGGCGGCGTCAGTTCAGCGCCGCGTCCCCAGGCCGCGAGTTGACGCCGTTCCCCTTCGCTGATTAACGCCAGCTGTCCGATCGGTTGCTGCGGTTGCCGCGCCAGCTGCTGCAGCCAATGGCCGATGCGCTCTGCGTGACAGTGTAATGTACGCGGCGAGTATTTGGCCGGGTTGGCCACCAACGACAGCGTCAGCACGCCGTTGCGAAAGCCGATCTCAAACTCCAGATCATCGACCGGCCCCATCGCCAGTGTATGGGTAACGGCCGCCTGACCGTCGAAGGACAAGGCGCTGTGGTAAACCTTGACGTTAATCACCGGGCCGTACAGCTCTTGATGGCCGCCGACCAGGCCGAGGTCGCGTTTGATCTGCTCCGCTTCATAGCGTTGATGGCGGCGCGCCTGTTTGATTTCCGCTGCGGTCGACTGGCAGACCTCCGCCAGCGACATCTCCGGCGTCACGTTCAGCAGCAGCGGCAGCACGTTAACCACTGGGCCGGCCGCCGCCAGCGCTTGTGAACCCATGCGGCGCATGAAAGGAAAACCGACTGAAAAGCGGGTTTCACCGCTCATGCGCGCCAGGTATATCGCCAATGCGGCCGTGACGATATCGGCAGGTTGCAGCGACTGCAGCGCGTCGATGCGCAATGCGGCGTCAAACAGCGACTCAGGCAGCACCAATGCCTGTTTAAGCGGCCGGGCGCCCGGTTCAACCTCGCGGCTTTCCGTCGATAATGACAGCGGCGACGGCAGATCGCGCAGATGCTGTCGCCAGAATTCGGCCGCCCGCTGGCGCGCCGGCGAGGTTTGCCATTGCTGAAACTCTTCCACCACCTGGCCGAACGGCGTAAATGGCGAGGCCGCCGGCGACAGCCCGTGGCGCAGCGCGCGATAGATGTCGGCGATCCGGCGCGTGATGGCCTCGAAGCTGAAGCCGTCCAGGGTCAGGTGATGAAAACGCTGGTACCAGAACCAGCGATCGGCGCTGATACGGATCAGCGCATGGCGATAGAGCGGCCGCTCGCCGTCAGCGGGCAATTCCTGAGCCAGATCGTCGTGCATCAGCGCCAGCGCCGCCTGTTCGGCGTCCGGCCGCGCGCTGAAATCGAACCACTCCGGCGCCTGCACGCGCGCGGGATCCGCACTGAGCGGTAAGCGTTGTGCCGGCTGGCCGTCCTGCGCCTCAAAGAACCGCGCCTGAACCGTATCCGCTTCCGCCAGCCCCTGACGGATCGCGCGTTCCAGCGCCGGACGATCGATATCGCCATGCAGTTCGGTGTAATGCGCCACGGCGAAGCTGTTGCGACGCAGCGCGATTTGATCGGCGATCCAGATCCCCGGTTGTGCCGCAACCAGCGGATAATCCCGGTACTCGACCTGAGTATCCGGCAATGAAAGCGTTTCTGACATGGTGTCTGTCCTTTTCCTCAAACGGAATGTAGCGATGTGGTTGCTGCGCGATTAACGCTGCGCATCCGTCGCTTTCAACGACGCCGGCCGCATGTCCTGCCAGTGCGTTTCGATGTAGTCGATGCATTCACCGCGCGCCGCCGGCCCCATCAGCACGCGCCACCCCGGCGGCGTATCGGCAAACTGCGGCCACAGCGAATACTGCTGCTGCGCATTGATCAATACGGAGAAACGGAGACTTTCGTCATCGAACGGGTTTTGTTGTTCCTGAGTCATTTGCCTTACCTGTCTGTCAACATGTGTGGGTTATTTCATCGCGCAAAGCAGTTGGCGCACGCCGTCCACCAGGCCGCCGCGCCAGCACAGCGCATCGTGGCCGCCGGAAAACACGCGATAATCGGCGCGGTGCCCCGCCGCCGTCAGCGCCTCGTGCATCTGGCGATTGACGAATTCGATGTCCGCCTCGCGATCGCCGGCTTGCTGGAGCACGGTGAGCGTGGGCGCCGCCGCGCGGCGTTGCCGAACCTGGCGTATCAGCCAGCCTTCCTCCAGCTCGTGACGCTTTTCGAACTGGGTAACGAACTGCACCGTGGGCCACCAGAAAGAGCCGGACTGGCTCAGCACGTGGCCGAAGCGTTCTGGCCAGTGCAGGCCGGCGTACAGCGCCGCCAGCCCGCCGTAGCTCTGGCCGGCGACCACGGTGCGCGTGCCCGCCTCGCTGAAGGGTTCGCGCCGCTGCGCCTGCGGCAACAGTTCGTCGATCACCGCCTGCCAGAAAGCGGCGTTGCAAGGCAGTTCGTTTTCCCGGTGTTCGCCATCGATCGCATCGATCAGCAGCCAACATGCCGGCGGCAGCTGCCCTTTTGCGGTCTCGTTCTCGATCACCGGCAACAGCGCGTGCCTCTCGATCCAGTTTTGGCCATCGAGCAGCAGCACCAGCGGACGCTCCGCTTTCACCTCGGCGTCGCCGCTGGCATACAGCCAGACGCGCCGTTGGGTGCCCAGCCGTTCGCTGCGCCACTGCAAGAGCTGCAGCCGCGTCTGTTCCAGCGGCCGATCGGCGGCCTGCCAGGCGCTTTGGTCGTCGGCATCCGGCCCCTGGGCCAGGGAAACCGGGCGCGGGCGATGCGAAGGCCCCAGCGAGAGGCGATTCAGCGGATCGGCGATCGCCAGCGGGAACAGCGAGATCCACCAGGCGCGCTGCTGGCGATCGCGCAGCGTTTCTTCGTCGCTGAATACCGGGGGAAGCTCCCGGTCGGTGATGGGGATCAGGCTGTAGCCGCCGCGCCAGCGGCGATCGATAACGGCCGCGCCGTACCAAACGTCGGTGCCGGGGAGCCGGGTCAGGCTGCTGGGAGACGTGCTGTGGTGATCGGTAATGCCGTTGATATCGGCATAGACGCGACATATCGGCGAGCGCTGCTCATCGCCGGCAGGGTCGCGCCATAGCCAGGTCATTTTGACGTGGCTGTCGTCGTGCGGCTCAACGATGGGCGTGCCGTGAGCGGCAACCTTCTGCCACCACTCGGGTTGCCCCACCGTCTCTTCACGCAGCCATTGCGCCGCCAATCCCTCATGACCGTTGTCTGGCCTCTTTTCCGGCAAAAACTCCATAGCGCCCCTTACATAACATGAGTGATTTTTACAAAACCTGACAATCGTATTGATACTCATTATCATTTTCAATACTATTTGTCGGATTTTTACCGTCGTGCAAACACGACGCTTCCGCGTTGATGAGGCAAAGCACGCTCGTCGGCATTTCGGGGTTTATCAGGGTGGCATGACACACAAAAGCAGGTATTCAGGAGAGATAATGAAGATTAAAAACAAAGGGATGGACAACAAAAATGCCGAGGCGATGTCCGCCAGGCGTTTGTTGCTGGGATCGGCGCTGGCTTTACTGCCCTTCGCGCAAAGCGCGTCGGCCGCGGCGGACGAGACGATTTTGGTGACCGCCGACGCGCAAAACAGCGTGACCGCGCCGGTCAAAGGGATCGTCGCCAAAGAGAGCGCCGCCGGCACCAAAACCGCCGTCCCGCTGCGCAAGACGCCGCAGTCCATCTCCGTGGTCACGCGCGAACAAATGAACGACCAGGAACCGGCGTCGGTCGCCGACGCGCTGAACTACACCAGCGGGGTAATCACCACCTACCGCGGCAACTCCAACCGCAATGACGAAGTGATCAGCCGTGGCTTCCGCTATGCGCCCAAGCTGCTCGACGGCCTGCACTTTGGCCTCTCGAGCCAAAACGGCGGCGCCGGGCAGATCGATCCCTGGCTGCTGGAGCGCGTGGAGATGGTGCACGGCCCGGCCGGCGTGCTGTATGGCCAGGTCAGCCCCGGCGGCGTGGTAGTGATGACCAGCAAGCGCCCTACCGCCCAGAGCATTCACGAAGTGAAATTCAGCACCGGCAACCGCCATCTGGCGGAAACGGCGTTCGATTTCGGCGGCAAGCTCAACGACGACAACACCCTGTTCTACCGCCTGAACGGCATCGCCAGAACCGAACATGAGTTCGTCAAAGACAGCAAGCAGCAACGGGTGGCCATCGCCCCGGCCTTCACCTGGCTGCCGAACGAAGACACCAGCTTTACGCTGCTGACCAGCTACCAGAACGATCCGAAAGCCGGGTCGCGCAACTTCCTGCCGCGTGCCGGCACGCTGTTCCCGACCAGCGCAGGCTACGTGCCTTATGACTTTAACGTCAGCGAGCCCAGCTTCAACAAATCGCGGCGCGAGCAGGCGTCGATCGGTTACAGCCTCGAGCATAACTTCAACGATGCGCTGTCGTTTACCCAGAACCTGCGCTTCACCCACCGCGATGAAGACTATAAATATCTGGTTTATAACGTAAACTCGAAGATCAACGACCACACCGTCACCCGCATGGCGCAGCATGAAACGCAGATGACCAACGAGTTTGGTGTGGATAACCAGCTGAAGGGCCTGTTCGATACCGGCGAGGTGAAACACACCGTGCTGGGCGGGCTGGATTATCGTTACAGCCATATCGATTCGAAGATGTATCGCGATCGCGGCAACGACTACCCGATCGACTGGGCTAACCCGACGCATAGCAGCATTGACGGCAGTGCGCTGACGCTGGCTTCCAGCGACTTGAAAACGCTGAATCAGGTCGGGGTGTATCTGCAGGACCAACTGGAGTGGAATGACTGGAACCTGCTGCTGTCCGGCCGCCAGGACTGGTCGCAGGTCAACACCCGCGATCGCACCGTCGGCGGTAAAGAGCAGACCTACAACGATGCGCAATTTACCGGCCGCGCGGGATTGCTTTACGCCTTCGATAACGGCATTTCGCCGTACGTCAGCTATAGCACCTCGTTCGATCCTAACCTGTATCCGAGCGCGCCGGGCGCCGACCCGCTCAAGCCGACCACCGGCAAGCAAACCGAGGTGGGCGTGAAGTACCAGATCCCGGGCGGCAACACGCTGTTGACCCTCTCCTGGTTCGACATTACCCAACGCAACGTGGCGTCCTATAACCGTCTCACCTCCGCCTACGAGCAGATTGGCGAGGTGAAATCCAAGGGGATCGAGGCGGAAGTGCACGCTCAGCCGACGCCGGAGATCAAGCTGACCGCCGCCTATACCTACACCGACGTGGTGACCAAAGACTCCAATTCGGCGGATGAAATCGGCCACAGCCCGGCGGGCATCCCGCGCCATGCGGCATCCGCCTGGGGCAGCTACAGCTTCCTGAGCGGTGCGCTGAACGGCCTGACCGTCGGCAGCGGCGTGCGCTACATCGGCGATGCGCCGGCCGACGCCACCGGCCAGTACGACGTGCCGCACTACACGCTGTACGACGCCATGGTGAAGTATGACCTCGGTCAGGCCTCGTCGGCGCTGCGCGGCGCGGCGCTCCAGCTCAACGTGCAGAATCTGACGGACAAGAAATACGTTTCATCGTGCAGCGGCGAGTACGCCTGCTTCTACGGCAGCGGCCGCAGCATTATCGCTTCGGTCAACTACCGCTGGTAACGACAAGGGGCGGCCATCGCCGCCCCTTTCCCGCTTTCTCGCCGCCTTTACTCCTGCTTCAATTCCCGCAGATGTTTGTACACCGTGGCGCGCCCCATCGACAGCACGTTGGCGATGTAATCCGCCGCGCTTTTAGCCTTGAACGCCCCCTGATGATAGAGATCGCTGACCAGGCGACGCTTCTGCTCGCGGCTCAGCGCGCCGAGTGCAGCGTTCTCGCGCCGCAGCCAGTCATGCAGGAAGGTGTTGATCTTCTCCTGCCAGTCGTCTTTGAACAGCTGTTGCGGCTGCGGCTGCAATCGCGTGACCGATAAAAACATATCCAGCGCGTTGCGGGCATCCTCGAACATCGCGGTGCTCAGGTTGATGCACAGCAGATAGCTCGGGTTGCCCTGCTCGTCGCGCGCGGCGATGCTCACCGAACGCATCTTTTTGCCGTCCCAGTTCAGCTTTTCATAGGGGCCGGTCACGCTGACGTCGTCGTCGAGCGTGAAGTCCTCCAGCCCGGCGTCATCGCCCGGCTTGCGTTTCGACAGGTTGTTCGCCAGATAGGCTATCTTGTTGGTGGTCAAATCGTGGATCACCACTTCCGCATTCGGGAAAAACAGCGCCGCGATGCCGTCGGCGACCGACCGCAAAAGTTCGAGTTGAGAAGAAGTGTTCGGCACGCTGGGGTGTCTCCGTATAGCCCGGTTTGGTTTGCTGTTCAGCCGCTTAGCATACCGCAGTTGCCGCCGCTTGCCGAGTGGGCCGGCGGCGGCCGCGCCTGCTTCGCCGGTTATTCCGCCTCGGCGCCGTGCTGATAAAACACGTAGCTCTCGCGCGCCAGACTGTCGCGCACCCGATAACGCCAGACCAGGCCAAGCGCGGTAAACCACAGCGGCATGCTGCACAGCGCGATCAGCGTATCGCGATCGAACACCATCAGCACCAGCGTAAAGGCGAAGAATGCCAGCGTCAGCCAGGCCATCACGACCCCGCCCGGCATTTTGAAGTGGGAAGCGGCATGCAGTTCCGGTCGTTTCTGGCGATACACCAGATAAGCGACCAAAATCATGCCCCAGCTGTAAACCACCAGGATCGCCGCCACGGTGGAGACGATGGTGAACAGCGTCATCACGTTCGGCACCAGCACCAGCAGCAAGGTGCCGGCCACCATGCAGAAGCAGGAAAACAGCAGACTGCGGATCGGAATGGCGGTGGTGCGCGACAGAATGCGGAACTGGCCGTGGGCGTGCTTTTCCATCGACAGGCTGTACAGCATGCGGGTGCTGGAATAGACCCCGCTGTTGGCCGAGGACATCGCCGAGGTCAGCACCACAAAGTTGATTATCGCGGCGGCGGCCGGCAGCCCCGCCTGATCGAACAGCATCACGAACGGGCTGCTGTCCGGTGAGATATGGCTCCACGAGGTAACGGCGATAATGGTCAGCATCGAGCACACGTAGAAGACGATGATGCGCGCCGGGATGGCGTTGATCGCCTTCGGCAGCACCTTCTCGGGGTTTTTGGTCTCCGCCGACATCGTGCCCAGCAGTTCGATGCCGGTGCAGGAGAAAATGGCGATCTGGAAACCGGCGAAGAAACCGAAGATGCCGTGCGGCATGAAAATGGCGGGATCGGTGACGTTATGCAGCGAAGCGGTCACGCCGTCCGGCGAGGTCCAGCCGCTGAACACCATCCAGGCGCCGGTGGCGATCAGCGCGACGATCGCCACCACCTTGATCATGGCGAACCAGAATTCGGCCTCGCCGAACATCTTGACCGACAGCATGTTGAACAGACACAGGAACCCCAGCGTCAACAGCGCCGGCAGCCAGGGCGAAACGTTCGGCAGCCAATATTGCACATAGCCGCCGCACACCACCACGTCGGCGATGCAGGTCACCACCCAGCTCAGCCAGTAGGACCAACCGAGAAAAAAGCTGGCGCGCGGCCCCAGGTATTCCGAGACGAAATCGGCGAACGAGCGGTAATCGAGCCGGGTGAGCAGCAGTTCCCCCATCGCTCTCATCACCATAAACATGAAAAAGCCGACGATGGCGTAAGTCAGCACGATGGAGGTGCCCGACAGCGCGATGGTCTTACCGGAGCCCATAAACAGCCCGGTGCCGATGGCGCCGCCGATCGAAATCAGTTGAATGTGGCGCGCACTCAGTCCGCGCTGCAGGGTTTGGGCACAGTGAGGCCCCTCGGCTGAACCTGGGCTCAGCCGATCGCAGTGGTTTTTTGTCATGGTGTTACCTGTCCGTCGTTAAGGCGATTAAGCAACCGATGTGCGGTTGCAGCAGGGATGAAACGCCCGAGGGCGCTCTAACCGGCAAAAAAATTCAGACCAAACGCTGCCCGCCCCGTTGTGACAGGGAGGAAATAATAATGGATGCCTGGAAAATGCTCGCGTGAGCCGTCGTATCGCCCACGTTTGGCGTACAAAGCCCGAGCGTGGTGGGTAAACTCTAAAATATCAAATGGTTATGCTTTCCCTTGTGCAACAAAAAAACGACGCCGGAGCCGTTTTAACATTAATTTAACTCTGGCGAGGGGAAATGCCATTGTCAACATGGCAGTTAAATAAAATGAAACTTTTTGATCACATTCAAGCTTCTGAAAAATAGATAAAAAGGCTTTTTATGCGTTTTATATGCATAAAGTATGCATGTTCGCGCCCACTACCGAATAAAAGTAATTAACTATTCATTTACGCTCGGCAGGCGGCGAAAAACCGTCCGCTGGCCCGATGAGCGAGGGGCTAACAACCGGCATAATTAGTGGTAAATTAAGCGTCGCAAAGTGTTATGCGCTTGCTAATCCACGGTTAAACGAAATAAATACCTCTAATATATAAAGGTTGGTTATGGAAAAGCTATCCTACGCTTCAGACAGCAGCACCACCGCTTGGGCTACATATCTGCAACAAATCGATCGCGTCGCCCCTTACCTCGGCGAGCTGTCACGCTGGGTTGATACGCTGCGTCACCCTAAGCGCGCTTTGATTGTCGATATCCCGCTGCAGATGGACGATGGCACCATCCGCCACTTCGAAGGCTTCCGCGTACAGCACAACCTGTCGCGCGGGCCGGGTAAAGGCGGTATCCGCTTCCACCCTGACGTCGATCTGAACGAAGTGATGGCCCTGTCCGCCTGGATGACCATCAAGTGTGCCGCAGTCAACCTGCCGTACGGCGGCGCCAAGGGCGGCATCCGCGTCGACCCGTTCAAACTGTCTGAAGGTGAACTGGAGCGACTGACCCGCCGCTACACCAGCGAAATCGGCTTCATCATTGGGCCACAGAAAGACATTCCTGCGCCGGACGTCGGCACCAACGCCAAAGTGATGGCCTGGATGATGGACACCTACTCCATGAACCACGGCACCACCATCACCGGCGTGGTCACCGGCAAGCCAATCCACCTTGGCGGCTCTCTGGGCCGTGAGAAAGCGACCGGCCGCGGCGTGTTCGTCACCGGCAGCGAAGTGGCCAAGCGTCTGGGCGTGCAGATCGAAGGCGCCAAAGTGGCGGTACAAGGCTTCGGTAACGTGGGCAGCGAAGCGGCGCGCCTGTTCGTCGGCGTCGGCGCTCGCGTCGTCACCATCCAGGACCACTCCGCTACCCTGTTCAACGCCAACGGCATCGACCTGACCGCGCTGACCGAATACCAGGCCAAGCACAAGCAGATCGCCGGTTTCCCTGGCGCCAGCGAGATCGAAAGCGAAGCGTTCTGGTCGGTTGACATGGACATCCTGATCCCGGCTGCGTTGGAAGGCCAAATCACCCGCCAGCGCGCCGAAATCCTCAGCGCCAAGCTGGTGCTGGAAGGTGCTAACGGCCCGACCTTCCCGGATGCGGACGACATTCTGCGCTCCCGCAACATCACCGTGGTGCCTGACGTTATCTGTAACGCCGGCGGCGTAACGGTCAGTTACTTCGAGTGGGTGCAGGACATGGCGAGCTACTTCTGGAGCGAGTCCGAAATCAACGAGCGCATGGACAAGATCATGACCGACGCGATGGTTCATGTCTGGAACAAGGCTGAAGAGAAAGAGTGCAGCCTGCGCACCGCCGCTTACATCGTGGCTTGTGAGCGCATCCTGACCGCACGTAAAGAGCGCGGCATCTACCCTGGTTGATGCCCGTTTCCCGGCCTGCTTCGGCAGGCCGGATTTTCCTCAACGCAAACAGCGCTTCAATACCTTACCGGTACTGGTCATCGGCAAACGTTCGACGAATTCAATGATGCGCGGATATTTGTACGCCGCCAGCCTCTCCTTGCTCCAGGCGATCAGCGTCTCCTCCTCGACCGGCTCCTCGCTCTCCTTCAGCACCACCACCGCTTTGATCTCTTCGCCCAGCGACGGATGCTCTACGCCGATCACCGCCACCAACGACACCGCCGGATGGCGAATCAAAGCCTCTTCAATCTCGCGCGGATAGACGTTGAAGCCGCCGCGAATGATCATGTCCTTGGCCCGATCGACGATAAAATAGAAGCCGTCGGCGTCGCGGCGCGCCAGATCGCCGGTGCGGAACCAGCCGTTCTCCAGCACTTCCGCCGTCGCCTCCGGTCGATTCAGATACCCCTTCATGATGTTATGGCCACGCACGGCGATCTCCCCCACCTGGTCGACACCGTCGATCGGCCGCCCGACGGCGTCCAGCAAACGCACCTCCACGCCCCAGATCGGCTGGCCGATGGAGCCGGGCTTGGTCACCCGATGCGGATGGTTGAAGGTGGCGACCGGGCTGGTTTCCGATAGCCCGTAGCCTTCGTGAATATCGATGCCGAAACGGCGCGAAAAATCCTCCAGAATTTGCACCGGCAGACTGGCGCCGCCGGACACCGCCATGCGCAGCGTGCTGCGCAGGCGTTCGATATCCGTATGCTCGTCGAGCGCATTCAGCAGCGCCCAGTACATGGTCGGCACGCCGGCGAAGAACGTAATCCCGTGCCGCTGCATCAGCGCGATGGCCTGCGCGGCGTCGAAACGCTCGACCAGCACCAGCGTGGCAGCGGAGGCGAAACCGGCGTTCATCTGCACCGACGAACCGAAGGTATGAAACAGCGGCAGCGTGACCAGATGGCGATCGGGGCGCGTTTCCGAACCGTCAAACAGCCGCACCGATCCCAGCGCATTGAACACCAGGTTGGCGTGGGTCAGCTCCGCCCCTTTGGCGCGACCGGTGGTGCCGCTGGTGTACAGCACCACCGCCGTGTCGTTTTCCGCCGTCGCCGCCGAAGCGAACTCGCTGGCCTGCGGGGCTATCGCCGCACTGAAACGTTCCCCCTCGAGCGGCAGTCGATCGCCGATGATAAACACCTCGCGGCAGGCCTTCGCCTGCGCCGCGGCATGCAGCGCCTCTTCCCCCAGCGGCAGTCCGCTGTGGCCTTCAAAGCAAAACAGCGCCACGGCGGCGGAATCCGCCAGGTAATAATCGAATTCGGCGCTTTTGAGCAAAATATTGAGCGGCACCACTACCGCGCCGCTTTTGAGAATGCCGTAATAGATCGCCGCAAACTCCGGGCGGTTACTGCAGGCCAACGCCACCCGTTCACCGGGCTGCACGCCGCGCGCGACCAGCAGATTCGCCACGCGGTTAGCCATCTCGTTCAGCGCCCGATAGCTGAGCGGGATATCGTCCTGAATCACCGCCGGCCGTTCCGGCCAGGTGCGCGCACTCTCTTCAAGCAAGGTTGCCAAATTCAGCATCGGGGTTCCTCCCTGGGGTAATGGCGGCGGTTAAAAATGCCGCAGTATCACGAGTATAGATAGGCGTTTCGCGGTTCGCATTCCCAGGGGCGCTGGGCTATACCTTAGGCAATCCCCATCCTGCAGGAGTTGTGATCATGAGCAAGAAAAAGATCCTGATGCTGGTCGGCGACTACGCCGAAGATTATGAAACCATGGTGCCGTTTCAGGCGCTGCAGATGATCGGCCATCAGGTGGATGCCGTGTGTCCCGGCAAAGCCGTCGGTGATTACATCCAGACGGCGATCCACGACTTCGATGGCGCGCAAACCTACAGCGAAAAACCCGGCCATCGCTTTACCCTCAATGCCGACTTTGCCGCCGCTAAAGAAGAACGCTACGACGCACTGCTGATCCCCGGCGGCCGGGCGCCGGAGTACCTGCGTTTGAATCCCGAGGTGATCGCGTTGGTGCAGGCGTTTGACGCCGCGAAAAAACCGATCGCCGCCGTTTGCCATGGCCCGCAGCTGCTGGCCGCGGCCGGCGTGTTGAAAGGCCGCACCTGCAGCGCCTATCCGGCCTGCGCGCCGGAGGTGCGGCTTGGCGGCGGCCATTATGCCGAGATCGGTATCGATCAGGCGCACGTCGACGGCAACCTGGTCACCGCCCCGGCCTGGCCGGCGCATCCGCAGTGGTTGGCGAAGTTTGCCGAGCTGCTGCAACAGTGACGCAGCGCTAGCGGAGCTGCTCGATAAGGAAATGGATATCGTACAGCCAGCGTTTGGCGCGCGCGGAACGCACCAGCATAGACACGCACAGCGGCCGAGTGTGTTCTTTGCAGGCGGAGGGCGAGAACCAGCGCCCGGTATTGCTCGGCGGCTGGAAATAAAGCTCGTGGTTATAGTTGCTGCTGTCGACGCCGAAGGTGTCGAAGTAGCGGCGCATCAGCGTGTTGGAATCGCTGAACGACAGGTGGAGCGCGGTGTTGATCTCGGTTTCCGGGGTGATTGTCACGCCTTTCTTCAGCCGCCCTGGCGCGTTGAATGCGGCGATTAGCGTGATGACCTGTTGCTGAATGTCTTCTGTCATGACGACCTCGAGCCGGTGTTAATAGGGGTAAATGCGTTCATCTGTCTGACTCTGCCCGCCGCGGCGAGTTCGGGACGCCGGGCGGGTTTTCTGTTTCTTTACGTTTTCCGGCAGTAAAACGCACGCCGAGGGCTAGCGGCTGAGCGTGGTCTTGTCGGCGATGACGCCGTCCCCCTGCCGTTCGGCGGCGATGCCGCCGCCCAGAACTTTATACAGGGTGGCCTGATTGTCGTACGCGGTCTGCTGTGCGGCGATCAGCGACTGCTGCGCGGTATACAGCGTGCGCTGCGCGTCCAACAAGGTCAGATAGCTGTCCACGCCCTGACGGTAGCGCAGTTCGGCGAGACGATAATATTGCTGCGCTGCCGTGACATAGCCGGTTTGCGCCGCCAGCTGTTCCTGCAGCGTCGCCTTGCGCGCCAACGCATCGGCGGTTTCCTGAAACGCCGTCTGCACCGCTTTCTCATAGGTGGCGATATACAGATCTCTCTGCGCTTTGCTGTAGTTCAGCTGCGAAGTGTTGTAGCCGCCGCTGAAGATCGGCAGGCTGATGCTCGGCGCAAACGACCAGACGCCCGCCCCGTGGCTGAACAGCGACGAGAGCTCACCGCTGCCCACGCCGCCGCTGGCGGTCAGGCTGATCGAGGGGAAGAACGCCGCGCGGGCCGAACCGATATTGGCGTTGGCGGACTTCAGGTTGTGCTCGGCCTGCAGTACGTCCGGCCGCTGCAGCAATACCTGCGAAGAGATGCCGGACGGCAGATCGCGCATGATCCCGCCCAGCGCGTCGATGCCGCCCGGCAGCAGGTTTTCCGGCACGCTTTGCCCCACCGCCAGATCCAGGGCGTTTTTCGCCTGTGCGGCGCTGGTGGCGTAACTGGCAGCGTCGGCGCGCGCCTGTTGATAGACGGTCTCCGCCGACGCCACGTCGACCAGCGACGAGATGCCGTGCTGTTGGTTCTTGCGCGTCACCTCCAGCGATCGTTTGGCGCTTTCCATCGTCTGCTGCACCACCGCCAGATTGCTGCGCTCGGCCGCCACCGCCACCCAGTCGGTGACGATATCGGCGATCAGCGTCAGGCGGGTGCTTTTCGCCGCTTCGGAGTTAGCCAGATAGGTTTCGAACGCCGCCCGCGACAGGCTGGCGTTTTTGC
This sequence comes from Serratia sp. Ae19-1, assembly GCF_059801225.1. Classification (NCBI taxonomy): domain Bacteria; kingdom Pseudomonadati; phylum Pseudomonadota; class Gammaproteobacteria; order Enterobacterales; family Yersiniaceae; genus Serratia; species Serratia sp. Ae19-1. Next base: position 313,756 of record NZ_JBCHWD010000004.1, on the reverse strand, counting down.
CGAACAGATCCAGTTCAAAGGCGCTGACGCCGGCCTGCGCTTCGTAACTCTGGCTGATGGTCGTGGCATTGCCGTTGCCGGTCAGCGAACGCCCGCGGCTGCCGTCGGCGGTGGCGTTGATCGTCGGCAACAGCGCCGCCCGCTGCTCGCCGTACAGCGCACGCGCCGACGCGATATTGGCGATCGCCTCACGCAGATCGCGGCTGCTGTTCAGCCCCATCGCCACCACCTGCCGCAGCCTGGCGTCCTGCACATACTCGCGCCAGGCGACGTCCGGGTAGCTCAGCGCCTGTTTGCCGGCGGCCTCGCCCTGCGGCAGCGTGGCCGCTATCGGCGCCGTCGGCCGCTGATAATCAGGATCCAGCGAAATACAGCCTGCCAACAGCAGCGGTAAAGTTAACATCATGACTCGTTGCAACACGTTATTCTCCTGCCTGTGGCGGCCGGCTGGCGGCGCGGCGGCTAAACACGCGGCGCACCAGCACATAAAACAGCGGGACGAAAAAGATGGCCAATAGGGTCGCGGTAATGGTGCCGCCGATAATGCCGGTACCGATGGCGATGCGGCTGTTGGCCCCGGCACCGCTGGATACCGCCAGCGGCAGCACCCCGGCGGTAAACGCCAGCGAGGTCATCAGGATCGGCCGCAGACGCATGCGCGCCGCGTGGATCGCCGCGCCAATCAGCGTTTCACCGCGCTGGTGCATCTCTTCGGCGAACTCGACGATCAAAATGGCGTTTTTCGCCGACAAACCGACGATGGTGAGCAGCGCCACCTGGAAGTAGATATCGTTTTCCAGCCCGCGCAGCGTGATCGCCAGCAGCGAACCGACGATGCCCATCGGCACCACCAACATCACCGCAAACGGAATCGACCAGCTCTCATACAGCGCCGCCAGGCACAGGAACACCACGATGAGCGAAATGGCGTACAGCGACGACGCCTGGCCGCTGGTCAGCCGCTCCTGATAGGAGAGCCCGCTCCAGGAATAGCTGCTGCCGGCGGAGAATTTCGCCGCCAGTTTTTCCATCTCGCTCATCGCCGTGCCGGAGCTGACGCCGGCGGCGCCCTGTCCGGTGATCTCGAACGACGACAGCCCGTTATAGCGCGACAGGTTTTCCGGGCCGTAGATCCAGTGTGAGGAAGCAAAAGCGGAGAACGGCGTCATGCTGCTGTCGCCCGCCGCGTTGGTGCCGCGCACAAACCATTTGTCGAGATCTTCCGGCTTGGCGCGATACGCTACGTCGCCCTGCATATAGACCTTTTTCACCCGGTTGCGATCGATAAAGTCGTTGACGTAGGTGCTGCCGAACGCGCTGCTAAGCGTGCTGTTGACGTCGCCGGCGCTCAGGCCGAGCGCCTGCAGTTTGCCGCTGTCGATCTCCACCTGCAGCTGCGGCGTGTCCGGCAAGGTGTTGGCGCGCACCGCCAACAGCGACGGATTGCCGGCGGCGGCGGCGACGATCTGATCGCGCATCGCCTGCAGCTCGGCGCGGGTGGTCGCCCCTTTGGCCTGCAGCTCGAAGGTAAAGCCGTCGGACTGGCCGAAGCCGTCGATCGCCGGCGGGCTCATGGAGAACACCTGGGCGTCGCGCAGCGAGGCGAAATGCGCCATGGCGCGTTTGGCGATGGCGTCGGCGGTGTTTTCGCTGCCGCCGCGTTGGCTCCAGTCTTTGAGGCTGACAAACGCCATGCCGGCGTTTTGCCCGCTGCCGCTGAAACCGAAGCCGTTGATGGTGAAAATGGTGCTGACGTTGGCCTTTTCCTGTTCGAGGAAATAGGCGGTGACCGCCTCGCTCACCGCCGAGGTGCGGGCGTTGGTCGCGCCGGCCGGCAAGGTGTACTGCACCATGACCGAACCCTGATCCTCATTGGGCAGAAAGCCGGTCGGCAGGCGCAGGTACATCACGGCGGCGGCGATCAGCAGCAGGCCGTACAGCAGCAGGTAGCGCGTCGGCCGGTGGATCACCCTGCCGACCTTGTCGGCGTACTTCTCCTGCAGCCGGTTATAGCCGCGGTTGAATTTACCCAGCAGCCCTTTGTCGGTCTGTTCTTCATGCGACGCTTTCAGCAACGTGGCGCACAGCGCCGGCGCCAGCGTCAACGCCAGCACGACCGACAGCACCATCGAGGAGACGACGGTGATCGAGAACTGACGGTAGATCACCCCGGTTGAACCGCCGAAGAACGCCATCGGCAGGAACACCGCCGACAGCACCAGCGCGATGCCGACCAGCGCGCCGGTGATCTCGCGCATCGATTTCTCCGTCGCCTCGCGCGGCGGCAGCTTGTCTTCGCGCATCACGCGTTCGACGTTTTCCACCACCACGATGGCGTCGTCCACCAACAGCCCGATCGCCAACACCATGCCGAACAGCGTCAGGGTATTGATCGAGTAGCCGAACGCCGCCAGCACGCCGAAGGTGCCCAGCAACACCACCGGCACGGTGATGGTTGGGATCAGCGTGGTGCGCAGGTTTTGCAGGAACACGAACATCACCACCACCACCAGGACCACCGCCTCGAACAGCGTTTTCACCACCTCCTCGATCGAGATGTTGATGAAGTCGGTGCTGTCTTTCGGGTAGGCCACCTTATAACCATGCGGCATCGCGCTTTGGTATTCCGCCACTTTGGCCTTCACCAGTTTGGCGGTATTGAGCGCGTTGGCGCCCGCCGCCAGCTTGACCGCGATCCCCGCGGCCGGGTGACCGTTGAGGTGCGCGCTGGCTGAATAGTCTTCATTGCCGAGCTCAACCCGCGCCACGTCGCCCAAGCGCACCAGCGCGCCGCTGCTGTCGCTTTTCAGGATGATATTGCGGAACTGTTCCGGCGTTTGCAGCCGCGACTGCGCCTTCACCGTGGCGGTCAACTGCTGATCGGCGGCGGCCGGCAGATCGCCGATTTTACCGGCGGATACCTGGGTGTTTTGCGCCTCGATCGCCGTCTGCACGTCGGACGGCATCAGCGCATAGGCCGCCAGCCTGGTCGGATCCAGCCAGATGCGCATCGCATATTCCGAGCCGAACACCTGCACGTCCCCCACGCCCTCGATGCGCGACAGCGGATCCTGCAGGTTGCTGACCAGGTAGTCGGAAATGTCGGCCATCGTCGCCTTGTCGCTCTCGTCATACAGCCCGACGATCAGCAGGAAGCTGCTCTGGGATTTCTTGACCGTCACGCCCTGGGCGGTGACCGCGCTCGGCAGGCGGCTCTCCGCCTGCTGCACCTTGTTTTGCACCTGCACCTGCGCGATATCCGGATCGGTACCCTGATCAAAGGTGACGTTGATGCTGACCGAGCCGCTGGAGCTGCTGGTCGATGAAAAATACAGCAGACCGTCCAGGCCGGTGAGCTGCTGCTCTATCACCTGGGTGACACTGTTTTCCAGCGTTTCCGCGTCCGCCCCCGGATAGGTGGCGGAGATGGAGATCTGCGGCGGTGACACGTCCGGGTACTGCGAGATGGGCAACGAATTGATCGACATCAGGCCGCACAGCATGATGATGATGGCGATCACCCAGGCGAACACCGGGCGGCGGATAAAGAACTGCGCCATATTACTGCTCCCCGCTTTGGGCTTTGTCGACCGAGACGGCGACCGGTTTCACCGCCGCGCCGATCGTCACCTTGCTGGTGCCTTCGACGATCAGGCGATCGCCCTCGTTCAGCCCGCTGCCGATCAGCCAGTTGCTGCCCACCACCCGCTCGGCGACAACGGTGCGCTGCGCCACTTTGTTTTGCTCGTCCACCACCAACGCGGTGGCTTCGCCCTTGGCGTTACGGGTGATACCCTGCTGCGGCGCCAGAATGGCTTTGGGGTCGACGCCGTTGTCCACCGTGGCGTGCACATACATGCCCGGCAGCAGCTCATGCTCGGGGTTGGGGAACACGGCGCGCAGCGTGACCGAGCCGGTGGCCTCATCCACTGCCACCTCGGTCAGCTCCAGCTTGCCGGCATGGGCATAAGGCGAGCCGTCCTCCAGTTTGATGGCGACCGGCGTCACCGCCCCGCGTTGCAGAGCGGCCTGCTGGCGACGCAGTTTGAGCAACTGGGCGCTGGACTGGGTAAGATCGACATAGATCGGATCCAGCGCGCGGATGGTGGTCAACGCATCGCTTTGGCCGGCGGTCACCAACGCGCCCGGCGTCACCGACGAAATGCCGATGCGCCCGGCGATGGGCGCACGCACCTGGGTATAGCCGAGATTGATGCGCGCCGTTTCCAGCGCCGCCTGATACTGCGCCACCGACGCCACGGCCTGCAGATACGCGGCTTTGGCGTCGTCCGCGTCCTGTTTGGAAACCCCGTTTTCTTTCACCAGCGCCGCATAGCGCTGCGATTTGAGCCGGGTGGATTGCACCGTCGCCTGGGCGTTTTTCAGCTGGGCGGCGGCCTGATCGTAGCTGGCCTGATAGCTGGCGGGGTCAATTTGATACAACACTTGCCCGGCCTTCACCTCCGCCCCCTCGGTGAACAACCGCTGTTTGATGATGCCGTCAACCTGCGGCCGCACGTCGGAGGTCATGGTGGCGTTGACTCGGCCGGTCAGCTCGCTGCTCAGGGTCACTGGCTGGCCGCGCAGCGTGACGACGCCGACCTCCTGCTCACCGCCCGCTCCCGCCGGCGCGCCGGCGTTTTGTCCGTCGCAGGCGGCCAGCAGCAGCGACAGCCCGAGCACCAAAAGCATTTTCCTCTGCATGGCAATACGATCCTATTGAGAATGATTATTCTCAATATATCGAATGCCGGAATTCGCTTCTGAAAGGGTTGCGTAAGGATAGCGTAAAATCTTTTCGGGCTGAAAAACGCGCAGCGTGGTTGATTTACCCTAATCTGCGCGCCAGCGTCAGCGCCAAAACCGTGGCGATGCTGATACCTGCCGCCCCCAGGAAAACGGCGGATGAGCTGCCGGGAATGAACGCCATAAAGGATGACAAGAACTGGCCGGAGAATATCGCCATCGATAAATAGGCCAGATTTCGCCCCCGGGTGCGGGGGTAACTTCGTTCTACGGTCATATGATTAACCAACGGCACCGAGAAGCCGAACCCGCATCCCATCAGAATACCGCCGGCAACAAATGCCGCAGTCCCGTGCGCAGAGGCGAAGATCAGATGCGCTGCGGCATAGCAGACAAACGCCGCGCCAAGCGCGCCATTTTCTCTGATTAAAGCCACCAGCCTGGGCATCAGCGCGGCGGCGAAAACGGCGATAAGCGAGATAAACGACAGGAAGTATCCCGTTTGCGCCGCCCCGATATTCATGTGGTGGAAATGCTGCGGGATGACAATGATCCCGGTGAAGAAGCAGATCATGGAAAGCACTGCGGAAAAATAGACCGTTGTTAAGCTGCCGGCGCCGGTGGAACTGGCATCACCGCGCTGAACGCTGTCTGATTCGCCCACATCAGGCTGGGGTTTGGGCACATACAGCCACTGCATCGCCAGCAACACCCAGGCGACAAGATACAACAGGAAGGGCCAGCGCCAGCCGAGCGTCGCCAAGAGCCCGCCGATAAACAGAAAGATGACGCCGCCCAGCTCGATCGACATGCCTTGCGAAGCGATCATTTTCAAACGCGCCTGCCCGCTGTAAAAAGCAGAAATCAGACCGGTGCCGGCTGACATCACGATCGCCGTTGCGCCGCCAAGCAGCAGGCGGTCGAGCATCACCGGCCAAAAGCCGCGAAGCAACAGCCCCCCCGCCCCAAGCAGGCCATACAACAACAGTCCCCAGCTGAGCGCCGCGTAAGCGCCCGCCTTGTCAATAAAACGCCCGGCGAAGGGGCCAAATATCACCACGCCCAATGACGGCACGGTGACCAACCAACTGGCCGCTGAAGGCGTGCCCAACTGATTCGCGATTTCCGTCAAACCAGGAACGATCACGCAACCGACCATGATCGTCAGACAGGCCACGGCCAAGAGCGTAAACGCCGCCATTTTTCTTAATTCACGCATAAAGCGCCTCACTGTAATATCCATTAAATGGATGATTTATCCAATATGCGGACGATATTCTTGAGGCTTCCGTTCAACATGTCAACGCGCAAACTGTAAACCGAATGTCAATCCCGCCCTGGCAACGCTCGGTGAACCCCCTGCGATTGCGGATAGATCGCTGCAATGATTGGCAGGCGCTTTTTGGCAATCCATGCGCTTTGCCATTCAATGAGCGTTGACATCGCCCACATCCGGCAACACAATAATGACCATTATTCGGATATTAAGTCCATTATTCGGATATTCAAAAATCGATATCAACCGCACTCCATCCCGCCGTTTCTAAGTCGGCGACAATCTAAGTGAGACGCTCATGAGTAAAGAAATTTCACGTCGTAATATCATCAAGCGCATTCCGCTGTTGGCTGGCGGCGCCTTGCTTTCTCAATCCCTGTTGTCTTCCGCTATCGCGGCACCATCATCCGCCCTACCGGCGGCGGCGCGGAAAGGCACGTTTACTGATGCGGGCGCTTCGCTCGATAAATCATTGATTTCCTATTATCAGGTGCCGATGCAGAAACGTCTGAAAATCAATGAGAAAGGCATTCAGGGCAAGCCCTACGCCGAGTTCTTCGACAGCAATCTGGATGCGCCCGTAGAGATGATCCGCGCGCTGGAACAGGGGCCGTTGGCAAAAGAACACATTCTTCAACCCACGAAAGCGGGCCTGAAAACCCTATTGGAACGTTTTGACGAGTTTCCGGTATCGGGTTACGCCGTCGTTGAGGAGGGTGGCCCCTGCGCCTATGCGCAAAGCCGCCATATTTTTCCGGGCGTGACCACGGAGATGTTCAAGTGGTGGTTCTGCTGGCACCCGATCGAGAGCGAACGCTACTATCTGTGGTTCCCTCATGCTCATATCCACAACTCGGTTGTCGATCCCAAGCGTCTGGCGGATACCCGTCTGTCCTACGCTGAGCGGCTGTACGGCAACCCGAACCACATTACCGAGTACATTGGCGATAACTATCTGGACGGCGTTATCCATTTCAATGCGCCGGAAAGCTTCGGCGTCGAGAGCGAGTTACTCAAAAAGCATCGCTTTACCTTTAACGCCAGCGGCATCATCACGCCTTATGATGCGCAATCAACGCCGCTGGTGCTGATGATTCATCTGGGACGCGACACGCCGCAAGGGATGGAAATGGTCAACCGTTACTGGATCGGCACGCATGAATCCTGGGATAGATTCGACAAGTTCCCTGACGGCGGAAAACGCTCGCGTGAATACATCGCAAAAGCGGGGATGACGAAAGCGTCGCTGGAAGGCTTTGCCTATGAAATGGCCGTCCACGATATGACGGAGTTCTCTTCGCTCGGCCGTTTTCTGCCTGAGATTTATGCCCGGTTCGGCAACAGCTGACCGCCGCCTTCCCTCGCCAACGCAGCGCCGGGAGCGAGGCATGCTGGCCCCGGCGTTCAGCACCTGCCAGGCCAAACGCCCCGGCTTGTTATGCCAGCATCGCTTCGATTTCCGCTTTGCACTGCATCAGCGAACCGAGCAGATGGTCAAACTTTTCCTCGAAACGCATGGCTGGAACCGCAATGGATATGGCGTAAAGCTCGTTGACGCCGATATTGAGGTAAACGCCGACGCCGCAGACGCCGCGAGCGTGCTCTTCGCGATCGATGGCGTAACGACGGATCCTGGTCTCCCGAATGTCCTCCAGTATGGATGAGACGGTTCTGAGGGTGTTATCCGTTCTGACATCCGGCTGGCCGCCGAGCAGATCCGCAATTTTTGCGTCAGGCAGCTCGGCCAGAATGGCTTTGCCATGCGCCGTGCAGTGGCACGGAAAGGCGGTGCCAACGGCTGATACGACGCGAAGTTCCTGATCGGAAACAAACTGGCCCACCGATACCGCGTGGCTGCCGCGGTAGACACACAAATCGACGGTTTCACGGGTGCGACGGCCCAGCGTTTCCATCGCCGGTCTTGCCAGGGTGATCACATCCGTATGCGCGGAGGCCGCCAGACGGGCGAGCGCCGGCCCTAATTGAACGCCGCCGCTGCCGGTGATGAGCAGCTGTTGCGATTCAAGCGAGGTGACCAAACGGTGTACGGTGGTGCGCGGCAACCCCGTTTCCCGGGATAATTGAGAGATGGTCATGCCCTTCGGTTGAATTTCCAGCGCCCGTAACAGGGTGGCGGCCCGGGCAATTACCTGTGAGCCGCTGTTATCCGCGTCATTACTCATCGCAATGTTCCGAATTGAATGGAGTCAGGCCGAGAGAATACCACAGGATGTCCGCATGTTGGATAGGTTGAACGGGACGCCGGGGCACTCCCTCCCGGCGACCGTGTCAATCAACGCCCTATCACGCGTCGTGTTTCGGCAACTGGCTGGTCACACAGTGAATGCCGCCCCCGCCGGCGGCGATGGCGTCGATCTCCAGCTGCACCACTTTGCGCTGCGGATAGAGCGCCGTCAGCAGCTCAAACGCCGCTTTATCCGCCTGCGGATCGCCAAACTCAGGGGCGATCACCGCGCCGTTGATGACGAAGTAATTGATGTAGCCCGCCGCAAAATCGGGATTGTTGCGGCTGAAACGACTGTCGCGCGGCGCCAGCGGCGGCGAAAGCGTATGCACCTGCAGCTTGCGGCCGTCGGCGTCGGTCGCCTGCTTGAGGATCGCCAGATGCGCCTGGGTGACCGCATGATCATAAGAATCCGGATCGGTATCCAGGTTGGCCACCACCACGCCCGGCCGCACGAAGCGAGCGTAAAAATCGACGTGGGCGTCGGTAATGTCCCGGCCTTTGATCCCCGGCAACCAGATAATTTTACGCAGGCCGAGCATCGCCTTCAGCTCCTGCTCTACCCGATCGCGGTTCCAGCCTGGATTACGGTTTGCATTCACCCAACTGCTCTCGGTCATGATGCCGGTGCCGCGCCCATCCACCTCAATACCGCCGCCTTCGCCCACCAGCGCGCTGCGGCGCGGTTGAGCGACGCCGTATTTTTTGGCGGCGAACGCCGCCAGACGCGCATCCTTGGCATGCCGCTGTTTATTGCCCCAACCGTTGAAGTTGAAATCCACCGCGCCCAGCGCACCGGCGTCGTTAACGACGAAATTGGCGCCAATGTCACGCATCCAGATGTCATCCAGCTCGGTGACGACATAGCTGACGTTCTGGCTGCCGCAGGTGGCCTCCGCCAGCTGCCGTTCGTGCGCGCGGCAAAATACCGTCAGCGGCTGAAACTCGGCAATGGCACGGGCGATGCGCCCCTGCGCCGCCTGTACATCCGCCGTGAATCCGCCCCAGATGGCCTTCTGGGCGCCGAAGGCGAGAAACGCCCGCAGCTGAGGTTCCCCTTCGTCGGGCATCCGCCAGGCCGGATTAAGCGCAGCTTGTGCGTGACCGCGTAATGGAAAGCCCAACGATGCCGTCAAGCCGACGCCGGCCACTGCCGAAAGCTGCTTGATGAAGGTGCGACGCGATGACATAAACAACCTCTTTTAATTAATTTAAATTCAAACAGTTAACCGGTAATCTCACTCTCCGGCAATTGAATCTCATGCTAGTCTTCCCAGGCTGCCGCAACAAACGATATATTTAGTGGATATCTGATTAGACAGGCTTATCGATAATGTTAAAACACTGGCCCCCTCTGAACGCCCTGCGCGGTTTTGAAGCGGCGGCGCGTCTGGGCAGTTTTCATCAGGCCGCCGAAGAGCTGCACCTTACCCAGTCGGCGATCAGCCAGCAAATCCGCAGCCTTGAGGCATTTTTGGAACAGCCGCTGTTCTTTCGCACCGGCCGCAGCGTAACGCTGACCGACGCCGGCCAGGATCTGTTCAGCACCGCGCAGGTGATGCTGCAACAGCTGGCCGTCGGTATTCGCCGTCTGGATCAGTACCGCAAACCCAATCAGCTGATCGTCAACACTACCCCGGCCTTTGCCCGTCACTGGCTGACGCCGCGGCTGGGCGAGTTCAATCAGCGGCATCCGCAGGTCGATCTGTGGCTGTTCACCAGCTTCGAACCGCCGGATATGGCGACGGACAGCGTCGATCTGGCGATCCGCGACGATCTCAGCGCGCAGGCGGACTGCACCTTTAAGGTTCTCTGCACCGACCGGCTTTATCCCGCCTGCCACCCCAGCCTATTGACGCTGACGGCGGAGCAGCGCGTCACCCTGCACGGCGAACGCGAGATGGACTGGAGCCACTGGACGGTGGCGGGCGGCGCGCACGTCGGTCAGCGCGATAGCGGGCTGAACTTCTCCGATCCCGGCCTGCTGCTGGACGCCGCTTGCCAGGGATTGGGCATCGCATTGGTCAGCCAGCTGCTGGCGCAGCACGCGCGCGACGCCGGGCTGCTGCAACCGTTAACCCAACAGCGGGTGCGCGGCGCCAACTGGGCGTGGCTGCTGCACCGCGACAGCGAACACAACCCGCTCGCCCGCCAGTTCTGCCAGTGGCTGTTGTCGGCCCTGCCTGCCGGCGCATAACGCGCCACGTCACGATTCGCTATTCCGGTCAGGCGCCGCCGCCTGACCGCTGCTACCTTCAATAAAGCGCCGCAACAGTCTAAAGAATACGCGCTAACCTGCTGTTTCAGAAATAATTAGCTGAATTCACCTGATAACTGAACATCGCTAAAAGGATTGCCTATGTCTGCCGGTTTATTGAAAACGATAGCTCTGAGCGTGACCCTTGTTTGCTCTCTTCCCGCCGCCTTTGCCGCCGATCTGACCGCCGGCGCGGTCGCCGCTCCGGATCAGTATGGCGCAAAAGTCGCCGCGCAAATTCTGCAGGCCGGCGGCAACGCGGTCGATGCGGCGGTCGCCACCGCCTTTACCCTCGCGGTGACCTACCCTGAAGCCGGCAATATCGGCGGCGGCGGCTTTATGACGCTGTACGTCGACGGCAAGCCCTATTTTCTCGACTACCGCGAAGTGGCGCCCAAGGCCGCCAGCAAGACCATGTATCTGAAAGAGAAAGGAGAAGTGATCGAAAATCTCAGCCTGGTGGGCAGCCGCGCCGCCGGCGTGCCGGGCACCGTGCTGGGGTTGTGGGAAGCCCATAAACGCTTCGGCAAACTGCCCTGGGCCGAGCTGCTGACGCCGGCGATCGGTTACGCCAGGCAAGGTTTTCAGGTGGCGGATCAGCAGTATCAGTACCGTGAAGACGCCAACAAGCTGTTCGCCGGTAAAACCAACTTCGGCGACTATTTCGGCGCCATGAAACCCGGCACGGTGTTCAAACAGCCGGAGCTGGCTGCCACTCTCGAGCGCATCGCCAAATCGGGCGCCGACGATTTTTATCGCGGCGAAACTGCCCGCCTGCTGGTGGCGCAAATGCAGCGCGACAACGGGCTGATCGGCGCGGCGGATCTGGCCGATTATCGAGTGAAATGGCGTGAACCGATGCGCATCAGCTGGCGCGGCAACACCGTGTATACCGCCCCGCTGCCCAGCTCCGGCGGCATTGCGCTGGCGCAACTGCTGGGGATAAAAGAAGATCGCGCCGCTGACTTCAAGGGCGTGCCGCTGAACTCGGCGCGCTATATCCACCTGCTGGCGGAGATCGAAAAACGCGTGTTCGCCGATCGCGCCGACTACCTCGGCGATCCGGATTTCACTAAAGTGCCGGAAGCGCAGCTGATCGCCCCCGACTACCTGCAAAAACGCGCCGCCGAGATCAACCCGACGGCGATCTCGCCGACCGAGCAGGTGCGGCCGGGGCTGGAAACCCACCAAACCACCCATTTCTCGATCGTCGATGCCGCCGGCAACGCCGTCAGCAACACCTATACGCTCAACTCCCACCAAACCACCCATTTCTCGATCGTCGATGCCGCCGGCAACGCCGTCAGCAACACCTATACGCTCAACTGGGACTTCGGCAGCGGCGTGGTGGTCAAAGGCGCCGGCTTCCTGCTCAACGACGAGATGGATGACTTCAGCGCCAAACCGGGCGTCGCCAATGCCTTTGGCGTGGTGGGCAGCGACGCCAACGCCATCGAGCCGGGCAAACGCATGCTCTCCTCGATGAGCCCGACCATCATCACGCGCGACGGCGACGTCAGCCTGGTGATCGGCACCCCGGGCGGTTCGCGCATCTTCACTTCGATCTTCCAGGTGATCAATAATCTCTACGATTACCACCTGCCGCTGGCGCAGGCGGTCGCCGCCCAGCGCGTGCACCATCAGTTGCTGCCGAAGGACACCCTGTACTACGACAGCTTCGCGCCGCTGACCGGCAAACCGGCGGACGAACTGAAAGCCATGGGCTACACCCTGGAAGATCAGGGCTGGAACATGGGCGATATTCAGGTCATCCGCATCGATGGCCGCACGCCGGAAACCGCCTCAGATCCGCGCGGCCGCAGCGTGGGCCTGGTGGTGAAAAAGTAACGCGTCCGGCGGCCCGCCTCAGGCACAACGGGCCGCCACTCCCCCGCACAGACTGCCGCTGCGCCCTTTTTCACTCATCTATACTGAAGCGACAGGCCCGCGTTTAAACACGCAGGCGCCTGCGTTCCGTCTTGGACGATAAGAATAATACTTATAGTAAATCAATCACCTGCATTTATCGTAAGCGGTATCGGAGGCAATCGACAATGGCGAAAAGACGAGCAGTACCCGGTGTTCATCCCTACGATGGGCCCGCCGGCGGTTGGGGCGCGCTGAAAGCGACGGCCATCGCCGTGCGCACGCAGATGGATACCTTCGAGGCGCCGGTGACGCTGATGCGCACCAATCAACCCGACGGATTTGATTGCCCGGGATGCGCATGGCCGGATAAAGAACATCGCTCCACCTTCCAGTTTTGCGAAAACGGCGCCAAAGCCGTGACCTGGGAAGCGACCAGCAAACGGGTGACGCCCGAGTTTCTGGCGCAAAATACCGTGACGTCACTGCTGCAGAAAACCGATTACCAGTTGGAAGACTATGGCCGGCTGACCACGCCCCTGTTTTATGACGCCGGGACGGATACCCTGCGTCCGCTGGCCTGGGACGAGGCGTTCCAACGCATCGCCGCCGTCTTGCAGACGCTGCCGCCGCAACAGGTGGAATTTTATACCTCCGGCCGGGCGTCCAATGAGGCGGCCTACCTGTTCCAGCTGTTTGCGCGCGAATTTGGCAGCAATAACTTTCCCGACTGCTCCAACATGTGCCATGAACCGACCAGCGTTGGCCTGCCGCAGTCGATCGGCATCGGCAAAGGCACCGTCTCGCTGGACGACTTTGACAGCGCGGAGCTGGTTATCTCCATCGGCCACAATCCGGGCACCAATCACCCGCGCATGATGGGCACGCTGCATGAGCTGGCGCGTAAAAAGGTGCCGATCATCGTGTTTAATCCGCTGCGTGAGCGGGCGCTCGAGCGCTTCACCGATCCGCAAAACGTTATCGAAATGGCGACCTACAGTTCGACGCCTATCGCGTCAACCTACTATCAGGTTAAAGCCGGCGGCGACGCCGCGGCGCTCAAAGGCATCGCCAAAGCGCTACTGCAGCTGGATGAAACACAAGGCAATGCCGTGGATCACGCTTTCATCGCCCAGCACACGGAAGGGTTTGCGGCTTTCGCCGCCGATCTGGCGGCCACCCGCTGGGAAGCCATCGAGGCGGAGAGCGGCCTGGCGCGCCAGGATCTGGAACAGGTGGCCGCCGCCTACGCAAAATCCAACGCCACCATTGTCACCTACGGCATGGGCATTACGCAGCACAATAAAGGGACGGCCAACGTGCGCCTGATCGCCGACCTGCTGCTGCTGCGCGGCAACATCGGCAAACCGGGCGCCGGTATTTGCCCGCTGCGCGGCCACTCTAACGTGCAGGGCAACCGCACCGTCGGCATCACCGAAAAACCCTCAGCCGAATTTTTGGCGAAGCTGGAAACGGTGTTTGGCTTCACGCCGCCCAAAGCCCACGGTCACGACGCCGTGAAGTGCATGCAGGCGATGATCGACGGCGCTTCGAAGGCGTTAATCTGTCTGGGCGGCAACTTCGCCGTGGCGCTGCCGGACCCCGAACAGAGCTTCCCGGCGATGAAGGCGCTGGAGTTAAGCGTGCATATCGGCACCAAACTCAATCGCAGCCATCTGTTGGTGGCGAAAGAAACCCTCATTCTGCCCTGCCTGGGCCGTACCGAGCTGGACCTGCAGGCCGGCGGACGGCAATCGGTGACGGTGGAGGATTCGATGTCGATGGTGCACGCGTCGTCCGGCAAATTAAAACCGGCGTCGGAATGGCTGCGTTCGGAACCCGCCATCGTGGCCGGCATGGCCAAAGCGGTGATGCCCGCCAGCAAGGTGCCCTGGGATGAGCTGATCGAAGATTACGACGTGATACGCGATCTGATCGAAAAAACCATACCGGGCTTCGACGATTACAACGCGCGCATTCGCCAACCGGGCGGTTTCCGCATGCCGTTGCCACCGACCGAGCGCCAGTGGCCGACGGCGACGGGCAAAGCGATGTTTTCGGTGTTCAGCGGGCTGCACGAAGACCAGATTGCGGCGGAACAAGATACGCTGCGGCTGATCACCCTGCGCAGCCACGATCAGTACAACACCACCATCTATGCCCTGGACGATCGCTACCGCGGGGTTTTCGGCCGGCGCGACGTGCTGTTCATGAATGACAGCGATCTGCAACGTTTGGGGTTGGAACATGGCGACGTGGTCGACCTGGAAACGGCGTTGCCCGGCTGCACTCAACGCCTGGAAGGCATCACGGTGATCGCCTACAACATCTCGGCCGGATCGGTCGGCGCCTATTATCCGGAGGCCAACGTGCTGGTGCCGTTGCATTACATCGATGAGGAAAGCGGCACGCCTTCGTACAAATCGGTGCCAATCCGGGTGAAATTGAGATCCAAAGAGGTGCGCGCGGTCGATATCGCCTGACGGAAGCGGTTTGAGCCTTTCTCCACATGGAGAAAGGCTTCTCCCCTTTATACCTGCGCCACCAACACATTGACGTTGGCGGGGAAAACCAGCCCTTCGAGCGCATTGCCGCTGTCGGAAGTGACCAGGTAATCGATCTCTGGCCATTTGGCCACCAGCGTCATCGCATGGCCGCGCAGCTTGTTTTCATCCGCCAGCACGATGCATTTGCGGCTCTGCGCAATCATTTTGCGCGCGATGGCCGCCTCATTGACGTTTTGATCCATCACCCCGGTCTGCACATTAACCGCACCGGCGCCGATAATGGCGTAATCGGCGAAAAACGCTTCGATATTATTCAATGCGATCGCCCCGAGGCACTCCATTTTGGAGCCGATGAACTGCCCGCCGATCAGCACCACGTCGATGGAGTCATTTTCCAGACAGACGTTAGCGATCAGCGGCGAGTTGGTGATGACCGTCAACTGATCCACCGTCGCCAACTGCCGAGCGAACTCCAGCGTGGTGGAGCCGAAATCCACGAACACCGTATCGCCCGGTTGGATCAGCGTCACCGCTTTCTCCGCGATGGCGCGCTTCTCAGCCTCGGCGATTTTGGCCCGTTCATTGAATTCATGCTCGAACTTGAACTGGCTGCTGACTGCGCCGCCGTGGATCTTCTTGATCAGCCGATAGTCTTCCAGCTTGTTCAGATCGCGCCGAATGGTTTCCTGCGAAACCTGGAATTTATCCGCCAGCTCATTCACGTAAACCCGGCCATTGGCCTGGATCAGCGCCAGTATTTCATTGCGCCTTTCCACGGAATTAGAGATATCCATTCACATTACACTCGCTGCCTTAAGTAAGAGTGACCGCTTCCGCCGAGACTCGCGGCGTTAACTGACGGAATACTACGGGTTTCATGGCGTTAGACGCAAGCCGTTACCGCCGTTCATCCGGCGGGTTCGATGCTGATGTGCAGCACGTCACGCTCGCCGTCGGCCGGCAAGGCGATATTGCGCAGCAAGATCCGCCGTTCAGGCAGGCAGCGATGCGTTTTGCGATACAGCACGTTCTCCCCCAGCCGCACTACGATCGAACCGGACACCGGCTGTTCCACGCGCATATTGATCGTGACCGTGGCGGGTTTGCCGATCAGCGCCACGTTGGCAGGCGCGGTCAGGCGAATGCGCTCGTCATACCGCACCGGGAGGATTTGCCTCGCCGGCGGCAGCGTACGCTGCAGCGAACGGGCAACGGCTTCGCCGACGCGCAGCCCTTCCTGATAACACTGGTCGCCCATGTCTGCCGGATGCAGCATGTTACCGACGGCGAAATAGGCGGCGTCGGAACAGCGGCCGAACTGATCGGTCAGCGGGCAGCCGTTGTCCGGCCGCTGCGCCAGGTGGCTCTGGCGGATCAGCGTATACTCCCCGGTGAAGCGGCCGGTGAAGATCAGGCTGTCGCAGGCGATGCGCCGTTTCTCTCCCTGGCGGTTCTCCACCTCGATGGATTCGACCCGATCGCGGCCGGCAATGTCGGTCACCCGCGAATAATAATGAATCGGCACCCCCATCAGGCGCGCATAGAGCGCGCTAAGACGCCAGGCGACGGGCCTGCCGCCGCTTTCAATCATGGCGACGGCGCGCACGCCGGCATTGCGCAGCGTCCACAGCGCGGAGAAACTGACCAGCTCGGTGCCGACCACCACCGGCGCCTTGCCCGGCTGCAGCCCGCGCAAATAGACGAACTGCTGCAGCGCGCCGGCGGTCAGCACGCCCTGCGGCCGCAGGCCGCTCACCAGGCGAGCATGACGCGGCGTCTCGCGCACGCCGGTCGCCAGGATCACCCGCTGCGCTTTCAAGGTGCTGACGCCACGACGATCCGTGATGGTCAGCTCACCGTCCGGTTTGATGGCGAGCACCGTCACGCCGGTGCGGATCTCTACTCGTCCGGCGCGCGCCAGTATCTTATCGACATAGGTGGACCCTAGCATCGGCCGGTAAAAAGTCTGCAGCCCGAAGGTGGGATGCCGGCAGTGCCTGGGCACGCCGCCCGCCTGCTGTTCCCGTTCCAGGATCACCACATCCTCGATGCCCGCCTGCCGCAGCGCGGTCGCCGCCGCGATCCCCGCCGGCCCGGCGCCGACAATCGCCACCTGATACTCAGTTTTCATCAATGCTCCCTACGGCCAGCGTTTGGCCAAAACGATCGCCCACCATTTCCGCCACCCGGCTGCTGCAATAGAAACCGTTGCAGCGCCCCATCATCACGCGCGTGCGGCGCCGCAGCCCGCCGATGCATTCCGGCGGCACGGCGGAATCGAACGCCGCCTCTATCTCCCGCTGGGTCACCAGCTCGCAATGGCAAACGATGCCGCCGTTGTCCGGGCGCGCATAATCGCGCAGCGCATAGTCGGCAAGCATCGGCATCTGCGGCCAATGCACGGTCTCTGACGCGGTTGGCGTGAAGCACGGCGTAAAATGGTCGCGATAAAGCTGCTCCACGTATTGCGCGATGCCGAGCGCCGCCGTCAGGCCGGTAGAGCGAATGCCCGCCACGCAGATCCACTGCCGGTCGGGGTAGTGCTGGATGCGGTAGTGTTTCTGTTCGGTCGCCGGCCGCAATCCGGCATAGCTGGCGGTCACGCTGTAATTCGCCAGCGTGGGCAACAGCCGCGTTCCCTGTTCGATCAGTTCGCGCATTTTGGTTTCGTCCACCGTCGCCGTCTCGCGATCCTGCTGCTCTTCGGCGGTCGGCCCCAGCAGCAAATTGCCGAAGATGGTTTTCGACAGCAGCACCCCTTTGGTGATCGCCGTCGGCACCGGCAAGATAATGGCGTTGACCTGCCCGGCGGCGGCCTTGTCGAACACCAGGAACTGGCCTTTGCGCGGGCGAATTTCAAACTCGGGCTGATGGCAGAAACGTTCCACCCGGTCACCCTGATTACCGGCGCAGTTGATGACGATTTTGCCGTGAAATACGCCCCGGTTGCTGGTTAACCGCCAGCCGGTCGACAAGCGCTCGGCGCCGGTCACCTCGGTATTGAAGCGATAGTCGCCGCCGTGCTTGACGCCTTGCGTCAGATACGCAAGCGGCGTGCTCCAGGGATCGATCACGCTTTCTCCCGGCACCTCTACCGCCGCCAACGCGCCGGGCGCCAACTGCGGCTCACGGCGATACAGCTCGGCGGCGTCGATCTGCGCCACATCCAGCACGCCGTTGTCGTGCGCCTGCTGCACGATCGCGGGCAGCGCCGCCAACTGCTGCTCGTCCCACGCCACCACCAACGCGCCGGTGGGCAACAGCGGCAAATTCATCCGTTCACGGATGGCGATAAACTCCCGGTAACCGGCCTGCATGCAGCGCAGTTCCAGGCTGCCGCTGGGCGCATCGAAGCCGGTATGCAGCAGCGCGCTGTTGGCTTTGCTGGCGCCGGACAGGATATCGCCCCCCTTTTCCAACAGCAGCGTACGGGCGCCCATCAGGCAGAATTTGCGGAATACCGCACACCCGACCACACCGCCGCCAATCACGACAATGTCCCAACCCGTTTGTTCTTCCATCATGCTGATGTCCCGTTTTAATGTGATAACCACAATAAAACCACACAATAACCCCATTTGAAATGACAAAAACAACACAAACCCCAAAAAAAAGCGGCAGGACGCGGTGATAAGCAAAAAGTATGAGGTCGATCACGCGGGGTTATTTTATCTTGTGATTTATGTTGCTTTAATGTGTGAAATTGAAGATAGATTATTAAAACGGTCACACAACCAACATCAGGCGCAATAAAAAAACAAAACCTATAAGAGAGCGAAGCAATGATGAATCAACGTTATGCCGCGATTGATCAGGGAACCACCGGCACCCGGGTCGTGGTGTTCGGCGAAGACGGCAGGCACCATTCGCCGGCCAGCATGCCGCACAAGCAGATCACCCCCAATCCGGGCTGGGTGGAACATGACGCCCTGGAGATATTGGCGAATATCCGTCGCTGTCTCAGCCAGTGCGACATGGTGGACGCCATCGGTTTAGGGCATCAGGGCGAAAGCCTGCTGGCCTGGGACGCCGACAGCGGTCTGCCGCTGTACAACGCCATCGTTTGGCAGGATCAGCGCACCGAGCCGGAGATTCAGCGGCTGAAACGCGAAGGCGTTGAGCCGCTGGTGATGGCGAAAACCGGCCTGCCGCTCGACACCTACTTCTCCGCCAGCAAAATGGGCTGGCTGATGAACAACGCACCGGGGGCCAGGCAGCTGGCGCAACGCGGCCGCCTGCGGCTCGGCACCATGGACGCGTTCTTCCTGTTCCACCTGTGTGGCCGGCATCTTACCGACTATAACTCGGCGTCGCGCACCTCGTTGTTCAACATTCATACCCTGCAGTGGGATGAAGAGCTGTGCCGGTTGTTCGGCGTGCCGATCGACAGCCTGCCCGAGGTCAGAGACAACATCGGCCACTTCGGCGACGTCGTGCTCAACGGCAAGCCGGTGCCGCTGACGGCCTGCATCGTCGACCAGTTTGCCGGCACTTACGGCCACGGCTGCCATCGACCGGGACAGATGAAGATCACCTTCGGCACCGGCGCCTTTTTACAGGCGATCACCGGGCCGCGTCCGGTCGACGCCGGCGAATCCGGTCTGCTGCCCACGCTATGCTGGAAGCTGCCCGGCGCCGAGCCGGTATACGGTCTGGATGGCGGCGTCTATAACGCCGCCTCCGCCATCAACTGGGCAAGAAAAATAGGCCTGTTCAACGGCTTCGATGAATTCGGCGATTTCCCGGCCCAGCCGGCCATCGCGCGCGGCCTGGCTTTTGTGCCCGCGCTTTCCGGATTGGCCTGCCCTTACTGGGACCGCTCCGCCGCCGGCGTGTGGGCCGGGCTGTCGCTGGAAACCGAACGCAAGGATCTGCTGCAGTCGATCCTCGAAGGTATCGCCATGCGTTCCGCCGAGGTGATCAATGCCATGGATAAAGTAAAGCCGATCGGCGACAGCATTTCGGTGGACGGCGGTCTGTCCGCCAACCGTTACTTCACGCAGTTTCTCGCCAACCTGATCCAAAAACGCATCGTCTCTCCCGCCAATAAGGAGATCACCGCCCTGGGCGTGGCGCTGTTGGCGCGTAAAGGATTGGGGATGGAACATCCGCTCAAGGTGCTCAACCGTTATGAAGTGACGGAACCCGCCGAGGTCGATATGACGGTCTGGTTTACCCGCTATCAGGAAATCATCGCGCGCTCGCGCGGCTTACGTTCACCGCAGGAGGAACACCATGGCTGAGTTCGGTAATTTCATCATCTATATCATCATGGCCGGCACCCTGATCGGTGCGTTGGCGTCTATCGTTAAACCGGAAGGTGAACTGGGGCGTGAGTTCGTCAACGGCATTCATGCCATCGGCCCGGTGTTTCTCGCTCAGGCGGGCATCATGGCCGCGATCCCGATCATCTCTTACCTGATCATGTACAGCATCGGCCCCTTCTTCTCGGCGCTCGGCTCAGACGCCTCGATCGCGGCGCTGGCGGTGATCGCCGTGGACATGGGCGGTTACCAGTTGGCCGACGCCATCGCCGCCAACCGCGATATGTGGATCGTCGCCATGCTGGTGGGTTACACCTCCGGCGCCAGCATCGTATACCTGATCCCGGTCGGGCTTATCATGCTGAACCGCGATGACCATAAGTATCTGGCGTTAGGGGCCATGGCGGGTTTGATCAGCATTCCGTTCGCCGTGCTGATCGCCCTGGTGACCATCACCTTCAACAACCTGCCGGTCAGGGAGATTATCTCTACCACTTCGCCCGCCGCGCACTATCTGCAGCTGGACCTGCTGCAGGCGCTGCGGCTGCTGTCGCCGCTGTTCGCCCTGTGCTTCCTGCTGGCGTTGGGGCTGAAACTGCGGCCGGCGGCGATGGTGAAAGGGTTCCTGATCTTCGGCAAGGCGGCGGATGCCTTTATCAAGCTGGTGCTGGCGTTATGCATCATCGAACATTTCACCGGCGTATTTAAAAAGGTGTTCGGCGGTTGGGTATTCGATCCGTTATTCGCCGACAAAGACGAATTATTCCGCGCTATCGAAATTGCCGGCTATATCGGCATTATGTTGGCGGGCACATTCCCCATTTGTTATTTGTTCCAGCGCTATTGCCGCAAACCGATGCATTTCATCGGCAAAAAACTCGGTCTGTCGGATACCGGCGCACTGGGCTTTATCATGGTGTTGGCCAATATCATCGCCGTATATCACCTGTTCAAAGGCATGCGGGCGCGCGATAAGGTGCTTTGCGTGGCCTTTGGCATCTGCGCGCAGGCCACGCTGGGCGATCACCTGGCGTTTACCGCCAACTTCCAACCTTCGCTGGTGCTGCCAATCATGATGGGCAAGTTCCTCGGCGGCATGATCGCCGTGCTGATCGCCATCAAAATCTCGGTGCCGGAAGCTGAATTGCTGGAAAAACAACAGACGCAAAGGCCATCGACGGCGATTGCCGCCGCCGCTCGCTGAATTTATCCCTGAACCATAAGAAATAAACGGGGCGCCGCCTCACGGGGAAGCTGCGCCCTTTTTTCACCCCAAACATCATTTATTGAGAGAGCCAACGGTAATGAGAAAGATATTTTTAGCCTGCCCTTACAGCCACGCCGATGCCAACGTCGTGCAACAACGCTTTATCGCCTGCAACGACGTCGCCGCCGCCATCGTGCGCGCCGGCAGCGCCGTTTTTAGCCAGGTTAGCATGTCGCACCCGATCAACGGGTGTTTGCAAGATCTCGATAAAACCGCCATCGGTAATCTGTGGGCGCCGATCGACGCGCTGTTCATGGCGGCGATGGATGAGCTGATCGTGCTCGATCTACCGGGTTGGCAGGAGAGCGGCGGCATCAAACGCGAGATGGACTACTTCGCCGCGCGCGGCTGCCGCGTCAGCCTGTGGTCCGACGTCGCGGCCGAGTTCAGCTGAGGCGTGCGCCCCGCCGCCGAACGCGACGGGGCGGCAGCTTATTTGCCGTTGGCCAACTCGCCGTACACCACCTGGCCGCGAAAACCGCGCCGCACCTGCTGGAACAGCTCGCGGAACGCCGGGTAATCCTGCGCCTGGCACAGCGCTTCCTTGCCGCGAATGGCGTTTACCTGCAGGCGGTGATTGACGATCACCTGCTGCCCGTCGCGGCGCCACTCGACGCGATAGTCGCCCGCCGCATTGCGGAACTGCCTGTCTTGCGGAATGGCGATGATCGGCACGTTGGCCGGCAGCTGCAGGCGGTAGGTTTCGTCGTAGCGCTGCGCGCTGCAGTAGAACGGGGTTTCGTTGCCCGGCGCCGCCGTGGTGGTATACAGCGTGCGGAACGATTTGCCGCCGGGCGGATTGGGCAAGGTCATGCCGCCCACCACGCCGAAATCGACGTAGTCGTCCGCCTTGAAGCGGAAGCGGTAACCGAACTGTTTCTTGAGATCCAGCGGATCGCTGTTCATCGCCACCTCGCCGCTGCCGTCGATGCCGGATGCGGACATGATTGACGCTTCGGCCTGCGCCCGGTTCTGCCGGTTGATCTGCGAGAAGTAGCCCCGCAGGTCAATCTCTTCCACTTCGCTTAGCCGACGCTCGGTCTCCCCCTGCAGGTTGCCGGCCTTGTCGAACACGAAATCGACGCTCAACGCGCTCTTGACCGGTTGCTCGTCGCTGCCCGGCGTGCGCGCCAGTTTGGCGTCGCGCGTCAGCAGCACCGGTGCGCCCAGGTCGCCTTCCGGCAGCTGGCCGAACCGCGCCCAAGGGTTGGTGGAGTCCAGGTACAGTTTGAACTCGGGCACGTAGGTGATGGCGTGATTAAAGCGGCTGAGCAGCGGCACTTTAGGCAGTATCGGGCCTTCGTCCATGCCGATCAGCACCGGCGAGCTTTCGATGCCCTTGGCGGCGAGCAACGCTTCCAGGATCACCACGTGATCCTTACAGTCGCCGTAGTGGTTATCGAGAATGCTCTGCGCCGAATTCGGCTCCAGCCCACCGTTGCCCAGATACACCGCCACATAGCGAATGTTTTGCGCCACCCAGCGATAGAGCGCCTCCGCCTGCTCGCGCCGATCGCTGATGCCGGCGGTGATGTTGTCCGCCAGCGCCTGAATGCCCGGCGTCACCTTCGCCGCAGCGCCGGCCTTCAGCTGGTAGGCCTTGGCCAGCTGCGGCCAATCGCGGTAGGTGCTGGCCATGATGGTCGGGCTGAAGGTCCAGCTGTCCGCCGCCCAGTTTTGCGCCTTCATCGGCGCGCTGCGCGAATAATGCCAGCGCCAGTGCGCCTGTCCGCCGCGGATCTGCGGCTGGTCGCCGCCGGTCACGCCGCGGGTGAAAATATGCATCGGCAGCTTGGCCGGCGCCTGCAGGGTCACTTCGGCGTCGTCGAACTGATCGAAGACGCTGAACGTTTCCCACAGGCCGAAATAGTCGGGGAAATACGGCGTGTTTTGCGTGCGGCGCAGCTCATACACCACGCGCGAGCCCGGCGCCAGGTTGGAAAACACGATGACGCGCACCTTGCGATCGGCGTACAGCGGCGCCGTGGCGCTGGAGTAGCTCTCCTGGGTATAGATGCGATCGGGCGCCACATCGTGACGTTGGCCGTCGGCGGTCAGCGTATAGGCGGCGACCACCTCGAGCGTTTCCATTTTTTCGCTGTAGCTCAGGCGAATCTGGCTGAATTTCTCGATCGCCGCCTTGGTCTTCAGCAGCACCTCGTAGCTTTCCGTTTTCACGTTGGTGGCGTTGGCGTTGACGCGGTAATCCGCGCGATAGCGCACGAAGCTGAAATCATTGTTGGCCGTGTCGTTCTGGCCTTGCTCTGCCGCCGCAGGCGCGGCAACCGCCAACACGGTGGCCGGGTGCGTCGCCGTCAAACCGGCGAGTAACAGTATGGAAGGAATAGCGATTTTCATCTTCGGTCCTTGAAGGGCAATAAACGGCGACGTCGGGCTACCCGCTCGTCCCGGCGTCAAAACAGGCGGGCACACTAATATAATTGAGAATCATTTTCAATAAACGGACCTTCAACGCCCGGGTTAGCCCTGTTCGATCAGCATCACGGCGGTGGTCTCCGGCTCCAGCGCTTCGAATACATGTTCGCGATCGGCCGAGTAGCTGATGTAATCGCCGGCGCTCAGCTCCAGCGGCTGATCCGCCGGCCCCAGGCGCGCGCGCCCGCTGCTGATGATCACATGCTCAACGGTGCCGGGGGGATGCGGCCGGGAGAGTTTCACTTCGCCGGGCTGTACCCGCAGCCGATAAATATCGCGTTGCGCCCCCGGTGGGCAGGTCGCCAACAGCGTGGCGGCGTAGTTGCCCTGCTCCGACAGCGCCGGCGTTCCCTCATGGGCGCGGATCACCTGCACCTGCCTGCTCGGCTGCGAAATCAACCGGCTGACCGGCACGTCCAGCGCCATCGCCAGCGCCCACAGCGTTTCCAGGCTGGGGTTGCCGCTGCCGGCTTCGAGCTGCGACAGCGTGGACTTGGCGATGCCCGCGCGTTTCGCCAGTTCGGTCACCGACAGATTTAACCGCTCCCGCTCGCGGCGGATCGCCGCCGACAGCAGGCCGATAGGCGTAATGTTCTGCATCTGATTGTCACTCACCGTTCGTTATATAAAACGTTTGTTCAACTTGACGAACAAGCGCATCCATGTTCATCATAATGTTCGATTGTTCATTTTAATGATTAACCCGTTTCACCGCAAGCGCGGTCAGGCGACGAGGGAAACCCCATGAAAGCGAAAACGCGCGGCGCGGCACAAATGATCCTCGCCATGATGATTTCTGGCACCGTCGGTTGGCCGGTGCTGGTGTTAGGGCAGCCGCCCGCCACGGTGGTATTTTGGCGCTGCGCGTTTGGCGCGATGGCGATGCTGGCCACCTGCGCCGCGCTCGGCCAGTTAAAACAGGGTGCGATCAACCGGCGACAGCTGGCCTTCGCCATCCTGGGCGGCATCGCGCTGGTGCTCAATTGGACGCTGCTGTTTGCCGCCTATGCGCATGCTTCGATCGCGGTCGCCACCGTCACCTACCATGTGCAACCGTTCATGTTGGTGGCGCTGGGGGCGTTGCTGTTCGGCGAAAAGCTGACGATCAATCAGTTGGGCTGGCTTGTGCTGGCGTTTGCGGGGATGGTGCTGATGGTCACCGGCCGGCAAAGCGGCGGCGACAGCGGTGATTACCTGCTCGGCGTGGCGCTGGCGCTGGGCGCGGCCCTGATGTACGCCATTGCGGCGGCGATCGTCAAACAGCTGGCCGCGCTGCCGCCGCAACTGATCGTGTTGATTCAGTTGACCGTTGGCGCCTTGGCGATGGCGCCGTTCGCCGGTCTGGCCCACCTTCCCGCAGAACCGACCGATTGGCTGCTGCTGGCGACCATCGGACTGGTGCATACCGGGGTTATGTCCACGTTGCTCTACGGCGCTATCCAGAAAATCCCCACCTCTCTGGTCGGCACCCTGTCGTTTATCTACCCGGCGGTGGCGATCGTGGTGGACTGGGCGGTGTTCGGCCATCGCCTCAGCCTGCTGCAGCTGCTGGGTACGCTGGCCATTCTCGGCGCGGCGGCGGGCATGATGTTCAATAAACGTCCATTCACCCACAGACCTGGCCCCCTCATTAACGGCAGCCGAACCCGTCATCGTGACGCAGAAAATAAGTGAACATAAACGAATGCCAACGGCGATTTTTGTCTAACCTTATTATCGATGCCGCCATTCAGTATATTTAATCCATGCTAATTATTAATCTTGCCAATAATTAGATTATTTATCTTGCGTGTGGAGAAATATCAATATGAGCAATACCGGTGAAACATTAATTAATGCCATTGTCAGCAATCGTTTTCTGATGGCAATAAACAATTGCCCGGGCGTTCCCGCCCAAATGAGCCGGGCCGTTTATGGTAAAACGCAAGACGACAGCGGAGCCGGAACCACGATCGAAAATAACCGTGATATGCAAAAGAATATCAATATCGCGCTGGGCTTTGCTGGGGCGAACTCGGAAACCGCCGTTTGGCATTTTATGATTGGCCCTCCCGTACACCATTTTGTGGTGATCCCCTGGTACCAGCATACGGCGCCGCACGGACGGGTCTACACCGTATTTATGGCCTACGAGAACCGGTATTCGGTTGGCGACTATGTTCAGCATACGCCGCCGGCACCTTCTGCGGTGAAAGGCTACCGTACCCTGTGGAGCGTCACCGACCTGGGGCAGATGTTTACCGATTTGTTGACCAGCGGCACGGCGTGGCAAGCCTATTTCGGTGCGGTGGGTGCAGCGCAGGCCAATAAAATAACCTATTGGAAATATAAGGTAACGTCGTTAGATTCCGCCGTGGCCAACGTCAACAAATATCGCTAATCCCGCTCGCCGGGCAAGCTATGCACAATAAGGCATTCGCCTTGTGCCAGGCGCGGTGTTATTTATTTACACCGTGTAGGGTAGAAGGAGTGTTCTATGTGGCATCACCGCCTGCAACGGCGCATTCGTTTCAGCTATTGGAACGAACTGTGCGTCACAAAAAATAAGGGAAGGCTTGCGCCTTCCCTTTTGCCATTTAGCGCTCAGATCAGAAGCGGTCGGTTTTCACCACCTCGTCGAACGGCAGCTTGCCGATGCGCGGATAAGGTTGCCCCGCCGCCTTGCCGATGGCGACCATCAGTGCGATCTGATAATGCGCCGGTTTATTGATAATCTCACCCACGGCGTCGAAATCAAAACCGTCCATCGGGCAAGAGTCGTAGCCTTGAGCCTTGGCAGCCAGCATCAGCGTCTGGGCGAAAATGCCGCTGCTGCGCATGACTTCGTCGCGCTGCACCTGCGGCTTGCCGCGATAGTACTGATCGACGGCCGGGATCATAAACTGTTGTACCGGCTCCGCCGCTTCGGCCCAGACGTTTTTTACCTGTGATTCCCAGCTCGACAGATCGCCGCACAGCACGACCAGCATCGACGCATCGGTCACCTGCGCCTGCCCCCACGCCGCCTCGCGAATTTTCTCGCGCTGCGCGCGATCTTCGATCAGCAGCGGGCGCCAATGCTGCAGGTTGAAAGCACTGGGCGCCCCCTGCAGCGCGATGGTCAGCAACGCTTTTTTCTCTTCGAACGTCATCGCGTGCTGCGTATCGAACTGCTTGGTGGCGCGGCGCTGGCGGATCGCATCTAACGTATTCATTTTATTACTGCCTCTATCCATGTGAAAACGCCTATTGTCGCCAACCCGGCGCGGCTGTCCAGCCCCCGGCGGCTATTTCTGCGCGGTTTCGGCGCGCAAACGGCCGACCTCCGCCTTCAAGTCAGGCCACGGCGACTGACCGGCGTAGTGCTGCCGCAGGTAGTTGAGCAGTATGGCGATCTGCGCGTCATCCAGGTTATAGCGGAAGCCCGGCATATAGCCCAGTTCGGCGTTGGCCGGCCGCTGTATGCCATCCAGCACCACGCGAATGGCGTTGTCCGGCGTGGCGGCGAACAGGTTGGTATTCAGCGCCAGAGACGGCCGCACCCCCGCCATCTGCGCGCCTTTCTCCTGCGCATGGCAAGCCATGCAGGCGCCGGAAAACAGCCGTGCCCCCTGCGAATTCAAGGGCTCAACCTGGCGCTCCGCCTGGGCGTTCAAGGCTGCCGCCGTGGCGCCCGACGCCGTTTCAGGATGATAGCTGCGCAGATAGACGGCGATCGCCTGCAAATCGGCCTGCGGCAAGCGTGACAGCCCTTCTTCGATCACCGGCGCCATCGGGCCGGCGGCGACGCCGTGGTTGGCCGAGTAGCCGGTGCGCATGAAATCGACCAGATCCTGCTGCGTCCAGACGAGCGGCGCAGGCGAGCGAGCGGTCAACGCCGGCGCTGTCCAGCCTTCCGCCACTCCGCCCGCCAGGTGATCGGCGCCGGTTTTCTCACCGAACAGCACGTTGCGCGGCGAATGGCAGGCGCTGCAGTGCCCCAGCCCTTCGACCAGGTAAGCGCCGCGGTTCCAGTCGGCGCTCTGAGCAGGATCTTCCTTCATCGCGCCCGGCGTCAGGAATAGCCAGTTCCAGGCGAAGATGCCCTGACGCATATTGAACGGGAAGTGCAAATCGGTGGCCGGCGGCCGAGATTTCACCGCTGGCTGCGACATCAGGTAGGCGTACAGCGCCTGCAGATCGGCGTCGCTGGTGCGGGTAAAGGCGGTATAAGGAAACGCCGGATAGAGATAGCGCCCCTGCCGATCGACGCCGTGCCGCATGGCGCGCTCAAACGCCGCGTAGCTCCAGCTGCCGATGCCGGTTTCCACGTCCGGCGTGATGTTGGTGGTGTAAATGGTGCCGAACGGGATCTCCATCGCCAGCCCGCCGGTATTGCGCTCGCCGCCCGAGCGGGTATGGCACACCGCGCAGTCGCCGAGATCGGCCAGCGTTTTGCCGCGCGCGATCTGCGCCTGGCTGAAGCTGTGCGCCGCATCGGCGGCAAGCGGCGCGATTTCCGGCTGCCAGCTGGCGACAACGCCGGCCACCACAACGGCGAGCACCGTTACGCCGCCCCATCCGGCGATCTTTTTCATCTTGTTCATGATTGCTGTCCTTGTTCGTGACGGGGTTTAGTGACCGGCCTGAGCACGCAGCGCGGCCAGTACGCGTGCCGGCGTGAACGGCACCTCGCGCAGGCGCACGCCGAGCGCGTCAAACAGTGCGTTGCCAATCGCCGCCGCACTCGGCACCGAGGCAGACTCTCCGGCGCCCATCGGCGCTTCGTCCGGACGGTCGATCAGTTGGATATCGATCTGCGGCAGTTCGTCAAAGCGCAGGATGGGATACCCTCCCCAGTCCAATGACGTCACGCCCGTCTCGTTGAAGGTCACGAACTCTTTCAGCACCCGGCTGGCGGACTGGATGATGTTGCCATGCACCTGATGGCGCACCCCGGCCGGGTTGATCATGCGACCGCAGTCGTGCGCCACGAAGATTTTATCGAGCGTGATCTGCCCGGAAAGGCGATTGACGCGAAGATCGCACACCCAGGCCGCCCAGGCGGCGCCAAAGCCAGGGAATTTGCTGTGGAAATAGCGCGCATAGGCGAAGCCGCGGCCGTTCACCACTTCGGCGCCGGCGGCGCGCGACCGGTGCGCCGGGCCATCTTGCCAGTTCGCCTGCCGCTTCAGGGCCTCGATCAGGGCCACCGCGCGCGGATCGTTCAGATAACGCAGGCGGAAGGCGATCGGATCCTCGCCGGCGCGCCAGGCCAGCTCGTCGATCCAGGATTCGTGAGCGAACACGTTGGGCAAGGCCGATACGCCTCGCATCCACGACGCCCGTACGATCGGCGCAGCGTCCTGACAAATCACCCGCATGTGCGGGTAGTCGTATTGCGGAATGGCGGTGCGATCGCCCATTTGCTGCACATCGGCCCGGTTGGCCACTTTGCCGGTCAACACCAGCGGCAGGGTCACGGCGTTGTTGGAGGGATAGCTGGTTTTCAGCTCGTAGGCCGCCACCCGGTTTTGCGCGTCCAGACCGCCGCGCACCCGGATCAGCTGGCCGGTGCCTTTCGGCTCCCAGCCGGACTCCTGTTCACGCATCAGCTGTACCCGCACCGGGCGACCGGTCGCCCGCGCCAGCAGGGCCGCGTCCGCCGAAACGTCATCGGCGCAGTTGCGGCCATAGCAACCGGAGGCCTCCATGCGGGTGATGTGCACCTGCTCGGACGGCAACTCGAGCAGCCTGGCGATGTCTTTGCGCAGATCGTGCGGATTTTGCGTGCCAGACCACACCTGCGCCCGCCCGTCTTTAACGTCGGCGACCGCGCAGGAAGGGCCGATCGAGGCGTGCTGATGGTAGGGCCAGACATAGTCTGCCCGCACTTCGGTATGCAGTGCCGCCAGCGCGGCGTCCGTGCCCGCATCGTCGCGCAGCACGCGGTCGTTTTTCGGATTGGCCTCCAGCGCGGCGGGCAGCGCTTCAGGCGACAGATCCGGCAACCCGGCCCAGGATTTCCATTCGGTTTTCAGCTGGCGCATGGCGGCGATCGCCTGCTCTTCGCGCTCGGCCACGATGCCGATGAAATCGTTGATCACCACCAGTCTCACGATGCCCGGCAGGTGCGCGATCGACCCTTCATCCACTGACAACAGGCCGCCGCCCAGCGGCGCGCTGCTGTCTGCGCCCACATAAGGTGGACGCACCACCCGGCCATGCAACATGCCGGGCAGGCGCAGATCGTGCACATAGGTCAGCGCGCCGCTCACTTTGGCCGGAATATCGACCCGGGCGACGGCGCGGCCGACATAACGGTTCTGTTGTTCGCTGTTCAGCTGAACATTTTTATCCAACGCGACGTGCAGATTCTGCCCGCTCGCCAGTTGCGCATAGCTCAACGAACGCCCCGGCTGTTGCGTCACAAACACGTGGCCGGCCGCCGCCGTCAACTGTTCGGCCGGCAGTTCGAAAGCCTTGGCCGCCAGCGCCGTCAGCATGTGGCGCACCTGCGCCGCCGCCTGCCGCAGCGGCACCGACGTCACCTGAATGGTGGCGCTGGCGATGGTCGGCCCCTGATCCGGCGTGCGTTGCGTATCGCCAAGGATCATCGTCACTTGCTCGAACGGCACGCAGATTTCATCGGCGACGATCTGCGCCAGCGCGGTGCGAATGCCGGTGCCCAGATCGACGTGGCCGTTGAATGCCGTCACCCGCCCGTCGGCGGTGAGGCTGATAAAGCTGTCCACCCTGTCCAGCGGAAGATCGGCGGGCGTTGAGGCGGGTTCGGCGGCGAAGGCGTTAAACGATGCGGGCAGCAGGCTGCTGACCATCACCACACCGCCGGCCTGTAGCAGCTGTCGGCGGGTCAGTTCGAGACGGCTCATGCTTGCCTCCGCGCTGCCAGCAGTTCGCGAGCGCGTTCGGCGGCGCGCAAAATCTCAAGATGGGTGCCGCAGCGGCACAGGTTATAGGCCAGCTCTTTCTTGATCGCCTGTTCGTCCGCCTCGGGTTCACGTTCGAACAGCGCGACCAGCGTCATGATCATGCCGTTGGCGCAGTAGCCGCATTGCGCCGCCTGCTCATCGATAAATCCCTGCTGCACCGGATGCAGCGCTTCCGATGTGCCCAGGCCCTCCAGCGTGGTGACCGATTGGTTGCCTACCGCGGACAGCGGCATTGAGCAAGAACGTGCGGCGACGCCGTTGAGCAGCACCGTGCAGGCGCCGCACTCCCCCAGGCCGCAGCCATATTTGGGGCCGTTCAATTGCAGATCGTTGCGTAACACGTACAGCAGCGGCGTGTCGGGCGAGACGTCGCCGAGTGGAACCACTCGGCCGTTAACATTGATTTCCATGGTGAAACTATCCCTCAAATTAACGGATTTAATCCGTAACATCGTTGCCATGAGCAGTCAGGCAAGATATTTATCATTATCGTCAAAAGACCTGATGATGTTAAGGGAATGTAGCCGTGACGGCTTTAACGAAAAGTGGGTATTTTCTATAAATTTCCTATAGATAAGCCCGGTTTTATGGTTGCCCGCCGTGATTATTGTCGTTCGTCAATCCGGCTTCGGCACCGTCGACCAGCAGCCTGACGCCCGCCTCGAACAGCCTGTCTGCGCCCTTCTCCTGCAATCCTTCCCAGCCTTCGCACAGCAGCGGGTAACGCCGACGGTCGGCCTCGTTCAGCGCGTCATCAGGCTGCATTTGCTGTTCTTCCAGCACCCAGCCCACCACGAAGCGGCCAACGGCGAACAGCAGGTTAACCGCGCGTTCCGGCGTAAATCCCGCCCGGCACAACAGCGCCACCTTGGCCTCGATGATCGCGAACTGCGGTTCCTGCGGACGGGTGCCGGCATGCAGGCGCGCACCGTCGCGGTAAGCCAGCAACGCGCGGCGAAAGTTGACCGCGTTGGCGGTGACCCAGGCTCGCCAGGGCATGTCAGCGGGTATCTCTTCACGGTGATCCAGCATGATGGTTTCCGCCATCGCCTTCAGCAGCTCGGCCTTGTTCTTGAAATGCCAATAAAGCGTGGGCGATTGTACGCCCAGATGTTGCGCCAGACGGCGGGTGCTCAGGGCGTCGATGCCGATGTCATTCAGCAGCTCCAGCGCCCCGCGCAGCACGGTTTCGCGCGTTAAACGCGCCGCGGTATTTTTTTCGCTCATCTCTCTATCACTGATAGGGTAACTGTGGAATACTCATTACTCTATCACTGTTAGAGTCACGATTTTGAAAAAACCTATGCTGGTTATTTTGTTGACGGTGCTGCTGGATGCGGTGGGCATCGGTCTGATCATGCCTATCCTGCCGGCGCTGTTGCGCTCGCTGGGCGGTCTCGATGCCGGCAGCGTGCATTACGGCGCTCTGTTGGCGGCCTATGCGTTGATGCAATTCCTGTTTTCACCAATCCTCGGCGCGCTGAGCGATCGTTTCGGCCGGCGCCCGGTGCTGTTGATTTCGCTCGCCGGCGCGGCGGCCGACTACCTGCTGATGGCGTTCGCGCCGACGCTGGCCTGGCTCTATCTGGGCCGGTTGCTGGCGGGCATCACCGGCGCCAACATGGCGGTCGCCACCGCCTATGTCACCGATATTACCCCTGCCGGCCAACGCGCGCGGCGTTTCGGCCTGGTGGGTGCCGTATTCGGCGTCGGCTTTATCGTCGGCCCGCTGCTCGGCGGCTCACTGGGCGAATGGCATCTGCATGCCCCCTTCCTGGCGGCGGCGGTGATGAACGCCATCAACCTGGCGTTGGCGTTTTTCCTGTTGCCCGAATCGCGTAAACCCAGCTCCCGCACCGCCGAGAAAATCCGGCTTAATCCCTTTTCTTCATTGCGGCGATTGCACGGCAAGCCGGGCCTGCTGCCGCTGGCCGGCATTTACCTGATCATGGCGCTGGCCTCTCAGGCGCCGGCTACGCTGTGGATTTTATACGGTCAGGATCGCTTCGGCTGGAGCATGATGTTGGCGGGCCTGTCGCTGGCCGGTTACGGCGCCTGCCACGCGCTGTCGCAGGCCTTTGCCGTCGGCCCGCTGGTCGCACGGCTCGGCGAGCGCAAGGCGCTGCTGATCGGCCTGGCCGCCGACGCGCTGGGCATGCTGCTGCTGTCGATCGCCACGCGCGGCTGGGCGCCGTTCGTCCTGCTGCCGTTGTTTGCGGCGGGCGGCATGGCGTTGCCCGCGCTGCAGGCGCTGATGGCGCACAAGGTGGACGACGACCATCAGGGCGAGCTGCAGGGGACGCTGTCCAGCATGGGCAGCCTGATCGGCGTCGCCGGGCCGCTGGTAGCGACGGCGCTGTACGCCGCCACGCGCGATGTCTGGCCCGGCCTGGTCTGGGCGCTGGCCGCCGCCCTGTATCTGCTGGCCCCGCCGCTGCTGGCACGTTCGCGCGCCAGGGATATGGCGCCGTAACTTTGCCAATCTTTAGCTTTGGAAAGCAAAAACCGGCATTTTGCCGCCGGAATAAGCTGGCCTATGCTGACACTGTGTGATGAAACGCGTTTTCATGGCATGTCTTCCGGAACGTTTTGCTTTAATTTGTTCGTCGTGAACTTTGGGCCGCCCCTGACTGGTGCGGCTTTTCTTTTGCTTCGGCAGTGCCAGCGGCGGTGAATTTTGCTATGTTAACCTGCAGATAAGCTTCCCGTTTTCAGCCGCCGGACCGACTCATGTTCACCCATAAAGCAATCGCCGAGCTCAACGCCCTGGAGCTGATGGTTTATAACTACGTCAGCAAACACAAAAATCAGGTGATGTACATGACCATCCGCGAGCTGGCGGAGGCCGCCGGCGTGTCCACCACCACCGTGCTGCGGTTTTGCAAAAAAATGGGCTGTGACGGCTATTCGGAATTTCGCATCCGTTTCAAACTGTACCTCGAGCAAAGCGACGCGCCGCCGCTCGATTCCGGCATCGGCGAAATCCTCAGCTTTTTTAAAAGCGTCAGCAACGAAGAGTTTAATCAGCTGATCGATCAGGCGGTGCAGCATATCGCCGCCGCCGAGCGAATTATTTTCGTCGGCATCAGTACGTCAGGCGCATTGGGGAAATATGGCGCGCGTTTCTTCTCCAACGTCGGGAAATTCAGCACCCATATCGACGATCCTTATTATCCGGTCAACAGCGATATGTATAAAAACGCGGTGGCGATCATGCTGTCGGTCTCCGGCGAGACCGAAGAGATCCTGCGGTTGGCGAGCCAGTTCAGTCTGCACCACTGCAAAATCATCAGCATCACCAACAACGAAACCTCTTCGCTCGCGCGGCTGGCGGACTTCAACCTCTCTTACCACGTTCCGCAGCATTTGATCGGCGGCCATCATAATATTACCACGCAGATCCCCGTGCTTTACATTATTGAAACCATCGGCAAACGGCTCGGGCATATTAATTCGGCAAAATAAAACAGGCTGTTTTTTTATTGTGACAAATCACTTTTCACGGTGATTTGTTATATCGTGACATTTCTTTCGGTATTGGTACTCTATTCTCAACGCAGCGTGATTACCCTTCATTAAATAAACCGATGAGACATTGACGATGAAACAGTTGCCGAAGGATTTTCTGTGGGGGGGCGCGGTCGCCGCGCACCAGGTTGAAGGCGGTTGGGATCGGGGCGGCAAAGGCCCAAGCATCGCCGACGTGCTGTCCGGCGGTTCGCACGGCGTCGATCGCGTGATGACCGACGGCGTGCTCGATGGCTACCGTTACCCCAACCATGAAGCGGTGGACTTCTACGGCCGCTACAAACAAGACGTGGCGCTGTTCGCCGAGATGGGGTTCAAATGCTTCCGCACCTCGATCGCCTGGACGCGCATCTTCCCGAACGGCGACGAAACGGCGCCGAACGAAGCCGGCCTGCAGTTTTACGACGATCTGTTCGATGAGCTGCTGAAATACGGCATCCAGCCGGTGATCACCCTGTCCCACTTCGAAATGCCTTACCATTTGGTGAAAACCTACGGCGGCTGGAAAAACCGCCGGGTGGTGGAGTTTTTCGTGCGCTTTAGCGAAGTGGTGATGCGCCGCTACCGCGAGAAGGTGAAGTACTGGATGACCTTCAACGAGATCAACAACCAGAGCAACTACCGCTACCCGCTGTTCGGCTACTGCTGTTCCGGCGTGGATTACACCCAGGAAGACAATCCGGAGCAGGCACTGTATCAGGTGTTGCACCACCAGTTCGTCGCCAGTGCGCAGGTGGTCAAACTCGGCCATCAGATCAACCCGGAGTTCAAGATCGGCTGCATGCTGGCCTGCGTGCCGTTCTACCCTTATTCCTGCAAGCCGGACGACGTGATGTACGCCGTGGAAGCGATGCACCAGCGCTATCTGTACACCGACGTGCAGATGCGCGGCTACTACCCAAGCTATCTGCTGCGCGACTGGGAACGCAAAGGGCTGAAGATCGAGATGCAGCCGCAGGACGCCCAGATCCTGCGCGAGGGCTGCACCGACTACATCGGCTTCAGCTATTACATGAGCAACGCGCTGCAGGCCAACGCGGTGGAAGGCAGCGACGGCATGTTCGGTTTCCCGGGCAACGTGCCGAACCCGCACGTCAAGGCTTCCGACTGGGGTTGGCAGATCGATCCGGTCGGGCTGCGCTACTCGCTGAACGTATTGTATGAACGCTACCAGAAGCCGCTGTTTATCGTGGAAAACGGCTTCGGCGCCTTCGACAAGGTGGAAGCGGACGGCCAGATCAACGATGACTATCGCATCGACTATCTGCGTGCTCATATCGAAGAGATGAAGAAAGCGGTGATTGAAGACGGCGTGGATCTGATCGGCTACACCCCTTGGGGCTGCATCGACTGCGTGTCGTTCACCACCGGTGAGTACAGCAAACGCTACGGCTTTATCTACGTCGATAAACACGACGACGGCACCGGTACGCTTGAGCGCTCGCGCAAGAAGAGCTTCGACTGGTACCGCCGGGTCATCGCCAGCAACGGCGAACAGCTGTAACGGCGTGGCAGACAATCAGGGGCGATGTTCGCCCCTTTTTTTATTGCGCCTTACTCCGCCGTCTGCCCGGCGGCGAGGTACTTCGCCATTTCCACCGGCGGCACCATGCCGCCGCCGGTCGCCCACACCAGATGCGTCGCCTGCGCCAGACTCTCCGCGCTCACGCCTTGCCCGCTCAACGGTTGCGCATTGGCCGCCATGCGCCACGGCCCGGCCATGCCGGCCAGCGCAGACGGCTCCAGCTGGATATGTTCGTGCCGATCCAACAACCCGAGCAACGCGAACATCTCCTCGTCGCTCAGGGTGTAAAACGCGCTCAGCAGGCGTTCCATCGCCCGGCCGACAAAGCCGGAGGCGCGCCCCACCGCCAATCCGTCCGCCGCTGTGCGGTTGTCGATGCCGAGATCTTGCACCGCAATCCCGTCATGCAGCCCGCTGTAAACCCCGAGCAGCATGCAGGGCGAATGGGTCGGCTCGGCGAAAACGCAGTGAACGTGATCGCCGAACGCCAGCTTGAGGCCAAACGCCACGCCGCCCGGCCCGCCACCGACGCCGCACGGCAGATAAACGAACAGCGGATGCTGCGCGTCCACCACGATGCCCTGTTCGGCGAACTGCCGCTTCAGGCGGCCGCCGGCCACCGCATAGCCAAGGAACAGGGTTTGCGAGTTTTCATCGTCGATAAAGAAACAACGCGGATCGTTCGCCGCCTGTTTGCGGCCCTGCTCCACCGCCACGCCGTAATCTTCGGCGTATTCCACCACCGTCACGCCGTTGTCGCGCAGCTTCTGCTTCTTCCACGCCCGCGCATCCGCCGACATGTGCACGCTGACGTCAAATCCCAGGCGGGCGCTGATGATGCCGATGGATAATCCCAGATTGCCCGTCGATCCGACGGCGATACGGTATTGGCTGAAGAACTGACGGAACTCGTCGGAAAACAACCGGGCGTAGTCATCACCGGTCTGCAGCAGCCCCGCCTCCAGCGCCAGCTTCTCCGCGTGCGTCAGCACTTCATAGATGCCGCCGCGCGCCTTGATTGAACCGGAGATCGGCAGATGGCTGTCCTTTTTCAACAGCAGTTTCCCACCCAGAGTGTGCCCGTAGCGGCGATCCAGCGCCTGCTGCATGGCGGGGATCGCCACCAGTTCGGATTCGATGATCCCGCCAGTGGGCTGGGTTTCCGGGAAGGCCGCGGCGAGATATGGCGCAAAGCGCGCCAGGCGCTGCTCGGCTTCGGCCACGTCGGCGGCGCTCAGCCCGACATGAGGCAGCCCTGCGGCCAGCGTGGTCGCACGCGGATTGAACCAGGTGATCGGCTCAAGAGCAACCATGCGTTGCAGCAGCGGATGCTGCGCGATCCACGGTTGAATCTGTGATTGGTGCATAAGTGTCCCTGACTGAGTTGGCATTGCCGTCACCATGCCGCGAACGCCGGCGGCTGACAAATGATAAATTCTGCTCTTGGGATGCAACAGATTGATGCAAACCCGGCGCTACCCGGCGGCGACGCCAAACAACATGCCGACGCCGGAGGAGACCGCCATCGCCAGGGCGCTCCAGATGAGGATGCGCGCGACGCCCGGCAAGATCGGCGCACCGCCGGTTTTTGCGGCGATGCCGCCGAGCACGCCGAGGGAAATCAGCGCCGAGACCACCAGCGCCGGCCGCGTCCAGTCGAGCGGCGCCCACAGCGCCACCAGTAGCGGCAACAGCGCGCCGAGGGAGAAACTCAGCGCCGACGCTAACGCCGCCTGCAGCGGCCGGGCGCGCGTGGCGGAGGAAATGCCCAGCTCGTCGCGCGCATGCGCCTCCAGCGCATCGTGCGCCATCAGCTTTTCCGCTACCTGCCGGGCCAGTGCCGGATCCAGGCCGCGATGCACGTAGATTGACGTCAGTTCACGAAACTCCCCCGGGTAGTCTTCAAGCAGCTCCGCCTGCTCCTCAGCCAGGGCAGCCTTTTCGGTATCCGCCTGCGACGATACCGACACATACTCGCCGGTGGCCATCGACATCGCGCCCGCCACCCACCCGGCGACGCCGGCGATCATCAACGCGGAATGCGAGGCGCTGGCCGCCGCCACGCCCAGCAGCAGGCTGGCCGTTGAGACAATGCCGTCGTTGGCGCCGAGCACCGCCGCCCGCAGCCAGCCGATGCGCTCAATACTGTGCCGCTCTCGGTGCATCCGTTCTCTCCTTCTCGATCTTGCCGCTAGTCTCGCGCTGCCGCTTCCAGGCCGGCGATGTCGATTTTGCCCATCAATAGCATCGCTTCCGTCACCCGCCGCACGCGGGCGGCGTCAGGGTCGTTCATCAACTCCGTCAGACGCCGCGGCACAATCTGCCAGCACAGCCCCCAACGATCGCGCAGCCAACCGCACTGCTCCGCCTCGCCGCCTTCGCTCAGCGCATCCCACAGCCGGTCGACCTCCGCCTGATCGTCGCACTCCACCATCACGGAGAAACTGTGGTTGAACGGATCCAGCGGCCCGGCTTCGATCGCCGCGTAGCGCTGGTCGCCCAGGGTGAAGGAGGCCAGCTTCACGCTGCCGGCCGGGCCGCTCGGCGTATCCGCCGGCAGATCGGAAAACCAGTTCACGGACGAACCGGGAATCAGCGCGACATAGCAGTTCAGCGCCGCCTCCATGTCTTTTTCAAACCACAGATGTTGCGTAATTCTGGCCATCTGCGCCTCCTTCACTCATCAAGGATTGGCGCGAACCCGCCAAAGATCATGCGCTTGCCGTCAAACGGCATCTCGCCCAGCGCCTTCATGCGCGGATCGCTCATCATTTTCTCGTTGGCGGCGTCGCGCACCGCCTTGGAGGGATACTCGATCCAGCTGAACACCACCACTTCGCCTTCCTGCGCCTTCACCGCGCCGCGAAAGTCGGTCAGTTTGCCGTCGGGCACATCATCACCCCAACACTCCACGATGCGCGTGGCGCCAAACTCTTTGAACAATGGCACCGTTGCAGCCGCCAACCGGTGATACGCCTCCTTGTTGGCGGCCGGCACCGCCACCACAAACCCGTCGATGTATTTCATCCTGGCATCCTCTTGTCTGTTTAAGGACAGTCGGTTTAACGCAGGCGGAGTTGCCTGCACCCCCTACCAGTTTAGACGGCGGGGGCGCTGCGCGGATCGCAAGTTAGCGGCCGGGGGCCGGCGGCGGGTAAGACTCAGGCGTGGCGACCCGGTTGCGGCCGGCATTTTTTGCTTTGTATACCGCCAGATCCGCCAGTTTCAGCAGATCCGCCAGGCTATGGCCGGAACCGCCCGTACAGGTCACCATGCCGATGCTGACGGTGATCTGCAGCGGATGGCCGGCCGGCATGGTGATCGACTCCGCTTCGATGCGTTGCCGCAGCCGTTCGGCCAGCTGCAATCCCTGCTGCGGCTGGCCGAGCGTCGAGACAATGGCAAACTCTTCGCCACCCATGCGGCCAAACAGATCATTGACGCTCAGATCGGCGGCGATCGCGCGGGTAAAGGCCATCAGCGCCTGATCGCCGCCGGCGTGGCCGAAACGGTCATTAATCGATTTGAAATAGTCGATATCGAGCATCATGACGCAAACCAGCTCGCCTTTTTGGTCAATCACCCGTTCGCCGCGCTGCATAAACGCATTGCGCGTCAACACATGCGTCAAGGCGTCGTGATTCGCCACATGCTCCAGGGTGCGCAACAGCGCATTGCGCGCATAGTTCATGCTGGCGACGGCGATCGGCCCCAGCGCCAACAGCGCAATGCCCAAACGCATCGACACCGCGTTCTGCAACACCTTCATATCGAGCGTCGTGCTCAACAGCCCGAAATCGATCGCCAGATGGCACCACAGCACGTAAACCAGCACCGCGATCATGGTGCTGAACAGTGAAAAGGACATCGCCAGCCACAGCAGCACCGGCATTGGAAAGATCACCGCGCCGGGCCCGCCGATCAGCACGCTGCAAACCGCCGCTAGCGCCAGCAGCGCCAACACCGCAAGTTTTTGCCCCGCCTGCGGCCATTGGCTGCGCTGCATCAGCATGGCGCAAGCCGCGCGCAGGCGATGTCGCCAATCGATGGGAAACACCAGAATGAACGGCATCAGCGTGACGTAATTGGTGAATTCGGACGAGAACCACAGCGCCAGCGAGGTCAAATAGGGTCTGCCGAACAGCCACTGAGAGGCGACGGCGCCCGCCACGCCGGTGACGGCAGCGGCGGCCAGGCAGATGCCGAACAGATACATGCTTGAAGCGCCGCGCTGCAACATGCGCGCCGGTGGCGACAGCCGCATGAACAGCCAATACCCTGCCACCACGCCGGAAAGATTGGCGGCATTCAATAGCAGCGCCTTTTCCAGCGAACTGCCGGTCAACAGGTCCGCCGCCAGATAGCCCAGCACCGCCATGCCCCAGCCGGCGCAGGTGGCCCACTGCGGGCGGCGCACCAAAACGGCCAGCAGCACGGCGTTTACCGGCCAGAATATCGCCAGAAAGCTGCCGGGACGGCTCACGATACCCAGCAGGCACAGCGCAAACACCAGCAAAAAGATGAGGGTCGCGGGCCAGATTTTACGGGTATCGGACAACGGGATGGTTTGCATCTTGGATCCAGAGACTTTCGCTAGCGTAAAGTGACAGTCTTTTCGCGTCACAACCGTCGAACAAGGAGAACACACACGGCCGACCCGGCTATTATTGCCAGTTTTGCCAGCGCGGGCATCTGTTTATTCATCAAGGGAAAATATATTTGTGTATCAATATATTGACGGCAACCAGCTACCAGACGCAGAAACTGCCGAAACGCTGCCGTCACCTTGATCTTTGTGGCCAATCCGGCGAATTTATACCGGCAAAACCGCCATGCTTTTCACTGATGGCAAAATAAAATCTTGCAATGCGCGAAGGGCGCCAACTTCCTCTATCTAATTTCATCAAATGATAATTATAATGATAATCGTTACTATTTATTATTTTACCATGGAATGATATGCGCCAGTCAGTTCTTCGCCACCCCTACAAAAGCAAAAAAAATCCCATTCTGCGTACGCTGCCCCTGTTTGCCGGCCTGTTTCCCGCCCTGACGATCGCCGCCGTGACCGACGCTAAATCGGAGGAGTCCATCACAGTAACCGCCGCCCCGCTGCCTGCCGGCAGCTATAGCGCCGATACCGCTTCGACCGGCAGCAAAACCGCAGCGCCGATCGCCGAGGTGCCGCAATCGATCAGCGTTGTCACCTCTCAGGTGATTGACGACTTCCAGGTCAAAAGCGTCAATGACGCGATGAAGTTCGTCAGCGGCGTCACCCAGGGCAACACACTCGGCGGCACCGAGGACGGCTTTGTCAAACGCGGTTTTGGGGTCAACTCCGACGGTTCGGTGTTCATCGACGGCGTACGCAGCAACCAGGGGTTGAGCATGGACGCCACCACCGAACGCGTCGAGGTGCTGAAAGGCTCCGCTTCACTGCTTTACGGTATCCTCAGCCCTGGCGGCATCATCAATCTGATCGGTAAAAAACCGCAGTATGACTGGAACACCCGCATCAGCGGCGCCACCAACAGCTTTGGCGGCGGCAGCGGCAGTGTCGATGTCACCGGCCCGCTGGGCGGCGGCTTCGCCTTTCGCCTGATCGCCGAACGTCAGCACGCGGATTACTGGCGCAACTTCGGCAGCGACGAACACACGCTGCTCGCCCCCTCGCTCAGTTGGTTCGGCGACAAAGCCTCCTTTAACATCGCCTACAGCGAATATAAGTACGACATTCCTTACGATCGCGGCACCGCATTTATCGACGGTAAACCGGTCGATGTGCCCTACAACCGCCGGCTTGATGATTACGCCAACCGCGCCTGGGGCAAAAACAAACGCCTGAGCGCCCATTATGAATACGCGCTGGATCCGATCTGGACCACCCGCGTCAACTACGCGTGGCTGCAGCGCCGTTACGACAGTAACGAAGTGCGCGCCACCGCCGTCGATACCACGACCGGCATCGTTTCGCGCCGCGCCGACGCCAACCGAGGCTTTAATCACCAGACCCACTACTACTCGTGGGATCTGACCGGCTCGCCGGAGGTATTCGGCATGCAGCATGACCTGCTGCTGGGCGTGGACTACGAGAAAAACCAGACCTATAAGGCGTATTCCTATCGCGGCAAGGTGTCGAAGACCTTCAACATGTACGATCCGACCTATGGCGAAACGCCTGTCACTGACAGTACGACCTACAGCGACGCGGCGAGCAATCTGCGCGCCACGCTGTTCAGCCGCTCTCTGTACGCCAAGGACAGCATTCATCTCACCGAGCGATGGATCGCGGTGCTGGGCGCGCGCTATCAGTCGTATTATCAGAACAACAGCAACGGTTTCCGGCAGCCGAAAAATACGCTCAATGACAAAGATAACCAGTTTTTGCCGCAGGCGGGACTGGTGTATAAGTTGACGCCGAGCCTGTCGCTGTACGGCAACTACAGCCGTTCCTTCACGCCATCCACCGCCATCGACGACAATGGCAACGTCGCCACGCCGGAAACCGGCACCACTTATGAAGTGGGCGGCAAATGGCAAGTCACCCCGGCGTTTGACGCCACGCTGGCGCTCTATCGCATCGATGAAAGCAATATGTCGATCTTTATCAACGGCGTGACCCGCAGCATTCCCAAAGCGCGCTCCACCGGCGTCGAACTGGAGTTGAACGGCGAAGTGGCGCGCAACTGGGATCTCACCGCCAACTACAGCTACGACAAGACCGAAATCGTTGAAGACAATCTCAACCCGGCCAACGTCGGCAATCGGCTGGTCAACGCCCCGACCAACATGGGCGGCCTGTACCTCAGCCACCGCATGACGTTGCCGGTGGTGCCCGGCGAGGTGCGCGTTGGCGGCGGCGCACGCTACGTCGGCCGCCGCGCCGGCGATCCGGAGAACAGCTTCACCATGCCGGCCTATACCGTGGCGGATGCGTTTGTCGCCTGGGACAGCAAACTGTTGGGGAAACATACTCAGCTGAAGCTGAATGTGAAAAACCTGTTCAACCGCGAATATTATGCCTCCAGCGCCGGCAATTTACGCGTGATTGAGGGGGAACCGCGCAGCCTGAGCCTGCAGGTGACGGTCGATTTCTAACCTGCCTATTGTCGGGCGCCGTTTGGCGCCCGTTTTCATTTCACCGGG
Organism: Serratia sp. Ae19-1; assembly: GCF_059801225.1. Taxonomy (NCBI): domain Bacteria; kingdom Pseudomonadati; phylum Pseudomonadota; class Gammaproteobacteria; order Enterobacterales; family Yersiniaceae; genus Serratia; species Serratia sp. Ae19-1. Next base: position 270,782 of record NZ_JBCHWD010000004.1, on the reverse strand, counting down.
CGTCAAAGCGCCTTGCGATACATCACAAATCCGGGACGATCCGCCACCTTGTCATACAGCCGCATCGCCGTCTGGTTGGTTTCATGGGTATTCCAATAGACGCGCGGCAACCCCAGCTGCTGCGCACGCTCGTAAACCGCCGCGATCAGCGCCCTCGCCACCCCTTTACCGCGCACCGCCTCTGCGGTGAACAGATCCTGCAGATAGCAGTTGGGCTGCAGCTGAATGGTGCTGCGGTGCAGCAGATAGTGCGTTAATCCAACCACCTGCCCCTGATGCTCGGCGACCAGCGCGAACATCGGCTCGTAGGCGTCGAAAAAACGCCGCCAGGTGGTTTGCGTCACTTCGTCCGGCAACGCCGTTGCCCCCTCCCGGCCGTAAAAGGCGTTATACCCCTGCCACAGCGCCAACCAGGCGGCGTAATCCCGTTGTTCCAGCGATCTGACCACGATGCTTTCGCTCATGATGTCCTCTGCGATGATGTAAAAATGCCCGCCTCCAGCATAGAACAGCAAACGTCAACGCGCAGGCCACGGCGCCACATTGAGGTCTGAGGCCGGAGCCGTACATACTCGCAATCGGTGCATCCGCGGCAATGGGCACCACCCATTCAGAAAATATGTAGCGTCAACCAAAAAGGAATGCCGAACAACAGCAATGCCCAGCCACGCTATTTCATTTTCTGACTGTCGAACGTGTCTGACGAAGCCATTTCCAACGCTATCATTTAGGTCACCATGCAAAATGGATTGCAATATCCTTTGATTTCCCTATTTGTTAGCTGAAAAAATAGACTATGGCCATGATAATAATGCAAACAGAACAGAATAATAAGTTACCTGAAAAATCCCTCAATGAATCCAAGTAATCATTGCTTTTTTTATTTAGCTTGATAATCGCATCGCTTTCACTTTCAGCATCTACTTCAACATGATGCTTTCTGAATCCCTGTTGCTTCATATCGTTAATAACTTTTTGTGTGACTACTTCTTTTCTCATAACTGTTGATTTATCACCTTTTATAAAAATAATATACCTATTCATCATGCCACCTATAAAGCACGGGATTTTACTTCTATGCCAGAATTACAGAGCCACCGTTATCAGACGATCTTTTCCCACTACCGTCACGGTCCTGCCACCCACCAGATACGGCATCGAGTTGGCTACTTAAAATTTTTTTCATGAACTCTCTCCTTGAATTGTTCAGGTTTGCAACCATCAAAAATGGTTGAATTTCATACTATCCCTGTACGACCAGCAAAAAAATTAAATGTCATTAAATTATGATGCTTGTCACATGGATTTTCACACCGCTATAGGAAATTAATCCAACGTTCATTTTCAGGAGTAAATAATCATCGACACCAAGAATAGTTCCCCCTAGCACTCATTGAATGCTTTAATATTCCACTAATTGATTCGTTGAATATTTTATTAATTTTTATCACATTTAACCACAGTTACAAACGCCGCAGAATCAATCGAAAAAATATCATTAAAATGGAAATCAGCGCTTGGCTAGAATGGTTTATTTCCTATGCGATCGCTCTTCACTTGCCACTATCACCGAAAACACAGGCACCAGCGAGAAAATCCAGCAGCGCGCGGTTGAACAGCGCCGGCCGCTGCAGGGGCGCGAAGTGGCTGACGCCCGGCAGCGTTACCAGGCGAGCGCCGGGGATGCTGTGGCTCAGGTAGACGGCATGTTCGGCGCGGATAAACTCATCGTGTTCGCTGTGCACCACCGTCACCGGCACGCGAATAGCCGCCAGATCCTGCGCGGTATAGTTCGGCTGGCTGCTCATCATCAGACTTACGGCGGCGACGAAGGGAGCGAAATCTTCCGGCGTCGGTGACAAGGCGGCATAGTCTTGCGCATGGCGCGCAAAGCAACGTTCGACGATCGGGCTGGACGACGGCGGTTTAACCCCGCTGGCGTCCATATTGCAGCCGAAGAAAAAAACGCCGGCCACCCGCTCGGGTGCCCGGTGGGCAGCGATGAGCGCGACGCAGGCACCGTCGCTCCAGCCCACCAACGCGGCACGCGGGATGCGCAGCGCCGTCATCACCGCCAACAGGTCATCGGCCATCCGATCGTAACGATACGGCCGTGCGTCGCGCGTGCTGCGCCCGTGGCCGCGGCTGTCGATGACCAGCACGTTATAGCCGGCAGCCAACAGCGCCGGCAGTTGATAGCCCCAGTTGCCGCTGTGGCCCAGGCCGCCGTGCAACAGGATCACCGTCGGTTCGGTGCCATAGGCGGCATACCAGATACGCGCGCCGTCATGCTCGATATCCCCCTGTCGGGCACCGGGCGGCAATGCCGGCGCGCCTTGCGCGGCAAAACGCGTTAAATCGTCGTCGGTTGGCATTTTTCCCCCTCATTCGTCGACGTGGTGCGGCGAAACGGCATCAGAGGAGTATAGATCGCACCGTAAAGCGGTGCCGTTCGCTTTCCCGACATATACTTAAATCAGGAATCGCAATGGAGGACGGTGAGATGAAAAAGATAACGCTGGTGTTCTTGATGCTGATGTTGAGCGGTTGTATCGGCGGCGGCGGTGGCCCGTCGAATGCGCCGCCGGCGTCGCCGAATGAACCCTACACCTGCAGTAACTCCGGCGCCAACAGCGACTGCTCGCAATCGGTTGAGCCGTCAATGTATTAACCGCGTTCGGCGGGCCGTCGCTGAACGGCCCGCCGCCTTAACGTTGAACTACGAAGAGTGCTCCTCTTCGTTCGCCTGATATCGCGTCGCCTGCTGCTTCATGAATACCACCTCCTGCGGGCTGGACAGGCTCACTTCCTGGGCGCGCAGCAGCTTGAGGATGTTGAACAGCAGTTCGCTCTTGGTGGCGCCGACCATGCGCGGACTCGGCACATAGCCGGTCACGCTCAGGATAATGCCGTCCGGCCCCAACTGACTGAAGCGCACATAAGGCGCCGGCGTCTCCAGAATGGTTTCATACTCGTTATAGGCGCTGAGCAAGATATTGCGCACCTGTTCCGGGTCGATAGAGGTCGGGAACGTCAGCGCGATGGTCACCACCCCTTGCGCATTGCCCATGGTGGCGTTACGCACGTTCTGCGAAATCAGCTGCGAGTTGGGCACGATCATGGTGGAGCGGTCGCTGAGCTGAATCTCGGTGGCGCGCACGTTGATGCGACGCACGTCGCCCTCCACGCCGCCGATGCCGATCATATCCCCCACCTTCACCGGGCGTTCGGTCAGCAGAATCAGGCCGGAAATAAAGTTCTTCACGATCTCCTGCAAGCCGAAACCGATACCGACCGACAGGGCGCTGACGATCCACGCCAGGTTGCTCCACTGAATGCCCAGCGCCGCCAGGGTGATCAGAATCACCAGCACATAGCCGATATTGCTGAACAGCGTCACCAGCGAGGCGCGAATGCCGACGTCCGAGATGGTCTTCGGCAGCAGTTCAGAACCCAACCAGCGCCGTACCGCGCGCAGAATGTAGATGCCGATCGCCAGGCAGATCACCGCGTTGAGCAGGTTGCCGGGCACGATGTTGAAACGCTGCAACCCTTCGCCGGTCAGGATGGAGACGATTTTCTCCATCAGCGTACCCGGCGTGGTGCTGCCGAACGAGCCGTTGAACAACGCGACGATCATCAACAGCAGCAGTGAACATTTGGCCAGCGCGGTGGTGATGATCGACATCTGCTCCAGGTGGCGATCCTTGAAGCTGAGCGTTTTCTTCAGCATCTTGCCGCTGACGGTCTGCGGCGAAAACAGCGCGGCGCAAAAGTCGGTGGCGAACAACACCATGAAGTAGAACGCCATCAGCACCAACACTACCCAAATCAGCTGGTAGGTCAGGAAGCGAGCGAAGGCGATGTAGCCGATCAGCAGTGAAAACAGGATCACCACCGAGCACACCAGGGTGACGATATGCACCAGCCCGCCGACCAGCGTGCGTTTTTCCAGGTGCGCGCCCTGCTGTTCCAGACGGCGGCGAATGCGCTGGCCGCGCAGCGGCGCCGCCAGCAGCACCATGCCGATCAGCCCCGCCACCAGACCGTTGCCGAAGATGGTGGTGGCCAATGAGGCGCTGACGACGTTGTTGATCAGCTCTACGGTGCCGAACGCCAGCGCCAGGCCGGCCAGCAGCGGCGAGAAGTAGCGCAGCCCGGCGGCCACTTCGTTATCCATGGAAGCCAGACGCCACGACGGACGATTCAGCGACAGCGCCGCGCGCCCCAGCCCGGCGATCATCGCGCAGAAGATCCCCAAACGGTTAAAGCCTTCGGCGAAATCTTCAAGCATCACCGGCAGCGGTTGTACGCGAACGAAGACGTAATACAGCAGGTTTAACGCGATCGAGGTGGTGAACACCGTCACCGCCACGGTGACGATAGCCATGAAGCTGCGGCGCAGGCGTCCGTCAGGCAAGAAGCGAATGCTGACCCAGGCAAGGAAACGCTCGGAGAAATAACGTCCCCAGGACCAGACAATCACCGCCAGCGCCAGCAGCGCCAGCGTGCCGTAACGCCACTCCTCCTGCCAGCTGGCGTCCCAGGCCGCTTTCATCTCGGTGTTGAACTGATCCAGCCGCTGCACGTCATCCGCTGACGGCTGCACCACCGGCGCCCAGAACTTGATGCCCAGAATACTGCCGGTATTCAGCGCCAGTTGGGTTTTAAACGCTACCCGGCGCAGATCGCTGATCTGTTGCCCCAGGTCGAATGCGCTGGTCTTGATGGCCTGCGCGCGCTTTACCGCATCGTCGAGCTGTTTCTTGCTGTTGTTCAGCGCATTGCGCTGCTGGGCGACCGCTGGGGTTTCCGGCAGCGCGCCGGCGACCGGTGCCGGCCCCAGAACGTCCAGCTGCGCCTGCAGCTTTTCCTGCAGCGGCTGCAGATCGGTAGACAGTTTGTCCATGCCGGCGACCAGATCGTCGGTCGCCAACCGCAGCTTGCTGAGCTGGGTGTCGGTAGTGGCTTTGGAAACCAGCTGCTTCATGCTGTCGAGCTGCTTTTGCGCGGCTTTCAGCTGCGTGGCGGGATCGGGCGCGCTTTCGGCGGCGGGATCATCCTGGGTGGCGGCGACGGCGCCGAGCGGCGTGAGCTGCAAACCCAGCAGCAATAACAACAACAGCAGGAACGGGCGAGGCTTTAACATAAATTCAGTGCTCAGCATCATTATCTGATAGACAGACCAACAGGCGGCGGATGAACCGTCGCTTAACCATAAACGCTAATTATAATAGCTGCTTCATGTCGGCCGAAATACAGTAATTATTCCCATTGTGTGCCATGCGCCCCGGAGGTCATTAGCCTGCTGATTATTCGGGCGCTTTTACACTGGCGGCGCGGCGCAAAGCGCTCTATACTCCAGCCACCGATTAACCTGCAACCAATAAAAGGAGACTTACTATGCTGACGTGTGAATTGGTTTTTCACTCACACTTCTTTGGTAATCGTCGCCGCTCAAGCATTACCGGTATCGTGCTGCGATAACCCAGCTTGAGCGAAGCTTACTAAAATCCAGGATCTTCCCTCCGGCTTACCGGGTTGTCGTCAGCGATGTTTGACGATAGGCATTGTCATGCCTGTAACTCTTGAGTAAGCAATGAGCACATTACTGTCTGCACAATCTGTCGGTTACGACAACGCGTTCGGCGCCCTGCTGAGCGAGATTTCCTTCAGCCTGAAAAAAGGCGATCGCATCGGTTTGATCGGCGATAACGGCTGCGGCAAAAGTACCCTGCTGCAAATCCTCAGCGGTGCCCTGCCCGCACACAGCGGAACGGTGACATTGTCACACCAATGCTTGATGGCGCGCATCGAGCAGCACCTGCCGCCTGAGCTGCACGCCAGCACCCTGCTGGACGCGGTTCTGGCCCGGTTGCCTGCGAGCCAGCACCTCAGCGAACGCTGGCGCTGCGAAGCGCTGCTGGCCGAGATGGGGTTTGAACCAACGAGCTGGACGTTGAACGCCGGCACCCTCAGCGGCGGCCAGCATACCCGGCTGCTGTTGGCCCGCGCGCTGATCCGCCAGCCCGATTTGCTGCTGCTCGACGAACCCAGCAACCACCTGGATCTGCCCACGTTACTGTGGCTGGAACAGTTCTTGCGTAACTGGAACGGCAGTTTCGTGCTGGTGTCGCACGACCGCTATCTGCTCGACCAGGTGACCAACTGCACCTGGATCCTGCGCGACAAAACGCTGCAGTTCTTCCGCTTACCCTGCTCCGCTGCGCGCGCTGCGTTGGCAGAACAGGATGCCGCGGACGAGCACCGTCGCCAGGCCGAGCAAAAGGAGATCGAACGGGTAGAGAAAAGCGCCAAACGGCTGGCGGTCTGGGGCAAGGTCTACGACAACGAAGATCTGGCGCGCAAGGCCAAGCAAATGGAGAAGCGCGTCGATCGGTTGAAGGAAGAACAGACTACCCTGACCGCCGGCAGCCCGTGGCGGCTGCGCCTGCAGGGAGAAGCGCTGGACGCCGATCGCCTGCTGGCGCTGCCACACTGGGCGGTGCGTCCGGCGCCGGATGCGCCGGTGCTGTTCAGCCTGGAACACCTGCGGGTGAAAAGCGGCGATCGCATCGCCATCGTCGGACGCAACGGCTGCGGCAAATCGTCGCTGCTGCGTCTGCTGTGGCGCGAGTATCAGCAACAAACGCTGCGCCCGGCGCTGTTCCACCCGCGGGTGCGCATCGGTTATTACGATCAAAGCCTGCAGCAGTTGCGCGATGAGGACACGTTGAGCGATGCGCTGGCGCAGTTTGCGCCGTTGACCGAGGAGCAGCGAAAAATGGCGCTGATCGGCGCCGGTTTCCCTTACCTGCGCCACTCTCAGCAGATCCGTTCGCTGAGCGGCGGCGAGCGTTCGCGGTTGCTGTTCGTCGGCCTGACGTTGGCCAACCATTCGCTGCTGTTGCTGGATGAGCCCACCAACCATCTGGATATGGCGGGCAAAGAGGAGCTGGCGGAAACGCTGCGCCAGTTCCCCGGCGCCGTCATGCTGGTCACCCACGACCGGATGCTGATTGAACAGAGCTGCAACCGTTTTTGGCTGGTCGACCAGCAAAAACTGACGGAGTGGCACGATCTGGCGCCGGTGTACCAGCGCCTGGCGGGTGAAACGCCGGCGCTGCCGACGGCGGACGAGGCCAACGCAAACGCGCCGGCGCCAGACGCGCGGCTGGAAGGCGAAGACGCGCTGTTGGCCGCCCTGTTTGCCCTCGAAAGCAAGCTGGAGGCTGACCTGGCGCGTAAACCGAAGCACCAGAAACCGGCGCTTCAGGCGCGCTGGCGCCGCGAGATTGCCGACCTCACCGCCCGGCTGCAGCTGGGCTGACCCTGACAGGCCACCCCGGCGGCCTGTTTTTAAGGAGAGCAACATGTCATTTTCACTTGAAGCGGCCTCGTGCGCGCAGCAGCCGCTGTTGGCGGCCATGCTGCTTGACTGCCTGCGCGAGCTGGGCGCCGACGAGGCTTACCCCTATCTGCCGCTCTACTGGCGTGAAGCCGGCCGCTACCCTTATTTGATCTTGAGCGATCGGCAAACGGCCGGTTTTGCGCTGGTCAGGCGCCTGGATAGCGCCAGCGTCGAAATGGCCGAGTTTTACATCCGGCCCGCCTGGCGGCGCGCCGGAATTGGGCAACAGGCCGCTCGCGCCTTGTTTACGCAGCATCCGGGTGGCTGGTCGCTGTCGGTCGGCCAAGATAACCCCCGCGGGCTGGCGTTTTGGCGAGCGGTGATACCAACCGGGGCCACAACGGCGCCGCTTTCCTCTGCCGACGCCATGACACAGCTGGGTTTTTATTACCCGCCGGGCTGAGCGACACATTAACTTCATCCTTTTATGACAGGGTAAGTCGATTCGTTCTTTGCTATCGAGCCTGCCATGACTGCACTTTCCCCACAGGATATCGAAGCGCGCTATCGCTTCGCGCGTGAAATCGCCCGCGCCGCCGCCGATCTCGCCTTCAGCTTTTATCAGCGCCGACAAAGCCTGGCAATTGACTTTAAACAGGGTCTGCAGGATGTGGTCAGCGAAGCCGACCGCCGCGTCGAGGCGCTGATTCGCCGCATGATCAACCGCCGGTTTCCCCTCGATGGGTTTCTCGGTGAAGAGAGCGGCGGCAGCGGTGATAACGCCGCCTGTATTTGGGTGGTCGATCCGATTGACGGCACTGCCTGCTTCCTGAACGGGTTACATACCTGGTGCATCTCGATAGGCGTGGTAATCGACGGTGAGCCGACGATCGGTGTGCTCTACGATCCCAACCACCGCGAAATGTTTCGCGCTTGTCTCGGCGGCGGCGCCTTCCTCAACGGAGAACCGATCGGCGTGCATGCCGGGCGCAGCGTCGCGGACGGCGTGTTGGGCGTTGGGATTTCAGCGCGCGCCTCGGCAGCGGAATTCAGCGGTTTTATCTGCCGTTTGCTGCAGGCGGGCGGCATGTTTGTGCGCAGCGGTTCCGGCGCGTTGATGACCGCACAGGTGGCCGCCGGCCGGCTGCTGGGCTATTACGAACCGCACATGAACGCCTGGGACAGCCTGCCTGGGCTGGTGCTGACGCGCGAAGCCGGCGGCGTGGCGAACAACTTCATGAACAACAACGGGCTGCGGCGCGGCAACCCGTTGCTGTTGGCCAATCCGGTGCTTTATCCGCAGCTGCTCGAGCTGATTCAAACGCCGGGTTTGATCGGTTCGACGTGCCCTATCGCGCGCGTGATGGCCGGATAAAGCGCGCGCAGCCGCCGTTCGATCAGATCGACCGCATCGTGCGCGGCGGCGATGGTCACCGCCGGCGATACCCGGCAGTGGAAGTTGACGATGATGCCGCCGTCGGTCTTGCGCGCGCGGATGTTATGGACGTCTTGCACCATCTCCCCCTGCTCCAGCGCCGACTGCAGGATCCGCCGGATATCGGCCAGCTCAGCCGCATCGACATCCTCACTGGTCAGCCAGTGCGGCGTCTGCGGTTCCAAATGGGTCTCTATCTCGGTGTCTTCGCCGATCGCCTGACGCAGGATCCCTTCTATCTCCGTGGCGATGTCATGCGCCTGCGCCACGCTGGCGTTGGCCGGCACCGCCAAATCCATGCCGATCGCCATGCGCGTCGGCAGCTGCTGCAACGCCACATTCTGCACCTGTGCGCCGTGGTTGGCGGCGATCGTCCGGATGCGCGTAGCCATATCTTCATCGCTACGGATCTGGGGCACCGCGATGACGGTGAATTCCGCCTTGGCGTACTGCTCCTGCAACCGTTCGACAATCGCCTGCTTCAGCGCATTGATGCGCTCCAGCGGCAAGGTGCGGCACACCGCCACCGTGATCTCGACGAACAGCACCGCGCCGGCGTTGCGAATGCGTACGCTGTCGCAGGCCAACACTGCCGGGAAGCTGTCCAGCGTAGCGCGGATGTCCTCGGTAGTGCCGGCCGGCGCGGCGTCCATCAGCGAGTCGAAAGAACGCTTACCCAATTTAATCGCTGCGATGAAGATAAAACCGGCGACGATCAGCGCGGCGATGGCGTCTGCACGGCCAAACCCCAGCAGAACAAAGATCATCCCCAGCAGCACCACGCCGGAAGAGAGCATGTCGGAAAAGAAATGCAGCGCATCCGCTTCCAGCGCCGCACTGTCGGTGGCTTTGGCGACGCGGTTGAGCGCCCGCACCCGGAAGAAATCGACGCAGATGGAAATCAGCAGCACGGCGATCACCACCGGCGCAGCGACGATCTCATGCGGCTGCCCAAGCAGACTGCTGCCCGCCTCATAGACGATCCAACCGGCGGCAGCCAACAACAGCAACACCTCGAACAGCGCCGCCAGGTTTTCCACCTTGCCGTGGCCGAAGTGGTGATCGTCATCGGCGGGTTTATCACTGATGCGCACCGCCAGCCAGGTAATGCTGGTGGCGATAAAATCGGTAAAAGAGTGGATCCCTTCGGATATCAGGCCAATACTGCCGGTAAAAATACCGGCGACGAATTTGCCCGTAGCCAGCAACCCGCTGGCGATCATCGAGTTTCTGGCTACGGCCTGCTTTTCATTTTGCATTATGCTGCTCACATTCGGACGGTGATTTATTTTTTTACTTTAGAGGATAATTGCCAGACAAAGGCGATCAGCAGCATACTGCCAGAAAATGTCAGCATGAGGCTAGTGAGGAATTCGGATTTTCCGGTGGAATAAAAATAAATCTCATTAACGCCCACCGAAACCATTAAAATGGCGTAGAGCAATCCCAGAATAAGAATCGTCATTATTATCAACTCCTGTATCAGGCTGCGCGTTCAGCGCGCCGCTAAATCCTCCCCATAATAAATAGCGGTTACGGGGAGGATGCATCTAGGCGGATCTTTAGCGTTCATCAATCATCCCATTTGGTGCTCATATAGGCCGCCAACAGGCCCAGCGAGCTGATCATTGCCAGGAATCCCATAAAAATAGTCATGTTTCCCATTTTGTTGTCCTCAGGTTAAATGTTGTCGATAAAATCCCCTTGCGTTAAATATCGGGGTTGGTCGGTGTCCATGGTTGTTTAACGTCCTCCTCAGGTTTGTCACATTCCCGCCCTTTACGGGCGGGCGCGGTTTAAATACCCAAAACGTGCTGGGCGATTTTGAAATAAATAATCAGGCCGGTGCCGTCGATAAAGGTGGCGATAAACGGCGCCGATACCACCGCCGGATCGATGCCGAGGCGTTTCAGCAACATCGGAATGATCGACGAAACAATGGCGCTCCACACGGTGATCGCCACCAGAGACAGGCTGACAACCAGCGTCACCTCCATGCCGACGCCCATGATCCAGGCACGCACCCAGGCCGCCAGGCCGATGGTGACGGCGATCAGCAGCGAGGTCGTGACCTCTTTGCGGATCACCGCGCCCAGATTGCGCAGGCTGACCTCGCCCAGCGCCATGGCGCGCACCAGCGTCGAAGTGATCTGGGTGCCGCTGTTGCCGCCGGTGCCGATCAGCAGCGGGATGAAGAACGCCAGCGCAATCGCCGCTTCGAGCTGATCTTCAAACGCCTTCAGCACGTTGCCGGTGTAGGCCTCGGCAACAAACAGCATCAGCAACCACACCGAACGTTTGCGCCACAGCGCCCACGGGCTGGTCTCCAGGTAAGGCTTGTCCAGCGGCAGGCTCGCGCCCTGGCGCTGCGCATCCTCGGTATTCTCATCTTCGACCAGCCGGGCGATCTCACGCTCTCCCAGCACGCCGACCAGCGTGTTGTTGACCACCACCGGCACTACGTCCAGCCCCCCTTTGCCCAACAGGTGCGCAACGTCGTTGCGGTCATCGTCGGGCGAAACCTGGAAATAGCTGTGATCCATCATCACGCCGACCGCTTTATCCTGTTCTTCACACTGCAGCAGTTTTTTCACCGACAGCGTACCGCGCAGATGATAATCGTCCGCGGTAATAAATACCCGGGTGGGAATTTCGTCCGTTTTAAGCTGTGAAAGTAAATATTCCCGGGCATGAGTGACCGTCATCGTCGCGGGAACAGTAATAAAATCGGCGTTCATATAACCGGCGACCGAAGTCTCGTCGAGAGTTTCAGTCGCGCTCAGCGCCGGAGAAGAATAGTGTTGATGTGACTTAATCATTTTGTCAGTCCCTATTTCTGTTTTGAACTTCAACAGCGAATCGCATAGGGGCGTAACCACAGAGGGAGTGCAGACTGCCTATCTCCGCGTCCAGGTTTTAGCACTATACAACGTATCCGAGTTGTTGCTCGGAAGTTACTTTGGGCTGAACCTTAATCCGATAAAGCCTGTCTTAACCTTGGGCATCTCTCGATGTCGTCAGATCAGTAACCTGTGTTTGTATAGGAGCCTCGCCAAACGAGATACTGCATATAAACTACCGGCGCAGTATAGGCGGTGTTTTATCCGGCGGGAAGAAAAGATCGCCCGTTGTTTATGGAGTATTTAGGATAATGTTATTAAACGGCCATTTATAAAAACGGCTGATATAAATCAGCCGTTTTTTATTTTTCAGTGTTCGAGAATGTAGACGTTTTTATCGTATAAAGCGCCCTGGCGGGTAAAGTCTATCCCCTTCACGTAAGGTTTGATGAGCGTGGCGTTAGCCTCATAGTACACCGGCGCCACCGGCGCATCGGCGGCCAGCACCGCTTCGGCCTGCTGGAAGTTGTGCTGCACCTGCTGCGGCGTCTGCGCCGCCGTCGCCTGATGCAGAATGCGATCGTAGTCCGGATTGCGGTATTTGGGGCTGTTCTCGCTGCTGTCGGAGCGGAACACGTTCAGGAAGGTGGAAGGATCGTTATAATCCGCCAGCCAACGAGTAAAGGCCACGCTGTACTGCCCACGGTTGATATTGTCCAGCGTCACTTTACGCTCCTGGCTTTGCAAGGTGGCCTCCACGCCGAGGTTCTTTTTCCACATGGCGGCGGCGGCGATGACGATTTTCTTGATGGTGGCGTCATTGCTGTACAACACGGTAAAGCGCAGCGGATTCTCGGCGTTGAAACCGGCCTCCGTCAGCAATTGCTTCGCCTGGGCGTGCCGTTGCTCGGGCGTCCAGCCGGCGGCGCTGCCGGCCTGCAGGCTATAGCCGCCCGCCCCGGTAGGGGTAAAAGTCCAGGCCGGCTGTTGGCCGTATCCCAACACTTTACCGGCGATGATCTCTTTATCCAGCCCCAGGTTCAACGCCTGGCGCACTCGCACATCGTTAAACGGCGCCTGCTGATTATTGAAAGCGAAATAACTGGTGGAAAGCAGCGGATAAGTCACCAACTGCTGCTCGCCGAGCGTTTTTTTCAGCTGCTGATACAACTCCGGTGGCGTGGTATATCCCAGCTCAACCTCACCGGCGCGAAAACGCGCCACTTCCGGGAAGCCCTGGATCGGCAAAAAGGTCACCTTGTTGAGTACGGTATTGGCGTTATCCCAATACTGCGGGTTACGTTCCACCACCACCTTTTCGTTCACTACCCACTGACTGAGGCGAAACGCCCCGTTACCGACAAAGTGCGCCGGCTGCGTCCAGTTTTTGCCGTACTGCTCCACCACCTTGCGGTTAACCGGCAAAACCGGGAAATGCACCAGTTGCTTGAGCAGATAAGAATTGGGCTCCGACAGCGTGACCTGCAGAGTGTGCGCATCCAGCGCTTTGACGCCCAGCTCGCTCGGCGGTTTGCTGCCGGCGTTGATCGCTGCGGCATTCAGCACGTAGGCCGAAGCCAGATAGCTGCCGTACGGCGAGGCGGTTTTCGGATCGGTGAGGCGCCGCCAGCTATAGACGAAATCGTCGGCGGTCACCGGATCGCCGTTCGACCATTTGGCCTGCGGCCGCAAATGGAAGGTCCAGACGTTGCCCTGGTGCTCCCAGTTCAGTGCCAGCGCCGGGATCGCTTCGCCGTCTTTCCCGACGCGCAGCAAACCTTCGAACAGATCGTTGAAGATATAGAACTCCACGTTGCTCTCGGCCAGGTTCGGATCCAGCGTCGCCGGTTCATACCCGTTGGCGCGCACCAGTTCCTGTACCGGCGCCAGTTTAGCGCCTGCCGGCACCTCGGCGGCCTGAGCGAACGTCGCGTTAAAAGCCAGGAAGATTAAACCAGCCAATTTATTGCTATTGAATGAATATTTCACGTCGATATCCCTGATGAGTGTTTTATCGCGTTCAATATGCAATGAGGCAGTGGAATAAATTAAATCATTAATCGCTATGAGTCATAACCAAAAGCGGTGTTGAATTTCTTTCATTATCAAAGGGGTATTAACCAGATAGCGGCGATAAACCGGAGAAACAGCACGAGGGCGGGCATTGTCGAACAGACATAGAGAGAATCGGCAGAAAAATAATGCGGGCAATCAATCCAGATTATTCCAGCCGAAACTTAACTTATCCTTAGGGCAATTCATTTTGTGAGCGATCGTCAAAAATAATTTAATACGAATCGTTTTCACTATCATTATTGATGTTCTTGGCTAAAATCGGGCTGCTTGCGCTTGCCAGGCGATATTCGTTTTCCTCATTCGAACGCTAAAAAAGGATAACTGCATGAAGCTGCGTATCTCATCTCTCGGCCCTGTCGCCCTGCTCGCCTCCTCGATGATGCTGGCCTTCGGCGCTCAGGCGGCCTCCGCCGACCAGGGCATCGTTATTTACAACGCCCAGCATGAAAATCTGGTGAAATCCTGGGTCGACGGTTTTACCAAAGACACCGGCATCAAGGTGACGCTGCGCAACGGCGGCGACAGCGAATTGGGCAATCAACTGGTGCAGGAAGGCAGCGCTTCGCCTGCCGACGTCTTCCTGACGGAAAACTCCCCGGCGATGGTGTTGGTGGACAACGCCAAGCTGTTCGCCCCGTTGGACGCCGCGACGCTGGCCCAGGTGGAACCGCAATATCGCCCAAGCCACGGCCGCTGGATCGGCATCGCCGCCCGCTCTACCGTATTTGTCTACAACCCGGCCAAGCTGACCGACGCACAGCTGCCGAAGTCGCTGCTGGATCTGGCCAAGCCGGAATGGAAAGGCCGCTGGGCCGCTTCGCCGTCGGGCGCCGATTTTCAGGCGATCGTCAGCGCGCTGCTGGCGCTGAAAGGCGAGAAAGCGACGCTGGAGTGGCTGAAAGCGATGAAAACCAACTTCACCGCCTATAAGGGCAACAGCACCGTGATGAAAGCGGTCAATGCCGGCCAGGTCGACAGCGGCGTGATCTATCACTACTACCCGTTCGTGGACGGCGCCAAAACCGGCGAAAACAGCAACCACATCAAGCTGTACTACTTCAAACACCAGGATCCGGGCGCGTTCGTCAGCATCTCCGGCGGCGGCGTGCTGGCTTCCAGCAAGCATCAGCAGCAGGCTCAGGCGTTTATCAAGTGGATCACCGGCAAACAGGGCCAGGAGATCCTGCGCACCAATAACGCCTTCGAATACGCCGTGGGCGTCGGCGCGGCCTCCAACCCGAAACTGGTGCCGCTGAAAGAGCTGGACGCGCCGAAGGTCGACGCCGCGCAGCTGAACAGCAAGAAAGTTGTCGAACTGATGACCGAAGCCGGCCTGCTGTAAGGCCCGCCGGCAAACCGAGAGTTGTTGATCGTTATGTCAAACCTGAGTACCCACGCCGCGCAGACCGCGCGGCGTTATTCTTCTGTCCCTCGTCACCAGCGGCCAGGGCCGATCGTGGTCGCCAGCGCCGTGTTGCTGTCGCTGCTGGCGCTGTTGCCGCTGGGATTCGTTATCGGCGTGGCGTTTGAAACCGGCTGGCAAACGGTCAAAGCTCTGGTTTTCCGCCCGCGCGTGGCGGAACTGCTGTTGAACACCCTGCTGTTGGTGGTGTTGACGCTGCCGATTTGCGCCGTGCTCGGCGTGGCACTGGCCTGGTTGACCGAGCGCACCTCGCTGCCGGGCCGCCGTCTGTGGGCGATATTGGCCACCGCGCCGCTGGCGGTGCCGGCCTTTGTGCAAAGCTATGCCTGGATCAGCCTGGTGCCCTCGATGCATGGCCTGGGTGCCGGGGTGTTCATCTCGGTGCTCACCTATTTCCCGTTTATCTATCTGCCTGCCGCCGCGGTGCTGCGTCGCCTGGATCCCGGCATCGAAGACGTCGCCACTTCGCTCGGATCACGGCCGCTGGCGGTGTTTTTCCGCGTGGTGCTGCCTCAGCTGAAGCTGGCGGTCTGGGGCGGTTCCCTGCTGATCGCGCTGCACCTGCTGGCGGAGTATGGCCTGTATGCCATGATTCGTTTCGATACCTTCACCACCGCGATCTTCGATCAATTCCAGTCGACCTTCAACGGCCCAGCGGCCAACATGCTGGCCGGCGTATTGGTGCTGTGCTGTTTGGGCCTGCTGTTGCTTGAGGCGCTCAGCCGCGGCCGCGCACGCTATGCCCGCGTCGGTTCCGGCAGCGCCCGCAGCCAAACGCCGCGCCGCCTTTCGCCGCCACTCGCCGCGCTGGCGCTGCTGCTGCCTTTCTCACTGACTGCGCTGGCGCTGGGCGTGCCTTTCATCACCCTGGCCCGCTGGCTGTGGCTGGGCGGATTCGAGGTGTGGCGCAACGCCGATCTGTGGCCCGCGCTGTGGCAAACGCTGTCGCTTTCCGCCGCCGGCGCGCTGCTGATTACGCTGTGCGCCATTCCGATGGCCTGGCTGTCGGTGCGCTATCCGGCCCGGCTGTACCGGGTGCTGGAAGGCTGCAACTACGTGACCAGTTCGCTGCCCGGCATCGTGGTGGCGCTGGCGCTGGTGACCATCACCATTCACAGCTTCCGGCCGATTTACCAAACCGAAATCACCCTGCTGCTGGCGTATCTGCTGATGTTTATGCCGCGGGCGCTGATCAATCTGCGCGCCGGCATCGCACAGGCGCCGGTGGAATTGGAAAATGTGGCGCGCAGCCTGGGCAAATCGCCGGCGCAGGCGCTGTGGAGTACCACGCTGCGGCTGGCGGCGCCGGGAGCCGCTGCGGGCGCGGCACTGGTGTTCCTGGCGATCGCCAATGAACTGACCGCCACGCTGCTGCTGGCGCCGAACGGCACCCGCACGCTGGCCACCGGCTTTTGGGCGCTGACCAGCGAGATCGACTACGTCGCCGCCGCGCCTTATGCGCTGATTATGGTGGCGCTGTCATTGCCGCTCACCTGGCTTCTTTATTCTCAATCTAAACGCACGGCGGGACTATGAGCACGCTCGAACTGCACGGTATCGAAAAATCTTACAACGCCATCAGGGTACTGGAACACATCGATCTGCAGGTTGCCGCCGGCAGCCGCACGGCGATCGTCGGCCCATCCGGCTCCGGCAAAACCACCCTGCTGCGCATTATCGCCGGCTTTGAAATCCCGGACGGCGGCCAAATCCTGCTGCAGGGGCAAGCCATGGGCAACGGCGACGGCTGGGTGCCGGCGCATCTGCGCGGCATCGGCTTCGTCCCGCAGGATGGCGCACTGTTCCCGCACTTTACCGTCGCCGGCAACATCGGTTTTGGCCTCAAGGGCAGCAAACGCGAGAAACAGCATCGCATCGAGGCGTTAATGGACATGGTGGCGCTGGATCGCCGTTTGGCGGCCCTGTGGCCGCATGAACTGTCCGGCGGGCAGCAGCAGCGAGTTGCGCTGGCGCGCGCCCTGTCGCAGCAACCTCGGTTGATGCTGCTGGACGAGCCGTTTTCAGCGCTGGATACCGGCCTGCGCGCCGCCACCCGCAAGGCGGTGGCCGAGCTGCTGACAGAAGCCGGCGTAGCGTCGATTCTGGTCACGC
The DNA here is from genome assembly GCF_059801225.1 of Serratia sp. Ae19-1. Lineage (NCBI taxonomy): Bacteria > Pseudomonadati > Pseudomonadota > Gammaproteobacteria > Enterobacterales > Yersiniaceae > Serratia > Serratia sp. Ae19-1. Next base: position 253,545 of record NZ_JBCHWD010000004.1, on the reverse strand, counting down.
ACGATCAGAGCGAAGCGCTGTCGTTCGCCGATCAGGTGGCGGTGATGCGCAACGGCCGGCTGGCGCAGGTGGGCGCGCCGCAGGATCTCTATCTGCGCCCGGTCGATGAACCGACCGCCAGCTTCCTGGGCGAAACGCTGGTGCTGACCGCCGAACTGGCGCACGGCTGGGCCGACTGCGCATTGGGCCGCATCGCCGTCGACGATCGTCAGCGCAGCGGCCCGGCGCGCATCATGCTGCGCCCGGAGCAGATTCAAATCGGTTTGTCCGATCCGGCGCAGCGCGGCCAGGCGGTGATCACCGGCATCGATTTTGCCGGCTTCGTCTCCACCCTCAACCTGCAAATGGCCGCCGGCGGCGCACAGCTCGAGATCAAAACCGTCAGCCGCGAAGGCCTGCAGCCCGGTTCTCAGGTCAATCTCAACGTGATGGGCCAGGCGCATATTTTTGCCGGTTGACACCGAGGGGGAAGCCTCTTGACGCTCCCCTCGCCGCCGCGCATTATCAACGCTATGAACCGCATTGCGCACGTCCTCACCACCACCGCAACCGCCACGCCATGGCGGGCTGCACGGGTGCGCATCAGCTAACGACGTATCCCTAAGCCCCGCCAGCCATGGACGGGGTTTTCGCTTTTCCGTGCATGCCGGCAATATCATGACGGAGAAGACAAATGCCAACTATCCCTGCACTACGCAGCGCTCTGCTGGTTATCGATATGCAAGTCGGTCTGTTCGCCTCGCCGAACGATCTGCCGTTTGCCGCCGAAAGCCTGCTGGAAAAGACCAATACGTTGATACGCGCCGCGCGAGCGGCGAACGCGCCCGTGGTGTTTATTCGTCACACGGGGCCGACGGGATCGCCCATCGCCGTAAACAGCCCGCTGTGGCAGGTTCACCCCGCTCTGCAAACCGATGTGCAGGCCGACTGGTTTATCGATAAAACCCGCCCCAGCAGCTTTCACCAGACTGGCCTGGCGGAACGGCTCAAGCAAGCCGGCATCGGTCGGTTGGTGATTTCGGGCATGAAAACGCAATACTGCGTAGACACCGCCTGCCGGCACGGCGCGGAGTTGGGATTTGACATGGTCCTGGCCGCCGACGCCCATAGCTGTTCGGACACGGCGACGCTTGGCGCCGCAGCTATTATCCGGCATCACAACCAGACCCTGTCGGGGCCGTTCGTGACGTTGGCGCTGGCGGAAGAGATACGGTTTTAAACGACGCGCCAAGGCCGGGCTAACGCCCGGCCCGCTCAGCGGCAAATCTTGTCGCGGCGCGGCTTTTTCGGCGCCAGCAGGTAATCCACCACGCTTTCATCGACGCAGCTGTCGACGCCGTTCAGCGCCAGCGTATGGCCGTCGCGCTCGCGGGTGATCAACGGGCTTTTGAAGGCCGCGGCCATCGCCTGGGCGTTGCGGTACGGGGTGGTCGGATCGTAACGCTGGGCGACAAACAGCAGCGGCGGCAGCGCGGCGGACGCCACCGGCGTGTGCGGCCGATCTTTGCCGCGATACGGCCACAGATCGCACATTTCCAGCGGATATTCGTGCAGCGGCAGATAGTGGGCATACAGGGCGGCGGTATTGATCTCTTGCCGCTGTCGGCGCAACAACTGCGGATCGGCCGTCGGGTTGGCGACGTCGGCGCAGGTAATGACGTTCAGGGCATCATCGGCGTCCGGCGAGTAACTTTCGTCGATCAGATCGGAAACCTGCTGCCCGGCAATGCCGGCATCGAGCTGACGCAGCACGGTCGCCAGCTCATGCCAGCGCTCCGGCCACAACAGCAACGAACGCGTGACCGTCAGCACATCGTCGGCGGAGATTTCATAGCCCGCAGCGGTGACGAACGGTTGATCGTGCAGCTTGCGCAGCAGGGCGTGATAGCGCTGCAGCGCCTGATTCGCGCCGCCGCCAAGCTGGCAGCTGTCGGTTTTACCACAGTAGGCGGCGAAGCGCAGGAAGCTTTGCTGGAAGCCTCGCTCCTGGTTCATGCGCTGGGTGAAGTCGTCTTCCGCCAGGTCCACCACGCCGTCCAGCACCAGTGCGCGCGTTTTCTTCGGGAAACGTTCGGCATACAACGCCGCCACCTTGGTGCCGTAAGAGTACGCCACCGCCGTCAGCCCCGGCTCGCCCAGCGCGTGGCGAATCACGTTCAGATCGTTGACCGCCTCGTCGGTGCCGATATGTTGCAGCACGTCCGCGCCGGTCTGTTTGATACAGGCGGCGATCAGGGTGCGCGTCTGATGCTCTGCGCCGGCCACGTCGTTGTCGTCCGGCGTCGGGGTTTCGTCGCCTTCGGCCACCTGACAAGATATTTTCGGCGTCGACTGACCGACGCCGCGCGGATCGTAACCGATGATATCGTAGGATTTGCGCAGTCTGGCGATCTGGGCGTCGTTGCCCAAATCAGGATTGATGCCCGGCAGACCCGGCCCGCCGCTGATCACCACCAGGCTGCCCTTTTTCGGCCCGGTTGCCGGCAGCAGAGTTAACGCCAGACGCACGGTCGCTTCCCCCGGCTGCGCCGCATGAGCGGGCGGCGTGGCGTACGCCAGCGGCGCCTCGAGGTAGCCACAGCGCAGCCCCGGCGTCGGCGGCTCATCGAACCAACGCTGAAAACCGCTGTTGAGACAAGATTGCCAACGGATGCCGTTTTCGGCCGCCGCGCCGTGAGCCGCAGGCTTGGCCTGGGCGGGCAACGTGGCGGTGGCCGCGGCGAGCAGCGCCAGAATACGCAGTACTGACATGGGGAGTCCTTTCAACTCAACGAATCGGTCAAAGGTTAACGATACCCGGTTAAACCGCTAGCCAATAGAACACAAAAAGCCGCGCGGGTGAAGCCGTCGCCGTATGGCCGGCAAGATATTCCCCTGCTCGGATTGCTCTTATAACGCACAGCATGCTGCAAAAAACGCCGTTCACCTGCTAGGCTTAAGGTTCGTTGTACTCACAAGGAACAGGAGAATAGCATGTTTGGAAAAGCGGAAGACAAAGCCAATCAAGCCGCAGGCGCGGTAGAAGAGGCGTTCGGCAAAGCCGTCGATTCACCGGAGCATCAGGTGCGCGGCGCGGCGCGCAAATACGCCTCCCAGGCCAGCTATGCCGCCCGAGACGCAGCGGATAGCGTAAGAACCCAGGTGGAAGCTAACCCGCTGGCCGGCGTGGCCGTGGCGGCAGCGGTCGGCATCGTTTTCGGCTTCTTACTGGGGCGCAAATAAGCGGCGAATGCGCCGTTCGACAACGGGCCCGCTACGGGCCTTTTTTTCGCCCTTTCTTCACCTGTGCGCAAACTTTCATCTATCACAGCCATCGCTTAAAAAAACCAACGCCTTCAACTACGATTAGTTTGTGACCAGAGCAAGGCTCTGCGATCCGGCAGATAACCCTATGAGGATTATCACCATTATCCATGCTGTTTAAGCCGCTCTCCTTCACGCGGCTAAGAAAGGTTGATTATGGCTCGCACCACCCCTATCGAACGTTACCGCAATATCGGCATCTCCGCGCACATCGATGCCGGCAAGACCACCACCACCGAGCGGATTCTGTTTTACACCGGGGTCAGCCACAAGCTGGGTGAAGTGCATGACGGCGCGGCGACCATGGACTGGATGGCGCAGGAACAGGAACGCGGCATCACCATCACCTCGGCGGCCACGACCTGCTTCTGGAACGGCATGCAGCATAATTATCCGCAGCACCGCATCAATATCATCGACACCCCCGGGCACGTCGATTTCACCATTGAAGTGGAGCGCTCGATGCGCGTGCTGGACGGCGCCGTGATGGTTTACGACTCGGTGGGCGGCGTGCAGCCGCAGTCGGAAACCGTCTGGCGCCAGGCCAACAAATACAAAGTGCCGCGGCTGGCGTTCGTTAACAAGATGGACCGCATCGGCGCGGACTTTTTCCGCGTGCGCAAAATGATGATCGAGCGCCTGAAAGCCAACCCGGTGCCGATCGTTATCCCGATTGGCGCCGAAGATCACTTCAGCGGCGTGGTGGATTTGGTGCGGATGAAGGCCATTCTGTGGGACGAGGCCTCGCAGGGCATGAACTTCAGCTTCGAAGAGATCCCGGCCGACCTGCGCGACTCGGCGCAGGAATGGCGTGAAAACATGATTGAGGCCGCCGCCGAAGCTTCGGAAGAATTGATGGAGAAATACCTCAATCAGGTGCCGCTGAGTGAAGAGGAGATCGTTCACGGGCTGCGGGTGCGCACCGTCGCCGGTGAAATCCAGCCGATGCTGTGCGGCTCGGCGTTCCGCAACAAAGGGGTCCAGCGCATGCTGGACGCGGTGATCGAACTGATGCCCTCGCCGCTCGACGTGCCGCCGATGGAAGGCCACGGCGAACACGATGAAATCATCACCCGCAAAGCCGACGACAACGAGAAATTCTCGGCGTTGGCGTTCAAACTGATGACCGATCCGTTCGTCGGCCAGCTGACCTTCGTGCGCGTCTACTCTGGGGTGCTGGCCAAAGGCAGCAGCGTTTACAACCCGATCAAGGGCAAAAAGGAGCGTATCGGTCGCATCGTGCAGATGCACGCCAACGATCGTAAGGACATCGACGAACTGCACGCCGGCGACATCGCCGCCTGCGTCGGCCTGAAGGACGTCACCACCGGCGATACGCTGTGCGATCCCGGCGCCATCATCACGCTGGAGCGCATGACCTTCCCTGAACCGGTGATCGCCCAGGCGATCGAGCCGAAGACCAAGGGCGACCAGGAGAAAATGGGCATCGCGCTGCAACGCCTCTCTTCAGAGGATCCGTCGTTCCGTGTGCGCACCGATGAAGAGTCCGGCCAGACCATCATCTACGGCATGGGCGAGCTGCACCTGGAGATTATCGTCGATCGCATGCGCCGCGAATTCGGGGTGGAGACCACCACCGGCAAGCCGCAGGTGTCGTACCGCGAAACCATCCGCAAACGGGTGGCCGACGTGGAAGGCAAGTTCGTGCGCCAATCCGGCGGCAAGGGGCAATACGGCCACGTGGTGCTGACCGTCGAGCCGAACGAACCCGGCAAGGGCTTCGAGTTCTTCGATGAGATCAAGGGCGGCGTCATTCCGGGCGAGTTTATCCCGGCGGTGAAAAAAGGCGTGCTCGAGGCGCTGAACAACGGCGTGCTGGCCGGTTACCAGGTAGTGGACGTCAAGGTGCACCTGACCTTCGGTTCTTACCATGACGTCGACTCGTCGGAACAGGCGTTTCGCATGGCGGCGATCTTCGGTTTCAAGGAAGCCTGCCGCCTGGCAGATCCGGTGATCCTGGAACCCATCATGTCGGTGGAGGTGGAAACGCCGGAGGATTACGCCGGCAACGTGATGGGCGACCTCTCCTCACGCCGTGGGCTGGTGCAGGGCATGGAAGAGATCCCGGGCGGCGGCGGCAAGGAGATCCGCGCCAAGGTGCCGCTTTCCGAGATGTTCGGTTACTCGACCACCCTGCGTTCGATGTCGCAGGGCCGTGCCACCTACACCATGGAATTCAGCCACTACGCCGAAGCGCCGCGCAACGTGGCCGAAGAGATCATTCACCACAGCAAGCGTTAATCCTCACGCCCGCCTTCATGGCGGGCGTCACCCCTGCTTTTCCTCCAGCGCCACCACCATCGGCTGCGGTTTGATGCGCATGGCGTACACCACGCCGGCGATCAGGCAGACGATGCCGGCCAGCGTCAGCAGCGGCGGCCAGGTCTGGCGCAGCAGAAAGGTATAGGCCAACCCCGCCAAAATTTCGAACACGATGAGCGGCCCCACCAACACCGTCGGCAGCCGCTGGCTGGCTTCGTTCCAGCACAGCGCCCCCAGCCAGGAGCAGAACACGCCGATGATCAGCATCAGCGGAATAAACACCTCGGGGCGCGGGCCGAACGGCAAGGCGAACGCCGGTTCGCTCAGCGCCAGCTGGCCGCAGACCGCCAGATAGCCCAGCAGCGCCAGCGGCAACGTCGCCAGCCCCTGCGCCGTGGCCCAGGTGGCCGGCCGCTGCGTCGGATTCTCCCGCAGCCAGCGTGAATTCCGCAGCGGGAACCAGGTCCAGCACGCTACCGCCAGCAACGCCAGCCCGAGGCCGCTGAGATAACGCCAGCCGTCGATCGTTTGCGCGTTGCTGCTCAGCTCGGCGACGTTCACGCACGCCAACCCGCAGACGATCAACAGCAGCGCCGGCGCCAGTTTGCCCCAGGCCAGCCGCCCGTCATGCCGGCCGTAAAACAGGTTGGCGCAGATGGCGATCACCACCGGCAAAGTGCCGATGATCATGGTCGAGACCGGTGCGCCGGTGCGCTGAATGGCGCTGGCCAAACACAGGTAGTACAGCAGATTGCCGATGGCCGTCAGCTTGAGCGCCTCCAGCCAATCCTGGCGCCGCAGCTTGCGCAGGCGACGGCGATCGAACCAGGCCAGCGGCAAGGTGATCAGCCCAAAGGCCAGATAGCGCCCGGTAGACTGCAACGCGGCGGGATAATCCGGCACCAGCAGCGGGCCGACGAAAATCAGGCCCCACATCAGCCCGGCGGCCAGGGCAAATACAACGCCAATGAACATAATGACTCCGACAAACGGCCGGTGCGGCCAACCCGCCCGACAAGACAGCGGCAGAGTAGCGAGAACGCGGGGAGGAATGATTGTAGCAGGTTGCTGTTTTAGCCCAATTTCACCTGTTTCTGGAAGCGCACCGGCGTGACGCCGTAACGGTTAGCGAACGCGCGCGTCAGATGTGCCTGATCGGTCAACCCCGCCGCCGCCGCCACCTGAGCGGCGGGCATGCCGCGCTCCAGCATGCGTTTGGCCTGCGACAGCCGGATCGCCATCAGCATCTGCTGCGGCGAGACGTGATATTCGGCCTTGAACTTGCGCTGGAAATGGTAGGGGCTGAGCGAGACCAGATCGGCCAGTTGGTGGAGGGTTACGGCCTCGGCGTAATTATCGTGCAGGTAGCTTTTCACCACATCGAACCGGTGCGCCGCCTCGGCTTTGTGTCGTTGCCCGGTGCGGATATGCGGTTGCAGCAACTCGACCACCTCCAGCAGCAGGCCGTCGAGCGTAAGCAGATCCTCGGTTTGCCACAGCGCGGCGAGAATGACCGACAGACGCTGCGCCGCCCGCGGATCGTGGCGCACCGCATCGGTAAACCACTGGCTCCGATCGCCGGACAGCTGCTCCAGCGCCTCGGGCGCCAGATAGAGCATGCGGTAACACCAACCGCCCGGCGTTTCGGCTTCGCCGGTGTGCAGCTCGTCCGGGTTCATCAGCACCAAAGCCCCAGGCGCCGCCAAATGCTGCGCGCCGCGATAGCGGAAACGCTCGGCTCCGGTATCCACGGTGCCGATGGCGAAGGCGTCATGGGTATGCGGCTCGAAGGCATAGCGCTCAATGTGCGCCTGATAGAGTTCGACGCCGGGCAGATGCGACAAATGCCGAAACTGCGCGCAATCCTTCTCGAACGGAAACTGTTGTGGAACCCCTTGCACCCGACCTCCTCGTCCGTGTTGACAATCTGCTCAGCATAGCCAAAACATCGCCGATTGAGTAGCTGCCCTGGTCCTTTCGTGCCCCTTGCCTGGACGATCGCCGCCATTCGGCGTAGGGTTAAAGGTCCCTGTCCCATTCAGGCGTGCCGCATCGCGAAGCTCATCGGCCCCTGACACTCCGCAAACAAGAGGCAACAATGTATCCGGATACTCAACTGTATATCGACGGACAATGGCGCAACGCGCTGGCCGGGAAAACCTTGCCGGTCACCAACCCCGCCACCGACGAGGTCATCGGTCAAGTGGCGCACGCCGCCACAGCGGATCTCGATCTGGCGCTGGCCGCCACCGAGCGCGGATTTAACCTTTGGCGCGACACCGCCGCGCACCAGCGCGCCAACCTGATGCGCAAAGCCGCTGCGCTGCTGCGCGAACGCGCCAACGCCATCGCCGCCATCATGACGCAGGAACAGGGCAAACCGGTGGCGCAGGCCAAAATTGAAATTCTCAACGCCGCCGATGTCATCGACTGGTTCGCCGGCGAAGCCACCCGCACCTACGGGCAGATCATTCCGTCCCGCGCCCGCGACGTGCAGCAGCAAACCCTCAAGCTGCCGGTCGGCCCGGTGGCCGCCTTCACGCCGTGGAACTTCCCGATCAACCAGATCGTGCGCAAGCTGTCCGCCGCGCTGGCGGCGGGTTGTTCCATCATCGTCAAAGGCCCGGAAGAAACCCCGGCCTCCCCGGCTGAGCTGATTAAAGCCTTCGCCGACGCCGGTATTCCTGCCGGGGTGATCGCGCTGGTGTACGGCACCCCGGCGGAAATCTCGGAATACCTGATCCCGCATCCGACCATTCGCAAGATTTCCTTCACCGGCTCCACCCGCGTGGGCAAACATCTGGCGGCGTTGGCCGGCCAGCATATGAAAAAGGCCACCATGGAACTGGGCGGTCATGCGCCGGTGCTGGTCTTCGACGACGCCGATCTCGACGCGGCGGCCAAAGAGCTGGCGCAGTCGAAGTTCCGCAACGCCGGCCAGGTCTGCATCGCCCCGACCCGTTTCCTGATCCAGCAAGGCATTTATGAGGCCTTCGTGGAGAAATTCACCGCCGCAGTGCGTGAACTCAAACTCGGCAACGGGCTGGAAGACGGCGTAACGATGGGACCGATGGTGCTGGGCCGCAGCGTCGACAATATCGAAGCGCTGGTGCAGGACGCCATCGCCCACGGAGCGAAAGCTTGCACCGGCGGCAAGCGCGTGGCGGGCAAAGGCAACTTCTTCGAGCCGACGGTGCTGCGCGACGTGCCGCTGAGCGCGCGGGCCATGTCGGAAGAGCCGTTTGGCCCGGTCGCCCTGCTGCGTCCGTTCGCCACCTATGAAGAGGCGATCGCCGAAGCCAACCGCCTGCCGTACGGGCTGGCCGCCTACGCTTACAGCCGCAACATCGCCACCGTCAATGCGCTGGGGCGCGACGTGGAGAGCGGCATGCTGAGCATCAACCACATCGGTTTCGGCCTGCCGGAAACGCCGTTTGGCGGCGTGAAAGACTCCGGCCACGGCACTGAAGGCGGCAGCGAAGCGATCGAGTCCTACCTGGAAACCCGCTTCGTCACCGTCGCCGGCCGTTAATCGCGTGTCTGATGAATAGCCAAAAGCCCCGCAATGCGGGGCTTTTTTTTACTCGCAAGCCAGCTCGAACAGCCGTCGTGCCGCAGGGGTCAGCCCCAGCATGTGAATGCAGGCATGCACCAGGCCCGGCAATCGTTCGCAGCGTACCGGCACGCCTGCCTCGCGCAGCCGCTGCGCATACTGCTCGGCCTCATCGCGCAGCGGATCATATTCGCAGCTCAGGATGGTGGCCGGCGGCAACCCGCACAGCGTGGCGGCATGCAGCGGTTCGCCGTAGGGTTCGCGTCGCTGGGCCAGATACTGCTGCCAACAAAATACCATCGCGTCGCGCGTCAGAAAGTGCCCCTCGGCGAACTCACGATAGCTGGTCGTCGCCATCTCGCGGCTGAGCGCCGGATACAGCAGCAGCTGACGTTCAATGTGCGGGCCGCCACGATCCCGCGCCAGCTGCGCAACCGCTGCCGCCAGATTGCCCCCGGCGCTGTCACCGCCCACCGCCAGGCGCTCAGCGTCAATCCCTAACTGCGGCGCCTGTTGCGCAGCCCAACAGAGCGCCTGATAGACATCTTCCAGCGGCTGCGGAAAAGGAAACTCCGGCGCCAGCCGATAATCGACCGACAGGATCACCCGGCCGGTGGCGTTAGCCAGCGCCTGGCAGGGCCGATCGTACAGCGCCAGCGAACCGAGGCACCAGCCGCCGCCGTGGGCGAACAGCATCGCCGGCTGCGCAGCGGCGTGCCTTTCCCCGGCAGGAAAATAAGCGCGCAGCGCAATCCGATGTCCGTCGGTGGCAACCAGCGTAAAATCCCTGACCCCGCCACTCGGTTCCGCCTCGCCCTGTAGCTGACGCAAACCGGTTTCCGTGGCCGCGCGCATTTCCGCCAGCGAAGCGGGTGGCGGTGCGTCTGCCGATGCCGTCAAAAAGGCGGCGATGCGTTCATCAAGCGGCATGCTGTTCTCCCGCCAGGAACGGCGTAATCAGTGCGATAAACGCCTCATGACACTCCTCGGTGATGAAATGGCCGCAGCCGGCGACCGTTTCACCCCGCAGATCGCACGCATTGCCCTGCAACGTCGTCAACGGCGCGTCACCGGTGGCGTGCTCCGCCCCCACGATCAGCACCGGCATCGCCAAGGGCGTGGCGGCGCGCAGTCGGTTCTGGCGAACGGTCTCCGGGATCGCGCGATAATAATCGAATCCGGCGCGCAATCCGCCCGGCGCCGAATAGGCGGCGATATACACCTCCGCCGCCACCCGATCGCGCCGGTAGGACCAGCGGTTGAAGATATAACCGAGATACTCCCGTTCACGCCCCTGGGTCAGGGTCTCCGGCAAATCCGCCAGCTGGTTGAACATGAAATGCCACAGGAAGATGTTCTCCTCCGGCGCAACGAAAATCGGCGGCGGTGGCGCCAGGCCAGGGATTACCGCCTCCGTCAGCACCAGGCGCTCCACCGCCTGCGGGAAATCGCTCGCCATGGCATAACCGACCCACATGCCGATGTCGTGGCCGACCAGTTGGTAGCGTTCATGGCCCAGTTGCGCCATCATCGCGTGCAACGCCGCGCCGACGCTGCCGGTGTCATAGCCGCCGACGGGCCTGTCCGAATCGCCGATGCCCGGCGGATCGACGGCGATCGCCTGAAAACCGGCCGCTGCCAGGGCACGCATCACATGGCGCCAGGTGTACCAGGTTTGCGGCCAGCCGGGGATCAGCAGCACCGGCCGCCCTTCACCGGCTATCACGCAGTGGATACGTTGGCCATTGACCTGGGTATAGACGTGTTCCGCCCCGAGATCCTGCAACAGGATCTCGTTTTCTTGTTGTTTCATGGGGTGACTCCCTGAAGAGTTAGGCTCAGCGAATGCCGAGCAAGGCATTGATCTGCTGTGGGTTGACCGGCGCACCGGCGAAGTCATCGAACACTTTGTCGGTGACATGGATGATGCGATCGCGAATGAAGGCCGCGCCTTCGCGCGCGCCGTCCTGCGGGTTTTTCAGGCAGCACTCCCACTCCAGTGTCGCCCACCCCTGATAGCCGTACTGCGTCAGCCGGGAAAATATGCCGTTGAAATCGACCTGGCCGTCGCCCAGCGAGCGGAAGCGGCCGGCGCGATCGGTCCAGGATTGATAGCCGCCGTAAATGCCCTGCCGACCGGTCGGATTGAACTCGGCGTCCTTGACGTGGAACATGCCGATAACGTCCTTATAAATATCGATAAACTCCAGATAGTTCAGCTGTTGCAACACCATGTGGCTCGGATCGAACAGCACCCGGCAACGTGGGTGGTGGCCGACGCGTTCCAGAAACATCTCGTAGGTCACGCCGTCATGCAGATCTTCACTCGGGTGAATTTCGTAGCACAGGTTGATGCCCTGCTCGTCGCAGGCGTTGAGCACCGGCAGCCAGCGTTTGGCCAGCTCGCCGAACGCGGTGTCGATCAGCCCGGCCGGGCGCTGCGGGAACGGGAACAGATAGGGCCAGGCCAGCGAACCGGAAAAAGTGCCCAGTTCAGTGAGCCCGAGCCGCGCCGAGGCTTTTACCGCCAACAGCATTTGCTGCCGCGCCCACTCGCTGCGCGCGTTGGCATCGCCGTGCAACGCCGGCGGCGCGAAGCTGTCGCACAGCGCATCGTAAGCCGGGTGCACCGCCATCAGTTGACCGAAAATATGGCTGGTCAGTTCGCTGACCACCAACCCATGCTCCGCCAACATGCCGGTCAGATCGTCGCAGTAGGTTTGGCTTTGCGCAGCGGTGGCCACGTCGAATAAACGCCGATCCCAGGCCGGGATCTGCAACGCGCTAAAACCGGTCTGCGCCGCCCACTCGGCAATGGCGGGCAGGCTGTTGAACGGCGCCGCGTCATCGCTGAATTGCGCGAGATGCAGGCTTGGACCTTTGAGGGTTTTCATCGTAAACTCCTATTGGTTGTCGATTGACAAACAATAGGAGCAAAACGTGGCGACCGCAAGCGAAATTTATAAAGGCATTGGTATTCCCGCCGATTTAAGCGATCCTATGTCGCTGAATGGCAGGTAAATTGGAGCAGCGAATGGCAGGCAGACCGCGCGAGTTCGATCGCGAACAGGCACTCTTGAAGGCGCGAAACTTATTCTGGCGGCAGGGTTACGAAGGCACCTCGATGTCGGATCTGGTGGCGGAGCTGGGCATTGCTTCCGCCCGCATCTACAAAGCGTTTGGTTCCAAAGAGCAGCTGTTCCGCGAGGCGATCGCCAGTTACGAAACTGCAGAAGGCGGCTTTGCCGATCGCGCCTTCGCGCAGGAAAGCGGCATTCGGCCGGCGATCAAACGCCTGCTGGAAGATGCCGTGCGGCTCTATAGCCGGCCGGATCTGCCGCAGGGCTGCATGGTGGTCTCCTCCGCCGCCAGCGTCAGCGCAGAAAACGACGGGCTAAAAGTCTGGCTGGCAGAGCACCGGCTGCAGCGCACGCAGCAAATCGTCGAACGGCTGCGCCAGGCGGTGCAAACCGGCGAACTGCCGGCCGACACCGACGCCGATAGCCTGGGGGACTATTTCGCCGTCTTCCTTCACGGCTTGTCGATTCAAGCCCGTGACGGCGTCACGCAAGCACGATTATTGGCCGCGGTCGCGGTGGCGCTCACGGCGTTGGGCGGCGCTTAATCCTCCGGCAGGTCGACAATCACCAGCGTGCCTGCGCTGCCCGGCAACACGCGGTGCGGCACGCCGGCCGCGGCCTGATACAGCTGGCCGGCCCGCACCACCACCTCTTCCCCCGCCACCTGCAGCCGCAGGTGGCCGCTGATCACCAGCAATCCTTCGCTGTAATCATGCACTTCATCCTCAATGCTGCGCGCATCCATACGCAGCACTTTGATATTGGCCGCACCGACGCGGCCCAACACGCTGGAACGCCAGGCCTCGGGCAGTTCGGCGGCCTGCAGATTTAAATCGAACAGCATCGGAATCCTCCGGGTGCATGAAAAAACGCACTCTAGCCCGATCCCGCCCCGCAGGGAAAGACGCTTTGGTTGCAGATTATGACCGTTGGTTCTGAGGCGAAACGCGCCAGACGGACGCTTACGGCAGCAGCGTCGCCGCTTCACGATCGGCGATAATCAGCAGGTCCGGATGCAACATCAAAACGCTGGCAGGCACCTCGGCCTCCACCGGCCCGCAGATAATGCGCCGCAAGATGCCCGCTTTGTGTGAACCGTTGACGAGCAGCACCAGCTTTTTCGCGGCCATCACGCTCGCCGGCCCCAGGGTCACGTAATGATCGGGCAACCATTCAGCGCGGCCGCCGACTTCTTTCAGCAAGATTTCGGCCAGGTCCGGCCTGGCGGAAACCGGCACCCGACAGGCGCCGTCTTCAAAGGCGGTGGTGCCCGGCAAATTGCCGCAGTAGTGGCCGTCTGCGCCGACGCCCATCACGATCGCGTCCAGCCCGCCATCCTCGGCGATACGTCGATCGTGCTGGAGGTAGTTGTCCGAATTCAAGACGTGCAGTTGCCGCTCGGGGATCGCCGCCGGGCCGAAGAACAGGCGATGGAGATTCTCCATGGTGACGCCGTAGCCCGACCGACCGGCGTAAGGAATTTCATCGAAATTATAGTAATGCGCATTGGCGAACTCCGCGTGGCCCTTGACGCGCGGGGCCAACAGCTCATACATCCGTTTGGGCGTCGAACCGGCGGTGATAGCCAGATTGACGCGCTGCGGACGCATCATATAACTCAACAGCAGGCCGGCGGCAAGCTCACTCATTTCCTGATAATCATTAGCGACGACAAGTTTCATTCCCTGCTCCTTTTTCCAAAAAAAAAACCTAACCGCCCTCCCGTTCTATTCGATGCCGGGGAGCCGTTAGGTTTTGCCTGATCGGGTCAGTAACAATCCGTTTGTTGTCAGGTTATGGCGGCCAGAAATGAAATGCAATCCGCGTTGTGTGATGCACGCCGCAATTGCAGCGATGCCTTTTCGCGCCCTACACCGGCACCCGGCGGCTGATCTCCACCACCTGATCGCTGGGCAGGTAGTAATAGTCCGTGACGTGCATGCCGTTGCGCACCATCAGCGCGAACAGATTGCGCTGCCAGGACGGTAGCCGGTCATCCGCCTCGCGGCGCACCACGGTTTCATGGCCGAGATAGTAGGTCGCTTCGTCGAAGTTCAGGCCGCATTTCTGCGCCTCGACGTGCTGCAAGAGTTGCGGAATGTTCGGCCGCTCCATAAAGCCATAGCTGGCCACGCCGCACCAAAAGCCCGGTGCCAGCTCACGCATCACCAGGCGTTCGGCATTCGCTACCCGCGGCTCGTTGACGATGGCGATGGTCAGCGCCAGCACGTTGGCGTGCAGCGAACCGTTGCGCTTGACCTGCCATTTCATTACCGGCGGCGTGCCCTGCAGGCTGCGGGTCAGGAATACCGCTGTACCCGGCACGCGCGGTACGGATTCACGGCGGATTTTCGCCAGGAAATCCTCTATCGGTACCATCGTTTCGCCCAGAGTGCGCGCAGCCGCCAACACCCCGCGATGCCAGATCAGCATCACGGTATAGACCGCGGCCGCCAACAGCAGTGGGATATAACCGCCCTGCAGCACCTTGGTCAGGTTGGCCGTCAGGAAACTCAGATCGACCACGAAGAAACACCCCGCGACCAACAGGCTGGAGAGCAGCCCCCAGCGCCACACCTCGCGCATGGCGACGAACAGCAAGCCGGTGGTCATGATCATGGTCAGCGAGACGGCGATGCCGTAGGCGGCGGCCAGATTGTCCGACGATTTGAAGAACACCGTCAGGAACAGCGTCACCACCATCAGCAGCCAGTTGATGGCGCCGATGTAGATTTGCCCGTAGCTCTCCTCGGTAGTTTGCTTAACCCGCAGCCGCGGCAACCAACCCAGTTGGATCGCCTGTCGGGTCATGGAAAATGCGCCGCTGATGATCGCCTGGCTGGCGATGATCGTCGCCAGGGTGGCCAGGATCACCAGCGGGATCAGCAGCGCCGGAGGGCATAAACGGAAGAAGATGTTTTGCGTGACGTCGGCGCCGCTCAGGATCAGCGCGGCCTGTCCGGCGTAGTTGAGCAACAGACTGGGAAAAACGATGCCGAACCAGGCCAGCCAAATCGGCCGTTTGCCGAAATGCCCCATGTCGGCGTACAACGCCTCGGCGCCGGTGACGCACAGAAACACGCCGCCCAGCACCAGGAAACTGGTCAGCCCGTTGGAGAACAAAAAATGAATGCCGTACAGCGGATTCAGCGCCAACAGTACCGCCGGGTGTTGAACAATGCCCCACACGCCCAGCGCCGCGATCGACAGGAACCACAGCGCCATGATCGGCCCGAACACGCGGCCGATGCGCGCGGTGCCCAGCGGCTGAATGGCGAACAGGCTGAGTAAAATCACCACCGCCGCCGGCAGAATATAGGGCTGCGACGCCGGCAGCACGATGTTCAGCCCCTCGAGGGCGGAGAGCACCGAGATGGCCGGCGTGATGGCGCCGTCGCCGTAAATCAGCGCCGCGCCGAACAGGCCGGCGAACAACACCAGCGGCCGGGACTTCTGCTTGCTGACCAGCAGCGACATCAGCGCCATGATGCCGCCCTCACCGCGGTTGCCAATGCGCATGGCGAACATGGCGTATTTGAGCGAGGTGACGATCACCAGCGTCCAGAAAATCAGCGACAGCAGGCCGAGGATCACCGGCGCCGAAGGCGCATCGCCGGAGAGAAACAGCACGGTTTTCAAGGTGTACAGCGGGCTGGTGCCGATATCGCCGAACACCACGCCCAATGCGCCCAACGCCAATGGCGCCATCCCGCTCTTGTTCGCCCCTTCCGTATCATTGCCGACAGACATCTGCTCGCTCCTTAGCGTTGCGCCGAGAGTTAAAATTATTGTCACTTTATTACCGTCGTGCCACTCGCTCAGCAGGATAAGCATAACCTAACCGTCATCTTCACGGGTTACAGTATCGCGCGTTTGCGGCGCAGAAACCGCCGCCGGTGAGCAACGGTTGAGAAACGCCGCCGCAGGATGGTCTATAGTGCTTATGCGATTGTCACTTTCTTGTTTGCGCGCGCCGTGGGAGAAGTGAAATGAACGTCCGGCTCAACACTCATGTTTCCGCCCGGCGCCTGCTGCCCAACGGCTGGGACGTCATCGCCTTTCCGCTGATCATCGGCCTGATCGCCATGATGGCTATCGGCCTGCACCAAACCCTGCAACCGCTCGCGACGCTGAAAACGCAGGCGGTATCGCTCGATCCCGCCAACCTGCCGGAATACGCCCTGCGCACCACGCTGCGCATGCTGGTGGCGATGGTGGCTGCGTTGGCGTTCTCGCTGGTCTACGGCACTCTGGCGGCCAAGAGCCGGCGCGCCGAGAAAGTGCTGGTGCCGATCCTCGATATTCTGCAGTCGGTGCCGGTGCTCGGCTACATCTCCTTCACCGTGACCTTCTTCATCGCCCTGTTCCCTGGCCGAGTGCTGGGGGTCGAGTTGGCGGCAATGTTCGCCATCTTCACCAGCCAGGCGTGGAACATGACCTTCAGCTTCTATCAGTCGCTGCGGACCGTGCCGCGCGATTTGCAAGAAGTGGCGCGCGGTTTCCATCTCAGCCCGTGGCAACGCTTCTGGAAGCTGGACGCGCCGTTCGCCATGCCGGGCCTTATCTGGAACATGATGATGTCGATGTCCGGCGGCTGGTTCTTTATCGTGGCGTCGGAAGCGATCACCGTCGGTAACAACACCTTTACCTTGCCGGGTATCGGCGCCTATCTCGCGCAGGCGATCCTCAGCAAGGATCTGCACGCCATCGGCTGGGTGTTGTTCACCATGACGGGGGTGATCCTGGCCTACGACCAACTGCTGTTCCGGCCATTGGTGGCATGGGCGGATAAATTCCGCATGGAAACGACCCGCTCGGCGAGCGCCCCGACCTCCTGGCTGTTGAATCTGATGCGCCGCACGCGCCTGATCCATCTGCTGCTGACGCCCCTGGGCGCGTTGCTGGCTAAAACCGCGCGCCTGAAACTGAGCCTGCCCGCCCGCTCGCCGCGCCGCACCGACCCCGTCAAACGCCAACGGCGCTCGCGCGTTATCGACCGCTGCTGGAGCGCCGTCGTGATCCTGGCGACGCTTGCTGTGGCCTGGCGCGTCATTCTGTATGTGCAGACCGGCGTGACGCTCAATGACGTGGGCCAGGTGATGGTGCTGGGGTTGATCACGCTGCTGCGCGTGACCGTGCTGATCGCCCTGTCATCGCTGATCTGGGTGCCGCTCGGCGTGCTGATCGGCCTGCGCCCGGCGTTGGCCGGGAAAATCCAGCCGATAGCCCAGTTTCTGGCTGCGTTTCCGGCCAACCTGCTGTTCCCGGTATTCGTCATCACCATCGTACATTTCCAACTGAATCCCGATATCTGGCTGTCGCCGCTGATCGTGCTCGGCACCCAGTGGTACATCCTGTTCAACGTGGTGGCGGGCGCCAGCGCACTGCCCAACGACTATCGCGAAGCCGCCGCCAACTTCCATATTCGCGGTTGGCAATGGTGGCGCCAGGTGATGCTGCCAGGTATTTTCCCCTATTACGTCACCGGCGCCATCACCGCCTCAGGCGGCGCCTGGAACGCCAGCATCGTGGCCGAGCTCGTGCAATGGGGCAGCACCCAGGTGAAAGCACACGGGCTGGGCGCTTACATCGCCGAAACCACCACCGCCGGCGATTTCCCCAAGATTATTTTAGGCATCGCCGTGATGTCGTTGTTCGTCACGCTGTTCAACCGCTTGCTGTGGCGCCCGCTTTACGCCTATGCAGAATCCCGCTTCCGCATCGATTAAGGAGCCGTTCAGATGTCAGAACTTCACCCAACGCAGACGGCCCGCACGCCCGGCGAGGAAATTTTAGCGGTCAACGCGGTCAGCCATGGTTATGACAAGGCGCACGGCGAGCTGCTGATCCTCGACGGCGTCAATTTGTCGCTGCGGGCGGGCGAGATCGTCGGGCTGCTGGGCCGATCAGGTTCAGGCAAATCGACGCTGCTGCGCATCATCGCCGGCCTGGTTACCCCCACCGCCGGTGCGGTGAACTATTTGGGGCGGCCGTTGAACGGCCCCGCCCAAGGCGTCGCCATGGTATTTCAAACCTTTGCGCTGTTCCCCTGGCTTACGGTGCTGCAAAACGTCGAGGCCGGGCTGGAGGCGCTGGGCGTCGCCCTTGCCGAACGGCGCGAGCGGGCGCTGGCGGCCATCGACCTGATCGGCCTGGACGGCTTCGAAAACGCCTACCCGCGCGAACTCTCCGGCGGCATGCGGCAACGCGTGGGCTTTGCGCGCGCGTTGGTGGTGGACCCGACGCTGCTGCTGATGGATGAGCCGTTCTCGGCGCTGGACGTATTGACCGCCGAAACGCTGCGTACCGACCTGCTGGACCTGTGGACCGAGGGACGGATGCCGATCAAATCGGTGCTGATCGTCACGCACAACATCGAGGAGGCGGTTTTCATGTGCGATCGCATCCTGTTGCTCTCGTCCAACCCCGGCCGGGTGATCGCCGAAATCAAGGTGCCGTTCAGTCACCCGCGCAACCGGTTGGATCCGCAATTCCGCCGTCTGGTGGACGATGTGTACGCCAAGATGACCGCCCGCCCACATGACGGCAATGTCAAAAAAGGGTTGAAGCTCGGTACATGGCTGCCGCACGTCTCCACCAACCTGATCGCCGGCCTGATCGAAACGCTGGCCGCCGCGCCCTATTTCGGCCGCGCCGACATGCCGGAGATAGCCCTTTCGCTGCATCTGGAGGTGGATGAACTGTTCCCCATCGCCGAAGTGCTGCAGTCGCTGGGCTTCGCCGACGTGCGTGAGGGCGATATCTTCCTGACGCCGCCGGCGTGCGCTTTCGCTGATGGCGACGTCCAGGCGCGCAAAGTGCTGTTCGCGGAGCATCTGCTGCGCTATGTACCGCTGGCCGCGCTGATCAAAAACGTGTTGGACGAACGGCCGGGTCATCGCGCGCCGCGCGTGCGCTTCGAGCAGGAACTGGAGGACTCGCTGTCGGACAGCGCCGCCAAAGAGACGCTGGATACGGTCATCAACTGGGGCCGCTACGGCGAGATCTTCTCCTACAACGATCAAACGGCGTTCTTCAGCCTGGAGGACGTCGAGTTTTAACCTGCTGAGCCCGCCCCGGCGGGCACTCATGCCCTGGAGCAAAAAATATTCAACAAAACGGTTGAATATTAGCCTGCCTGTTCTATATTCAACCATATGGTTGAATTATCTTCCTCTCAGCTGGACGCCATTTTTCATGCGCTGGCCGACCCGACCCGCCGCTCGATGTTACGCGCGCTGGCCGGCGGTGAACGCAGCATCGGCGAACTGGCCGCGCCGTTGCAGATGTCGTTCGCCGGCGCCTCCAAGCACGTGAAAGCACTGGAACATGCGGGCCTGGTGCAACGCACCGTGCAGGGAAGAAACCATATCTGCCGGCTCGAACCCGAGCCTATGGCGCAGGCCATGCAATGGCTGCAAACCTATGAACATTTCTGGACTGAACGGCTGGATGCGCTCGAACAAGCGCTGCAGCAGCCCGAACAGCTTCCTCCCAAGGAGTGAACCATGAATGATTACGGCATGATTATCGAACCCGGCACGCTGCGCATCCAGCGGCTGCTGCCCGGCCCCATCGAACGGGTGTGGGCCTACCTGACCGAATCCGACAAGCGCGCCACCTGGCTGGCGGCCGGTGCCATGAAGTTGGAAAACGGCGCGCCGCTGGAGCTGGAGTTTCGCAACTCCGATCTGGCGGGCGAGCACGAACAACCGCCGGCCAAGTACAAACAGCACGGCGGCTGCGTCAGCAACCGCGGCCACATCACCTGCCTGTTCCCGCCGCGCCTGTTAAGCTTTACCTGGGCGGAACAGGATCAAGGGCGTCCTTCCGAAGTGACCTTTGAACTGACTGAGCAAGGAAACGCAGTGCTGCTGACGGTGACCCACCGGCGGTTGGCTAACCGCGACGAAATGCTCAGCGTCGCCGGCGGCTGGCATACCCATCTGGATATCCTGCTGGATCGCCTGCACGATCGCGCGCCGCAACCATTCTGGAGCACCCATGCCCGGCTGGAAGAAGAGTACCGCGCCCGCCTGTAATTAGCTCTCGTCCCTGCGCCTGAACGCCAGATAGCCGGCGATCAGCGTGAAACTGCCGACCAGCAACACCAGTAGGATAAACCCGTGGTGATTGCTGGCCAGCGGGATCCCCCCGACGTTCATGCCGAAGAAACCGGCGACAATATTGATCGGCAGCGCCAGCACGGTGATCACCGTCAGGGTATAGAGCGTGCGGTTATTCTGCTCCATCAGCTTGGCGCCCAGCTCTTCCTGCAGCAGCCGGATGCGTTCGGTCAAACTGGCGAGATCGTTCAACACCACGGTGAACTCTTCGGTGAACTGCCGCAGATCCTGCACCACCTCACGGCTCAGCCAAGTCGGTGGCCGGTTCAAGAGGCGAAACAACGCAGCCGGCTCCGGCGCCAACAGGCGCTGAAAGCGCAACAGCATGCGGCGCATGCGCCCCAGCTCGGTGCGGTTGCGCTTGACGCGGTGAGTCAGCAAACGATCCTCGATGGTATCGACATACTGGTTGGCCTGCCGCACCACCTGCTCCAACACCTCCTCCTGCTCTTCCAGCAGATGCGCCAGCAGTTCGGTTGACGACGCCAGCTGCAGCGTCGTCAGGCGGCCAAGCAGCCTTTCGATCAGCCGCACCGGTTTGTGACGCACGGTCACCACCAGCCCGCGGCAGCAATACAGCCACAGCGTCGCCGTTTCCGGGTTGCTGTCCTCGGGGTGAAAGATCACGTCGTTGAGCACGGCGAACAGATCGTCCCCCTGGCGTTCAATGCGTGTGGTGTGGGATCCGTGGCGAATTTCGTGAAAGAAAAAATCGGAAATGGCGAAATGGTTTTTCAGCCACTTCTCCGCCGCCGCGTGATTGAGATTCAGGTGCAGCCAAACAAAACCGTCGCCGGGCGGCAATGTCTGATAGGCCTGACAAACCTGCTGCGAGTTAAGACGCGCCGGCGGTTTGCCGGAGCGAAATAGGTGGCCGTAGATCAACCCGGTCACTTCATCATCGAAATCCAGCTTGTGCATCTTTTCCGTTAACCTTTGCGCCATCACGCCCTTTCCTGCCTATTGCCGTTAACCCAAAACGTCACCCGCTGTTATAGCAATCTTTATCTGCCAACGTTAATGATTTTCAGTGTTCCTGATGATTAATATTTTCGTCATATAAACGTCATTTACATTCAAAATAGTTTCCACTTCTGGCCCGTTCAGCGCCGGCACAATGGCGAAATGAATATAGCGACTGATACCCTCCATCATGCAAGACACATTCATTTAAGGAACACGAACAATAAGGAGATAGCGACAATGAACAAGTTTATTATCGGAGGATGGAGCCAGTCTCTGACTGGCCAGCCCCGCAAAGCGTTCGATGTCATGATGTATGGCATGGTGACCAACCTTGATGGATTGACCACAGGCACAGCCGCTCATCCAGGCTGGAGCCCGGAAAAGCAAAATGAACCCGATACACTTCCCGGTTTCAAAGGAAAGACGCTCTGGGTTTATGGCGGCGGCGGATGCTCCCCGCAGCAAAAGCCGGCAAATGAGGATGACGTGTTGCGGATCGTCGCGGCCACGGTAGACCGGGGCTGGGATGGCGTCGATTTTGATGACGAATGCAATATGAACACCGAGCGGGTCATCGAAGCCATGAAACGGCTAAAAGAGGCTCGAAAAGAGGCCAGCTTCGGTTTTATTGCCGGTTATTCTTACAACCACCCCAATACGGAAAGCGGCAAAAAGCTCAACGAGAAAGTCAAAAAAATCATTCGGTCAGACCAATGCGATCGCTTTATCCATTACTGTTATGCCGCGGCGATGTGGAGCAATGACGATATTCTCGCGAATGTAATCCCGGCATTAAGGCAATCATTGGCAAACGGCGCCGAGAATAAAAAGTGCATTCTGGCCCTGACGACCAAAGGATTGACCGACTGGAATTTAAATTATTTCATCGATCAGGTGCTGGACTTTAACCTTGGCGGATTATTTATTTGGAATTACGCTAACCTGACGGATGAACATTATAAAATCATCACGGACAGATTAGGTCATTAGCAAACCCGACCCGTCATCGCCTGAAAAGCGGCCGCATTCGCGGTCGCTTTTCAGATAAAGCATGCGCTATTCAATAAACCCCAGCTTGAACTGCGCCTTACCCGCCAGCGAGGTCAATTCAGGCGCCTCCGGGTAGCGAGTCAGAAGCGGGAAAAAGACGGCGCCGCCGATAATGCTGCGGCTTTTTGAATCCGCCGGGCGCAAGCCCCAGATATTCTGGTATGTCATCGGCGCAAGCTGGCCGTCAACCCGCGCATTGCCGATATACAGCATGATATGGCCAGGGATGTACACCAGCGTGGTGAACGGCTTACCGTGCTCTTTGAGATAGCGAAGCCGGTCACGGGTGTTCGCTTGAGCAAGATCAACCACCCGGTTTGCCGCCTGTATCTGCGCGGCGGAATTTCTGGGAAGAAATATCCCAAAAGGCATCAACAGGCTGCGCAGTTCGGCGGAGCAGTCATTATTGAAGTTAGAGTTCCCCCAACCATAGGGCCTGCCGTTCATCGACTGCATCAGGGTGGCAAGATGCTCAGGCGTCATTTCCCACGGCATGGCGGCAAACTCTCCTGCCGGCAAAACGACCCGGCGCATCTGTGCGTGGCCATCCGCTCGGCGAACCGGCACGGCGACGACAAAATGTCCCTGACGATGCCGGTAAAATGGCAACATCGTGCCGTGGCGCGCCGTAAAATAAAATTGGCCGCCGGCTTGCACCGAGACCGGCTGTTTAATGAATGCCCCCAGATTTTTCTCCGCCAGCGCCAGCCATTCGGTGACAAACTGCCGATCCACCGCCGCGATGTCTTCGCTATGCACCCATCCGATCACCGTAGGCGACGCGACGTAGTTCCAGCGTTTATCGCGGCTTTGTGTAATAACGTATACCGGCGTACCGGGACGGATAGATGAATCCTGTAAATTATCAAACGGATAACCCTGTCCAGCCAGGCGAGGATCGTCATAAGCCGGATCGGCCGTCGGCAGGATCCTGACCAGCGTTTCCCTGACTGCAATGCCCCTGCCCGCAGGATGGAACGCCTTATCCATGTCGGTCGACGCGTTATCTCTGACTTGCTGTTTCCAGCGGTCAGTGTGAGTCCTGAAGTTTTCCCCCCAGGAGACACTTTCACTTCCCAGGTATTTATCCATTGCGGCATCACGGCGGCTTTGCGCTTCACGGTTCAGGACGGAAGCGATGTAATGCGGATTCCAGGGGGATTGATCATTCGGCCCCATGCCAAAATAGTGGGATTTGAGGGCGGAGAAATGGTGCTGCTGCGCGGCGGCATCCATCACGGGCACCTGCCGTTGCGGGCCATAGGGGATCCATTTATCGACAGATTGCGAGTAGTTACCCAGCGGGAATAGCGATTTGGTCGGATCGATAGGGATTGTCGCTACGGCGTCTTGAGGTGGCTCTCTGACCGGCGCACTATGGCAGGCCGACAACAACAGAAGCATCATCAATACAAAGGGTTTTATTCCATTAGGCATTTTTTATCATCTCCGTGACAGGTGAAAATTTCTTCTTCATCCTGACCAGAAGTGATTGCAAATGATACTCAATAACACTATCGATTGACGCCCGGTTGAGGAACAAAACGCAAAAGCAAGCCCGCCCGCTTGCTCCTGCGCCCTCACATTCTCACCACGCCAACAGACGTTCCAGCGCCGCCGCCGGCCCTTTACGGCCGATAAGCGCCGCCCGATGCCAGATAGAGCCGCTGTCGCTCACCCACTGCTCGCTTACCCACTGGCGCCGGGCCAGGCTGCGCAGCGCCTGGATGCTGTCGAGGGTGTTATACACCAGCCAGGCGCCGAACAATACGCCGGCCAAGGCGATCCACAGATTAACCGTTGCCGCCAGCTGCGTGATCAACAACAGCAACAGTGCCATCTGCAGTAAGGTTTTAGCGGTGAAAGCGCACAGAAAGAAGGTCCGCATCCGGTTTTCCAGCGCAAAACAGGGGTTGGTTAACACCTGGCGGGTTTCCTGTACCGGAATGCCTTGCACATAGACCATCCATTGCGAAGCCCGCCGGGGATTCATCGCCACGCCCTTTTCCGCCAGCTGGTGTAACCGCATCGAAACAGCCACCGGCCAGACGAGCGCGAGCAGCAGGCAATAGAAGAACGCCGCACTGACGCCGCACACGCCCAATCCGATCGCGGCCAGCACCGCCAGCAGAGCCTTGCCGGAGTAAAACCAAAACGGCACCACTTGGTAATTCATAAAGTTCCCTTTTAAGTCCATTAACCAGTCCGATAGATTACTCCCTTATCAAGGCGTTAAACGCGAGGGAACAAAAAATTTTTGCTGTTGCGCAGAACGCGATCGGCCCCTCTATCCTGCGCCGCCAAACCTGCTACCCTGCGCCTTTTGATTTTTGACAGGAGTCTTCCATGCGCCAACGCATCATTGTCTGCCCGCTGATTGAAAACGATAACGCCTTCCTGCTGTGTAAAATGGCCGCCCACAAAGGCGTATTTCCCGGCCAATGGGCGCTGTCCGGCGGCGGCGTCGAACCAGGTGAGCAGATAGAACAGGCGCTGCGGCGCGAAGTGAGCGAAGAGCTGGGCACCGCGCTGATCCTCGAGCGCATCACGCCTTGGACCTTCCGCGACGACGTGCGCATCAAAACCTACGCCGACGGCAGCCAGGAACAGATCTATATGATTTATCTGATCTTCGACTGCCAGGCCGCCAACCGCGACGTGACGATCAACGATGAGTTCGACGACTACGCCTGGGTGCCGCGCGAACGCCTGGGGGAGTACGATCTGAATGAGGCCACCCGTTTTACCCTGCAGCAACGCGGGCTGTTATAGTTTTCGTTGACGGTTTGTATAAGTACCGCCCTATTTTCTTCACATTTGCCGGTCAGACTCTTGTGATATTTTTTAATCACTTAGGGTCATTATTGCCGCCGTTATGCTCTTATTTAACCTTTCTCTCCGCTTTCCCGCCCGGCGCTTCGGCGCCGCTGTCCTGTTCAGCCTGCTGTCCGTTCTGACCACCGCGCACGCCGCCGCGCCGCTGGCGCTGCATGCCAAATCGGTGCTGGTCGTCAATCAGCGCACCGGGAAAACGCTGTATCAGAAACAGCCTAACCGCGTCCTCCCCATTGCTTCGCTCACTAAACTGATGACTGCGATGGTCACCCTGGACAGCAAGCGCCCGCTGGGCAACAGGATGAGAGTCACCCCTGCCGATCGCGATCTGCTGAAAAAAACCCATTCGCGGTTGACCATCGGCTCGGTGCTCAGCCGCCGCGACATGCTGCACATCGCCCTGATGTCTTCGGAAAACCGCGCCGCTGCGGCGTTGAGCCGCAACTATCCCGGTGGACGCAGAGCCTTTGTGGCGAAAATGAACCAGAAAGCGCGCGCCATCGGCATGAAACGTGCCCGCTTCTACGACCCGACCGGGCTGACGCCGCGCAATGTCGCGACCGCCCGCGATCTGCTGCAGATGGTCAACCACGCCTATCGCTATCAGACCATCCGCCGTTTCAGCACCGACAGGCAGCGCGTCGTCTTTCCCGGCCGCGGCCAACTGGTCTATCGCAGTTCCAACGGTCTGATCAACAACGCCGCCTGGAAGATTCAGCTGCAGAAAACCGGGTTTACCAACGAGGCGGGCCACTGTCTGGTGATGCGCACCACCATCAAGGGGCAGCCGATTGTGATGATCCTGCTCGGCGCACGCTCGCCTTACGGCCATTACAGCGACGCCATTCGCCTGAAGGCCTGGCTGGAGAGATAACACCATGGCGCTTTACCGCTTTGCGCATATACAAATTCGTTTTGGATCAATGGAATATCCTATCACCAATCAGTATTAAGCCCCGCGTCGTCCGCATGGTATTTGTCAGGCATATCTGATGAGGAAAGGAGCGGGAAAATGGCTTATGCCTTGAGCATATTGGAAAAGAGTCCGATCGCCGACGGGGAAAGCGCCGCGCAGGCGCTGGCGCGCACGCTGCATCTGGCGCAGCAGGCGGAACGCTGGGGATATCGCCGCTTCTGGCTGGCGGAGCACCACAACACGCCGCAGCTCGCCTGCCCGTCGCCGGAAGTGCTGATCGGCTACCTGCTCGGCCAGACGTCGCGCATCCGCATCGGTTCCGGCGGCGTGATGCTGCAGCACTACAGCGCTTACAAGGTGGCCGAAAATTTCAATCTGCTGGCGGCGCTGGCGCCGGGGCGCGTCGATCTCGGGGTGGGCAAAGCGCCCGGCGGGCTGCCGCTCGCCACTCAGGCGCTGCAGGCCGCCCATGACCGGCAAAACAAACCGGCCTTCCCGCAGCAGCTGTCGCAGCTGACCGCCTACCTGAACGACGACGCGGAACCGGGGCTGAGCGCCACGCCGTTGCCGCCGCATGCCGCCCAGCGCTTTCTGCTCGGCGCCAGCAAAGAGAGCGCAACGCTGGCGGCTGAAGCCGGCTGGGCTTTCGTGTTCGCCGCGCATCTAAACGGCAATCCGCAGGACATCCGCGAAGCGCTGGCGCACTACACCGCCCTGAGCGGCGGCCGCAAGGCGTTGCTCGCCGTGGCGGCGATCGCGGCGCACAGCGCGGAACAGGCCGCGGCGCTGGCGGCGGATATTCAGCAATACCGCGTCCACGTTGCCGGTGAGCAGAGCGTGACCGTCGGCAGCCTGGCGCAGGCGGAGAGCTTCGTGCAGCAGGCCGGCGCCGCCGACTACCGCATCGAGCCGCGAGAAAGCCATATCCTGCTCGGCACGGCGCAGCAGGTCCATCAGCAACTGGCCCAGCTGCAGCAGCGCTACGGCGTGGAGGAGTTCATCATCGACACGCCGATCGGCGAGCCGGCCGCCCGATTAGCCTCCCTGCAGCTGTTGGCGGAAGAGAGCCTGACGCCGGCCTAGTTGATCGCCGCCCCCGCCCGCATGGCTTCGGACAGATCCTGCGCCAGCGGCGCCAGCTGCGCCGGCGTGACATTGGCCAGACTGACGCGGAGCGCAGGATCGCTCTTCAGGCGGAAAGGTTCCCCACCCTGCACCAGCCACCCCCGCTGCGCCATCAGCTGCGCGGCGGCGGTTTCCGACCGCACCGGCAACCACAGATGCAGCCCTTCGCCCACCGCCAGCGCCGTGTGATTTAACGCGTTGAGCCGCCGGACCAGTTCATCCCGCCTGGCCTGATATGCCTGCTGCGCCCGCCGCAATTGCCCTTCCTGCAGCGCCTGTCCCCACAGTCTGGCGGCAATCTGCTGCAAGATATGGCTAACCCAGCGTTCGCTGATGTACTGATCGGCGCGCATTGCCTGCAGCAACGTCGGGTTGCCGCAGGCCAACGCCATGCGCAGATCCGGGCTGAGAAACTTGCTGAGCGACAGCACGTACAGACCGCGATCGTCGTCGAACGGCAGATGCAGCGGCTGGTGCGACAGCGGCCCCCAGAAATCGTCGACGATCGCCAAACACTGCGGGTTGTCGCTCAGAAAACGCCGCCACTGCTGGGCGCGCTGCGCCGAGAGCGAAGCGCCGGTCGGATTGTGGGCGCGCGGCGTCAGGATCACCGCGCCCGCGGTGCCGCTTTCCGGCAGCCGACAGCCCTGATCGTCCACCGCCAACGGCAGCGGCCGCAGGCGCAGGTGACGCAGCAGCGTCAATAGCGGCGGCCAGCAGGGATCTTCTACCCACACCGCCGCTCCCGGTTGGACATGACAGCGCAGCGCCTTTTCCATCGCGTCCAGCGCGCCGGAAAATACCGCCGGCTCCCCCAGCTCGACGCCCTGACGGCTCAGCCATTCGCGCCCCAGACCGGTCAATACCGGCAGATCGCCGCTGATGTCATAGCCGCTTTGCTGCGGGAACACCTCCGTCGCGCCCAGCGCCAGCGCCGGCAACAGCGCGGCGTCCAGGTTGCCGCTGGCCAGATCGCACATGCCCGCCGGCACCTGACGTGGCGCATAGGCCGAACTCACCGCCGCCAGCGGCGGCTCCAGCACCAGCGTCCCCGCCCGGCCGCGCGTCGCCACCAGACCGGCGTCGCGCAATCTGGCGTAGGCGCTGGCGACGGTATTCGGATTGACCTCCAGCTCCGCCGCCAGCTGGCGAACCGGCGGCAACAGCTCGCCCGGCCGCAAGACGCCGTCTTTGATGCGTGCGGCGATCTGCTCGGCAATCTGGACAGCGCCGCCGCCTTTTGCATACAATGAAGTCATACATAAATCCTTTTGTACTAGTTCAAACAAGATTAGCAGCTTCTGCGGACAAAAGTAAGGGGTTCCATGGATAAACATTACGTGCTCGACATTCAGTATGCAGGAAAAGCCTTCGCCCGCCTGCAGATGTTCACCCCCTGGGCAGCCGATCAGCTGGAGCAGGCCTGCGCGCTGTTCCCGGCCGCGCAGGGTTATCAGGTGCGGCTCAGCCAGGTCAGCGAGCGCCGCATCGTCTACCAGAGCGGCGCGCAGGGCATCACTGTGCTGGGCGAGTCGCTGGCGCTGACCCCGTTCACTCAGGCTAGCGAGGTTAAACAATGAAAAAAGCCGTTGCCATTCGGCACGTCAATTTTGAAAACCTGGGCATCCTCGGCTCTCTGCTGTCGCTACGCGGCTATCAGATCGACTATTACGATGCCGGCCGCGATGATATTCGTGCTATCAATAATGAAGAAACCGATCTGTTGGTGGTGCTGGGCGGGCCGATCAGCGCCGCCCAGCACTTTTCCGGCGCCCTGCGCTATGACTTTCTCGATCATGAGTTAACGCTGGTCAAACAGCGTCTGGCGCAGCGGCGACCGACTCTCGGAGTGTGTCTCGGCGCGCAGGTGATCGCCCAGGCGCTGGGCGCTGAGGTGATCTCGCTCGGCGTGAAAGAGATCGGCTTCGCCCCGCTGACCGCGGCGACGGAGGATTCAGTACTGGCGCCGCTGGCCGATACGCCGGTGCTGCACTGGCACGGCGATATGTTCATGATCCCGGACGGCGCCCGCTGCCTGGCCGGCACGGCGCTTTGCCCGCATCAGGCCTTCGACTATCAGGGCTTCGCGCTCGGTCTGCAGTTTCACCTGGAAGCCGATCATCGCGATCTCGAACGCTGGCTGATTGGCCATGCCTGCGAGCTGGAACTGGCCGGCATCGCGCCCCAGAGCCTGCGTGAACAGGCGGCGCGCCACGGCGCACAGCTGGAACAGCGCGCACGGCAGGTGTTCGCGCGCTGGCTGGATAATAACGAACTCAGGATGTAACCCATGCAACAGATTTCACCCTTGCGGTCACCGTCCATCGACGCGATCAGCATACAATCTCAGGTGGTTTACGGCAGCGTCGGCAACGGTATCGCCTACCGCGCTCTGCTGAAAAAGGGGCTGGAGGCGTTGCAGGTGCCCAGCGTGTTGTTCGGCTGCCCGCCCTATTACGGCAAACCGCACGGCGGCGTCATCTCCGGCGAATGGTTTGGCGGCTTCCTCGACGATCTGATTGCCCGCGGCGTGATGCAGCGCTGCCGGGCGGTGATCGTCGGCTACCTGGGCGACGTCATGCAGTGCCATATTCTGGCCAACTGGCTGCAGCGGGTGCGCGCCCTCAATCCGCAGATAAAAATCTATATCGATCCGGTGATGGGTGACTACGGTGAAGGGATCTACGTGGATGAACGCATCGTCAACAGCTATCGCTCGCCGTTTCTGCGGCTGGCCGACGGCCTGACGCCGAACGGTTTCGAACTGGAGCAACTGTGCGGCCGGCGACTGAACAGCCGGGAGCAGACGCAACACGCCGCGCAGGCATTGTTGAACGACACCACCGAATGGGTGCTGGTCACCAGCGCGCCTGGCGTAGCGCAGCACGAAGACGAAGTGGGATTGATGCTGGTCACCCGGAATGAAACGCAGTGCTTTACCCATCCGAAGGTCAAATCGGCGGTCAAAGGCACTGGCGATCTGTTTACCGCGTTGCTGGTCAGCCATCTGCTGCACGGCGCCGAACTCGGCGCGGCAGTGGTCGCCGCCGCCGGCGAAGTGTGCGACGTGCTGGCCGAAGCGGCGCAGTTCGGTTGGGAAGAGATCGGCAGCCTGCGGGCGTTAACCTAGCGCGTGAACAGGGGCAGCCTGCTGCCCCGCCTCTCCCGTCTTGACTTTTCACCATGACGATAATTCCGCTGCGCACTTTATTTATTGCCCGTCAATGATGCGCACAGTAATGATAAATTAGTGCACTATATATAAAAGATTAAACAGCTAATGATTAGAATAATTAAAATCCATAACCACACTCAACATATTGATTTGTTGAAATTAAAAAAAACAGAAAATAAAATCGCGAAAAACATTCTGTTTTTTTTGATTTTTTAAACTATTCACCCCCTTTTTTACAACGCCGTGATTTTATTGATTATCTGTCACATAAAAATAAATACTTAATTTATTTTTATGTATGTGTTGATTTTTCAAGCGCCATTGCTATTGTTGAATGTGAGTAAAACGCGGCGGCAAAGCGATTCACCACCTCCTTTTTATACCATCCAGCGTATAAGGATCTGACTATGCCTATTAAAAAATACGTCATTCTTGATAGCGCGCCAAAAGCTGTCGGCAATTCCGATTTTATTTTATTAGGCCTAAAGAATGAAGGTTTTGCCAGAGGATGTCCGATGTTATTTGGCGGTACTGCCGATGCTAAAGACGGCCCGGTCGATGGAAAAAACTTTGCGTTAAATGTAATAAAAAGAGAAACCTGGGAAGAAACCAATCAGAATATCGGCGTGGAACAGGTGGTAAGATATCAGGTTTATCCCAATGACATCAGCGTTTATACCAGCAAAGACTTCGCCTTCACCGGGAAAGTAGCCATTGGCGGTGAGTTCGCCTGGATTAGAAAAGTCAGCAAAGGCAAAATAAAAGCCTATTTTAAAACCAAACCTACAGCCACCAAAGACATGTTCGCCCAGGAACTTTACGCAATGACGTTGGATGTCGATATTGAACCCACCGATGCGGAATTCGAACAGTATTTATCTTCAGATTGCCTGAGCGCTATTTACGCTTACTGCAAAGAAACCTGCAAATAACCCCTAATGAAAGCGATGAGCACGCCATGATAATGGCGTGCTCCCTGGCAATGCCATTCATTTATTGGTGCCGATATTATGCTCACAAAAGATTATACGTCAGATGAGAAACGCATCGTAAAAAACGTTATCGATCGGTATGAAAACAGCGGCGTATTTCTGATTGAGCCTGGCGACCCGACTCTCGTTCAATTTTATGATATCCAACTCAAGCTGGCCGGCGTTACCCCAGCGGCGGCGCCGCAGTTCACCCGCCTCTGGCAGCAGACAAAAAGCGCCAGGCAGGTATCCGGCCGGCTGGGCGAGGCCGACAGCAACGGCGTCCAACCGGTCTACAGCATTGTCAGGCTGGACTCCACTGACGGCAGGCATTACCAAACCGACGCCATCGGTTCTCTGCCGGTCAAGGCGACCAATGTCACCCAGACGCTTGGCCTGTTTAACGGCAGCGCCGATAACGTCGGCAATGTGTCCTATAAAAGCGACTATGTTTACACGTCAGACTGCACCATCGGCGCCAGCGGCGATTACCCACAGAGCCAAACCAGCGGCGATTTTCCGGTCACGGTAATCTACACCTTTGCGCAAACGGTCGGTCAGCAAACCGTTTACGGCGCTGAAATCGTCACGACGCAAAGCTATCCCAAAGAAATACGCAATGACTCCCCCAGAAATCTGTATAACCAGCAGATGATAAAGATCTGCCTGACCCGCGACGACGGCGATTGCGATTATCGCACCAGTTACGATCAGGACGGCACGGTTAAAGTGCCCATCAAGGGCAACATCACTTATTTTGGCAAGATAGACCTCAATAACGGCCAGGCGGTCAATGCCACCAACACCATATATCTGATTCGCACCCGCGCCGGCGGCGATCCCATTACCCCACTCGGCGGTTATAATATCTTCAACTCACCGGCGACCAGAATCAATGGCGATAACATCTCCTGGGATCTCAATTGGCTAAAATTCAATCGCGTAGATTTTGAATCCGGCGAACAGGTTTATTATGTTTTTAAAATCACGCTCAATGTGGAAGGCCGCAGCATCGCCGCATTTATTACCAATGCGCCCAAGGATATCGATCCCGATCGCCGCATGCTCAACACGGTGCAAATCAAGCCGATGCAGATTATTTACGGCTGCCTGGCGGCAGACACATTAATTACCCTGCAGGACGGCACAGAAAAAACCATCGACGCCATCGAACCCAACGACTTTGTGCTATGCGGCAACCATCACCCGAGAAGGGTTGAAAATATCACCACCGGGCAAGAGCAGAATTATATCGAGATAACGGCGCAGGGCGACGACGGACAACTATTTGGCATCACGGCCAGTATGGGGCACCCTTTCGTCACGGCAAACGGCATACTGACAGCCCGTGAATTAACGACGGGCATGCGCCTGAAAACATTACACGGGGAGTGTGAAATCACCGCCGTTTTAAATAAATCCGGTGAACTGCAGGTTTATAACCTGCAATTGAGCGCCGACCTGCCCTTGCAAAAAATACAGTGCAGCGTCAATACCTTTTACGCTAACGGCGTGCTGGTCGGCGACGCACTGGTGCAGCATCTTTATGAGGATGAATATCATCAACGCCCTCAGAATATCCTGCAGGCGCTGCCGGCCGAATGGCATACGGATTTCCACAATATGAACAGCAGAACGGGAAAATAAAATTATGTATGAGGGCCGTCCTGACTTTCAACACATTATGATTTTTGATAATCACCGCTTCGTCGCCGCCTATTTGCAAGACGACGCATATTATTTATACCCGGATGCGCTCAGCATTTTGGCCGCCGATCCCTTGGCCTTTTCGTTGGATATTGTCCGCAGCTACAGCACCGAAAGCCTGTATGGCTGGCTGAATTTCACCACGCAGCTGCAGTTCGCCGGCGAACAGAGCCTGAACGCCTTCAAACAGCAGTACCCGGATTGTGCGGTGAAAGCCCTGCCCGTTTTGCCAGGCAGCCTGGGGTTTGACGTGCCTATCGATTATCACAGCGACCTGTACGGGCAGCATTACGACGCCACCTGGTATACGGCGCAGGATATTCAATTTATCATTTTACTCAATGCGCAGAGCACGCAGCTGATCGAACGTACCCTGCTCGACGACACGCTGGGCTTCAACGCGCGCATGGATGGCTTCGTCGAAGGCGTATCACCGCGCCTGGCCTATATGGCGGAGTGCGATGCGCGCGCCCTTATCCTGGCGCTGGCGGCCGGAGTGGACGGCGCACACCCGACGGATGACGGCGGGATCGCGTTTCCCTACGACGGGTTGACGATTTACCTGAGCCGCAATCTCTCCCGCCTGCCGCTGGAAATCAGTCCGCCGCTGCCGGTGAACGATCCCGCCGGCGATCTGCTGTTCAGCCAGACATTGCTCGACCGGCTATACAATCTGTACGGTGCGCCTTATGCCGGCCCTGCCGCCAGTAACGTCGCGCAAATCCGTCTGACACCGCCACCCAGCAGCGGGCGGACTCGTGTTGACCTGGCCGCGATCGCGCTGGCCCAGCGGCCGCTTTGTTTTATTTTGGATCCGTTCGCCGCCGCGCAGCAGATCGCCAAAGTGTCGCCCGACACCATCATCCACCGCACCACCACTCCGCCGCTGCCGTCGGGAGAGCGAGAGATCAACGTCTTTTACGCTTATCCGCTGGGCTTGCAGGCCGGTGTCTCGATCGATATACAGCTGACCGTGCCGCCCGGCAATCTCTATCCCATCGAGCAAACGCAAACCCAGGCGCTGCAGCCCGACCGCTCCTGGCTCACGTTCAAGTTCCGCAACAGCGCGCTGAACGCGCAGCCCTTTTTTTACCAGTTGCGCGTGAACTATCCGCATGACGGCGTCTATCGCACGCTGCCGGGCGATCGACAGCCAAGCGAAGAAGACCAACTGCTGTTGGACTATACCGCCTTACCCTGCCGATTCCTGACGCTCAATATCGACCCGGGGTTCGCGCAGCAAAGCCGGCTTGGCGGCATTTACCACTCCGCCGACTGGCGTCAGACGCTGGCGTTAACCGCCTCGGCGCCCTATTTCAGCGCGCCAGTCCTGGATGAAAATACCTTTGCCGAGGTGACGGCCTATTCGCTGTCAGGTACCAGTGCCGTCTCTCTGCCTGCGCCGATCGCGCAAAGCGCCACCATCGGCGCCTACAGCTTCCCACAGTTTGGCGCGCAGCAGGCGACGATCACCGTTCAGCTGCCGCCGCAGTCGCTGAGCGCCACGCTGACCTTCCAGCCGCAGGATAGCGAGCGCACCAGCGATCGCACTTTCACGCATTCGCAGCCGAGCTTCGTCTACAAATGGAACGTCACCTCCATTTACGCCGCCGGCTTTCGTTATAAACCCCCCGCAGGCTCCTGGTCGCCCTATGTGACCGGCAACCAAACGATCGATATCAAGGGTGATACACCATGACCGATGAATTGGATCCACAACGTACGTTGCAAAACTTCTTTCTTCTTGACCGCGCGCTGGCGTTTCACGATCAAACGCGCCCCAGCGGCTGTTACACCTACGGCAGCTATACGCCGCAGGTGGTGCAGGAGACGCCGGCCGGCAAGATCAGCTCGTTGCATCTGCTGACCAGCCCCGGCGGCGGCCTGGCGACCTTCATTGCACCGAAGCTGCCGGTCGACAGGGCGGCGATCGAGGACTATATCCGCCGCCATTTCGTCCCAGCGCCGCAAACCATCACCCTGGAGCAGGAAGAGATCCAGCAATCGCTGTGGCTGCACTTCGCACAGCGGCCTGCCGCCGCCGCTTACAGCGTCGAATTCGAGCAGTCCAAAATGGCGCTGACCCATGAAGAGGCGGCCCGGTTGGCCAGCGCCATCCAGGGCACCCAAGATCAGGTCTATTTTCTCACCCGCAGCCGCTTCAGCGTCGGCAGCCGCGTCAGCGCCAGTTTGCAGGCCGATTGGGTGGCGTTTGTCACCCTGGCCTTCAACGAGCAGGCGCGCCAACCTGAAGCGATCGCCAAACTGCTGAACCAGCAGATCGACGCCGGCGTCGTCATTCTGCAAGCGGAGTACGACAACGCCCCTTCGCTGCAGACGCAAGAACGCGTTCGCCAGGCGCTGGTGAATACCGCCTCGCTGCTGATCGCCAACACGCTGCGCAATATCTCCTCGCCGGAGCAGATCCCCAACAAACTGAATTACCAAATCGAATACGACGACACCGTGCCACAGCGCTACCTGTTGGAACAGCAACGAGACATCGCCGGGCTGCTGAGCCAACTGCCGGTCGACGGCATCATCTCCTTTACCGCCACGCCCCTGCCGGAGCCCAGCAGACCGGACAAGCCCATCGAGCCTCAACGCTGCACCGTCAGCCTGGGGTTTGAGCCGAAAGGCTTCAATATCATGGCGATCGAGCTGCGCTGGGCGGATCAGCTGACCCCGATGGCGTGGCCCAATTTTCCGCCGGTGACGCTGGAAACCACAACGGCGGCGAGCGACATCGCGCTCAAGGTGACCTTCGCCGATTACACCAGCTTCGAGAGCAGGCTGGCGTGGCAGGACGCCATCGCGCTGACGCCGCAAGATTTGGGCTTCTACAGCCTGCTGTTCGACGCCGAGCATCTCAAAACCGAATTCAAGACGATCTCCGGCAGCGCCAGCTATATCCCGGCGGGCCAGGGCAAAAAACAGAATTTCACCTTCGCCTTTTCCGCCGCGCAATGGCAAGCCAACTGGTGGATCAACGCCCACGCCGCCGGCCTCAACGGCCGGGTGGACTATCGCTGGCAAGGGAAAACGGCGGCGCTATTCCCCAAAAACTACGATTCCGGCCCGCTACAGGCCACCACCGGCCCGATCAAACTGCAATACACCAAGTGACACCAACAAGAGGACCGCCCTATGTTAACCACCGCTTTGCAGCAATCGATAAAGATCGACGTCACCGAATATTTGGGCGTCAAGGAATACGCATACACCTGCTACGGCGACAGCGAGAGCAAGGATATCTTCTACGTGGTGCCGGAGATCCCGGTGTTTGCCAAACGGGACGCCGACACCCCCAGCTTCATGTTCTACAAATACCGCAGTGAAGATACGCAAGGCGGTTACGCGCAATTCACCGTGCAGCTGCCGCAGCCGAATGCGGAAATGAAAGACCGCATCCGCCTGCAGCTGTATGACGGCCTCGGCAAGCAAAACGGGCCGCTGGATAAAAAATCCCAGCTGATTGTCGCCTACATCAAGGCGAAACAGGCCTATGAAGCCGACCCGGAAAACAACGCCAAGAAGACCGCGATGGACCAGGCGCAGAAGAATACCGGGTTGAGCGACGAACAGCTCAACCGGTTTGTCGCGCTCTACGACAGCAGCAAAGGCGACGATCAGTTCCTCAGAGAGCTGATGCCGGCGGACGCCGCGAAAATCGAACTGATGCAACCGCGCTACACCTCGGCGCAGGCCATGCTGATCCTCGACGGCAACGATAAATTCTATCGCCAGATCCCAACGCCGCTGTCCCCCTCCGGCCTCGGCGACAACAATACCGTGTTCAGCCTGTCGCTGACCGGGGAAGGCGCCACGCTGTTTGAGCAGGTGCTGAAAGGCACCGATAAAAACTCCAGCGTCGGCGTGCGCTTCGACCTCTCCCTGGATGCCTCCATGTCGGCAGCCAAGGTGATCGTCACCTACAACAGCGAACAGGCCAAGTCCGTGGCGCAAACCATCAACCGTCACACCTGGTCGGCCGACGAGAAAAAAATCGAGCAGGAGTTTTACTCCAAAGAGGCGATCAAGGTAGACGTGCAGATCGGGCTGACGGCGGCGGAGATGGGCATGGAACCCGCCGCCTATGATAAATGGAAGGAGAGTCTGCGGAACTGGGGGCAACAGCAGGTCGAACAGATCCTGAGCAGCCAAACCGGCATCGACATGAGTCTCAATTTGCTGAACGACGCCGACGGTTTCGACAAATTCGAGTCCAAAATCTCGCAAACGCAGAGCTTCACCCGCGAGTATGAAGAGAACGCCGTGGTGTCCTCCACCATTTACCCGCAAACGCAGCTGCCGTCGATACGCTCAATCGTCGGCGAAGCCGATTTGGATCAGTACTTCAAAGAGTACGACCTCCACGACCCGTTCTATCAGTACATTCAACCGGAATTCTTCGTCACCGAAGACCTGGCGAAGTATGACATCGCCAATATCGTGGTCACCGCGATATACGATAACGATCTCAAGAGCACGCTGACCTTTACCCCGACAGATTCGGGGCCGAAAAAAACCGACAAGTGGTTTATCAAACCCGAGCTCGGCCGCGCCTACCATTACCATTACACCGTCAACTTCACCGGCATGCAGGCCAGGCCTTACCAGTCTGGCGAGATCCAGGTCAAAGACGACCTGGTGGTCACCATCAACGCGGCGCAAAGCGGCATCGTTTATGCCGATATCTCCACCCTGCTCGATCCGCTGGGCTGGGCGGTCTTCAGCCAGGTGGTCATCAAAACCCAATATGAAGACAAAGAGCACAGTGTGCCGCTCAAGCAATACACTCAGGTGGTCAGCGACAAAAACCCACCGGTGCCGTTTATTTATCCGATCGGCACCAACGTGGACAAGCCGCTCTATTATTCAGCCGACTACTATGCGCTGGACGGCGACAGCCTGACCTATCTGCCGCCGGGGGTGGAAACCAACCCGCAGCTGCCCGGCTATGGCGAAACGCGCGCCAATCAGATCCTGATCGCCAACGCCCTGCCGAAACAGCAGAAATACACCATCATCTTCAAACCGTCGCAAAAAGACATCACGCTGATTACCTTCGAGATGACGGTGAACTACCCGAAATGGGACTTCTCGCAAACGCTGCCTATTGCGTTAACCGAGTTCGATACCAAGTCGCTCACCCAATACCTGACATTCAACATGATGCAGCAAGGCAACGAGGTGGAGATCAGCTACACCGCCACGGTCTATTACGGTGATAACCAGGAGAAAACCGTCAGCAAACCGGTCACCGGTGCCAGCACCATCGTGGTCGTGACCTTCTGACGGCCGATTCCGCCGGGGCAAGCCCGCCTTGCTCCGGTCCCCTCTCCGATGACGTGGGATTGCCGCCATGAACGATCAGGTAATCATGCAGGACATCTGTTTTATTCGGGCGGTTCCGGATAGACCCGTCTATTACTACTGCGCCGCCGCGCCGAGCGTGCAGGTCGCCGAGGGCAATCGGCCCGACGTTCAACTGCAAATTTTCAGAAACCTCAACCAACCGGACGATCTCTACTACGCCACGTTGTCGCTGCAGACTCAGCTGGCCAGTACGCCCGCGGCGGCGCAGCGCGCCGCCAACGCCAGCCCGGACATCCCGCGCGATGCGATCTTATTGCCGCTGCAGGCGATCGCCTGCAGCGCGACGCTGAATATTCCCGGTCTGATCCCCGGGCAGACCAACAAAACCTCGCTGAGCGACCAGCAATACTGTTATCTGTCCGCCAAATTGAACGACGACGATGACATCCTGCTGCTGGCAAGCCTGATGCGCACACCGGCCTCGACGCCGATCGCCGTCAGTTACAAAATCGACTATCTGCAGCAGCTGCCGCCGGCCACCTTCGAACTGGAAGCCAACTGGGACCAGGTGTATCGATATCTGCAGCGCGCTATCGGCTTTAACCTGCTGATTTTTTCCGTCGGCATCGAGCAGACCTCGGCCCAGTTGATCAGCGAAAAAATCGTCACCGTCAAGGTCAGGGATACCGATCCCGACGGCCATCTGGCGCAGGCCGCCGCCGAGCTGACGCAGATCCTCACCAGCCAGTTCTTCACGCCGGTTATCGCCAACGAACCGCAGCAGACCAGCCCCAAAGCCGGTTTCTATCTGCAACAGGTATCGATTGAGAACATCGACCAGCGCCGCCTCAGCGGCAAGATCAGCGAAACCACCGTCGTGCAGCGCTCGCTCTATCCGCAGGCCCTGTTCGCCCGGCTGGTCGCAGGCACGGACTATCAGGCCGACAGCGCGATCGTCAAACGCGACCTGCAGGATGACTTTTTCGCCTACCGCGAGGTACAAGTCAGCCTGCTGTCGGAGACGCTGGATGCCAATATCCTGCTGGTGACGGCACGGTTGCGCTATGGCTTAAACAGCCGCCAGCTGAAATTTACCCGCGACGATCTCGGCCCCAAACGCTTTAAGGAGCCCAGCCTGATCGACCCGAAAACGGGAAAAATGCTGTGGCCGGTCGAGTATGACTTCACCGTGTATTTCAACCAGTCGATAGGCGGCGTGACTTCGGTCAGCTCCGGCAGCCTGCAGACGGAGATGAGCGAGGTCTTTCTCGACATCGAGTCGCTCTATGGCCGTTATGATTTCGCGATCGAAGCGGCGCAGCAGTTCGACTGGCAGCGCTATCAATCCGTGCTGGTCACGCTGCGCTACCGCCACCGGCAACAGCCGAACAGCAGCGTGTCGCGCAGCTTCCAGCTTGACCCTGCCACCCCGCGGGCCCACTACCCGGTCATGCTGCCGGAGCCCGGCGAGTATCAGTTCGAGGTGCACAAAGCTTACAGCGCCGCCGTCAACTCGCCGCATCTCTCCGCCGATCTGCAAGAGCCGACCGGCCAGGACGTGTATCTGTTCTCCACCCTCTATCACCAGCGCGAGCTGACGCTGTCGGCCGACATGGACTGGCGCCAGGTGGAAATGGTCATCGTGTCCGCCAGCTACGCCTGCACGCCGACGGAGACCTTACAGCAGGTGTTTCAATTTACCGAATCCGACGCCGCCCCCCAACGTTTCAGCGCCGATCAGCTCGATCCGGCGCAGCTGACCGTCGATCTGGATATCTGGTTTACCTATCAGCCGGGCGCGGGCGGCGATCGGCCCGAAAACGTGCAGTGTTCGACCGACGCCAACGCGATTGACCTCGCCAACCTCAGTTAATAAGGAAACGCCATGTTATTACTCAGAGCCAAAACCGCCACCATCAACAACATCACCTTCTTCGCCGACGATTCAGACGAAAACCAGTTCTGGTATCTGCCCGGGGACATTCATATCGCGCAGAAGTCGGGCGAGCCGGTATTCTCGCTGATCAAATACACCGGCGACGCCAGCGACCCGCAAGGGGGTTACATCAACTTCGAGGTCAATACGGCGATCGACGAAGCGGTGCTCAACAGCGCCTTCAACGACTACCTGCGTAAACTGAAAGTTGATCCCAAAAACGCCCGCAAGGCCCAGGTGCCGTACGATAAAGGCACGGTGAACTTCTTCGTGCTCGACGCGGGCGCCACCAACGGCGAGCTGATCAGCGCCCCTTGCCCAAGCCTGTTCGGTAACAACAGCGCCATCTTCAGCGCCAAACTGACGCCGTCTCAGGCGGTGATCCTCGAGGCCGCATTCACCCAGGCCAAGGCGCCGGCCGCCGTCGCCTATAACCTCAGTTTCACCGGCATCACGCCGGCGCTGAAGGTCGAGGTCACCGCACAGTTCGAAAGCATCTACAAAGAGTTCGATCTGAAATTCGGCGCCAACATCCCCATCCCGGTGGAGACGCCCGCCAGTTTCTGGCTGGGCTTCGACAGCGTCATTAAAAAACTGCAGCAGGATCAGAAACTGGTGATCAAGGTCACCGAAAGCATGCCGGGCGACGAAGAGGCCAAAGAAAAAGAGTGGGCGCTGCAGTTCGTCAAGGAGGAGATCCTGAAAAGCTTCTTCAGCGCCACGCTCAAACCGAACGATGACAGCAACCCGCAGGCGAAATCCGCCAGTGACGCCATCCTGGACTCGCTGATCGCCAGCGACAAGAAAGAAGGCGAAGAAGCCGGCAAAGGCGGCCTGTTCCCCAGCGCTTCGCTGGAGATCAAGCTGGTGCGCATCGAAGAAACCAAGAGCCTGAACTTCAACTACACCTCGTCGAAAGCGCTTAGCCAGTCTGCGGTGCCGCAAAACTTTATCGGCAGCGATATCCTGCATGCCCAGAAGACCGCGCCTTACTTCATTCAGGTCAATGTCAACGATCCGTTCTTCCAACAGCTCGACCTGAGCGTATTGGGGCCGGACAGCTTCGAAGAGTACGGCATCAAGGCGGCCACGTTCAGCATCCGTTACAACGGCCAGGTTTACACCGGCGCGCCGTTCACCAACGATGACGGCACCTGGACCAAGCGCATCGCCCGCAGCAGCGACAAGAACGAGCTGTTCCAAATCACCAGCGAATTCGCCTTCAAGTCCGCCGCCGCCTCCGGCTGGGAAGGCAGCAGCAGCTACCAACCGCAATCCAGATCGGCCTCGACCCTGCTGAATATGGATCCCGGCTCTGTACTGACGTTCAACGAAATCAGCATTTTCCTCGATCGCACGTTCTCGTGGGACAACTGTAATCAGGTGCTGGTAGAGCTGAGTTATCAGGATGACAAAGGCAGCCGCAAGAGCAAGAAATACCCCTTCACCTACGATAAGCACGATAGCCAAACCTTCAAGTACCGTTGCCTGACGGAGAAACCCTGGACGATCGCTTACAAGCTCATTTACTTCCTGGTCGGGGGCGAAACCGTCGAACGCGAAGGCAGCGA
Organism: Serratia sp. Ae19-1; assembly: GCF_059801225.1. Lineage (NCBI taxonomy): Bacteria > Pseudomonadati > Pseudomonadota > Gammaproteobacteria > Enterobacterales > Yersiniaceae > Serratia > Serratia sp. Ae19-1. The sequence goes on along the minus strand of NZ_JBCHWD010000004.1, from coordinate 211,629 downwards.
GAACCCGCCGGCCATCGTCATCTCCAATCTGGTTTAGGTGAACGCCATGGCCGAACGCAACGCCGTGTTACCTGCGACATGGAACGCCCTGGTCAGCGCTTTGTGCAAGGAAGCCCCTTACCTTGAAACCACGCTGGCCCCTGACATCGCACGCTTCGGCCAGGCGAAGATGGCGTCCGGTTTTTTATCCGCCGCGTTTACCTCCAGCCTGCTCGGTTATAACGGCAGCCCGCTGGAGTTCACCGTCTCGTCAGCCAGGCCGCGGGCGATTTCCTGCACGTTGGATCCTTTTTTGCCGCGTTATGCGGAACAGCGCGGCACCGAGGCATTTGCGCAGCGCTGTCAGGAGATCGTCGCCGCGCCGCTCGCCGATCCCGCTCGGCGGCTGGCCGCCGTACAGCGCGACGGCCAGCCGCTGCGTTTCGGCTCCTGGCTGGGGCGCAAATACACGCCGGATGGGGTTAAGACCAAGGTGTACTCCGAAATCCCTGCCGGCGCAGCCGATCTGCCCGGCGATTTGCAAGGGCCGCTAACCGCCGAGGCCTGCCGCGCGGCGGGGCTGACGTTACTGATGGTCGGTTATTACCCGGAGCAAGCCGACTCGCCGCAGGAATACTATTACCAGTGGCACAGAGCGCGGATAACGCATGACGATATCCGCACCGTCATGCGCCTTTTCTCCAGCGAAAACGAATTCTGCGCGCTGTTTCCGCTGTTGGATCGCGCGCTGGGGCAAACCTCTGCCCAGCGGGGCTTTCCCGCGACCACCTACGGATTCAGCCTGGCGTATGCGCCGAACGGCCACCTGGAAAACGTCACGCTGTTCACCATGGCGGCCAGCTTCTTTGGCGATAACCGCCGCGTCTACGACGGCGTCAGCGCCTTGTTGGCCTCTGGCGACCAAACGCTGCCGTTGCTGCACCGGGCGGTGGCCGAACGGATCCCGCTGCAGTATAACGTCGTCGGTTTCTCCAGCGACCGGCTCGGCAACGAAAGCATCAGCTGCACTTTCAGCCCGCAAAACACCCATTTCGAGACCGTGCCCACTACCTTGCCCCCGCCTGCGGGCGTCACGCCGTGGCGATTGGCGGATCTGCTCGCGCAGCAATCCGCCAGCGGCGCTTTTCCGGCGCAGGTCAGAACGCCGGACGGCCGTTGGCACCGGGATGAAAACGCGTTTGTCACCGCTCAGGTATTACGCACGCTGGACTACACCGCCCAGACCGCGCCGCATATCGAGAAGGCGCTCGATTTTCTGCTTGAGTGCGAAACGCGGCCCCATCATTTCAGCTTTTGGCCTGCTGCGGCGCACCCCGGCTGGATGGCGGGCCAGCGGATCGATGCTGACATCGACGACACCGCCATCATCACCGAGTTGCTGTACCGATTTGGACGCCGCTCATTAGCGCACGCGCGACAAACGCTGGCGCACATGCAGGCCTACCAGGTACAGCGCGTCGAACGGCGGTTAACGACGACGCAGCACCAATGGGCGGAATGTTATGCCTTTCACAGCTGGATGAAAGACGATGGCGATATCACCCAGCTGGACTGCTGCGTCAATACCAACGCGCTGATTTTGATCCATATGCTCAACGCCAGGCACGGCGGCCTTCCGCCGGCCTACCCGCGCATTATTCGCATGCTCAATCAGGCGATGCGCTGGAGCGGCGGCGATTACGATCGGCTCAATGCGTTAACGCCCTACTATGCCCATCCGCATGAGTGGCTCACCGCCCTGGAGTACGCCCAGCGGCAAGGGGTGCCGCAGCTGTCGCCGGCGATCGAGGCGTTGGCGGTTTGGCGGATGCCGCCGGCCAACGCGGAAACCCCGCTCTATCGCCGCCACGACGGTCATTTTCTTTGGACTTCCGCCTGCCTGAACCAGTTCAGACATCTGGCACGCCTTTCTTACCAAGAGGAACGCTATGAATATCTTTCTCAATGATCTGGTGACGCTGAACAAAGTCATTTTGGACAACGCGCGCGAACAGTTTCCCGACGCCGAATCTCCCCGCCTGCGTTACCGCGCAGCGCCCGCGCCACTGGCCAACGAATTGCAGGCCGATGTCTGCACCGAAATCGTCTCGGGAGAGACGCGCTATCGCATCGCCACCAGCAGCGACGGCAGCCATTGGCACATGATGGTAGATTTCGCGCTCAGCCGCCCGGTCGCACAGGTGCCTTACGTGGTTCTGACCTTCAGCACGTTCGGCAAGGTCGAAGAAATGATTTTCGAACAGGTGTTGCTGGACGCGCCGCCAACCCGCTACCGCGCGCAACTCGATCTGGATCGTCTGGAACAGCGTGACGCGCTGCTGCGCGCGCTGTCGGATTATGACTCGCAAACCACGCTGGTGGTCGCCATCGTCACCGATAACGGGCTGCTCAACACCATCACTTCGCCGAAAGTCTTCTACTTCGCCGAGAACTACTACCCCTATATCTATCAGGGCATCTTGCCGCCGCCGCCGACTCTGCAACTGATCCTGACTCCGCTGGCCTTCGGGCAAGTGTGGTACAACTATTACCAGGACTATGTGCGAAAAAACTATCTTTACTACCTGCCGGATAGCTTCCTGTTGGCAACCAACGCCGCCGAGGACGACAAACCGATGCTGTCGATCTCGTTTACGGCGGCGCCGAACGCGACCTCACTCAACGATGTAGAGGTGACCTTCGACTATTTCCTGTCACCAAAAGTCAATCAAGCGCGCATCAGCGACGCCACCGCCCAGTTCACGCAAATGGAGCCGGGCGGCAAACTGGCGCCGTTCGCCAACGCCGATACTCTGACGCTGCTATTGAGCCTGCCGGACGGCAAGACGGAGGAGAAAAACGCGCTGATCAACCTGCAAAGCGGCATCGTGGATTCATTTACGCTGCCCGCCAGCCAGTTCGGCCTGATCTGGGATGCTCTGTTTGATCGGTCACCGCAAAACCCGCTGCTCAAAGGCTACCTGTCCGTGCAGTTCACCGGCTTTAATCCGGACAATCTGCTGGTGATGCTGGCGCTGGACGCCAAATACCAGAACAGGTTGCCGGATTTCATCAAGCAATCCGCCCCGGCCGACATCAATAAAACCGTTGAGTTTCGCAGCGACAGCGGCGCCTACGATCCCACCGGGCCGCGGCCGATCAAACGCATGCTGGTCAGCATCGACAACCAGACCATTGAGCTGGATAAAGAACACCCTTCGCAATCGGTCAACGTAAAGATTTCCGTATTGGAACTGATCCTTCATCCGGACAAAAAGCTGGTCTACCGCTACGATTTGCAGGTTATTTATGTCGACGGCGGCAAAAAATTCTACAGCGATCTGACATCAAGCTTCGAGATCATTTACGTTCCCTGAAGGGAAAGAGAGTGGCGGCGCGCCAGGCGGGCTGGATACCGCCCGGCGCGCCGGAAGAGAGGGTCAGCGCTTTTTCTTCTTGTTGAAATCCAGCTCGAAAGCGAATACCGCGCTCTGGATTTTGCGCTCCATCGCCAGCCCCAACTTGAGGAAGCGGCATGACAGGCGCGAGAAGCGTACCACCTGGTCGTTGTCGTCAGTTTCCTGATCGTCGTTGACCACCACCAGCTCCATGTTGACCTTGAAGCTGCCGTAGCTGCCCAGATCCAGCTCCGCTTTTTTGAGCTGCAGGCCAGGCTGGAAGAAATCCGGCAGCGGGCCGTCGAAACGCAAACCGACGCCGCCGGCGGAGAGATCGTGGATCCGCAGCTCATAAGGCGTGCCGTCCGGGTACTCGCCGGTGCAGAAGAATTGGCGCCAGTGCGGCGTAGTGATGCGGAATTGGCGGCGGCGCTGGATATAGACCAGCTCCTGCGGCAGCCGGGTCGAACAGGCCTGTACGCCCTGATGTTCGGTCAGCTCCGCCTGGCCGACGGAAAACTCGATCTTGGCGTCGTTGCTTTCAATCACGATGGTGCAGGCGCCGTCGATGGCGCTTTCCGCTTCCTCACCGCTAAACACGATATTGTCCGGCCCGACGCTCAATAACAGACTTTGAAACCGGTGCTGCTGATTTTCTACGCGCAGCGGCGTGCGTTGTTTGCAAATTTCACGCAGAATCGCCAGAACTTCAAAACGCTCCCGTTTGATAAACAGTCCGTTATCGCTGTGCTCCACACGTCTCTCCTGACTTTTTTTCTAATGACGTCTTACGTATTCCTTACGGTTATCATCTCTGGGAATATTCCTAAAGTCAAATTTGCCAGCGTTGCCAGGCCTGCGGCAACAGGCGCGCGAAACGTTTCGCCCATGCCTGTTGCCCCGGTTCATCGGCGATCAGATCCTGGCGAATTTCGATGCCGACATAAGGTAAGCCGCGGCGCTCCGCATGCACCGGCAAGGTGTAATCGGTGGCGTCCGTCATCGCATAGGGTTGGTTTATGCCCACCTGCAGATCCCCTTCTTCGCGCAGCAGTTCGGCCAGCAGATGCGCGAATTCCGGGTAGCGGTTAAACAGCAGCCCTACCTGCCAGGGGCGCGACTCGCCCTTGAACACCGGCGTGAAGCTGTGCATGGCGATGACCGCCGTCGGCAGTTCGCGCAGCCGGCGCTGCCCCAGATGATCGTCGATGGCGCGGTGATACGGCAGAAACACCTCGCGCTCACGCGCCAGCGCGTGCTCGGCGTCGATGCCGATGTTGCCGGGGATCGGCGTCAGTTCAGACAAATGCGGGATCGAGCTGGCGATGCCGGGCGCCCGGTTGCAGTCGATCACCAAACGTGAGTAACGCTGATGAATCAGCGTAGCGTCCAGCTGGCGGCTCAGGTGGCGCGACACGCTCAGCGCGCCGATATCCCAGCCGATATGGCGCTCGATCTCCCCCGGCGGCAAACCGAGATCGCCGAGAGATTGCGGTATCGCCTTGCCGGCGTGATCGCACAGCAGTAAAAAAGGCGCGCCGCCGCGCGGGGTTTCAATGGCGACGGCGGGCGGTTCATCGGCGGACAATAGCGACGGGATAAACGAGTGAGGCATGCAGGGCTCCGGCGGTAGAAAGCAAAACGTTTATCGTAGCGCTATCCCGTCGCCGGCCCCAAGGTCGTGCTTAGATCAAAAAGGCATGAGTCAGACGCCGATCATGCCGTCTCGGCTTCCTGCGGCTGATGCACCGCAATGTAACGTTGATAACGCGACGGCTTGAGCCGCGAGGTATCCACCAGCACCAGCCCGTCGATGCAGTTGTTGAAGGCCGGATCGGTGCCAAAGTCGATAAACTGCACCCCGCCAGGCTCGCACAGTTCGGTGTACTGTTTGTACAGCGTCGGGATCGAACAGCCGATGTTGCTGAGCAGGCTCTTCAGCCGCACCAGATCTTCCTGGTAGTTATCCCCGGCAAACTGCGCCAGCACCTGCGGCAGCGAGGCCGGATAAGGGCGACGCGACTGGGCGAAGGCGTGATCCGGCGAGAAATAGAGCCGATAAAAGGCGATCAGCAGATCGCGCGCCGCCAGCGGCATGCCGCCGGAGATAGACACCGGCCCGAACAGATAGCGGTACTGCGGGTATTTCGACAGATAGGCGCCGATGCCCAGCCACAAATAGTCCAGCCCGCGCTTGCCCCAATAGGCCGGCTGGATGAAGCTGCGCCCCAGTTCAATGCCCTGCGCCAGGATCGGTTCCATATCTCGGTCGTAATGGAACAGGCTGTTGCTGTAGATGCTTTCCAGTCCCTTGCGCGCGATTTGTTCGGCGGTGGGGATAAAGCGATAGGCGCCGACGATCTCCAGCTCTTCCTCATCCCACAGCACCAGGTGGTAGTAATCGTCATCGTAGCTGTCCAGATCGCGACGGCGGCCGGAACCTTCCCCCACCGCGCGGAAAGCGATCTCACGCAGACGCCCCAGCTCCCGCAGGATCGGCGTGCGCGCTTCATCATGGCGGCGATAGAGGTAGATGGTTTTACCGTCTGGCGTCACCCCCAGCCGTTCGCAGTTCGCCAGCGCCTTTTTCAGCTCCAGACGATCTTCCGGCAGCGCAATCGGCGATTCGCTGGCGAACAACCCCGGCTTGCCCTGGCCCAAACGGTACACATGGCGGCGAAAGCGCTCCGCCAGATCCTTGGCGCTGGTGTGGCCGTCGTGCCAGTTGGCGAACGGCACGCGGCCGCCGATGCGGATCCGGATGCGCCCGCCGCGCTGCTGGAACATTTCGCGCACCAGCAGCAGCGTCGACAGCGGCCGGTAGACCAGCGAAGTAAAGTAGAACAGGTTGCTGTTGCGCGCACTGATATGAATCGGCACGATCGGCGCGCGCGCCTTGGCGGCCAGACGCAGAAAACCGGTATGCCAGTGGCCGTCGCGGATGCCTTTCGGGCTCATGCGCGACACTTCACCGGCCGGGAACAGGATCAGCGCGCCCTGATTGTCCAACTGCTGCTGCATGCCTTCAATCTGTTTGCGGCTGGTTTTATAGGCGACGTTATCCACCGGCACGAACAGGTTGCGCAGCGGTTCGATATAGGTCAGCAGCTGGCTGGCCACCACCTTCACATCCGGGCGCACCGCCGCAACGGCGCGCAGCAGCACCAGGCCGTCGAGCGAGCCGATCGGATGGTTGGCCACGAGCACCACCGGCCCCTGGCTCGGGATGTTTTCCAGATCGCCGTCCACCAGCTCGCAGCTGAGGTTGAAGTAGTCCACCACCTGCTCGATCAGATCCAATCCTTTCAGGTGGGGATAGTCGGCGGCGAACTGTTTGAATTCTTTTTCGAAGAGTAAGGTTCTTAGCAGGCTGCGCTGCCAGGCAGGGGTATTGCGGTGTGGAAATGCATCTTGCAACAAAGAATCCAGGCTGAACATCGCGTTATCTCCTGACGTAGTCGCTGCAAACTTAAGCCAGAGCCGTGACCCTGACATGTCAGTTACATGACAATAAAATGAATCCATCGACTATCAGGTATAGCAAAGTAATGGCGATTTGGGAGCGAAAGACGCATTTTCGCCCCCGTTTGCCTTCACATTGGCGCCAGCAGCGCTTCGATGCGGCGGTTCACCGCTTCGCGCAGGCGCAGCAGCGGCCCCGCCTGATGCGGATAACGCTTGAAGGTGATGCGCATGCCCAGCTCGCGTTCGATCAGCGCCTCCACCGCCGCCCGATCGCTCAAACTCTCCAACAGCTGCAGCGCGCGCATGTCCTGCAGCCCCTGATGCAGCACCCGCAGGCGCAGCGACTCCACCGGCTGCAGATCGTCGCCCGGATACACCACGAACGGGTCGCCGGAAGGAAACGCGTGGCCGCTGTCGGTCACCGCGTACGGATTGATGCGCTCGCGCGAATGGGCGCTGTTATAGAAGTTGAATCCCCAGTGCAGGAAGCCGGCGATGCGGTACAGATACAGCTGCACGCCCAATATGCGGTTGCGCGCCGAAGGCTGAGCGAAGAAGCGATTGGCGACCTCGGTCTTCTGCACGCAGCAATAATAGGCCCACAGCCCGGGCACCCGGTGTTCGATAAAGGGTTCGATATGGTCGGTCGCCGCCACTGGGGTCTCCACCAGGCCTTGCTGATAGAACGCGAAATCCGACAGCGCGTCGAAGGTGCGGAAACCGCCCAGCAACGGCCGCAGCGCGGCGCTGGCACGCTGGTAGGCCGCCAGGTTGTCCAGCGTCGGCTCATCGGAAATGTGGAACCACACCTGCCGTTCCAGCCCCCGTTCGCGAAACCAGGCGGTCAACGCCGGCAGCAGCGCGTGCAGGAAACGCTGATACGCTTCGCCCTGCGCATCGGTGTGCCAGCCGAACAGCGGCAGCGTCTCGCCCTGATCTTCTACCACTATCTTCGGCGCATGCGCCGCGCCCCATTGGGTAAACAGCGGCGCGATCTCGAAATGCTCGATGCCCTCTTCCTGTGCCAGCGCCACCCACTGCGCCAGACGGCTGAAATCGAAGCCGTACCCCTGCACCGAACGCGTCACTTTCACCAGCTGCACCGTGGTGCGTTCACCGCCGACGGCGGTATCCAGCGGCGGCGTAAACAGCGGCGTCAGCAGCATATTGACGCCGGCCTGCACCGCACAGCGCACAAAGTTGCGCACCGCGCGCCAGTACGCCGGGCTGAACACCGCCAGACGGTAGTAATCCGCCAGACAGTCGGTGTGCAGCCACTCGGTATGCAACAGGGTTTGCGGCGGCAACGCCGCCGGCACCAAGTGCAGCGTCAGTGCGGCTTCGGCCAGTGTCTCGCCGCTTTGCGCATCCAGCAGGCGCAGGGTCAACGGGACATCGCCGGCCAGTGTCATGGCGGCCGGCGGCGTCAGGGTGAGCCATAAGCTGCCGTAATAACCGCAGGCGGCGAAAAAACGCCGTTGCGGCAGCGGCATCAGCGGATCGGGAAATAATCCCGGTTCGGTGGTCAGGTAATTTTCATCGCTCTCGCGATAACAGGGAAATCCGCTCGGCACCGATCGCACCTGACGCACGCTGATATAATCCGCCAGCGGCCCGTCAAGTTGATAACACAGCTCATGGCGGGTCTCGTTACCGGGCGTTTGCAAACAGTATACCGCCTGCCAGGAAAGCACCTCGTTATTCAGCCCGCTCAGCCGATTTTCTACGGAAATGGATGGCATGCTGCGGCGATGAAATACTTTTTCCAGACTATGGGTAAATACCAGAGACAGGCGCATAATAATCAGCCCTCTTTATTTCTCATGAATAATCGGTGTAAAAATCAGGCTAGCGCCTTTTATCGCCACAAACAATAGCCAGTAATAAAAAACGTTCCAGCCCTCTCTTCTGACGGCGGCGGGAAGATTTTTTTGTTTATTTGCATCACAAAAATGAAAGAAGCTGGAGCTTGCACAATAAAAATGTTTTTAATCCCCATTGTGGTGCAAGGGTTATCAGTTATTCCTATGCCTGCGAAGACCGCTAAATGCCGCACTACCGGGGAAAAAACCCGCCATAAGGTTAATGAAATGTGAACGGTTCGACCTTTCACTTAGGCGTAAAAGCCTTTCGATTTTAACAACAATGAAACATACATGCCCCATTTTTGGGCGTTCGGGGGTGTATTGACACATTGAAAGTTAAGGGATAGAAAGAATTTACGTTGCGAAAAACGTTATTCGTCGCTCACCGAGGGGAAAGCAATGTCACCGATAAAAAATACCGGCCGCCTGCTGGCGCACTCCATTCTTGCCAGCGCATTATTATTACCCACCCTGCTCCATGCAGCAGATAAAATAACATTACGCTATGCCGTTTGGGACAGGAATCAATTACCCGCCGAACAGGAGATCGCCAAGCGATTTGAACAGGCCAACCCGGATATAAAAATAGAAATAGAATTAACCCCTTCGGCGCAATATTTCGTTAAATTAGATTCCGCTGCCGCCGGCGGCGTAGCGCCGGATATATTCTGGATTAATATGCCTTATTTTGTGCAGTACGCCAAAAACGGCATTATGGAGCCGCTGGCGCCTTATATTAAGGAGAGCGGCCTTAAGCTGGACGACGTGGTCGCCAGCTCGGTGAAAGCCTACCAGTACGACGGTCAACAGATGGCCATCCCGCGCGACGTCGATTCCATCGCCGTGTGGTACAACAAAAAACTGTTCGATCAGGCCGGCGTCAGCTACCCCACCAGCGACTGGAGCTGGGACGATCTGAAGAGCAAGGCCACCGCCCTGAAAAACGGGTTGAAAGGCGCCGCCTTCCCGCTGGTGATGGACCTCAGCATCGACGGCCAGGACAGCTACATGAACCTGCTGTTCCAAAACGGCAATCACATCGTGCCCAAGGACGGCCAGCCTACCGACATCGCCAACGACAAGTCCATCTGGGTCTATCAGCAGCTGCAGGGCATGATGAAAGACGGCCTGATGCCGAGCGCCCAGCAGATGAGCGAAGTCAAAACCGAGAACATCTTCCAGTCCAACCGCGCCGCGATGGTCTATGCCGGCTCCTGGCTGGCGGCGCCGTTCGCCAATAACCCGCTGATCAACGATCACATCGGCGTGGTGATGATGCCAAAAATTGAACGTCAGTCCGGCGTGGCACACAGCCTGGCCTTCGCCATGTCGGCCAAAAGCGCCCACAAACAGGCCGCCTGGAAATATATCGCCTTCATGAGCAGCGAAGCCTCGCAGGCGGAGCTGGCCAAGGTGGTGATCCCGGCCAACAAGACGGCGGCCAAAGTTTGGGCGCAGCAGATCCAAAAGGTCGACGTCACGCCTTACATCCAGACCCTGGAAGTGACCCAGGCTTATCCCACCGCCGGCACCAATACGCCGAAATGGCAGAACATGTGGATCGCCAGCCTGAAGAAGATCTTTATGGGCGCGGACGCCAAACAGGAAATGGACAAATCGGTCAAGAAGATCGCGCGCGTCATGGAGCAGTAATCGCCCCGCCGCGGCGCGCTGCCCCGAGCGCGCGCTGCGGTGGAACCCTGCTGAAAGTCATAGGTGAGGAATGGCAACATGTCGCTGGCAGAAACGGCTACGGTCACCCCGAAACCATCCCGGCGCACCGCCCGCCCCGCGCTCAATCGGCTCGAACGTGCCGAACGCTTCTGGGGCTGGGTGATGATCCTGCCGCTGCTGATGGGGGTGACGGTGTTTTACCTGATCCCCTTTTTGCAAAACATCTTTTACAGCTTTACCGATCTCAACCAATTCATGCGCTGGAGCAGCATCAGCGTCGATAACTATCTCAACCTGTTCGAAGACGACGACTTTTACACCGCCGCCGCCAACACCCTGTTTTACGTGGTGGTCTGCGTGCCGATCAGCCTGAGTCTGTCGCTGCTGCTGGCGATTGGCCTCAACCAGAATATCCGCGGCAAAGGCCTGCTGCGCACCCTGCTGTTCCTGCCGGCGGTCACCATGCCCGCAGCGGTGGCCATGGTGTGGCAATGGCTGTTCAACAAGGATTTCGGCCTGATCAACCAGGCGCTGAGCCTGTTGCACATCGCGCCGGTCGCCTGGCTGTCCGATCCGGACGTGGTGCGCATCAGCGTGTCCATCATCATCATCTGGTCGTCGCTGGCACTGAAGATCATCATTTTGCTGGCCGGGCTGCAAAGCATTCCGCGCCAGCTGTACGAAGCGGCGGATCTCGACGGTATCGGCACCCTGCGCCGCTTCTTCTGCATCACGCTGCCGATGATGGTGCCGACGCTGTTCTTCGTGTCGGTGATGAGCTTTATCGAGATCCTGCAAATCTTTGACGTGGTGTTCCTGATGTTCGACCGCGCACTGGTGGAGAACGACGTGATGACCGTCACCAACCTGTTCTACAAGTACGCGTTTTACCTGCAGGAAAAAGGTTACGCCTCCGCCATCACCGTGGTGCTGTTCGCCGTCACGCTGGTGATCACCCTGATTCAAATGGCGATCGGCAAGCGCCTGAAAGTCAGCTGAGGAGCTGCACATGAACGCAAGCAAGAAAACGCTGGTGTACCTGTTTATGGGGCTGGCGGCGCTGGCCTCGGTGGTGCCTTTTATCTGGATGCTGGTGACCTCGCTGAAAACCCAGGCCGAGAGCATTCAGATCCCGCTGACGCTACTGCCGGCGCATCCCAGCCTGCAGGCCTACGGTCGGGTGATGCACGAAATCCCGTTCGCCGGCTTTTATCTCAACTCGCTGCTGGCGACCTTCTTCACCGTCACCTTGCAGATGGCGATCGCCACCATGGCTGCCTACGGCTTCTCACGCCTGCATTTTCGCGGCCGGGATGCGGTGTTTCTGGTGTGCGTATCGGTCCTGATGGTGCCTGGTCAGGCGTTTCTGATCCCGCAATTCCTGGTGGTGCAGAAGCTGGGGTTGGTCAACAGCATCACCGGGTTGGTGCTGCCGGGCATTTTCAGCGTTTACGCCACCTTTCTGCTGCGCCAGTTCTTTCTGGCGGTGCCGAAGGAAATGGAAGAAGCGGCCTTGATCGACGGTTACAGCTACTTCGCCATCTTCTGGCGCATCATGCTGCCGCTGATCCGGCCGGGCATTATCGCCTGCATCATCATCAACGGCCTGTGGAGCTGGAACAACCTGATGTGGCCGCTGATCGTCAATACCACCACCGAGAAGCTGACGCTGCCGGTTGGGCTGGCCTCGCTCTCCAGCCGCGCCGGGGTGGAATATCCGTTGCTGATGGCCGGGGCGCTGATGGCGGTGATCCCGATGCTGATGCTGTTCATTATTTTCCAACGCTATTTCATCCAGGGCATCGCCAGCGCCGGGGTGAAAGGCTAACGCGCAGACAAGGTAAACGACATGGCCGGAATTCAGTTAAACAGCGTTAAAAAAGTCTACCCCAACGGTTTCCACGCGCTGCACGGCGTTGATTTGGACATCGAGGACGGGGAATTTATGGTGTTCGTCGGCCCGTCAGGCTGCGCCAAATCCACCCTGCTACGGATGATCGCCGGGCTGGAGAGCGTCAGCGAGGGGCAGATCCTGATCCACGATCGCTGCGTCAACGACAGCATGCCGAAGGATCGCGGCATCGCCATGGTGTTCCAGAACTATGCGCTGTATCCGCACATGACGGTGTACAAGAACATGGCGTTCGGCCTGATCGGCAAAGAAAGCAAGGCCGAGATCGACCGCCGGGTGCGCGACGCGGCGGAAAAACTGGAGATCACCAACCTGCTGCAGCGCAAGCCGGGCCAGCTCTCCGGCGGCCAGTGTCAGCGGGTGGCAGTCGGCCGCGCCATCGTGCGTAAACCCAAGGTGTTTCTGTTTGACGAGCCGCTGTCCAACCTCGACGCCAAGCTGCGGGTGTCGATGCGCGTGCAGCTGATCGAACTGCACAATCAACTGAAGCAGGAAGGCGCCGCTGCCACCATGGTGTACGTCACCCACGATCAGGTCGAAGCGATGACCATGGGCGACCGCATTTGCGTGATGAACCGCGGCGCCATCATGCAGGTGGATAAACCGATCAACCTGTATCACCACCCCGCCAACCGTTTCGTCGCCGAGTTTATCGGCAGCCCGTCGATGAACCTGCACGATCTGGCGATTGTGCGCGACGGCCAAACGGTGCGGCTGCGCATCGGCCTGCAGCATCAGCTCGATCTGCCGTCCGCGCTGCAACGGCAATTGGCGGACTACCCGCATGCGCGGGTGTGCCTCGGCATCCGGCCGGAGTATCTACGGCTGTGCACGCCCGGCAGCGCCAACTGTTTCCCGGCGCAGATCGTCACTATCGAGCGCATGGGCAACGAAGAGCTGTTGCACTGCGAACTGGCCGACCTGCGCTTCGTGTTGCGCATGGCGTCGCTGCCGGATTGGGAACCGCGCCTCGGCGAAAACATTCATCTGGCATTCGATCTGACGCGCGCGCATTTGTTCGACGAGCTCAGCGGCCAAAACCTCAAATAACAACAGCGGAGTATCCAGCAATGTCGTCAACACAACCCAACAGCTTTGCCCAGCGCCCGGTGCGGGTGCTGGTGGTCGGCGCCGGGGCGCGCGGTGAGATCTACTCGCGCTATGCACTGGCGCATCCCGATTTGATGCAGGTGGTGGCGGTAGCGGAACCGCGCGACGCCTACCGCGAGCAGTTCGTGGCGCAGCATGCCATCGCGCCGGAAAACGTCTTCACCGACTGGCGCCAGGCCGCCGACGCCGGCAAGCTGGCCGATGCGGTGCTGATCTGCACCCAGGATCAGATGCATCTGGAGCCGGCGCTGGCCTTCGCCCGCCAGGGCTACGCCATGCTGCTGGAAAAACCGCTGTCGCCGGACGCCGACGAGTGCCGCGCCATCGTCGCCGAGGTGGTGCGCCAAAAGCTGATCTTCTCGGTCGGCCACGTGCTGCGCTATACCCGCTATACCCAGAAGCTCAAGCAGCTGCTGCGCGACGGCGCGATCGGCGATATCGTCAGCCTGCAGCACTTGGAACCGGTCGGCTACTGGCACCAGGCGCACTCCTTCGTGCGCGGCAACTGGCGCAACGATCAACAGGCCGCTTTTATGCTGCTGCAGAAATCCTGCCACGATATCGACTGGATCCGCTACGTGATGGAGCAACCCTGTGAGCAAGTCAGCTCCTTCGGCAACCTGCGCCATTTCCGCCGGGAAAACCAACCGGCCGGCGCGGCGGACAACTGCCTGGATTGCGCGGTAGAGGCGTCCTGCCCCTATTCCGCCAAGCGGATCTATCTGGGCGACGACCACAAGGCCACACCCGGTTTTCTGCGGGTGCTGACGCCGGAACCCGACCAGACGACGCTGCGGGCGGCACTGCGCGACGGCCCTTACGGCCGCTGCGTCTACCGCTGCGACAATAATGTGGTCGACCATCAGGTGGTCAACATGCAGTTCGCCGGCGGCCGCACCGCGTCGTTCACCATGACGGCCTTTACCCGCCACGAAGATCGCCATACCCGCATCTTCGGTAGCCGTGGCTGCCTGGAGGGCGACGGCCGCCATATTCGCATCACCTCGTTCCTCGACGACGGCGAAACGCATTACGACACCGACGCCGGCCAGGATCTGCACGCCATGGCCGGGCACGGCGGCGGTGACTACTACCTGATGCAGCACTTTATCGCGGCCATTCGCGCCAACGATCCGAGCCAGGTGCTGGCCGGCCCGACGGAAGCGCTGGAGAGCCATCTGATGGTGTTCGCCGCCGAACGCGCGCGCCGCGAAGCGGCGGTGATCGCCCTGAACGGAGCCTGAAGCATGGCGATGAGAGAGATGCATTACGGTTTCGACATCGGCGGCACCAAGATCGAAATGGCCGCCTACGATCGCCGGCTCAATCAGGTGATGATCCAACGGGTGCGCACCCCAACCGGCGATTACGGCGAGTTCGTGGCCTGTATCGCCGGGCTGGTTGACCAGGCGGATCGCGAGCTGCATACACGCGGCAGCATCGGCATCGGTTTACCGGGGATCACCGATCCCGTCAGCCGCCGCCAGTTAGCGGTCAACGTGCCCTGTCTGACCGGCCATTGCCTGGCGGATGACCTGACGCAGGCGTTGGCGCGACCTATCGCCATCGAGAACGACTGCCGCTGCTTCGCGCTGTCGGAAGCCAGCACGCCGCAAACCGCGCACCTGCCGTTGGTGTTCGGCGCCATCATCGGCACCGGCGCCGGCGGCGGCCTGGTGGTGAACCGGCAACTGCACAAAGGGCGTAACGGCGTGGCGGGCGAATGGGGCCATATGCCGATATCGGCCCAGCTGGCGCAACGTTACGATCTGCCGCTGTTCAGCTGCAACTGCGGGCTGACCGGCTGCTTTGAACGCTACGTCTCCGGCAGCGGGCTGCTGGCGCTGAGCCGCCATTTTGCCCATCCGGCCGCCGACGTGCCGTCGCTGGTCGCCAGCTACCGCACCGGTGATCCGCTCGCGCAGCGGCTTATGGCCCTCTACGTCGATATTCTGGCCAGCGCGCTGGCCGGCTTACAGCTGCTGTTGGACGTCGATGCCTTCGTGCTTGGCGGCGGGCTGTCGAACGTCGGTGAGCTGTACCGGCTGCTGCCGCCGGCGATGCGGCGCTGGCTGCTGCCGGGCGTGGAACCCGCGGCGGTGTTCCCGCCGGTGCACGGTGACAGCAGCGGCGTGCGCGGCGCGGCGCTTTTGCACGCTGCAGCATAAAAAAACAGTGAAAGCCCGGCGGCTGCCGAACGATCGCTGCGGCTTTCGCCATCGGCGGAGCGAATGAATAACCGCCGAGAATTGTCGACTGAAAAATAACGAATTTGCCGTTTTCACTTTGCGTTAACCCCGCTTTCGGTTAGTGCTCAATCGAAAGCAAAATAAAATATAACCAACTGATAGATATAGATATTTTAAAATTAATCGATTGCATTTCAGTGTTTCGTTTGCTGTAATTCGCCACGAACAACTGAAAGCGCTCCGGTCAGCATCGCTGCGGCTTATTAAGCCGCGGACGGGCACGGCTACAGGTAAATCAGGAGTCTGCGTTAATGATCAATACCGCAAAACGCCGGGAATTAATTATCGACCAGCTGTGCCGCGAGGGCTCGGTGCGTGTGGAGCAGCTCAGCCAGCAGTTTTCGGTGTCCAGCGTCACCATCCGCAGCGATCTGCGTCAGCTGGAACAGCACGGCTGTGCGGTGCGCGCCTACGGCGGCGCCATGTTGAACAAACAGTTCGCCTTCGACCGCCCGCTGCAGGACAAGGGCCGCATCAACCGCGACGTGAAACACGCCATCGCCTGCGCGGCGGCGGCGCTGATCGAAGACGGCGACGCCGTCATCCTCGACTCCGGCTCCACCACCAGCCAGATGGCGCCGCAGCTGGCGGGGAAAAAGGATCTGGTGGTGATGACCAACGCGCTGAATATCGCCTTCGAACTGGCCAACAACGAGCAGATCGATCTGATGGTGGTCGGCGGCAGCGTACGCCGCAAAGCCTGGTCGTTGTACGGCCCCGCCGCTGAACAGCAGCTGCGCCAGTACCGCTTCGACAAACTGTTTCTCGGCGTCGACGGTTTCGATCTGGCGGGCGGCATCACTACGCCGGATCCGGGCGAAGCGCAACTCAACCGGGTGATGTGTGAAGTGGCGCGCGAAGTGATCGCCATCGCCGATGCCAGCAAATTCGGCCGCACCAGCTTTTGCATGATCCGCGAAGTCGGCCAGATCCACCGCCTGGTCACCGACAGCCGTATTCCGGCGCACTACCTGCAGGCGCTGCACCATTTAGGGATCGACGTGATTATCGCCGACCGTTAACCGAGGCTTTTAAGGAGTTGTCATCATGAATGCGTATTTCTCTTACGAGGCGGATTGGCTGAAGCAGCGCAACGCCTGGCACACCGCCGCAGAGATTTGGCAGCAGCCGGACCTGTGGGCGGCGCTGCACCGGCAGCTGCAGGATCAACAGGCGCAGTGGCAGCCGTTCCTCGCGCCGCTGTTGGCCAATCCTCGGCTGCAAATCGTGCTGTGCGGCGCCGGCAGTTCGGCGTTCGCCGGCCGGGCTCTGGCGCCCTGGCTGCGCGAACGCACCGGCCGCGACGTAGTGGCCTACGGCACCACCGATATCGTCGCCAACCCGCTGCAGTTCCTCGACCCTGAACGGCCGACGCTGCTGGTGTCCTTCGCCCGCTCGGGCAACAGCCCGGAAAGCGTGGCGACGGTGGAACTGGCCGATCAGCTGCTGCCGGAAAGCTATCACCTGATGCTGGTGTGCAACCCGGACAGCCGGCTGGCGCAGTATGCACATCGGCGCGATAACGTCTGTTCGCTGGTGATGCCGCAAGGCTCCAACGATCAGAGCTTCGCCATGACCTCCAGCTTCAGCTGCATGATGCTGAGCGCCGCGCTGCTGCTCGGCCCAATGTCGCTTGAGGCCGCCCAGGCGCCGCTGCACGCCATGGTGCAGCGCTGCCGTGAACTGCGCGAAACGCTGCAGCCGCAGGTAAAGGCACTGGCCGCCAGCGGCTTCCGCCGCTACATCACCCTCGGCGGCAGCTGCTTCACCGGCCTGGCCGAAGAGGCCTCGCTCAAGATGCTGGAGCTCACCGCCGGGCGAATCGTGACACGCTACGACTCACCGCTCGGTCTGCGCCACGGCCCTAAATTTATGGTCGACGGCCAGACATTGGTGGTGCTGATGTTCTCGCACGACGACTACGCCCGTCAGTATGACCGCGACCTGTGGAACGAACTGCAGCGCGACGGGCTGGCGATGCAGTTGGTCGGATTGACCGGCGAACGTCAACCGCTGTCCGATGCCCTGCTGAATCTGCACAACGCGGCAGACGATATCTGGCTGCTGTTCCCGTATCTGCTGTTCACCCAGATGCTGGCCTTCGAGAGTTCGCTGGCGTTGGGGCTCACCCCGGACAACCCGTGCCCGACCGGTGAAGTCAACCGGGTGGTGAAAGGCGTGACGATTTACCGTTTTCCCTCCCCTGAGCTGTAAGGAGATCCCATGTATCTGATAGCCAACCGAGAAATGCTGCTCAAGGCGCAGCGCCAGGGTTACGCCGTGCCGGCGTTTAACGTCCACAATCTGGAAACCGTGCAGGTAGTGGCGGAGACCGCTGCCGAACTGCGCTCGCCGGTAATCATGGCCGGCACGCCCGGCACCTTCAGCTATGCCGGCACCGACTACCTGATCGGCATCTGCCAATCGGCCGCGCACCGCTACGATCTGCCGCTGGCGCTGCACCTGGATCATCATGAAGAGCTGGACGACATAGAGCACAAGGTAAAAAGCGGCATTCGCTCGGTGATGATCGACGGCTCCCACTTGCCGTTCGAACAGAACATCGCCAAGGTAGCCGCCGCGGTCGCCCTGTGCCACCGCTACGGCGCCAGCGTGGAGGCGGAGCTGGGCCGGCTGGGCGGGCAGGAAGACGATTTGATCGTCGATACGGCGGACAGCTTCTATACCGATCCGGCCGCCGCGCGCGAGTTTGTTGCCGCCACCGGCATCGACTCACTGGCGGTGGCGATCGGTTCCGCCCACGGCCTGTACCACGGCGAACCCAAGCTGGATTTTGAGCGCCTGGCGCGGATCCGCGAGCAGGTGGACGTGCCGTTGGTGCTGCACGGCGCCTCCGGCATTCCGGAAGCGATGGTCAAGCGAGCGATCTCGCTCGGCGTCTGTAAGGTCAACGTCGCCACCGAATTGAAAATTGCCTTCGCCGATGCGGTAAAAAGCTACTTTTCGCAGCACCCGGACGCCAACGATCCGCGCAAATACATCGTCCCTGGCAAACTGGCGATGAAAGAAGTGGTGGCGGAAAAGATCCGCATCTGCGGCAGCAGCGGCATGCTGTAATCCCGCTATCGCCCCCGGTTCATACGGCCGCAACGCGGGGGCGAACACGCCGCACGCTTCCCGCCTTTCCTGAGAGAACGATCACAGCCTTTTCACCCACTCGCGCCGGAAATCATTAACTGGCCTTCACTATGATCCAAATCATGGTTTTACTCATCCTACCTCCCTATTATCAAATTCATTGGATGCAGGCAGTAGGATTTTTGCCCATTCGTTTTTATTTCGCCAGGCGAAATAGCTTATTTGATAAAAACAAGCACGCTTGTTTTTAATTGGCAGTGTTTTTACTCTGAAAGGAACAGCGTATGAACCATTACTTAGCCGTATTAAGCGCATTGGTCATTCTGCCCTTCGCTCTGCACGCAAAAGCACTCCCCGGAAGTCAGGTCGCCTCCGGCGTCGTACGCTTCACCGGCGCCATCACCACGCCGGCCTGCACCATCAAACATCAGGATGAACAACTCATCTCCAACTGTTTCGGCAAGGTGACGGAAAACCGCAACGGTTATATTTCCTCTTCGTTAAAAGAAATGCCAAAAGAATTAGTTTCCGCTGTCACCAGCGAGATAGTAAATAACGACCCACACTTGAAACGCGTGACCATCAGCTATAAATAACCCCAAAGAGTTAATATTTGATTAAATAATCAACACGTCATGCCCCGCCCCAATGACTTATAAATTTATTTTATAAATTTACTGAACAATGACTACCCGCCTTACCGTGAGCCGACTATTCGGGCAACTCCAGGGTTGCCCATCAGCATGTCCGAAATCCGCCATCGCTTCCTCCGCTTTCATGCAATAATCGCCTCACTAAACCGAGGAGTGATCCAGATGCAGACTTTTTTGATTGATCGTACCGCGACGCCGGTGGGAGAACTGGTGTTGATTGCCGATGAACAGGGGCGCCTGCGGGCGGTTGACTGGACCGATCACGAAGCGCGCCTGATGAAGCTGCTGAATACGCATTACCGCGCCGATCGCTTTACTCTGCGCGCCCAGCGCGATCCAAGCGGGTTGACCGACGCCATGCAGCGCTATTTCGCCGGGGAACTGAGCATTATCGATCGGCTGCCGGTGATGACCGCCGGCACCGAGTTCCAACGCACCGTGTGGCAACAGCTGCGCCAAATTCCCTGCGGCGAGATCCTGACCTACGGCCAGCTGGCGCAGCGCATCGGCCGCCCGACCGCTTCGCGCGCGGTCGGCATGGCCAACGGTTCCAATCCGATCAGCATCGTCGTCCCCTGCCACCGGGTCATCGGCTCTCAGGGCGCGTTGACCGGCTATGCCGGCGGCGTACAGCGCAAACAGTGGCTGCTGCAACACGAAGGTTACCTGCCGCAGGATCTGCTCTCGCGCTAACGCGGCACATAATCCGGCGGCACGCCATCCGCCGGGGCGGCGGGATAGTAGTCCGGCGGCACCGGCGATGAGCTGGCGTCACCGTAACCATAGGCCACCGGCACCTTGTTGCCTTTGGTGTACATGCATTGCGTATACACGGTGTCGTAGCTGTCTTGCAGATCGTCGCTGCTGCGCCAGGCCGAGTTGTTGGCCATCGCGCTGCCGACCAACAACCCACCGCCGGCGCCGACCAACGCGCCGGGGCCGGCATGACCGGATGCAGCGCCGATCAACGCCCCCGCCGCTGCACCAACGGCCGTGCCCGCCACTGCGGTGCCCGCCGCCGAATTGGCCGCCGTTTGCGCGCCGCCGCCGAGGCTGTTTTGCGCATAGCCGCGGCAAATCGCCTCATCGCGATTGAACTGTTCGTAGCTTTTTCCCGTGCCGGGCAATACCGTCACCTCCGGCCCGGAAGGCGCAGAGACGCAGCCGGCCAATAGCCCGGCCAGCGCCACTATCGGGAAAGCAAAAGAGTGTTTCATCACGCACCACCTGGGATCACCGGGATAACGAACCGTCTGGCACCACTTTCATCCAACCGTCGGGACAACGCGGCACCTGCGGGTAATAGCCCGCCGGCCGGCGGCAGTAGTAAGCGTAACTCGGCGGCTTTTCGATATAGGTCTGCGGCGGCGGCGGCGTGACATACACTACCGGCGGCGGCGGATAGTAGAGCGGCGGTGGCCCCCAGGGCACGCCAATCACCACGCGCGGCCCACCATAGTAGTAACCGTGCCGGTAGTAACCGTGGCCGTAATAGCCGTGGGCGAAGGCGGCGGCGCTGGCCGTCATCAACACCCCGGCGGACGCCATCAACAGTATGCGCTTTTTCATCATCCGCTCCCGAACAAGATAGTTCACCTGCCTTTCTGACCTTCAGCTTAACGCCGATGTGGCGCGGCTTTGCGGTGGGGATTCAGATGAATGCGACAAGCTTTCGCCAGCAGATGTGTCAAACGATGATTGATTCACGCCGCTAAAATTCGCCGATGCGCGCAGCAGAACCGCCCCACGACGATCGCCACGCCTCGCGCCGCCGAAAAGGCAACCGCACGTTGCGCATAAGTGCCAAATAAATCTAGCGACGTCAGCGTGATACAGAATAATCGGCGGCATGTGTGCGCAAAATTCGCACACAATACCCCTATTCATGCTAATGCCACCCTTATCAGCTGCAGCAAAAGATGTTAAAATTGACTCATATCAATTATTGAATGAGCGTAATCTATGATCCCGGAAAAACGCGTGATTCGTCGTATCCAGTCTGGTGGTTGTGCGATCCATTGCCAGGACTGCAGCATCAGCCAGCTGTGCATTCCTTTCACCCTTAATGCCCACGAGCTGGACCAGCTCGACAACATTATCGAGAGAAAGAAGCCCATCCAGAAAGGCCAGACTTTGTTCAAGGCCGGCGACGAGCTGAAATCGCTGTACGCGATCCGTTCCGGGACCATCAAAAGCTATACCATCACCGAGCAAGGCGATGAGCAGATCACCGGTTTCCATCTGGCGGGCGACCTGGTCGGCTTCGACGCCATCGGCGGTCTGAAGCACCCGAGTTTCGCTCAGGCGCTGGAAACCTCGATGGTGTGCGAGATCCCGTTCGAGACCCTCGACGATCTGTCCGGCAAAATGCCTAACCTGCGTCAGCAGATCATGCGGCTGATGAGCGGCGAGATCAAAGGCGACCAGGACATGATCCTGCTGCTGTCGAAGAAAAACGCCGAAGAGCGCCTGGCGGCGTTCGTTTATAACCTGTCGCGCCGCTTCGCGGAGCGCGGCTTCTCACCGCGCGAGTTCCGTTTGACCATGACCCGCGGCGACATCGGCAACTACCTTGGCCTGACGGTGGAAACCATCAGCCGCCTGCTGGGCCGCTTCCAGAAAAGCGAAATCCTCAGCGTGAAAGGCAAATACATCACCATCGAAAACGCCGACGCGCTGTCGGTGCTGGCCGGCACGCCGCGCATCAACGTGACCGTCAACGCCTGATCCCCCTGCCGGATCAACATTTCACCGAAATTGTTGATCCGGCACGCTTCTGTTGTTGTTCTGTTTTTCAATGTTGGGTTACTCTGTAAATTAACAGACTGTTGATTTCAGCTGTAAGGAGGCCCTATGGCGAAGTATCAGAATCTTCTGGTGGCTATTGACCCCAATCAGGACGATCAGCCGGCATTGCGTCGCGCCGTGTACCTGGTGAAACGGAATGGTGGGCGCATCAAAGCCTTCCTGCCCATTTATGACTTCTCTTACGAAATGACGACCCTGCTCTCCCCGGACGAAAGAACGGCGATGCGGCAAGGTGTGATCAGCCAACGCGCCGCCTGGATCAACGAGCAGTGCCGTTTCTATCTCAACGACGGCGTGCCGATCGAAATCAAAGTGGTCTGGCATAACCGCCCCTTCGAAGCCATCATTCAGGAAGTGCTTTCCGGCCAACATGACCTGTTGCTGAAAATGGCGCACCAGCACGACCGGCTGGAGTCGGTGATCTTCACCCCCACCGATTGGCATCTGCTGCGCAAATGCCCTTGCCCGGTATGGATGGTGAAAGACCAGCCCTGGCCGGAAGGCGGTAAAGCACTGGTGGCGGTCAACCTGGCCAGCGAAGAGCCCTATCACGATCCGCTCAATATCAAACTGGTGCAAGAAACCGTCGAACTGGCGGAAAACGTCAATCAGACCGAGGTTCATCTGGTTGGCGCTTACCCCGTTACCCCGATCAACATCGCCATCGAGTTGCCCGATTTCGATCCCAGCGTCTACAACGATGCCATTCGCGGCCAGCATCTGATCGCCATGAAGGCGCTGCGGCAGAAATTCTGCATCAAGGAAGAGTTCACCCACGTGGAGAAAGGCCTGCCGGAAGAGGTCATCCCCGATCTGGCCGAGCACCTGCAGGCCGGCGTGGTGGTTCTGGGCACCCTGGGCCGCACCGGCATTTCGGCCGCCTTTATCGGCAACACGGCGGAACATGTGATCGACCATCTGAAATGCGATCTGCTGGTGATTAAACCGGAAAACTTCACCTGCCCGATCGAGGCGGATGAAGACGATGAACACGACGACGAAGATTAAGCTTCGCGCATAAAAAATGGGCCGCTAAGCGGCCCATTTTTTTGTTGCCCAATTACTTCTGCAGCGCCCGTAGAATCGCTTCCACGCTGTCTTTGGCGTCGCCGAACAGCATTTGGGTGTTCTCCTTGAAGAACAGCGGGTTCTGCACGCCGGCATAGCCGGTGTTCATCGAGCGTTTAAACGCGATCACGTTCTGCGCTTTCCACACTTCCAATACCGGCATACCGGCGATCGGGCTGCGCGGATCTTCCAGCGCCGCCGGGTTCACCGTGTCGTTGGCGCCGATCACCAGCACGGTATCGGTATCCGGGAAATCGTCGTTGATCTCATCCATCTCCAACACCACGTCGTACGGCACTTTGGCTTCCGCCAGCAGCACGTTCATGTGGCCCGGCAAACGCCCCGCGACCGGGTGAATGCCGAAACGCACCTTCACGCCGCGCGCGCGCAGTTTCTCGGTGATTTCCGCCACCGGATATTGCGCCTGCGCCACCGCCATGCCGTAGCCTGGGGTGATGATCACCGACGTGGAGTTCTTCAACTGCTCGGCCACCTCTTCCGCCGTGGTTTCGCGGTATTCGCCCATCTCTTCGGCATCGCCGGTAGACGAACCGTCGCTGCCGAAACCACCGGCGATCACGCTGATAAACGAGCGGTTCATCGCCTTACACATGATGTAAGACAGGATGGCCCCCGAAGAACCCACCAGTGCGCCGGTGACGATCAGCAGATCGTTGCTCAGCATGAAGCCCGCCGCGGCGGCGGCCCACCCCGAGTAGGAGTTGAGCATCGAGACCACCACCGGCATGTCGGCACCACCGATCGACGCCACCAGATGCCAACCGAACGCCAGCGCGATCGCCGTCATCAGCAGCAGCGTCACTACCTGCCAGCCCACGCTGTCGGTACGCACAAATGTCACCAGCAACAGGAGCGAGATCACCAGCGCCGCCAGGTTCAGTTTGTGGCGATTCGGCAGCATCAGCGGCTTGGAAGAGATGATGCCGCGCAGCTTGCCGAAAGCGACGATCGAACCGGTAAAGGTCACGGCGCCGATAAAGATGCCGAGAAACACTTCGGTCAGATGGATATTCGCCATCACCGGCTCCATCGGCGCGCCGTGATCCAGGTAGCTGTTGAAGCCGACCAGCACCGCGGCCAGGCCGACGAAGCTGTGCAGCACCGCCACCAGTTCCGGCATTTCGGTCATCTCGACCTTTTTCGCCAGATAGACGCCGATCGAGCCGCCGATGATCATGGCGATGATGATCCAGCCGACGTTGCCGGAATCCGGCCCGAGAATGGTGGCGATCAGCGCAATCGCCATACCGGCGACGCCGAACAGGTTGCCCTGTTTCGACGTTTCGTGGCGCGACAGGCCCGCCAGGCTGAAAATAAACAAAATAGCGGCAACAATGTATGCAGCTGTAACCAATCCTCCAGACATTTGCTACCCCTTAGTTCTTGCGGAACATCTTCAGCATGCGCTGAGTGACGGTGAACCCACCGAAAATATTGATGCTGGCGATCAGCACGGCGATAAAGGAGAGGAAACTCACCCAGCCGCCATGCCCGATCTGCAGCAGCGCACCGACCACGATAATCCCCGAGATCGCGTTGGTGACCGACATCAGCGGGGTATGCAGCGCATGGCTGACGTTCCAGACCACGTAGTAACCGACCACGCAGGCCAGCGCAAACACGGTAAAGTGCGACAGGAACTCTTTCGGCGCCGCGTCCGCCAGCCAGCCGAACAGCAGGATCGCCAGAGCCATCAGGCCGTACTTCAGCCACGGCGAGGTCGGTTTGGCTTCGGGTTTGGCCACCGGTGCGGCGGCAGGCGCCGCTTTCGGCTGGGCGGAGACCTGGATCGGCGGCGCCGGCCAGGTGACTTCACCGCTGCGCACCACGGTAACGCCGCGGATCACCGTATCGTCGAAATCGATGTCGATCTCACCGTTCTTCTCTTTCGACAGCAGCTTCAGCAGGTTGACCAGGTTGGTGCCGTAAAGCTGTGAAGATTGCGTCGGCAGGCGGCTCGGCAGGTCGGTATAGCCGATGATTTTCACGCCGTTGTCGGTCACGGTAATGGTGTCGGCCACCGTCAGTTCGCAGTTGCCGCCGGTTTGCGCCGCCAGATCGACGATCACGCTGCCCGGTTTCATCGACGCCACCATCTCTTTGGTGATCAGCTTCGGCGCCGGTTTGCCCGGGATCAGCGCGGTAGTGACGATGATATCGACCTCCGCGGCCTGCGCGGCGAACAGCGCCATCTCGGCCTTGATGAAGGCTTCGGACATCACTTTGGCGTAACCGTCACCGCTGCCCGCTTCCTCTTCAAAATCCAGCTCGAGGAATTCCGCCCCCATGCTCTGCACCTGCTCTTTCACTTCCGGGCGGGTGTCGAAGGCGCGCACGATGGCGCCGAGGCTGCCCGCGGCACCGATCGCCGCCAGGCCGGCCACGCCGGCGCCGATGATCATCACCTTGGCCGGCGGCACTTTGCCGGCGGCGGTGATCTGACCGGTGAAGAAGCGGCCGAACTCATGCGCCGCTTCGACAATCGCGCGGTAACCGGCGATGTTGGCCATCGAGCTCAGCGCATCCATCGACTGGGCGCGCGAGATGCGCGGTACCGAGTCCATCGCCAGCGCGGTGACGTTGCGCGCCGCCAGCTTGGCCATCAGCTCGGGATTTTGCGCCGGCCAGATAAAGCTGACCAGCGTGCTGCCCTCACGCATCAAGGCGATCTCGTCGTCTTGCGGCGCGTTGACTTTCAGGATCAGATCCGACTGCCACACTTCGCTTTCGTCGACCAGCGCCGCGCCGGCGGCTTCATAGGCGACGTCCTCAAAACTGGCCAGTTTGCCCGCCCCGCGTTCAATCGCGACGGTAAAACCCAGCTTCAGCAGTTGTTCCACCGTTTTCGGCGTGGCTGCGACCCGGGCTTCATTGGCCAACCGCTCTCTTGGTACACCAATACGCATAATGTTCCCTTCTCACCTGTCTTGGATGATGTTTATTATTTTCCTGCCCATAGCACGGCGCCGTCGGCGAGCGTTGCGTTAACTTGCCCGCACTGATTTCAGGCGCCAACTATAACCTACTGAAAATAAGGTCGATGATCCATAATTGCTTACGCATTCAGCCCTGTTTTTACATAAAAACGCCGCGCGCGATATGACAAATCGCAATTTACAGTGAAAAAATCCATACAGAACAGCACATTCTGCGTGACAAGAGGTTTACGCCCGGCGTAACGATTTATGGCCGTGCGCGGCGCAAAAGCATAAAAGTTATCATTTTGTGAATAATTAACATTAATGACACCAAAGCCGTTATTATGGAAACTTATGACGGCGGCGCCATCCGTGCGACCCGCGTCACCTTCGGCGATTTGTCGCACGGGATAACATAAAATGCTGAGACAGTTTTCAGAATTACATGTAATAATCGACGGCTGAATTACACTTAAACAGTTCAGTACGTTATAAACGTTAATGCGCTAGGCGAAAGGATTTTTTATGAAGCTGAAGACCACGATCATCGCGTCAGCCTTGTTATCACTCACCGCGCTGTCTGCTCAAGCTGCGCAAGAGTTAACTCCTGAGAAAGCAGCGGCGCTGAAGCCGTTTGATCGCATCACGATTACCGGCCGCTTCAATGCCATCAATGAAGCCGTCGACGCCGTATCCCGCCGTGCAGACAAACTGGGTGCCGATTCCTTCTATATCCAGGACACCAACAACAGCAACAACGGCGGCAACTGGCGCGTCACCGCAGACCTTTATCATAAAGATGCGCCAGAAGTGAGCAAAACACCAAAATACCGCGTATTTAACGGCGTGAATGAACTGCCTAAAGATGAAGCCTACCTGCTGGAGCCTTACGATACCGTGAGCGTCAGCGGCTTCTACCGCAGCCAGCCGGACATCAACGACGCCATCTCCAAAGAAGCGAAGAAAAAAGGCGCCGCCTCGTTCTTTATCGTGCGCCAGGTTGACGCCAACTCCGGCGGCAACCAGTTCGTCACCGCGTACATCTATAAGGCCGATGCGCCGAAACGCCGTGTGCAGAGCCCGGACGCCATCCCGGCCGACTCTGACGCCGGCCGCGCCGCCCTGGCCGCCGGTGGCGCCGAAGCCGCGAAAGTCGAAATTCCTGGCGTCGCGTCTTCCGGTTCGCCAAGCCGCGACGTGGGCCGTTTCTTCGAAACCCAGTCCTCTACCGGCCAGCGCTATACCGTCACGCTGCCTAACGGCACCAAGATCCAGGAAGTGAACAACGTGACCGCCGCGCAGATGGTGCCGTTCGATTCCGTCACCTTCACCGGCCACTTCAACAGCATGACCGACGTGTCTACCGAAGTGGCGAAACGCGCGGCCGAGAAAGGCGCCAAGTACTACCACGTCACTCGCCAGTGGCAGAACAAGAGCGGCGGCAACCTGACCGTCAGCGCCGATCTGTTCAAATAAAACCCGCTTTTCGGTTTACCATCGGGCAGCCCTTGAGCTGCCCGTTTTTATTGCCGCTCTTTTCGCCCACCGTTGAATAGTTTTTTGTAAATTCCGCATATTCAATCATTGCATCTCTAATCATCCCTCCGTAGAATTTGCGCCAATTTTTAGGGCTATTGTCTATTCGCGCAGTGGTTGTTAACACATTGTTGCCGCCAAGCAGTTCCCTTCCAGTTGTTTATTCTGCGTTCAGGATCCGTCATTGGAAAAAAAACTCGGTCTTACCGCGCTAACCGCTTTGGTGCTCAGCTCAATGCTGGGCGCCGGCGTGTTCAGTCTGCCGCAAAATATGGCGCAGGTCGCCAGCCCCGCCGCACTGTTGCTGGGTTGGGGGATCACCGGCGTCGGCATTCTGTTTTTGGCCTTCGCCATGCTGCTGCTTACGCGTCTGCGTCCGGATCTGGACGGCGGCATCTTCACCTATGCTAAAGAAGGGTTCGGCGAGCTGATGGGCTTCTGCTCCGCCTGGGGCTACTGGCTGTGCGCCGTGATCGCCAACGTTTCGTATCTGGTGATCGTGTTCGCGGCGCTGAGTATTTTCACCGATCGCGGCGGCGACGTTATTCTCGGTGACGGCAATACCTGGCAGGCGCTGATCGCCGAATCCGCCCTGCTGTGGATCGTGCACGCGCTGGTGCTGCGCGGCGTGCAAACCGCCGCCAGCATCAACCTGGCGGCCACCCTCGCCAAGCTGCTGCCGCTGGGCATGTTCGCCGTTCTGGCGGCGATCGCCTTCAAAATGGACGTGTTTACGCTGGATTTCAAGGGTGTCGCCCTCGGCAAGCCGGTATGGGAACAGGTCAAGGACACCATGCTGATCACCCTGTGGGTGTTTATCGGCGTGGAAGGCGCCGTGGTGGTTTCCGCCCGCGCCCGCAATAAAAAAGACGTGGGCCGCGCCACCATGCTGGCGGTACTGTCGGCGCTGGCGGTGTATCTGATGGTCACGCTGCTGTCGCTGGGCGTGGTGCCGCGCAGCGAACTGGCCGAAATGCGCAACCCGTCGATGGCGGTGCTGATGGTGGAACTGATCGGCCCATGGGGAGACGTGCTCATTGCCGCCGGTCTGATCATTTCCGTTTGCGGCGCCTACCTGAGCTGGACCATCATGGCGGCGGAAGTGCCGCTGCTGGCCGCGCAGCACGGTGCGTTTCCACGCGTATTCGGCAAGCAGAACCGCCATCACGCCCCGTCCTCGTCGCTGTGGCTGACCAACATCGCCGTACAGCTGGCGCTGGTGCTGATCTGGCTGACCGGCAGCAACTACAACTCGCTGTTGACCATCGCTTCGGAAATGATCCTGGTGCCTTATTTCCTGGTCGGCGCGTTTCTGTTTAAGGTGGCGTACCGCCGCCGCGACAAACGCTTGATCTTTGCCGCCACCGGCGCCTGCATCTATGGTTTGTGGCTGCTGTACGCTTCGGGGCTGATGCACCTGCTGATGTCGGTGCTGCTGTATGCGCCGGGTCTGCTGGTGTTCATGTATGCCCGCCGCGGCCACCGCGATATCAATCTGCTGAACCGCCTGGAAAAAGGCAGCATCCTCTTGCTGCTGGTGGCCACGCTGCCTGCCGGCTGGTTTATGCTGCACTAAGATGACCTGCCAATGCGGCTGCCCGTCAGCCGCATTATTGCCTCTTTCCCTTCGACCTCTTTCCTTCGGCCTTTACATCATCAGCCATGCGTCGCGCTTGCGATCTTAAATGCAATTAATTATCATTATCATCTAAACGTTAACGGCAAAGACGCGAGTGCCCCCTGCCGAGAGGCATCGGAGGCGGGTTAGGACAGGCTGAAAATGGAAGGTATTTCATGGCTGAAAAACTGCTGCACGCATTACCTTTGTTTACCACCTGGGAAGCGCTGATCGCCGAGGGCAACACGGCGTTTAATCAGCAACACGATCGCCAGGCGATGGCGAGCTACCAACAGGCGCTCGAGGTCGCTCAGGCCATCATCGCCGAAAAACCCTGGCTGAATGCGGAATATACCGCCAGATTTGAAGCGCCCAATATTTTCGAATCTGCCCTTGCCGCGCTGATCGTCACATTCAACAACATCACCCATCTGCGCCTGCGGCAAAAGCCCCTTCGCGGCGTCGAACTGCACGTGCATCAGGCCCGAGTCGCCGTCGAAGGGCTGCTGGGCGATACCTCGCTGTGCGAACAGATGCAGCAGATCGCCGAACGGCACCTGCTGCGCTTCAGGATTGAAACCCTGCACTTACTGCGCGAACACCGGCTGCCGGAAACCAGCGTCTGTGCGTCTGCCGCCAGCCATTCCGCCACCGTGCATTAAAAACGTCACGCTGACATGAGGAGCGATCGGCAAATGAATGAATTGAATGACGAGATGAAGAAGATGCTGGCTAAGCAGCTGCCTGTGCAGGCGACCAGCAGCCCAAACGGCGTGCCGGATATCGGCCCCAAGCGCTCTTTGCGCCTCTATGATGACCGTACGCTGATTTATAACGAAAATACCGGCGGCCAAACGCTGCAAAACATCAAGGAAGGCTCGAAAATGGCCGTGGTGGTCATCGATCGCGAGGCGCTGGACGGTTACCGCTTCGTTGGCACGCCCGAACTGTGCCAGACGGGCAAGCCGTTTGACGATGCGCTGACGTTTGCAGAAAAAAACGGGATGAAACCGCCGAAATACGCGGTGTTAATTCATATAGACAGTATTTATACCCTGCGCTCCGGCCCCAATGCCGGAACCCGGCTCTAGAAGCCGCCGGGTATCACGCCGCGTGAAACTTCACGCTAATGGTCAGGGCATCGCGGTGTGCCAATGGCCTGACCATGAGCGAGCGGCCGGGCCGATGTGCCCGGTCAGCTTTTAGGAGGAAGGGTAACGGTCATGCGCTCACCCACCAGGGCGATCGCAACGCCTTGCGCACACTCTTTCTGAATCGCCGCCAGCTGTTGCGTTTCCAGCGCATAAGGCAACTGAATGTCAAATACCGCCAGGCCCTGCTGCTGCGCCAGGTCAATCAGGCGAACGATGTTGGTTTCATCGCTGACCTGGGTCGACACCACCTGCAGCGCCAACTCTTTCAACTGCTCTTTGCGCGTTTGTGACGTGGTCACGCGCGATTTCAACACCATGCCGAAGATCGGCATCACACCATAAATAGCATCAACAAAGCGCCAGTGCTTCCTGCACGATGCGGACAGAAAATCCATGTAGTCGAAACAGATTTTCTCACTGCGCGCGATGGATGCAAGGTGATTGCTGTTCATCCCCTCATTCCTCTCATGGCCAGTGTTAACCCGTGGTCTTTCAAGCCGCCGCCGGACGGCAACCTGAAATGCATTGGGGATCTTACATCCAGAAATGGATAATCATGCGAAGCTTTAACGACTTTCCGCCGTATGATGGCATAATTCCCCTATTGTTTGCCAGTCTGTCCAGGAGCTTTAATCAATGGAACACCCCAACTCCGCCCCGGTGCTGATTACCGGCGGCGCGCGGCGCATAGGGCTGGCGCTCGCCAGAGCGTTTCTTCAGCGCGGCGTTCCCGTCATCATCGCCTATCGCAGTGAATATCCGGCGATGACCGAGTTGCAAGCCTTGGGCGCCTGCTGCATTCAGGGCGACTTTTCCACCCATGAAGGCATCTACCGTTTCGCCGACCAGGTGCGGCAGGTCGCGCCCAAGCTGCGCGCGGTGATCCACAACGCCAGCGCCTGGCAAGCCGAATCGCCGGAAGTGCCGCCGGAACAGGTGATGGCGGCGATGCTGCAAATTCACGTCTACACGCCCTATTTGCTCAACCAGCTGCTCGAACCCTGCCTGACCGGCCAGGGCCAGGCCGGTGCCGACATTATCCATCTGACCGACTACGTGGTGGAAAAAGGCAGCGACAAGCACATCGCCTACGCCGCCAGCAAGGCCGCGCTGGACAATATGACCCGCTCGTTCGCCCGCAAGCTGGCGCCGGAGGTCAAGGTCAATGCCATCGCCCCGGCACTGATCATTTTCAATCCGGGCGACGATGAAGCCTACCGCCAACAGGCGCTGGCGAAATCGCTGATGAAGGTGGCGCCGGGCGAGAGCGAAGTGGTCAATCTGGTGAACTACCTGCTGGAAAGCCGCTACGTTACCGGCCGCACTCACGGCGTCGACGGCGGCCGTCCGCTGCGCTAAAGATCCGCATGGCGCATCTTCACGGGCCGCGCTATGCTGAAATCCGCTTTTCTTATTAAAACACGGGCATATGCATAAAATTGTTTTTGTGGAAGACGATCCGGAAGTCGGCAAACTGATTGCCGCCTATCTGGGCAAACACGATATCGAGGTGCTGATCGAACCGCGCGGCGACAGCGCGCAGGCGCGCATCGAGCACGAGCAACCCGATCTGGTGCTGCTGGACATCATGCTGCCCGGCAAAGACGGCATGACGCTGTGCCGCGATCTGCGCCCCACTTTCCCCGGCCCAATCGTGCTGCTCACCTCGCTCGACAGCGACATGAACCATATCCTGTCGCTGGAGATGGGCGCCAACGACTACATCCTGAAAACCACGCCGCCGGCGGTATTGCTGGCGCGCCTGCGTTTGCACCTGCGCCAACACAGCCAGCAGCCGAAAGAAGAGTCGGTTCAGCCGCTCACGCAACACAACGCGCTGCATTTCGGATTGCTGTGCATCGATCCGGTCAACCGCCAGGTCTCGCTCGGGGAAGAAACCGTCACTCTATCCACCTCGGACTTCGATTTGCTGTGGGAGCTGGCGACCCATGCCGGGCAGATCATGGATCGCGAGGCGCTGCTGAAAAACCTGCGCGGCGTGAGCTACGACGGCATGGACCGCAGCATCGACGTGGCGATCTCCCGCCTGCGCCGCAAACTGTACGACAACGCGCTGGAGCCGTTCCGCATCAAAACGGTGCGCAACAAGGGTTATCTGTTCGCCCCTAACGCCTGGGCATCGGTGCAACAATGAGAAAACTTTTCGTCCAGTTCTTCCTGTTGCTGTTCGTCTGTTTTCTGGTGATGGCGATGCTGGTCGGCCTGGTGTACAAAGTGACCGCCGAGCGCGCCGGCCGCCAGTCGATGGACGATCTGATGAAAAGCTCGCTGTACCTGATGCGCAGCGAGCTGCGCGAAATCCCGCTGAAGGACTGGAACAAAACCATCGCCACGCTGGATCTCAACCTGTCGTTCAAACTGCATATCGAACCGCTCGGCAAACAGGAGCTGAGCGAAGATCTGAAAAAACGGCTGCGGCTGGGGGAGATCATCGCCCTCGACGATCAATACACCTTCATGCAGCGCATCCCGCGCAGCCACTATGTCCTGGTCGTCGGCCCGATTCCTTATCTGTTCTACCTGCATCAGATGCGCCTGCTGGATCTGGTATTGCTGGTGTTTATCGGCATGTCGCTGGCGCTGCCGGTGTTCCTGTGGATGCGGCCGCACTGGCAAGATCTGCTCAAGCTGGAAAACGCCGCCCAACGCCTCGGCGCCGGGCATCTGGATGAGCGCACCCATTTCGACCCCACTTCCAGCCTGAGCCGGCTCGGGGTTGCATTCAACCAGATGGCGGACAACGTCAACACCCTGATCGCCAGCAAGAAACAGTTGATCGACGGCATCGCTCATGAGCTGCGCACGCCGCTGGTGCGCCTGCGCTACCGGCTCGAGATGAGCGATAACCTGTCCGAAAGCGAACAGCAGGCGCTGAACCGCGATATCGGCCAGTTGGAATCACTTATAGATGAACTGCTGACCTATGCTCGTCTGGACCGCCCGCAAGTTGCGTTAAACATCGAGCCCATCAATCTGCCAAAGTGGCTCGAGGACAAGGTCGATGATATCCGTCTTATTCATCAGGAACGCGACATCCAGCTCGATATTCCGCACGTCGGCGACTTCGGCGGCGTCGATCTGCGCCTGATGGAACGCGTGCTCGACAACCTGGTCAACAATGCGCTGCGCTATTCCGAGCAACGCCTGCGCGTTGGCCTGTGGTTTGACGGCGATCTCGCCTGTTTGCAAGTCGAAGACGACGGGCCGGGCATTCCGCCGGAAGAGCGCGAACGGGTGTTCGAGCCTTTCGTCCGCCTCGATCCCAGCCGCGATCGCGCCACCGGCGGCTGCGGGCTGGGGTTGGCCATCGTCCATTCCATCGCTGTCGCCTACCAGGGACAGGTGTTCGTTGAAGGCAGTTCGCTCGGCGGCGCCAGCTTCCGCTTCTGCTGGCCGGTGAAGCCGACATTCAGTTTAAAAGCCGATCTGGCGTAATACCGCCGGACCATTATCAATTGGGAGCCGAATAATAATGACATCTGCACATTCCAACACGTCTGCTTACGATCAACTGCGCGCGCTTTTTAGCCGGCTGTCGCGTTTCGGCCACCTGTCCGCCATCGCCGGTTGGGACATGCAAACCATGATGCCGCCGGGCGGCAGCAAGGCACGTTCTGAAGCGTTGGCCGAACTGAGCGTGCTGCAACACCAGATTTTAACCGCGGAAAGCACCGGCGCGCTGTTGGATCGCGCGCAGCAAGAGACGCTGGACGAGCTCGACCGCGCCAATCTGCGCGAGATGCGCCGCCAATATGAGGACGCCGTGTTGCTGCCGGCCTCCCTGGTCGAAGCCAAATCGCTGGCCGGTGCGCGCTGCGAACACGCCTGGCGCGCCCAGCGCCCGGCCAACGACTGGGACGGCTTCGCCGAGAATCTGCGCGAAGTGGTCAAGCTCAGCCGCGAAGAAGCGCAAATCCGCGCGCAGGCGGCCGGCACCAGCCGTTACGACGCCCTGCTCAATCTGTATGAGCCGGGCATGCGCAGCAGCGATCTTGACCGTATCTTCGGCGATTTGAAAACCTGGCTGCCGGATCTGCTGCAGCGCGTGGTGGCCAAACAGGCTAACGAACCCTGCCAGGCGCCGCAAGGCCCGTTCAATGTGGACACCCAACGCCAGCTGAGCCTGAGCGTGATGAAACTGCTCGGCTTCAACTTCGACAATGGCCGCGTCGACGTCAGCGCGCACCCGTTCTGTGGCGGCGTGCCGGAAGATGTGCGCATCACCACGCGTTACAATGACAAAGAGTTTCTGACCGCGCTGCTCGGCATCGTGCACGAGACTGGCCACGCCCGTTACGAACAGAATCTGCCGCGCGATCTGCTCGGCCAGCCGGTCGCTCTGGCCCGTTCCACCGCCATTCACGAATCGCAGAGCCTGCTGTTTGAAATGCAGCTGGCGCGCGGCAATGAGTTCCTGAAAATCTTGCGTCCGTTGGTCACCGCGCAGTTTGGCGAGCAGCCGGCGCTGGAAGAAGCCAACTTCATTCGCCTCAATCAGCGGGTTAAACCGGGCCTGATCCGCGTCGACGCCGACGAGGTGAGCTATCCCGCTCACGTCATCCTGCGCTACGAAATTGAAAAGGCGCTGATCGAAGGCGACATTGAAGTGGAGGACATTCCGGCGCTGTGGAATGAGAAGATGCACGCGTATCTGGGCCTCGACACCATCGGCAACTATCGCAACGGCTGCATGCAGGATATCCATTGGACCGACGGTGCCTTCGGCTACTTCCCGACCTACACGCTCGGCGCGATGTACGCTGCGCAGCTGTTCCACAGCGTGCGCCAGGCGCTGCCATCGCTGAGCGAAGATATCGCCGCCGGCAATCTGCAGCCGCTTTTCCATTGGTTGCAGCATAACATCTGGCGCCACGGCAGCCGTTTCCCGACCGAAACGCTGATCGCCAACGCAACCGGCGAAGCGCTCAACCCGCGCTACTTCCGTCAACATTTGGAAAACCGCTACCTGTAATCCCCCCTGGCGCGGCCCCGGTCGCGCCAGTTTCCCCCTGCTAGACCTGATGGTGTTTCATAGCGCACGACTCTTGCCGACAGCACCTTGGCTACAGAGTGTCGGGTGGCTACCCTCCAAGAGTATGTTGTAACTAAAATAGTAAAAAGCACCAAACCGCTCCGCCTTTCATCCCAGCGCATGACGGGCGATCATCGCCGCCAGTTGCGGCCTCAACGACGCGGGCAGGTCATGCCCCATGCCCGGCATAATATGTAATTCGGCGTTGGCGACTGCGCGGGCGATCGCCACCCCGCCCGCCTTGCGCACCAGCCGATCGCGGTCGCCGTGAATGACCAGCGTCGGCGCGGCGATGCGTCGGCTGTAACGACGCAGATCGCCGCTGCCGAGCAGCGCGGAAAGCTGCCGCTGCATGCCTTCCGGATCCACACCCCGCTTCAACAACCGCTTCACCAGCGCATCCAGCTCCGCCTCCTCCGGCGGATACATCGCGGTGCCAAGCGCGCGTAAAAAGGCTTTCATCCCCTCATGGCGCTGCTGCAGCGTCATATCCGCCGCGGGCCGGCGCACCAATAGCCACAGCAGCGAAGGCGCCGGCGGCGGCAACAACGGCTGGTTGGTGCTGGAGAACAAGATACACAACGAGGCGACGCGCTGCGGGTAGTCGGCGGCCAGCACCTGGGCGATCATTCCCCCCATCGAAGCGCCCAGCACGTGAGCCTGCGGAATACGCAAATGATCGAGCAGATGCGCCGCGTCCGCCGCCATATCCGCCAGGGTATAAGGCACCGGCGTTTGCCAACCGAGCTGGGCGCGCAACATCAGCAGCCACAACGGTTGCGTGCGCTGCCCCTGCGTCTTGCCGGAAAGCCCGACGTCGCGGTTGTCGTAACGGATCACCCGAAATCCCTTGGCCACCAGGGCGCGGCAGAAATCGTCAGGCCACAGCAAAAGCTGCGCGCCGATGCCCATGATGAGCAGCAGCGGCGGATGCGTCTCATCGCCCCAGTCCTCATAGGCCAGCGGCACCTCACCCTGCTCAGTTACGCCACAACGAACCGTTATCTCGTTCATTTTAAATCCCTTTTATCGCATCTGACGGTCATTATAGCAGCAATCCCCCCTGCCGCCGCCGCCCTGTACATTAGGTTACAAGCCGAAACCAATCACTCACGGAAAGCCGCGCGCCGTTTGCCTACTATCATCTCAACGGCCCCGCAGTGGGGTTGATACCCAAAAGTCATATTGAGGATTTTACGATGAAAAAAGTATTAGCTCTGGTTGTTGCCGCTGCAATGGGTCTGTCTTCTGTAGCTTTCGCTGCCGAGGCGGCCACCACCGCACCTGCGGCTACCGCAACCACCGCCACCGCTGCGCCGGCTAAAGCTCAGGTGAAACATCACGGCAAGAAAGCCCCGGTACAGAAAGCTCAGGCGGCCAAAAAGCATCACAAGAAAGCCGGCAAGAAAGCCCCAGCGCAAAAAGCCCAGGCGGCTAAAAAGCACCACAAGAAAGCCAGCCACAAAAAAGCGTAATGACGTGAGGGTCCCCTCACCGCTTCAGGCTTGACGTGTACGACACCCGGTTCGCCGGGTGTTTTTTCATCGGGGGGTTCTCATTGATGCTGCGCCGCTACCTGTTCGAGATCATTCTGACCGCCCTGATCCTTTGTGGACTGATCGCCGTCTTTTTTTATCTGTAGCCTGCCGCGCCGCCGGCGGGAAATTATTGAAAAATCAATTATTGCCCATCCACATGGCTGCTAAATCAGTCTATAGTTAGCATTCAGTGTGTTTATGGATGATCCGTATTTGTCAGGCAAGAGATCTATGCGCATATCCGTTTTACTGTTGCTGTGTTCACTCCCGTTCGTTGCCTCCCAGGCGGCACGCGCCGACGGCCTGTCCAAGACCGAGCAAACGCGCCTGTTTTTTGGCAAAGATGAACGAATCAAGGTCACGGATACCGCCGCCCAGCCGTGGCAGGCCATCGGCCAGGTCGAAACCGCCAGCGGCAATCTGTGTACCGCCACGCTGATCTCCCCGCATCTGGCGTTGACCGCCGGTCACTGCGTGCTGGCGCCGCCGGGGCAATTGGATAAGGCCGTCGCTCTACGCTTCGTGGCGGGCGATAAATCGTGGCAGTATCAAACCGACAATATCGAGACCCTGGTCGACAGCAAGCTGGGCAAAAAGCTGAAGCCTGACGGTGACGGCTGGATCGTGCCGCCCGCCGCCGCCGCCTATGATTTTGCGCTGATCCGGCTGAAAGACAAAAAGCCGCTGCCGATCGCGCCGCTGCCGCTGTGGCAAGGCGACAGCAAAGCGCTGACCCAGGCGCTGAAACAGGCCAAACGGCTGATAACCCAGGCGGGCTACCCGGAAGATCATCTGGATGATCTCTACAGCCACCAAAACTGCAAGGTGACCGGCTGGGCTCAACAAGGCGTGCTGTCGCACCAGTGCGATACCCTGCCGGGCGACAGCGGTTCGCCGCTGCTGCTGAAAACCGCCGACGGCTGGCAACTTATTGCCATCCAAAGCTCGGCGCCGGCGGCGAAAGATCGCTATCGCGCCGATAACCGCGCCCTGGCGGTACCCGGCATCCGCGAAGCCCTGGACGCCCTGGCGACAGGCAAATAATCCCTACTCGGCGGCGTGTAAAGCGCCGTTTTTCTTGCACGGCAGATAATGCGCCGGCCGTTCGCCGACCGGCGCGCCAGCGCTTAGCCCGAAAGCTGCTCGATAGTTTGCAGAATGCGTTTGTCGGAGATCGGGTAAGGCGTGCCCAGCTGCTGCGCGAACAGGCTGACGCGCAGTTCCTCGATCATCCAGCGCACCGCTTTCACCTCTTCTTCCTGCTGCCGCTTCGGCGGCAGCTTGTTCAGCCACTGCTGCCACGCCTGCTGCACCTGCTCCACCCGCAGCATCTGCGCGCGATCGCGGTGCGGATCGATAGCCAGTTTCTCCAACCGGCGCTCGATCGCCTGCAGGTAACGCAGCGTGTCCGGCAGGCGTTTCCATCCGTTGCCGGTGACGAAGCCGCGGTAAACCAGGCCGCCGAGCTGGGTCTTGATGTCCGACAGCGCCAGCGCCAACGACATGTCCACCCGGCCTTTCAGCCGCTTGTTGATGTTGAAGACCGCCGTCAGGATCTGCTCAACCTGCTTGGCCACCTCAACCACCGTGTCGTTCAGCTCGGCGCGGATCTGCTCTTGCAAACGCGCAAAGCCTTCTTCCTGCCAGACCGGGCCGCCGTGTTCGGCGATCAGCTTGTCGATGCCGCACGAAATGCAGTCGTCGATCAGCTCCAGCACCTTGCCGTACGGGTTGAAATAAAGCCCCAGCTTGGCCTTGTTCGGCAGCTTTTCATGCAGGTACTTAATCGGCGAAGGAATATTCAGCAGCAGCAGACGGCGCGTACCTTGCCACATCGCCTGTTGCTGCTCGCTTTCGCTGTCGAACAGGCGGATCGCCACGCTGTCCTTCTCATCCACCAGCGCCGGGTAGGCCTTCATCGAATAGCCGCCGCGCTTCTGCTCGTAGAACGCCGGCAGTTGGCCAAAGCTCCAGACATGCAGATTGCTCTGCTCCAGCCCGTCATCGGCCACCGCCGACAGCGTCTCCTGCACCTTCTCTTTCAGCTGCAGGCGCAGGGCGGACAAATCTTTGCCTTCACGCAGCGTCTGATTCTTCTCGCCCACCACGCGGAAAGTCATTTTCAGGTGATCGGGCACCTGATCCCACTGCCAGTCATCACGTGACACGGTCACGCCAGTCATACGCCGCAGCTCGCGCTCCAGCGCGTCCAGCAGCGGCAATTCCAGCGCCGTAACCCGGCCGAGGAACGCTTCAGCGTAGTTCGGTGCCGGCACGAAGTTGCGGCGCACCGGTTTCGGCAGCGACTTGATCAGCGCGATCACCAGCTCACGGCGGATGCCGGGGATCTGCCACTCGAAGCCCTGCTCCTCAACCTGATTGAGGATCGGCAACGGAATGTGCACCGTCACGCCGTCGGCGTCGGTGCCCGGTTCGAACTGGTAGCTCAGCCGCAGCTTGAGATTGCCCTGATGCCAGAAGTTCGGGTAGTCCAGCGCGCTGATCTTGTTGGCGCCATCCTTGATCAGCATCTCTTTTTCAAAGTTCAGCAGATCCGGCTGCTGTTTGGCCGCGCTCTTCCACCAGCTGTCGAAATGACGGCCGGAGACCACATCGTTGGGGATGCGGCGATCGTAGAAGCCGAACAGCGTTTCGTCGTCCACCAGAATGTCGCGGCGGCGCGATTTATGCTCCAGCTCTTCCACTTCGGCGCGCAGCTTTTGGTTTTCACGGAAGAAGGCGTGGCGCGTCTGCCAGTCGCCCTCCACCAGCGCATGGCGGATAAACAGCTCACGGCACAGCAATGGATCGATGGAGCCATAGTTGACCTGGCGCGCCGCGACGATCGGCAGACCGAACAGCGTGACCTTTTCGCTGGCCATCACCGCCCCTTGCGATTTCGACCAATGCGGCTCGCTGTAGCTGTGCTTCACCAGATGCTGAGCCAGCGGCTCGATCCATTCCGGTTCGATGCGCGCGGCGATGCGCCCCCACAGGCGGCTGGTTTCCACCAATTCGGCCACCATGGTCCACTTCGGCGGCTTCTTGAACAGGCCGGAGCCGGGGAAGATCGAGAAGCGGGCGTTGCGCGCGCCGGTGTATTCCTGCTTGTCCGCATCCTTCTGACCGATGTGCGACAGCAGGCCGGTCAGCAACGCGGTATGCACGCTGCGGTAGTCGGAAGGCGTGCTGTTGATCGGCAGCCCCAGCTCTTTCACCACCTGACGCAGCTGGGTATAGATATCCTGCCACTCGCGCACCCGCAGGTAGTTGAGGAAATCGTTGCGGCACAGCCGGCGGAACTGGCTGGAAGAGTTCGCTTTTTGCTGCTCCTGCAGATAATCCCACAGATTGACGAACGCCAGGAAATCCGAGTCTTTGTCGGCAAAGCGACGGTGTTTTTCATCCGAAGCCTGCTGCTTGTCCATCGGACGCTCACGCGGATCCTGAATCGACAGCGCGGCGGTGATGATCATCACCTCGCGCACGCTGCCGCTCTTCTGCGCTTCCAGCACCATGCGCGCCAGACGCGGATCGATAGGCAACTGCGCCAGCTGCCGGCCCTGCGGCGTCAGCTGGTAATGGCCGTTGTCGGCGGTGGTGATAGCCCCCAGCTCTTCCAGCAGGCGCACGCCATCCTGAATGTTGCGCTTGTCCGGCGCTTCGACGAACGGAAACGCGGCGATGTCGCCCAGCCCCAGCGAGGTCATCTGCAGAATGACCGACGCCAGGTTGGTGCGCAGGATCTCCGGATCGGTAAACGCCGGCCGCGACAGGAAGTCCTGTTCGGAATACAAGCGGATGCACACCCCTTCCGACACGCGGCCGCAACGCCCTTTACGCTGGTTGGCGGAAGCCTGCGACACCGGCTCGATCGGCAGGCGCTGCACCTTGGTACGGAAACTGTAGCGGCTGATGCGCGCGGTGCCCGGATCGATGACGTACTTGATGCCCGGCACCGTCAGCGAAGTTTCCGCCACGTTGGTGGCCAGCACGATGCGGCGGCCGTGGTGCGACTGGAACACCCGGTTCTGCTCGCTGTTCGACAGGCGCGCATACAGCGGCAGCACCTCGGTGTGCGGCAGGTTGAGGCGGTTCAAGGCATCGGCAGTGTCGCGAATTTCACGCTCACCGCTCATGAAGATCAGAATGTCGCCCGGCCCTTCGCGTCCAAGCTCATCCACCGCATCGAAAATCGCCTGCAGCTGGTCGCGATCGGTATCGTCGCCGTCGTCGACCACCGGGCGGTAACGCACCTCCACCGGGTAAGTGCGGCCGGAAACCTCGATGATCGGCGCATTGTTGAAGTGGCGCGAGAAGCGCTGCGGATCGATGGTCGCCGAAGTGATGATCACCTTGAGATCCGGACGCTTCGGCAGCAGTTCACGCAGGTAGCCGAGAATAAAGTCGATGTTAAGACTGCGCTCGTGCGCTTCATCGATGATCAGCGTGTCGTACTGCATCAGCAGGCGATCCTGCTGAATCTCTGCCAGCAAGATGCCGTCGGTCATCAGCTTGACCAGGGTGTTTTCCCCCACCTGATCGTTGAAGCGCACCTTGTAACCGACGCTGCCGCCGAGCGGGGTTTCCAGCTCGTCGGCGATGCGGTTGGCGACGGTGCGCGCCGCCAGGCGGCGCGGCTGGGTGTGGCCGATCAGCCCTTTCACCCCACGCCCCAGCTCCAGACAAATCTTCGGCAACTGAGTGGTTTTCCCCGAGCCGGTCTCCCCGGCGACGATCACCACCTGGTGATCGCGGATAGCGTTTAAAATGTCCTGCTTTTTCTGACTGACCGGCAGGCTTTCCGGGTAGGAAATGCGCGGGCAAGACGCGGCGCGCGCCTGCACTTTCTGCCGCGCCGCCGCGATGTCGCTTTCGACTTCGGCGGCGACCGCCAGCTGGGCATCGGGATTTTTGATTTTTCGTGCGCCCTGCAGGCGACGATGCAGGCGTTGTTGATCGCGGAGCATCAGCTCGCCCAGTTGGGCCGGCAGTGCCTCGAGCGGAGATTTCACGTTCGGTGTTCCTTGTTTCATCGCGGCCAAGACCAGGCTTAGCAACGGTTTAATGTTTTTTTAGCGATTTTTTTGCTTTAGCCGCACAGCGTATCACAAACGGCTTTTTCGCCCTACTTCCGCGAGCAAAGCCTCGGCATGTCATTCAATAAAATCGAACGAAGATCTCGAAATATTGCGCTATCACTGTCGGAGGAATGTGAATAGCATGTACTTCATGCAAGGGACGCTGAGTCCTGATGTCACTGTCACAACGTAAGGAATTATCGATGAGCAAAGTATTGGTTCTGAAATCAAGCATCCTGGCGACCTACTCTCAGTCTAACCAACTGGCCGATTTCTTCGTAGAGCAATGGAGCAACGCCCACAGCGGCGACACCATCACCGTACGCGATCTGGCCGCACAGCCAATCCCGGTGCTGGACGGCGAACTGGTTGGCGCGCTGCGTCCTTCCGATGCTCCGTTGACCCCGCGTCAACAAGAAGCGCTGGCGCTGTCGGACGAACTGATCGCCGAGCTGCAGGCCAATGACGTCATCGTGATTGCCGCCCCGATGTACAACTTCAACATCCCGACCCAGCTGAAAAACTATTTCGATCTGGTTGCCCGCGCCGGCGTAACCTTCCGCTACACCGAAAACGGTCCGGAAGGCCTGGTGAAAAACAAACGCGCCGTGATCCTGACCAGCCGCGGCGGTATCCATAAAGGCACGCCAACCGACCTGGTAGAACCTTACCTGCGTCTGTTCCTGGGCTTCATCGGCATCACCGACGTGGAGTTCGTCTTCGCGGAAGGCATCGCCTACGGCCCGGAAGTGGCCACCAAAGCCCAGGAAGACGCCAAAGCGGCCCTGTCTCAGGTGGTTGCCGCCTAAGATCCCGCGCAGGGGCGCCATGCCCCTGCCGGACAAGACGCCAGTCCTGTCAAACCTGCACTACCCTCATAATAATCATCTATCCGTATCTCTTGGCGCGCCAGACGGCGCGCTTTTTTTATTTCTGCAGCCACTGGCCGTTGATGCCGCGCACATACTCGCCGCTCTGCGCACGCGTCACCAGCTTCTGCCCGGCCATGCGCGCCACTTCGTCGACGGCGATATGGTTGCCGTCCGCCACTTCCTGATACTTCTCGGCGCGGCCGGCGTTGATGCGCTTCACCAGCGCCAGCGTTTCCGCATCCTGTTTCACCGGCGCAATATAGCCGCTCAGGGTTTCGCCCACCCGCCCTTGCTGCTTCGCCTCATCCAGCGTCAGCGCCATCGCCACGCTGCTGAACAGCCAGGCGGCGCCGGCCAGCCACACATAACGTTTTTTCATGTCGGCTCCTAGAACAGACCGCTTTGGGTTTTCAGCAGGTTTTCGACGTCCTTATCCACCTTGATATGAATCTCATGCTCGATCTTGACGTTCATATTGATGGTGATCGGATCCTTCGGCGTCGCCACCTCGATGCGCGGCACGCAGCCGCTCAGCAGCGAAACGCACAGCACCGCTGCCAGCGCCGGCACACTCATGATTTTCATTGTTGTTCCCCAGGTTGTGAGAGGGCCTGCTCCAGCCACTCCTGTAAATTGTCGCCGAAGCGCAAACTGCGCCACAGCTGAAACACGTTTTCCTGATGGCGATAGTTCAGGATCACCTCGCGCTTGGCGCTCTTCTGCGGGTTGATGCCGTCGATGCGCGCGCTCAGCGTCAGCTCGCCCAGGTTATCGAGATCGACCCGGGCGTGCGAACGGTTGATTTCCATGTAGCGCAGCCAGTCGATCGCGGCGCCGGTCGCCAGGTTATTGCTGCCGATGGCGTCGGCCATGTCTTTGTCCAGCCGCAGCGTCAGGGTGCCGGCGTTGGCGATCCAGCCGTTTTGCACCAGCCATTTCGGGTGGTTCAGGAACAGCGGCAGCTCGCCGTCGACCCGGCCGGACATCGCGAACTGCTTGGGTTTCAGGGCGGTGAACAACGCGCTGAGATCGACCTTGTCCAGCTTCAGCACCGCGGCGTCATGCTGCGGCAACCGCAGCGCCGACAGGCTGATATGGCCGTTGAGCATGTCCACGCCGACGTTGCTTAACGTCAGCGGCCGCCCTTCGCTGTAAGGATAGGTGCCCTGCAGATCGGCGGAAATGTTCTGCATCTCGAACAGGTTGGTGAAAGACTT
Organism: Serratia sp. Ae19-1; assembly: GCF_059801225.1. Taxonomy (NCBI): domain Bacteria; kingdom Pseudomonadati; phylum Pseudomonadota; class Gammaproteobacteria; order Enterobacterales; family Yersiniaceae; genus Serratia; species Serratia sp. Ae19-1. Next base: position 167,341 of record NZ_JBCHWD010000004.1, on the reverse strand, counting down.
GATGCGCAGCGACACCGGCTGTTTAGCCCCCAATTGCCACTGATGCTGCTTGAACCGGTACGACAGGATGAAATCCAGGCCGCTCATTTCCCCGTCTTTCAGCCACATGCCGCCGTTTTTCACCACCCAGTGGCCACCGGCCTCGAACCCTTGCTCACGGGCGGCGGAGAACGCCGACTGGGCGTAAAATTCGCCGTCGCGCAGCGTGAGATTAAGATCCGGCGCCAGCAGCGGCTGGAAGACCTTCAGCGACTGTTTCGGCCACCAGCCCTCACCGCGCAGGCGTTCGCCGTCCCAACGGCCGCGCAGCGCGATCGGCCCGATCTGCTGCGCCTGCAGTTTGCCCTGCAGCTGGAAACTGTCCGGCGAACGGCCATTCAGCTGCAGCGCCAGCACCGGTGCCGGCAGATGGCCGCCGTCGCTGAAGCTGACCTTATTCGCCGCCAGTTGTAATTCGCCGTTGAACTGCGGGTTTTGTTCATCACGCTGCCAGCGCAGCGGCTGATTGAGGCTCAAGCGCGGCGCGGCGACCGTCACCAGGCCGTACTTCAATTTATCGAAGCCGGTGGAAAGCTTGTCGAGCACCAGCTCGCTGTCCTGCCAGCGGCCGCTGCCGGCGACGTCCCAGGCGGCCTGCAGCGGCGGCAAACGGCCATTCCCCCAGTAACGCCATTGCCAGTCGCCCTTGTCTGGCCAGAAATCCTGCGCCTGGCCATCCAGGTGCAGCTTGAAACGCCCCCAGTAACTGTCGCTGGCGCTCAAAATCGCCTGCAGACGGCCGGTGATACCGGCGGCGGTCACTTTCACCCCCGCCAGCGGCAAGCGCGCCTCGTCCAGCTTCATTTCCGGGGACACTTTGCCCCACAGGCGCAGCAGCGAGCCCGGCTGCAGCACCAGCGTCGGGTTGAGAATGCTGCCGCCGATCACACCCGGGATCGACGCCGTGGTGGAGAAGTCGGCCAGATTGGCCTGGCCGGTCAGTTGGAAACGCAGATCGCTGTCGGTCAAGCCTACCTTACCCGGCCCGAGGGTCAGCACCGCATTGCCCTTTCCATTATGGCCGGCGGTGATCACGTTCAGCCGCGCGCTGATCTCTGTTTCATCCAGCCCTTTGCTCCAATCGTGCAGCGCGACGCTCAGGCCGCCGTTCAACGGTTGCCCGCTGTACGGCCAACGCCACTCGCCCTGCTTGATGCTGACGCGCTGCGGCGTCACTTCCCACGGCAACACCGCCAGCGGCCGATCGTCGCCTTTTTCGCTCACCGTCAACACACCCTGCTGCTGTTGCCAGCGCATGTCCAGCAACACCGGTTTTTCCAGATAGGCGGTCTGCATTTCCCCCTGCAGCGCGCCCTGCGCCGGCAGGCTGGCCAGATCCAGCGGAATGGTTATCTTGCCGGCGAGGTGCAGCGGTTGCGCGCTGTTGGGCGGGAGGACGGTCAGGCTCTGCAACGTCAACTGCTGTTTTTCATCCAGCTGCGCCTCGGCGCTGAGATTCGGCCCCTGATAATGCAGGCGTTGCCCGTCAGTGCCGGAGGTAAGCTGCAGCTTGCCGGCATAGCGCTGCCAGGGAATGAGCGTCAGCTCGTTAATCGTGAGATCCAGCGGCGGCAGCTGCCGCTGCAGCTGGTCGAGCGCCAGCGGCGCGCTGTTTTCGTCGCCGCCCGGCAGTTTTGACAAACAGGCGCTATCGACGCTGACCTTATCGCTCGACAGCTGCCAGCGGCCTTGCCGGTAAGCCAGTCGCGTCGGTCCGACGTTGGCCAGCAGGCAATCTTGCGCGCTGAAACGCGCCCCCGCCAACGCCAGACCGCCCTGGCGCCAATGCAATCCGCCCTGCAATTCCAGTCGGCTTCCCGCCGGCAACCAATGCGATAACACCCCCGGCAGCCAGCGCGGCAAGGTTTGCCACAACGCCAGCACCAGGATTGCGCCACCCGCCACCGTCCCTATGAATACTTTCAATCGCCTGGTCATTAAATGATTGCTTCGTTCCTGAGTTAGGCATTCGTTAAGTCTATGCCTGAATTGACAATAATGATGGCACGAATTTGACATAGGGTGAAGCTGAGCGCGGTCGCAGAGGCGATTTGCACCCTTTTGGCGCAAACGTATGCGGGATTGTAGATTTTCGTTACATATACATCACATGAATGAGACGGTTTTCAGACTTTTGTTATTGTCGTTACCGTTGATGATTAATAGTCTTGCAAGCATTCTAATAAAAGTTTAGCTGCTAGCTAACTGTGTACTAGAGAAGCCATTCCCCACACCCCCGTGGGGATTTTTTTGTCACTCGCCACCACCGTCGCCTTCCCTTCACCGTACCAAGCCCCCAGCGCAGCCCGACAGCGGCGATTTCGGCCATGTCGGAAATGGCTAACCAATTGTCGAATTTACTAAAATCTGTTAAATTGATCACAAAATCACGGTGGAGAAACCACGATGAAATTGGCGATATACAGTACCAAACAGTATGACCGTAAATATCTCGAACTGGTGAATCAGCAGTTTGGCTATGAGCTGGAATTCTTCGACTTTTTACTCAGCAAAAAAACCGCCAAAACGGCCGCCGGGTGCAAGGCGGTGTGTATCTTCGTCAACGACGACGGCAGCCGTGAAGTGCTCGAAGAACTGGCGGCGCTGGGGGTCGAGATCCTCGCCCTGCGCTGCGCCGGTTTTAATAACGTCGATCTGGACGCCGCCAAAGAGCTGGGCATCAAAGTGGTGCGCGTGCCGGCCTACTCGCCGGAGGCCGTGGCGGAACACGCGGTTGGCATGATGATGTGCCTGAACCGCCGTATTCACCGCGCCTATCAACGCACCCGCGACGCCAACTTCTCGCTGGAAGGGCTGATCGGTTTTAACATGCACAACCGCACCGCCGGCGTGATCGGCACCGGTAAAATCGGCGTGGCGACGATGCGCATTCTGAAAGGCTTCGGCATGAAGCTGCTGGCCTACGATCCATTCCCGAGCGAACAGGCGCTGGAGCTGGGGGCGGAATATGTCGATCTGAAAACGCTGTACGCACAGTCCGACGTGATCACCCTGCATTGCCCGCTGACGCCGGAAAACCACCATCTGCTGAATGCCGACGCTTTCGCGATGATGAAAAACGGCGTCATGGTGATCAACACCAGCCGCGGCGCGCTGATTGACTCGACCGCCGCCATCGACGCGCTGAAGCAACAGAAAATCGGCGCGCTGGGGATGGATGTCTACGAGAACGAGCGCGACCTGTTCTTTGAAGACAAGTCTAACGATGTGATTCAGGATGACGTGTTCCGCCGCCTGTCGGCCTGCCATAACGTGCTGTTCACCGGCCATCAGGCCTTCCTGACCGAAGAGGCGCTGACCAGCATTTCGCAAACCACGCTGCAGAACATCAGCCAGTTGGATCGCGGCGAAACCTGCCCGAACCAGTTGAACGCCTGAACCTGATCTCAGGGCGCCGCCAAGGCGCCCTGTTTATTTGAGAGAGCGACGATGAGAAAAGTCACGATGGCCGCCCTGGCGGCGTTGGCCTTAGCGGGGTGCAATATGAAACCGCACGCGACCGTCACGCCCGGCGACCTGCTGCATCATAATTTCGTGTTGCAGAGCGTGGATGGTGAAGCGGCAAAAGCCCCAACGGGCAGCGGCCTGCTCAATCTGGAGTTCGGCGAGCACCTGCACGTGTCCGGCACGATGTGCAACCGCTTCTTCGGGCAGGGGCAATTACGCGACGGTGTGCTGACAGTGAAACCGCTGGCCACGACGCGCAAGCTGTGCCCTGATGCGCAGCGCAACCGCTGGGATCACGTCATCGGCGCCGTGCTGGAAAACGGCGCCGACGTGACGCTAAACGCCCAACGGCTGACGCTGAGCGGCAGCGGCCACACGCTGGTTTATACCCTGCGCGACTGGGTGTATTGACCTGCGCGCCGGGTCTGGCGCCGCGGGCTTATCCGGCGCAGCTGCCCAGGCCCAGCGTGCGTTCCTCACACTGTTTGCCGTTCGGCATCTGGCACATGCGCAGCGCTTCGCCGTTCAAGTTGTGCGCGATGGTGGTGACGCCGCCGACCGCCGCGCAACCGGCGCTGGTCTGCAACGTATTGATTCTGGCACTGTTACCCTGCTGTACTGGCTCTTCGTTATTGCTGCTGCAGGCGGCTAAAAGCAGCACGGCGCTGGCAAGCAGCCATTTTGATGTCGTCATTATCCCACTCCTGAACCCGGAACTGCGCTGTGTAAAATCGCCATTGCTGATAACGCGCGTCACTTGGCGGACACGTTTCGCTATCTTTGATGCAAACTTGTTTAATCTAGCTCGATATATAAATAATGAAAATATATTCCGGCCATTATTTATCGTTTTTTTGCGCCGGCCGGACATTTATTTTGTTTGCAGAATATTTCCGTCGTGGCGCGAAGCGCCAAACGTGACGGCGCCACCCGCCGTCTGGGCCCGGAGGCAGGCAGAAAGTGATAACGTCACCGCTGCCGGCGGCGCCGCTTTTAGCGGCGATATGGGTATTAATTAGCCCCGCGTGCTTTCGCCATGACGGCGCATTTTTTGCTACCGGAGAGAACGATATTTACGTCTATGCTGACGGCGCTAACTAATTAGCATTCCACTATTTTCAGTGAATGATGGCTGAATTCTTCAACCGGCGCGGCTCGCTGTCACGCCGGCTTTTTTTTACATCAAAATAACACTCAGTGCACCGAGGCTTTCGACAGTAAATTAATCACCAGCACGCCGGCAATAATTAATCCCATGCCGACGATCGCCGGCCAATCCAATTTTTGCTGATAAACGAATACCGCAGCAACCGACACCAGCACGATCCCCATGCCCGACCAGATCGCGTACACGATGCCCAACGGCATGCTTTTCACCACCATCGACAGCCCCCAAAATGCCACGCCGTAGCCCAGCACTACCAGCAACGACGGCCACAGGCGGGTAAAACCCTCGGAGGCTTTCAACATGGTGGTGGCGATCACTTCTGCGACGATCGCCATCGCTAAATACATAAATGCGCTCATGGTTTTCTTCTGTCAGTTTACCGATAGGCAATTATGACCCGCCGGAAATAAATTGTCTTTAAACGGCGAAAACAATTTATTGGCGTGACGTTTCTCCACAGAGGAAATAGCCGCCCCCGGCCGCATTGCCGATTTATCGCTCGCCACACAAATGCGATAAAGCCACGTTCAAACCCTCTGTTAGACTTTTTTCCATTACTGCGAAAGCGTGCTTTCGCGGCTTTGTGAGCAATGAAAAGGTAACGTCGATGATAACTACAGATGGTAATAATGCAGTCGCTTCCGTGGCCTATCGCACCAACGAAGTGATTGCCATCTACCCTATCACGCCAAGTTCTACCATGGCTGAGCAGGCGGACGCCTGGTCCGGCGATGGCCGGCAAAATATCTGGGGCGATATCCCCCGGGTGGTGGAAATGCAGTCGGAAGGCGGCGCGATCGCCACCGTGCACGGGGCTTTGCAAACCGGTGCGCTGTCGACCTCGTTCACCTCATCGCAGGGTCTGCTGCTGATGATCCCCACACTGTACAAACTGGCCGGCGAGCTGACGCCATTCGTACTGCACGTCGCCGCGCGCACCGTGGCTACGCACGCGCTGTCGATCTTCGGCGACCATTCGGACGTGATGGCGGTACGCCAGACCGGCTGCGCCATGCTGTGCGCCGGCAGCGTGCAGGAAGCGCAGGACTTCGCGTTGATCTCGCAGACCGCCACCCTCAACGCGCGCGTGCCGTTTATTCATTTCTTCGATGGGTTCCGCACCTCGCACGAAATCAACAAGATCGTGCCGCTGAGCGACGATACGCTGCGACAAATGCTGCCGCAGGGAGCGATCGACGCTCACCGCAGCCGGGCGCTGTCGCCGGATCATCCGGTGGTGCGCGGCACTTCCGCCAACCCGGATACCTATTTCCAGTCGCGCGAAGCCACCAACCCGTGGTATGACGCCACCGGCCAGCACGTGATCGAGGCCATGGAAGCCTTCGCCGCCCTCACCGGCCGCCACTATCGGCCGTTCGACTATTACGGCCATCCGCAGGCCGAGCGCGTGGTGGTGATGATGGGGTCCGCCGCCGGCACCTGCGAAGAAGTGATCGACACCCTGCTGACCCGCGGCGAGAAAGTCGGCGTGCTGAAAGTTCGGCTGTTCCGGCCGTTTTCCGCCAAACACCTGCTCGGCGCACTGCCCGACAGCGTGCACAGCGTCGCGGTGCTCGACCGTACCAAAGAACCGGGCGCGCTGGCCGAACCGCTGTATCTGGACGTGATGACCGCGCTGGCGGAAGCCTACAGCCGGGGGGAGCGCGCCACGCTGCCGCGGGTGATCGGCGGCCGTTACGGGCTGTCTTCGAAAGAGTTCGGCCCGGACTGTGCGCTGGCGGTGTTCCGCGAGTTGGCGCAGCCGCAGCCGCGCCCGCGTTTCACCGTCGGCATCTTCGATGATGTCACCGGCCTTTCGCTGCCGCTGAGCGACGAAATCCTGCCGCAGCGCGCCTCGCTGGAAGCACTGTTCTACGGTTTAGGCAGCGACGGCTCGGTCTCGGCCACCAAGAACAACATAAAAATCATCGGCAACGCCACGCCGCTGTATGCCCAGGGCTATTTCGTCTACGACTCCAAAAAGGCCGGCGGCCTGACGGTATCGCACCTGCGCGTCAGCGAGCAGCCGATCAACTCGGCCTATCTGGTCAGCCGCGCGGACTTCGTCGGCTGCCACCAGCTGCAGTTTATCGATAAGTACCAGATGGTCGAACGCCTGAAGCCCGGCGGTACCTTCCTGCTCAATACCCCTTACGGCGCCGACGAGGTCTGGTCGCGCCTGCCGCAGGAAGTTCAGGCGCTGCTGCACCAACGCCAGGCGCGTTTCTATATCATCAACGCCGCCAAGCTGGCGCGTGAATGCCGGCTCGGCGCACGCATCAACACCGTGATGCAGATGGCGTTCTTCCATCTGACGCAGATCTTGCCGAGCGACGTGGCGCTGCAACAGCTGCAGGACGCCATCGCCCGCAGCTACAGCAGCAAGGGCCAGGAGATCGTCGAGCGCAACTGGCAGGCGCTGGGCGCCACCCGCAGCGCGCTGATTGAAATTCCGCTGCAGCCGGTCGACGGCAGCAGCCCGATGCGCCCGCCGGTGGTCTCGGACGCCGCCCCGGACTTCGTCAAAACCGTTACCGCGGCGATGCTGGCCGGGCTGGGCGATGCGCTGCCGGTTTCCGCCTTCCCGCCGGATGGCACCTGGCCGGTGGGCACTACCCAATGGGAAAAGCGCAACATCGCCGAAGAGATCCCGGTCTGGCAGCCCGATCTCTGTACTCAGTGCAACCACTGCGTCGCCGCCTGCCCGCACTCCGCCATTCGCGCCAAGGTGGTTCAACCGGCCGAGATGGAACACGCGCCCGCTTCCCTGCAGTCTCTGGATGTGAAAGCGCGCGATATGCGCGGGCAAAAATACGTGCTGCAAGTGGCGCCGGAGGATTGTACCGGCTGCAACCTGTGCGTCGAGGTCTGCCCGGCGAAAGATCGCCAGAACCCGGAGATCAAGGCGATTAACATGGCTTCGCGCCTCGATAATCTGACGGCGGAAAAAGACAACTACGACTTCTTCCTGCAGCTGCCGGAAATCGATCCGGCGCAGCTGGAGCGCATCGACATTCGCACCTCGCAACTGATCACGCCGCTGTTCGAGTACTCCGGCGCCTGTTCCGGCTGCGGCGAAACGCCGTACATCAAACTGTTGACCCAGCTCTACGGCGATCGTTTGCTGATCGCCAACGCCACCGGCTGCTCGTCAATTTACGGCGGCAACCTGCCGACCACGCCGTATACCACCAACGCCGAAGGGCGCGGGCCGGCGTGGGCCAACTCGCTGTTCGAGGACAACGCCGAATTCGGCCTGGGCTTCCGCCTGACGGTCGATCAACATCGCGCGCGGGTGCTGCGCCTGCTGAACGCGCTGGCGCCGCAGCTGCCGGAGCAGTTGGTCAACGCTCTGCAGATGGCCGACGTGGCGCCGGAGCCGCGCCGTAAGCAAATCGCCGAACTGCGCACGCAACTTGCGAGTATTGAAGGCGCAGACGCGCGTCAGCTGGCGGCCGATGCCGACTATCTGGTGGATAAATCCATCTGGCTGATCGGCGGTGACGGCTGGGCCTACGACATCGGCTTCGGCGGTTTGGATCACGTTCTCAGCCTGACCGAGAACGTCAACGTGCTGGTGCTCGACACCCAGTGCTACTCCAATACCGGCGGCCAGCAGTCGAAGGCCACGCCGCTCGGCGCGGTGACCAAATTCGGCGAACACGGCAAGCGCAAAGCGCGCAAGGATCTGGGCGTCAGCATGATGATGTATGGTCATGTCTACGTCGCGCAAATCTCGCTGGGGGCGCAGCTCAATCAAACGGTGAAAGCGATTCAGGAAGCCGAGGCCTATCCGGGGCCGTCGCTGATCATCGCCTACAGCCCGTGCGAAGAGCACGGCTACGATCTGGCGCTCAGCCACGATCAGATGAAACAGCTGACCGCCACCGGCTTCTGGCCGCTGTACCGCTTCGATCCGCGCCGCAGCGCCGAGGGCAAGGCCGCATTGGCGCTGGACTCCCGGCCGCCGAACAGCAGCCTGGCTGAAACGCTGCTGAACGAGCAGCGCTTCCGTCGCCTGAACTCGCAGCAGCCGGAAGTGGCCAGCGCACTGTACCAGGCCGCGGAAAAAGAGCTGAAGGAGAAATACGACTTCCTCAGCCTGCTGGCCGGCAAGGCGGAAAAATCCGCCGCCGAGTAACCCCATCAGGGCGCGAGCGATTCGCGCCCTGATGCTTTTCCTTCTATCCTCATTGCAATTGCACAAGAAGCTACAGTGAGCCAAGGAACGCATGGAAATCATTATCTCAGATCGCCGCCATTCGGAGGCATTGGTCGATATCATCATCGAAATGGAAGAATATTATTTCGGCTCCGACGCGCTAAAACGCCGAGAGGTGCTTCCTTACCTCAATAACGCCCTATTTGGCCCCTATTCAGGCATCACCGTTGCCACGGCCTGGTCGCAAGACAAGGTTTGCGGATTTTGTACCTTTTGCATCATGCACCCCGCCCCGAAGCTCAGCGGCCAAATGTTTATGAAAGAGCTGTTCGTCAGCCGCACGGCCAGAGGATTGGGCGTAGGCAAGGCAATGATGCGTTTTATCGCAACCATTGCGCTCGAACATGGCTGTAGCCGCCTGGACTGGACAGCTGAAAAGACCAACCCCAACGCCGGGCTTTTTTATCGCCGGCTTGGCGCCGAGGAAATCACCGCCAAACAGTACTTCCGTCTCGAAAGCGACGCGTTGCGCGCTTTCGCGCGACCCGGTGACGAGTAATTCACCAATCCCCCTCTGCTGCGAAGGCGATCGTTGGGATGACTCAATAAAACCTGCTGGCATTCCTGCGCGCAATCCGTACCATACAGGCCTCGCGTCGGGTGTATGGATGCATGATGATGAATAATGATCAAAATCGACCGGTTGAATGGTAAACTTGCGGTCTAAAACGCCATGCCCCTAGTGCCCCCCATTGAGAATGAGCACGATTTAAATGTCAGAAAAGCAATCCGTTAGCCAAAAAGAGCAATACAACCTGAACAAATTGCAAAAGCGCCTGCGCCGCAACGTGGGCGAAGCGATCGCCGATTTCAATATGATTGAAGAAGGCGACCGCATCATGGTCTGCCTGTCCGGCGGCAAAGACAGCTACACCATGCTGGAAATCCTGCGCAATCTGCAGCAGAGCGCGCCGGTCAACTTCTCGCTGATCGCGGTAAACCTCGATCAGAAGCAACCCGGCTTCCCGGAGCATATTCTGCCCGCCTACCTGGAAAGCCTGGGGGTGGAGTACAAGATCGTCGAAGAGAACACCTACAGCATCGTCAAAGACAAGATCCCGGAAGGCAAAACCACCTGCTCACTGTGCTCGCGCCTGCGCCGCGGTATTCTGTACCGCACCGCCACCGAGCTGGGTGCCACCAAGATCGCGCTGGGTCACCACCGCGACGACATTCTGCAGACGCTGTTCCTCAATATGTTCTACGGCGGCAAGATGAAAGGCATGCCGCCCAAGCTGATGAGCGACGACGGCAAGCACGTGGTCATTCGCCCGCTGGCCTATTGCCGCGAGAAAGACATCGAGCGTTTCTCGATCGCCAAAGAATTCCCGATCATCCCATGCAACCTGTGCGGCTCACAGCCTAACCTGCAGCGCCAGGTCATCGGCGATATGCTGCGCGACTGGGACAAACGTTACCCGGGCCGGTTGGAAACCATGTTCAGCGCCATGCAAAACGTGGTGCCTTCGCATCTGAGCGATATCAACCTGTTCGATTTCAAAGGCATCCAACACGGTAGCGCCGTGGTGGACGGCGGCGATTTGGCCTTCGATCGTGAAGACATTCCGATGCAGCCGGTCGGTTGGCAGCCGGAAGACGCGGATGACGCAGCGCCTGCGCCGGAGCGTTTGAACGTGCTGGAAATCAAATAACGCCCTTCGCCGCTTGCCCCCTACAAGCGGCGACATTTCTCTCTCTCGACGATCTCGATCCTGTTCACAGTTTGCGCAAAATTTACTGGGCTGTGCCGTTTTTACCCTATACTGTGTATTTATACAGTTACATGGAGATCGCGCAATGAATATCACCCCCTGCCTGTCCCACGTCTCGCTTGGCACCAACGATTTTGCTGCCGCCGCCGCCTTTTACGATCGCACGCTGGCCGCCCTGGGTTGCCGCCGCGTACTGGAGCATCCCGGCGCTATCGGTTATGGCCGCGACTACCCGGAGTTCTGGCTGCAGGTGCCGATCGACGGCCACCCCGCCTCGCTCGGCAACGGCACGCACGTCGGCTTTTTCGCCACCAGCAAGCAACAGGTAGATGAGTTCCACCGCCAGGCGCTGCTGGCCGGCGCCGTCGATGAAGGCGCGCCCGGTTCGCGGCCGCACTACGGCGAGGCCTACTACGGCTGCTTTGTCCGTGATTTGGATGGGCACAAGATTGAAGCCAGCTTCTGGGATGAAAGCGCGGCCTGAGGAAGCGAGAAAGCGGAATAAAAAAATGCCGGTGATTAAACCGGCATTGTACGAATCAAATGTGCTATGCAGTAATTCAAAAATAAGAAAGTAAGACAATTATGGAGCGCAACGCCCATCGCTTGACGTTGCATTCACCTGCGAGAGAGATCATGCCCCATTTGCCCCGGCTAAATGTTGATATTGCTCAATGTTAACCGGGTTTTCATCATTTTTGCCTATAGCCAGCGGCTGCGCTTCAGCCACCAGGCTACGCCTCCTACCAGCGCCAACAGCATCAGGCAGAAAGTACCGAAACCAAATGACGCCGTGTTGCCCGGGATGCCGCCCAGGTTGACGCCGAACAGCCCGGTCAGGAAGGTGGTGGGCAAAAATACCATCGCCAACAATGACATGGTGTAAGTGCGGCGGTTCATCGCGTCGGCCATCACCGTGGTGATTTCGTCGGACAATATGGCGGTGCGCGCGATGCTGCCGTCCAGATCGTCCAATCCCCGACCCAGCCGATCGGCGATGTCCTGCATGCGGCGGCGATCGTCATCGCTCATCCACGGCAGGCGGTCGCTGGCCAGCCGCGCGAAGACGTCGCGCTGCGGCGCCATGTAACGACGCAACACGATCAGCTGTTTACGGATCAATGCCAGCTGGCCGCGCTCCGGCACCTGCTGCTCCAGCAATGCGTCCTCCAGGTCGATAATCCGGTCGTGCAGATCTTCGATGAATTCACTGGTGTGATCGGTCAACGCATCGGAAATTTCCACCAGCCAGTTGCCGCTGTTGGTTGGCCCAGCGCCGCTTTGCAGATCGTTCACCACCTGATCGATGGAATAGACCTTGCGATGCCGGGTGGAGAGAATCAGTTTGTCGGTGATGTACACGCGGATGGTGACCAGCTGATCCGGCCGCGAGTTGGCGTTGAAGTTGATGCTGCGCAGAGTGATCATGGTGCCTTCGCCCTGGCGACTGACGCGCGGCCGTGAGCTTTCGCCGGAGAGCGCTTCACGCACCGAGTCCGGCAATAACGGTGTGGTGCTCAGCCATTCGGCGCTGGCCGGGTGCGCGTAATCAAGATGCAGCCAGCACGGTGCGTCGCAGGTAATCTTGTCATCCTGCTCGATCGACGTTACGCCCCCCTTACCGTCCAACTGGTAGGCGTAAACCGCATCGGCGACCTGCAGCTCGCTCCCCTCAATCACATCCATTCATTTATCCCCTCAAGTCTTGCTTATGTTGCTGAGTCTAGCGTTAACGCCTTGGAGATCAAAGGCCAAGCTGTAACGCCAGTTTGCACAACGAACGAAAAGCGTGCTCTATACTTCAGGCGAGGAAACATCAGCGCAAACAGAGGAGCAAAAATGGCGGGAAGTGCTGAATCAGGCGCAATACATTCTGCATCGATCCTGACGGCTCTGCGCCGCCTGCTCGGTACCGTGGTAGCGGCCACGCTGTTCACCAGCCAACCGCTGCATGCAGAACCGACGCTGGGGCGCATCTCCACGCCTTTTCACGTAACGACGGCGGCCGGCGATGTCACTTACTATGTCGCCCATGAGCACAGCGCACAGCCGCGAAGCGCACTGGTGGTGATACACGGTCACCCGCGCGATGTCGCTAAGACGTTGCAAGCGGCGATCGATGCCGCACAGGCAGCGGGAAGCACCGGCAATACGCTGCTGGTCGCCCCGCTGTTTCAAGTGCCGGAGAAACTCGCCACACACTGCCATTCCACCGGCCTGCCCCGGCCACAAGACGGCGATGCCCTGTGGCGCTGTGGCTCTTGGATCGAAGGCGGTTTGGATAATCGCGGGAAAGCCGGCTCGTTCAACGCCATGGATAAGCTGTTGGCCGATCTGCATCGGCGCTGGCCGTCGCTGCAGACGATAACCCTGGCCGGTTTTTCCGCCGGCGCCCAGTTCGTGCAGCATTATGTCGGCTTCGCCAACCCGCCGGACGGAGTGCGTGTGCGTTATGTGGTGGCCGATCCCGGCAGCTGGCTCTATTTTGACAGCCTGCGGCCCCAGCCGACAAACTGGGAGAACTGCACCAGTGAAAAAACGTGCCGTTTTCACTGGCAAACGGCGGACGCCGGACAGTGTCCACAGGCCAACCGCTGGAAATACGGCCTGGAAACGTTTCCCGCTCACCTGCAGCGCACCGCCGACGCGGCCCGCCGGCGCTACGCCGCCGCCGATATCACCTATCTGGCCGCCGCCGATGATACCGGCGCCGTACCGGGTGCCTACTATCGGATACTCGACAAGTCCTGCGCCGCCGAGCTACAGGGTCCCTATCGGCTGCAGCGCGCCCTGGCCTATGCTGACTATGATCGACGTTATCTGGCGCCGGATAAACCGCATCGGTTAACGATCGTACCCGGCTGTGGGCACAACGTCGCCTGTGTCTTTCCGGCTCCGGCGGCCAGGCCGGCGCTCTTTCCCATTAATGCAGACTAATAATAACGGCAATGAAATAAACCACCGCCGATAAATCAGACAATATCGCCGATAAAGCGCTGGCAATGCCGTTATTATTATGACTTAACATATTGCTATCAATTTTAATTCAAAATGATAATAATAAATCAACACAAAGCTGTTTCAGCGCAAATTTTAGGGGCATATACTTTTCTCACTACGAGGAGGTAGTTATGTTACGCGACCATTTAAAAATAAACGCCAGCGATACGTTGGAAAAAATCAGCAATATTCATTTGCAAAACCAGGGCCAGGAAGAGATCAGTGAGTTTGTCGTGAAAAACGCCGCCGGCCTGCAAATTGGCAAGGTTTCCGTTCACGATCGTTTCAGCACCCGCCGCTCTTACCCCACCAGCTACCGCATCACTCAAACCGATATGAGCGGCCGCGTGGTGGTGGATGCCATGCGGGACTGCCTATAAGCGTAGCCGCACTCTGAAATAGCGAAACAATAATGTGATGATAGCCGCCCTGTTTATTATTAAACGGGGTTTATCGCGTGGAAAAATTAATTATCTTCGCCGTTGCAGCGCCGAAAAAATAAAGCCCCCGCATTAGCCGGGGGCGATAAATAAACCGATTCAGTGTTTGATGATATACATCGTCTGGCTGTAGGCCACGTCTTCCGGATTGGTGATCGGGTAGCCTTTTACCCACGGTTTGATCAGGCGGCCGTTAGTGTATTGATATATCGGCGCGATCGGCGCCTGGTCGGCAATGATCTGTTCCATCTTGTTGTAGTCGGCGGTCACCGCCGCCGGGTTGGTTTCCCGCCCCGCCTGCGCCAGCAGCTTGTCATAGTCCGCGCTCTTGAATTTGGCGATGTTGCCGCTGTGGGTTGAGGTCAGCAGCGACAGGAAGGTCGACGCCTCGTTATAATCCCCCACCCAGGAGGCGCGGATCACATCGAAATTGCCGGTATTGCGGCTGTCGATATAGGTCTTCCACTCCTGGTTTTGCAGCTTGACGTCAATCCCCAGCTTTTTCTTCCACATCGAGGCCACGGCGATGGCGATCTTCTGGTGGCTTTCCGAAGTGTTATACAGCAGCGTCAGCTTCAGCGGGTTGTTCGGGCCGTAACCGGCCGCCTGCAGCAACGCCTTGGCCTGTGCGTCCAGTTCCGCCTGCGATTGCTGTTGCAGCAAGCTCGCTTCCGGTTTGAACCCGGCGGTCACGTCCGGCGTAAAGTGGTAGGCCGGTTTTTCGCCGGTGCCCAACACTTTTTCCGCGATAATCTTGCGATCGATGGCGTAGGACAAGGCCTGACGCACCCGCACGTCGTTGGTTGGCGCGCGCTGGGTGTTGAACGCGTAGTAATAGGTGCCGAGCTGATCCGGGGTGTACACCTGCCCCGGAATGTCTTTCAGCAGCTTCTGATACATATTTTTCGGGAAGGATTCGGTGATGTCGATGTCGCCCGCCAGGTAGCGCTTGGTGGCGTTGGATTCCTGATTGATCGGCACGAAGGTCACTTTCGTCAGCACGGTGCGCGCATGATCCCAGTAATGGTCGTTAGGCGTCAGCACCAACTTCTCGTTCACCACCCGCTCCTGCAGTTTGAACGCGCCGTTGCCCACCAGATTGCCGACCTTGGTCCAGTCGTTGCCGTATTTTTCCACCACCGCCTTATTCACCGGGAACAGGCTGAAATTGGCCGTCAGGCTGACGAAGTACGGCACCGGCTTATCCAGCTGCACCTTCAACGTGTAGTCATCGGGCGCCGACACGCCCAAGCGATCGGCCGGCAGCTTGCCGCTGATGATCTGCTCGGCGTTCTGGATCCCCGCCAGCTGGGCGAACCAGGCGAACGGCGACAGGTTTTTCGGCTCGACCAGCCGTTGCCAGCTGTAGACGAAATCCTTCGCAGTGACAGGGTCACCGTTTGACCAGCGCGCGTCTTTGCGCAGATGGAAAATATAAGTCTGGTTATCGCTGGTCTGCCAGCGGGTGGCGACGCCGGGGATCACTTTCCCGGTGGCGTCCTGGTTGACCAACCCTTCGAACAGATCGCGCGCCAGCTGCGCCTCCGGCAAGCCCACCGCTTTGATCGGATCGAGCGAGGCCGGTTCGTCTTTAATGTGGCGCACGATTTCCTGTTTGTCCGCCAGCGCGGTGCCCGGGGGAACCTGCGCCGCCATGGCGCTGCTCATACAGGCGCCGATCGCCGCCGCGCAAAGCGCCAAACGAAAACCCCGTTGCATTTTTTTTCCCGTCATTGTGATTTGTCCCCCGTTAACCATCTGAATTTTTTATCATATAGCACAAGATCCGTCCGGCCTAGAGCCCGCGGCCGAGAAGTTGCAAAAAGTGCGATTCAGGCGATAAAAAACCCGTGCGGCACAGGGCGGCACGGGTGGTGTTTACAACAGCGACCGTCAGTCGTACAGGTGGATGCTGTTGATGCGGTAGCTGAACTCTTCCCCCTCTTCTTCATCGAATACGGTGAAAAAGCCTTTCTCGGCCAGCGGGCGGGCCGAGATATCGGTTTTTTGCAGCTGACGCGCGTCGGCGTCATCGTAGCCGTAGTCGAGATAGAAGGCATCTTTCTGATAATCGATGTGCAGGGTGAACGGATAGTTCGATTCGTCCCCGCGCCCGTCGTCGTTTTTCACCACGCCGAACCATTCCCCCTGGCGGATCTGGTTTTCAGCGTCCACGCCGCACAGCAGCGTGATGGTGTCATTTTCATTTTCGCTATAGCTGGCGATGATTCTGGCTACTGGCATGTTAAATCCTCTTGCGGGTGATTGGCTTAGCTCTGCCGTTAGTATAACAACAGCCTCAGGCCAGGTGCGGTTTAATTGGCGTTTTCGCCGCTGCGGCGTCACAGATCGCGCAAACGCCGCACAATTGCGATGGGAAAGATGCCGCAAAGCGTAATACACTGAATAAAATGACAATGACTCTCGAACTTTAACTCAGGGACAACACCATGACCGAACATCGACCGCGCAGTGAACGTGGCCAGTTGGCCGTCGCAGGAGAGAACTACGGCAGCTCGCTGCTGGGCGCGCCGCTGCTCTATTTCCCGGCGGCGGTCAGCGGCCCCGAGACCGGGCTTATCATCGCCGGCACCCACGGCGATGAGAGCGCCGCCATCGTAACCCTGTCCTGTGCGCTGCGCAGCATCGCGCCGAGCCAGCTGCGCCACCATGTGGTGCTGGCGGTCAACCCCGACGGCTGCCAGCTGGGGCTGCGCGCCAATGCCAACGGCGTCGATCTGAACCGCAATTTCCCGGCCGCCAACTGGCGCTCCGGCGACACCGTCTACCGCTGGAACAGCGCGGCGCCGGTGCGTGACGTCAAGCTTTCCACCGGCGGGCGCCCCGGTTCCGAACCGGAAACCCAGGCGCTGTGCCATCTTATTCATCGCCTGAAACCGCACTGGGTGGTGTCATTCCATGAGCCGCTGGCCTGCATCGAAGATCCCGCCAGCTCGCGACTCGGCGTTTGGCTGTCGCACAAGTTCGAACTGCCGCTGGTAACCAGCGTCGGTTATGAAACCCCTGGTTCGTTCGGCAGCTGGTGCGCGGATCTGTCGCTGCCGTGCATCACCGCCGAATTCCCGCCGATCTCCGCCGATGCCGCCAGCGAGCGCTACATCGATGCGATGACCGAGCTGCTGACCTACCCGAATTAATCGCTACGGGGCGATATCGACGATCGCCCCGCATTCGAACGCCAGGCCCGGCTCGACGTCCCGCGCCAGCCAGGTCGGGCCGTCCAGATCGACGAAGCGCGCCGCCGGCGCCAGCGGCAAGGCGGCGGATATCGCCCGCGACGTGCACAACATGCAGCCGAGCATGATGGCGAACCCCTGTTCGCGCGCGGCCTGCGCCAGCGCCAGCGCCTCGGTCAAGCCGCCGGTTTTGTCCAGTTTGATGTTGACCATCTGATAGCGCTGCGCCAGCTGCGGCAGATCGGCGCGGGTATGGCAGCTTTCGTCGGCGCAGATCGGCAGCGGATGAATAAAGTGCTCCAGCGCGGCGTCGTCACCGGCAGGCAGCGGCTGCTCCAGCATCGCCACGCCGAGATCGGCCAGCAACTGGCAGCGCGCCGCCAGCCCTTCCGCCTGCCAGGATTCATTGGCGTCGACGATCAGCGTCGCCTGCGGCACCGCGGCGCGGATCGCCACCAGCCGTTCGCTGATATAGTGATCGTCGAGTTTGATCTTCAGCAGCGTGGCGC
Organism: Serratia sp. Ae19-1; assembly: GCF_059801225.1. Classification (NCBI taxonomy): domain Bacteria; kingdom Pseudomonadati; phylum Pseudomonadota; class Gammaproteobacteria; order Enterobacterales; family Yersiniaceae; genus Serratia; species Serratia sp. Ae19-1. The sequence continues at coordinate 149,586 of NZ_JBCHWD010000004.1, read as the reverse complement.
CCTGCCGCGCCAGTTCGCGCGCAGCGAAGGCCATTGCCTCCGGCGTGCCGATGCTGACGGTCTGCGCCATGCGGATCTGCGCCGGCGCCGTCACGCCGCTGCGCTGCCACAGGCTCTGTCCGTGCAACCTGCACTCCAGATCCCACAGCGCCGAGTCCAACGCGTTGCGGGCGGCGCCCGCCGGCATCTGCGTCAGCAGCTGCTCGCGGGTCATGCCCTGCGCGATCGCCGGCGCCATCTCAGCCAACTGCGCCATCACCGACTCCTCGCTCTCGCCATAGCGCGGATACGGCGTGCATTCACCGACGCCGCGCACCTCCTGCTGTTCGATTTCGACCACCACCACCCGGGCTTCGGTGCGGCTGCCGCGCGCAATCACGAAGGCGGTATGCAGCGGCCAGGCTTCCGGGTAAAAACGCATGTCTCTCATAACGGCTCCTGAGCGAAAACCGCGCATCCAGGCGGGTGGATGCGCCGGTGATGTTTTATAGAACAGCCTAATATATACAACTATTTAGCAAACTTTGATATCCAATCCGCCCCGGTTGTCATAAACTGTCGCCAGGGTGTGAACCTGATGTTAACTGCCGTTACCGGAGTACCGTTTCATCAGGTTCATACCCTTTGTATAAACACCTGTAAAAGGAATCTAGCAATGACTCAGACAGTACATTTTCAAGGCAATCCGGTCGGCGTAGCGGGCAAGCTGCCACAGCAGGGCGAGCAGGCCAAGGCCTTCTCGCTGGTTGCCAAAGACCTGTCAGACGTAGCGCTGAGCAGCTTCGCGGGTAAACGCAAAGTCCTGAACATCTTCCCAAGCATCGATACCGGTGTCTGCGCGACGTCGGTGCGTAAATTCAACCAGTTGGCCAGCGGCCTGGATAACACCGTGGTGCTGTGCATCTCCGCCGATCTGCCGTTCGCGCAGTCGCGTTTCTGCGGCGCGGAAGGCCTGAGCAACGTGGTCACCCTGTCCACCCTTCGCGGCGCCGAATTCAAGCAGGCGTACGGCGTCGAAATCGCCGAAGGTCCGTTGGCGGGCCTGACCGCGCGTGCGGTCGTGGTGCTGGATGGCCAGGACAACGTGCTGTACAGCGAGCTGGTGAACGAAATCACCACCGAGCCAGACTACGACGCGGCGCTGGCTGCGCTGAAATGACAAAGCCGGCGGATGCCGGCTTTGGATACACGCTAAAGGCGCCGCAAGGCGCCTTTTTTATTCTTCGCCTTCGGCGCCGCCTTTGCGGCTGCTCAGGCCATACTCACGCAGCTTGTTGGCGATGGCGGTATGGGAAACGCCCAGCCGTTTCGCCAGCTTGCGGGTGCTGGGATAGGTGCGATACAGACGCGTCAGCACCGAGCGCTCGAAACGCTTGCTGATGTCGTCCAGCGAACCGTCCAACACCTCGTCGCCCAGCGACATCTCCACCTCGAACTCCGGCAGCACGATATCCTGCGGCCGCAGCTCGTAGCCTTCGGTTTGCGTCAGCGCGCGGTAGATGGCGTTTTTCAGCTGGCGCACGTTGCCCGGCCAGCCGTATTTGCTGAGGAAACCGCCCAGATCGCTCGCCAGCTTGGGCCGCGCTACGCCCTGCTCGTCGGCGAAGCGCGCCACGAACAGCTCGGTCAGCGGCATGATGTCCTGCGGACGCTCGCGCAGCGGCGGGATAGTGATGGTCAGCACGTTGAGGCGATAGTAGAGATCTTCGCGGAATTCGCCGCGCTGCACCAGCTCGGTAAGGTTTTTCTGGGTGGCGCAGATCACGCGCACATCGACATGCACCTCATGCTCTTCGCCGACGCGGCGGAAGGTGCCGTCGTTGAGGAAGCGCAGCAGTTTGGTCTGCATGCGCGGCGACATCTCGCCGATCTCATCCAGCAGCACCGAGCCGCCGTTAGCCTGCTCAAAGAAACCCTTCTTGCCTTCCAGCGCATTGGGATACGCGCCCGGCGCATGGCCGAACAGTTCGCTCTCCACCACGTCATCCGGCAACGCGGCGCAGTTCAGCGCCAGGAACGGCTGTTTGCCGCGCGGGCTGCGCAGATGGCAGGCACGGGCCAGAATATCCTTGCCGGTACCGGTATCGCCGACGATCAGCAGCGGCGCGTCGAGCATCGCCAGTTTGCGCGCCTGCTCCAGCACATGGCGCATCTTGGCGCTCACCGCGACGATGTGATCGAATTCGGTATCGTCGTTCACCGACAGATTTTGCAGCTGGCGGCCCATGCGCGCGGTGGACTTCAACATCACCACCGCGCCGACCGCGGCCGGCTGCTGCTGTTCGTCTTCCAGATAGATAGGCGTGATGTCCATCAGGAAGTCCTGGCTGCGGATCACCACCCGTTCCGAGTGCGGCGCCGTCTGCTCGCTCTCCAGCCAGCGGCTGAAGTTATAGCCGCCGATCAGCGCGCCGGCGGTCTGGTTGCGGATTTTGTCTTCGTTCAGGCTGAACAACGCCTGCGCCGCCGGGTTGGCCAGCTCGACCTTGCCTTTCATATCGATCGAGAACACCGGTTCCGGCATCGACTCCAACAGCGCACGCAGCGCGCGATGTTCGCGTTCGGAAGGCATAAAGCTGACGGTGCGCACGTCGGTCACGCCGGCGATGCGGCGGATCTCCGCCATCAGCGCGCGGAAAGTATCGAAATCCAGCTGGGAGAAGTTGAGGTAAATGCGGCCGATGGGATCGATCTCGATGCCACGCAGGTCAATGCTGCGCGATACCAAAAGATCGAGTAATTCTCGAGTGAGACCGAGACGGTCTTCGCAAAATACTTCCAAACGCATCAGTGTTGGCCTTATCTCTGCAGGTGCGGGGATCGTTGACGATGATGATACTCCCTCACACCGGGCGGTAGAAGCGATCTGTCAGCAAAAGTTGACAGAACTCTGATTTATTGCCGTGGCTGCTGATTTTAAACGCAAGTGAATAACAGCATCGGCGTCATTTTAGCCATCAAACAGAGAGTTATCACAACAATAATTAATATGGCAGATATTTATCACGCACTCGCAGGGGGATCGACTATCGTCAAGTCTTGATTACGTCCCGCGCCGGTACCGCTCAGAAAACGGCGCTCTCGCGAGCGCCGTAGCGAGGTTATTTGGCCTTGCCGTCGTTTTTTTTCAACGTGTCTTTCAACTGGCCGATCAGTTGGCTGCGGAAATCGCCGAGCTTCGGTTTTTCCCCTTCCAGCCACGGCAGCGGACGGCACAGTTCCATCGCCTTGATGCCCAACCGCGCGGTCAACAGCCCGGCGCCAATACCCTGCGCCGCGCGCGCCGACAGCCGCGCCGCCAGATCCTGCGACATCCAGTCCATCCCCACTTCGCGCACCAGCTCGGAGGCGCCGGCGAAGGCGATGTTCAACAACACCAGTCGGAACAGGCGGATGCGGCTGAAGTAGCCCAGCTCGATGCCGTACAACGCGGCGATGCGGTTGATCAAGCGGATGTTGCGCCAGGCGATGAACGCCATGTCCACCAGCGCCAGCGGGCTGACGGCGATCATCAGCGTCGATTCGGCGGCGGAGCGGCTGATTTCGCGCCGTGCCTGGTTGTCCAACACCGGCTGCACCAGTTTGGCGTACAGCTCCACCACTTCGCGATCGTTCTGCGTTTCATGCAGCGACGCCTGCCAGCGCTGCAGCGCCGGATGCCCCTGATCCAGCCCGGCCTGGCGCGCCAGCTTCTCGCAGAATTCGCGTCCTTGCCCCAGCCCGTGGCTGTGCAACAGCTCGCGCGCCACGTCGCGCTCCTCCGCACGCTGACGCAGCCGATACAAACGCCGCCACTCGGTGACTACCGAACCGACGCCGGCGAACACGATCAGGCCGCCGGCCACGCCGCCGCCCATGGCGATCCAGTCCTGCTGCACCCAAGCGGTATGCACCCACTGTACGCCCTGCGCCACCACGCTGACGCCGAACAGCGCCAGCCCGGCGGTGACCATTTTGCGCCACAGGCTGCGTTTCGGCTTTAGCGCAGCGTTAATGATGCCCTCGGCGCGCCCTTCTTCCTCTTCCTGCTGCAGCTCCGGCGCCGCCGGAAAGAAGCTTTCCGCCTGCTCGGCGTCAAAAGCGACGCCGGCGCGCAACGCCGGCTCCTGTGGCGGCTGCAGCGGCTCGTCAAAATCGATACGCGGTTTTATCGGCTCGCTCATCGCAATTTGTCTCCCAGTAAAAACTCCATCACCGCATCCAGCCGGATGTGCGGCAACGGGCTGTCCACGCTCATGGCGCGCGGACGAAACTCATCGAAGTGGAATCCCTGGCTCTGCCAGAACGCCGGCCCCGGCAGGCGCGCCGGCACTTCGCCGGGGAACACCGTCAGCGGCGCGCCGTCGCTCAGGCGGTTGCCCTTCAACGCCGGAATGCGCTGCCCCTGGTGATCGACGATGCCGCTCTCGGTCGCCTGCACCGAGGCCAGGCCGACGCAATCCATGCTGATGCCCTCGAACGCCGCGTTCTGCCACGCCTCTTGCACCAGCTGTTGCAGCAACGACACCAGATTGGCGTGCTGATCGGCGGTGATATGATCCGCCTTGGTGGCGGCGAACATCAGTTTGTCGATGGTCGGCGAGAACAGGCGACGGAACAACGTACGTTTGCCGTAATGGAAGCTCTGCATCAGTTGGGTCAACGCCAGACGCATGTCGTTGAACGCCTGCGGGCCGCTGTTCAGCGGCTGCAGGCAGTCGACCAGCACGATTTGCCGATCGAAACGAACGAAATGCTCTTTGTAGAAGTTTTTGACGATCGACTGGCAGTAGTAGTTGAAGCGAGCGCGCAGCATGCCGATGTTGGTGTGTTTGTCGGCCTGCGCCAGCTTCGATTCGCCGACTGCGGCCACATCGGGCCACGGGAAAAACTGCAGCGCCGGCGCGCCGGCCATGTCGCCCGGCAGCACGAAACGCCCCGGCTGAATGAAGTGCAGCCCTTCGCTTTTGCAGCGCAGCAGATAATCGGTGTAGGCCTGGGCGATCGCCGCCAGCCGGTTTTCGTCGGCCGGGGCCAGCGGATCGCAAGCCTTGCACAGCTCAAGCCAGGGTTTGGCCCATTCGGCGCGTTCGCCCTGCAGCAGCCCGGTCATCTGACGCGACCAGGCCAGGTAATCCTGCTCGAGCATCGGCAGATCCAGCAACCATTCACCCGGATAATCGACGATCTCCAGGTACAGCGTCGAGGTGTCTTTGAAGTGGCGCAGCAGCGAGTCGTTGGAGCGGTAACGCAGCGCCAGGCGGATTTCGCTGACACCGCGCGTCGGCGTAGGCCAGGCCGGCGGCGTGCCGTAAAGCTGCGCCAGCCCTTCGTCATAGGTGAAACGCTGGATGCCGAGATCGCGCTGCGGGATGCGCTTGACGCCCAACAGGCGCTCTTCGCGCACCGGTGAAAACAGCGGCATGCGCGCGCCGCTGTGCACATGCAGCAGTTGGTTGACGAAGGCGGTGATAAAGGCGGTTTTGCCGCTGCGGCTCAGGCCGGTCACCGCCAGGCGCAGATGGCGATCCATTCCGCGGTTGACCAGCGAGGTTAACTCATTTTGCAGTCGTTTCATTGCTCTCCTTGACGTAACGCCCGAATGCCTTGTTCAGGCCTTTACGGAACAGCGGTTCCAGCACCAGCGCCAGCACGAAGCGCACCGGTTTGCGGCCGACGGTTTTCAACAGCCAGCCGGCGGCGCCCGCCGGGCCATAGTTCAATAACGCTATGATGATGACTTTAGCCAATGTCTTCAACATTGCCGCCGCTCCTCGTTTAAATCCACCCGTTCTGGCGGTGTTTGCGACATCGATTTTATTCATGACAATGCCCTCCGGCACAAGACGATTAAGGTTACATTCACGGGATAACGGCGGCGAGATACCCGGCCTGTGCAGGCCGGGTATCGCAAGAAGGGTTACAGCTTGCGGAAACGGCTCTGTACGCCGAAGGTATCGGACGTCACATAGCGCTCGACCTGACGCAGCTGCTGCTCGCCGCTGCCCAGTTCATACTCCAGCTGATCGAGCAGCTGGCGCGGCGTCTTCTGATGCTCGCCTTCGAAACGGCTGGCCGGCGCTTCGTCCAACACGAACACCAGCGCGATATAGGCCACCAGCGTGAAGAAGAACAGCCCGAAGAACAGCGACAGCACCACCATCACGCGGATCAGGCGCACCGGCACGTCGAAATAGTGGGCCAAACCGGCGCAGACGCCTTTCACCATGCCTTCTTCGGGAACGCGATAAAGCTTTTTACTGCCCAGCGTTGTGCTCATCAGGACTGTCTCCAGTTCGGGTGTTCCGCATCGAGGATCTCTTCCAGCGCCTGAATGCGTTCACGCATGCGTTTGGCGTCTTCCGCCAGCTGCGCCAGGCGCTGCATTTCTTGCTGACTCAGCTGGATGCCGGTCTGTTGCCGATTGCTGTAATGCAGCCAAAGCCAAATCGGCGCGACAAACAGCACGAAAATTGTCAGCGGAATGGCAAGTAATAAAGCACTCATTGTTATTCCTTCTTATCGGGTCCTGGGTAGCGGCCACCTCCGGCGTGTGGCCGCGGTTCGCCTTACTCGGAGCGGTTCATCTTGGCTTTCAGCGCCGCCAGTTGCTCACTGATGGCGTCGTCGGCTTTCAGCTCGGCAAACTCTTGCTCCAGCGACTTCTTTTTACCGATGCTGATGCTTTCCGCTTCAGCTTCCATGTGGTCGATGCGTCGTTCGAACTGTTCGAAACGCGCCATCGCCTCGTCCAGCTTGCCGCTGTCGAGCTGGCGGCGCACTTCACGCGAAGAAGACGCGGCCTGATGGCGCAGCGCCAGCGCCTGCTGCCGCGCGCGAGTTTCGGTCAGCTTGTTTTCCAGCTCGCCGATTTCGCTCTTCATGCGCGCCAGCGTTTCTTCTACGGTCGCCACTTCCTGCGTCAGCGTGGCGATCAGATCGGCAACCTTCTGTTTTTCGATCAGCGCCGCGCGGGCCAAGTCTTCTTTATCTTTACGCAGCGCCAGTTCGGCTTTTTCCTGCCAGTCGCCAACCTGGTTTTCACCCTGCTCGATGCGACGCAGCAACTGCTTTTTCTCCGCCAGCGCGCGCGCCGACGTGGAACGAACTTCGACCAACGTGTCTTCCATCTCTTGGATCATCAACCGCACCAGCTTTTGCGGATCTTCTGCCTTGTCCAGCAGAGTGTTGATGTTGGCGTTCACGATGTCGGCAAAACGAGAAAAAATACCCATAATTCACTTCCTCTTGGTTCTGATGGCGTCTGAAGCGCCGCGTTAAGTCGTACAGCTTGCCCAAGGATATAATCAAAACCCGTGCCAACTTTTATTTAATTGAAAAACAACAACATTTTATTTTTGACTCTCTGTGAGCTTGCTGTAGAGTGATTATTTTCACCAAACATTGGCGAATTTCATCATGAACGAGCAGCCAGAGAATTTGTTGGGCGAAGCAAACGCCTTTGTCGAAGTGTTGGAGCAAGTCTCCCAGGTCGCCAAGTTGAACAAACCGGTACTGGTGATCGGCGAGCGCGGCACCGGCAAGGAGCTGATCGCCCACCGCCTGCACTACCTCTCCAACCGTTGGCAAGGGCCATTCATCTCGCTCAACTGCGCGGCGCTGAATGAAAACCTGCTGGACTCCGAGCTGTTCGGCCACGAGGCCGGCGCCTTTACCGGTGCGCAGAAACGCCATCTGGGCCGCTTTGAGCGCGCCGACGGCGGCACGCTGTTCCTGGATGAGCTGGCGACCGCGCCGATGTTGGTGCAGGAGAAATTGCTGCGGGTCATCGAATACGGCCAGCTGGAGCGCGTGGGCGGCAGCCAGCCGCTGCGGGTGGATGTGCGGTTGGTGTGCGCCACCAACGACGATCTGCCGGCGCTGGCAGCCGCGGGCAAGTTCCGCGCCGATCTGCTGGATCGGCTGGCGTTCGACGTGGTGCAGCTGCCGCCGCTGCGCCAACGCCGGCCCGATATCATGCTGCTGGCCGAACACTTCGCCATTCAAATGTGTCGGGAGCTGGCGCTGCCGCTGTTTCCCGGCTTTACCGAACGCGCCAGGCACACGCTGCTCGGCTATGGTTGGCCAGGCAACGTGCGCGAACTGAAAAACGTGGTTGAACGCTCGGTCTATCGTCACGGCGACAGCGACCACCCGCTGGATGAGATCTTGATCAACCCGTTTGCACCGCGCGAGGCCCCGCCGGTCGCGCTCCCGCTTGAAGGAGCCGGCGCGCTGCCGGCGCTGCCGCTGGAGTTGAAAAATTGGCAGTTGGAGCAGGAGAAGGCATTGATCGAAGCGGCGTTGCAGCAAGGGCGGTTCAACCAACGCAAGGCGGCGCAGCTGCTGGGGCTCACCTACCACCAGTTGCGCGGCATGCTGAAAAAACATGCGCTGCAGCAAAACGGCGAAGCGGATGAGGAATAGTGGGCAAAAAAAAAGCCAGCACCCGAGCTGGCTTAAAAAAACACTGGAAGCAATGTGAGCAATGTCGTGCCTTCCACATCAGAGCCGCAAACTGTGGCCTTCCGTGAACTGCCAGGCGATGATAATAGTTATCAGTATCGTCTGTAAAGCACTTTGTTGAGAATTTTTCTCATTACCACACGAAGATTGCGCAATTACCACTCAGGGAACGGGTCCGCCATATCCAGCCAATAGTCCACGCCGGCGGCCATTTCGTCGTCGCTCAGCAGGCAATCGTCCAGCAGACGCGCGATCGTCGCCTGCTGCAGATGCTGGCCGATAAACACCAGCTCCTGGCGCATGTCGCCGAACGGCTCCACCCATTTTTCCTGAATATGCGCCCTCGTTTCGGGATCCTGCGGCCAATTGTCTTGTGGAATGGCGCGCCAAAAGGTGCCCGCCAGACCATAGTGGGCGATGCCGCCGGCCTGGCTCCACTGCCCGGCCTGCCGCGGCCGCGTCGCCAGCCAGAAAAAGCCTTTCGAGCGCAGCAGCTGGCCGCCGCCCCAATCGCCGTTGATCACCCGGTAGAACTTGTCCGGCGCAAAAGGCCGCCGCGCCTGATAAACAAAGCTGCTGATGCCGTAGTTTTCCGTTTCCGGCAGGTGTTCGCCGCGTAGCTCTTTCAACCAGCCGGGCGCCTGCTGCGCCTTTTCAAAGCTGAAGCTGCCGGTATTCAGCACCGCCTCCAGCGGCAGTTTTCCCGGCGCGATCGGCACAATGCGGGCGTCGGGATTCAGGCTGGCCAACAGCGCCATCACTTCGCCCTGCTGCGTTTGCGTCAACAGATCGGTCTTGCTGACCAGAATCACGTCGCAGAACTCAATTTGCTCAATCAGCAGATCCGCCACGCTGCGCAGATCGTCCTCGCCCAGACTTTGGCCGGCCTCCTGCAAGCTTTGCGCCTGTTGATACTGCTGGATGAAATTCACCCCGTCGACCACCGTCACCAGGGTATCCAGCCGGGCGAACTGCGACAGGCTTTCGCCTTTTTCGTCCTCAAAGGTAAAGGTTTCCGCCACCGGCAGCGGCTCGGAGATACCGCTCGATTCGATCAGCAGGTAATCGAAACGCCCGTCCTGCGCCAACTCGCGCACCGATACCAGCAGATCTTCGCGCAGCGTGCAGCAGATGCAGCCGTTGCTCATCTCCACCAGCTTCTCTTCCTGGCGATCGAGATGCACTGCATTTTCCACCAGCGCGGCGTCGATGTTCACCTCGCTCATATCGTTGACGATCACCGCCACGCGCATGCCCTGCCGGTTGTTCAGGATATGGTTCAGCACCGTGGTCTTGCCGGCGCCGAGAAAGCCGGAAAGCACGGTCACGGGAAGTTGCTTCATGGGAACCTCATTAAAATTCATTGCGTAATGCCTGGTAACCGCGCACCAATTCGACGTTGGTGGCGGCCACTTCTTCGGAGAATTGCAGCGCGCCGCGATCGACCTGGCGATAACGCGACAGGTCGCTGTCCGGCCCCACACGCTCGGTTGACGGGATATAGCTGTTTTCCGGCAGCGTCACGCCGTCCACCACCGCGTTGTAACGCACTACGCAGCCGGACTGAATGTGGCAGTTGAACAGCACGCTGTTGAAACCGATAAACACCCGATCGTCGATGCGACACGGGCCATGGACGATGGCGCGGTGGGCGATAGAGCTGTAACGGCCGATGGTGACCGCCGCCCCGCTTTTGGAGTGGATCACCACGCCGTCCTGAATATTGGAATGCGAGCCGATGACGATCGGCTCCATGTCGCCACGGGCGTTCAGCTCGTCGGCACGGATCACCGCATAAGGGCCGACGTAGACGAAGTCTTCGACGATCACCCGGCCGCATAGAATGGCGGTGGGATCGATGTAGGCCAGCGGCGAGACCTGCGGCAGATGGCCGCTGGGATTTTTACGCAGCATGATTCTCTCCCCGCCAGCTCAGCTCCGCCACCGCATTGTGGGCATGCAGGCTCTCCTGATGTTCGACGCGCAGCGAGAAGGCGCGGTAGTCGCACTGGCTGCGCAGCATGCGATACAGACGCCGCACCGCATCCTCGCAAAACATCAGGTTCTGGCCGTTAGCCAGCGCGAAGGCCTGCTCATCGCGGCGTTTCACCAGCGTTTGCACCGGCGTGCCCAGCGCGTGTTCGATGCGGTCGATCAGTTTTACCGGTTCGAACGCCCGGTCATTATCCGGCGTCACGGTGACCCAGGCCCAGCTGCGCTGGCTGTGTGGCGTGGCCGGCATGCCCTGCTCCAGCAGCCAATCGCTCACCTGCCGTTGGCTGACACGCTCCGCCGCCTGTTCAAAGTCAAACTGAAACTGTTGCTGCGCCAGCTGGCGGCTGAGCGCCGCCGAACTCGGGCAGGTGGAGGAGTAAGGCACGCCGACGGTCAGCGCCAGCGTCAGTGTGTTCGCCAGCGCCGCCTCGATGCGCAGCGGGTAGGCTTTCCAACCGCGCTGCGGCGACAGCAGCGCCGGGCGCGACAACAACAGCTCGCCGCTGAGCGTCAGGCTGGCGCGATCGCTGTGCTCCGGCTGCGAATCCAGAAAGGCCTGCAGCGTCCGGCCGATGCGCTGCGGCGTCAGCTCGCCCTGCGTCAATTCGTCCAGCGCCAGATACAGCCGCGACATGTGAATACCGCGTTCGCCCGCCGCTTCGGCGCGCAGGTTGATGCCGGCGTCGACTTTGGCCATCAGTGGCTTGCCGGCCAGCTCCAGCGGCAGCGCGATCCCTTGCATCCCGACCCAATCGAGCCCGACATCACTCATTTCGCCGCGCCATGCCTGAGCGTCTGGCAGCGAACGGCGTGGTGGAAGTGCAACTTCGTTCATACATCCCCTTGCGTTATTGTGACTTTGCCGAGGAACGGTAGCATGATTTTGTTATGTTATAACATATCAAATAAGATTTTTTTCACGTCGCGAACCGCCTTGCTTAATCAAGTAGCAGAAAACTCAGCGATTTTGCTCAATGGATTGGGCTGCTGGTCAGAGTGCGATACACTAACGCTATTGCTGATTAAACCCATGAGCCTCTATGCGTGGTTTACCCCTTTGGATACTGTCGTTGTGCCTGACGGGCTCTGCCCTGGCCACGACCACACCGCCCGCGCCCGTCGCGGCGACGCTGCCGGACATTCGCCAGAGCGGCTTTGTCTATTGCGTCAGCGGCATACTGAATACCTTCAACCCACAAATGGCCAGCAGCGGCCTGACGGTGGATACTCTGGCCGCCCAGCTGTACGATCGCCTGTTGGACGTCGACCCGTACACCTATCGCCTGATCCCCGAACTGGCGCAAAGCTGGGAAGTGCTGGACAACGGCGCCACCTACCGCTTCCATCTGCGTAAAGACGTGCCGTTCCAGACCACCGCCTGGTTCACGCCCACCCGCAAGATGAACGCCGACGACGTGGTGTTCAGCTTCGCGCGCGTATTTGACCAGAAACACCCGTATCACGACGTTAACGGCGGCGAATATCCCTATTTCGACAGCCTGCAGTTCGGCGATTCGGTGCAGAGCGTGAGAAAGCTCGACGACTACACGGTGGAGATTCGTCTGCAGTCGCCGGACGCCTCGTTCCTGTGGCACCTGGCCACCCACTACGCGCCGGTGCTGTCCGCCGAATACGCCGACGTGCTGACGCGCGAGGGCCATCAGGAGCTGATCGACCGCGAGCCGGTCGGCAGCGGCCCGTTCCTGCTCAACGAATACCGCTCGGGGCAATATATTCGTCTGGCGCGCAACGCCGCCTACTGGAAAGGCCTGCCGCGCATGCCGCAGGTGGTGATCGATCTGGGGGCCGGCGGCACCGGCCGCCTCTCCAAGCTGCTGACCGGCGAGTGCGACGTGCTGGCCTATCCGGCGGCCAGCCAGCTGTCGATTCTGCGCGACGATCCGCGCCTGCGCCTGACGCTGCGCCCGGGGATGAACATCGCCTATCTGGCGTTCAACACCCGCAAACCGCCGCTCGACAACCTCAACGTGCGCCAGGCGATCTCGCTGGCGATCAACAATCAGCGCTTGATGCAGTCGATCTATTACGGCACGGCGGAAACCGCCGCCTCGATCCTGCCGCGCGCCTCCTGGGCTTACGACAACGACGCGCACGTCACCGAGTACGATCCGGCCAAATCGCGCGAGATGCTGCGGCAGGCCGGCGTCGGCCAGCTGAACCTGAAGCTGTGGGTGCCGACCGCCTCGCAATCTTATAACCCGAGCCCGCTGAAGACCGCCGAGCTGATCCAGGCCGATCTCGGCCAGGTGGGCATCAACGTCACCATCGTACCGGTGGAAGGCCGCTTCCAGGAAGCGCGCCTGATGGAGATGAACCACGACCTGACCCTGACCGGCTGGGCCACCGACAGCAACGATCCGGACAGTTTCTTCCGGCCGCTGCTGAGCTGCGCGGCAATCCGTTCGCAAACCAACTATGCTCACTGGTGTGACCCGGGCTTCGACGAGGTGCTGCAAAACGCGCTGCTGTCGCAGCAACTGTCTCAGCGCATCGACAACTACCGCAAGGCGCAGAAAATTCTCGAGCAGCAGTTGCCGGTGCTGCCGCTGGCCTCTTCCCTGCGCCTGCAGGCCTACCGTTACGACATCAAGGGATTGGTGCTGAGTCCGTTCGGCAACGCCTCGTTCGCCGGGGTGTACCGTGAATCCGCGCCGGAGGTGAAAAAGTGATTATCTTTACCCTGCGCCGCATCCTGCTGCTGCTGATCACGCTGTTTTTCCTGACGCTGGTCAGCTTCAGCCTGAGCTATTTCACGCCGCGCGCGCCGTTGAACGGCGCCGCCCTGCTGGACGCCTATCAGTTCTACTTCGTCAGCCTGCTGCACTGGGACTTCGGCGTTTCCAGCATCAACGGCCAGGCGATCAGCGAACAGCTGCGCGAAGTGTTCCCGGCTACCATGGAACTGTGCCTGCTGGCCTTCGCCCTGGCGCTGTTTATCGGCATTCCGCTGGGCATCATCGCCGGCGTGCTGCGCGGTAAGTGGCAGGACACCGCCATCAGCACCTTCGCGCTGCTGGGCTTCTCAATGCCGGTGTTCTGGCTGGCGCTGCTGCTGATGTTGTTCTTCTCGCTGCATCTGGGCTGGCTGCCGGTTTCCGGCCGTTTCGACCTGCTGTATCAGGTGAAGCCGATCACCGGTTTCGCGCTGATCGACGCCTGGCTGTCGGATTCGCCGTACCGCAACGAAATGATCGGCAGCGCGCTGCGCCACATGATCCTGCCGATCGCCGCGCTGGCGGTGGCGCCCACCACCGAAGTGGTGCGCCTGATGCGCATCAGCACCGACGACGTGCTGAGCCAAAATTACATCAAGGCCGCCGCCACCCGCGGCCTGTCGCGCTTCACCATCATTCGCCGCCACGTGTTGCACAATGCGCTGCCGCCGATCATCCCCAAACTGGGGCTGCAGTTCTCCACCATGCTGACGCTGGCGATGATCACCGAAGTGGTATTCAGCTGGCCCGGCCTCGGCCGCTGGCTGATTAACGCCATCCGTCAGCAGGACTATGCGGCGATCTCCGCCGGCGTCATGGTGGTCGGCACGCTGGTGATCACCATTAACGTCCTGGCCGACATTCTGGGCGCGGCAACCAACCCGCTGAAACATAAGGAATGGTATGCCCTTCGATAACGTATACCGCGAAAAAAAGATGCCGAGCCCGCTGCGCTACACCTGGCGGATTTTCTACGGCGACGCGCTGGCGATGATCGGTTTTTACGGGGTGATCGCCCTGCTGCTGCTGTCGCTGTTCGGCAGCCTGCTGGCGCCCTACGCGCTGGATCAGCAGTTCCTCGGTTATCAGCTGCTGCCGCCTTCCTGGTCGCGTTACGGCAATGTGTCGTTCTTCCTCGGCACCGACGATCTCGGGCGCGACATCCTCAGCCGTCTGTTGACCGGCACCGCCGCCACCTTCGGCTCGGCGCTGGCGGTGACGCTGGCCGCGGCGTTCTGCGGGGTGATCCTCGGCGTGTTCGCCGGCGTCACTCACGGGCTGCGCTCGGCGGTGCTCAACCACATTCTCGATACCCTGCTGTCTATCCCGTCTCTGCTGTTGGCGATCGTGGTGGTGGCGTTTATCGGCCCCAAACTCGAACACGCCATGCTGGCGGTGTGGCTCGCCTTGTTGCCGCGCATGGTGCGTACCATCTACAGCGCGGTGCACGACGAACTGGAGAAAGAGTACGTGGTGGCGGCGCGGCTCGACGGCGCTTCCACGCTGCAAATCCTGTGGTACGCGGTCATGCCGAACATCGCGGCGGTGCTGGTGACCGAATTCACCCGCGCGCTGTCGATGGCCATTCTGGATATCGCCGCGCTCGGCTTTCTCGATCTTGGCGCGCAGCTGCCTTCGCCGGAATGGGGAGCGATGCTTGGCGATTCGCTTGAGCTGGTGTACGTCGCACCCTGGACGGTGATGCTGCCCGGCGCGGCCATCCTCGTCAGCGTGCTGCTGGTCAACCTGTTGGGCGACGGTATGCGCCGCGCAATCAATGCCGGGGTGGAATAATGCCGTTACTCGATATCCGCAATCTGACGATTGAATTTATGACCGCCGAAGGGCCGGTCAAGGCGGTCGACCGCGTCAGCATGACGCTGACCGAGGGCGAGGTGCGCGGCCTGGTGGGCGAATCGGGCTCCGGCAAGAGCCTGATCGCCAAAGCCATCTGCGGCGTGACCAAAGACAACTGGCGCGTCACCGCCGATCGTTTCCGCTTCGACGACATCGACCTGCTGCAGCTGAGCCCGCGCGAACGGCGCAGGCTGGTGGGCCACAACGTGTCAATGATCTTCCAGGAACCGCAGTCCTGTCTCGATCCTTCCGAGAGCATTGGCCGCCAGCTGGCGCAAGCCATCCCAGGGTGGACCTACAAGGGCCGCTGGTGGCAGCGCTTCAACTGGCGCAAACGCCGCGCTATCGAATTGCTGCACCGCGTCGGCATCAAGGATCACGACGACATCATGGGCAGCTTCCCGTACGAGCTGACCGAAGGCGAATGCCAGAAAGTGATGATCGCCATTGCGCTGGCCAACCAGCCGCGTCTGCTGATCGCCGATGAGCCTACCAACGCCATGGAGCCGACCACCCAGGCGCAGATTTTCCGCCTGTTGGCGCGCCTCAATCAGAACAACAACACCACCATTCTGCTGATCAGCCACGACCTGCAAATGATGAGCAAATGGGCCGACCGGGTAAACGTGTTGTACTGCGGGCAAACGGTGGAAAGCGCCCAGTGCGAAGAGCTGCTGGCGGCGCCGCACCACCCGTACACCCAGGCCCTGATCCGCGCCATGCCGGACTTCGGCCGCTCGCTGCCGCACAAGAGCCGGTTGAATACGCTGCCGGGCGCCATTCCTTCGTTGGAACACCTGCCGATCGGCTGTCGTCTGGGGCCGCGTTGCCCTTACGCGCAGAAGAAATGTATCGAAACGCCGCGCCTGCGCCCGGTCAAGAACCACTTCTTCGCCTGCCACTTCCCGCTGAACATGGAGGAGCAATAACATGGAAACGCTGTTGGAAGTGCGCAACCTGAGCAAAACCTACCGCTATCGCACCGGGCTGTTCCGCCGCCAGCACGTTGAGGCGGTGAAATCGGTCAGCTTTACCCTGCGCGAAGGCCAGACGCTGGCGGTAATCGGCGAGAACGGCTCCGGCAAATCCACGCTGGCGAAGATGCTCTCCGGCATGGTGGAGCCGACCGCCGGCGAACTGTTGATCGACGATCATCCACTGGAATTCGGCGACTATCGCTACCGCAGCCAGCGCATTCGCATGATTTTTCAGGATCCGAGTACCTCGCTCAACCCGCGCCAACGCATCGGCCAGCTGCTGGACGCGCCGCTGCGGCTGAACACCGATCTTGAGCCCGCCGAGCGCGAGCAGCGCATCAACCAGACGCTGCGCCAGGTCGGCATGCTGCCGGATCACGCCTACTACTACCCGCACATGCTGGCTTCCGGGCAGAAACAGCGCGTCGCGCTGGCGCGTGCGCTGATCCTGCAGCCTAAAGTGATCGTCGCCGATGAGGCGCTGGCCTCGCTGGATATGTCGATGCGCTCGCAAATCATCAACCTGATGCTGGAATTGCAGGAAAAACACGGTATTTCCTATATCTATGTCACCCAGCACCTCGGCATGATGAAACACATCAGCGACCAGGTGCTGGTGATGCACGAAGGGGAAATCGTCGAGCGCGGCAGCACCGCCGAAGTGTTGGCGGCGCCGCTGCACGAGTTGACCAAGCGGCTTATCGCCAGCCACTTCGGCGAAGCGCTGACCGCCGACGCCTGGCGGCGCGACGGCGGCCGTTTCTGAATTATGGCCTCACTTCCAAACCCGCTGCGGCGGGTTTTTTATTGCCGCGCGCCTGCCGCTTAGCGAGAAAGCGCACATACAAATTACATTATTGTTATATATCCTTATATTTTATTCCTTTCAGTTATTGATTAGTCCGTAACATTATTTTATCTCGCCAGGGCGATCGGTGAGGATATCCCCTACGTTGCGCTTCTCATACGACAGGATATCGCACTGATGAACAGCATTCGCCATCGCCGCCTCACGCAGTTTCTGCTCACCCTGGCCGCCGGTTTCTCTGTTTACGGCCACGCCCTGTGCTGCGATGAGCTGCGCTAAATCCGCCTTTCGCCCCGCCTGCGGGCATGTTGCCTCTTTGTCCAGCCGTCGCTGCCAGCGCAGCGGCGGCTGTTGATCATGATTAAGGATTGACCCTATGGAACGACTCCGTCGACAACATAACGCCCAGTGGTATCACGAAACCCAAAGCAGCGTGCGCGGCGATGCGCCGTTGGAGCCGCAGGCGGCCACCCATCGCGATCGTTTTCTGCTGGGGCTGGGCGCCTTTGCCGATGAAGCATTAAACAATGCGCTCAGCGCCCGCTCCGGGGTGTTCAGCGCTTCGCTGGCCGGCTACCATGCCCTGTTTCCCGACCATGTGCAGCTATCGCGCTACGTGACATTGTCACCCTACGATCGCCTGAGCACCGCCCTGACCGTCGCTCAGGTGACGGGGGTGCAATCGCTTTGTAGCCACTACGCCGCCCGCCTCGCCCCGCTGCATAGCCCGGACGCCTCCCGGGAAAGCAATATCCGCCTCGCTCAGATCACCCAATATGCCCGTCAGCTTGCCAGCCAGCCCACGCTGATTTGCCGCAAGGCGCTGCAACAGCTTGGCGACGTCGGGCTGAGCCCGGCGGATATCGTTACCTTTTCGCAAGTCATCGGTTTTATCAGCTATCAGGCGCGCGTGGTGGCAGGCATCGCGGCGTTGGCTGGCCGGCCGGCGGTGGTGGTTCCCGGTTTCCCTAACGTCGAAGACGCCGATGGCGTCGCTTTCAGTGCCGAAGAGTTAAGCTGGACTGCGCACCTGCCGCCAATCGACACGGAAAACGCCGCCGCCGAACAGCTCGATGTGCTGGATCAAAGCCACCCGCAGGCGCGCGCCGAATCTTATTACCTGCTGCTGGCGCACGATGCCGCCGCACTGCGTGAGCGCAACGGCGTGTTTAACGGCATCAATGCCGAAGGATATGGATTGTCGGCCCGCCTGAAGGCGCTGGCGACGCTGGCGGTCTCGCGCATCAACGGCAGCCGCTACTGCGCGGCGACGGTGGCGCAAGAGCTGCAGGACGACGGACTGGCCGAGGCGCTGTTCGCCGGGCTGCCTCAGGGATTGGCGTATACCGAAGACGCGGTAAAACGCGCGGTGATGCGCACCGCCGCCGAATTGACGCGCGCGCCGGAGAAGTTCACTCCGCAGAGCGTGCAGCCGCTGTTCAACAGCGGCCTGGATCAGGCACAGGCGCTGGAGGTGATCCTTACCACCGCGCTTTACGCCTGGGAAAACCGCCTGCGCCAAACGCTGGGCGATGCTGAAACCTTCACCGTCTCCGACTGAATAGCGCTTGCGGCCTTACCCTCGGCCGCAAGACAGCCTGTCCTCAGATATTCTGCCGCCGCAGCCACTCGCTGGCGGCGTCGAAAAACTTCTGCGCCAGCGGCGTAGCGCGCTCCGCCATATCGACCACCACCGCCGCATGACGCGGCATGGCGCCGATGGCCACCGGGCGCCGCTGCAACGCCGGCATCAGCGGTGATTGTAGTTGGCCGCGCGGGAACAAGCCGCAACCCAAACCGACGAAAATGCCCTCGAGCAATTGGAAGATCGAAGCGGTTTCCAGCCGCGGGTGCAGCGTCAACCCAGCGTCACGGAAGTGCTGATCGAGATAACGACGGAAGTAACGCGTCGGTTCGGCCAGGCACAGCGGTAACGCGGCCACCGCCTCCAGCGGCAACGGCGCATCGCCCACCAGCTTCGGGAAATGCTGCGGATGAAACACCAGCTCGACGCCGGTTTCCACCAGCGGTTGCGATTGGAAATGCAGTTCCTTCAAGGTCGACAGCTCGAAAAAACCGATGCCGATGTCGACGGTATGCGCCGTCAGCGCCTCCAGCAGTTGATCGGCACTCAGCACCGCCAGCCGGTAATCGAGGTGCGGGTAACGCTCGCTGACCGCCTTGAGCATTTCCGATACCGAGATACTGCACTGCGGCACCACGCCAAGGCGCAGCGTGCCATGCAAGCCATGCTTGAGCGACTCCACCTCCAGCTTCAGCCCCTGGTAAACCGAGACGATCTCACGCGCCCATGCCAGCACCCGCTCGCCTTCGGCGGTAAAACCGCCGAAATGGTTGCCGCGGTTAATCAGCGAAACGCCCAGCTCTTTTTCCAGATTTTTCAATCGCATGGATAGCGTCGGCTGGCTAACGAAGCTGGCCTCCGCCGCCCGGCCGAAGTGGCGTTCTCGTTCTAAATTACACAAATAAATCAGTTGTTTAATATCCATAGCGCGGCTCAATGATCGGCATTCGCACCAGTATACCACCTGGCGCCGCCGCCCGCCCGGTGAGTCAGAGTTTGAGCTTCACGTAATCCATCAGCCGTGAGAACACGCTACCTTGCGGCACCGCCTGCAGCGCCACCAGCGGCAGGGTTTTCACCACCTGGCCATTGTCGCTGATGCGGATCTCGCCGACGGTCTGCCCTTTATTGATCGGTGCTTCCAGCCGCGCGACGTTGAGCACGTACTGCGCCTTCAGCTTGTCCGCCTCGGTTTTCGGCAGGCTGAGCGACTGGTCCTGCGCGCTGCCGACCGGCAGGCGATGGCTTGCACCGTACCAGACCGGCTCATCCCCCAGGCTCTGGCCGGCACTGAACAGATGCGCGGTGGTAAAATCGCGCAGCCCCCAGGTCAACAGCTTACGCGCCTGCTCCTCACGCCCTTTCGCGCTTTTGCCGCCCATCACCACGGCGATCAGGCGTCGATCCCCTTCGGTGGCGGAGGCGATGATGTTGAAGCCGGCCGAGGCGGTATGGCCGGTTTTCAAACCGTCGACGTGCAAGGTTTTGTCCCACAACAGGCCGTTACGGTTCTGCTGCGTGATACCGTTCCAGGTCAGCGACTTCTCGCTGTACATGTGGTATTCCGCCGGTTCACTCATGATGATGGCACGCGCAATCACCGCCAGATCGCCGGCGGTGGTGAACTGCCCCGGCGCATCCAGCCCATGCACCGTTTCAAAATGGGTATTCTGCAACCCCAGCTGCGCGCTCTTCTCGTTCATCAGCTTGACGAAGTTGGCCTGGCTGCCCGCCACGTAGTCCGCCATCGCCACGCAGGCGTCGTTGCCGGAATCGATGATGATGCCGCGACTGAGATCGCGAACAGTGACCCTGTCACCCGGCTTCAGGAACATCAGCGAGGAACCTTTGAACACCGGGTTGCCCTGCGCCCAGGCATCCTTCCCTACGGTGACGACATCCTCGAGGCCAATTTTATGCTGATCGAGCGCGTGGTCGATCACCAACCCGGTCATGAGTTTGGTCAGGCTGGCCGGGTTGCGCCGTTCGTCGGCATTGCCGGCAGCCAACACCTGGCCGGTGGTGTAATCCATCAACACGTAAGAGGCGGCGTCTATCGCCGGCGGGGTCATGGTGGGAAAATTGGGCGACGTTTCCGCCGCCTGCGCCGCCAAAGGCAGTAAAATACCGCCGATCACCACTGATACTGAACGCTTCACGCTGTGTTCCTCAGGCCCGCAGGCTAAATAAAATACCAATATAATCCGCGAGATAGACTGCATTAATTCACATTCAGACGAAACCATTACTCTTTTGCAGCGGGTGTCTTTATGCAACCATTTGTTTACGTCACCGCCCGCCCGCGATAGATATGCTCTATGCCGCCATTGCCCCATTCGATTAGACGCCACCCCGCAACGCCCCTAAACTTGTGACATAAATACGCAAGACGCATAAAAAAGCGTTTACTTTTTAGCTACAACCACCTGCGAAGTGTCACCATGAAATTCAAACCGTCAATCAAGCCTTATACCGGCCCAGCGGGCGGCTGGGGTTCGCTTGAAGCCACCACCCGCTTTGTCCTCGACAGTAAACAAACGCTAAAAAACATGCGCAACCTGATGCGCGTCAACAAGGCACGCGGCTTCGACTGCCCCGGTTGCGCCTGGGGCGACGACAACCACAGCACCTTCAGCTTCTGCGAAAACGGCGCCAAAGCGGTCAGTTGGGAAGCGACGCGCAGCGCGGTCGAGCCCGAATTCTTCGCCGCCCACAGCGTCAGCACCCTGCAGCAGCAGAGCGATTATTTCCTCGAATATCAGGGGCGCCTCACGCATCCGATGCGTTACAACGCCGAAACCGACCACTATGAACCTATTCATTGGCCGGACGCGCTGGCGCTGATCGCCAAACACATCAACGGCATGGACAACCCGAACCAGATCGAGCTGTATACTTCGGGCCGCGCCAGCAACGAAGCGTCGTACCTTTATCAGCTGTTCGGCCGCATGCTCGGCACCAGCAATTTCCCCGACTGCTCCAATATGTGTCATGAAGCGAGCGGCGTTGGGCTGAAACAGAGCATCGGCGTCGGTAAAGGCACCATCCGCATCGACGACTTCGAAAAAGCCGACGCCATCTTCGTGTTCGGCCAAAACCCCGGCACCAACCACCCGCGCATGCTGCACAGCCTGAAAAACGCCGCCCGGCGCGGCGCGCGCATCGTCAGCTTCAACACCCTGCGCGAGCGCGGGTTGGAAAGATTCGCCGATCCGCAGGATCCGGTGCAGATGCTGACGCCTAAGTCCTCGCCGATCAGCTCGTCCTATTACCAACCGAATCTGGGCGGCGATATGGCGGCGGTGCGCGGCATGGTGAAAGCGCTGCTGGAAACCCACCGTCAGCGTCTGGCCACCGGTGAACCCGCCCTGTTCGACCTGGCGTTTATCGAACAGCACAGCCTCGGCGTAGAGGCTTACCTGGCGCAGGTGGACGCGACCGAGTGGCAAACCATTACCGCACAGTCGGGCCTGAGCGAAGCGCAACTGCGCCAGGCGGCGGCCACCTACCAGGGCGCCGAGCGGGTGATCTGCACCTGGGCGATGGGCGTGACGCAGCATAAACACTCTATCGCGACGGTGCGCGAAATCACCAACCTGCAGCTGCTGTTCGGGCAACTGGGCAAGCCGGGCGCCGGTCTGTGCCCGGTGCGCGGCCACAGCAACGTCCAGGGCAACCGCACCATGGGGATCGATGAGAAGTCGCCGAAGGCGCTGCTCGACAGCCTGGAACGCCACTTTAACTTCACCGCCAATCGCGCGCTGGGCCACAACACGGTGGAAGCGATCGAGGCGATGCTGCGCGGCGAAGTGAAAGTGCTGATCGCGCTGGGCGGCAACCTGGCCGCCGCGGCGCCGGACACCGAGCGCACCGCCCGCGCCCTGCGCAACTGCGATTTGACGGTGCATATCAGCACTAAGCTTAACCGCAGCCACCTGGTGACCGGCAAGGACGCGCTGATCCTGCCAACGCTGGGCCGCACCGAGTTGGATATGCAGGCCAGCGGCTCGCAGTACATCACGGTCGAAGACTCTTTCAGCATGGTTCACGCTTCGGAAGGCATCGGTAAACCGCTGGCGGATACCCAACGCTCGGAAACCGCGATCGTTTGCGGCATTGCCGACGCGGTGCTGGGCACGCAACAGCTGGACTGGCTGGAACTGGCCGACGACTACTCGCTGATCCGCGATCATATCGCCGCCACCATTCCCGGCTTCGAGGATTTCAACCGGCGCTGCGACCAGCCCGGCGGGTTCTACCTGGGCAACGCCGCCGCCGAACTGCGCTTCGCCACGCCGAGCGGCAAGGCGGAATTCAGCGCCGCCGCGCTGCCGGCGACCCTGTTCCCGCAGCTGGGCGACGAGCAAGCGCCGTTTACCCTGCAAACCCTGCGTTCGCACGATCAGTACAACACCACCATCTATGGCCTGGATGACCGTTACCGCGGCGTATACGGCCAACGCGAAGTGTTGTTCATCCATCCGGAAGATCTGGCGGCGCTGGGCCTGCAGGATGGCGAACGGGTAGAGATAGAAACCCTGTGGAACGACGGCGTGGTGCGCAAGGTGGACGGGTTCAAGCTGGTGAGTTACGACATTCCGCGTGGCAACCTGGCGGCCTACTATCCGGAAACCAACCCGCTGGTGCCGCTGGCGAGCTTCGGCGACGGCACCGGCACCCCGACGTCGAAGTCAATCCCGGTGGTGATTCGCCGCAGCGAACAGCAACCGTCGCTGCGTATTGCCTGAAAACGTGCGCCCGGTTTACGCCGGGCGCGCCAATATCTCCAGGATGGTCTGCAATTCGTCAGACAGCTGATGCCTGCGCCAGACGAAGTAGAGATCGCTCACGCCCTCCTCGCCCATTTCCACCACCTTCAGCCCCGGCGCTGGCAAGATCTGCGGCAGCAAAGAGCCAGGCACGCAGGCGACGCCGCAACCGGCTTGCACGCAGGCCGCCATCGCGGCATAAGATTCCATTTCCAGCGTCATACGCGGCTTCAGCCCGCGCGAGGCGAGCCAGTGATCGACCTTCAGGCGGAACGAGCATTCGCGGCTGAAGGTGTAAAACTCCAGCGCCGCCAGGGTAGCGGCGTCGGGTTGCCCGGCGCCGGCCGGCATCAGCAGCACCAGTCGTTCGTCAAACGCCTTTTGGCTGGCCAGCAGCGGATGTTCAATCGGGCCATCGCTGATCGCCAGATCGAGATCGCTGTCGATCAGCATGCGCTCCAACACCAATGAATCGCGGCTCAGCACGTTGATCTGCAGATGAGGCTGTAAACGGCGCAGCCGGGCGATACGCGCCGGCAAATGGCTGACCAGCGAAAAATCCAGCGCCCCGAGGTTCAGCAGCCCGTGCTGGTACTCGCCGGCGAACAGTTGCTTGCTGCGCTCCGCCTGCGCCACGATGTCGCGCGCCTGCTGGTAGAACAACCGGCCTTTGGGATTGACGTACAGCCGGTTCTTGTCGCGAAAAAACAGTTCGCCACCCAACGACTCCTCCAGCTCGCGCAGCCGCAGCGTGACGTTGGAAGGCACGCAGTGCAGCTCGCGGGCGGCGGCGGCGATGGTTTTGTGTTCCACCACGGTGCAGAAAAACTTCAGTTGGCTCAGCTTCATGTTTCATTCACTTTTAGTAAGTGTTTTAGTTAAAAACAATCACTTTAGATTAGCATCGATTTCACCTACAGTCTGCCGACACCCTGAGGAGGATCACTGATGCCACTGAATGATTTATTGACGCTGCCCGGCGTGGCGGCCCAACCCGACGCGGTAACCGACGGTTACGTGTTCAACCACACCATGATCCGCGTGAAAGACCTGACCAAAGCGCTGGATTTCTACACCCGCGTGCTGGGCTTTACCCCGGTCTATCTGGAAGAGTTTAAAGAAGCCGCCTTCACCATCTGCTATCTGACGCGCAGCCCGCGCGAGCAGATCCCGCAGGATGACGACGAGCGCAAACGCTGGGCGCTGAGCCAGCCGGGCATTCTCGAACTGACCCATAACCACGGCACCGAAAATCAGGCGGATTTCCACTACCACAACGGCAACGACGAGCCGCGCGGCTTTGGCCATCTGTGCGTCACGGTGCCGGACGTGCGCGCCGCCTGCGAGCGTTTTGAGCGCCTCGGCGTCACCTTCCAGAAACGCCTGCATGAAGGCCGTATGAACTACGTCGCGTTCATTCGCGATCCGGACGATTACTGGATTGAAATCCTGCAGCCGACGCCGCTGCAGGACTGATTGTCACGCACCCTTCACCCCGGCCTGTGCGCCGGGGTTTTTCATCTATCGCACTTCGATTGACCGATCTTGCGCAAAAACGGGCGGCAACGCGGGGATCCGTGACGTTAGGCTTGCTCGCAGCGGGTGATTCGCGTAAAACTGTCAGCCGCAAATCTTGCCACTCACAACCCATTCACTGGACGATATGTTTCAAGATAACCCGCTGCTGGCGCAGCTAAAACAGCAACTTCACTCTCAGACCCCGCGCGTTGAAGGCGTCGTGAAAGGGACTGAGAAAGGCTTTGGCTTTCTTGAAGTAGACGGTCAAAAAAGCTACTTCATTCCGCCGCCGTACATGAAGAAAGTCATGCACGGGGATCGCATTATCGCCACCCTGCACACCGAGAAAGAACGTGAAATCGCCGAGCCGGAAACCCTGGTCGAGCCATTCCTCTCGCGCTTCGTCGGCCGCGTGCAAAAGCGCGACGATCGCCTGTCCATCGTGCCCGATCATCCGTTGCTGAAGGATGCGATTCCGTGCCGCCCGGTGCGTGAACTGACCCACAATTTCCAGGCCGGCGACTGGGCGGTGGCGGAAATGCGCCGTCATCCGCTGAAAGGCGATCGCGGCTTCAACGCCGATCTGACCCGTTTCATCACCGAGGGTGAAGACCATTTCGCCCCATGGTGGGTGACGCTGGCGCGCCACAATCTGGAGAAAGAGGCGCCGGAAATGCTGGCCCTCAGCGAGCCGAACGCCGCGCTGACCCGTGAGGACCTGACCGAGCTCGAATTCGTTACCATCGACAGCGCCAGCACCGAAGACATGGACGATGCGCTGTACGTGATCGACAACGGCGACGGTTCGCTGCAGCTGACCATCGCCATCGCCGATCCGACCGCCTACGTTGAACAAGGCAGCAAGCTGGATGAGATCGCCCGCGTGCGCGCCTTCACCAACTACCTGCCGGGCTTCAACATCCCGATGCTGCCGCGCGACCTGTCGGACAACCTGTGCTCGCTGCGCCCTAACGAGCGCCGCCAGGTGCTGGCCTGCCGCGTGACCATCGCCGCCGACGGCGCGCTGGGCGACGATATTCAGTTCTTCGCCGCCGAGATCGAATCCAAAGCCAAGCTGGTGTACGACGAAGTCTCCGACTGGCTGGAAGGCATTGCTGGCTGGCAGCCGCCGAGCGACGCCATCGCGCAACAGGTTACCCTGCTGAAACGCGTTTGCGACGCACGCAACGCCTGGCGCCACCAGCACGCGCTGGTGTTCAAAGATCGCCCGGACTACCGCTTCGTGCTGGGTGAAAAAGGCGACGTGCTGGAGATCGTCACCGAGCAGCGCCGCAGCGCCAACCGCATCGTTGAAGAATGCATGATCGCCGCCAACGTCTGCGCCGCCATCGTGCTGCGCGATCGCCTGGGCTTCGGCGTGTACAACGTGCACACCGGTTTCGATCCTGCGCTGGTCGAGCAAGCGGTCACCGTGCTGCAGGCCAACGGCGTGGAAGCCGAAGCCGAGAAGCTGCTGACCCTCGACGGTTTCTGCGAACTGCGCCGCCATCTGGATGCGCAGCCGACCCAGTTCCTCGACAGCCGCATCCGCCGCTTCCAGACCTTCGCCGAGATCAGCACCACGCCGGGGCCGCACTTCGGTCTGGGGCTGGAGGCTTACGCGACCTGGACATCGCCAATCCGTAAATACGGTGACATGGTCAACCATCGTCTGCTGAAGGCGATCATCAACCAGCAGCCGGCGGAAAAACCGCAGGATGACGTGACGGTGCAGCTGGCGGAACGCCGCCGCCTGAACCGCATGGCGGAACGCGACGTCGGCGACTGGCTGTACGCCCGCTTCCTGCAGGACAAGGCCGGTACCGATACCCGTTTCAACGCCGAGATCATCGACGTGACCCGCGGCGGCCTGCGCGTACGTCTGCTGGACAACGGCGCGGTTGCCTTTATCCCGGCGCCGTTTATTCACGCGGTGCGTGACGAGATGCAATGCAGCCAGGAAACCGGCACCGTGCAGATCAAAGGTGAAGTGGTTTACCGCCAGAGCGACACCTTGCAGGTCACCATCGCCGAAGTGCGCATGGAAACCCGCAGCGTGATCGCCCGCCCTGCGGCCTGACGGCCGGATAGCGTGCGGTAACAAGCGTCAAGCGCCGGCGGTGAAAACCGCCGGCGTTTTTTTTGCCTCGCACCCGCTATTGCAACTTATCGCCGCCGGTTTCGCGCAACAGCGGCAGCGCGGCCAGCGAGATCAGCGTCGCCAGCATCAGATAGCCGGCGGGCGCCAACAATGAACCGCTGAGCACGATCGACTGGGAAGCGATATATTGGGCAAAGCCACCGAAAATTGCGACGCCGAGGCTATAAACCAGCGCAAACCCCAACGCACGCACTCGCTGCGGAAACAGCTCGGAAATCATCAACAACGTCGGAACAGAACCTAACGTTGTCAGCGCAACCATCAACGCCACCACGCTCA
This sequence comes from Serratia sp. Ae19-1, assembly GCF_059801225.1. Taxonomy (NCBI): domain Bacteria; kingdom Pseudomonadati; phylum Pseudomonadota; class Gammaproteobacteria; order Enterobacterales; family Yersiniaceae; genus Serratia; species Serratia sp. Ae19-1. The sequence goes on along the minus strand of NZ_JBCHWD010000004.1, from coordinate 122,457 downwards.
GCAACACCGCCGGATGCGGCGCCACCGTCAGCAGCCAGAAAACCGGCAACGCCAACAACAAAATGGCGATCCGCGCCCAGCGGATCAGCGGCAGGCGACCGTAGCGATCGCACCAATGCCCGACCAGCAGGCTGCCGGCGAAGGTGATGATCCCGGCCAGCAGCATCGCCGCATACCCGTATGTCTGCGCCATCCCCAGATACTTGACCGCAAAGGTGCCCAGATAGTACATCGAGATATAGGTAGCGACGGTGGCGCCGATGGTCAACATCACGCCGAGCATCACCGCCCGGGAATGTTTGCGCAGTGGTACAGGCGCCTCATGGGTACGCTCCGCCGGCGGCCGGTCGCTTTCCAGCCCGAGACGCAGCCAGCAACCGAGCGGCGCCAGCGCCACGCCGATGAAGAAAGGAATGCGCCATCCCCAACTGGCCATGGCCTGTGGATCGCCCGTGAGCACCGGCAGCCAGCCGCTGAGCCCCAACGCCGTCACGCCGCCGATCACGCTGGCGATGCCCTGCGTCGCCAGCGCCCAGCTGGAGTAGAATCCTCGCCGGCCAGGCGGCGCCGATTCCACCAGAATCGACATGGAGGCACCCACCTCGCCGCCCGCCGCCACGCCCTGGATCAGGCGCGCTGCCACCAGCGTGATCGTGCCCCAATAGCCGGCGCTGGCATAGGTCGGCGCAAAACCGATCATCGCCGTGCCCAGACTCATCAGGGATATCGTCAGAATCATCGCGGATTTTCGCCCGCAGCGATCGGCATAAGCGCCGATCAAAATGCCCCCCAACGGCCGCATGATAAAACTGACGCCGAATGTGGCGAACGCCAGCAGCAGCGCCAAATTGGGAGCGCTGGAGGGAGGGAAAAACAGCACGCTGATATAAATAACGAAAAAATTGTAAATACCGAAATCGAAGAACTCTAACGCATTGCCGAAAGAGGCGGCGAATATCACCTTCTTGCCGCCGACTTTCGGTCGCGTCGTTATTTCCTGCCGGGCCGCAACCGTATTTTCACTCATTATGACCTTCCCTGTTATTATTCTTTGAGTTTATTTTAAATAGGCTTCCACCAGCGCTCCCCAATAATGGCTGCCCGCCGCCAGACATTCATCGTTAAAGTCGTATCCCGGGTTATGCACCATACAGCTTCCTTCACCGTCGCCATTACCGATCAGCAGATAACACCCCTGCGGCTGCGCCTCGAGCATGAAGGTGAAATCTTCGCTGCCCATCAGCGGCTTGGCGCCGTAGTGCGCGCGCGCGGCGCCGAACTGCTGCTGCGCCACCTGATGCGCGAAGCGCGTCATGGCCTCATCGTTGACCAATACCGGAGCGCCGTTGATGTGATTCACGATTGCCGTGGCACCGAAGCTTTGCGCCTGCGCCTGAATCAGCGCAGGAATGCGCGTTAACAGCTCGGTTCGCCACTCGCGCCCCAGCGATCGCACGCTAAGCCGCATTTCCGCGCTGTCCGGGATCACATTGGCCGCCTCACCGGCCTTAATGCTGCCGACGGTGATCACCGCCGCCTCCAGCGGATCGGTATTACGCGAGACGATGCTTTGCAGCGCGACGACGATATGCGAGGCCACGAGCACCGGATCGACGGTCAGATGCGGCATAGCGCCGTGCCCACCGCAGCCTTGCACGGTAACGACGAATTGGTCCGTCGAAGCCATAAAGGCGCCGTGACGGAAGAAAAACTCGCCCACAGGCAGACCCGGCATGTTGTGCATGGCGAAGATGGCGTCACAGGGAAAGCGTTCGAATAACCCTTGCTCCACCATCAACGCGCCGCCGCCCAGCGTCTCTTCCGCCGGCTGAAAGATCAGGTGCAGCGTGCCGTTGAAGCGGCGGGTTTGCGCCAGGTAACGCGCAGCGCCGAGCAACATGGTGGTATGGCCATCGTGGCCGCAACCGTGCATGCGGTTGGGCACGCTGCTGCTCCAGGATTTGCCGTTGTTTTCTTCGATCGGCAGCGCATCCATATCGGCGCGCAGCCCGAGACGCTTCGCACCGGCGCCCGCTCGCAGCGTACCGACGACGCCGGTGCCCGCCAATCCGCGGTGCACCTCATACCCCCACGAACTTAGATAATCCGCCACCAAATCGCTGGTACGAAACTCCTCGAAGCCAAGCTCCGGGTGCTGGTGAATATCATGACGAATAGCCGTGAGCTGCGGTAAATATCCTGCAATGACTTTATCTATCATTATTAATTCCTTTTATTGACTTTATTATTTGTGAAATAAATGAATGGCGCCTCAAGCGCGAGCCAAGATATATCACGCAAAACGTTTATTGGTACCCCTCGCGTCGGCAATACAGAAAAATAATGCCAAAGGGATCGCGCAAGGGATGGGTTTAGATATTATCCGCCAGATAAAAATTAAAAATGCAGTAGGAAACGCTGCCGGGCTACATTGCGACGACAGCCTGCACCAATGGGGTTTCATCACGTTGTTTTTCCACCAAAACCCCACTTGCTTCACATTTCTCATCCGACCTGCCACGGTTCGGCGGCAAAACTTCTACTGTTAAAACGTCATTCCTAATAACAAGGTCGATTTTTACCTCTGCACGCCAAGGAGTTGTTTCATGAAAAACATCAGGTCCGGACTTATCTGGCTGCTGGTGGCGTTGGTCGGCGCTTTCGCCTTCGCCATGCTGGCGCTCAGCCGCGGCGAACACGTCAACGCCGTCTGGCTGGTGGTCGCCGCCGTCGCCTGCTACAGCATCGCCTACCGCTTCTACAGCCGGTTCATCGCCGACAAGGTTTTTGAACTGGATGACCGCCGTCTAACCCCGGCCGAACGTCACAACGACGGCCTGGACTATGTGCCCACCAACAAATGGGTGCTGTTCGGCCACCACTTCGCCGCCATCGCCGGCGCCGGGCCGCTGGTGGGGCCGATTCTGGCCGCGCAGATGGGCTTCCTGCCGGGAACCATCTGGATCCTGGTCGGCGTCATGCTGGCCGGCGCGGTGCAGGATTTCCTGGTGCTGTTTATCTCCACCCGCCGCGACGGGCGTTCGCTGGGGGAGATGGCCAAACAGGAGCTGGGGGCGTTCGCCGGGGTGATCACCATGCTCGGCGCGCTGGGGGTGATGATCATCATCCTGTCGGCGCTGGCGCTGGTGGTGGTGAAGGCGCTGGCCGACAGCCCGTGGGGGCTGTTCACCATCGCCGCCACCATCCCTATCGCGCTGTTCATGGGCGTCTACATGCGTTTTATTCGCCCAGGTAAGATCGCTGAAATCTCGGTAATCGGCTTCGTGCTGATGCTGCTGGCGATCATTTACGGCGGCAACGTGGCGCAAGATCCCTACTGGGGTCCGTTCTTCACGCTGCACGGCACCACCCTGACCTGGGTGCTGGTGATCTACGGCTTCGTCGCCTCGGTGCTGCCGGTGTGGCTGCTGCTGGCGCCGCGCGACTACCTTTCGACCTTTATGAAGATCGGCGTTATCATCGGCCTGGCCATCGGCATCGTTTTCGCCATGCCGGAGATGAAAATGCCGGCGGTTTCGCGCTTTATCGACGGCAGCGGCCCGGTGTTCGCCGGCGCCCTGTTCCCGTTCCTGTTCATCACCATCGCCTGCGGCGCCATTTCCGGCTTCCACGCGCTGGTTTCCAGCGGCACCACGCCCAAACTGGTGGAGCGCGAAAGCCACATTCGCTTTATCGGTTACGGCGCCATGCTGATGGAGTCTTTCGTCGCCATCATGGCGTTGATCTGCGCCTCGGTGCTGGATCCGGGCGTTTACTTCGCCATGAACTCACCGGCGGCGCTGATCGGCACCACGGTGGAAAATGCTTCACAGGTGATTAACAGCTGGGGCTTTATCGTCACGCCGGAAACGCTGGCGCTGATCGCCAAAGAGGTGGGTGAAAATTCAATACTGTCGCGTGCCGGCGGTGCCCCGACATTCGCCGTGGGCATGGCGCACATCATCAGCGAGGTGTTCAACAGCCGGGCGATGATGGCGTTCTGGTACCACTTCGCCATTCTGTTCGAAGCGCTGTTCATCCTGACCGCCGTCGACGCCGGCACCCGCGCCTGCCGCTTTATGGTGCAGGATCTGGTAGGCGTGGCGGTGCCGCAGTTGGCCAACAACCGCTCCTGGTTCGGCAACCTGGCGGGCACCACGGTGGCGGTAGCCGGCTGGGGCTTCTTCGTGTATCAGGGGGTGGTCGATCCGCTCGGCGGCATCAATACCCTGTGGCCACTGTTCGGCATCGGCAACCAGATGCTGGCATCGATGGCGCTGATCCTCGGCACCGTGGTGCTGTTCAAGATGAAGAAGCAGCGCTACGCCTGGGTCACCATTCTGCCGACCGCCTGGCTGTTCGTCACCTCGATGACCGCCGGCTGGCAGAAGATCTTCCATGAGAAACCGAGCATCGGTTTCCTGGCGCAAGCGAAGAAATTTTCAACCGGCATCGAGCAAGGCACGATCATTGCGCCGGCCAAGTCGCTGAAGGACATGGAGACCATCGTGTTCAGCAACCAGATCAATGCCGCGCTGTGCGGGTTCTTTATGCTGGTGGCGGTGACCATGCTGATCGCCGCTTTCTTCGCCATCCGCCGGGCGCTGCGTTCCGAACAACCGACGGCTCACGAAGTCAGCGCCGCGCTGCGAGAGGAGATCGGCCGCGGCTAAACGTTCCGAACATCAAGCAAGGGCGCCGCGGCGCCCTTTTTACTGTCCAGGCTTCAGCCCAACACCGTAGAACCGAAAGCCCCCTGCCAATCCTGCTCGAACTTCTCGACCGCGGCCTGTACGGCCGGCGCATTCAGGAACTGCTCCGCCACGTCCACCGGCAGCGTGATGGCCTGACAGCCCGCGAGCAGACATTCCAACGCCTGGCGCGGCGTCTTGAAGCTGGCGGCCAGCACCTGCGCCGACGGCGCGTGCAGGCTCAACAGCTGCTGCAGCTCGTGCACCATTTCGATACCGTCGCCGCCCTGCGTATCCACGCGGTTGACATAAGGCGCCACATATTCCGCCCCGGCCAATGCCGCCAACAGCCCCTGCCCGGCGCCGTATACCGCAGTGCCCAGCGTCGGGATGGACATCGTTTTGAGTTTCTTGATCGCCGCCAATCCTTCGGCGGTCGCCGGGATCTTCACCACCAGCCCCGGCACACGCTGGCTGAGCAGCGCCGCCTCAGCCACCATGCGCTCTGCATCGGTCGCCATCACCTGCGCAAACAGCTTGCCGGTGCCGCCGAGGGCGTCGCGCAGCGCGGGCAGCACTTCCCAGATCGGCTTGCCTTCTTTCGCCACGATGCTCGGGTTGGTGGTGACGCCGTGCAACGGCAGAATGCGCGCCAGGCGTTTTACCGCAGTCACATCGGCGGTATCGAGATAAAGCTCCATCACGGACTCCTGTGTCTTGTTCTGTGGGCGGATTCAAACTCTGATCATCATAGGGTAAAAACCCCGCCAACCTTTGACCAAAATCAATTCAACTTTCATTCGAAACACCTTTAATGGCGAAAGATTCAGCAACGCCAAACGGGTGACTCATGTTCTTTAATCTGCAGCGCTATTCGACCCATGACGGCCCCGGCATTCGCAGCGTGGTCTTTTTAAAAGGCTGCCCGCTGAGCTGCCGTTGGTGTCAGAATCCGGAAAGCCGCTCGCGCCATGCGGATCTGCTGTTTGACCAGCGCCTGTGTCTGAGCGGCTGCACGCTGTGCGCCGCGCGCTGCCCACAAGGCCTGCAGCCCACTTCGGACGGCGCGCTGACGCTGCAACGCGAGCGCATCAACGCCGACGATTATGCGGTCCTGGCCGCCGTCTGCCCGACCGGCGCACTCAGCCTGTGCGGCAGCGCGATCAATCCCGACGATATCATGGCCGAGGTGATGCGGGATAAGCCTTTCTATCTGCGTACCGGTGGCGGTTTAACGCTGTCCGGCGGCGAACCCTTTATGCAACCGGAGGTGGCGGCAGAGCTGCTGCGGCGCGGCCGCGAGGCCGGCATTCACACCGCCGTCGAGTCCTGTCTGCACGTGCCGTGGCGTTACATCACCCCTTCGCTGCCGTGGCTGGACCTGCTGTTGGCCGATCTCAAGCACACCGACGAAGCGCGCTTCAGAACCTGGACCGGCGGCTCCGCCCGCCGGGTACTGAACAACTTCCGCCGTCTGGCGGCGCATGGCGTGCAGATGACCGTGCGCGTGCCGCTGATCCCCGATTTCAACGCCGATCGCCGCTCAGTCCGCGCGCTCGTCGACTTCGCCGCCGACGAGATCGGCGTATCGGAGATCCACTTTCTGCCGTACCACACGCTGGGCATCAACAAGTATCACCTGCTCGGAGAGCCCTACCGCGCCGCCCGCACGCCGCTGGACGCGCCGGATTTGCTGGCCTTCGCCGAAGCCTATGCCGGCGCCAAAGGCCTGACCGCCATTTTGCGAGGATAACGCCATGACCACGTTGGATTTGACCACCCTAAGCGCCCGCATCCAGGCGCACAAGAACGCGCTGATTCACATCGTCAAACCGCCGGTGTGCACCGAGCGTGCGCAGCACTATACCGAAGCCTATCAACAGCATCAGGATCGGCCACTGCCGGTGCGTCGCGCGCTGGCGCTGGCTAACCATCTGGCGAAGCGTACCATCTGGATCGCTAACGACGAGCTGATCGTCGGCAACCAGGCCAGCGAGCTGCGCGCCGCGCCGATCTTCCCCGAATACACCGTCGGCTGGATAGAGAACGAGATCGACCAGCTAGCCGACCGGCCGGGCGCCGGTTTTTCGGTCAGCGAAGAGAACAAGGCGATTTTGCATCGCCTGTGCCCCTGGTGGCGCGGCCAAACGGTGCAGGATCGCTGCTACGGCATGTTTACCGACGAGCAAAAGGCGCTGCTGGCCACCGGCATCATCAAGGCCGAGGGCAACATGACCTCCGGTGACGCTCACCTGGCGGTTAACTTCCCGCTGCTGCTGGAGAAAGGTCTCGACGGCCTGCGTGAAAAAGTGAACGCGCGCCGCAGCCGCCTGCACCTGACCGAGTGGGAAGATCTGCACAAAGCGCAGTTTCTCAACGCCATCGACATCGTGCTGGCGGCGCTGAGCGAGCACATCCTGCGCTTCTCCCGCCTGGCGCGCGACATGGCGCAAAACGAACCGCGCGACTGGCGGCGTACCGAACTGCTGGCCCTCGCGGATAACTGTGAACAGATCGCCCATCGCCCGCCGCACACCTTCTGGCAGGCGCTGCAGCTGTGCTATTTCATCCAGCTGACGTTGCAGATCGAATCCAACGGCCATTCGGTTTCCTTCGGCCGCCTCGATCAATACCTCTATCCCTGGTATCGTCGTGACGTGGAGCTGGAGCAAAAGCTGGCGCGGGAAGACGCCATCGAGCTGTTGCACAGCTGCTGGCTGAAGCTGCTGGAGGTCAACAAGATCCGCTCCGGCTCGCATTCCAAGGCTTCCGCCGGCAGCCCGCTGTACCAGAACGTCACCATCGGCGGACAGAAGCTGATCGACGGCCGGCCGTGCGATGCGGTCAACCCGCTGTCCTACGCCATTCTCGAGTCCTGCGGCCGCCTGCGTTCCACCCAGCCCAACCTCAGCGTGCGTTACCATGCCGGGATGAGCGCCGACTTCCTCGACGCCTGCGTGCAGGTGATCCGCTGCGGTTTCGGCATGCCGGCGTTCAACAACGACGAAATCGTCATTCCCGAATTCATCAAGCTGGGGGTTGAGCCGCAAGACGCCTACGACTACGCCGCCATCGGCTGCATCGAGACCGCCGTCGGCGGCAAATGGGGCTATCGCTGCACCGGCATGAGCTTCATCAACTTCGCCCGCGTGCTGCTGGCGGCGCTGGAACAGGGCCGCGACTCGACCTCCGGGCAGATCTTCCTGCCGCAGGAACAGGCACTATCCAAAGGAAACTTCGCCGATTTCGAGCAGGTATTAGCCGCCTGGGACCGGCAAATCCGCTACTACACGCGCAAGTCGATCGAGATCGAATGCGTGGTGGACAGCGTGCTGGAAGAGAATGCCCACGATATCCTCTGTTCCGCGCTGGTGGATGACTGCATCGAACGCGGTAAAAGCATCAAGCAAGGTGGCGCCAAATACGATTGGGTTTCCGGCCTGCAGGTCGGCATCGCCAACCTGGGCAACAGCCTGGCGGCGGTGCGCAAACTGGTGTTTGACCAGGGGACGATCGGCCAGCAGCAGCTGGCGGCGGCGCTGGCCGACGACTTCGCCGGGCTGGATGGCGAACAGCTGCGCCAGCGGCTGCTCAACGCCGCGCCTAAATACGGCAACGACGTGGACGAGGTCGATCGGCTGCTGGTGCGCGCCTACCAAACCTATATCGAAGAACTGAAGCAGTATCGCAACACCCGCTTCGGCCGCGGGCCGATCGGCGGTGGTTACTACGCCGGCACTTCGTCGATCTCGGCCAACGTGCCCTTCGGCGCCGCCACTGCGGCCACGCCCGATGGACGCAAGGCGCACACGCCACTGGCGGAAGGCGCCAGCCCAGCGTCCGGTACCGATCACCTAGGGCCGACGGCGGTGTTCAATTCGCTCGCCAAGTTGCCGACCGAGGCGATCCTCGGCGGCGTGCTGCTCAATCAAAAGCTGAACCCGGCGACGCTGGACAACCCGCGCGATCGGGAAAAGCTGATGCTGATGTTGCGCACCTTCTTCGAGAACTACCGAGGCTGGCATGTGCAGTACAATATCGTGTCGCGCGAAACGCTGCTGGCGGCGAAGCAACACCCTGACCAATATCGTGATTTAGTGGTTCGCGTAGCTGGCTATTCCGCCTTCTTTACCGCATTATCCCCTGAGGCGCAGGATGATATTATTGCGCGCACAGAACATACTCTTTAAACCTTTGACTCTTAGCGGCCGCGCCTTGGTGGCCGCATCATCAGGCCGATATGAATTTACGACAACAGACCATATTGCAGTTGGTTAACGATCGCCGGCGGATCAGCGTCAATGAACTGGCGCGCGCCTCGGGCGTCTCGGAAGTCACTATCCGGCAGGATCTCAACCTGCTGGAAAAGCGCAGTTATCTGAAGCGGGTGCACGGCTCTGCCGTGGCGTTAGAGAGCGACGACGTCGACGCCCGCATGATGTCCAATTTCACCCTCAAGCAGCGGTTGGCGCAGTACGCCGCCGCGCAGGTCAATGACGGCGAGACGATCTTTATCGAGAGCGGCAGCACCAATGCCCTGCTGGCCCGCTACATCGCCGAACGCAAGCGCATTACGCTTATCACCGTCAGCCATTACATCGCCAACCTGCTCAAAGAAACCGACTGCGACGTCATCGTGCTGGGTGGCATGTACCAGAAGAAAAGCGAGACCGTGGTCGGCCCGCTGACGCGGCTGTGCATTCAGCAGGTGCATTTCAACAAGGCGTTTATCGGCATTGACGGCTTTCAGGCCGAAACCGGCTTTACCGGCCGCGACATGATGCGCGCCGATGTGGTCAGCGCAGTGCTGGCCAAGGGCGTGGAGAATATCGTGCTGACGGACTCCAGCAAATTCGGCCAAATCCAACCCAACCCGCTGGCGCAGCCGGGGCAGATCAGCCGGGTGATCACCGATTCACGTTTGGCGCTGGAGTATCAACATCAGCTGAAACGCCAGGGCGTGCAGCTTGAGTTGGTCAACGAGTAACGCGGCCGCCACCGCACCTATCGCGCCGCGCGGGCCACACCGCGCGCCTTTCCCCTTGCACAGCGGGTTTTTAAGACTATTTACCTGTTTATCCTTCCCGAGAAACCTATACTCAGCTTCGGTAACTTTTGGGCCGTAACCTGCTAATTATTCGGCCGTTAACAAAAGATGCCATTTTTTATATCGATACTGTATGGGAACCAACGGCAGGCCTGATCTATGGTTAACGCCTATACTTACAGGGCACTTCCATATAGCCAATGCTAAGGAGAAGTCATTATGATGATTATCAATAAACGTTTCGCCACCGCCGCTCTGGCTCTGACTCTGGCGTTTTCACTCAGCGCATGTTCCAACATGTCCAAACGCGATCGCAACACCGCTATCGGTGCCGGCGCCGGTGCAGTCGGCGGTGCGGTGCTGACCAACGGCAGCGCGTTGGGCACGCTGGGTGGGGCTGCGGTAGGGGGTATCATCGGTCACCAGGTTGGCAAATAAACCTGACCGATAGTCTTCCGCCGACAGGCTGGCAAAAGCGCATCTGCGCTTTGACGTATTAACCAGAATAACGATGATTTCAGGTCTGTTTTACTTTAAGTCTATGGTTCTTTTGCCGTTAACGGGCTAACCCCCGGCAGCAACAACCTCAAGCCATGCCGCGGCATTGCACTGCGGCATGGCGATTCGCCTCAGCCGCCCGCCAGCTTCACCTTCATGCCTTTGGCTTCCAGCAACTGTTTAAGCAGGTCGCGCTTATCGCCTTGGATCTCGATGACGCCTTCTTTCACCGAACCGCCGCAGCCGCATTTCTTTTTCAATTCCGCCGCCAGCTTGTCGAGCGCGGCATCATCCAGATCGACGCCGGCGATCAGGCACACGCCCTTCCCCTTGCGGCCGCTGGTCTGACGCTGGATGCGCACGATGCCGTCGCCCTTGGCGCGTTGCGGTTTAACCTCTTCCTGCTTGATGCGACCGGTGTCCGTGGAATACACCAGACGGCTGTTATCGTCATTCATCATCGCTTCCTCAGGCCAAAGAGGCGCGGATCGCGCGCAGCGTCGCGGCCGGATCTGTAGATTGGGTGATCGGACGCCCAATCACCATGTAGTCCACGCCGGCGGCCTGCGCCTGCACCGGCGTCATGATGCGGCGCTGATCGCCCGCCGCGCTGCCTTCAGGGCGGATCCCCGGCGTAACCAGTTGGAAAGCCTGCCCACAAGCGGCCTTCAGACGCTGCGCTTCGTGCGCCGAACACACCACGCCGTCCAGCGCGCAGTCGCGGGTCAGGCGCGCCAGGCGCTCGGCGTGCTCCGCCGGGCTGGCCTCGATGCCGATGCCGCGCAGGTCTTCCGCTTCCATGCTGGTCAGTACCGTAACGGCGATCAGCAGCGGCGCATCCGCGCCGTAAGGCACCAGTGCTTCTTTAGCGGCGGTCATCATGCGCGCGCCGCCGCTGGCGTGCACGTTAACCATCCAAACGCCCAGCTCGGCCGCTGCGGCAACCGCATGTGCAGTGGTATTGGGAATATCGTGGAATTTCAGGTCGAGGAACACGTCGAAGCCGCGCCCATGCAGATCGCGCACCAGCTGCGGCCCAAACAACGTGAACATTTCTTTGCCCACTTTCAAGCGGCAGTCTTGCGGATCGATACGGTCGGCGAACGCCAGCGCAGCGTTCTTATCGGCGTAATCTAACGCCACAACGATTGGAGATGATTTTAAGTCATTGTTATTAGTGTTATTTTCAGACTTCATTTCTTCTACCTTCTGTAAAATGGACATAATCAGGGACTCACCCGCGAAACTGACCGCCGCATTCTACATGCCGGGGACCAGAAATCCCAGCCGCAGCGCGCACCTACGCTCTGTCATGTTACCTCCCGTCTTTGTCATGGCGCGTCAACGAACGCCCGTCAGCAATAAACTACGCAGCGTAAAACGCCGTAAAGATGCGTAAATTGTTAATCAGATATTTTGAAAGACTTGCTCAGCATTATCAGATTTTCAATCGGCACGGATGCTTTATTATTCAACACATCGGAAGCGAACGGCTTCCTTCCTAAATAAACAGACTGGAGTCACCTATGAAAACCATCAAATATTTTGCAGCCGCTGCCGCTATTGCACTGACCTCATTCGCCACCTTCGCCGCTGAACCGATCAGCAGCCAGCAGGCCGATAACCTGACCGCCACCGGCGTCGTTTCCGCAGGTCACGCAACGACCCTCAGCAGCCTGGAGAAAAAACTGGCCGCTAAAGCCGATGCCCAGGGCGCCAGCAGCTACCGTATCATCTCCGCCGGTGGTAACAACATGTTGAGCGGCACCGCGATCATCTACAAATAATGTTTCCGGTACAGGGCCCGAACGTTCGGGCCCTGCCTCTGTTTACCGCCTGAAAAAAACCGCATTTCCCCCGCCCCATTTTGTTACAGAAATATTAAATTTTTATTACACACTAGACACCCTATCGTCAGTGGCTTAGCTTGAAGGCATCTTCCTGCAGAAAGGCTTTCAAAATGAGCGAGATATCGACACTTACCATTAAAATTCCTCTGGAACTGAAGGAAAAAATCCGCGCCGCCGCCGCTGAAAACGAATTTTCGTTGAGCGTAGAAGTGTGCCAACGCCTGGAAAGCAGCTTCAGCGCGCCCGCCGCCAAGGCTGAAAAACCCACCAAGAAAGCGGATGAGCTGCACCACGGCGAGATCGACAATCAAAGCACCGAAGAAGAGATTGAACAGCCGCTGAGCCAGAAAGAGCTGAAGAAACTGCGTCAGCTGTTGAAAACCGGCGCCAAAGGCGGCAAGAAAAAGTAAGTGATGAACATAAAAAAACGGGGCGATTTATCGCCCCGTTTTTTTTGCCGTACCGCCGCGTTATTGCCCATCCAGACCGCGGATCGGTTTAACCGACGACCAGGCGCGGCACGACGGGCAATGCCAATAGAGCGAGTGCGCGGTGAAGCCACATTTGTGGCAGCGGTAACGCGGTTTGGTGCGAATTTGCTCGCCGACCATATCGCGCAACAACAGCAGACTCTCTTTCGCCCGGCCGTCTTCAGCGTCTGCCAGGTGGTAATCCATCAGCCGATAAAACACCCGCATGGTGGGATGGCGCTGCAGCTGACGGTTGATATAGACCTGCACCACATCACGCCCTTCGTGCTGCTCGATGATTTCGGCCAGCATCAGATCGGCGGTGGCGCCGGTGTTCTCTTCCACACAGCGTTTCAGGAAATCCGCCCAGTTGTGCTGCTGTTCCGGCAGATGCCGGTAGCACTCCTGCAGCATCGGCAGCGTCTCGCTGACCAGCTCTTTATCCTGGCTCAATACGCGCTGCAGCGATTCCGCCGCTTTGGCATAGTCGTTTTGCGCCATGTAAATGCGCCCGAACATGATGGACACGCGCGCACACTGTTTGTCGGCGGCGTCCGCACGCTTGAGCAGGCTCATCGCCCGATCGAGATCGTCGCTGCCCATCGCCTGCAGCGCCAGCTCGCAATAGAAGTGCGCAATCTCGACGCGCTGTTTCTCTTTGCCCAGCTTGACCAGCTTTTCCGCCACGTCGATCGCTTTTTGCCAATCGCTGGTGGCCTGATGGATCACCAGCAGCTGCTGCAGCGCCGAGACGCGAAAATCCGCTTCGTCGGTCAACTGGCTGAACATATCCTCCGCACGATCGTACAGCCCGGCCGCCATATAATCGCGGCCCAGCTGCTGTACCGCCAACAGACGTTGTTCGAAGGTCAGGGAGGCGCTTTCCATCAATGCCTGATGGATACGGATAGCGCGGTCGACTTCGCCGCGCGAACGGAACAGGTTGCCCAGCGTCAGGTGAGCCTCAACGGTGTTGCTGTCCTCTTTCAACATATCGAGGAACAGATCGACCGCCTTGTCCTGCTGGTTGGAAAGCAGAAAGTTCACCCCTGCCACGTATTCACGCGACAGGCGGTTGGCTTCTTGCTGTTTGTCCTGCTGAGCGCTTCTGCGCCCCATGTACCAACCGTACGCGGCAGCCACGGGCAGCAACAGAAACAGCAGTTCTAACATAGAGGATTATTCCTTGCTGACAACGGGCTGAGTCGCCGGTTCAGCGGGCTGCTCGAGCTGCAGCTCCAGCCTTTTGATCTTGCGCTCGGCGCGGCCCAGCGCAATGCGCGTGCGCAGGTAAAACAGGCCGCAAATGATCCAGCCGAGCACGAAACCGGCGCCAAACAGCGTGGCCAACAGGGTCGATACGCGATAGTCGCCCTGCGCGACCAGATAGTTAAAATTGACCACCTGATCGTTATGCGCACCCAGAGTGACGGAAATCACGAAGATCACCAGAACCAACAAAAAAATCAGCAAATATTTCACATTCTTTCCCGCGATGCCGAGTGAATCGGATGAACGATGCCAAAACGTGGCGTCCCTAACCCTTAAGTTAGCATTTCCCGTTGCGGCAGGGAAACCCTGCGGCACGATAAAACCACATATCTGCTGGCATATTCGGCAGTCAACGGCTTTAGCGATCAAATTGATGAGAAAGCTTCTCAAAACGTCGAATTTATAAGGATATGGGGGCGGCGGCGCAGATTGCAATGGCGGGAAAATGTAAGCGGTTAATGCGGCGCCGATCGGGCGCCGCGTTGCATGTGACATGGTCACATAACCATCACGGCTCCGGCTTGCGCGCCGCGATTTCCTGCTGCTCTTGTGGTGGCGGCGTCAGCGGGCCGAACCAGCGCTGCGCCAGCCAGCAGGTGACCACCACCAGCAGCCAACTGATCAGCGTCGCCATCGCCAGATCGCGCGGCCAATGCATTCCCAGCAGCAGACGGCTGCCCATCACCCCCGTTGCCCACACCATCAGCAGCGCAACGGTTTTATAATGGCGGCGCGGCCACAGCAGCCCTACGCCCAACAGCGCCCAGGTGGCGGCGAACATGGTGTGCCCCGACGGAAACGCGAAGCCGGTTTCAAACTGCCAGTGCTTGCGCAGCCAGTTCGGCACCACAGTTTGATCCTGCAGCTGCTCGCGCACCAGCGCGCTGCGCTCTTTGCGGTGCAGCGAATAAAAATATTTGCCGTCCACGCCGTGGGTTTGCTCCAGCCATACCACAAACGGCCGCGGTTCTTGCACCCGATCCTTGATTAACGACTTCACCCCCTGCCCGATCACCAGCGCGGCGAAAAGCAGGATCGCCAAACCGATGGCCGCCTTCAGCCGAAAGCGCAGACACCACAAAAACCAGCCGCAGAGGATAACGCTGGTCAGAATGCCCCACGGTGAGGTTACGGTTTCGGTCACCCAGTACAGCGCTTTGAGCAGCGGCTCATTGCCGCCGGGTTGCCAGTGCCAGCCGGATACCCAGACCGCCAGCGGCATCAACAACAACAGCAGCGCGCCGCCCGCCGTGCGTTTTGCTATCTCATACATTGCCATTTTCCTCTGCGTGAATCAGGCAGCAGTGTAACAAGAGTGCAATATTGATAACACGCTAAAAATTAAACAGATAGGCAACCTATCGCAATAATAGGTGGCCAGAAAACGCCATCTGCTGGTTTGCTGAGCACCGCCCGGCAAGAAGTTGTGGCAAAATAGCCGATAATTAACGAAATAGAGATCGGCGTAGCACGTTTTAGTCTTGGTCAATGTACTCAACCGGACTTAGGATGCGCGACAATGATTGAATCGTACGCTTTTGTGGAGAGTGACATGCAGCTTAAACGGGTGGCAGAGGCAAAACTGCCGACACCTTGGGGCGATTTCCTGATGGTAGGATTCGAAGAACTGGCGACCGGGCATGACCATCTGGCGCTGGTATTCGGTGACATTTCCGGCGAAGCGCCGGTGCTCGCGCGCGTGCATTCCGAATGTCTGACCGGCGACGCTTTGTTCAGCCTGCGCTGTGACTGCGGTTTTCAACTGGAAGCCGCGCTGGAGCAGATCGCTGAAGAAGGCCGCGGCATCCTGCTTTATCATCGCCAGGAGGGCCGCAACATCGGCCTATTGAACAAGATCCGCGCCTACGCCCTGCAGGATAAGGGCGCAGACACCGTGGAAGCCAACCACCAGCTCGGCTTCGCCGCCGACGAACGCGACTTCACCCTGTGCGCCGACATGTTCAAACTGCTGGGCGTCGACGCGGTGCGTTTGCTGACCAACAACCCGAAAAAGGTCGAGATCCTGACCGAGGCCGGTATCAACATCAGCGAACGCGTGCCGCTGATCGTCGGCCGCAATCCGAAGAACGAACACTATCTGGCGACCAAGGCCGCCAAAATGGGCCATTTGCTCGACCAGAAGTGATCGCCGCCGCGACGGAAACAATCAGGGCGCCTTGCGGCGCCCTTTTTATTGCTCGATTTACAGCATCTTCCTGATCACATAGTGCAGGATACCGTCGTTTTCGTAGTAGGTCAGCTCATTGCCGGTATCGATGCGGCAACGGGTGTCAATCACCTCTTTGCGCCCGTCAGCATAGGTGATGTGCACCGGCACCGTCTGGCCCGGCTGCAGCTGTTGCAGGCCGCCGACGCTGATCTGCTCGTCCCCGGTCAGCCCCAGCGTTTTGCGCGTCACCCCCTGTGGGAACTCCAGCGGCAAAATGCCCATGCCGATCAGGTTGGAGCGGTGAATGCGTTCGAAGGATTCGGCGATCACCACCCGCACGCCCAGCAGGCGCGGCCCTTTCGCCGCCCAGTCACGGCTAGAGCCGGAACCGTACTCTTTACCGGCAATCACCGCCAGCGGCACCTTCTCTTGCTGATACTGCATCGCGGCGTCGTAGATAGACAGCTGCTGCTGCGACGGAATATGACGGGTATAACCGCCCTCCACGCCCGGCACCATTTCGTTGCGGATACGGATATTGGCGAAAGTGCCGCGCATCATCACTTCATGGTTGCCGCGGCGCGAACCGTAGGAGTTGAAATCCTGCGGTGCCACGCCGTGCTCGCTCAGATAACGCCCCGCCGGGCTGTCGCGCTTGATATTCCCCGCCGGCGAAATGTGGTCGGTGGTCACCGAGTCGGCCAGTATCGCCAGAATGCGCGCATCCTTGATGTCTTGCACCGGATCCGGCTTCACCTTCATGGTGCTGAAGAACGGCGGATGGCGGATATAGGTCGAGTCTTCCTGCCACTGATAGGTCGCCGAACCGGTCACCTGGATCGCCTGCCAGTTGGCGTCGCCGTCGAACACTTCGCCGTATTCCTTGTGGAACATCTCGGTGCGCACCTCTTCCACCGCCTGAGCGATGTCCTGGCTGCTCGGCCAGATGTCCTTCAGGTAAACAGGTTGACCGTCGTTGCCCTCGCCGAGCGGCTCTTTGCTCAGATCAATCTTCATGCTGCCCGCCAGCGCATAGGCCACCACCAGCGGCGGCGAGGCCAGCCAGTTGGTTTTCACCAGCGGGTGGATGCGCCCTTCGAAGTTACGGTTGCCTGACAGCACCGCGCCCACGGTCAGATCGCCCTCTTTGATCGCCTGTTCGATCGGATCCGGCAGCGGGCCCGAGTTACCGATGCAGGTGGTACAGCCATACCCCACCAGGTTGAAACCCAACTCTTCCAGATAGGCGGTGAGTTTGGCGCTGTCGAAATAGTCGGTCACCACTTTCGAGCCCGGCGCCAACGAGGTTTTTACCCAGGGCTTGCTGCGCAGCCCCTTCTTGACGGCGTTTTTCGCCAGCAGGCCGGCCGCCATCATCACGCTCGGGTTGGAAGTGTTGGTGCAAGAGGTGATCGCCGCGATCACCACCGCGCCGTCGCGCAGTTCGTGCTGCTGCCCGTCCAGCGTAAAGGTTTTGCTGTCGGCCTTGGCCTTGTGCCCACCGATATCCAGTTCGGTAGCGGCCTTGAACGCCTGCGGCACATTCGGCAGCGCGACGCGATCCTGCGGGCGTTTCGGTCCGGCGAGGCTGGCTTCCACCGTCGACATGTCCAGCGCCAGCGAGCTGGTGAAGACCGGTTCATCACCCGGATGGCGCCACATGCCCTGCGCCTTGGCGTAAGCCTCTACCAGCGCGATTTGTTCGGCGCTGCGGCCGCTGAGTTTCATATAGCCGAGCGTAACGTCATCCACCGGGAAGAAGCCGCAGGTGGCGCCGAATTCCGGCGACATGTTGGCGATGGTCGCACGGTCCGCCAGCGGCAGATCGGCCAGGCCGTCGCCGTAGAACTCGACGAACTTGCCGACCACGCCGTGCTTGCGCAGCATTTGAGTGACGGTCAGCACCAGGTCAGTGGCGGTAATCCCCTCTCTGAGCTTACCGGTCAGCTTGAAGCCGACCACGTCGGGGATTAACATCGACACCGGCTGGCCCAGCATCGCCGCTTCCGCTTCGATGCCGCCGACGCCCCAACCGAGGATGCCCAGGCCGTTGATCATGGTGGTGTGGGAGTCGGTGCCCACCAGCGTATCCGGATAGGCCACGCGGCGGCCGCTTTCGTCGCTGTGCCAGACCGTTTGGCCAAGGTATTCGAGGTTAACCTGGTGGCAGATGCCGGTGCCTGGCGGCACCACGCGGAAGCGGTTGAAGGCTTTCTGCCCCCAACGCAAGAAGGTGTAGCGCTCGTGGTTACGCTGCATCTCGATACGCACGTTGTCTTCAAAGGCGTTGTCATCGCCGAATTCATCGACGGTGACCGAGTGGTCAATCACCAGATCCACCGGCGACAGCGGGTTCACCTGGTCGACGTTGCCGCCCAGCCGCCGCACCGCTTCGCGCATCGCCGCCAGATCGACCACCGCCGGGACGCCGGTAAAATCCTGCATCAGCACGCGCGCCGGACGGTAGGCGATCTCACGGTCAGCATGGCCGGTTTGCAGCCAGGCGACGATGGCCTTGAGGTCGTCAACCTGCACGGTGTCACCATCCACATGGCGCAGCAGGTTCTCCAACAGCACTTTCATCGATTTTGGCAACCGGTCGATATCACCCAGCTGCTTCGCTGCCAGCGGCAGACTGTAATAGTAATACTCGCTATTCAGCGCAACCAGCTTATCCATACTTGTTTCACGAAGATCGGACGACATAGCTCCTCCATTTCTTATTGTGAGTAAAACAGGGTAATTACTGAGGTCTTGTTTAAAGATACCACAAAGATAAGTTAACGATTTGATAACAACACGTTTTGCACACAACGATAGGCGGGAACAATCAACGGGAAGAAAGGATCAACACGGCCAAGGGGTTAGACAGCGCGCCAACAAAAACGCCGCAACGATGCGGCGCTTTAGCACGAAAAGGCAGGTTTACAATGGTGCAGCGGGGAAATCCATGCCCACCACCGCCAGCTGATTCTTACGGCCCTTCTTCACCTGGATGCCCATCCCTTTGTGCAGCAGATGCATCTGGCCAGGTTGAACCAGGGCTTTGGCGGTGTGAAGGCGGGTGTCGCCCGGCAGATAAAAATCGACGTCAAAGAAAAAATCATTCCCGTATCGGGTGTTGGTTTGCCGACAGGACTCGAGGCGCGAGGCGATAATCTCGCCTTGCCAGCTGTCCTTGCTGAGATAGTTTTTAACCGCGGACATCTCGCTCGAGTTACCGCCGTTATTTTTAAAAATACAGTAAAAGAAAATACCCATCACGACAGGGGTGGCGATCCCCGCATACAGGAAGTACTTCGACATATCAGCCAGAGACATAAGTGTGCTGCTCCATTTTATGTAATTATAAACAACGAGTTATTCGTTACATTCAGCGTTCTGTTGCTGATATTGGTCACCTCGATATTCACCACCACACCGTTCGTTTCCGTTTTAAACGCCGTCTTTGAAAACTCTTTCAGCTTATAAGAATTTGACAAGCCTGTCAGGCTGTTGGACACGCCAACGATGCTGCTGGTTATCGCCGATGCCGATACGCTGTTGCCGGTGATACTTTCGCTGAAGGCGGTCACGGTCAGGCTGTGCAACTTGGGATTGAACACGGACTCCGGCGCTTCCAGGCTGATCTTTTCACCGCTGACAATCTTGATTTGATGCGGGCTGTAAATCGTAATGGTTCCCGCGTTGACGTTTTGCGTCCAGTCGCCGCTATTGATGTTGGTGGTGACGCCGTCTTTGATCGATTCATTGACGCCGCCTTTGATCTCGCGTGTGACGCCGCCGGTGACGTCCTCTTTATGGCCGCCGGCACCGATCTTAACCTCCCGCCCTTTATCCAGAGTCTCGGTCAGTTTGCCGGTGACATGGTGGCTTTCATTCCCGTCGATATCGCTGGTGCGGTCGCCTTTGATCGTAACCTTGTCGCCGCCGTCTTTAATGTCGAACGTCCGCCCCGCCTTGATCTCCGTTACGACGCCGCCATTAAAATAGCCGGTTTCTTTTTGATCCACCGTGGTGGTGCGCTGGCCTTTGTAGTGGAAGGTGGCGTTGCCCGTCACTTCGTCTTGCTGTTGCTTGAGGATAGTTGTCGTCCGGTTGCCGTCGATATTGACCTGCTGGTCATTTTCCACCGAAACCTTCATATCCTTTTCGGAATGCAGCTCTACAGCCTCGCTTCCCGCCTTATCTTCGAAAAACAGATAGCTGGCATTGTCCCGGCTGCCGTCCTTACTGCGGGTCATAAAGCCCATTTGCGTCGCCGCCGCCGGCAACACCCACGGCGGCATGCTCGCTTCATTGTAGACGCGCCCGGTGACAATCGGCCGGTCCGGATCGCCGTTGATAAAGTCCACCACCACTTCATCACCAACGCGCGGTATTTGTACCGAACCGAACCCTTGCCCCGCCCAAGCGCTCGAGACCCTTACCCAGCACGAACTGGTGTCATCCCCTTTGGCGCGGCGATCCCAGTGAAACTTCACTTTTATCCGGCCGTATTTGTCCGTCCAGATATTCTCGCCGGCGGGCCCTACCACCCTGGCCGTTTGCGGGCCATAGGTGCGCGGCCATGGCGTCACCGTCAGCGGGCGAAAAACGGTGGCGGCCGGGATAACCGTAAAGTCGATGCGATGTACCGTTTCGCCTTCTTCGCCGCTGGCGTAGCGGTTCTCGGAGAACGTGTAATCGGCGGCCGTCGTCAGGTATTCGCCGTTATCGCTGAAAAACGGGGCGTTGATCAGGGTAAAGGTGTAGCCCGGCGCCACTCCAATCGCCGTTGCGGTGCCGTGTATCTGTTGATGTTCCACCTGCCAGCGCTCCTGGCGCACGCGTGCGTAGAACTCCCCATCAGCGTGTTCGACATAGCGGCCCGGCCAATCGTAGACGTCGATGCTGCCCGGCATCGGCGAGGCCGGGTTTTGGCGTGCCTGGAACAGCCAGGCGTTCGGCTTGCGGAAGTCATAGTCGTCCAGGCCGTAAATGCCAGGCGTCACGCTGTCTTCCGGTGCCCATTGCCCGATGCCCTGTTCGAGGGTGCTGCCGCCAGACGGAGTCTGATGGTAGGGAATCGTCTCGTAGCCGCTAAACGGCTGATACTGCCCTGCCGCATCCGTCAGCACCAACGTGTGACGGCCCGCCTCATGGCGAAAGTGATAAACGATCCCCTCCAGCTCCATGAGGCGGCTGATGAAGTCGAGACTGCTCTCCTGATACTGAACGCAGTAATCCCACACCCGATAGTGACCGGTGAGTTTATCCTCTACGTTCACCTGATATTCGCTGAGCAAAGCACGCACCGTTTGCGGCACCGTCTGGCCCTGGAAGATGCGCAGATTGCGATCGCGCTTCATCGGCCATAGATCCGATTCCACCGTCAGCGTATACACGGCATAACGCGTGCCACTTAACTCGACGGCGCTGACGGCCACGCGAGTCACCTTGCCATTGATATGGCGATCCGCTGACAGCAGCCCCGTCGGCAGAGTTACCGTGACCGGTTGCCCCAACAGCTCGCTGCGATTAATACGGGCATCGCGGCCCAGCAAGGTCAGCGTCAGCGCAAAAGGCTCGGACAAGGCTTCACGGCCCGCCAGCTTCCAAAAAAGCAGGCCCTCAACGGGCAATTGGACAGAGATACGGCTGGTCATGAGATAAGCGGCTCCGGTGACAATTGGTTAGCATCACTTTAACTTCCGAGAGAAAAAAAACTCTTTGCCAGAACAAAAACGCCTCATTTTCGGAGGATTCCTAACCAGCAAGACACAGGCCGCCTCAACGCAGAATGAGGGGTATTCAGAAACTTAATGGAAATGGCAGAGGGAGTTTGGTCTGGCGCAAGAGCACCGCAACGCGTTCCCCTGGCCAAGATTGGATTAGCGCAATTTGCGAATGGGGCGGTTTATGCCGCAGGCGCTTGCTCATAAAAAACCCGGAAAGGCGCTGGCCTGTCCGGGTGTGGTTTGATGTCGTCAACGCGGGGGATTATTTGATCGGCAGCTTGATGTCTTTGAACATGGCTTCGATCTCTTCGTTGGAGCGCAGCGCCACCGCGCTGTCGACCACGTCGCGCGTCAGGTGCGGCGCGAAGCGCTGAATGAAGTCGTACATGTAGCTGCGCAGGAAGGTGCTGCGGCGGAAGCCAATCTTGGTAGTGCTGTAAGTGAAGATATCGCGCGCATCCACCGTCACCAGGTCCGGATCCTGCACCGGATCCACCGCCATGCTGGCGATAACCCCTACCCCCAATCCCAGGCGCACGTAGGTTTTGATCACGTCGGCGTCGGTGGCGGTAAAGACGATGCGCGGCGTCAGGCCGGCGCGGTTGAAGGCGGTATCCAGCTCCGAACGGCCGGTGAAACCGAAGGTGTAAGTGACGATCGGATAAGCCGCCAACTCTTCAATGCTGATGCTGCTTTTGCCCGCCAAAGGATGATCGGGTTTCACCACCACCGCGCGGTTCCAGTGATAGCACGGCAACATAATGAGATCGTCGTACAGGTGCAGCGCTTCGGTGGCGATAGCGAAATCGGCGGTGCCCTTGGAGACCGCTTCGGCGATCTGCGTCGGCGAGCCCTGATGCATGTGCAGCGAGACGCGCGGATAACGCTCGATAAAGCCCTTGATCACGTTAGGCAAAGCATAGCGTGCCTGAGTATGCGTGGTGGCGACGTACAGCGAGCCTTTGTCCGGGTAGGTGTGTTCACCGGCCACGGCTTTAATGGCGTCCACCTTGGACAGCACTTCACGCGCGATGCGAATGATTTCCTGGCCTGCCGGGGTGACCTGGGTCAGGTGTTTGCCGCTGCGGGCGAAAATCTGGATGCCCAGCTCGTCTTCGAGCATGCGCACTTGTTTACTGATGCCGGGTTGCGAGGTATAGAGCCCTTCTGCCGTTGAGGAGACATTCAGGTTGTGGTTAACCACTTCCACAATGTAACGAAGCTGCTGCAATTTCATATCTTATACCATCCTAGGTTAAACACTGCGGCTTACCCGCAGCCAGGTATATCGGTGTCGCCCCGGTATGCTGAAACTCACAAGCCATAAACACCGTGTTTTACCCTGATGGTGAAGAAAACGCCGTTGTTAATAAGCTTTAATAATAAAAAAACTTTTTATATAACCACTATACCACGTTGCAGCTTCAAGTATAGATCCGCGTCACACTATGATAACGATTATTTTGCATTGGTATCAACGTGAAACGGCGGCGGTGGAGGGATAAAAGCAGCAAAGCATAGATCCGTTCTCCTCTTTTCACCAATAAAAAAACCAGCCGCCAGGGCTGGTTTTTCTTCTTGCAGGCGGAATGCGGCCTTACTTCTTGCCTTCAACCCACTTGCCGTCCACGTAAAACGCGGACCAGCCGGTCGCCTTGCCGTCTTTCTCGGAAGAGACATACTGCTGCTTGGTTTTGCGGCTGAAACGCACCAGCGTTTTATTGCCTTCGGCATCCGCCACCGGCGCATCGGCCAGGTAGCGCAGCTTCTCCGGCAGGCGATCCTTGAAGCGAGCCAGCTCTTCCACCAGCGGCGCGCGGGTTTCACGCGATTTAGGGAAGGTGTTGGCCGCCAGGAACACGCCGGCCGCGCCGTCACGCAGCACGAAATAGGCGTCGGACTTCTCGCACGGCAGCTCCGGCAACGGCACCGGATCTTCCTTCGGCGGCGCAACATCGCCGTTACGCAGGATCTTGCGGGTGTTTTTGCAGTTCTCGTTGGTGCAACCCATGTACTTGCCGAAACGACCCATTTTCAGGTGCATTTCGGAACCGCACTTGTCGCACTCAACGACCGGACCGTCGTAACCTTTGAGGCGGAACTCGCCCTCTTCGATCTCATAGCCGTCGCACGCCGGGTTGTTACCGCACACGTGCAACTTACGCTGGTTATCGATCAGATAGCTGTCCATCGCGGTACCGCATTTCTTGCAGCGGCGACGGGCGCGCAGCGCGTTGGTTTCCGCGTCGTCGCCTTCAAGGATGTTGAGCACTTCCGCTTCCGGCACCAGGTTGATGGTGGTTTTGCAGCGCTCTTTCGGCGGCAGCGCATAGCCGGAACAGCCGAGGAACACGCCGGTGCTGGCGGTGCGAATGCCCATCTTGCGGCCGCAGGTCGGGCAGTCGATGCTGGTCATTACCATCTGGTTAGGCCGCATGCCGCCTTCTTCCGGATCCTTCTCCGCCGTTTCCAGCTGTTCGCTGAAGTCGACGAAGAACTCGTCCAGCACCGCTTTCCACTCGGCCTGGTTGTTGGCGACCTCATCGAGGCCGTCTTCCATGCGGGCGGTGAAGTCATAGTTCATCAGCTCGCGGAAGTTCTCTTCCAGACGATCGGTGACGATCTCACCCATTTTTTCGGCATAGAAGCGGCGGCTTTCTACCCGCACATACCCGCGATCCTGAATGGTCGAGATGATGGAGGCGTAGGTGGACGGGCGGCCGATACCGCGTTTTTCCAGCTCTTTCACCAGCGAAGCTTCGCTGTAACGCGCCGGTGGCTTGGTGAAGTGCTGGCTCGGGATCAGTTTCTGCAGATCCAGTTCGCTGCCGATTTCGACGTAAGGCAGCGTGCGATCTTCATCGCCCTTGCGCAGCGCCGGCATCACCTTGGTCCAACCGTCAAAGCGCAGCGTACGGCCCTTGGCACGCAGCTGATAATCGCCGGCTTTCACCGTCAGCGTGGTGGAATCGTATTGCGCCGGCGTCATCTGACAGGCGACGAACTGGCGCCAAATCAGCTGATACAGCTTCTGCGCGTCCGCTTCCATGTCTTTCAGCTGCTCGGCGAGCACGTTCACGTCCGAAGGACGGATCGCTTCGTGCGCTTCCTGAGAATTCTCTTTGCTGCTGTACTGGTTTGGCGCCTTAGGCAGGTATTTGTCGCCGAAGTTGTCGCCGATATAGCCACGCACCATGTTGAGCGCGTCCTGGCTCAGGTTGGTGGAGTCGGTACGCATATAGGTGATGTGGCCGGCTTCATACAGCCGTTGCGCCATCATCATGGTTTTCTTCACGCCGAAGCTCAGGCGGGTACTGGCGGCCTGTTGCAGCGTGGAGGTAATGAAAGGCGCGCCCGGCTTGCTGCTAGTCGGTTTATCTTCGCGATCCAGCACCGTGTAGCGGGCTTTTTCCAGCAGTTTGACCGCGGCGTGAGTCTGCTCGCGGTTGACCGGTTTGAACGGTTTGTCGTGCGCGTGGGTCACTTCCATCTGCAGCGCGGTTTCACCCTTCGCCAGCAGATCGGCATGCAGCTCCCAGTACTCTTCCGGCACGAAAGCCTTGATGTCGCGCTCACGCTCAACCACCAGGCGCACCGCCACCGACTGCACGCGGCCGGCGGACAGGCCGCGGGCGATTTTTTTCCACAGCAGCGGCGAGACCATATAGCCCACCACGCGGTCCATAAACCGGCGCGCCTGCTGCGCGTTGACGCGATCAATGTTCAGCTCGCCCGGCTGTTTGAACGCCTGTTGGATCGCGTTTTTGGTGATTTCGTTAAACACCACGCGGCTAAAACGTTTGTCATCCCCACCGATCACTTCCCGCAGGTGCCAGGCGATGGCTTCCCCTTCGCGGTCAAGGTCGGTTGCGAGATAAATGTGGTCGGCGTTTTCCGCCAACGATTTTAACTCGGCGACCACTTTTTCTTTACCCGGCAGGATTTCGTAATGCGCTTTCCAACCGTGGTAAGGGTCGACGCCCATGCGATTTACCAGCGCCGCCTTCTCATCTTTTTTAACTTTTTTCTTGGCTTTGTCTTCGGTTGAGTCAGCGCTCTTTTTGCTGGCTGAGCCACTGGTCGGCAAATCACGGATATGACCGACGCTGGACTTCACCACGTAGTCATTTCCTAAATATTTATTAATAGTTTTGGCTTTTGCCGGGGACTCAACTATTACGAGAGCTTTACCCATATTTACCTTTACCTAAATTTATTTCTTCTAAAAAGAAGTCTTTTATCTCGCCGTGCCGCGGCAATTCGTGTCTCTTTTTTATATTGCGGCAGTCTGGCAAGAGATCAACAGATTTTTTTCTTTTGGCTGCCCAACTGCTCAACCTGAACGCAAGTTGTTGATCCTGCCTGCTATTCACTCATGCCCCAGAAGTATGGCTGTGCGAGTTTTATTCATAGCGTAAACAAAACCTTCCACCCGACGCCGCAAAATCCCACACTGTACCTGATAAAAAGCGTCACGCAACCTAATTAGCACGGAAAGACCGATTTCGCCAACCGGCGGCCACCCATGGCCATCCAGACGGCAAATAAACCTTAGTCGGTTTGCGGATAAAAGCGAACCGGCGTTAGAATATGCGCAGCGTTTTTTGTTTGGAGTCTAATAAATGTACACAAATACTGCACCTATCGGCCGCGAGGCCCTGCTGGCGGAAGCAAATAACATCATCCGCCAACACGAAGATTATCTGCACGGCATGATCGCCACCGACGTTGAACAAAAAAACGGCGTTTTAGTTTTCCGCGGCGAATACTTTTTAGATGCCGACGGGCTGCCCACCGCCAAAACCACCGCCGTATTTAATATGTTTAAACATTTGGCGCATCTGCTTTCGGAAAAATACCATCTGGTCGATTGAGAAATGAAAACGGGGGCGCCAGGCCCCCGTTGATCCATACACTCACGCCGTTACAGCAGCGGTTTTTCCCCACGCTGCCACCAACGCAACAGCAAGCGATCGACGCTCTCCGCCGCGCTGCCGGTGAAACGGTCCATCAGGCGTTTGCGGCGCGCATAGCGCACGGCGACCACCTCGTGATTATCCAGTTCGGCGATCAGCAAATCGTCGCTGGTGCCGATGGCGTCGATCAATCCCTTCTCTTTAGCCTGCGAACCGAACCAGTGCTCACCGGTGGCGACGCTATCGATGTCCAGCGATGGGCGCTGCTCATGCACGAAGCGCTTGAACAGCTCATGCGTTTCGTTCAGATCTTCGCGGAACTTCTCGCGCCCCTGCTCGGTGTTTTCACCGAACAGCGTCAGCGTGCGTTTGAACTGCCCGGCGGTGTGCAGCTCCACATCGATGTCGTTCTTCTTCAACAGGCGATGGAAGTTAGGGATCTGCGCCACCACGCCGATGGAACCGATGATGGCGAACGGCGCCGCCACGATGCGATCCGCGACGCAGGCCATCATGTAGCCGCCGCTGGCCGCCACTTTATCCACCGCCACCGTCAGGCGAATGCCGCCCTTGCGCAGGCGCTCCAGCTGCGAGGCCGCCAGACCGTAGCCGTGCACCACCCCGCCCGGGCTTTCCAGACGCAGCAGCACCTCATCCTGCGCCGTGGCTACCGCCAGCACCGCCGAAATCTCTTCCCGCAGCGACGTCACCTCGTGCGCGTCCATGCTGCCCTTGAAGTCCAGCACATACAGGCACGGCTTGCTCACTTCAACCGCGCCGGACTTGGCGCGCTGCTTTTTCAGCTTGTCGTCGGCCTTGGTCTGCTTCTTGAACTGTTTCAGCCACACCTTCTGCTCGGCGGCATCCATGCGCGCCAGACGCATATCGCGTTGCATCTCGCGATACTGTTCGCCGAGATCGGTCAGCTGCAGCTCCCCTTTTTGGCGGCTCTTGCGTTGCCCCAAACTGACCGCCAGTATGGCCAACGCGGCGATGGCCAGCACCACCGTGGCGACCTTGGCCAGAAACAGGCCATAAACAGATATAAACTCCACAGATTCCGCCTTTATTTACAGGTTGTTAGTATGCTTCTTTCCATTTTAGCCAACCACGGCGGCTGCTGTCGCGGCTAAATGAAAATTCGTTGCGTCCTGCACGTCACTATGGGGACGATTGGCCACCGAACCAAGCCACCGCCGCACCGCTTTTGTTACAAAAGAATGCCATTTCAGCCAGCTACGCATTGAAAATGCGCACGGATTAAGGCATATAACACCCATTATTCATCAATACGATGAGACAGATTCGCTGCGCGGCCCGCAGACGGTCGAGCCTTCGCTCCCGCCCCGGCCGCGCGTTTCACCCTTGCTCCCCATTATCAGCGGGAGAACAGCCACCCAGGCGAGGATTTATCGTGCATTACCAACCCAAACAAGATCTGCTCGAACAACGTATCATTTTGGTCACCGGCGCCGGCGACGGCATCGGCCGCGAAGCGGCGCTGACCTACGCGCGTTTTGGCGCCCAGCTGGTTCTGCTGGGGCGCACCGAAAGCAAACTGCAGGCGGTTCAACAAGAGATCGCGGCCCGGGGCGGCGCCCCGGCGCTGGTAGTGACGCTGGACTTGCTGCACGCCACGCCGGAGCAATGCCGGCAAATCGCCGACGATCTGGCGCGCCAGCTCCCACGGCTGGACGGCGTGCTGCACAACGCCGGCCTGCTCGGCGACATCGCACCGATGGCCGATCTGTCGATGACCATGTGGCAAGAGGTGATGCAGGTTAACGTCAACGCCACCTTTATGCTGACTCAGGCGCTGCTGCCGCTGCTGCTGAAATCTCACGCCGGTTCACTGGTGTTCACCAGCTCCAGTGTCGGGCGCACCGGCCGCGCCGACTGGGGCGCCTATGCGGTATCGAAGTTCGCCACCGAAGGTATGATGCAGGTGTTGGCCGATGAATACAAAAATCGCAATCTGCGGGTAAACTGCATCAATCCGGGGGGAACTCGCACCAAAATGCGCGCATCCGCCTTCCCGTACGAAGACAAGAACAAGCTGAAAACCCCGGCCGACATCATGCCGCTGTATCTGTATCTGATGGGCGAAGACAGCCGCCGCAAAACCGGCATGAGCTTCGACGCTCAGCCGAATCGTAAACCCGGCGCGGCCGAATAATAAGGAGGGTTTTCATGGCGGAAGATCGTCATCAACAGCGCCAGCAACGCCTGAAAGAACAGGTCGATGCGCGCATCGCCGCCGCGCAGGAAACGCGCGGCCTGCTGCTGGTGTTTACCGGCAACGGTAAGGGCAAGAGCACCGCCGCTTTCGGCACCGTCACCCGCGCGGTGGGTCACGGCATGCGCGCCGGTGTGATTCAGTTCATCAAGGGCGAATGGCCCAATGGCGAAAAGAATCTGCTGCAGCAACACGGCGTTGAGTTTCAGGTGATGGCCACCGGCTTCACCTGGGAAACGCAGAACAAGGCCGACGATACTGCCGCCTGCCAGGCGGTGTGGCAACACGGCAAGCGCATGCTGGCCGACAGCAGCCTGGATCTGGTGTTGCTGGACGAAGTGACCTACATGCTGACCTACGGCTATCTGGAACTGGAGGAGCTGAAGGCAGCGCTGCTGGGGCGTCCTGCGCACCAAACGGTGATCCTGACCGGGCGCGGATGCCATCGCGATCTGCTGGAACTGGCGGATACGGTCACGGAGATGAGGCCGGTGAAACACGCGTTCGACGCGGGTGTGAAGGCGCAACAGGGGATCGATTGGTAACACAAAGTTCTGGCCCCGAACGGGGCCAGAATGAGGGATTAACTGCGTTTGCTCGGCTTGCTCGGTTTACCCGGCTTGCTGCCCGGCGCACTGCGGCGGCCGCTGCCGGCTACCTGTGAGTGACGCTTGACCGCGCGACGGATCTGGTTAGCCTTCACGCGGCGGCGCTCGCGCTCGACCGGCATCTTGCTGACCGTTTCCGGTTTCAATTCAACCAGCTCACGCAGGTAGTTGATCGCCGCCAGGTCCAGCTCGGCCCAACCGCCGCGCGGCAGGCCTTTCGGCAGATCGATGTCGCCGTAGCGCACGCGGATCAGACGGCTGACCTGCACGCCCACCGCTTCCCACAGGCGGCGCACTTCACGGTTACGGCCTTCGGTCAGGGTCACGTTGTACCACTGGTTGAGACCTTCACCACCCTGGAAGCTGATGGTGCGGAAGGCGGCCGGGCCGTCTTCCAGCTGCACGCCCTTGCTCAGCTGTTTCACTTTCGCATCGTCCACCTGGCCGAACACGCGCACTGCGTACTCGCGTTCCACTTCGCGGCTCGGGTGCATCAGACGGTTGGCCAGTTCACCATCGGTGGTGAACAACAGCAGACCGGAGGTGTTGACGTCCAGACGCCCTACCGCCACCCAGCGCGAACCGCGCAGCTTCGGCAGGCGATCGAACACCGTCGGGCGGCCTTCAGGATCGCTGCGGGTACACAGCTCGCCTTCCGGCTTGTAGTAAGCCAGCACGCGGCAAACCACCTCTTCGGATTCTTTGATCGACAGGACATGACCGTCCAGACGAATTTTCATCGCCGGCGTCACTTCAACGCGATCGCCCAGTTTGGCGACCTTGCCGTCGACGCTGACGCGCCCGGCTTCAATCATGGTTTCGATTTCACGACGCGAGCCATGCCCGGCGCGCGCTAAAACTTTCTGTAACTTTTCGCTCATTGAGCAACCTCTAATGTCGCCTTCACAGGCGTCGGGGGGATAACCGCCGCGGCTGACCGCCACAGCGGTAATAATACGTTTATCAGGATCGAACCGCGCATTATACAGGCTTTCTAAGGTGTTGAAACCCACTTTATCGGCGGGGGCACCCTCGGGCGGCGTTCAATACGCCAAAAAATCCTCCACCGCCCACAGCACCGCGTCAGGCCGTTCCAGAATGCCGAGATGGGTGCGCGCCTCGCCTAAACGCACTACGGAGAAAAACGGCTGCTCGGCGGCAAACATCTGCTGCCGCCGCAGGTAGTCATCGCGGCGATCCAACGAGTAAATATGGCGGCACGGCGGCGGCACACTCATCCCCGCCAGGCGTTGCAGCGGCGAACCGAATTGCCGATAGGCCTGTTCGATGGCCACGCCGGCGGCGCGCCAAAGCCGGTAATCCTCCTGCGCCATCTCGACCTCCAGGTGGCGTTTAACCTCAACATGGTTGATTCCCCCCTGCCAGAAGTCAAACAAGGCGTCTCGCGCCGCCAGCCATTGTTGCGGCTGCTGCATGCGGCTTACCGCCGTAAAGAAAGCCGGCTCCGGCGGCGTCATGATCCAGTCGAGAAACACCATGCCGCGCACGCGCTGCGGCAACGCCTCGGCCAACGCCACCGCCAGCCAGCTGGCGTGCGCCACCGACAGAGTGACCACGTTGTCCAAATGCAGCGCCGTCAACAACTGACGCGCATCTTCCAGCAGATCGTCCGCCGTCAGCGACATCTCCGCCGCTTTTGACGACAGGCCGTGGCCGCGCCAATCGATGCTGATCACCCGGTAACGCTCGGCCGCCAGAGCGATGAACGGCTCGAACACGGTTTTCGGTTCACACCAGCCGGGCAGCAACACCAGCGTTATCGGCCCTGAGCCGATATCCTGATAGTCGAGCGTCACGTTGGCGCTGTGAAATACGGTCATGTTACCTCCTGCGCGTCTCTCCCCGACCCGTTCGG
Source organism: Serratia sp. Ae19-1 (assembly GCF_059801225.1). Lineage (NCBI taxonomy): Bacteria > Pseudomonadati > Pseudomonadota > Gammaproteobacteria > Enterobacterales > Yersiniaceae > Serratia > Serratia sp. Ae19-1. Next base: position 91,103 of record NZ_JBCHWD010000004.1, on the reverse strand, counting down.
GGACTCTCGGGATGATAAGGTGACAGCGCAGCAGGCATTGATCTATTGAAGTTCGTGCGGAAAAGAACTCGAGCGCACCTTATGAAAAAATGCGCACCAATTGGAATAAGAAATTAATGACGCACACAGGGATAGGCAGCTGTCAGCGCCAGCATAATCACCGACGGCGCGGAATAATGCAGCTGCTCAGGATGTTCGTTTAAATATTGCATTACCGCGTCGGCAGCTACGCCAATGCTCATCCCGGCCGCCGGGCAGATATTGCGATTGCCCTGCATGGAATAGGTATCGAATACGCCGGCGACGTATCCCATAAACATGCCGCCATTCAACGCTTCCGCCACGGTGGCTTCGCCGCTTTTATTTTTTACGTAACCGCCGGATTCCGACAGCAAGGCGCTGCCTGAATAAAAACCCGCATTTGCCATTGAGGAAAATAATAAGGCCGCTAAAAAAGAAACCTGTTTAATCATTGTTGCGCATCCTGCCCATTATCAATTCTGAAGTATTCAAGAATAGCGGCTTTCACGCGAAGTCGCGTCGTTTCGGCCGATTTTCAGATAATGGGCAAGGTGGCAACAATTTACATCAGCGGAAAGGCGCCGCGTCGCCCGCCCCTTCGCGCACCACTTCTGGCGAGGATTCGGTCAGATCGATAACCGTAGTCGGCTGTTGGCCGAGGAAGCCGCCGTGGATCACCAGATCGACCACCTTACCCAAGTGATCGTTGATCTCTTCCGGATCCGACTCGGCAAAATCATTGCCCGGCAGCATCAGAGTGGTGGACATCATCGGCTCGTTCAACGCCTCCAGCAGCGCCAGTGCGATCGGGTTCGACGGCACACGCAGACCGATGGTTTTGCGTTTTTCATTCATCAGGCGGCGCGGCACTTCTTTGGTCGCTTTCAGAATGAAGGTGTAGTTGCCTGGCGTATTGTTTTTGATCAGGCGGAACGCCGTATTGTCAACGTGCGCATAGGTCGACAACTCGGACAGATCGCGGCACATCAAGGTAAAGTTGTGGTTGCCGTCCAATTGGCGGATGCGGCAAATGCGCTCCATCGCCGCCTTTTCTTCCAGCATGCAGCCCAGCGCATAGCCGGAATCGGTGGGATAGACGATCACCCCACCCTTGCGCAGCGCCTCTACCGCCTGGTTGATCAAGCGCGGCTGCGGGTTGTCTGGGTGAATATAAAAAAGCTGACTCATGACTTGCTCCTAAAATGATGCCCGCGCGCGTCGCCACGCGCGTAAAATCAGACCGCCTCGCCCGACTGCGGCCAATCGCGCCACACCGGCTCGACGCCGCCCGGCAACCATAGCTTGCGCCCCAGCTCGATCCACGAACAAGGCTGATGAAAATCAGAACCTTGCGAGGCCAACAGGCGGTAATCCTGCGCGTATTTGGCCAGCTGAGTGCGCTCGTGCGGCGCCTGCTGACACTGCGCCACTTCCATGGCGTCACCGCCGTGTTCGGCGAAATGCACTAACAGACGCTTCAACCACTTCGCGGTCAGATCGTAACGGCCCGGATGCGCCATCACCGCCTGGCCGCCCGATTGATGAATCGCATCAATGGCTTGTTCTATTGTACACCACTGCGGCGGCACATAGCCGGTTTTGCCCTTGGCCAGGTATTTCTTGAACACCTGCGCCATATTGTCCGCCACGCCGATCTCCACCAGGTAACGGGCGAAATGGCCACGGGTTACCGCGCCGCCGCCCGCCAGCCGCTGGGCGCCGGCATAGGCGTCGGGAATACGCGCTTTACCCAGCCGCACGCCGATCTCTTGCGCCCGTTGGTTGCGGCGTTCGGTTTGTGCCGCCAACAGCGACACCAGCGCCGGGTGCGCGACGTCCATGCCCAGCCCAACGATATGGATCTCATGATTTTCCCACAGCGTCGAGATCTCCACCCCGTTGACCAAGCGTAACGGCAACGCCTGTGCCGCAATGGCGGCGGCGGCCTCGGCCAGCCCGGCGGTGGTATCGTGATCGGTGATCGCCAGCACGCCCACGCGCATCTCAACCGCGCGCTGCACCAGCTGCGTCGGCGTCAGGTAGCCATCGGAGGCGGTCGTGTGGCTGTGGAGATCGTACAGAGTAAAAGCGATGGATTGAGGGTTACTGTCTGTCAAAACGGCTATCCGGCAATGGCTTGGCTTTCTATCATACCCACGATCGGCGGCCGGACGGAAATCTATTCTTCCCCCCAGCCGTAGGCGTCAGGCGGAGGATGAATAGAATTCACGCTGACCGCTAAAACATTGTGCAAAAAGAGGGTTGACTTTGCCTCGCCGAACCAGTTAACTAGTACACAAGTTCACGGCAACGGCCGTGTCGGATGAGAGTTAACAGAGAGAGTCTGCAAATGAACAAATACATTTCTCTTCACGGTTGGTGGCGTACCTCCCTCTTGCGGGCGGTGTAATCGCGCATAGCTGTCATCTGACAATGCAGATTTCCTGAGCCCGCACCTGATGCGGGCTTTTTTATGGACAGAATTCACTGGAACCACCGATGATGAACACCAAACCACAACTGACACTGCTGAAGGCGCAAGCCAGCTACCGGGGCGACCCCACCACCATTTTCCACCAGCTGTGCGGCGCGCGGCCGGCCACCCTGCTGCTGGAGTCGGCGGAAATCAACAGCAAACAGAATCTTCAGAGCCTGTTGGTGATCGACAGCGCGCTGCGCATCACCGCGCTGGGCCACACCGTCAGCGTGCAGGCGCTGACCGCCAACGGCGCGGCGCTGCTGCCGCTGCTGGACGAAGCGCTGCCGCCCGAGGTGCGCAATCAGGCACGCCCTAACGGCCGCGAGCTGACCTTCCCGACGATCGACGCGGTGCAGGACGAAGACGCCCGCCTGCGTTCACTGTCGGTGTTCGACGCGCTGCGCACGCTGCTGACGCTGGTCGACTCTCCGGCGGACGAGCGCGAAGCCGTGATGCTGGGCGGCCTGTTCGCCTATGACCTGGTCGCCGGTTTCGAAAACCTGCCGGCGCTGCGCCAGGATCAGCGTTGCCCGGACTTCTGCTTCTATCTGGCGGAAACTCTGCTGGTGCTGGATCACCAGCGCGGCTCGGCCCGCCTGCAGGCCAGCGTTTTCAGCGAACAAGCGAGCGAGACACAGCGCCTGCAGCAGCGTCTGGAACAGCTGCAGGCCGAGTTGCAACAAACCCCGCAGCCGATCCCGCACCAAAAGCTGGAGAACATGCAGCTGAGCTGTAACCAGAGCGACGAAGAGTACGGCGCGGTGGTCAGCGAGCTGCAGGAAGCGATCCGTCACGGCGAGATTTTCCAGGTGGTGCCGTCGCGCCGCTTCTCCCTACCGTGCCCGGCGCCGCTGGCGGCCTACCAGACCTTAAAAGACAACAACCCCAGCCCGTACATGTTCTTCATGCAGGATGATGACTTCACCCTGTTCGGCGCTTCGCCGGAGAGCGCGCTGAAATACGATGCGGGCAATCGCCAAATTGAAATCTACCCGATCGCCGGCACCCGCCCGCGCGGTCGCCGTGCCGACGGTTCGTTGGATCTGGATCTCGACAGCCGTATCGAGCTGGAAATGCGCACCGACCACAAAGAGCTGGCCGAGCACCTGATGCTGGTCGATCTGGCGCGCAACGATCTGGCGCGCATCTGCCAGGCCGGCAGCCGCTACGTGGCCGACCTGACCAAAGTAGACCGCTATTCGTTCGTCATGCATCTGGTTTCCCGCGTGGTGGGCACCCTGCGCGCCGATCTCGACGTGCTGCACGCCTACCAGGCCTGCATGAACATGGGCACCCTCAGCGGCGCGCCGAAAGTACGGGCGATGCAGCTGATCGCCGCCTCCGAAGGCACGCGCCGCGGCAGCTACGGTGGCGCGGTGGGCTACTTCACCGCCACCGGCGATCTGGATACCTGCATCGTCATTCGCTCCGCCTACGTTGAAGACGGCATCGCCACCGTGCAGGCCGGCGCCGGCGTAGTGCTGGATTCCATCCCGCAGGCGGAAGCCGACGAAACCCGTAATAAAGCCCGTGCCGTGCTGCGCGCCATCGCCACTGCGCACCATGCCAAGGAGGTGTTCTGATGGCCGATATCCTGCTGCTCGACAACGTCGATTCCTTTACCTACAACCTGGTCGATCAGCTGCGCGCCAGTGGCCACCAGGTAGTGATTTACCGTAATCAGATCGCCGCCGAGGTGATCATCGAGCGTCTGCAACAGATGGAACAGCCGGTGCTGATGCTGTCGCCCGGCCCCGGCACCCCTTCCGAAGCGGGCTGCATGCCGGAACTGCTGCAGCGTCTGCGCGGCCAACTGCCGATCATCGGCATCTGTCTCGGCCACCAGGCGATCGTCGAAGCCTACGGCGGCCAGGTCGGCCAGGCGGGTGAAATTCTGCACGGCAAAGCCTCGGCGATCGTTCACGACGGTGAAGGCATGTTCGCCGGCATGGTCAATCCGCTGCCGGTGGCGCGCTACCACTCGCTGGTCGGCAGCAACATCCCGGCCGACCTCACCGTCAACGCCCGTTTCGGCGAGATGGTGATGGCGGTGCGCGACGACCGCCGCCGCGTGTGCGGCTTCCAGTTCCACCCGGAATCGATTCTGACCACCCACGGCGCGCGCCTGCTTGAGCAGACCCTGGCCTGGGCGCTGGCGAAGTAATATAAGGAACACGACGATGCAACCTATTCTTGAGAAACTGTACCGCGCCGAGTCGATGAGCCAGCAGGAAAGCCAACAGCTGTTCAGCGCCATCGTGCGCGGCGAACTGGAGCCGAGCCAACTGGCGGCGGCGTTGATCAGCATGAAGGTCCGCGGCGAACGCCCGGAAGAGATCGCCGGCGCCGCCAAAGCGCTGCTGGACGACGCTCAGCCGTTCCCGCGCCCTGACTATCTGTTCGCCGATATCGTCGGCACCGGCGGCGACGGCACCAACAGCATCAATATCTCCACCGCCAGCGCTTTCGTGGCGGCGGCGTGCGGCGCGAAGATCGCCAAGCACGGCAACCGCAGCGTCTCCAGCCGCTCCGGCTCCTCGGATCTGCTGGCGGCGTTCGGCATCCGCCTGGATCTGCCGGCGGAAGAAGCGCGCAAGGCGCTGGACGATCTCGGCGTGTGCTTCCTGTTCGCGCCGCAGTACCACACCGGCTTTCGTCACGCCATGCCGGTGCGCCAGCAGCTGAAGACCCGCACGCTGTTCAACGTGCTGGGCCCGCTGATCAACCCGGCGCGTCCGCCGCTGGCGCTGATCGGCGTTTACAGCCCGGAACTGGTGTTGCCGATCGCCGAAACCCTGCGCGTGCTGGGCTATCAGCGCGCGGCGGTGGTCCACGGCGGCGGCATGGACGAGGTGGCGATCCACGCCCCGACGCACGTGGCAGAATTGAACAACGGCGAAATCAGCAGCTACCAGCTCACGCCGCAGTCCTTCGGATTGGAAACCTATCCGCTGGAAGCCTTGCTGGGCGGCACGCCGGAAGAAAACCGTGACATTTTGGCGCGGCTGTTACAAGGTAAAGGCGAGCCGGCGCACGCCGCGGCGGTCGCGGCCAACGTCGCGTTGCTTCTGAAGTTATTCGGACATGAAGACCTGCGCCAAAATGCGCGGCAGGCACTGGATATGATCAACAGCGGGCAGGCCTATGAGCGTGTCATCGCACTGGCGGCAAGAGGATAAATGATGCAGGAAACCGTGCTACACAAGATTGTCCGCGACAAAGCGCAATGGATCGCGGCGCGACAACAGCAACAGCCCCTGGCCGGCTTTCAGAATGACATCGTACCGAGCGAACGCAGCTTCTACCACGCGCTGCAGGGCACCCGGACGGCTTTCATTCTCGAATGCAAGAAGGCCTCGCCTTCCAAGGGACTGATTCGCGAGAACTTTGATCCGGTGGAGATCGCCTCGGTCTATAAAGATTTCGCCTCGGCGATCTCGGTGTTGACCGACGAGAAATACTTCCAGGGCAGCTTCGACTTCCTGCCGCTGGTCAGTCAAACCGTCAGCCAGCCGGTGTTGTGCAAAGACTTTATCATCGATCCGTATCAGATTTACCTGGCGCGCTACTATCAGGCCGACGCCATCCTGCTGATGCTGTCGGTGTTGACCGACGAACAGTACCGCCAACTGGCGGCGGTGGCCCACAGCCTCAATATGGGCGTGCTGACCGAAGTGATCAGTGAAGAAGAGCTGCAGCGTGCGATCGCGCTGGAAGCGCGGGTGGTTGGCATCAATAACCGCGACCTGCGCGATCTGAGCATCGACCTGAACCGCACCCGTCAGTTGGCGCCGCGCGTGCCGCACGGCGTGACGGTGATCAGCGAATCGGGCATCAACAACTACGGGCAGATTCGCGAGCTGAGCCACTACGCCAACGGCTTCCTGATCGGCAGCGCGTTGATGTCGGAACCCGATCTGCGCGCCGCCGTGCGCCGCGTGATCCTCGGTGACAACAAAGTGTGCGGACTGACTCGCCCGCAGGACGCCGCCGCCGCTTATCAGGCCGGCGCCATCTACGGCGGGCTGATTTTCGTCGGCCGTTCACCGCGCTATGTGGATATCACCCGCGCCCGTGAAGTGATCTCCGGCGCGCCGCTGAAGTACGTCGGCGTATTCTGCGACGCCCAGGTCGATACCGTGGCGTTGACCGTTGAGCGTCTCGGCTTGCAGGCGGTTCAGCTGCACGGTGCGGAAGACCAGGCCTATATCAGCGCCCTGCGCGCCCGTTTGCCGGCCGATTGCCGCATCTGGAAAGCGCTGAGCGTGAAAGATCGGGTGCCGGCGCGCGATCTGCAGCATGTCGATCGCTATCTGCTGGACAACGGCGCAGGCGGCACCGGCCAACGCTTCGACTGGTCGGTATTGCAAGGCGAAGACCTGACTAACGTCATGCTGGCGGGCGGCCTGCGCGCAGACAACTGCGTTGAAGCGGCCAAGCTCGGCTGCGCCGGTCTGGACTTCAACTCCGGCGTGGAAAGCGAACCGGGCATCAAAGATCCCGCGCGCCTGGCATCGGTTTTCCAAACCCTGCGCGCCTACTGAATATGGCTCTACATTAATAACGGATAATAACGGGAACTCTCATGACGCTGCTTAACCCCTACTTCGGCGAATTTGGTGGCCAATACGTGCCGCAAATTCTGATGCCGGCCTTGAAACAACTGGAAGAAGCCTTTGTCAGCGCTCAGCGCGATCCGGCGTTTCAGGCAGAATTTATCGATCTGTTGAAGAACTATGCGGGCCGCCCAACGGCGTTGACGCTGTGCAAAAACCTCACCGCCGGCAGCAACACCAAGCTCTATCTGAAGCGTGAAGATCTGCTGCACGGCGGCGCGCACAAAACCAACCAGGTGCTGGGCCAGGCCCTGCTGGCCAAACGCATGGGCAAAACCGAGATCATCGCGGAAACCGGCGCCGGTCAACACGGGGTCGCCTCCGCGCTGGCCTGCGCGCTGCTCGGCCTGAAATGCCGCATCTATATGGGTGCCAAAGACGTCGAGCGCCAGTCGCCGAACGTGTTCCGCATGCGGCTGATGGGTGCGGAAGTGATCCCGGTACACAGCGGCTCCGCCACGCTGAAAGACGCCTGCAACGAAGCGTTGCGCGACTGGTCCGGCAGCTATGAAACCGCGCACTATATGCTCGGCACCGCCGCCGGTCCGCACCCGTATCCCACCATCGTGCGTGAATTCCAGCGCATGATCGGCGAAGAAACCAAAGCGCAGGTGCTGGAGCGTGAAGGCCGTCTGCCGGATGCGGTCATCGCCTGTGTCGGCGGCGGCTCCAACGCCATCGGCATGTTCGCCGATTTTATCGATGACGCCGAAGTGGGCCTGATCGGCGTGGAACCCGCCGGTCTGGGCATCGAAACCGGTCAGCACGGCGCGCCGCTCAAGCATGGCCACGTCGGCATCTACTTCGGCATGAAAGCGCCGATGATGCAAACCGACGAAGGCCAGATTGAAGAGTCCTATTCGATCTCCGCCGGGCTGGACTTCCCGTCCGTCGGGCCACAGCACGCCTACCTGAACAGCATCGGCCGCGCAGAATACGTGTCAATCACCGACGACGAAGCGCTGGAAGCGTTCAAGGCGCTGTCGCGCCATGAAGGCATCATCCCGGCGCTGGAATCTTCGCACGCCCTGGCGCACGCGCTGAAAATGATCCGTGAAACGCCGCAGAAAGAGCAGATCCTGGTGGTCAACCTGTCCGGCCGCGGCGACAAAGACATATTTACCGTTCACGACATTTTGAAAGCACGGGGAGAAATCTGATGGAACGTTATCAGCAACTGTTCACGCGTCTGGAAAGCAGCAAGGAAGGCGCATTCGTCCCGTTCGTCACGCTGGGCGATCCCAACCCGGCGCTGTCGCTGCAGATTATCGACACCCTGATTGAAGCCGGCGCCGACGCGCTGGAGCTGGGCATTCCCTTCTCCGATCCCCTGGCGGACGGGCCGACGATCCAGAACGCGACGCTGCGCGCCTTCGCCGCCGGCGTCACCCCGACCCAGTGCTTCGAGATGCTGGCGGCCATCCGCCAAAAGCACCCGACCATTCCTATCGGCCTGCTGATGTATGCCAATCTGGTGTTCCATAAAGGCATCGATGCGTTTTACCAACGCTGCGCCGAAGTGGGCGTGGATTCGGTGCTGGTCGCCGACGTGCCGTTTGAAGAGTCTGCGCCATTCCGCGCTGCCGCCGCGCGCCACGGTATCGCGCCGATCTTCATCTGCCCACCGAACGCCGATGACGAGCTGCTGCGTGAAATCGCTTCGCACGGCCGCGGCTATACCTACCTGCTGTCGCGCGCCGGCGTAACCGGCACCGAAAGCCGGGCGCAGCTACCGCTGCATCATCTGGTGAACAAGCTGCGCGAGTACCACGCCGCGCCGCCGCTGCAGGGCTTTGGCATCTCCGAACCGGAGCAGGTAAAGGCCGCGCTGCAGGCCGGCGCCGCCGGCGCGATCTCCGGCTCGGCCATCGTCAAAATCATCGAACAGCACCATGCCAACCCGGCGGAGATGCTGGCTAAACTGGCAACCTTCGTCAGCGCGATGAAGCACGCCACCCGGGCATGATCCTCTTTGGCGAGCGCCCTGCCGGCGCTCGCTTTAACAGCTTGTTTCCCTTCAAAGTTTGTTCCATTTATTTACCGCAAAAATTTGAACAAACCGCCGTCTTGTCTCACAATGAACTTTGTTCGCTATGCATTTCTTCGTTTGATTTGGGGAATGCGCTCGCAGTGGCGATACACCGTCGCGAGTTTTAACCATAACATTGCATGGAGAGTAATTTATGAAGCTTTTTAAAACCCTTTCGGCCTTGTGCATGGCAGCCGTTGTGGCGGTCGCGGTGAGCGCTTGCGCGCCGACGGCAAAATCTGAGGGAACGGGCGGCTATATCGATGACACGGTGATCACCACCAAAGTGAAATCGGCGCTGCTGGCGGATAAAAACATTAAGTCGCGCGAGATCAGCGTGGAAACCTTTAAAGGACGCGTTCAGCTGAGCGGTTTCGTGACGTCCAGCGATGACGCCAACCGTGCGGTGCAGGTTACTCGCGGCGTTGCCGGCGTGAAATCCGTTGACAACGTAATGCAGCTTAAATAATACCGACAGGGAGGCCTTGCGCCTCCCTGCTTACGGCTTTGATCAGAAGCGGTAACCCGCCCCGAACATGAACACCCACGGATCCAGACGCGTATCGAAGCTGTGGTGCCCACCATTCGCATCGTTGAAGCGAGTTTTGGTTTCGATGTTCATCCACCACACCGACATGTTCAGCATCCAGTGTTCGTCCAGGTTGTAATCCAGACCGGCCTGCGCCGCCACACCCCAGGAGTCTTTCAGATCGAGGTTGCTCAACCCGGCGCTTTTACCGTAGTCGTTGAACTTCTCGTCGAAGAAGGTGGTGTAGTTAACGCCGACGCCCAGGTAAGGACGCAGTTTGTCCTGCTTGTCGCCGAAGTAGTATTGCGCCATCAGCGTTGGCGGCAGTTGGTGAACGGTCGCCAGATCGGTGCCGCCCAGCGTCACCTTGTGGCGGAACGGGGTTGCGGCCAACAGCTCAACGCCAATGTTGTCCGTCACCATATACCCGAAGGTCAGGCCGAGCTGGGTGTTGTTTTTCGCATCCAGCGAACCTAAGCCCAGCACGTTGTCCGACCCCGCATTCGGGCGTACCGTCGCGGTACCCGCGCGGAACAGGAAATCACCAGCCTGATGCGCACTTGCCAACATAGGCGCCATCATCGTCGCCAATACCACCAGAGTTGTCTTTTTCATTATCCATTCCATTTGTGTGGTTAATCTCTCGGGGAGGAATATACCTACTTTCGGGTATTTGTGATCCCATCGAGATCACATCTTATGTGTAAAAATTTAAAATCCCACTAAAAACAAGGTTACCTAACCGCTTAATAAATCAAGGATTGATCTGCATCAAAAAATCGATTTTGTTGTAAATTATCTACATGTTCAAATTTCAGTTGCGGAGAAAAATGCGGCTGAGGTAATTTCATTTTCCGTGTTGGTTTTGGTTGGTGCCGTAAGGAGTCGGCGGGCAATCAAGATGAGCGAAATCCTTAATCCCTGTGTCAGCTGCGGCGCATGCTGCGGTTATTTTCGAGTGTCATTCTATTGGGCCGAAGCCGAAGACGGCGGCGGCACCGTCCCTCTTTCCCTAACGGAGCCTTTGACCCCGTTCCTGCGCTGCATGCAGGGGACCAACAGCAAGTCCCCACGCTGTACCGCATTGGACGGCGAGATCGGCACCGCCGTGTCCTGCTCGATCTACCTCAATCGGCCCAGCCCGTGCAGAGAGTTCGATCAGTCCGGTGAAAACGGCCTGCGCAACGAAGCCTGCGATCGCGCTCGCGAACGTTACGGCCTGCCGCCGTTGCCGGTGCCCTTGCCGCTTTCGCTGCCTGAGACGACGATCGTTGAAGAAATAGGCGTAGTGCAATTCGCGGGGTGCCACAGCGGCGTGGAACAGGGTACAATCACCCACTGATTTATCTCTGTTTTCCCGACGCCAAGGAGTCTGCATGCCTATCACGGCCAACGCTTTGTACCGTGACAGTTTTAACTTTTTACGCAACCAACTGGCCAGCATCCTGATGCTGGCGCTGTTGACGGCGTTTATCTCCGTGCTGCTGAATCAGGCCTTCAGCCCCGATGCCGAACAGTTGGCGACGCTCGCTGCCACCACCAGCGATTTCGCCTCGTCTACCGGCATGGGCATTCAGGAAGTGATCCAGCAGATGACGCCGGAACAGCAGATGGTGCTGCTGAAAGTGTCGGCCGCCGCCACCTTCTCCGCCCTGGTCGGCAACGTGCTGCTGGTCGGCGGGATGCTGACGCTGATCCGTCTGGTGTCGCAAGGGCAACGCACCAGCGCCCTGCGCGCGCTCGGCGCTTCGGCGCCCGATCTGCCTCGCCTGTTGCTGCTGCTGTTTATCTGCACCCTGCTGATCCAGCTCGGCCTGACGCTGTTTGTGGTGCCGGGCGTGATCATGGCGATCGCCTTCGCGCTGGCGCCGGTGATCGCCTCCGTCGACAAAAAAGGCGTGTTCGCTTCGCTCAAGTTGAGCAGCAAGCTGGCCTTCGCCAATGCGCGCGTGATTGTGCCGGCGATGATGCTGTGGCTGGCGGCCAAGCTGCTGGTGCTGTTCCTGGTGAGCCATCTGTCGGTGCTGACGCCGAACGTCGCCAGCGTGGTGTTGACCGCGTTGAGCAACCTGGTGTCCGCCCTGCTGCTGATCTATCTGTTCCGTCTGTATATGCTGCTGCGCGGCTAAGGCCGGCGCCACCAAAACCCAAGGGGCACGCTTCGGCGCGCCCCTTTTTTGTTTACCCCGCCGTGGCGGCTTCCGCCTGCTCCTTACTCTGAATCAGCTTCAGCGCCAGATACAGGTCCGGCACCAAAATCAGCTCTTTGTCACGCCCCAATCGGTTGATGCGGAACCAGCGCGTCAGCTCGGTGCGGCGCCCCGCCAGTACCAGCTTAACGTTACGCTGCAATAAGTCGCGTTTCAGTTCGTCGATGGCCGCCAGTACGCTGATGTCGGCATGGGTAAAGCTGGCCACCGCGTCCACCACCACCCAGCGCGGCTGGAACGGCGTGCCGTCGACCAAATTGAGGATGCGGCGTTTAAAATACGCCACGTTGAAATAGGTTAGCGGCGAATTGAAGCGGTACATCATGACGCCAGGCACCGCCTTCACGCCATTGTTGTTGCCCATGGAATGGATCATGCCTTCGTCGTTGACCCCCAGCAGCTGTTCCGTCGGCCGGAAGACGGTGCGCAGAAACTGCATCAATCCGAGCAAGACCGCCAAGCCGATGCCGCTGATCACCCCCACCAGCAGCACGCTGAGGAAGGTAAACAGCGCCAGGCGGAAAGCCTGAGCGTTGCGACGGCGCAAGACCCAGATGCCGCGAATGTCCAGCAGCGACCAGGCCGCATACATCAGCACCACGCCCAATCCCGCCACCGGAATAAACTGCAGCGGCGCCATCAGGAACAGCAAGACGAAGGCGATTACCGCCGCGGCGATGATCGACACCAGCTGGCTCTTGCCACCGTTGGCGTCATTCACCGCGGTGCGCGAGTCCGCACCGCTGATGGCGAAACCTTGCGACAGCGCCGAAACGATATTCACCAGCCCCAACGCGCGAAACTCGGCGTCGGCGTTGACCTCATAACCGTTCTTGGCGGCGAAGCTGCGGGCAGTAAGCATCATGCTGACAAAGCTCACCACCGCCAGGTTGAGCGCCGGGATCACCATGTCGCGCAGCAAACCAGGCTGAAAGTCCGGCCACTGGACGATCGGCAACACGCCGCTGAAGCCACCCACCGTCACCACGCCATGCTGCTGCAAGCCGCCAGCCCAGGTAACGAACGCCGCCAGCACGATGGCGAACAGCGGCGCCGGCCAGTTAGGCCGCCATTTTTTGAATCCAAGCAGCGTCACCAACGTCAGCAGCGACACCACCATCGTCAGCCAATCGCTGTGCAGCAGGTTACTCGGCAGCGCGTAGATGCGTTCGATCAGCTGCGCCTGATGCACCGTGAACCCCAACACCTTGCCGATTTGATCGACGATAATGGTCAGCGCCACGCCGTTCAGCAGCCCGCTGAGGATCGGCCGCGACAGCAGATCCGCCAACGCCCCCAGCTTGAACCGGCTGGCCAGCAGGCACCATCCCCCCATCATGGCGGTCATCATGATGGTCAGTTGCCAATGGCGTTCCATATTGCCCGCCGCCAGCGGCGTCACCACCGCGGCGATCACCGCACAGGTGGCGGCGTCGGGCCCGACGATCAGCTGGCGTGACGAACCGAACAGCGCATAGGCCACCATCGGCAAGATACAGGAATAGAGCCCGACTACCGGGCTGACGCCGGCCAGCTCGGCGTAGGCGATGGCCACCGGCAAGGCGACGGCGGCAACGGAAAGACCGGCGCGAATATCCGGCTTGAGCCAACCGCGTTGATACCCCAATAAATGCGTCAAACCAGGCGTCAGGGCCTGGAGAGATTTCCACTGCATGCTGTTTTCCGCGGTAAATTATCTGGTTATTATGACACTTACTATGCGACCTGTGGCCGACTCTGGCAATGCAACCGTGCTTTCTTGCGTAAGTTTATGCAAATTCCTGCTTTCGCGGCAGAAATCCGCCGGCCAAACGCCGATAATCGGCAACGTCCGGCGGTACACAGAGCCCGCCGAATCCGGTATAGTCGGCCGATGAACAGATGATGGATTGATTTATGAAGCAGTTTCTTGATTTTCTCCCGTTGATTGTCTTTTTCGCTTTTTACAAGCTGTACGACATTTACGTCGCCTCTGGCGCGTTGATCGTCGCCACCGCGCTGGCGCTGGTGTTCACCTGGGTGAAATACCGCAAGGTTGAGAAGATGACGCTGATCACCTTCCTGATGGTGTTGGTGTTCGGCACTCTGACGCTGGTGTTCCACAACGATTTGTTCATCAAGTGGAAAGTGACGGTGATTTACGCGCTGTTCGCGCTGGCGCTTCTGATCAGCCAGTGGGTGCTCAAAAAGCCGCTGGTTCAACGCATGCTGGGCAAAGAGCTGACGCTGCCGGACAAAGTGTGGAGCAACCTCAACCTGGCCTGGGCGGTCTTCTTCCTGGCCTGCGGCCTGGCGAATATCTATGTCGCTTTCTGGCTGCCGCAAAGCGTCTGGGTCAATTTCAAAGTCTTTGGCCTGACGGTGTTGACGCTGGTATTCACCCTGCTCAGCGGTATCTATATTTACCGGCACATGCCGGCAGAACAGAAAAAATAGTTACAAATTTGTTAATGCCTGCGGCGCTTGCCGCGGGCAGTATGAAGTGATTCCCTCCTTTTAAAAGCAGACTGCTATGACACAACAACGACCTTTACCCAGCGGCGAGCTGGTGCTGCGCACGCTGGCGATGCCGGCTGATACCAATGCCAACGGCGATATCTTCGGCGGCTGGCTGATGTCGCAAATGGATATCGGCGGCGCCATCCAGGCAAAAGAGATCGCCGAAGGGCGCGTGGTGACCGTACGCGTAGACGGCATGACCTTCCTGAAACCGGTGGCGGTAGGCGACGTGGTTTGCTGCTATGCGCACTGCATCCGCACCGGGCGCAGCTCGATCACCATCAATATCGAAGTGTGGGTAAAGAAAGTCTCTTCCGCTCCGATCGGTCAGCGCTATCGCGCGACCGAAGCGGTGTTCACCTATGTGGCAGTCGATGCGGAAGGCAACTCGCGCGCGTTGCCAGAGGGTAAAATGAATTTCCGCGTCGGCTTCGAAGAGTAAGCCGGCGGAGATACCGCAAATGCAAAAAGGGTCGCCGAGGCGACCCTTTTTTTCTTTGATGGTGACCGAACTCAGTTCAATTCGGTCGTGCCGTTCAGCTTGAAGCGAATAGTCACGGTGCGATCTTTCGCTTCCTTGGCTTCATACCGCCATTTGCGCATCGCCTGCTTCACTTCACGCTCAAACATATTGCGCGGTTCCGCCGACAGGATGCGCACGTTGCTCACCCGGCCGTCGCTGTCGATATCGAACTGTACCCGCACATTACCTTCGATCTGCAAAGCCTGGGCTCGCGGCGGATAGAGCGGGTTAGCACGGCTGATCGGCCTTGGCCCAACCTCGCGCGAGTTGCCCTGCACCGGCGCGGCAGGCGCCTGTTTCACCGGCGCTTTGTCGATCGGCTTGGCCGGCGAATCGTTGTTGAACGGCGACGGCTCGCGCGGCTCGACCTTCTTCGGCTCCGATTTAACCGGTTTTTCTACCTTCGGCTTTGGCTTAGGCTTCGGTTTCGGTTTCGGCTTGACCGGCTCCGGCTTCACGATCGCCTTTGGCGGCGGCTCCACAATGGGTTCCGGTTCTGGCTCCGGCTCAGGTTCAACCTGCGGCGGTTCCGGCTCGGCCGGCGCCGGTGGCGGCGGTTCGGCCATCGCGGCGGTGTTGACCATCATGACGCTGATCGGCGCGTCCTCTGGCTTCGGCAGCTCCACCACTTCCTTTACCGAAGCGTAAAGCAACCCCGCCACCAGGGCGCTGTGCAAGCCTACGGACAAAACAAAAGGCACGGATATACGGCGATTAAGGAACATCTTTTTTAGCGGCATAATGATTCTGTTTCCTCTGGTTCGCCAAGTTTAAATGCAAATAGCAATCATATTCAATAACGAAAGGCAAACTATCGCTTTAATCGTCAGTATCCGTAGCGAAAACCAGCAAACTCATAAGGATATTAACCTGGCCGTTGCTTTTTAACCGCCGAATCAACACGCTTCATTAACGTTTGGCCGAGCGCTAAAAATAAAAAACCCGCCGTAGCGGGTCGATTGCGGTGATTAAGCTTTATTCTTCATCGCCATAGTAGAGCACGCCCAGCTTAATCAGCGGCCGCCCCTGCGCTTTGCGATGCAGGTTGGTGTCGCGCAGCGAATAGACGCAGCCGCAGTATTCCTGCTGATAGAAGCGTTCGCGTTTGCTGATCTCTATCATGCGCGACGAACCGCCCTTCTTGCGCCAGTTGTAATCCCAATACACCAGATCGGGATACTTTTCCGCCGCCCGGACGCCGCAGTCGGTGATCTGCTGCATGTTCTTCCAGCGCGAGATACCCAGCGAGCTGGAGATGGTGTCGTAACCGTGCTCATGCGCATACAGCGCCGTGCGCTCGAAACGCATATCGAAGCACATGGTGCAGCGAATGCCGCGCTCCGGCTCATGCTCCATCCCTTTGGCGCGAGCGAACCAGTTGTTGGTGTCGTAATCGGCATCGATAATCGGCACCCCGTGCTGCTCGGCGAAACGGATATTCTCTTCTTTACGCAACAGATACTCTTTTTGCGGGTGAATGTTGGGGTTATAGAAGAAAATGGCGTATTCGATCCCGGACGCCTGGATCGCTTCCATCACCTCGCCGGAACAGGGCGCGCAGCACGAATGCAGCAGCAGTTTGCTTTTGCCCGCAGGCAAATCGAGTTTTTCCCTTACCAGTTCCGTCATATCCTCACCTCAATGGCATATCAGTTTAAGCGCGCCGCACTATACGAATAAAAAGTAGCGGCTTCAAGGCATAAGCGCCAATCCGCCGGGAAATTCGCCGCGCGCCGTTCCCCTGCCGCGTCTTTTGCGCTACCTTGATAGCACCGTTTTATAGCCATGATTTTAAAGGTGAAACATGCTTTATCTGATCTACGCGCAAGACGTCCCCAACTCGCTGGAAAACCGCCTGGCGGTGCGCCCGGCGCATCTGGCGCGCCTGCAGGCGCTGCGCGACGCTGGCCGCCTGGTGGTCGCCGGCCCTAACCCGGCCATCGACAGCAACGATCCCGGCGCCGCCGGCTTTACCGGCTCAACGGTGATCGCCGAGTTCGCTTCGCTGGCGGAAGCCCAGGCCTGGGCGCAGCAGGATCCCTATATCGCCGCCGGCGTCTACGCCGACGTGACGGTGAAACCGTTCAAGCAGGTATTCTGACCTCATTACCTGACCGGGAGCGGCGTACCGTTCCCGGATCAATGCGTGCTCTCGTCCGCCCTCATCGGTAGAAAAAATGCCTTCCCTTCGGGCGCTGTAGCGCCGCCTGCCTATACTCTCCTGAACCCGCGGCATCGCCGCGTACTCAGGGAGATCGACCGATGCGACTCGATGTTCACGCTCACCTGTGGAGCACAGAGTATCTGGATCTTTTGCAATCTCATGGCCTGCATGAAGTCGCCGCCTATCGGCAATTGGGCGCCGGCCGCAGCGAGCGCGAGCTGGCAGCCCGCTTCGCCCTGCTGGACAGCGCCGGCATCGACATGCAAATCTTGTCGGCGACGCCGCTGTCGCCGCACCTGGAAGACGAACAGGCGGCCGCTGATGCCGCGCGCCGGATCAACGATGAATATGCGGAGCTGGCAGCGCGTTATCCCACCCGCTTCCGGGCCATCGCTTCCTTGCCGCTACCGCACATCGACGCTGCGTTACGCGAGCTGGACAGAGCCTTGACCCAGCTCGGCATGCTGGGCGCCTGCATCACCACCTCGGTGCTCGGGCTCTCTATCGCCAACCCGGTGTTCGAGCCGCTCTATCAGGAACTCAACCGCCGCCGCAGCGTGCTGGCCATTCATCCCGCCGGCCGCGGCGCGCACTCGCCGCTGATCGCCGAGTATGCCTTGACCTGGTCGATCGGTGCGCCGATCGAAGACACGGTCGCCGCCATGCACTTTATCCTCAACGGCATCCCTCTACGCTTTCCGGAGATGAAAATCATCGTTCCGCATCTGGGCGGCCTGCTGCCAATGACGCTGGAACGCCTCGACCAAACCGTCGCGTGGGAAGCGCCGGATACGCCGGAACCCCCGAGCTGCGCCGCCCTGCGCATGTGGTACGACACGGTAGGACACGATCAGGTGCCTGCGTTGCAAGCGGCAGCAGCGACATTCGGCACCGAGCGGCTGCTGTTCGGCACCGATTTTCCGTTCCAGCCGGGCGAGCTGTTTCAAACCACGGTGGACTACATCCGGCGTGCCGGATTGCCGGAGGAAGAAGCGAGCGCCATTTTGGATCGCAATGCGGCTGCGCTGTTTGGGCTGGGTGCGGACTGAAGATCCGTCCTCATTCCATGTCGCACCCCCCGTAATAACGGGATGTGCGACATGTCGTGAACCGGTCAATGTTAGGAAACTGCGTCAGACCTGTCGCAGGTAAACATCCGTAATGCGCAGGTCAAAGTTGCTTTTCATTTCGGTGACGTCAATAAGCAAGAAAGCGTGCGTAGCCCAGTCCGGCGCTCGCTCGAAGGCGGGAGGCTGCGTAGGATAACCCTGCATTTGGCCTGGGATGATAACGCTCTTCAGATCGGATTCATTGCCGCTAAATTGATAGGTGTAAACGTGACCGGTTTGCTGCTTGAGAATTTGGGGTTCCACGTCTTGTTGCGGACCATATTCACGCAGCTTCGCCCATAGGATTTTGACCTGGCAGAGTTGCCCATCACCCGCGTAAGTGTTGGCGCGAACATGGTGAATAACGCTGCCGTAACCTTTCAGGCTGATGGTTCCCAGCACCGCCTGGAACACACCATTACCAGCGGCCGCGTTGCGCCCCAATGAAACGAAACCGGCCTGGCGAATAAGGCTGAAATTGGTGCTGTTAGTCGTGCCCCACCCGTAGCGAGATTTACGCACCGTATTAACGCCTCCCGGCGGCAGAACCCAAACTTCCTCAGTCCATTTGTCGCTACCGTTGCTATACGTCGTGCCATCCAGCCAATTGTCCTGTACGGCGGTATCGGTTCGCACCTGAGTTAACAGATAAGGCCAGGAAATGGGCAGTTGCGTGTTGTGCAGCGAGACAGAACCTGTGCCATCAATCCAGCCGCTGACGTTAGCATCACCGCCTTGCTGCATCTCGCCAATATTGACCTTATCAAAGACTACCCTAGCCAGACTGCCGACATAGAAGGGATTGGAGGTTGTCGGATAGGTCGTTGGGCTGCCGCCGGCTTTGAAGGTAAACAGACCGCCGATAACGTTGACTTTGCAACTTTTGGCATCCGGGATATTCAGGATGTAATTTTGCGGTCCATAACCTTCAACGTGACAATCACGGAAAATATGTTGCCCCCCCTCGATATGCATATACTTTCCGACATGACTGGTTGGGGTTTGCGGCCCGTTTTTACCGTAAATGTAATCGAAGGAACAGTTGAAGAAATAACTATACCCTCCCATCAATTTCACGCCACAGTTGCTCTGACCGAAGACGCAACTGTGGAAGTTCATCTCTTCGCCGGAATTGAAAGTATTGTCCGGGAAGTAGTAGCAAATGTCGCAGTGATTGAAACTAAAGCCGTACATACGCAGAAAGTAGAAATCGATGGTGCCGGTAATGCCATAAGCAAAACCTTCGATACCGCCGCCGATAAAGGTCAACGAATTGCGTCCATAGTTTGCCGAGAATGAAGTAGAAAACGTCATGCCATCGACAAAGGAATTGGGGCCAGGTCCCATCATGCGCAGATTTTTCACGCTGAGATTACCTTGGGTATATCCGGCGCTGTTTTGCCATTGAATGGCGGCTTTCCGCTTGACGTTATCGCCCGGAGTCATGGCGCTAAAATCCAGCAACGCACCGGAAAAATCGTAATCAACAGTTTTCAAATCCAGGTTCAGCGTTTTCGTGCATTTGAATTGCCCGCTACCGAACTGCAGATTACCGTTTTTCAACACGCGTGAGCCGCTGGAGACAGCCTGCGAACTGGCATAGTCGTGAGCGGCCTGAATTGCAGCGGCATCCTCTGAAATACCATCACCTTTCGCACCGAACATATAGGGCGACACCGTACCGGCAACATCCAGGACGCGTACCCATAACCAACCGGCGTTGGGGCGGATGAACATACCGCCGTCATCCATCGCTGTCGATTGTGCTTTGGCGACGAAGGTGCCACCACCGGTTGGCTGGCGATTGCTGGCGTTCCAATCGCCGTAGTATGCAGTCACAGCGATCAATTCGCCTGCAGCGATAGGCAGAGTGTTTCGTAGCGTGGCGATATCAGGGCAAGTATTCATCATGTTATCCTCATAGTTTTACTGTATTTATATACAGCCAAGTAACTCTATGAGTGGATGAACCTTGCATCAATAGCTGGGATGTTGTGCTCTTGACCCGCGAACATAGCGGTCTATCTGGTGTACCGCCTCTTTCTGTTGCATTTATCGCTCATACAAAGGCAGCAGCCGTCAGATGACTAATTTGCCCCGCACCACCACCTTACCCGGTTTAATGTCAGGATCGGCAATGCGGCGAATCGCCAGATTTAAGGCCTGCCAGGCGATCTCTTGCAAATCATGCGACACGCAGGGGAAATGAAAACCGTAAATCTCGGCATGCGAAACCTCATCGATGCTGAACAGCGACACCTCCTGCATCAACGGCAGCCGATGTTCGATGCAGGCCTTGATGATGCCCAGGGAGATTTGGTTGTTGCAGCCGACGAAAAAGTCCGGGGAGCGATTGTTGGCCAGCCAACGGCTCGTCTCTTGCCAGGCGACATCCATAAAGAAATCGGCGTACAGCACTTCCAGAGACGCCACTTTGCCTTGCAAAGCCGCTTGCAATCCAGTGACCCTGTCACGCGCCACATTGGAATTCTCCGGCCCGGAGACCACCACTACCCGCTGCGCCTGCTGTTCCAGCAGCCAACGCCCCGCCTGGAGACCGCAGTCCAGGTTATCGATATACACCCCGCTGCAATGGCGGCTGTCCAATTCCCTATCGATCAGCACCACCGGGATATTGAGCGTTTCCAAGCGTTTCAGATAGGAAGGCTGGTACAAATGATCGTTGGAAATGACCGATAGAATGATCGCATCGACGTTGTAGCCAATGAGTTTGTCGATGATTCTGTCTTCGCTTTCCTGAGACTCATAGGAGTCGAACACCAGGGTGTCGTACCCCATTTTTTGCGCTTCGAGCGTCATCAGGCGCGTCAGGCCGCCAAAGAATGGGTTGGCCATATCAGGATTGACGATACCGATGGTTCTGCTGCTTTTCGCTCGCAGATTGCGCGCGGCGGCATTGACCACGTAACCGAGTTCGGCGGCAGTCTCGCGAATTCTCCTCAACGTTTCCGGATGGACCTTGTCCGGCTGTGAAAACGCCCGCGAAGCGGTTATTTTGCTGACATTCGCCTGTGCGGCGACGCTGGCCAGCGTCGCTTTCCGTCCTCGATCCACTGCCAAATGCAGCTCCTTAGCTTGAAGATATCATTTCGTACCATTCTAGGCATCATGACAGAACTTTGCCCATGGCGCTAATGGTTTACGCCTGCAAGGCGGTTAATGCGCGGATCGGTAAAAATATCCAGCTCGTCGCGGCTCTCGGAAGAGAACTCGGAGACCACCGCGCCCTGCTTTCCCGCCTGAAACCAGTGCCGGGTGTTGGGGGCGATGGTGTATTGCTCACCCGGCCGCAGAAGGATATAGCGATCGCAGGTATACCACTGCTCCGCCCCTGCGGGCACCCGACATGCCAACTCACCGCCGCGATCGTTGGGCGTCAGGTTTTCATCATCGACAAACAGAAATACCTCCCCCCAACGGCAACGAAAAGTCTCTTGCTTACCGGGCGTGCCGGCGAAAGGCGGATGCAAATGCTCTGGGCAGGTCTGCCCCGGAAAGAGCACCAACTCTTTCGCACAATACCGGGGGGAGTTGACGTAAGTCAGCAGCTGCAATCCCGACACGGGATAGTCAGCCAGACCAAAGGTTGCAATTTCAATACGTTGCTGCTCGTCTTTCGTCAGGACAATGTCCGCCTGGCGCAAATATTCCAGCGTGGCGGCTTTGGCGTTTTGTTGTTTGTTCATCATTTTCCCTGCAAAGTAACGGTATCGATATCAACACGCCGATATTAAAACCGTCATTGCCCCGCCGGTTTTGTGACCGTCATCTCCATATTGAATAACAACCCCCCAGCAAAATTAACTCTCGTCGAGCAATTCCAACATTGATCACAGTTTAACCACCCGCTTTGGCCCACTATCGCCGCATTGAAATGATATCGTTACCATAAAAATGATTCACCAGGAGGCAATATGAAAGCATTAGTGTTGGCCAAGGCAGGGCAAATCGCTATTGAGGACGTCCAGCTGGCCGAGGCGTTGGGGCCCGATGATGTGCAGATTAAAATTCATTCCGTAGGTATCTGCGGCAGCGATGTGCACTATTACCAGCATGGCCGCATTGGCCCGTTCGTGGTTAACGCCCCGATGGTGCTCGGCCATGAAGCTTCCGGCGTGGTGCTTGCGACTGGCGAAAATGTCACTCACCTCAGCGTCGGCGATCGCGTTTGCATGGAGCCCGGCATTCCCGATCTCAACTCGGCCCAAACGCGCGCCGGTATTTACAACCTTGACCCGGCCGTTCGCTTCTGGGCAACGCCGCCGGTGCACGGCTGCCTGCGCGAAACCGTCATCCACCCCGCCGCGTTCACGTTCAAATTGCCGGACAACGTCAGTTTTGCTGAAGGCGCCATGGTTGAGCCCTTGGCTATCGGTATGCAAGCGGCCACCAAAGCCGGGATTAAACCCGGCGACATCGCGCTGGTGATCGGCGCCGGGCCGATCGGCGTGGTAACGGCCCTTGCCGCACTGGCGGGCGGCTGTTCGGACGTCATTATTTGCGACCTGTTTGACGAGAAACTCGCGGTGGCGGCCAGCTACGAAGGGTTGCACGCCGTCAATATCAAAACCGGCGACCTGGCGGGGAAAGTGGCCGCGCTCACCAGCGGCAACGGCGCCGATGTCGTGTTTGAATGCAGCGGCGCAAAACCGGCTATCGCAACGCTGGCTGAGCATGCGGCGCCGGGCGCGACCGCGGTGCTGGTCGGCATGCCGATCGACGCTGCGCCGATGGATATCGTCGCGGCGCAGGCCAAGGAAATTACCTTCAAGACCATCTTCCGCTACGCCAACATGTATCCGCGCACGCTGCGGCTGTTGAGCAGCGGCAAATTGCGCGTCCAGCCTTTAATCAGTCAGACCTACAAGTTCTCCGACAGCGTGGCCGCCTTCGAACGCGCGGCGGCGGGGCATGCCTCAGACATCAAAATCATGCTGGAGATGGAGTAAACCTATGACGCTCTATGCTGGCATAGACTGCGGTACGCAAGGCACGAAAGTCGTGATTGTCGACAGCGCACAGGGCGTGATCCTCGGTGAGGGCAGCGCCCCTCACCGCCTCATCAGCCATTCCAACGGCCGGCGCGAACAAGAGGCCGACTGGTGGGTTGACGCGCTGATCATCGCGTTTCAACAAGCGGTGACCAACGCCGGCGTCGACGCACGGGAGATTAACGCGTTGGGGGTTTCGGGCCAGCAGCATGGCTTCGTGCCGCTGGACGCACAAGGCAACGTGCTGCACAGCGTCAAGCTGTGGTGCGATACCGAAACCGCAGAGGAAAACGAACGGCTGCTGCAGCGGCTCGGCGGCGCCAACGGCTCGCTGGAAACACTCGGTCTGCGGGTCGCCACCGGTTACACCGCGTCGAAAATCCTTTGGTTCAAGACGCACCACCCGGCGCTCTGGGCAAAACTGCACACCGTGCTGCTGCCCCATGATTATTTGAACTTCTGGCTGACCGGGGAACGCGTGGCGGAATACGGCGACGCCTCCGGCACCGGACTGCTCGATGTGCGCACCCGCAGCTGGAGCAAAACCGCCGTCGATCTCATCGACGACAGCGGCCGCCTGTGGCAAGCCCTGCCGCCGCTCAAAAGCGCGGAATGCTGCATCGGCACGGTGCGCCCTGTCGCGGCGGAAAAGCTCGGCCTCAGCCCCACCGCCAGGGTATCGACCGGCGGCGGCGACAATATGATGGCGGCCATCGGCGCCGGCAACATCGAGGCCGGCGCCGTCACTCTGAGCCTGGGCACTTCCGGCACGCTATTCGCCTGGTCCGCCGCGCCCGTCGTGGCGGAGTCGGACATGATTGCCGGTTTCTGCTCCAGTACCAACGGGTGGTTGCCGTTGATATGCACCATGAATGTCACCTCGGCCACCACCGCGATGCAAACGCTGCTGGACGAAGATCTTGCCGGCTTCAACGCCCTATTGGCGCAGGCCGCACCGGGCGCCGGCGGCGTCGAGATGCTGCCGTTCTTCAACGGCGAACGCGTTCCGCCGCTGCCCCACGCGCGCGCCAGCCTGCATAACCTGGATAGCGACAATTTTACCCGCGCCAACCTCTGCCTGGCCGTGGTGGAGAGCGCCACCTACGGCCTGCGCTATGGCATCGAGCTGTTCCGCCGCCAGGGCATCGAAACGCGCGAGATCCGTCTCACCGGCGGTGGCGCCCGCAGCGCCGCCTGGCGACAAATCGTCGCGGACGTGATGGGATGCCCGGTGGTCTGTCTGAAAGTCAAAGAGACCGCCGCGTTGGGCGGCGCCATTCAGGCGATGTGGGCGACATCGTTGGCCGATCGCCCGAACCAGAGCGCCGCCGAATTATTGGCTGAACTGTGCCAACGCTTCGTTTCACTGGATGAAGCCACGCGCGCGACGCCAAACGACGACCGACAAACGCAATACGAGACGCTTTATCAACGGTACCTGCAGCGTTTGCAACGAACCTACCCGGAGGTACAACTGTGACGCAAGATCCCCATACGTCAGCCCCCGCCTACCTGCTGGAAGTCAGCGGCGTCAGGAAAGCCTTTGGCCCGGTCGTGGCGCTTAAAAATGCAGAGTTTTGCCTGCGGCGCGGGTCCATCCATGCCCTGTGCGGCGGCAACGGCGCGGGTAAATCCACCTTTCTCAGCATTCTGATGGGCTTTATTCAACCCGATGGCGGCGACATTTTTATCCATGGCCAACGCTGCGAATTTCATCATCCCCGCGATGCCCTCAACGCCGGCATCGCCATCGTGCAGCAGGAACTGAGCGCGATCCCGGACCTGACGGTGGCCGAGAACATTTGGCTGGGCCGCGAGCCGAGGCGCCTGGGTTTCGTCGACTTCGCGACGCTCAACCAGCGCACGACCAGCCTGCTCAATGAACTGGATTTCAAGATCGACGCCCGGGAAAAGATGCGCAATCTGAGCGTCGCCGAGCAACAGCTGGTCGAGATCGCCAAGGCGCTGTCGCATGCCAATGCCGACATCATCATCATGGATGAGCCCACCTCGGCGATTGGCGAAGAAGATGCGCAGAAAATCTTTCAGACGCTGCAGCAACTGGCGGCGAAAGGCAAAGGCATTATCTATGTGTCTCACCGCTTGTCAGAGATCTTCCAGATCGCGGACAGCTACACCATTTTTCGCGATGGCGCCTACATCCATGAAGGCTATATCGCCGACATTACCCGTGAACAGCTGATCGAACACATTATCGGCGGCGAGTACGACAGCGAGTTCGCCAAATTCAATCAACCCGGCGAGGCGGTGTTGCTGGAGGTTAACAACCTGTGTTGGCGCGACAAGATCAAAGATATCAGCCTGCAGCTTAAGCACGGCGAAATCCTGGGCATCTACGGCCTGGTGGGATCGGGCCGCAGCGAGTTCCTCGATCTTATCTTCGGCGTTCAGCATGCCGACAGCGGCACGATTCGCTTGGGCGACAAAACGCTGAGCCGTCACTCCCCGCGCGAAGCCATCGACAGCGGTATCGCCTATTTAACGGAAGACCGTAAGGAAACCGGCCTGGTGCTGTGCCGCTCCGTCAGCGAAAACATCAATATCGCCTCTTTCGCCGACATCAGCCGGATGGGATTTGTCAGCGAGAAACGGGAGCAAGCGCGTACCCGCGACATGATCCAGCGCTTCAACGTTAAAACCCACGACGGCGAGCAGCCGGTGGGCAACCTGAGCGGCGGCAACCAGCAAAAAGTGGTGCTGGGCCGCTGGGCGCTGCTGGATCCGGAGGTTTTGCTGCTCGACGAGCCGACGCGCGGCATCGACGTCGGCGCCAAAAAAGAGATCTATCGATTCATGTCGGAATTCGCCTTGCAAAACAAAGGGATCATCATGGTTTCTTCCGAACTTTCGGAAATCATAGGCATGAGCGATCGCATATTGGTGTTCCGTGACGGGCAGTTGGCCGGCGAGCTTTCGGCAACCCATGCGACTCAGGCAGCACTGATGAAACTCGCGGTTTAACAGAGAGAGAATAACAATGAGCAGCGCCCACTCCTTATCACCAGGAATGTCATTTTTCACCCGCAATAAGCGCCGTATGCACAAATACGGCATTATCATCGCCTTTTTCGCCCTGTGCCTGACCGTGGCGCTGATTGGCGAATATCAGGTCGCCCAGGGGGCCTGGAGCAGCAATTATTTTCTCAGCAATGAAAACACCCTGATCGTCCTGCGCCAGGTCTCGATCAACGGCATTCTGGCAATCGGCATGACCTTCGTCATCATCACCGCCGGCGTCGATCTCTCCGTGGGTTCGGTGCTGGCGTTAAGCGGGATCGTCGCCGCCCGTTTCGCCACCAACAATAGCGGATTGGCCATCGGCGATACCGCGACCGCCGTCATGGCACCGCTGATTGTGGCGCTGGGCATCGGCATCGTCTGCGGCCTGGTGAACGGCACCGTGTTAGCCCGCTACCGGCTGCAACCCTTTATCGTCACCATGGGCATGCTCTCTGCGGCGCGCGGTTTAACCATGTTGACCACCAACGGCAATCCGGTTTCGCAATTGAACAGCGATTTCCGCTGGTTGGGCAATGGTTATGTCGGCGGCGTTCCGGTGCCCGTCATCATCTTCATCGTGCTGTTCGCCCTCGCCTGGCTGGTGCTGAATAAAACCCTCTTCGGGCGCTACATCTACGCCGTCGGCGGCAACCCGAAAAGCGCACGCACCTCAGGGATTAACGTCACTCGTATCAAGATACTGGTGTATACGCTGTGCGGCGCGCTGGCCGGCATCGCCGGTTTGATCCTCACCGCGCGCACCGGTTCGGCGCAAACCAACGCCGGCGCAGGCTATGAGCTGGACGCCATCGCCGCGGTGGTGATCGGCGGCACCAGCATGGCGGGCGGCGTCGGTACGCTGGTCGGCACCTTCTTCGGCGTGCTGATCATCGGGGTGATGAATAACGGCCTCGATCTGCTTGGCGTGCAATCGTATTACCAACAAATTATCAAAGGCGCATTGATCGTTCTTGCCGTCTTGCTCGACCCATCGCGTAAGCAACAGCGCGATTAATAACATCAGACCCAACTCTACCAGGAGAAAACCATGAATAAGACCAAGATAGCGTTGTTTGCCTCTGCCATGATGTTCGGCAGCCTGTCGGCTGCTCAGGCGGCCCCGGTTAAAATCGCGGTATTGATGTACGGCAACAAAGCCGAATTCGTGCAATTGATGGAAAGATTCGGCAAGGAACACCCGGCGGTGAAAAGCGGCGAAGCCGTGCTGACCTTCTACGATGGGCGCTATGATGCATCGGTGCAAAACGATCAGGCCGCCACCGCGATCCAGACGCGCGCCGACGCCATTATCGTCAACCCCATGGATTTTGAGGCCAATATCGATATCGTCACCAATGCCAACGAAGCCAAAATCCCGGTGGTGGTCACCAACGCGCGTCTGAACACGGACGCGATGACCTCTGAAGTGGTGTCTAACGATGAGCTGGGGGGCTATCTCGAGGCCAAAGCCGTCCTGGACAAACTCGACTGCAAGAACCATAAGGTGAACGTGGTGATTATCGAAGGCCCGAAAGGCGGCAGCGGCGAGATCCAGCGCGGCAAGGGCAATGACAAAGCGATTGCCGAGTGCGGCGCCGGCCAGGTCACCGTGCTTGAACGCAAAACGGCCAACTGGTCGCGCGCTGAAGCGCAGCCGCTGATGGAAAACTGGCTGCAGAAACATCGGGGTAAAATCAACGGCGTGATTGGCCAGAACGACGAGATGGCGCTGGGCGCGATTGAAGCGATTAAAGGCGCCGGCCTGAATGTTAAGGACTTCGCGATCGCTGGCGTGGACGGCGTTTCCGACGCGATTCATGCGGTGCAGGCCGGTGAAATGGTCTCCATCCTGCAAGACGCCAAAGGCCAGATGCAGGGTTCCATCGACGTCGCATTGCGCGCCGTGAAAGGTGAAAGCTATCAACCACAGTCGGATATCTGGAAACAATACGCCAAGGATCTGAAATGGGAAGGCGGCACGCAGAAGCATTACTACATCCCGTGGACCGTCGTCACCCCAGAGAATGCCCAATCGCTGTTGGATGCCCGTAAATAACCCTTCGCCCCCCTCTCCGGGGGCCCGCCCGCACGTAAACAAAAAAAAGCCAGCACGGAGTGGCTGGCTTAAAGGTTCTTCGAGGGAATATCTTGTTCGATAAACATACGCCTGCCGCTGCCCATTGACTAACTATCAGTGTGATAGGCGCAGCCGTCAGCGGCGATTTATTATTGCCGCCGCAGAGCAAACCGCCGCCGCTGATCTACACTTTAGCCGTAGTTCAGATGCAGTTACGGGTCATTTTTATTTTCGAATCGAAAAGGAATAATTATGAAGGCAACTAAATATCTCTTGGCACTGCTGGCGTTCACCTCTTTCTCATCGCTGGCGGCGATTGAAATCACCCGGGAAGAGGCGGCGAAACATACCGAGATTGGTCCGGTGACCATTTCGCAAGACGGCGACGACACCGTGGGGATCGATCACGCGCGCCTGTCGAAAGCGGTGGACGAAAAAGGCGGCAAGTATTACGTCATTATTGGCCGCGAGGGCAAAACCACCTTCGAAACCATCAATGCGATAGCCTATAAATAATCGGGTTTATCCTGCGGCAGGCTGACACCTGCCGCTTAATTCATTCGTTATTTATCTCCGTCCGCCAGTATCAACGCCTGCATATCGGCGAACATCGTTTCCCACTCCGCCTGGTCGATATCCATCAAACCGAAATAACGCAGCATAAAAGCGCCTTCGGTGGCGAGAAACGCCAGGCGCGCGCGCTTGCCCTCTTCGCTCGCCAAATCGAGCCCGGCGATGCGGCTGCGGTACCATTCGCGCGTACTCGCCAGATGCTCCGGCGTTTGAATCAGCGTCGCCATCAGCCCGGCGGCCTTGGCGCTGGCGGTCTGATCCGAACTTTGGGTCGCCAACATATGCGCCCGCACGCCGGTCTGTGGCGAAGGGTCGGCGCCGGCGATATCCGCGAACAGCGCTTCATAGGCGCTGCCCCAGCGATCGAACATGGCGTCGATCAAGGCGTCCTTGCTACCGAAGCAATACTGCACCCCCCCCTTGGAGATCCCCATCGCTTTGGCGACGGCGTCGATGGTCAAGCCGGCGGCGCCCTGAGTGGCGACGATCTCTTCGGCGGTGTCCAAAACCTTATCGCGATCGATGCTGCGTTGACGTCCCATTAAGAAACCCTTCTTTTCAATACGAACGTATGGATATATATTATCAACCAGTATACCACCCGGCGCCGCCGGAGGGTTACCGGAATGGCGGCGCCTTCGCGCCGCCCACTTTAGTGGATGAATGACTTATGTACGCCAAGAACCGCTGGCTGATCCTGGCCCTGATCGCCAGCGCCCTTTTCCTGATCGTTATCGATATGACGGTGTTATATACCGCGCTGCCGCGCTTGACCCAGGCGTTGGATGCCAGCGCCTCGCAGAAACTGTGGATCGTCAACGCCTACCCGTTGGTGGTGGCCGGGCTGTTGCCCGGCGCCGGGATGCTGAGCGACCGCATCGGCCATAAGCGGCTGTTTCTGGCCGGGCTGCCTGTGTTTGCCGTCGCTTCGCTGTGCGCCGCCTTCTCGCCAACCGCCGAGTGGCTGATCGCCGCACGGGTGTTCCTCGCCGTTGGCGCGGCGATGATGATGCCCGCCACGCTGTCCATCGTGCGCCACGTCTTTACCGACGAACGCGAGCGCGCGCTGGCGATCGGCATCTGGGCCTCGGTGGCCTCCGGCGGCGCGGCCATCGGCCCGGTGGTCGGCGGCCTGCTGCTGGAGTATTTCTGGTGGGGTTCGGTGTTCCTGATCAACGTGCCGGTGGTGCTGCTGGTCTGGCCGCTGGCGTGGAAACTGATCCCGCGCTGCGGCGGCGATAACCCGCGCCCTTCCGACATCATCGGTTCGGTACAGATCATGATCGGCCTGGTCGGCGCTATCTACGCGCTGAAGGAGCTGAGCAAGCCGGCGCCAGACGTCGGCGCCTTGATCGCGGCGGCCCTGATCGGCGTGCTGTTCCTGGCGATGTTCGTGCGCCGCCAGCAGCGCAGCGCCAATCCGATGATCGATTTCTCCCTGTTCCGCAACCGGCTGTTCGCCGGCGGCATCGGCGTAGCGCTGCTGTCGATGGTGGCGCTGATCGGCGTCGAGCTGGTACTCAGCCAACGCTTGCAGCTGGTGCTCGGCCTCAGTCCGCTGCAGGCGGCGCTGTTTATCTTGCCGATCCCGCTAGCTTCGGCGTTGGCGGGGCCGATGGCCGGTTTGCTGTTGCCGCGCTACGGCGAACGCAGCATCATCCTCGGCGGTTTCGCCCTGACCGCTTTCGGCATCGCCGCCCTCGCCCTGCTGTCTCAGAGCGGCATGGCGCCGCAGCTGGTGAGCCTGGCGTTGGTGGGCTTTGGCCTCGGCGGCGTGATCACCGCCGCGTCCACCGCCATCATGTTGAATGCGCCGGAGGAGAAATCCGGCATGGCCGCATCGATCGAGGACGTCTCCTATGAGCTGGGCGGCGTGCTGGGCGTAACGTTGCTCGGCGGGCTGATGACGGCGGTTTACAGCCACAGTCTGGCGCTGCCGGCGGAACTGCCGGTCAGCGATTTGGCCTACGACAGCATCGACGAAGCGTTGCGTCTGGCGGCCGGGATGGCGGCCGATCGCGCGCAGCAGCTGACCCAGCTGGCGCGTTTGGCCTTCGATCGCGCATTTATTACGGTGTTGATCGCCGCCGCACTGTTGATGGCGCTGGGCGCCGGCACGGTAAAACTGGCGCTGCGCAAGTAACCGATAAAAGCGGCTTTTTTCGCCTGCGGATCCTGCGTACACTGATTCGGCAATTTGCTCGACGGATTTATCGTCATCGGTTTGAGCGATGGCAATGATGACTGATATCGTGTTTAACCCTGCGATAAATCCGGTTACTGTAACAGCTATGGAAATGAATTCTGTCTACCCTTGGAACGAATAATCAGGAGAAGATTATTATGGCAACGGCGAAGAAAGCAGCGAAAACCCATATCGGCCTCGACAGTAAACAATCGGCAAAACTCGCCGAAGCGCTGAATGCGCTGTTGGCGAATTATCAGGTGCTGTATATGAACGTGCGCGGCTATCACTGGAATATTACCGGCCCGCAATTCTTTGAGCTGCACGCAAAATTCGAAGAAACTTACAACGATCTGCTGACCAAGGTGGATGAGCTGGCGGAACGCATTCTGACGCTGGGCTCGCAGCCGCGTCACGCTTACAGCGACTATCTGAAAACCGCCGATATCAAGGAACACACCAACGTGACCGATGATAAAGGCACGCTGCGCGGCCTGTTGGAAGGGTATTCAATCTTGCTGCAACAGCAGCGCGAACTGCTGACGGTGGCGGCCGACGCCGGCGACGAAGGCACCGCGTCGCTGATGAGCGATTACATCAAAGAACAGGAAAAACAGGTCTGGATGCTCAACGCCTATCTGGGCAAATAACCCAGGCGCCATGACAAAACAGTCCCTCACGGGACTGTTTTCGTTTTACCACTCGCAGGATACCGCAAACAGCAGCGCGCGCCGGTGCTGATCGTCCAGGCGGCGGCGCACCCGGATGATATGGCGATTGCTGCACGACTGGCGCTCCAGCCAGCGATGCCGGCGGCGTTGGCTCTGCCGCAACATGCGCCAGCGGCCCACTTCATTTCTACTGCGTCTCATAATTCCGTCACTCGTTCGTCTAATGCCAACCGCGGGCATTATAGCCCTTTCGGCTCATGATCCAAGTCGCCGTTATCGGCGGCACAGCGGACGCCACACGGGCAAAAGCCGCCCTTTCATTTTCAGCAAGTGCCTTAACTTCATCATATTTATGTAACATAAGCGCCGATAAAAGGTTTCGCCTTGACCGATCTGTGCGTACACTCATCATTGGTGGTTTGCGAACGGGATTTTTCGCCTTTATGACAACATTTTATACCGTAATCAGTTGGCTCATGGTGTTCGGCTACTGGCTGCTGATCGCCGGCGTGACGATGCGCATTTTGATGAAACGCCGTGCGGTTCCCTCCGCCATGGCCTGGCTGCTAGTTATCTATATTCTGCCGCTGTTCGGCATCGTAGCCTATTTATCCTTCGGCGAGCTGCACCTGGGCAAACGCCGGGCCGAGCGCGCCAAAGCCATGTGGCCGTCGACCGCACGCTGGCTGAAGGAATTGAAAGAGAGCCGCCGCATCTTCGCCACCGAGTATAGCGAGGTCGCCGAGCCGCTGTTCCAGCTGTGCAACCGCCGCCAGGGCATCGACGGCGTCAAGGGCAACCAGCTGCAGCTGCTCACCACCACCGACGACACGCTCAAAGCGTTGATCCGCGACATCGAACTGGCGCGCCACAACATCGAGATGGTGTTCTATATCTGGCAGCCCGGCGGCCTGGTCGATCAGGTGGCCGAATCGCTAATGGCCGCCGCCCGACGCGGCGTACACTGCCGCCTGATGCTGGACTCCGCCGGCAGCCTGCAATTCTTCCGCAGCCCCTACCCGGCGATGATGCGCAACGCCGGCATCGAAGTGGTCGAAGCGCTGAAGGTCAATCTGCTGCGCGTATTCCTGCGCCGCATGGATCTGCGCCAGCACCGCAAGGTGGTGCTGATCGACAACTACATCGCCTATACCGGCAGCATGAACATGGTCGACCCGCGTTACTTCAAGCAGGATGCGGGCGTCGGCCAATGGATCGATCTGATGGCGCGCATGGAAGGCCCGGTGGCCACCACCATGGGCATCGTCTATGCCTGCGACTGGGAAATTGAAACCGGCAAGCGCATTCTGCCGCCGCCGCCGGACGTCAACATCATGCCGTTCGAGCAGGAGAGCGGCCACACCATTCAGGTGATCGCCTCCGGCCCCGGCTTCCCCGAGGAGATGATCCACCAGGCGCTGTTGACCGCGGTCTATTCCGCGCGCGAGCAGCTGATCATGACCACGCCGTATTTCGTACCGAGCGACGATCTGCTGCATGCCATCTGCACCGCCGCCCTACGCGGCGTCGAGGTCAGCATCATCGTGCCACGCGACAACGATTCGATGATGGTGCGCTGGGCCAGCCGGGCGTTCTTCTCCGAGTTGCTGGAAGCCGGCGTGAAAATCTATCAGTTCGAAGGCGGCCTGCTGCATACCAAAAGCGTCCTGGTGGACGGCCAGCTCAGCCTGGTCGGCACCGTCAATCTGGATATGCGCAGCCTGTGGCTGAACTTCGAAATCACGCTGGTGATCGACGACGACGGCTTCGGCAGCGATCTGGCCTGCGTGCAGGAAGATTACATTGCCCGCTCCAAGCTGCTGAACGCTAAAGAGTGGTTGAAGCGGCCGTTCTGGCATCGCCTGGTCGAACGCCTGTTCTACTTTTTCAGCCCGCTGCTGTAAAAGCCGCGGCGAGCGTGCTTTAATAGCGCCAAATCATTTGTTATCAGGATTTTTTTATGGATTTGAATAACCGCCTTACCGAAGACGAAACGCTGGAACAGGCCTACGATATCTTCCTCGAATTGGCCGGCGACAATCTGGATCCGGCGGATATTCTGCTGTTCAATCTGCAGTTTGAAGAGCGCGGCGGCGCCGAACTGTACGATCCCTCCGAAGACTGGAGCGAGCACGTGGATTACGACCTGAACCCGGACTTCTTCGCCGAAGTGGTGATCGGTCTGGCGGACAGCGACGGCGAGCCGATCAATGACGTGTTCGCTCGCGTGCTGATCTGCCGCGAGAAAGACCACAAGCTGTGCCACATTCTGTGGAAAGAGTGATTCGCCGCTGGCGTCTCGGATAAAAAAAGCCCCGCTCAGTCAGCGGGGCTTTTTGTTGCCGGCTAACGGCACATTACAGCGGGTCGACCTTCAGGCAGGAAACCGCGTGGCGGAAACTGCCCTCCAGCAGCGGACGCGTTTTGGCGCACTCCGGCCCGGCGATCGGGCAGCGGGTACGGAACACGCAGCCTGACGGCGGGTTGATCGGCGAAGGCAGTTCCCCTTCCAGCAGCTGGATCTGCTTTTCCTTCTCCTTGTCCGGATCCGGGATCGGCACCGCCGACATCAACGCCTTGGTGTAAGGGTGCTGCGGATTGTGGTACACCTCGTCATAGGTGCCCAGCTCCACCGCATGGCCCAGGTACATCACCAGCACGCGATCGGAAATGTGCTTCACCACCGCCAAATCGTGGGCGATAAAGATCAACGACAGGCCCATCTCGCGCTGCAGCTGCTGCAACAGGTTCACCACCTGCGCCTGAATCGACACGTCCAGCGCGGAGACCGGCTCGTCGCAGATCACCAGCTTCGGCTCGAGGATCAGCGCACGCGCGATGCCGATGCGCTGGCACTGGCCGCCGGAGAACTCGTGCGGATAACGGTTGATCAGGTTAGGCAGCAGGCCGACCTTCAGCATCATCGCCTTGACCTTGTCCTTCACTTCCTGACGCGGCATTTTCGGGTAGTAGGTGCGCAGCGGCTCGGCGATGATCTCGCCGATGGTCATGCGCGGGTTGAGCGAAGCCAGCGGATCCTGGAAGATCATCTGAATATCGCTGCGGGTTTTGCGCCAGTCGGCGTCGCTCATGCCCAGCAGATCTTTACCCAACCAGGCGACGCGCCCGCTGGTGGCCTTCACCAGGCCGATGATGGCGCGCGCGAAGGTGGATTTGCCGCAGCCGGATTCGCCGACCACGCCGAGGGTCTCGCCCTCGAACAGCCGCAGCGTAACGCCATCGACCGCCTTCAGGGTTTTCGGCGGTTGCCAGAACCACTGCTTGTCGTCATGAATGTCGAAGTGCACTTTCAGATCGGCCACTTCGAGCAGCACTTTCTTGTCGGTTACCGCTGTCATACCAACGCCTCCACCGGTTTAAAGCAGGCGCGCAGGCGCCCTTCCCCAAATTGCTCCAACGGCGGAGCGCTCGCGCACTGTTCCATGGCATGCGGGCAGCGCGGCTGGAACGGGCAGCCTTTCGGCAACCGCAGCAGGTTCGGCGGGTTGCCGGGAATGGTCAGCAACGCCTCGCCTTCAGCGTCGAGACGCGGCACCGCGTTCAACAGGCCGATAGAGTACGGGTGGCTCGGCTGGTAGAACACTTCACGCGCGCTGCCGTATTCCATGGTGCGGCCGGCGTACATCACCAGCACCTTGTTGCAGATGCCGGCCACCACGCCCAGATCGTGGGTAATCATGATGATGGCGGTGTTGAACTCACGCTTCAGCTCGTTCAGCAATGTCATAATCTGCGCCTGAACGGTCACGTCCAATGCGGTGGTCGGCTCGTCGGCGATCAGCAGCTTCGGCCGGCACAGCAGCGCCATGGCGATCATCACGCGCTGGCGCATGCCGCCGGAAAACTCGTGCGGGTACATGCGCATGCGCTTGCGCGCCTCCGGCATTTTCACCGCGTCGAGCATGCGCACCGACTCTTCGAAGGCTTCGCTTTTGCTCATTTTCTTATGCAGCATCAGCACTTCCATCAGCTGCTCGCCAACGCGCATATACGGGTTAAGCGAGGTCATCGGGTCCTGGAAGATCATCGAAATCTCTTCTGCCCGCAGCTTGTTGAGCTGATTTTCCGGAAGGTTGAGGATTTCGCGGCCGTTGAATTTGGCCGATCCGCCGATGCGGCCATTGCTGGCCAGCAGCCCCATCAGGGCGAACGCGGTCTGCGATTTGCCGGAACCGGATTCACCGACGATGCCCAGCGTTTCGCCGGCGCGCAGATCGAAGTTCAGATCGTTCACCGCCGTCACGTCGCCGTCCGGGGTCGTGAACGTGACGCGCAGATCTTTCACGTCCAGCAGCGGCGAGGTTTTGACGCCGACGCCGGTTTGCAACTCAGGATGTTCAATGGTGCTCATGATTGCACTCCTTAACGATCTTTCGGGTCGAGGGCGTCACGCAGGCCATCGCCGATAAAGTTGAAACAGAACAGAGTGACAACCAGGAAACCCGCCGGGAACAGCAGCAACCACGGTGAAACTTCCATTGAGTTGGCGCCGTCGCTGAGCAAGGCGCCCCAGCTGCTGAGCGGCTCTTGCGTGCCCAGCCCCAGGAAGCTGAGGAAGGATTCGAACAGGATCATGCTCGGCACCAGCAGCGACGCATACACCACCACCACGCCGAGCACGTTCGGCACGATATGCCGCAGCACGATATTGCGCGTGGATACGCCGCACACCAGCGCCGCTTCGATAAACTCCTTACGCTTCAAACCGAGGGTTTGGCCGCGCACGATACGCGCCATATCCAGCCACGACACCATGCCGATCGCCACGAAGATCAACAGGATATTTTGGCCAAAGAAGGTCACCAGCAGGATCACGAAGAACATGAACGGGAAGGAGTTGAGGATCTCCAGCAAGCGCATCATCACCGAATCGATCTTGCCGCCCAGATAGCCGGACATCGCGCCGTACAGAGTGCCGACGATCACCGCCACCAGCGCCGCTGCCACGCCGACCATCAGCGAGATACGCCCGCCGATCGCCACGCGCACCAGCAGATCGCGCCCGGAGGAGTCGGTGCCGAAATAGTGCCCCGATTCGAAGCTCGGCACCGCGGACATCATCGCCCAGTCGGTATCGTCATAGGCAAATTGCGACAGCATCGGCGCCAGCACCACAAACAGCGTGATCAGCGCCAGTACGAACAGGCTGCTGACCGCCGCGCGGTTGTGCATAAAGCGCCGACGCGCGTCTTGCCACAGGCTGCGCCCTTCCACTTCCAGCTTCTCGCTGAAGTTTTCCAGAGCTTCGCTGTTCTTTTTAGTCAACATCATTCGCGTGCTCCAGATTAATAACGGATTTTCGGATCGATGACCGCATACAGCACATCGACGATCGCGTTGAACAGAATGGTCAGGGCGCCCACCAAAATGGTCAGGCTCAGCACCAGGGAGTAATCGCGGTTCAGCGCGCCGTTAACGAACAGCTGGCCGATCCCCGGCAAACCATAAATGGTTTCGATCACCATCGAACCGGTAATGATGCCGACGAAGGCCGGGCCCATGTAGGACAGCACCGGCAACAGCGCCGGCTTCAGCGCATGGCGGAAAATGATGCGGCGCATCGGCAAGCCTTTGGCGCGCGCGGTGCGAATGAAGTTGGAGTGCAGCACTTCGATCATCGAGCCGCGCGTGATACGGGCGATACTGGCGATATAGGCCAGCGACAGCGCCACCATCGGCAAGATGATGAACTTGG
The DNA here is from genome assembly GCF_059801225.1 of Serratia sp. Ae19-1. NCBI lineage: Bacteria > Pseudomonadati > Pseudomonadota > Gammaproteobacteria > Enterobacterales > Yersiniaceae > Serratia > Serratia sp. Ae19-1. Next base: position 53,669 of record NZ_JBCHWD010000004.1, on the reverse strand, counting down.
GCGCGCCGCCGTTCCAGCCACCGCCCGGCAGCCATTTCAGCGTGATGGCGAAGATCAGCACCAACAGCGGCGCCACCACGAAACTGGGTATCACCACCCCGGTCATGGCGAACCCCATCACCGTATAGTCCCATTTGGTGTTCTGATTCAGTGCGGCGATAACGCCAGCGCTAACGCCCAGCACCACCGCCAGCAAAAATGCGGCCAGGCCGAGTTTGGCGGAAACCGGGAACGAGCTGGCGACCAGATCGTTGACCGAATAGTCCTTGTATTTAAAGGATGGGCCGAAGTCTCCCTGCGCAAGCTGCGCCAGATAATGACCGTACTGTTTCCAGATAGGATCGTTCAAATGATATTTGGCTTCGATATTGGCCATGACTTCCGGCGGCAAAGCGCGCTCCCCGGTAAAGGGGCTGCCGGGCGCCAGACGCATCATGAAGAATGAGATGGTGATAAGGATAAATAGTGTCGGGATCGCTTCCAACAAGCGACGAAGTATAAATTTAAGCATTGCCCTAACCCTGTGCGACAGCCTGATGACGGCTTATTATTCTCAACATGGGCCGGCGGCTGCGCCGCCGGCTCTTACCGTATCAATGCTTGATGATGTACAGGTTTTTGTCGTACACGTTATCAAGCGGGTCTTTGCCGGTGTAGCCACCGACGTAAGGTTTCACCAAACGGGCGTTCACGTAGTAATACAGCGGAACGATGGCGGAATCTTTATCCAGCTGAACTTCCGCTTTCTGATACAGATCGGCGCGCTCGTCTTTGGTCTTCGCGGTCAACACGTTCGCCATCAGCTTGTCGAACTCGGCGCTCTTGTAGTGCGGGGTGTTACTGCTGCTGTCGGACAGCATCATGTTCAGGAACGAGCTCGGCTCGTTGTAATCGGCACACCAGCCGGCGCGCGCCACGTCATAGGTACCCTGATGGCGGGTATCCAGGAAGGTTTTCCACTCCTGGTTCACCAGCTTCACGTCCACGCCCAGGTTTTTCTTCCAGATGGAGGCGGCGGCGATCGCCAGCTTCTTGTGCAAGTCGGAGGTGTTGTACAGCAGGGAGAAAGTCAGCGGTTTACCCGGGCCGTAGCCGGCGTCCGCCAGCAGTTTCTTCGCCACTTCGTTGCGTTTTTCCTGCGTCCAACCGAACCACTCTGGCGGGGTCAGCTTGGCGCCGTCGGTGTATGGCGGCGTAAAGCTGTAGGCCGGCAGATCGCCCTGGTTTTTCACCTTGTTGACGATAATGTCGCGGTCCATGCCCAGCTTCAGCGCTTCACGCACGCGCGCATCGGTGAACGGCGCCTTCTGGTTGTTGATTTCGTAGTAATAGGTGCACAGATAAGGATCGACGTGCACCTCTTTCGGGATCTCTTTCTTCAGCTTCTGGAACAGTTCGATCGGCATGTTGTTGTAGGTCATGTCGATTTCACCGGTGCGGTAGCGGTTAACATCGGTCACTTCCGACGAAATAGGCAGGAACGTCACTTTATTGATGATGGTTTTGGCATTGTCCCAATATTCCGGGTTGCGCTCCAGCACGATGCGTTCGTTGACGATCCAGTCTTTCAGTTTATAGGCGCCGTTGCTGACGTAGTTGGCCGGCAGCGTCCACTTCTCGCCGAACTTCTCCACCGCGTCTTTATAAACCGGCTTCATGGCGTAGTGCGGGGTCATTTCAACCAGATAAGGCACCGGCTCGCTCAAGGTTACCTGGAAGGTGTGGTCGTCGATGGCCTTCACGCCCAGCGTCGATTTGTCTTTTTTGCCGGCGATGATGTCATCGACGTTTTCTACGTGAGCGTATTGCAGATAGCTGGCGTAAGGCGAAGCGGTTTTCGGATCGACCACGCGCTGCCAGCTGTAGACGAAATCTTGCGCCGTCACCGGCTTGCCGTTGGACCATTTGGCGTCTTTACGCAGGTGGAAGGTCCAGACTTTGAAATCCTTGTTATCCCAGCTTTCCGCAACCCCTGGCACGATAGAACCGTCCGGGCTGTTGTTCGCCAGGCCTTCCATCAGATCGCGGGTGACGTTATTTTCCGGCACGCCCTCGATTTTATGCGGATCCAGCGACTGCACTTCGGAACCGTTGTTTTTGACGATTTCTTGCTTGTCGGCCAGCTGCACGCCCGCAGGAACGTCAGCGGCGAAAGCGCCCGCGGTTGCTGTGATGCCCAGCGCGGCGATAACGCCGGCGGCAATGAGAGTTTTCTTCGTGATGTTGGTCATGCTTATCGACTCCAGTTTTTATTATCACAGGCTCTCCGTGGAGCCTGCGTTGCCCGTTAGCGGACTCTGTTTTCCCGCCGCCGCGGAACGAATGCGGCGGCCGGCCTTCCCCCATATTCCTCTGCGGTTCGACGCGAGGAATACCCCTTTTACTGCTTGATAATGTACAGATTCTTAACGTCGGTATAGTCCAGCGGATCTTTGCCGGTGAACCCGCCCACCGTCGGTTTGATCAATCGCGCACTGACGCGGTAATAAACCGGGATCAACGCGGAGTCTTTATCCAGCTGCGCTTCCGCCTGCTGGTAGAGCGCGGCGCGCGCAGCTTCATCCGGCGCCTTCAACGTCGCGGCCATGATGGCGTCGAACGCCGGGCTCTTATAAAACACGGTATTGATGCTGCTGTTGGACAACACCAGATTCAGGAAGGCGCTCGGTTCGTTGTAATCCCCGCACCAGGTGGCGCGCGCCACGTCGTATTGCCCCTGATGGCGGCTTTCCAGCGAGGTTTTCCACTCCTGATTGCGCAGCGTGACGTCGGCGCCGAGATTCTTCTTCCACATCGACGCGGCGGCGATCGCCTGCTGTTTGTTTTGATCGGAGGTGTTGTACAACAGTGAGAATTTCAGCGGTTTGGCGTCGCTGTAGCCCGCTTCCGCCAGCAGTTTTTTGGCTTCGGCATTGCGCTGTTCCTGGCTCCAGCCGGCCCAGGCCGGCTGAGAGAAGTTGGCGCCTTCCGTGAAGGTCGGCGTGAAGCTGTAGGCCGGGATCTGCCCCTGGCCCATGATCTTGTTGGCGATGATGTCGCGATCCAGCGTCATTTTCACCGCCGCGCGCACGCGCGGATCGGTGAACGGCGCCCGCTGGTTATTGAGCTCGTAATAGAAGGTGCACAGATAAGGGTTAACGTGCAGCTGCTCGGGCACTTCGCGTTTCATTTTGACGTACAGATACGGCGGGATGGCGCTGTTGGTGATGTCGATCTCGCCGCTGCGGAAGCGGTTGACGTCGCTGACTTCCGAAGCGATCGGCAGGAAGGTCGCCTGATTGATCACCGTCTGCTTGTCATTCCAGTAGCTCGGGCTGCGCACCAGTACGATGCGTTCGTTCACCACCCACTCTTTCAGGCGGTAAGCGCCGTTGCCGACATAGTTGGCGGGCAGCGTCCATTTGTCGCCAAATTTCTCCACCACCGCGCGCTTGACCGGTTTGAGCGACGTGTGACTCAGCATGCTGATGAAATACGGCACCGGCTCGCTCAGGGTCACCTGCAGCGTCTGGTCGTCCAACGCCTTGACGCCGAGCGTCTGCGGGCTCTTTTTGCCGGTCAGGATGTCGTCGATATTCTCGACCTTGGTGTATTGCAGATAGCTGGCGTACGGCGAGGCGATTTTCGGATCGGCCAAACGCTGCCAGCTGTAGACGAAGTCTTGCGCGGTCACCGGGCTGCCGTCACTCCACACCGCGCCAGGGCGCAGGTGGAAGGTCCACTGCCGATAATCCTGATTTTCCCAGCGGGTCGCCGCCGCCGGCACCACATGCCCGTTGGCGTCGGTGCTCACCAGCCCTTCCAGCAGGTTAAGAATGATATTGCTTTCCGGCACCCCCTCGACCTTATGCGGATCCAATGAAGCCACTTCGCTGCCGTTGTTAATCACAATATTCTGCTGCTGCGCCAATTGGACGCCGGCTGGAACCTCAGCCGCCAAACTGCTATTTACGGCGCCGACGCTCAACGCGCCGCTAATCAACAAGGTCAAAGAAGTGCGCTTCAGGGTTTGCTGCATAATCGAGGCTCCTTTTCACCGACAAGCATCGCTTATCGAAGTTTGTGAAGTGTTTATAAGAATTCTTAATAAACGGATACCAGCAAAAATCATTCCCGTTTTTTTGGCGCATTTCAGTTAATTGACCACGGGAAAGTTGCTCGGAAATTAGCAGAAGCCAAATTCCATAGCCAATAAATTTTACGAAAATGTTAAGCAATTCTCTTTTATCGTACCAAGCCTCGTCCGCCCCCTGAGATCGAGGCCGCGTGAAGGCAATCTCATAACTTTGATTTTAAAGATAAAAAAACAAAAATCATTTCATTTGAAACCGTTAGTGCAATCTCACCGCCATACAAAGAAACATTCAGTTAACAATCTGGCCATTCAAAGAACAAACACCTGCCAATGGGGCGGTTAATCACTAATAACACCTGGATGAAAGTGAGACAAGCCCCACAGAATGATGTGATTAATTTAACAACAGCTTGACCGTTGAACGGGGGCAAAAATGGCAGAAATGGGGAAGGAAAAGTGTTTGAAATAATGCTTAGCGTTTTTTTTGAGCAGCAACATGAGATTTATGCAACATAAGAGTGCAACGGCTTAAATTTTATTCACTCCATGCACTATAATAATGCGAACTAATAAATAATTTAAATTTTAAAATTAACTTTAGCCGCGCCAATAGGCGAGGCGCGGCTAAACGCGGCTATCACAACAGACCGGGGAATATCGCCTTAATGCCGGTCACGATAAATTCGATTCCAAGCGCCATCAGCAACAGGCCCATGATACGGGTGATCACGTTAATGCCGGTCTGCCCCAGCAAGCGTACCAACAGCGGCGCGGCACGGAACAACAGCCAGCAACAAAATGCGAACAAAGCGATCGCCACCGTGAAGCCGAGCAGGCTTTGCCAGTTGTGATAGCGGGAACTCCAGACGATGGTGGAACTGATGGCCCCCGGCCCCGCCATCAGCGGCAGCGCTAACGGCACCACGCCGATGCTCTCGCGGATCGCGCTCTCCGATTTTTCCTGCTTGTTCTGTTTGTCTTCCCCCAGCTTGCCGCTGATCATCGACATGGCTATGGTCACCACCAGAATACCGCCGGCGATGCGAAACGAATCGATAGAGATGCCGAACATGCGCAAGATCCCTTCACCCAGGAACAACGACGTCCACAGAATGATGGCGACCGACAGGTTGGCGGTCAGGTTGGTTTTGTTGCGCCCGGCTTCCGCCTGGTAGCTGGTCATGCTGATAAACACCGGCAAAATGCCGACCGGGTTGACCAGCGCAAACAGACCGACAAAGAACTTGATAAAGCCGGAAAGATCCAACAGAGATTGGCCCACAGATGGCTCCGCATTAATCGCTATGAAAAGGTGTGCTGCCTATGCGCGCTAATGTAATGGAATTGGCGCGGGTAATCCATCCGGCCCGAGCAGCATTTTTGACTGCCAGCAAGTTATGAGACGAAACAAATGCCCTTTGTTAAAGTGATGTATGGCCTTTTGATTTTTTATGTTGAAAAAAGAGTCACCGCTCACAGTTATCAAGAATGATTCCCAACACCAGCAAGCTGAAAGGTGTCAGCTTGCACTTTTCATGATTTAGATCACAAATAAACTACCCAACAGTGGGTAAGCTCTTAGTCGTAGTCAGGGAGTAGAACAAAGTAGGTGGCCACATCGCCGGTTCCGTTCTCCTCACTGCCTGCCCCTCCGGTTGGCGTAGGGTAAAGCTCTTTAAGCAAATCAGCAGCATGCGAAGAAATAGCGCGGGAAATCCCCGGTATTCGAATCACCGTTTATCCGCGTTATGACTATACTAGTGGCTCGCACGGCTTATTTACTGAAAGAGTTTAACATTATCAGGAGAGCATTATGGCTGTAACGAATGTCGCTGAACTGAACGAGCTTGTCGCACGTGTCAAAAAAGCCCAGCGCGAATATGCCGACTTCACTCAAGAGCAAGTGGACAAAATCTTCCGCGCTGCCGCCCTCGCCGCTGCTGATGCCCGTATCCCGTTGGCCAAAATGGCCGTGGAAGAATCCGGAATGGGTATCGTCGAAGACAAAGTGATCAAAAACCACTTCGCTTCCGAATACATCTACAACGCCTATAAAGACGAAAAAACCTGTGGCATCCTGTCTGAAGATGACACTTTCGGTACCATCACCATCGCCGAGCCTATCGGTCTGATTTGCGGTATCGTCCCTACCACCAACCCAACTTCTACCGCGATCTTCAAAGCGCTGATCAGCCTCAAAACCCGCAACGGCATCATCTTCTCGCCACATCCGCGCGCGAAGAATGCCACCAACAAAGCCGCCGATATCGTGCTGCAGGCCGCTATCGCCGCCGGGGCGCCAAAAGACATCATCGGTTGGATCGATCAGCCTACCGTCGAGCTGTCCAACCAGCTGATGCACCACCCTGACATCAACCTGATCCTGGCCACCGGTGGCCCGGGCATGGTGAAAGCCGCCTACAGCTCAGGTAAACCGGCGATCGGCGTAGGTGCCGGTAATACGCCGGTGGTAGTAGACGAAACCGCAGACATCAAACGCGTGGTCGCCTCTATCCTGATGTCCAAAACCTTCGACAGCGGCGTCATCTGCGCCTCCGAGCAGTCGGTCATCGTCGTTGACTCCGTCTATGATGCGGTGCGCGAACGCTTCGCCTCCCACGGCGGCTACCTGCTGCAGGGTAAAGAGCTGAAAGCGGTGCAGGACATCATTTTGAAAAACGGCGGTCTGAACGCGGCCATCGTGGGTCAATCCGCGCCGAAAATCGCCGAGATGGCAGGCATTAAAGTGCCGGCCAACACCAAGGTGCTGATCGGTGAAGTGAAACTGGTCGACGAAACCGAACCTTTCGCGCATGAAAAACTGTCGCCTACCCTGGCGATGTACCGCGCCAAAGACTTCGAAGACGCGGTCTCCAAAGCCGAAAAACTGGTCGCCATGGGCGGTATCGGCCACACCTCCTGCCTGTACACCGACCAGGATAACCAAACGGCTCGCGTCGCCTACTTCGGCGATAAAATGAAAACGGCTCGCATCCTGATCAACACCCCGGCTTCTCAGGGCGGCATCGGCGACCTGTACAACTTTAAACTCGCGCCTTCGCTGACGCTGGGTTGCGGTTCCTGGGGTGGTAACTCCATCTCTGAAAACGTCGGACCTAAACACCTGATCAACAAGAAAACTGTAGCGAAGCGAGCAGAAAACATGTTGTGGCATAAACTTCCGAAATCGATCTACTTCCGCCGTGGCTCGCTGCCTATCGCGCTGGAAGAAGTGGCGACCGACGGGGCGAAACGCGCCTTCATCGTGACCGACCGTTTCCTGTTCAACAACGGCTATGCCGACCAGATCACCAAGGTTCTGAAGTCACACGGCATCGAAACCGAAGTGTTCTTCGAAGTAGAGGCCGATCCGACGCTGAGCATCGTGCGTAAAGGCGCCGAGCAGATGAATTCCTTCAAACCGGACGTCATCATCGCGCTGGGCGGCGGTTCGCCGATGGACGCCGCGAAAATCATGTGGGTGCTGTACGAACATCCTGAAACCCACTTCGAGGATCTGGCGCTGCGCTTCATGGACATCCGCAAGCGTATCTACAAATTCCCGAAAATGGGCGTGAAAGCGAAAATGATCGCCATCACCACCACGTCAGGTACCGGTTCAGAAGTCACACCGTTCGCGGTCGTGACCGACGACGCCACCGGACAGAAATACCCGCTGGCCGACTATGCGCTGACCCCGGACATGGCGATTGTCGACGCCAACCTGGTGATGAACATGCCGAAATCCCTGTGCGCCTTCGGTGGCCTGGATGCGGTGACCCACGCGCTGGAAGCTTACGTGTCGGTGCTGGCGAACGAATACTCCGACGGCCAGGCGCTGCAGGCGCTGAAACTGTTGAAAGAGTATCTGCCGGCCAGCTACAAAGAAGGCGCGAAAAACCCGGTTGCCCGTGAACGCGTGCACAACGCCGCCACCATCGCCGGTATCGCTTTCGCCAACGCCTTCCTCGGGGTTTGTCACTCCATGGCGCACAAACTGGGTTCGGAGTTCCACATTCCGCACGGCCTGGCCAACGCGATGCTGATTTCCAACGTCATTCGCTACAACGCGAACGACAACCCGACCAAGCAGACGGCCTTCAGCCAGTACGACCGCCCTCAGGCGCGCCGTCGCTACGCTGAAATCGCCGACCACCTCGGTCTGAGCGCACCGGGCGACCGCACCGCGCAGAAGATTGAGAAACTGCTGGCCTGGCTGGATGAGCTGAAAACAGAGTTGGGCATCCCAACCTCCATCCGTGAGGCGGGCGTGCAGGAAGCGGACTTCCTGGCGAAGGTCGACAAGCTGTCGGAAGACGCTTTCGACGACCAGTGCACCGGCGCCAACCCACGCTATCCGCTGATTGCCGAACTGAAGCAAATCATGCTGGATACCTTCTACGGCCGCGAATTCAGTGAAACGGTAGAAGAGGAAGCGGCAGCTGCCAAAGCTGCGGTAAAAAAGTCCAAGAAATAACGGTTCCGTGAACCGATGAAAAAACCCGCCGAACGGCGGGTTTTTTATTGCGCCTGACGCGCTGTTTTCTGACCCCGCCGCCAAAGCGCCTCAGCCGGCCCTGACGACGTTTTCGGCCCTACTCCAGGGAGTGAATCGCCTCTTTATAATGCTTGCGGCAGACAGAGACATAGCTCTCGTTACCGCCAATCACCACTTGCTCGCCGGCGTGCATCGCCTTGCCATTCTCATCCAACCGCAACACCATATTGGCTTTGCGCCCGCAGTGGCAGATGGTTTTCAATTCCACCAGCTTATCGGCCCAGGCCAGTAAATATTGGCTGCCGATAAACAGTTCGCCGAGAAAATCGGTTCGCAAGCCGTAACACAATACGGGAATGTCCAGTTGATCCACCACGTCGCACAATTGTTCAACCTGTGCTTTGGTCAGGAACTGGCTTTCGTCCAGCAGCACACAGTGCACCGGCTGCTGCTGATGCTCTTGCTGAATCATGGCGTACAACATCGAGTCATTGTTATAAAGCTGGGCCTGCGAGGATAAGCCGATGCGCGAACTGACTTTGCCCACGCCAAAGCGATGATCGATCTCCGCAGTGAACACCAGCGTGCGCATACCACGCTCTTGATAGTTATATGAAGACTGTAGCAGCGCGGTGGACTTGCCGGCATTCATCGCAGAGTAATAAAAATAAAGTTGAGCCATGGCCCCGCAACTCCGATGGTATAAGAAATATTCAAATGTTGATTAGGACGGCAAGTGTACCATAACCCGGCCCCGGGCTCAGCCCAAAGCGAGTGAATATTGCGTTCGCCGTAATAATGCGCTTTCAAGCGAAACATATCGTTCTGTCGGTATGTTCTTTTTACAGCTATTTACAGGATAATGTATGCCTGTCATCACTATTAATTCTTGCTAATGGTTATCGCACATTAATGCACAGCCGCCCTTTACCCACCGCAGGCGCGGCAGCCGTGACGGCAGCTCTGGCTATTATACTGCGGCCAATATCGGGCATTTAATCACCTTCACAAGCCCCCCGACGTTTCCTGACGTGATCTTTACCAATATACCCCTATTGTTTACAATGTCTGCAGTGCCACGACGTGATTAAGCCCACAGAACTCATTGTAATATTGATATAAATTGCGGCGATAACTTATCGAGGAAAGCCTTGCGGCACGTATCTTTTAAAGCATGTCTGCTGAAATTTTGGCTTAAGCAAGATGAGGGTAATAGTTAACAGCCCTTCCTATTATTAGTCGTCCGGATCCGATTAACGGTTTCTTTAAAGGTAAATTTGAGTATTCATGTCAATTTGGCTATTGCAGAAAAGAAAAGAGCACTCTATTATTATCGAGACGCCCCCCACCAATATAATTTGAGACTAGGACAATGAGCGAAGCATTAAAGATTTTGAACAACATCCGCACTCTGCGCGCCCAGGCAAGAGAATGCACGCTGGAAACGCTGGAAGAAATGCTCGAGAAACTGGAAGTTGTTGTGAACGAACGTCGCGAAGAAGACAGCCAGGCTCAAGCAGAAATCGAAGAACGCACTCGTAAACTGCAGCAATACCGCGAAATGCTGATTGCTGACGGTATCGACCCGAATGAACTGCTGCAAACTATGGCTGCCAACAAGGCTGCTGGTAAAGCAAAACGCGCAGCACGCCCGGCTAAATACCAATATAAAGACGAAAACGGCGAACTGAAAACCTGGACCGGTCAAGGCCGTACTCCTGCGGTGATCAAGAAAGCTATCGAAGAGCAAGGTAAATCTCTGGACGATTTCCTGCTGTAATAGCGACGCAGTCCGTATCTGAAAGGCTCCCTTCGGGGGGCCTTTTCATTTTAAAGCTTATCGCTCGACTCCCGCTCTCTCTCGCCTTTTAGTAAATATCCTAATTCGCTTTTCCTTCTAGCATGAAATTTCAGTGAAAAAAAGGGACCCTAAGGCCCCTTTATCGCATTTACACCCACGTTCAATTATTGAACCTGATAGAATGCCTTATACCAGTCAACGAAGCGCTTTACGCCCTCTTCAACACTGGTTTCCGGTTTAAAACCGATGTCACGATAAAGCTCTTCCGTATCCGCGCTGGTATCCATCACGTCGCCAGGTTGCATCGGCAGCATATTCTTACGGGCAGTCACCCCCAATGCCAGCTCCAATGCACGGATATATTCCATCAGTTTAACAGGCGTGTTATTGCCGATATTATAAACATGATACGGCGCGGAACTGGTCGCCGGCGATCCCTGTTCAACGGTCCATGACGGATCTGCCTGCGGAATAACCGCCTGCAGCCGTACAATCGCCTCAGCGATATCATCGATGTAAGTAAAGTCACGGTGCATTTCACCGTGGTTATATACATCGATGCTCTCCCCCGCCAATATAGCCTTGGTAAACTTGAACAGCGCCATATCCGGACGCCCCCAAGGACCATAAACGGTAAAGAAGCGCAGCCCCGTCGTAGGGAGACCGTATAAATGGGAGTAACTGTGCGACATCAGCTCATTGGCTTTTTTAGTTGCCGCATACAGTGATACCGGATGATCAACCGAATCTTCGGTTGCAAACGGCAGCTTGCGATTCAGGCCATATACCGAACTGGAAGAGGCATAGAGCAAATGCTCAACTTTATTATGACGGCAACCTTCCAGAACGTTTAAATGGCCGATCAGGTTAGCATCCGCATAAGCCAACGGATTGACCAACGAATAACGCACGCCGGCCTGAGCTCCCAAATGAATGACTCGTTGGAACTGATGCTCGGCAAACAATGCCGCCATACCTTCACGATCGGCCAAATCCAGCTTAATAAAGCGGAATCCCGGCTTATCCGCCAGTCTGTCCAGACGGGCCATTTTCAGGCCCACGTCATAATAGTCGTTCAGGTTATCAATGCCGACAACCTGATGACCGGCGGTCAACAAACGCTCTGCAACGTGATAGCCAATAAACCCTGCGGCGCCTGTAACCAGGAATTTCATGCCCACTCCTTAAATAACCGGTTTAATCGAGGCGCCGCGGCCAATCGCGTAGTAGGTAAAGCCGCGATTTTCCAAACGCTCCGGATCGTACAGGTTACGTCCATCGAAGATCACCGGCTGCTTCAGTTCACTTTTGATCACGTCGAAGTCCGGTGCGCGGAAATTCTGCCATTCGGTGCAGATCACCAGAGCATCGGCGCCGTGCAGCGCAGCCTCTTTGGTACCCATCAGCTTCAAGTCATCACGTTGGCCATAGATGCGTTGGACTTCGTTCATCGCTTCCGGATCGTAAGCCTGAACGGTGGCGCCGGCGGCCCACAGTTGCTCCATCAGCACGCGGCTGGAGGCTTCACGCATGTCATCGGTATTCGGCTTGAACGCCAGGCCCCACAGCGCGAAGGTTTTGCCCTTCAGATCGCTGCCGAAGTAGTCTTTGATAAAGCTGTTCAGCTTGTCTTTCTGTTGGTAGTTGACCTGCTCAACCGCCTGCAGCAGCTTCGGTTGGTAACCGATCTGCTCCGCCGTGCGGATCAGCGCCTGCACGTCTTTCGGGAAGCACGAGCCGCCGTAACCACAGCCAGGGTAGATGAAGTGATAACCGATGCGAGAGTCGGAACCGATGCCCTGACGCACTTTTTCGATATCTGCGCCCAGCATTTCCGCCAGATTGGACATTTCGTTCATAAAGCTGATTTTAGTCGCCAGCATGCAGTTAGCGGCGTATTTGGTCAGCTCCGCGCTGCGGATATCCATCATGATCATGCGATCGTGATTGCGGTTAAACGGTTCGTACAGCTCGCGAATAGGTTCGATCACATCTTTATTATCGGTGCCGATGACGATGCGCTCAGGACGCATGCAGTCTGCCACCGCCGCGCCTTCCTTCAGGAATTCCGGGTTAGACACCACGTCGAACGGCACATTGCTGCCGCGCTTCGCCAGCGTTTCCGCCATCACCTGGCGCACCTTGTCCGCCGTACCGACCGGTACGGTAGATTTGTCGATCACCACTTTGCGATCGGTCATGTGCTCGGCAATGGTGTGAGCCACCGCAGTGACATATTTCAGGTCGGCGGAACCGTCTTCATCCGGCGGCGTACCGACGGCGATGAACTGGATATTCCCGTGCGCCACGCCCGCTTTGGCATCGGTGGTGAAATGCAGGCGGCCGGCCTCATAGTTTTGCTGCACCAGCGGGGTCAGACCCGGTTCAAAAATCGGGATATTACCTTTTTTCAGGTTTTCGACTTTTCGTTCGTCGACGTCGATGCACATCACGTCATGGCCGACTTCAGCCAGCACGGCGGCCTGCACCAGACCCACATAGCCAATACCAAAAACTGTTACTTTCATGTGAAAATCCTAGTTTTTCAAATTAAGACGAAAGATCATTCAATTACTTCTTGTCAGCGGCAACAACCTGTTGCAGCCACTGAGAAAATTCTTTGCCCAAGCTGGCATGACGCATGCCGTATTCTACAAACGCCTGCATATAACCCAGCTTGTTGCCGCAGTCGTGGCTCACGCCTTTCAGGTGATACGCTTCCACCGTTTCCTGCTGCATCAACATTTCGATGCTGTCAGTCAGCTGAATTTCATCGCCGGCGCCCGGAGGCGTTTTCGCCAGCAGCGGCCAAATATCGGCGGACAGCACGTAACGACCGACGATCGCCAGGTTGGAAGGCGCTTTATCCGGTGACGGCTTCTCGACCACGCTGACCATCGGCGCGCTTTCACCAGGCTGCAGATCGACGCCCTTGCAGTCGGCTACGCCGTAGTTTCCGACATCCTTATGCGGCACGGGTTCAACCATGATCTGGCTGACGCCGGTGGTTTCGAAGCGCTGCAACATCTCGCGCAGATTGTCTTTTTTCGGATCGGCGCTGTATTCGTCGAGGATCACGTCCGGCAACACCACGGCGACCGGCTCATCGCCCACCATCGGGTAAGCGCACATGATTGCGTGCCCCAAACCTTTCGCGTTCCCCTGACGGACTTGCATCACGGTAACGCCTTTCGGGCAGATCGACTGCACTTCATCCAGCAATTGACGCTTGACGCGTTTTTCCAGCATCGCTTCCAGCTCGAAACTGGTATCAAAATGGTTTTCGATCGAGTTCTTGGAGGAGTGAGTGACCAGCACAATCTCGTTAATCCCTGCCGCAATGCACTCATTGACGACGTATTGGATCAGCGGTTTATCAACCAGCGGCAACATTTCTTTTGGAATGGCTTTGGTGGCCGGCAACATCCGCGTACCCAAGCCTGCAACCGGGATCACGGCTTTTCTGACTTTGCGATTTACAGCAGGCATTATTTCCTCTCTTAAAGCTAAAGCGCTCATTTTATGAGCTTGGGCTCGATATAAAAAAACCTTCGGAGTATACCAGCTTATGCGCACCGAGCATTAGCCAGAACACAAATAGAAAACATTTAGGACTATTACCCGCTCTGATAATCGGGGGAATAAATAAACGGTTTAATTACCGATAAGTGAATAGCTTAAGATCTCGCCACTCGGCACCGATTATTCAGCGCTGAGCATCAGCCGCAATCGGCCCCCGCTCCCCCATACCTGACATTGCCAGGCAGTGCAGCGTTGGCTGATCTGATTCATGTAGGTGGCGCCCAGCGTACCCAGCGGCACGCCGTTGCTCAGCTGAATTTGATTGTCGCCGGTATTGACGTTGGCGTGCAGCCCGGCGGAAACCAGAATCAGGTTTTTATTTTCGGCGTGATAATATCCCAGCAACAGGGGGAATTGCCCCTCCAATTTCCCCTGTCGCAATAATTGATTAACCTGCTTTAACAATGCCGACATTTGCGGCAAGCGATGTTGTTGATTAGCCAGATGGTCTTGCAGCAATCCATTAAATAATGCGCGCAACAGCAACGCCGCCAATACGCCATTATCGCCGGCGCGGGTGACGTCCAGACAATAGAACGCCAGATCCTTTTCTGACAGCGCTGCGATATCCAATACCAGGCCGGGATTCTCTCCCGTGGTCAACTGCCGATAATTGATCCGGCAATGCGCAATGGTCTGTTGTACCGGCGGCTGCAGCTGTTTAAGCAATTTAATCGCTTCGGAAGGATTTTTGCTCAACGCATCCCAATCTTGAAACAGCTCGACCTCTTCAATGGCCTGGGAGGTGAACATATTGGGATATAAACACGCCAGCACCGCTTCACGCAGGCGATTCAGATCGGTCAGCGGCTTCAGCAACACATCCTGCACGCCCAGCCGCAATACCTTGGCGATGTCAGCCATCTTGTCGGTCGCCGAGATCACCAGCACCGGGATCTGCCCCCCCTGCAGGCGCAGGTGCTCGACAAATTCAATGCCGCCCATTTCCGGCATCGCGAGATCGCACAGAATCAGATCCGGCTTGAAATCATCCACGGCACTCAGCGCCTGTAAACCGTTGGTCGCTTCGCCGGTTTCTGCGCCCAGCGAGGTCAAGTACCCGACCAGCACGGAACGAAAAACCTGTTCGTCCTCCACGATCAAGATGCGCTTGTGAGTGAGTGGTAATGCCATCAGCCGAGCCTCGTCCCTTTCCATAGTGTAATAGTGGCTCAAAAAGGTCACTTATGCTCGTCTGAAACAGACCGACCGTGCATTGCCAACCGAGAACCGAGAATTATCTATTTTTTATCAACGGCAACAACCGATCCAGTTGTTTTTCCACCGCCAGCAGCCCCGCCTCGATCGCCTCTTCGGCGCGATGGAAATCCAACGTCGAAATCTGCGGACAGAAAGGTTGGATCAAGACGTCCGGCGGATCGCTCGCCATCCGCGTGCGTTTCAAACGATTTTCCAACATTTGAATCGACGTGCCCATAATCTCCATCGCCGTCGGCGCCGTCGTCGGTTTGCGCTGCCGCATTCTGCCAACCCGCTCTCGCAGACGCCCGCGCCAATTGCCTGCGGGGGCATCATCCGCACTTTGGTCCTCACCGCGTACCGAGAACAGATCCTGCTGCATCAGATGCGCGTCATGCTGCAGATCGACAGCGATGACGATGTCGGCGCCGAGCGCCCGGCAGAGCGACACCGGTACCGGATTCACCACCGCGCCATCTACCAGCCAATAGCCGTCGGCCCACACCGGCGCCAACAGGCCGGGCATGCTGCAAGAAGCGCGCACCGCCTGATGAATATCGCCCTCGGTCAGCCACAGTTCGCGGCCGGTGCTGAGGTTGGTCGTCACGGCGCCGAACTTCAGCGCACACTCGGCGATGTCATTGATCTTCAACAGCTGCCCGACGGCATTAAATACGCGTTCGCCGCGCAGCAAACCGCCGCGCTGCCAGGAAAAATCCATCAACCGGATCACGTCCCAATAGCTGAACGACCGCACCCACTGCTCCATCGCCGGCAAACGGTGGCTGGCGAACGCCGCGCCCACCAGCGCACCGACAGAGCAACCCGCAACGATATCGACCTCAATCCCCAGTTTCTTTAACGCATTAATCACGCCGATGTGGGCCCAGCCTTTGGCCGAGCCTGCCCCCAGCGCCAGTCCGATCTTGATTTGCCGCATAGCGCCATCCTCTCGGTAAAGGGTTGCCTCTGCTTTCAGGGTAGATTGTCACCAACGAATATTGTTAGGTAACATATGCGCTAAATTCATTTTCTGCCTCGTCTTTCAGGAGTTATTTTGCCCGAATCATGCCCATGCGGCAGCGGACTGACCTACAACGCGTGCTGCGCCCCTTTTATCAATGGCAGCCAGCCGGCGCCGACCCCGGGTCAGCTGATGCGTTCACGCTTCACCGCCTACGTTAATCATAACGTCGACTATCTGATCGCCACCTGGCACCCCGATTGCGGCGCCGAAGCGTGGCGCAATGCCATCGTCGACAGTTTTAAAAACACCGAATGGCTGGGCCTGACGATCGTGGAAGAGAAAGCCGGCCATGAAGCGGATGAGGGCTTCGTCGAATTCATCGCCCGTTTTACCGACGGTGACAGCGGTACCCCTAAGGCGATGCATGAGCGCTCACGCTTCCTTCGCCGCGATCAACGTTGGTATTATATCGACGGTACCCAACCCCAGCCCGGCAGAAATGCAATTTGCCCCTGCGGCTCTGGGAAAAAATATAAGAAGTGCTGCGGGCGCTAGCCGGCCGGCGCTTCACGTTTATGCCTACGCAGACAGGCCATTCAGTTCAGACAGGATCCCCAAGCTCATGCCACACCAAAATGTACAACGGAAAGTGTTACGCACCATCTGCCCGGACGCCAAAGGGCTGATCGCCAAGATCACCAACATTTGTTACAAGCACGAACTCAATATCGTCCAGAACAATGAGTTCGTCGATCACCGCACCGGGCGTTTCTTCATGCGCACCGAGCTGGAAGGCATTTTCAACGACAACACGCTGCTGGCCGATCTGGACAGCGCGCTGCCGGAAGGTTCACTGCGCGAGCTGCACAGCACCGGACGCCGGCGCATCGTGGTGCTGGTCACCAAAGAGGCCCACTGCCTGGGCGATCTGTTGATGAAAAGCGCCTATGGCGGTCTCGACGTTGAAATCGCCGCCGTGATCGGCAACCACGACACCTTGCAATCGCTGGTGGAGCGTTTCGACATTCCTTTCCACCTGGTGAGCCACGAAGGCCTGACGCGCGAACAGCACGACCGCGAAATGACGGCCAGGATCGATCAATATCAGCCGGATTATGTAGTGCTGGCCAAATATATGCGCGTACTGACGCCGGCCTTCGTACAACATTATCCGAATCAGGTGATCAACATTCACCATTCGTTCCTGCCGGCGTTTATCGGCGCGCGTCCTTATCACCAGGCCTACGAGCGCGGCGTGAAAATCATCGGCGCCACCGCCCACTACGTTAACGACAATCTCGACGAAGGCCCAATCATCATGCAGGACGTGATCCACGTCGATCACACCTACTCCGCCGAGGATATGATGCGCGCCGGCCGCGACGTTGAGAAAAATGTGCTCAGCCGCGCGCTGTACCAGGTACTGGCGCAGCGTGTCTTCGTCTACGGCAATCGCACCGTTATTCTGTAATCGCTCAATAAATCGGTGCATTTCGTTCAGGGATGCACCGCCAAGAATAAAAAAACGGCAAACGATTCATTTTCTGCATTTCAATGCTTTACACATCCGCTTCATTTGATATGATGCGCCCCGCTTACCGAGACAGCGCTCTCGCAAGCAAGGCCAGTTAAATAGCCATGTAATATGGTGGGGTTCCCGAGCGGCCAAAGGGAGCAGACTGTAAATCTGCCGTCACTGACTTCGAAGGTTCGAATCCTTCCCCCACCACCATCTTCTCTTTGTTGATGAACTTGAAGCGAAAGCTGAAATCTCATTAAACGCCGAGGGGGAGGATGAGAAGCTTCGACAAGATTCGAGCCGAGCGCAGCGAGACAACGCGCTTTAGCGCGGTAATCCTTAGAAGCACACAACAGGAATTTAGCCCATTCCTTAAAAAATCAGTAAATCCATGAATATCATGGTGGGGTTCCCGAGCGGCCAAAGGGAGCAGACTGTAAATCTGCCGTCACTGACTTCGAAGGTTCGAATCCTTCCCCCACCACCATTCCTTGCACAAAACTCCAAAACCCACTTAAAGCACATCGCATCCATAATGCTCCGTACCGGGGAAGGATGAGAAGCTTCGACAAGGTTCGAGTCTCACGCAGTGAGACAACACGCTTCAGCGCGGCCCGCAGGGTGAGTCGCGCAGCGACGAATCATCCTTCCCCCACCACCATCCCTTGCAAAAAACTCCAAAACCCACTTAAAGCACATCGCATCCATAATGCTCCGTACTGGGGAAGGATGAGAAGCTTCGACAAGGTTCGAGTCTCACGCAGTGAGACAACGCGCTTCAGCGCGGCCCGCAGGGTGAATAGCTCTCGTATCAATAAACTCAATTTATCTCCCTTTATCGCCGCTTTCTCCTTGATGTTTTATCTCCACACTCCCAGCAGTAACTTGAACTCCGGCCGACAATTCGCTATACCACTGGCTTCTTTAGTGCAGTAAGGGACAGGTGGATGCGAAACAATATTTGCGTTTTTTGTGGCGCCAGCGAAGGCGTCAACCCCGCTTATGCCGAGCAGGCCCGTCAACTGGGGCAACTGCTGGCCGGACAGGGGCGCCGGTTGATCTACGGCGGCGGCAAAAAAGGGTTGATGGGCATCGTGGCGGACGCCGTGCTGGCCGCAGGCGGTGAAGCTGTCGGCATTATCCCTGAGCGCCTGGTTGAAGCGGAAACGGCGCATCGCGGCCTGACCGAGTTGGAAGTGGTGCCTGACATGCATACGCGCAAAGCCCGTATGGCGGCGCTGGCGGACGGTTTTATCGCCCTGCCCGGCGGCATCGGCACGCTGGAAGAGCTGTTTGAAATCTGGACCTGGGGACAGATCGGCTATCACAACAAACCGGTCGGCCTGCTCAACGTTAACGGGTTCTACCGCCCACTGAGCCAGTTCCTCGAACATGTCGCCGATCAGGGCTTCATGCGTCACGACTATCTCGGTACGCTGCACATCAGCGAATCGGCGCAAACGCTGCTGCAACAGTTTGACGACTATCAGCCTAAAAATTACGACCGCTGGGCGAAATAACCGGCTGCGCAGTCAGCGGGCCCGCCGCTGTCTGCGTTACATTTCCCGCCAAACTCTGCTACTATCACAGCACATTTTTCTCGTGAAAACGGCACCGCTCATGAAGTTTGTCTCTTTTAATATCAATGGACTGCGCGCGCGTCCGCACCAGCTGGCGGCAATTATCGAGCAGCACCAGCCCGACGTGATCGGTCTGCAGGAAACCAAAGTTCACGACGACATGTTCCCGCTGGAAGAAGTCAGCCAGCACGGCTACCACGTGTTCTATCACGGGCAAAAAGGCCATTACGGCGTGGCGCTGCTGACCAAAGCGGAACCGTTGGCTGTACGCCGCGGCTTCCCGACCGATGAAGAAGACGCGCAGCGTCGCATCATCATGGCCGATCTGGCGACCCCGCAGGGTACGCTGACGGTGATCAACGGCTACTTCCCACAGGGAGAAAGCCGCGACCACCCGATCAAGTTCCCGGCTAAGACGCGTTTCTATCAGGACCTGCAAAACTACCTGGAGCAACAGCTGTCGGCGGAATCCCCGGTGTTGATCATGGGCGACATGAACATCAGCCCCAGCGATTATGACATCGGCATCGGCGAAGACAGCCGTAAACGCTGGCTGCGTACCGGTAAGTGCTCCTTCCTGCCGGAAGAGCGCGCATGGATGGATCGCCTGCTGAACTGGGGCCTGGTGGACACCTATCGCCACGCCAACCCGGAGCGCAATGACGAGTTTTCGTGGTTCGACTATCGCTCAAAAGGCTTCGACGATAACCGCGGCCTGCGCATCGATCTGCTGCTGGCCAGCACCCCGCTGGCTTCGCGCTGCATCGCCACTGGTATCGACTATCAAACCCGCGGCATGGAGAAACCTTCCGACCACGCGCCGGTTTGGGCGGAATTTACGCTGTAACCCATCACCCCGGCGCTCGCCGGGGTTTTACTTTGTGAAGCCAATGAAAATTATCGACGTGGTAGCCGCTATTTTGGAACAGAACGGCCGCATTTTGCTGGCCCAGCGCGGCCCAGGCAGCGATCAGGCCGGTCTGTGGGAGTTTCCCGGCGGCAAGGTTGAGCCGGGCGAGAGCCAGCCAGAGGCGCTGGCGCGCGAGCTGGATGAAGAATTGGGGATTTGCGCCCGTGTCGACGCCTATGTGGGCAGCAATCAATGGCAGCAAGGCGAACGCGTCATCCGGCTGCACGCCTGGCGAGTCGTGGATTTCTCCGGCGAACTGCAACAGCGTTGCCACTCGGCGCTGGTCTGGGTCACGCCGCAACAAGCGCAGGAATTCGCCCTGGCACCCGCCGACGTTCCACTGCTGGCGGACTATATCGCCGCGCAAAGCGATGCACGCTGAGCGCGGCAATAGGTTACATCGTCACTTCTTCAGGTGCACCCAGATCAAGGGGTTGGTGCCGATGGTGTTGGGCTCACGCACGCACTGCAACACTTCCCCCTCCACTTTGAGCACCGCGCCTTCGGAATAGTTTTGATTCTGGTAGACGCAGCAACGGTTGCAGGGCTGCGCCGGCGGCGGATTGACGCCGTTTTTCGCCGTACCCCAGATCTCTGGAGAGACCGGCAACACCACGTCCACATCGCCACGGTTGGCGGCGGCCTGGCCGGAAAACGCCAGCGCAGCGGCGGCCAGCAATCCCATGAGTCCGTGCTTCATTCACTCTTCTCCTGCGCCTTACCGGCGCTTTTTCTGCGTTTTTTGCCCCCGCTGGCAGGCGGCGGTGGCAATCCACGAAACGCCATGCTCGCCCGGCTCTGCTTGGCCTGATAAATCAGCTCTTGCAGCGTGCCGACCAACGGCTGCATAAAGTCCTGATAACGGCAGGATTTCTCGCTGATTTGCGTCAGCGTAGCCTCCCAGTTGGCCGTCATATCAGGACGAGCAGCAAGATCCGGCAGCGAGTGAATCAACGCGCGCCCGGTTTCGCTGGAGTGAATATAGCGCCCCTTCTTGTACAGAAACGCCCGCTTGAACAGTAATTCGATGATCCCCGCTCGCGTCGCTTCCGTCCCTAAACCATCGGTCGCTCGCAGGATTTTCTTTAGCGCTTTATCTTGTACGAACCGCGCGATGCCGGTCATGGCCGACAGCAGGCTGGCGTCGGTAAACGGCCGTGGGGGCTGGGTCTGGCGTTCCACCACTTCACCGCGCTCGCACAGCAGCTCATCATCTTTAGCCACCACCGGCAGCGGCGCACCTTCGTTTTCCTCGTCGCGCTCCTTGCTGCCCAACAGCGTACGCCAGCCGGCTTCCGCCAGGAAACGCGCCTTGGCGATAAATTTGCCGCCGGCGATATCCAGCTCGATCACGCATTTGCGGAATACCGCATCCGGACAAAACTGCATCAGGTACTGACGTGCCACCAGCCCATACACGTTCCGCTCATCCTGCGTCAGGTTGACCTTGCCGGCGCGGGCGGTGGGAATAATGGCGTGGTGGGCATCGACCTTTTTATCGTCCCAGCAGCGGTTGCGGCGATCGCTGTCGATCACCGGCTGCGGGTACAGCTCAGGTTGATGTACGCTGATTGCGTTTAGCACCGCGTGACGGCCGGCGAAATGCTCTTCCGGCAAGTAACGGCAGTCGGAACGCGGATAGGTGAGCAATTTGTGGGTTTCATACAGCCGCTGGCAAACATCCAGCACCTGCTGCGCACTGAGGTTATAACGCCGGGCCGCTTCGATTTGCAGCGTAGAGAGCGAAAATGGCAGCGGTGCGGTATCTGATTCCCGTTTATCATTATAGGCGGTGACCAGGGCCGGTTGGCCTTCGATGCGCTTAACCACGTGCTCCGCCAACGGCCGATGCAGCAAACGCCCCTCTTCATCCTGATAAGGCTCGCAAGATTCGCTGGGCTGCCACAGCGCCACAAAGCGCTCTTCTTTCGGCGTGACGATGTGCGCTTTGACCTCGAAGAAGTCTTTCGGCACAAAGTTTTCTATCTCTTCGTCGCGCCGCACCACCAACCCCAGCACCGGCGTCTGCACCCTGCCCACCGACAGCACGCCGTCGTAACCGGCATTGCGGCCCAGCAGCGTATAGGCGCGGGTCATATTGATGCCATAGAGCCAGTCGGCGCGCGAACGCGCCAGCGCAGACACGCACAGTGGAATGAAATCACGGTTGTCGCGCAGGCGTTCGAGAGCACGCTCCACCGCCTGCGGGTTGAGATCGTTGATCAGACAGCGGCGCACGTTCTGGCGCTTTTCTGCCGTCAAATCCAGATAGTCCAGCACCTCATCCACCAGCAACTGCCCTTCGCGGTCCGGGTCTCCGGCGTGCACCACTTCATCGGCTTCGAGCAGCAACTTTTTAATCGCATTGAGCTGTTTGCTGACCGAAGGGCGCGGCTGCAATCGCCATTTTTCAGGAATGATCGGCAGATCCGCCAACGACCAACGCGCATAGCGGCTGTCATAGGCGTCAGGCTGGGCCTGCTCCAACAGGTGACCGACGCACCAGGTCACCACATCGTTGTTGCCGCAGGCGATATAACCGTCGCCGCGGCGATGCGGCTTGGGCAATACGTCGGCAATGGCGCGCGCCAAACTCGGTTTCTCGGCTATGAACAGTCGCATTATTCACCGTTTTTCTGGCTGAACGTCATCAAGAATTCTCTTACTTCTGCATAGTTCCCGCGGAAGACGATCCGCTGGGCTTTCTTTTCCAACTGATAGCAATACATCGGATCGTAGTACTGCTGCAACAGGGGCGCCAACCATTCGCGGTGCGCGTCGCCCTGGCCGCTGAGGCGCTGTATCCGCAACGCCGCTTCGAGTCGCAGCGTCAACTGCTGGAAGCGCTCCAGCCCCAGACGACGGCGTATGGCGAACAGGCCATGGTGCAAATAGTCGTCGTATTGCCGCCAACCCTCTTCTGCGCCATAGGTTTGTTCGAACTGTTCGCGCATGCCGTCGATATATTCCGCCTGCAGGCGCGCCAGGCGAATGTCGAACGGATCGTCGATCACCGCTACCGGCGCCTGCTGCATGCCATTGAACAACGGCAACGGCAGATTGTTGCTGCCGATGATCCGCCCTTCGTCTTCCAGCACCCAACGGCGGCTGCCACCATGCTGTTTTTTCAGCAATAACACAGCCAGACGATTCTCAAAATCGATCTGCGAGCTCTGGCCCGCCAACGTTCGGCCAAAAGATGAACCGCGATGGCGCGCCGCGCCTTCCAGATCGACGCCGTCGGCCAGTTCGTTGACCAGCAGCGTCTTGCCACTGCCGGTATTGCCGCCGACCAGGGCCATCGGCAGCTCGGCGCTTTGCGCCAGCACGCCGAGCAGATAATTGCGCAGCGCCTTGTAGCCGCCGACGATGCGCGGGTAGTCCACGCCGGCCTCATGCAACCATTGCTGCACCAGTTGCGAGCGCAGCCCGCCGCGGAAACAGTAAATATAGCCTGCGGGCCGCTCTGCGCAGGCCGTCAGCCAGGCGGTAGTGCGCTGTTCGCGCAGTTTGCCGTTCACCAGACTGTGGCCGAGCGCAATCGCTGCTTGCTGGCCATGCTGCTTATAGCAGGTACCGACCGCCTGCCGCTCGCTGTCGACCATCAGCGGCAAATTCAGCGCCTGGGCGAAGGCGCCCTGCTGGAATTCAATCGGCGCACGCACGTCAATCAGCGGCACGTCCTGCAGGAAAATGCGTGGGTAATCGTCGCTGTCCGGCCTTCCTTGCACGTTGGACACTACTCGACCTCGATCAGCGGCTTACCGGCCGAGGCCGCATGCAACTCGCCGATGGCGTTGAGCGTGATGCCATGCTGCTCGGCAATCGCCAACACCTGCGCTTCCGCCTCAGGCAGCACCGCCAACAGCAGGCCGCCGGAGGTCTGCGGATCGCACAGCAGCTGGCGCTGCAGATCGCTCATCCCACCCACCAGATGGCCGTAGCTGTCGAAGTTGCGCCCGGTGCCGCCCGGCACGCAGCCCTCGGCGATGTACGCCTCGACGTCCGGCAGTTTCGGCACCCGATCGAACCAGACCGTCGCCTGCAGACCGGAGCCCTGACAAACTTCGCTCAGGTGGCCCAACAGGCCAAAGCCGGTGATGTCGGTCATCGCCGTGACGCCCGCCACTTCGGCAAAGTCGGCGCCCGGTTTATTCAGGCGGCACATCACCTCCGTCGCCAGGCCCTGATGCGCCGGGCGCAGCTTGCTTTGTTTTTCGGCGGTCGTCAGCACGCCGATGCCGAGCGGTTTAGTCAGATAGAGTTTCGCCCCGGCCTGTGCGGCGCTGTTTTTCTTCACCCGCTCGGTATTGACCACGCCGGTGACCGCCAGGCCGAAAATGGGCTCCGGCGCATCGATGGAGTGGCCGCCGGCCAGCGCGATCCCCGCCTGCTGGCAGGCGAAACGGCCGCCGTCGATCACTTGCTGCGCCACCTCCGGCGGCAGTTTGGCGATCGGCCAGCCGAGAATGGCAATCGCCATGATCGGTTTACCGCCCATGGCGTATACGTCGCTGATGGCGTTAGCGGCGGCGATGCGGCCGAAATCGAACGGATCGTCGACGATCGGCATGAAGAAGTCGGTGGTGCTGATGATGCCGACGCCGTTGCCGATGTCGTACACCGCCGCGTCGTCGCGGGTTTCATTGCCGACCAGCAGGCGCGGATCGACAAATTTTTCCCGCTCGCTGTGCAAGATGGTTTCGAGAACTTTCGGTGAGATTTTGCAGCCGCAGCCAGCGCCATGGCTGTACTGGGTTAAACGGATCGCTGGCGATGTCATAGTCCACTCCCTTCGATAACGGCACTCAAGATAACATAGGGTAGCGCTTGCCGAGGGGATTGATAAGAGCGGGCCGCCGATAAGCGAACGGCCTGCTCAGAAACCATGCAATTTTGCGGGGTTTGGCGCATTTTCACCGCGCCCCGCGGGGAACAAACTCAGAAATAGCTGACGAAAGGCGCGCTGTCCGGCGGCGTCACCTTGGTGGCGGCCTTCAGCTGCGGCGTACCCAGATAGAGGAAGCCGACGATCTCGTCCTGCTCGCGGCAGCCGAAGGCTTCGCGCACCAGCGCATGCTCGGTCCAGGCGCCGGTGCGCCAGATACCGTTAAAGCCCTGCGCCAGCGCCGCCATCTGCATCGCCTGCACCGCGCAACCGGCGGAAACCACCTGCTCCCAGCGCGGCACCTTGGTCTCTTCGGTGCAGTGCGCGATGACGGTGATGATCAGCGGCGCGCGGAACGGCGCTTTAGTGGCCTTCTCGATCGCCGCGTCGTCCAGTTGATCCTGCTTCGCCGCCGCCTGTAGCAGCTGGCTGAAACGCTCCAGACCCTGATTCTCGATCATCACGAAACGCCACGGCTGCAGCGCGCCGTGATCGGGCGCACGCAGGCCCGCGTTGATGATATTTTGGCGCACTTCCCCCGCCGGCGCCGGTTCCGCCAGGCGCGAAGCCGAGCGGCGATTCAATAAAAGATCCAGAGCATCCATCGTAAACTCCTGATAACAATTTTCATTCCGGCCACGTTAACATAGCTAAACGACGAGTTACAGCCTCGGCGATAGCGTCCGTGTGCCACGATTTAAAGCTGACATTTACCCGGCCGCTCATTAGGATAGCGGAACATTCTCGACTCTTGTTGGAGAGCACATGCGCACATTGTGGCAAATTATTGCCGGCATTTTCCGGTGGACATGGCGTCTGCTGAATTTTATCAGGGAACTGATCCTTAACCTGTTCCTGGTATTGCTGATCCTGGTTGGGGTCGGCATCTATCTATCCTTCCAAAGTTCTTCCACCTCGACGGCTCCGGCGCGCGGCGCACTGCTGGTCGATTTAAGCGGCGTAGTGGTCGATCAGCCTTCGGTCAACAACCGGGTACGGCAATGGGGCCGCGAACTCTTGGGCGCCTCCAGCAGTCGTCTGCAGGAGAATTCGCTGTTCGACGTGGTGGACAGCATCCGCAAGGCCAAAGACGACAAAAACATTACCGGCATGGTGTTGCAGCTGAATGACTTCGCCGGCGCCGATCAGCCGTCGCTACGTTATATCGGCAAGGCGCTGCGCGAATTCCGCGACAGCGGCAAACCGATCTTCGCCATCGGCGACAGCTACAACCAGACGCAGTACTACCTGGCCAGCTACGCCAACAAGGTCTACCTGTCGCCGCAGGGCGCGGTCGATCTGCACGGCTTTGCCACCAACAACCTGTACTACAAGTCGTTGCTGGACATGCTTAAGGTCACCACCAATATCTTCCGCGTCGGCACCTATAAATCGGCGGTAGAACCGCTGATCCGCGACGATATGTCGCCGGCGGCGCGTGAAGCGGACAGCCGTTGGATTGGCGGCCTGTGGCAGAATTACCTGGAGACCGTGGCAGCCAACCGTCAACTGACGCCGCAGCAGCTGTTCCCGGGCGCGGCCGGCGTGTTGAGCGGCCTGCAGGCTGCCGGTGGCGATACCGCCCGCTATGCGCTGGACAATAAGCTGGTGGATGAGCTGGCGTCGCGCACCGCGATCGAAAATCAGCTGGTCAAAACCTTTGGCTGGGACAAACAGGCGAACGATTTCAACGCCATCAGCATCTATGATTACCAGCCGAAACCGGATGCCAACCAGGGCGGCAAGATCGCCGTAGTGTTCGCCAACGGCGCCATCATGGACGGCCCGCAGACGCCGGGCAACGTCGGTGGCGACACCACCGCCGCCGAACTGCGTCAGGCGCGCCTGGATCCGGCCATCAAGGCCGTGGTGTTCCGCGTCAACAGCCCTGGCGGCAGCGTCAGCGCGTCCGAAGTGATCCGCTCCGAGCTTGCCGCCGTGCGCGCCGCCGGCAAGCCGGTGGTGGTTTCCATGGGCGGCATGGCCGCATCGGGCGGCTACTGGGTCTCGACGCCGGCCGACTACATCATCGCCAGCCCGAGCACGCTGACCGGCTCCATCGGCATTTTCGGCATCATCAACACCTACGAGAAAACCCTTGATACGTTGGGCGTGCACACCGACGGCGTGGCGACCTCGCCGCTGGCCGACATCGCGGTCACCAAGGCGCTGCCGCAGGAGTTCTCGCAGATGATGCAGCTGAACATCGAAAACGGGTATAAGAACTTCCTCGATCTGGTCGCCAAATCGCGCAAGATGACCCCGCAACAGGTTGACCAAATCGCGCAAGGCCACGTGTGGCTCGGCAGCGACGCCAAGGCCAACGGCCTGGTCGATCAGTTAGGTGATTTCGACGACGCGGTGAAGAAAGCCGCCGAGCTGGCGAAACTGCAACAGTGGCAGCTCGACTGGTTCGTCGACACCCCAAGCCTGAGCGATATGGTGCTCAGCCAGTTCGGCGTTTCCATTCACGGCATGCTGCCGGCGGCGATTCAGGCCATGCTGCCCGCCCCGCTGGCGTCGGTCGCCAACGCGGTGAAAGAACAGCCGGGCTTGTTCAATAACCTGAACGATCCGCAAAACCGCTATGCGATCTGCCTGACCTGCGGAGAAGTCCGCTAACAAATAATTCTGCAGCCCGGCCATCGCCGGGCTTTTTTTCTGCCGCCATGCCCCTATAATTCAGCCCATCTTATCTTTGTTAAAATCATGACCATGCAAAAGAAATCCATTTACGTCGCCTACACCGGCGGCACCATCGGCATGCAGCGTTCCGATCACGGCTATATCCCGGTTTCCGGCCACCTGCAGCGCCAGCTGGCGCTGATGCCCGAATTCCATCGGCCGGAGATGCCGGATTTCACCATTCATGAATATGCGCCGCTCATCGACTCTTCGGACATGACGCCGGAAGACTGGCAACACATCGCCGACGATATCAAACAGAACTACGACCGCTACGACGGCTTCGTGATCCTGCACGGCACCGACACCATGGCGTTCACCGCCTCGGCGCTCTCCTTTATGCTGGAGAACCTGGCCAAACCGGTGATCGTCACCGGTTCGCAAATTCCCCTAGCGGAACTGCGTTCCGATGGCCAAACCAATCTGCTGAACGCACTGTATCTGGCGGCCAACCATCCGGTGAATGAAGTCAGCCTGTTCTTCAACAACAAGCTGTTCCGCGGCAACCGCACCACCAAAGCGCACGCCGACGGCTTCGACGCCTTCGCTTCCCCCAATCTGCCGCCGCTGCTGGAAGCCGGCATCCATATTCGCCGCCAGCACGGCATCGACAGTCCGGCGTGTGACGGCGCGTTGCAAGTGCACGACATCACGCCGCAGCCGATCGGCGTGGTCACCATCTATCCGGGCATTTCCGGCGCGGTGGTGCGCAACTTCCTGCTGCAGCCGGTCAAAGCGCTGATCCTGCGCTCCTACGGCGTCGGCAACGCGCCGCAGAAAGCCGAGCTGATCGACGAGTTGCGCGCGGCGTCCGAACGCGGCATCGTGGTGGTCAACCTGACGCAGTGCATCTCCGGGCGCGTCAATATGGAAGGCTACGCCACCGGCAACGCGTTGGCGCACGCCGGAGTGATCAGCGGTTTCGACATGACGGTGGAGGCCGCACTGACCAAACTGCACTATCTGTTGAGTCAGCCGCTGACGCCGGAACAAATCCGCACGCTGATGCAGCAAGACCTGCGCGGTGAACTGAGCATCAACGGTTAATCCACTGACCTAGGGAGTGGCGATGAAAACGGCCTTGTTGTTGATCGATCTGCAAAACGATTTCTGCCCCGGCGGCGCGCTGGCGGTCACGGAGGGCGACGCCGTCATTCCGGTCGCCAACCGGGCGATCGCCGCCTGTTTGGCGCGCGGCGAGCCGGTGGTGGCCAGCCAGGACTGGCACCCGACCAATCACCGCAGCTTTGCGGTGAACTCCCATACGCAGGTCGGTACCCTCGGCGAGCTGGAAGGCCTGCCGCAGGTGTGGTGGCCGGTGCACTGCGTGCAAGGGAGCCACGGCGCCGATTTTCATCCCCAGTTGCAGCGGCAACACATCGATGCCGTTTTTCGCAAAGGACAGGATACGGATATCGACAGCTACAGCGCGTTCTTCGATAACGGCCACCGGGCGCAGACCGAACTGCACGATTGGCTGCAATCGCAGGGTGTCCGACAGTTGGCGATCATGGGCCTGGCGACCGATTACTGCGTGAAGTTCAGCGTGCTGGATGCGCTGGCTGCCGGCTATCCAACGCAAGTGATCGTCGACGGCTGCCGCGGCGTTAATCTGCAGCCGGGCGACAGCGAAAAGGCGCTGCAGGACATGGCGCACGCCGGCGCACAACTGGTTACCCTGTCACAGTTCCTCGCCAGCTAAATCCTCTCGGGTGCCATCGGCGCCCTTTTTGCGCGGCGGCGAAAATATCGACGCCGCTCACAATACCGCCCTTCTTCTCCGCCAGCCGCTTGTGACCGACAGACGCTTTTGCTGTTATGACTGCGACGCTTTTGACGTCAATCGGTTATACGCATCCGGGGCCCGCTGAGCCCGGCTTTATTGTGACCGCCGCTGGCGGTACGGTCGGCCTTGCCGACCCAAGGAGACAAACATGAAATTAACCCGAAAACTGCTGCCTTTGCTGGCAGCGGTGCAGTTGGCTATGGCCGGCGTCGGCTCGGCGCAGGCAGGCTATCTATCCGTCGGCTACTTCAACGGCGGTGGCGACGTCACCGCCGGCCCCGGCGGTGATATCGACAAACTGGACGTGACGCAAATCACCCACCTCAACTATTCGTTTGGCCTGATCTACAACGGTGAGAAGGATGAAACCAATGCGGCGTTGAAAGATCCCGCGCGCCGGCACCAGATCTACCTGTCGCCTAAAGTAACGGCCGATCTGCAACGGCTGCCGGTGTTGCGTAAACAGAACCCCGAGTTGAAAGTCCTGTTGTCGGTCGGCGGCTGGGGGGCTCGCGGCTTCTCCGGCGCAGCCGCCACCGCAGAAAACCGGGCGATATTCATCCGCTCCGCGCTACAGGTGATTGCACAGCATCAGTTGGATGGCATCGACCTGGACTGGGAATACCCGGTGAACGGCGCCTGGGGGCTGGTGGAAAGCCAGCCGGCAGACCGCGACAACTTCACCCTGCTGCTGAAAGAGCTTCACCAGGCACTGGGTAAAGGTAAACTACTGACCATCGCCGTCGGTGCCAACGTCAACAGCCCGCAGGAATGGGTCGATGTGAAAAGCATTGCCCCTTACCTCAACTACATCAATCTGATGACCTATGACATGGCTTACGGCACGCAGTACTTCAATGCCAACCTGTACGATTCAAAGCGCTGGCCAACCGTGGCCGCCGCCGACCGCTACAGCGCCGATTCCGTGGTAAAACATTATCTTGCCGCCGGATTAAAACCGGCGCAGATGAACCTCGGCATCGGTTTTTATGGCCGGGTGCCGAAACGAGCGACCGAAGCGGGCATCGACTGGGACAAGCCGGACGCCGCCAAACATCCGGTGACACAGCCTTATTTCAGTGCGCGAGAAACCGCTCTGTTCAACGCGCTGGGGCTGGATCTCAGCAAAGACACTTACTTTAAATACCACGACATCGTCAGCAAACTGCTCAACGATCCGCAGCGCCGTTTCCGCGAGCACTGGGATGACGACGCCAAAGTGCCTTATCTGACGCTGCAATCCGCCGCAGGCAAACCGCTGTTCGCTATCTCCTACGAGAACCCGCGTTCGGTGGCCATCAAAGCCGAATACATCAAAAGCCAGGGATTGGGCGGTGCGATGTTCTGGGAATACGGCGCGGACGACAACAACCGGCTGGCGCAACAGCTGGCGGAATCGCTTGGGGTTAAGGGAGAGAAACGGTAAATCGACGGGGCGATGGCGACATCGCCCCGCTTTAGGGACAGCTTACTGCGGTTTGAGTTTGACCAGCGGCTCGGCAACGAACTGCTGCTTCAGCTCTTGCTTGCTCTTCATCACGATCTGCCCGTCGGTGCCGATGCTCATGTGTTGCGGATCGACGTTGTTCATCGACTGCCACAGCATCACCGCCTGCAGGCTGTTTTCCTTCTGCTCAGGCGTGAGCGCCACGCCGTCCGGCCACTTGCCCAGCTCAACCGCCTGCACCAGGCGCTGGTATATCTCGGGCGTCATCGCCGCAATCATATCTTTCACGTCCATCAGAGCCCTTCCCACTTACGGATGAATAATTAGCTGAATCGATTTTGTTGGTTAAATTACCACTTAACCGGCCGTTTGGTCGCCATTCTCACCGTCGGTGAAGCTCAGCGAAGCGGAGTTGACGCAGTAACGCTCGCCGGTCGGCTGCGGGCCGTCGGGGAAAACGTGCCCCAGGTGCGCGTCGCAGTGGCCGCAGCGGATTTCAACACGATGCATATTATGAGAGTTATCATCGAGATAACGGATCGCATCGGCGGAAACCGGCTCATAAAAGCTCGGCCAGCCGCAGCCGGAATCGTATTTGGTTTCGGAATAGAACAGCGGCTGGTTACAACACAGACAATGGTACACGCCCTCACGCTTATTGTGCAGCAATTTGCCGCTGAACGGCGCTTCGGTGCCGCGCTGTTGCGTCACATAACGTTGGATTTCATTCAGTTCCGTGACCGGATGACCGGGGGTTGTCTCTTTAGCCATTTGTGCTTATCTCTGAATGTGGATAATGTCAACGAAAACAATGATTAATAATAACAAAAAATTAACACCACTGCAGGGTTTTTTGGCCTAAACTGTAGCCCATAAAGGCCACGTCACGATGATATGTGATAACGATCACACATCTTGCGCATGCTGACTTTATACTTGGCGGCTTGTCCCCATATACGGATAAGGCCGAGCGCAAATGGACTGTGCAATAAGCGTGCAAAACCACCCTTCCGGTTTGACTTGCCGCAAGAATTGACACGATTCCGCTTGACGCTGGGTAAGGTTTTTGTAATTTTACAACCAACCTTTTATTCACTAACAAATAGCTGGTGGAATATATGACTATCAAAGTAGGTATCAACGGTTTTGGCCGTATCGGTCGCATTGTTTTCCGTGCTGCTCAAGAGCGTTCTGACATCGAGATCGTTGCAATCAACGACCTGTTGGACGCAGAGTACATGGCTTACATGCTGAAGTATGACTCTACTCACGGCCGTTTCAACGGTACGGTAGAAGTTAAAGACGGCCACCTGGTTGTTAACGGCAAAACCATCCGTGTTACCGCAGAGAAAGACCCGGCTAACCTGAAGTGGAACGAAGTGGGCGTTGACGTGGTTGCTGAAGCGACCGGTATCTTCCTGACCGACGAAACCGCACGTAAACACATCACCGCTGGCGCTAAGAAAGTCGTTCTGACTGGCCCATCCAAAGATGCGACCCCAATGTTCGTGCGCGGCGCTAACTTTGACAAATATGCCGGCCAGGACATCGTGTCCAACGCCTCTTGCACCACCAACTGCCTGGCGCCACTGGCTAAAGTCATCAACGACAACTTCGGTATCGTTGAAGGCCTGATGACCACCGTTCACGCGACCACCGCTACTCAGAAAACCGTTGATGGCCCGTCCCACAAAGACTGGCGCGGCGGCCGCGGCGCATCCCAGAACATCATCCCTTCTTCTACCGGCGCAGCGAAAGCGGTTGGCGTGGTTCTGCCAGAGCTGAAAGGCAAACTGACCGGTATGGCGTTCCGCGTACCAACTCCTAACGTATCCGTTGTTGACCTGACCGTGCGTCTGGAAAAAGCGGCTACCTACGAAGAAATCAAGAAAGCCATCAAAGACGCCGCTGAAGGCTCGATGAAAGGCGTTCTGGGCTATGTTGAAGACGACGTGGTTTCCACCGACTTCAACGGCGAAGTGCTGACTTCCGTATTCGATGCCAAAGCCGGTATCGCACTGAACGACAACTTCGTGAAACTGGTTTCCTGGTACGACAACGAAACCGGTTATTCCAACAAGGTTCTGGATCTGATCGCTCACATCTCCAAGTAATGGCATGATGTTAAGCTGATAATAAGGGCGACATTTTTGTCGCCCTTTTTTATTTGTCTCTCCGGCAAACAATAAGGTAATGAAATGAACGAGAAAATTTTCACCCTGCCCGTTTCCGAACAGATTTCTCCTTACATCAGCCAACGTCAACTCGACGAGCTGGGTGTGGTTGTGGTGTCGCATCCGAAAGTGCGCGCAGCCGTCGCGCTGCAGGGCGCCCATTTGCTGGCCTGGCAGCCCAGCGGCGAGCAGCCGGTGATTTGGCTCAGCAGCAATACCCCTTTCGCTAAAGGCAAGGCCATCCGCGGCGGCGTGCCGATCTGCTGGCCGTGGTTCGGCCCAGCCGGACAACCTTCGCACGGTTTTGCCCGCAACCAGCCCTGGAGCCTGACGGCGCACGATGAAGATGACAACGGCGTCATCCTGACCTTTACGCTGAAAGACAACGAACAGACCCACAAACTGTGGCCGCACGCCTTCACGCTGATCGCCCGCTTCAAGCTGGGTGCAGAGTGCGAGATCGAACTGGAATCGCACGGCGATTATCAAGCCACTGCGGCGCTGCACAGCTACTTCCAGGTCGGCGACATCGATCGAGTCAGCGTAGCGGGCCTGGGCGAGCCGTATATCGATAAGGTGGCGGGCGGCGCCGAAGCGCGTCAGACCGGCGAAGTGACCTTCGTCGGCCAAACCGACCGCGTCTATACCCGCCCCGAGGCCTTCAGCCTGATCCGCGATCCGGCGCTCGCTCGCACCATCGAGGTTCACCACCACCATATGAGCGACGTTATCGCCTGGAACCCCGGCGTAGAGCTCTCTTGCAGCATGGGGGACATGCCGAACGACGGTTACAAGACCATGGTTTGCGTAGAGACCGGGCGCGTGAGCAAACCGCTGATCGCCGCCGGCGAACAACCTGCTCGATTGGGCGTCACCTTCCGCAGCCGCAAGAAGGCCTAATACACCGAGCGCGGCGGCGCACTACAGATGTGCAAAAGGGGCGCCAGCGCCCCTTTTTGATGCACGCGATGCACGATAATCGTGCGATGCATGATTAGAAGGTGTAGCTCACACCCGTCATCAACAAACCGGTGTAGGATTTATCCACCATCGGGCTGTCTTTCACTTCATCCGACAACTTCACATAGCGGCCGACGAAGAAGGCGTTCCAGCTCTTGTTGATCTGGTAATTGGCGCTCAGCTCGAGGTACGGCGCCCAGCTATCGCCCGGGGTGTAGCTATCAAGGCCGCTGCGGCGGGATTCATTGGCACTGACGCCGTAGTAATATTTGTTCTGGTTCTTGCTGTTCCACATCACGCCTACGCCCGGTACCAGCGTCAGCGCGTCCAGATCAAACTTGTACAGATAGGCCAAATCGCCCACCAGCCCGTTGCTGTTGTTCAGCGTGTCGCCGGTAAAGGTGGTGCGGAGGGTACCCCACTCGGCGTTGTGCGAATAGGCCAGGCCAGCCATCAGCGTGCCGCGGCGCTTGTCGAGACGCTTCATGCGATCGTCGTCGCTGTCGCCCGGACGGTAGCCCCATGGCGTGTAGTAGCCCATGATGCTCAGCTGGTTTTCCTGATCTTTCCACAGGTAGTAACCGGCGGTCAGCGTACGGAAGTAGAAGTCGTCACCTTCATAGTCGATGACGGGCACCGGATAAACGCGGTCCTGATAACCACGATACGCGTCCGGGCTAACCAGCGCGGCAGCGCCGAGTGACCAGGTTCCCGCCTGAGCACTTTGCGCACAAACCATTGCGGAAGCGATAATTGCTAGCGTTTTGAGTTTTGAAATCTTCACTGGTTCTTTTTCCATAAATTACAGGGTTAATAGCCGCAACAGTTTATGTGAAAATTTAGTTACGCGCCTAATCTTTACAATAGAAAACGACCAAGATCGAATAACTTATAGCGGAATTATGAATTAATCATGGCGGAACGATGACGATTCAAGCCGCAGGCCGCGCCAGACAAGGCATTTGGCTCCCAGAGTAATAACTGAGTCATTGATATGACTTAAAAAAAGCTTTTTCTACGGCAGGAAATTTTCCGGCAAGCAAACTAAGCTTAAATCAGAAGGTGAATTTATCCTGAGCCCAGTGGCATACAGCGCAACTCGCGATAATAAGCGCACCAAGTTGGCATACGGGTTGCTGTACTTAGGCGTATTCTCATCTTTCGGGAGCCAGAACACTATCACACGCTCTCTTTAACCTGTGCTAATAACAAAAGGACGGGCATCATGAACATATTTGACCACTATCGCCAGCGCTATGAAGCTGCCAAGGACGAAGAGTTCACACTGCAGGAATTTCTTACCATTTGCCGGCAAGATCGCAGTGCCTATGCCAACGCGGCCGAACGTCTGCTGATGGCTATCGGTGAACCTGTGATGGTCGACACTGCGCTAGAATCACGCCTGTCGCGCCTGTTCTCCAACCGCGTGATCGCACGCTATCCGGCCTTCGAAGAGTTCTACGGCATGGAAGAGGCCATCGAACAGATCGTCTCTTACCTGAAACACGCCGCGCAGGGCCTGGAAGAGAAGAAACAGATCCTTTATCTGCTGGGCCCGGTGGGCGGCGGTAAATCCTCGCTGGCGGAACGTCTGAAGGCGTTGATGCAGCGCGTGCCTATCTATACCCTTAGCGCCAATGGCGAACGCAGCCCGGTCAACGATCATCCGCTGTGCCTGTTCAATCCGCAGGAAGACGCCACGATCCTGGAAAAAGAGTTCAATATCCCCAGTCGCTACCTCGGCACCATCATGTCGCCGTGGGCGGCGAAACGTCTGCATGAGTTCGGCGGCGACATCACCAAGTTTAAAGTGGTGAAAGTGCGCCCTTCCATTCTGGAACAGATCGCCATCGCCAAAACTGAGCCGGGCGATGAAAACAACCAGGACATCTCGGCGCTGGTCGGTAAAGTGGATATCCGCAAACTGGAGAACCACGCGCAGAACGATCCGGACGCCTACGGTTACTCCGGCGCCCTGTGCCGCGCCAACCAGGGGATTATGGAATTCGTCGAGATGTTCAAGGCGCCTATCAAGGTGCTGCATCCGCTGCTGACCGCAACCCAGGAAGGCAACTACAACGGTACCGAAGGCATCTCCGCCCTGCCGTTCAACGGCATTATTCTGGCGCACTCCAACGAATCCGAGTGGGTGACATTCCGCAACAACAAGAACAACGAAGCGTTCCTCGACCGCGTCTATATCGTCAAGGTGCCTTACTGCCTGCGCGTGTCGGAAGAGATCAAGATCTACGATAAGCTGCTGGATCACAGCGAGTTGACCCACGCGCCGTGCGCGCCGGGCACCCTGGAAACGCTGGCGCGCTTTAGCGTGCTGTCGCGGCTGAAAGAGCCTGAAAACTCGAGCATTTACTCGAAAATGCGCGTGTACGACGGCGAAAGCCTCAAAGACACCGATCCGAAAGCCAAGTCCTATCAAGAGTACCGCGACTATGCGGGGGTTGACGAAGGCATGAACGGCCTCTCCACCCGTTTTGCCTTTAAAATCCTCTCGCGGGTGTTCAACTTCGATCACGCCGAGGTGGCGGCTAACCCGGTTCACCTGTTCTATGTGCTGGAGCAGCAGATAGAACGCGAGCAGTTCCCGCAGGATTTGGCGGAGAAATACCTGGAACACCTGAAAGGCTATCTGATCCCGAAATACGCCGAGTTTATCGGCAAAGAGATCCAGACTGCCTATCTGGAATCCTACTCGGAATATGGCCAAAACATTTTTGACCGCTACGTGACCTACGCAGACTTCTGGATCCAGGATCAGGAGTATCGCGATCCCGACACAGGTCAACTGTTCGACCGCGAGTCCCTGAACGCCGAACTGGAAAAAATTGAAAAACCGGCCGGCATCAGCAACCCGAAAGATTTCCGCAACGAAATCGTGAACTTCGTGCTGCGCGCCCGCGCCAATAACAACGGCCGCAATCCGAACTGGACCAGCTACGAGAAGCTGCGCACCGTGATCGAGAAGAAAATGTTCTCCAATACCGAAGAGCTGTTGCCGGTGATCTCGTTCAACGCCAAAACCTCGACGGACGAGCAGAAAAAACACGACGACTTCGTCGATCGCATGATGGAGAAAGGTTACACCCGCAAGCAGGTGCGCCTGCTGTGTGAATGGTATCTGCGGGTCAGAAAATCCTCATAACGCCTCAGGTAAGCGGCATTATCAGGGCCATGTCCGCAGTTATGGCCGTAGCAGCGCAGCCCACGGAGGGGCTGCACATTGCGCTGTCGCGGTCGGGACATGAAGAGTTGGCAACGTCGTTTGGGGGAAGTATGGCCTATTTCATTGACCGACGGCTGAACGGCAAAAACAAGAGCATGGTGAATCGCCAGCGCTTCTTGCGCCGTTACAAGTCGCAAATCAAACAGTCGATTGCCGAAGCCATCAACAAGCGTTCGGTCACCGACGTGGACAGCGGGGAGTCGGTATCCATCCCCACTGACGATATCAACGAACCGATGTTTCATCAGGGGCGCGGCGGCACGCGCCATCGGGTTCACCCGGGCAACGACCATTTTGTGCAGAACGATCGCGTCGAGCGACCTCAGGGCGGATCGGGCGGTGGCGGCGGCCAGGGTAACGCCAGCCAGGACGGTGAAGGCCAGGATGAATTCGTTTTTCAGATCTCCAAAGATGAGTATCTCGATCTCTTGTTCGAAGATCTCGCCCTGCCCAACCTGAAAAAGAACCAGTACAAACAGCTGACCGAGTTCAAAACCCATCGCGCCGGTTATACCGCTAACGGCGTGCCGGCCAACATCAGCGTCGTGCGCTCACTGCAAAATTCGCTGGCGCGGCGTACCGCCATGACCGCCGGCAAAAGACGCGCGTTGCACGAGCTGGAAGAGGCGCTGACCCAGCTGGAAAACACCGAGCCGGTGCAACTGCTGGAAGAGGAACGGCTGCGTAAAGAGATTGCCGAGCTGCGCAAGAAAATCGAAAGCGTGCCGTTTATCGACACCTTCGACCTGCGTTACAAAAACTACGAGCGCCGGCCGGAGCCCTCCAGCCAGGCGGTGATGTTCTGCCTGATGGACGTGTCCGGCTCGATGGATCAGGCCACCAAAGACATGGCGAAACGTTTTTACATTCTGCTTTATCTGTTCCTGAGCCGAACCTACAAAAACGTCGACGTGGTGTATATCCGCCATCACACTCAGGCGAAAGAAGTGGACGAGCAGGAGTTCTTTTATTCGCAGGAAACCGGCGGCACCATTGTCTCCAGCGCGCTGAAGCTGATGAGTGAAGTGGTCGAAGAGCGTTACGACCCGGCGCAGTGGAATATCTACGCCGCGCAGGCGTCTGACGGGGACAACTGGGCAGACGATTCACCGCTGTGCCATGAGCTGTTGGCGAAGAAGCTCCTGCCGATGGTGCGTTACTACAGCTACATCGAAATCACCCGTCGCGCCCACCAAACGCTGTGGCGCGAATACGAGGATCTACAGGCGAAATTCGACAACTTCGCCATGCAGCATATCCGTGAACCGGACGATATCTATCCGGTATTCCGCGAACTGTTTCGCAAACAGACCGTTTGAATAATCTGCAATAACGCCACCACAGCCGGAGAACCACGTTTCCCGGCTGTTTCTTTTTCGCCATGATATATCGCCGAGCCTGAGCGTATAATTTTTGACCGCCACCCGAGAAATAATAAGCCGCGTTATCCCGAATGGCGCTGCCTATTATTCTTTCTTCTGAGGTTATTCCTAAACATTCGCCGTCGCGTCCG
This sequence comes from Serratia sp. Ae19-1, assembly GCF_059801225.1. NCBI lineage: Bacteria > Pseudomonadati > Pseudomonadota > Gammaproteobacteria > Enterobacterales > Yersiniaceae > Serratia > Serratia sp. Ae19-1. The sequence goes on along the minus strand of NZ_JBCHWD010000004.1, from coordinate 14,843 downwards.
CACGGCTTGATGGGAATATTCCCATTCAGTTATCGTTATCTTATCGCTTAAGCCCTTTCCTAAGCGAAATTTGCCTTACTTTATTTTTCTATGGCTTCTCTGTCCGCCGTGGCGGGCTTTTACCGGTCAGCAGGTTAGACATCATGATCGATTACACCCTCTATGGCCTCAACCAGCACGATGTTGACGAATACCATAAGCAAATATGCTGCCTGCTCGGCAAAAGCGTGTTGCTGGCGCTGATCGCCAACAAACCGATAACCAAACAGAACCTGCTCAGCTGTCTTGTTCAGGAGGCGGAAAAGCAACCCGATGATTATTTCCAGCGGTTGCACCGCGCAGCCATCGAAATGATCGGCGTTAACGGACGCTAGGGCGATATGCGCAAGGCGGAAATCTACGCCATTATTGCCACCGTCGTGGTGTTGATTGCGCTGTTAATAATTAGCTACGATAGCGATATCCCTGTTTATCCCTGACGGCCAACCTGCTTGCGCCGGTTTTTCACCCGGCGCAAGCAGGATGCGCAGAAACAATTTGCCACCAGAGCCGCTTTACAGCCCGGATAACATTCCCGCCCTGGCGTTATTTCGAACCGGCCGCTTCGTCAATCAACCTCGCCACCTCATCGGCGTGGGAGGCCAGCGAGGCGTGACTGGCATTCAAGGTCAACACTTTCCTGGCCTGCAACCGCTGCGCCATTCGCCGCTGATTCTCCGGCGCTATCATGCGATCGTCGCTGGAGAGTTGATACCATGACGGTTTATGTTTCCAGGCGGGGTCGCCGATAGCGTTGCCAAAGGTGCCGGCCAGCGGAGCCTTCTGCGCCACCGCCATCACCAGCGCCTCGTCAGCAGTCAGATCCTGGCAAAAGCTTTCATGGAACTTGTCGGCCTTGATCCACAGGTAACCGTCGCTGTCCGGCGCCAAATTCGCGGCTGCCGCCGGAGGATGTTCTTGCGTAATGCCGCCGGGACTTTCACCGGCATCCGGCGCAAACGCGGCGATATAGACCAGCCCAATCACGTTGGGCTGGTTGCCCATTTCCGTGATCACCGCCCCACCGTAAGAGTGCCCGACCAACAAGACCGGCCCCGCTTGTTGCGCGACCATCTTGCGCGTGCGCTCCGCATCTTCAGCCAGTGACGTTAGCGGCATTTCCACCGCATGGATCGCCGAATATCCCCTGCGCGACAACGCGATAATGACTTTACTCCAGTGCGCCGCACCGCCCCAGAATCCATGTACCAGCACGATAGTTGGTTTTGAGCTCATTGCCGACTCCTTTATCTCATAGGGAAGCGCGGTACACCGATAGGCAGGCGCCCTTTACGCAGGCGCCGTACTGCCAGCGACGCTGCGCGCACTCCCCATTTTATATAGTCAGCCTCGCGACGTTCGACAATAGCTACGACGGGTTAACACGCCCGATTTTCCGGCATCGCCGTGAACGGCCGCAGCGGCGCAGGCCGCAATGGCCGAGCGAAAGATGGGATTAAAACTAGGATTTTTACCCATGCCGATCTAAAATCTCGCGCAAAAACAAAGAGAAGTAAATTTGAATCACCGGGAAAAGGAATGAAGTTGTGAAGGAAATGATCTCCATCGTATTGATGACGTGCCTGCTGGCGCTGCTGTTTTCGTGGCTGTTCGTCTACGGTCTTAACATTCATTAAACCTACGGCGGCTACCCACGCCCCTTCCTGACTGGCAGGCAGCGCATCCGCACGGTGCGCTCAAAACCGCCGAATCGCGTCATGCTTTCATCCAACAACACGCCCCCTGCAACTGGCAAGAACACGCGCCCACCGAACCCGGCTTCCTCTCACCCAAACCCTTCGCAAATACATCATAAATTTTTATCAATTACAGTTTCACCGCGTTCCTCTGTGACTCACCGCCCCTTTTCTTGCCTAACCGTGTCTCACTCTGGCGAAGGCTTGTTCACCCACCAATGTTACCGGTAACTATATTGTTGATTTCTTTTCGAAATAAACAGAAAGCTGTTAATAACCCTACGTTCTTTATAGAAATAAATTATGTATTCTTATGGATAAAGGTTTGAATTAACGGCCGTGGGTCATTGATTATCGTCCGCCAAGCTCCTAGAATTCGCGCGTAAAAATACAACTGGGATCGGGTTTCATGTCGTCGCTGTGGGTTGCAACGCAATACTGTTATTTTATTGGTCTGTTAGTTTCTATGGTTTTCACCTATCTGGTTAGCAGGGACACCGTCAAGATTCGATGCATCAGCGCATTGACCATCGGGTTGACCTGGCCGTTGAGTCTGCCGGTCGTGTTGCTGTTTTCGCTGTTCTAACTCTTCCAACGTCTCGCTGCGCTTTCGCTTTAAACAGCCTGCTCATGAAAATAGATTGATCGCCGCGGTTGCGGCTGCTGGCGTGGAATAAAAAAACGCCAGCACGAAGGCTGGCATGAAAAAATTGGAAGCAATGTGAGCAATGTCGTGCCGGCTTGGGGGGCACAGAAGGAGACAACCCTTTTCCCCTCACCGGTGATATGAATGATAATGCGTCTCATTATTAAATGTAAAGTCATTTCCCTGCGCAACTTTTTCCGTTTGGTAAAATATCAGCCGCGCGGCGTTCGCCAGCGCCGATACATCCGCACCGCCCCCCATACCAGCAACCACAGCAAAATATTCACCCCCAACCACAGCATCAGCAAGTAGCAGAAGGTCTGGTAACCGGGTATGCCCCGATCGGCCAAAAACGGGTTAAAGTGAAAAAATTTGACGATCGCGAACGGATTAAGATTGAAACGGTTGAATACGGCCGCCGTCAACAACGGTGGCAACAGGGTGTAAAACGCCAGGCTGAACAGCAGCAGGATCTTTGTACCCGAAGTGTTTTTATAATCTTTCATATCAATGTATTACGTCTTTCGCTGTGATGTAAAAACCGCCGAACATTCGCACGTCAATCGACCCCGAGCGCGAAAAAGAGTTCCCGGCCAACGCGGAAATAAAGCCGATCCTGTGTTTAATCGTCATTTAGCGCCCGGGTGATATATACCCTGTGGATTTTAAATTACGATGCCGGCGCACCGCCCTCATTCGCAACATTTGCGTGGCGTCATCAGGAGGCCTTAATGAAACCGGACGCACTCTCCCTGCCGCCGAACTCAAAAAAACTTAAAGTGATCTACGGCTGGTATATTTACGTAGTCTATATCCTGCTGGTTTTTAACATCTACATGGCGGTTTACAACGTCTGCGTTCGGCATCCGTTCGAAGCCCCGCTGCTGTCGCTGTTTCACAGCCTGTTCCTCGCGCTGATGCTGCAGCAGGTGCTCAAGAAAAACGTCATTTTCGCCTGGATCTTGCTGAGCTATTTTATTCTGATGCGTCTGTATTACGCCAATGTGCTGCATGTCGAGTTTACGCTGCTGAGCCGCAGCCTGGTACTGCTGATTCTGACGCTGTTGCTGACCGGCTCCGTGGCCGTCGGGCAACTGGCCACGCCCCCGCAGCGGCATGACTGGCTGGCGCGGTTGGGCTGGCGTCAGTGGGCTGCGCTCACGGCGCTGGCGGCGATTCTGACCCCGCTGATTACCACCGACTATCTGGGGTAAACAGGGCGTTATTTGGGGATATGAGGCTCGGATATGTCTACGATGCGGCATATTTTGGTGTAGTTACCCGCCTTCTCACAGATTTTGTCTGTGACGAACACGCTAAGGTAGCCCAGCAACAGCAAGTAGCCGACCATGCACAAAATAAAGATAAGCGTTCTCACCGATAGCGACCAACCAGACAAGAGTATCCCGAGCATCATAACCTGAACGCGGCGCTTTAAAAGGATTTCATGTGCGCACCAGCCGCATCAACGCACGTTCTGTAGTAAGATTAGGCAACCTCACCCACCACCGGAAACGCCAATGCACCATCTGATGTTAGACATTGAAACCCTGGATATAAAACCCAGCGCCGTCATTTTGGTGGTTGCGGCGGTGTTTTTCGATCCCCGCACCGGGGAACTGGGCGCCGAATTCGAAACCGCCGTCAGCAGTCAGAAAGACCAACCGGGCAGAACCATCAGCCTGGATACGGTCGCCTGGTGGGCGAAACAGTCCGATGAAGCGCGCAAGCAGGCCTTCGGCGGCACCGAGAGCCTGAAACGCGTGCTGAGCAGCCTCAGCCGCTTTATCCATATGAACAGCACCGACACGGTGAAAGTCTGGGGCAACGGCAAAGAGTTCGATTGCGCGATCCTCGAACACGCCTTCCAGCAGTTGGAAATGCCCTGCCCGTGGAAATTCTGGAATACACAGGACGTGCGCACAGTGATCACGCTGGCGGAACTGCACGGCTTTAACCCGAAAAAGACCCGCCCATTCGAAGGCATGCCGCATCGCGCGCTGGACGACGCCCGCCATCAGGCCCGCTACGTGGCCGACACCGTCTCGGCGCTCTATTACCGCCCGGCAGCGCAGCGTTGACCGCGCTTTGCCCCTTTTCATTTGCCGCCAGAATCTCTACTCTAGCCCTCTTTGTCACTCGGACGTGCCTTTCTTGTTATGCAAAAGTTTCTGTTTATGCTTCTCAGCCTGGTGCTGCTTGGCCCATTAGGCATCGACCTTTATCTGCCGACCATTCCCGCCATCGCCGTCGGCCTGGGCAGCAGTGAAGCGCTGATACAATCCACCATTTCACTGTTTATTTTGGTGCTCGGTCTCGGCCAGGTCATCGCCGGTCCGTTGGTGGATAACTACGGCCGCAAACCGGTGGCGCTGGCCGGCATTATTCTCTACATGCTCGGTGCGGCGATGGCGGCGCTGGCCAGCAACCCGACCGTTTTCATCGCCTCGCGTCTGCTGCAAGGGGTAGCGGTCTGTTGCACCGCTGTCGTCGCCTTCAGCGGCGTACGCGATCGCCTGAATGGTGACGATGCCGCTCGCGCGTTCGGCTTCCTCAACGGCACGCTGAACATCATCCCGGCGCTGGCGCCGCTGCTCGGCGGTCTGCTCGCCGAGGCCTTCGGCTGGCGCGCGCCTTTCTGGTTCCTGGTCGGCTACGCGCTGCTGGTATTGGCGATCATCGCGCTGTATCTGCCTGAAACCCGCCCCGTCGATACCGTGCCGGTCAAAGGGCTGCCGGTGCGCCAATACGCACGCATCCTCAGCGAACGGCGTTTCCTCTCCTTTGCCGTGGTGAATTCCGGGGCGATGGGCATGGCGTTGACCTACGTTTCCCTGGCCCCCAATGTGCTGATGGGCACCGCCGGCCTGACCCCGCTGCAATTCTCGCTGGTGTTCGGCGCCAACGGCTTCTGGATCATGTTGGTCAGCTTCTTCGCCAACCGCATCATCCACAAAGTCGGCCGCCCGGTTTGCCTGGCGATCGGTGGCATGCTGATGGGATTGGGCTGTCTGGGGCTGCTGCTGGGCGTCATGCTGCTGCCTGCGGCGGCGCAAGCGCATTGGCTGGCATATATGCTGCCGGTCGCCAGCGCCTGCGCCGGATTGGCGTTCGTGATGGGCCCGGCCACCAGCTATGCGCTGGAACCCTACTCCAATGAGGCCGGCGTCGCGTCTGCGCTGGTCGGCTTCGTGCAGATGGCGGGCGGCGCCGCGCTGGGTCTGGTGGCGATGGCGTTGCCGCTGCAACCGAAACTGTCGCTGGCGTTGGTTATGCTGGTAGGCTGCCTGCTGGCGCTGCACGCGCGGCGTCTCAGCAAGCAGATTAAAGGACAGATCAGAAAAGTCGCCTGAGCCCGTCTCAGGCTTCGGTGACGACCGGCACCCGCGCCGCTAACGCCGACAACAGCTCATAACCTAACGTCCCTGCCGCCGTGGCTACTTCGTCCACCGGCAGGCGTTTCCCCCACAGCTCGACTTCGGCGCCCAATTCGGCTTGTGGACAGGGCGTTAAATCTACCGCCAGCATATCCATCGATACTGTTCCCAGGGTGCGCGTCAGTACGCCATCCACCCATACCGGCGTACCGGTCGGCGCATGACGCGGATAGCCGTCGGCATAACCGCAGGCCACCACACCGATACGCTGCGCGCCGGCGGCGCTGTAACGGCCGCCATAGCCGACGCGATCGCCAGACTTCAGTTGCTGAATGCCGATGATTTCACTGCTCAGCGTCATCGCCGGCTGCAACCCCGTCGACGCCACATCACTCCAGCAACCGCTCGGCGAGGCGCCATAGAGAATGATCCCAGGGCGCACCCAGCTGCCGTGGGTCGAAGGATGCCACAGCGTGGCGGCCGAGTTGGCCAGGCAGCGCGGCAGCGGTATATCGGCGGCGGCCGCCTCGATGGTGGCCATCTGCCGGGTCACTCCTTCCGGACCGTCGGCGGTGGCGAAATGGCTCATCAGCGTCAGCTCGGCGATGTTGGCAACCGCCTGCGCCCTGCGCCACACCTCGTGCAGCCGTTCGGGTGCGAATCCCAGCCGGTTCATACCGCTGTTCACTTTCAAATAGACGTCGAGCGGCGCGCTCAGCCTGGCGTCGGCGATCGCCGCCAACTGCCAGTCGCTGTGCACCGCCGTCGTCAGGCGATAACGGTCGAGCAGCGCCAGATCCTGCGGTTGGAAAAAGCCCTCCAGCAGCAGAATCGGCCCCTGCCAGCCGGACTCACGCAGCAGCACCGCTTCGGCCAGATCCAGCATGGCGAAACCGTCGGTTTGCGCCATGCTGCGCCAAACGTGTTTGATGCCGTGGCCATAGGCGTTGGCTTTAACCACCGCCCAGACTTTGGCGCCGGGGGCGAAACGGCGCACCACCTGCAGGTTGTTTTCAATCGCGCCGAGATGCATCGTGGCAGTTATCGGACGGGGCATCGCTTCTCCTTGGGGCAGCATACAGCGGCCACGCGCGCCTGCGCGTGGCCAGGAAAGTCTATAATCGAATCGGGCGATTAGCGTGCGGGATGCACGTCGCTCAGCGGAACCGCGTGTTGCTGGCGAAACCCGGCGCTGTAGCGCGCCACCGCCAGATCATCGGAAGGGATCGCCGGCGTAATGCCAGACATCAGATCGGACAGCAACTGCCCGGAACCGCAGGCCATCGTCCAGCCCAACGTGCCATGCCCGGTGTTGAGGTACAGATTCTTCAGCGAAGTGCGGCCGACGATCGGCGTTCCGTCCGGCGTCATCGGGCGCAGCCCGGTCCAGAACGTCGCGTCCTCCACTCTGCCGCCGTTCGGATAGAGATCGCGCACCACCATCTCCAGCGTTTCGCGCCGTTTTTGCTCCAGCTGAGTATTGAAACCGACGATCTCCGCCATACCGCCGACGCGAATACGCTGGTCGAAACGGGTAATGGCGATTTTGTACGTCTCATCCAGTACCGTAGAGAATGGCGCCGCCGTTTCATCAGCGATCGGGATGGTCAGCGAATAGCCCTTCAACGGGTAAACCGGGATAGACACCAGGCCGCGCAGCAGCGCCGTAGAGTAAGACCCGAACGCCACCACGTAGCTATCGGCTTTGAACACCTCTTCACCGCACTGCACGCCGGCGATCTTGTCGCCCTCCACCAGCAGGCGATCGACGCTGCGGTTGAACAGGAAGGTCACGCCCGCCTGCTCTGCCATCTTCGCCAATTGCTGCGTGAACAGCTGACAATCGCCGGTTTCGTCGTTAGGCAACTGCAAACCGCCCGTCAGCTTGTGCGCCACCTGCGCCAGCGCCGGTTCGACGCTGGCGAGCTGGTTGGCCTCCAGCAACCGGTAAGGCACCCCGGCATCTTCCAATACCGCGATGTCTTTCGCCGCGTTTTCAAACTGTTGTTGGGTACGGAACAGCTGCAACGTGCCGCCCTGACGCCCTTCGTACTGGATGCCGGTTTCCTGGCGCAGCGCTTTGATGCAATCGCGGCTATATTCCGCCAGGCGCACCATGCGGCCTTTGTTGGTCATGTAGTGTTCGGTATTGCAGTTTTTCAGCATCTGCCACATCCAGCTCAGCTGGAAGCTGCTGCCGTCGAGGCGGACCGCCAACGGCGCATGGCGCTGGAACATCCACTTGATGGCTTTCAGCGGCACGCCCGGCGCCGCCCAGGGGGCAGCATAGCCCGGTGAGATCTGCCCGGCGTTCGCCGCGCTGGTCTCCAATGCCGGGCCGGGCTGACGATCGATCACCGTCACCTCATGCCCCGCTTTCGCCAAATACCAGGCACTGGCTACGCCCACCACTCCACTACCTAAAATTACCACTCGCATCGCTGACTCCAGCTCAAGGCTTCACAAAGCATAATCTTCTGCTCACAGGAAATTAACTCAGTGAAAAAATCCGTCCAACAACTTCATCATCAAACGTGACAATATTCACAATTAATTTATCGTCGATAGGCCAGGCATTTGCAATAGCCGCCAGTAAATAGCGATAAGATGCGGTTCATGGGGGATTATAACACGAGGTCGACGCTGAATCGCTAGCAATGCTGTCAGTGACAGCACCAAATAAAGGCGTGATAAGCAACATGGTTTTAACAGAATATAAAAATATCAGCCAACATATAAACAGAATAAAACACCAATAAAATACGAATAACCAACACAACAGACAGAGCCAGACTCTTGCCTCCGCAGCAGAAAAGTCGCGTAAAATTTCAGCCAATAATAGCCACATTGTTGCTATTGAATTGAGCAGCCGCTCACCCCGGCGCCAATCCCCCTCTTTTCATCGCTCAGCACGATATGAACCGTTATGCCGTCGAGCAGATCCTAGAGTTCACATTATCGCTATTCTGGAGTGCCTATTATGTTTATCGCTATCTACCGATTCTCAGTCAAAACCGGACACGAATCAGCCTTTCGCCAGGCCTGGCTTGAGTTGACTCAGGGTATCTATCTGCAGCGCGGCAGTCTCGGTTCGCGCCTGCATCGCGATGCGGGCGGGCAGTTTATCGGCTATGCGCAGTGGCCAAGCCGCGCCGCATGGGAAAGCGCCGGTGCCGTTCAATTGGAGGAACGCTATCGGCAAGCCCGGGAGAGAATGCGCGCAGCGTTGTTGACGGATGAAACGTTATTTGAACTGGAGGTTACGGATGATTATCTGCAAATCAGGCCGTTTGACTGAGCACAAGCCCACCCGTGCGGGTTTGTGACTGTGAGACAGACCGGCGTCAGTGATGCAGCATCTCGTCCACGACCTCTTTGGTCTGTAGCTGGAACGGGTAGTAGGTCGGCCAGTTATCCATTTCTTTCAGCAGCGCCTCCTGCGACGTGTTGCCCATAAAGATATGGAAATGCGCCGATTTGCGCGGGCCGATAATATGATCGCTGAACTGCACGAATTTTGGTGCCTGGCTGTCGGCATCCTGGCATTCGAACAGATAGCGCACGCCCTTTTTACCGGAGACATAAGTCAGGATCTTATGCCCGGCGTACTTATACTGACAGGCGCTGGATTGATCTCCGCGGTGAAACTCCATGACGCCGTTCTCAATGCCGATGGTATCCACATCAGTGGCGTACCCTTTGCGGTAATACGCCTTCACTTCGGCGAAGCTCTTGCTGTTATCCTGCGTCGCTTTCTTCTTGAACACCGGGTCAAGCTCCCCATTGAGCAAATAAGGATAGACGGATTGCCATACCCCCTCCCAGTCGGCCAGGTCGCGATCTTTGACGTCCTTGTCGTCGAACACGCCCGCTTCCGCCCTTTTTTCCACTTCCGTCAGCGGTTTGCCATGTGAATGATGCCCGTGGGCGACCGCCTGTCCGCTTATGAACATCGCCGCCAGCGCCACCGCCAGTTTGCCAAAATGCCTCGCCAAAATGCGCTCCTTGTCCGTCATTGAGAATTGAGAAAAACAGGAAGTTACAATATAACATAACAGTTTTCAATCCTTCTGGCGCTGTAAGCAAGCTATTGCGCCCCCATGCCGCAGGGCTATACTCGGAGAAGAAGCGCGGGGCTTCTGCCGGGACGGACGCGGCGCCGGATCGACCGCCGTTCGCTCCCTTGCGTACCGGCATTTTTATTTCACTGATTTGCAACGGTTAATTATGACTTGAACTATGCTTGTTACAGGGCCTGCCGTTTGAGCGAGGCCCGTGAATAATGAGGGTGCGCTGATGACTACTTCAACACATGAAAAGGTTAAGGATGATAAACGGCTGAGCGATGGACCGGACTGGACGTTCGAACTGCTGCAGGTGTATTTGGAGCAGATCGACCGCGTCGCCAAGCATTACCGGCTCGACACCTACCCCCATCAGATCGAGGTGATCACCTCCGAGCAGATGATGGACGCTTATTCGAGCGTCGGCATGCCGATCAACTATACCCACTGGTCCTTCGGCAAAAAGTTCATCGAAACCGAGCAGCGCTACAAGCAAGGCCAGCAAGGGCTGGCGTATGAAATCGTCATCAACTCCAATCCCTGCATCGCCTACCTGATGGAAGAGAACACCATCACCATGCAGGCGCTGGTGATGGCGCACGCCTGCTATGGCCACAACTCGTTCTTCAAGAACAACTACCTGTTCCGCAGCTGGACTGATGCCAGCTCTATCGTCGATTATCTGCTGTTTGCTCGCCACTACATCAGCCAGTGCGAAGAGCGCTACGGCGTCGATGAGGTGGAACGGCTGCTGGATTCCTGCCACGCGCTGATGAATTACGGCGTCGACAGGTACAAACGCCCGCAAAAGATTTCATTGGTGGAAGAGAAAGCGCGCCAGAAAAGCCGCGAAGAGTATCTGCAGAGCCAGGTGAACACGCTGTGGAAGACCTTGCCGCGCGTCGAGCGCGAAGAGTCGCCGGAGCAGGCGCGCCGCTATCCGAGTGAACCGCAGGAAAATATCCTCTATTTTATCGAGAAGAACGCGCCGCTGCTCGAGCCTTGGCAGCGTGAGGTGTTGCGCATCGTGCGCAAAGTCAGCCAATATTTCTACCCGCAAAAACAGACTCAGGTGATGAACGAGGGTTGGGCCACCTTCTGGCACTACACCATCCTCAATCATCTGTACGACGAAGGCCGGGTGACCGAACGCTTTATGCTGGAGTTTTTGCACAGCCACACCAACGTGGTGTACCAGCCGCCGTACAACAGCCCGTACTATAACGGCATCAACCCTTACGCGCTGGGCTTCGCCATGTTCCAGGACATCAAGCGCATCTGCCAATCACCGACCGAAGAAGATCGCTACTGGTTCCCGGACATCGCCGGCAAAGACTGGCTGGACACGTTGCATTTCGCCATGCGTGACTTTAAGGACGAGAGCTTCATCAGCCAGTTCCTGTCGCCCAAAGTGATGCGCGACTTCCGCTTGTTCACCGTGCTGGACGACGATCGCAACAACTATCTGGAAATCGCCGCGATCCACAACGAAGCCGGCTACCGGGCGATCCGCCAGGAGCTGTCGGCGCAATACAATTTGAGCAACCACGAACCGAACATTCAGATCTGGAACGTGGATTTGCGCGGCGACCGCTCGCTGACCCTGCGTTATATTCCGCAGGAACGCGCGCCGCTGGATAAAAGCCGCCGCGACGTGTTGAAACATCTGCATCGCCTGTGGGGCTTCGACGTGATCCTCGAGCAGCAAAACGAAGACGGCAGCGTAGAGCTGCTCGATCGTTGCCCGCCGCGGCCTACGCCGCAGTAACTGCGGTGCCATAACGACAAAGGGCGCCGAAAGGCGCCCTTTATTATTTCGCTCGCACGCGATCAGCGGCGCGCTTCGGTCAGATCGCTTGGCATGGTGCCCTGCATGCTCTGCCAAATCGCCCCGCTGTCTTTACCGTAATTACGCACGGTATCCATCACCTGGTCGTACATCTTCTCATGGCACAGCGTGGACAGTTTGCTGTAGAAGGTCAGCGCCAGCTTGCGCGCTTCCGGGTTGGAGAAGTAGTAACGGCCCACGCGGGTATACAGCCCTTTCAACCCGTTGAAGATCAGGCCGTAGATCGGGTTGCCGGAAGCAAACGCCAGACCGCGGAAGATTTCATAATCCAGCACATTGAACGCATCCGCCTGATCTTCGACTTCGGCGGCCTTCGCCAGCACTTCCTGCGCCTGCTCCGGATGATTGCGCACCGCGGCACGAATAAAGATCGACGCGATATTGGTGCGTACCGACAGCAGATTATCGATCAGCTGCGGGACGCTTTTGTGATCGAGACGGGCTACGGTCTCAAGGATGTTGAGGCCGGACGTTTCCCAGAAATTGTTCACTTTGGTCGGTTTGCCATGCTGAATGGTCAACCAGCCATCGCGGGCAAGACGTTGCAACACTTCACGTAATGTGGTGCGCGTGACGCCAATCAACTCCGAAAGCTCACGCTCCGCGGGCAAAATAGAGCCAGGGGGGAAGCGATTATTCCAAATACTCTCAATAATGTACTCTTCCGCGAAACCGGCAGGACTCTGCGCCTTTATGACCATGTGTTTGACGTTCCGTTGCGACGATAAATTCAGTAAAAGTAATCAGCTCATCATACCAGATCACACAGACATGACATAGCGTGAGCGAAAAACAATAAACGAAAGTGTGCATAAAGTGGCAAAAAACGCGCAAAAACACCGGTTGCAAGAAATTTACCGCCGTAAAACAAGCTCCGGTTGCGCCCGCCCCCGCCGCGTTGTTAGGGTACGTGCTACGACTGATTTAAGGATGCATAAAGGACAATGGAAACAACCTTGCGCAGCGCCCTGCTCAAAAACTTCCTGGGGCAATCTCCCGACTGGTACAAACTGACCATTATTATTTTCCTGGCGATCAACCCGCTGGTGTTCTTTTTCGCCAGTCCGTTTATCGCGGGTTGGCTGCTGGTGGTGGAGTTCATCTTTACCCTGGCGATGGCGTTGAAGTGCTACCCGTTGCTGCCGGGCGGCCTGCTGGCGCTGGAGGCGGTAGCCATCGGCATGACCAGCCCGGCCCAGGTCTCGCAGGAAATCGAACATAATCTGGAAGTGCTGCTGCTGCTGGTCTTTATGGTAGCCGGCATCTACTTTATGAAGCAGCTGCTGCTGTTCGTATTTACCAAACTGCTGCTCAACATCCGCTCGAAAACGCTGTTGTCGCTGGCATTCTGCCTAGCCGCCGCCTTCCTTTCCGCTTTCCTCGACGCGCTGACGGTCGTGGCGGTGGTAATTAGCGTCGCCACAGGGTTCTATTCCATCTATCACAACGTGACCTCAAATCGCCCCGACGGCGACATCGGCGACGACAGCGATTTCACCGGCGAAGAGCGCAAACAGACGCTGGAACAATTCCGCGCCTTTCTGCGCAGCCTGCTGATGCATGCCGGCGTCGGCACCGCGCTCGGCGGGGTCATGACGATGGTGGGCGAGCCGCAGAACCTGATCATCGCCAAGAGCGCGGACTGGGGCTTCATCGACTTCTTCCTGCGTATGGCGCCGGTCACCTTGCCGGTGCTGGTGTGCGGCCTGCTGGTCTGCTGGCTGGTAGAGCGTTTTCGTCTGTTTGGCTACGGCGTGCAGCTGCCGGACGCAGTGCGCGAGGTGCTGAAAGAGTATGACCGCAAGGCCACTGCAGGCCGCAGCAAGCAAGAACGACTCAAGCTGGTGATGCAGGCGTTGATCGGCGTTTGGCTGGTGTTGGCGCTGGCCTTCCACCTGGCCGAGGTCGGGTTGATCGGCCTGTCGGTGATCATTCTCGCCACCTCGCTGTGTGGCGTGAACGATGAACACGCCATCGGCAAAGCGTTCCAGGAAGCGCTGCCGTTCACCGCCCTGTTGACGGTGTTTTTCACCGTCGTTGCGGTGATCATCGAACAGCACCTGTTCAGCCCGGTGATCCAGTTTGTGCTGCGCGCCGAGCCCGCCTCTCAGCTTTCGCTGTTCTACCTGTTCAACGGTCTGCTGTCGTCGGTTTCCGACAACGTGTTCGTCGGCACGGTTTACATCAACGAGGCGCGTGCCGCGCTGGAGTCTGGTGCCATTGCGCTGAAACAGTTTGAACTGCTGGCGGTCGCCATCAATACCGGTACCAACCTGCCTTCTGTCGCTACCCCGAACGGCCAGGCGGCGTTCCTGTTCCTGCTGACGTCGGCGCTGGCGCCGCTGGTGCGCCTGTCGTATGGACGCATGGTGTGGATGGCCCTGCCGTATACGGTGGTGCTGACCGTGGTCGGCCTGCTGTGCGTACAGTTCACGCTGGAGCCGGCGACCGAACTGTTGACGCAGTGGCACTGGCTGACGCTGCCTCCTCTCGACGCTATCGGCCACTGATGCGGCGCCGGCAGAGTAAACCGACTATTTTTACGCGGAAACCGGCCCAGGTGGCTGGCAGCGAAGATGAATTGGTTTACACTGCCGGTTCAATTGCTTACTGCATGGAAGAATCTAGATATGTTGCAATTCTTTAACCGCTGTTCACAAGGACGCGGCGCCTGGCTGCTGATGGCCCTGACAGCGTTGGTGTTGGAACTGGTCGCGCTCTATTTCCAGCACGTGATGCTGCTGCAGCCCTGCGTCATGTGCATTTACGAGCGTTGCGCACTGTTCGGCATCCTCGGCGCCTCGCTGGTGGGCGCCATCGCGCCGAAAACCCCGCTGCGCTACGCGGCGATCTTGCTGTGGATCTACAGCGCCTGGGAAGGCGTTCAGCTGGCGTGGAAGCACACCATGATCCAACTGCACCCTTCGCCGTTCAATACCTGCGATTTCTTCGTCAGCTTCCCTTCGTGGCTGCCGCTGGACAAATGGCTGCCGGCGGTGTTCCACGCCTCCGGTGACTGTTCCGTGCGCCAATGGCAGTTCCTGACCCTGGAAATGCCGCAATGGCTGGTCGGCATCTTCGGCGCCTACCTGCTGGTGGCGCTGATCGTGTTGATCGCACAGTTTGTTCGCCCACGCCGCCGCGATCTGTTCGGCCGCTGATCGGTACATA
>NZ_JBCHWD010000003.1:0-543418 GCF_059801225.1 Serratia sp. Ae19-1 | reverse complement strand
ATGGGGGTGGTACGAGGAAAGCGTGTACCCCGCAGGAATTGACGCTTCGAAGTACGCCGGTATTAACCGATAATCGGGGGCATGCGCCGCAGCAAGTCCTTTGACTCGAGGGTTATTCTGGGGATGAGCAGCGCGGTAAACGGGTGGAAATTATAGCCGATGGGTGAGCCCGGCTATCAGATTGGGTTTATATATCCATAACCAGCCACTGATCCGCTTCTTCGAACATCTCTTCCAACATCCGGTTCAGCTTTTCGCGATCGCTTTTGCTGGCGTCGGAGTTCAGGCCGTTGGCCTGCATCGGCTTCACGCGCACTTCCGCTTCCGGGAACAGCGCATGCACGCGTTTCTCCAGTTCGCTGCGAATAATCTCGGCGGCGTTGGGCAGCCCAGCGACGTTGCGTTTGTCGTACACCAATTCTACAAACATGATTCACCTGTAAATACTGATTTAATGTACAGTATTTTGGCCTGAGGAGTGAGAGTTGGCAAGAGGGGATGCGGAATTTTGCATGGGCATTCATCTTTACGTGCCGGGCGGCAGAATTTGCCGTTGAGTCGGCCAGGCCGATGGTCCGCATTTTTCCCCACCCGTAATCGCCTGTCGAATCTTCAGAAGATTATCGCCATTACCCGCTGAGCGCATTCAATACATAAGGTGGTGGCGTCGGACTGGCGCTCCCTGGTGTTGGAGGCCCGACGCCACCTTTCTGGTCGCCGTTTTTGGTGTTTCCCTCGTCTGCCGTGGCGTAAATACGGTGAAGAGGCTTCTTGCGTTTTAACAGCACTGCTAATGTTTGATGCGTTGGTATGTGAGTTATTGGCGTCACGCTTGCAAAACGCTCGTCGCAGTATGGGATGCAGACTAGATAAAGCGGTTACATAAGAAATTTGAATTATTATGGTGATGGCCTATCTTGCTTCTGTAAGAACGCTTATTTGAAAAATGACTTACATTACAAATAATTATTTTTTAATTTGCATGTAATTCGACCTGTACCATTGTCATTATGTCCCTTGGAGTGGTTTAATATTTTAAATTAACTTTAATGACGCTAAAGTATAGGTTTAAAACATTATAATGCAACAAAACAACATTAAAATATCAGAAGAAAGTGGTATGTCATTGAAAATGATAGGGGGAAACCTGACTTATCTCATGCGCATGCATGGGATTGACGCCAGCAGACTGAGTATCGAAACAGGGATCGGTATTGCCACTATCAACAACCTGAGGAAGGGCATCGGGAATCCAACGATCTCTACGCTCTCGTCAATTGGTGAATTTTTCAGCGTGAAAGTGGGGGAGCTGACTGACAAGGACTTACGAGTCTCGGGAGAGGCCAATCACAACGTTAGATCGCTACCGCTCATTAGCTACAGCGATATAGAGCGTTTCCTGGATCAGGCGATGACAACATCAGATACCTACACGACAGAAGTGGATGACATTACGGACGATTCGCTGTTTGTGGTGGAGATAACGAATAACTCGTTGTCACCTGAATGGGATCGTGGAACCTATTGTGTCATCTCCCTCAAGGAACCATTTTGTGATGGGGATATCGTCCTGGTTAAGCTAAAAAACTACCCAATATGCTTAAGAAGAGTCTTTGTTTCTCATGACGACTTGCAGTTTACAAACATCTCATTAGATTCAGACAGCAGCGTGAAGTCCTACAGCGATTACGCGATTGTCGGTGTTTTATTGAAAACGATAAAGAGGCTGAAATAAATGGATTTGTTTAAAATCGTCCGCAAGTTAAGGAGAATATACTCTCCCAGTTATCTGTACACTTTAGATCGCAGCGTGACGCGAACCGCCGAGGGGTATTGGCTTTTCAAAGAGTTTGGCACCCATACCTTCGTGAAAAAAAACTGGGGGCAGCTCGTTGAGGGCGACTTTCTAAGGCATGTTAACCCTAAAGACATTGCTTTTATCGCCGAAACGGAGTCTAAAATAAAAATTTCCTCAGCCAAACTGTCGATTCATGAAGAGAAAAGGAACTGTATGTGGACGTTGAAAAACGGTGCTGATTCAATATCCATATCAGGAAAGGATTTTTTAAGAAATCGTGAGCTGGTCGATAAAACCGAGTCTTTAGATGCGACAAAAATAGCATTTTATGCCGGAGTGAAAGAAGGCAGAGAAATCTCCGCCTCCTTGCAAAACGCAAAGCAAAGTGACAAGCCTAAAAAAACGATACTGACGTTGATTAAATGAACCATGGCTCGACGTGAATATGCTCATCGAACGTAATCACGCTGAAAGCCGTATTGTCTATGCTGCTAACTTCGCTTGTGCCGTTTTTCCATTGCGAGCAAATTGCAGGGGAAACCGAGACCAGGGTGTCTCCCATTTTCCGTTGAAATAGCGTATGCGCATGGCCTGAACCAATAAATTTAACGTTTAATCGATGGCAGAGGCTCAAAAGTTCGCCGGCATTGTTTAACATACAACTATCGACAATGGGGGTGCCGACAGGAAGCGGATGATGGTGCAAGAAAACAGCTATCTTTTTATTTTTACTGGAAATTATAGCTTCTTCAAGCGTTTCTAACGCTTGTTTAGACACCCAGCCAAAATCTTCATTGTCAACAACCGAGTCGATGCTAAGCATGCGCCACTCGTCATCTTCAAAAGAATTTATATCATAGTTACCGCCCTGTTGGTGGGCTACATCACTCAGATTTTTTTTACTGTCGTGGTTGCCTGGGAATAAATAAAAAGGTAATGAAACGCGGCTCATTACGTTAAAGAAACGCTCATATGAGGGAATGTCACCATCATGAGAGATATCACCCGTCACAATGATCAAGTCTGCATTTATTTTATCGGCATTGTCATTAATGAAGTCAATGGCCTTTTCGAAATTAGCCAGGTGCTTAGAGGCCAGAACGCTTTCATTAGGCATAATGTGTATGTCACTAATCTGAATTACTTTCATGCTCTACCTTACTGAAATCATTTAAAAGGATTGTATGATGCGCCCCAATCATAATGATCGGTGTTTTCTATTTTCTTAACCCATTCGACTAAAATGATAGCGAGCGGCAGCAATACAATGGAGACGACTACCTTATAAGACCAGGTGGTGCTTATGATATTAACCAGTTCCATAAAAGTGTATTTGCCCGAAAGGCTGATCGGATAGGCCGTCAGCAACAGCGCGGCCTGCGTAGACATGGAGCCTGCAATGTAGCGAATGAAGAAGTATTTGCCGGAGAAGATAATTTTCATCTTTGAAATGATGAAGCCATTAACAAAATATGAGACGGGAACGGATACCCAGGTGCCTATCATGACGCGCCAGAACTCATGGTATAAAGCGTTATAGTGAGTCGCTATAGCGTTATTTTCTGGCTGGATGACAGCGGAGAGGTTAAGTATGATGACATATAAACTTTGGCAGAACACCATGATCCATATTGCTCTTACCGATAATTTATAGCCGTAAACCTCGGTAAGCAGCGTAGATATCAGAAAACACAGGGAGAATACAATGCCGCTAGCGGTTATTTTAAAACCATAGATATCAAAAACTTTATAAACCAGAGTGTCGCAGGTGATCATTATGGTTACGGTCAGGCCAACAAAAAGACCATAGAGTTTGAGATTTCCTTGCATCTTTGTTCCTTATTCAGTCCATATTTTTGTTATTAACTATCCATACTGGTTGCCGCGTACACGAGCCGACCCGACAGTGGCGTCATCGGTACAGGCGATGTCATATGCCCGCATTTCTCTTCATTCGAAATATAAAACGTCCTCTTTACCTCTCAGGTTCCCAGAAGGCAAAAGCGCCACGCGGGGGTTGTGCGGGGGCATTGATGGCCCGTTCGTCGGACTGGGGCGAACTGGCTACAATTCATTAATTATCCTAATGAATATATTGCCTGGTTCGCGTTGTGTCAATCAGGTGCGGAGGGACTCAGGGCTAGTTTTATGCGGGGCTTCTGCGTTTATTCTTGAATCGTGAGCGGTAAAGTTTGCAGCTGAATCACCAATTCTGCCAGGCTGGCGGCCTGCATTTTCTCCATCACTTTTGCGCGATGGACCTCCACGGTGCGCAGCGCGATATTCAGCTGTTCCGCCATTTCCCGGTTCATCATGCCGCGCACCACCAGATGCGCGATCTCACGCTCTTTCGGCGTGAGCGTGCGGTAGCGGCCAAAAGTTTCATGGCGCTGTTGGGTTTCGGCGGAGACCTGCTGCGCCCGTGCTAGGGCGGCGATCAGCGGCTCTGCGGCGATCGGTTTTTGCAGGAAGTCCACTGCGCCGTACTTCATCTGTTCTACCGCCATCGGTACGTCGCCATGGCCGGACAGGAACACCACCGCCAGCGTGCTGCCGCGGCGGCGCAGTTCAGCGTAGGTCTGGTGACCGTCGAGCTTCGGCATTCGCATATCCAGCAACACGATTCCGGTCTGCAACAGGTCAGCCTGCGCCAAAAAGTCGGTGCTGTCATTCCAGCAATGGACGCAATGGCCGAGGTTGGTCAATAAAAAATGGCAGGCGTCGGTGACGGCGACGTCATCATCTACCAGATGAATTAGCGACATGGTTTTCCTCATCGTTAAATAGGAAATGCAGGGTGACGCACAGCCCATTGCGGCTGTCGGGAGCGGGGCGGTTAGCCAACAGGATCTCGCCGCCGCCATAGCGGGCCAGGCGGCGGCAAATAGCCAGCCCCAGCCCCATGCCGCCGGCTTTGGTGGTGTTGAAGGGGCGGAAAGCCTGCTCCAGCCCGGCTGCGCTCATCCCGCCCGCGTTGTCCTGCAAATGCAAATCGAGCGCCTGGTCGTTCTCGTCGGCGGAAAGCCAGATGGCGTTGGCCCCGGCCTGCGCCGCATTCAGCAGCAGGTTCGCCAGCAGCTGTTCCAGTAGCGCCGGCGGCAGAGTTAGCGTCAGCGAAGGCGCCACGTTGATGAACAACTTCAGGTCGGGATAGCGCTGCGTCAGGCGCAGCAGCGCCCACACCCGCTCGGCGGTTTCGTTCACCGCGATGGGGCGCCAGTTCGCCTTGTCTGCCGTCTCGGAGGGGGGCTGCACCCACTGGCGCAGGTTGTGGATCGTTTCGCCACCGCGCTGCGCCTGCCGGTCGATATTTTCCAGCGGTGCCAGCAGTGGATGGCCGGCGTCCGTTTTGCGCAGTTGGATGAGGCACCCCTGCGCATAGTGGCGAATGGCCGCCAGCGGCTGGTTGAGCTCATGCGCAAAGCCGGAGGCCATCTCCCCCAGCACGTTCAGCTGCCTGGCATGTTCCAGCGCCTGTTCCTGTCGGCGCAGTTGCTCTCCGGCATGAAGCAATTGTCGCCCGCGGCGGCGTACCAGCAGCGCTATCCAGATATGGTTGACGATCAACAGCGCCAGCACCGTGAGCGACAGGCCGACGGCCGTCTGATGCTGGATCAGCCAGCTCTTGATATCCAGCCACAGCCGCCGCTGTTCCGGGTGTTGATTGACGGCGCGCAACAAGGCTTCCACCTCGCTGGTCGAGGCTGGCGCCCCCCACAGGAAGGGAGACTGCGGCGGCGCGGTCAGCAAGGCTCTCGCCACCGCATCCACCAGCGGGTTATCCAGGCCGGGCAGGGCGGCGAACGACCAGTTGGGGTAAAGCGGCGTGCTGGTGACGCAGTGAACTGACGTGGCCTGTTGCAGCAGCGGGCGAAAATCCGCCTGGTTGAGCAGGCCTTCCCGATCCATTTTCTCCAGCAGGCAAACCGGAACGATGGCGGCCTGAATGGCGCGTTCGCGCAGCAGATAGAGCAGGGCATCGGCAGGGAAGCCGGTAAAACGCAGGTGGAAATCGCGCTCGGGCCGCATGCCGGCATCGCTGAGCGCCTTATAACCGGTCAGATAGCCGCCGAAGGCCTGCGGATCGATGGCGCCCACCGTTTTGCCCATCAGCGCCTGCGGCGTCGTGACGTCACTGTCGCGCCGCACCAGAATCACGCTGCCGATGATGTTGCCCGTTTCCCGATCGCCGTTGGCGGCGCGCAACGACGCCAGCCAGCGCAGATGATAGTGGCTGTTCAATTGCACGAACTGCGCCGGATTGGTGACCACGAACTGCACGCTGCCCTGATTGACCGCCTCGCGCATCTGCGCCAGATCGAGCGGCCGCAGGCGGAAGCGCTCACCGCTGACGCTGTCGTTGAGCTGGTCGATCAGAGGCTGCCAGTCGCGCACGGTCGCCGCATCGCCTCGCATCGCCAGCACGCCGACCGACCATTCCTTCGCCTGCGCCGCTGCCCCCCAGCCGAGACAAAACAGCAGTAATAACACGACCCTCACGGCCCCTCCTGATGGCGATTTATCTGCCGCCACTTGTTTTAGATCAACGTTGGGTCCGGTATGTGGTTAACCACAATAGAGCGCCTTCGATGCCATTTTTACACTGTAAATCATCGACATTGTTTATTCATCTAACGGGCGTCAATAGCGTGATCGGGGTGACACCCTGGGCGTGGGAGAAACGGATGGACTTCAGTAAACGGCAGTTTTTGCAACGGCTGGGCGTATTGACGGCGGGGGCTTCGCTGGTCCCCGTGGCGGAGGCCGGGCTGACGTTGGCGCCGACGCGGCGCGAGGGGGATGCTCGCCGTCGCTACGCGATGCTGATCGATCTGCGGCGCTGCGTCGGGTGCCAGGCCTGTACCGTCAGCTGCGCCATTGAAAACCAGACGCCGCACGGCGAGTTTCGCACCACGGTAAACCAGTACCAGGTCAGCCTCGAAGGGGAAGCGGTGGCGACCAACGTGCTGCTGCCCAGGCTGTGCAACCACTGCGACAACCCGCCCTGCGTGCCGGTATGCCCGGTACAGGCCACCTTCCAGCGCGAGGACGGGATCGTGGTTGTCGACAACACACGCTGCGTCGGATGCGCCTATTGCGTGCAGGCCTGTCCGTACGACGCCCGCTTTATCAATCACGCCACCCAAACGGCGGACAAATGCACCTTCTGCGTGCACCGGCTGGAGGCGGGATTGTTGCCGGCGTGCGTGGAGTCATGCGTGGGGGGCGCGCGGATCATCGGCGACATGCACGATCCGCACAGCACGTTGAGCAAGATGCTGCGGCGCCATGAGGCCGAGATCAAAGTTCTCAAGCCGGAAAACCACACCGCGCCCCACGTGTTTTATCTGGGGCTGGATGAAGCCTTCGTTACGCCGCTGCCGGGGCGGGCGCAGGTCGCCTTATGGGGAGAGAGACGATGAGTCGCCAACTGACGATCGCAGAAGTGTTGAGCCAACCGCAGGCGGTTAGCTGGCTGCCGTGGGCCGTGCAATATTTCTTCTTTATCGGCATCGCCGCCTGCGCCGCGCTGCTGGCCTGCGCATGGCGCTGGCGCGGTGGAGAGAATGCCGCACACCTGGAGCGCGTGGCGCTGTTTATCGGGCTGACGTGCGCCATCACCGCGCCGCTGGCGCTGACCGCAGACCTGCATCAAACCGCCCGCTTCTGGCATTTCTATGCCTATCCGACGCCCTGGTCGTGGATGCCGTGGGGCGCGCTGTTTTTGCCGCTGTTTACCCTGCTGATCGGCCTGTGGTTTCTCGCGCTCGAATTCACGCGGCTGACGGGCAGACCGGTTGCGCTGCTGCGCGGGGTTGCGCCCGCCTGCGCGCTGGTGGCTATCGGCCTGCTGCTGTACACCGGGCGAGAGGTTTCCGTCGTGCGCGCCCGCCCGATCTGGTTCAGCTACGGATTTCCTATCGTCATGTTGCTCAGCGCGCTGCAGGCGCTCTTGGCCTTGTTGCTGCTGGCGATGCGCGAACGGCCCGGTCTGCAGGCGCCGCTGGCGCGTGGAATGCTGCTGACGCTGTTGCTGCTCGGCGGGGCGATTCTGTTGTGGGTGTGCGGCGATACGTTATCCGGCGCGGCGGTACGTCATTGGCTGCGGACGCAGGCGATAGCGCGCCATTATGCCGCTGGATGGATCGCGTTATGGGGGCTGACGCTGGCGTGCGCCGCCTGGGGCGCCTATCGGCGCTTGCCGCGCGGCGGTGCGCCGCTGCTGGTGGCCGGTGCTCTGGGGCTGAGTTGGCTGATGCGCTGGACGCTGTTGATCGAGGTGCAAACCATCCCGAAATACAACGCGTCTTCTTCCCCCTACAGCCTGCCGCTGGGCACCGATGGCTTGCTGGCGATCGTCGGCACCTTTGGGTTGTGGCTGGCGTTAATGATCATGGTGCGTGAAGCACAGGCGTTTTTACTGCGGAGAAAACAACATGGCTAAACTCACCCGGCGTCAGTGGTTGAAAGTGGGCCTGGCCTTCGGCGGGTTGTCCGCCTTTGGCTTGAGCTATCGCGAGGTCGCCAAACGGGCGATCGACGGCTTGATCCACGGCACCTCTGGGCGCGTGACGCGGGATCGCATCAACGGCAACTCTCTGCCGCCCGAAGGGCGGGCGGCGCCGGAATGGCAAAGCAATCCGCAGCAGGCCATCTCGATGACCCAATGTTTCGGCTGCTGGACGCAGTGCGGCGTGCGGGTGAGGGTGGATCGGCAGACCGACCGGGTGCTGCGCATTGCCGGCAACCCTTATCATCCGCTGTCTCAGGAGCGGCACGTCGATTCCGCCTTGCCTCTGCAGGAGGCGCTGGCGCAGCTGGGTGGCGAAAGCGGTCTCGATGCCCGTTCCACCGCCTGTGCGCGCGGCGCCACGCTGCTGGAGGGCCTTTACAGCCCGCTGCGCGTACTGGAGCCGATGAAGCGCGTCGGCAAACGCGGCGAAGGCAAGTGGCAGCGCATCAGTTTTGAGCAGCTGATCGAGGAAGTGGTGGAGGGCGGCGATCTGTTCGGCGAAGGACCGGTGGACGGTCTGCGGGCGATCCGCGATCTGGAAACGCCGATCGACGCCCGGCAGCCGGGGCTGGGGCCGAAAGCCAATCAGCTGCTGGTGACCAACGCCGGTGACGACGGGCGCGACAGCTTCCTGCGGCGCTTCGCCCAGAACAGTTTCGGCAGCAAGAATTTCGGCGCGCACGGCGCTTACTGCGGGCTGGCCTACCGCGCCGGCTCCGGTGCGTTGATGAACGATCTGGATAAGAACCCGCACGTGAAACCAGACTGGGAACAGGTCGAATTCGCGCTGTTTATCGGCACCTCACCGGCGCAGTCCGGCAACCCGTTCAAGCGCCAGGCCCGGCAACTGGCTAGCGCCAGGCTGCGCAGCGAGTTCCGCTATGCGGTGGTGGCGCCGGCGCTGCCGCTGACCACTACGTTGGCGGACGATCATGGTCATTGGATCCCGGTGTTGCCGGGCACCGACTCGGCGCTGGCGATGGCGATGATCCGTTGGATCCTCGACAACCGGCGCTATCAAGCCGACTATCTCGCCATCCCGTCAGAGGCTGCCATGCAACGCGCCGGCGAGAAGAGCTGGACCAACGCCACGCATCTGGTGATCGCCGAGAGCGAGCATCCGTTGGCGGGCCAACATCTGACGCTCGCCCATCTGAACGGCGCAGGGT
Organism: Serratia sp. Ae19-1; assembly: GCF_059801225.1. NCBI lineage: Bacteria > Pseudomonadati > Pseudomonadota > Gammaproteobacteria > Enterobacterales > Yersiniaceae > Serratia > Serratia sp. Ae19-1. The sequence continues at coordinate 533,937 of NZ_JBCHWD010000003.1, read as the reverse complement.
CGGCATCGCCGCTGGTGGTCAACGGTGCGGGCGAGCTGGTGGCGGCCGAGACGTGCGACAGCGCCGAGCTGTGGGTAACGCGCAGGGTGACGCTGCACGACGGTGCGCAGGTGGCGGTGAAGAGCGGCTTTCAGTGTTTGAAAGAGGCTGCCGACAAGCTTTCGCCAGAGGCGTACAGCCGAGAATGCGGCGTGCCGGTGGCGCGCATTGCGGCGCTGGCCGAGGCTTTTACCGCCCATGGGCGCAAGGCGGCGGTGATCGCTCATGGCGGGATGATGGCGGCAAACGGGTTTTATAATACCTGGTCGGTGATGATGCTCAATGTGCTGATCGGCAATCTGAGCCTGGCGGGCGGGGTGTTCGTCGGCGGCGGTAAATTTAACGGCTTCGCCGAAGGGCCACGCTATAACCTGGCTGAGTTTCCCGGTCTGGTGAAACCAAAGGGGCTGAATATCGCGCGCAGCAAGGCTGCCTATGAAGCCTCGGACGAATACCGCGAAAAAGTGGCGGCGGGCATTTCGCCCTGGCCGGCCAAAGCGCCCTGGTATCCGTTCGTCGCCGGGCAGTTGACCGAGCTGCTGACCTCGGCGTTGGCGGGGTATCCCTACGGGCTGAAAGCCTGGATCTCGAACATGACCAATCCCTTGTACGGTATCGCCGGTTTGCGCGGCGTGGCGGAGGAACGGCTCAAAGATCCGGCGCGTTTGCCGCTGTTTATCGCTATCGATGCGTTTATCAATGAAACGACGGCGTTGGCCGACTATATCATCCCGGATACCCATAACTTTGAGAGTTGGGGATTTAGCGCTCCCTGGGGCGGCGTCGCCAGCAAGGCCACCACCGCGCGCTGGCCGATAGTGACGCCGGCGACCGCTAAAACGGCGCAAGGGCAACCGATCTCCATGGAGGCGTTTTGCATCGCCGTCGCCAAACGCCTGGCGTTGCCGGGCTTCGGCGATCGGGCGATCGGCGACGGCCAGGGGGGGCTGCTGCCGCTCAACCGCGCCGAGGATTATTATCTGCGCGCCGCCGCCAACGTCGCGTTTGCCGGCAAGGCGCCGGTGCCGGCTGCGAGGGCGGAAGAGCTGGCGCTAAGCGGCGTCGATCGCTTGTTGCCGCAGCTGGCGCAGACGCTGCGCCCCGATGAAATCGACCGCGTAGCGTTTATCTACAGCCGCGGCGGCCGGTTCGCCGCTCATGACAGCGGCCGCCGCGACGGCAGCGTGGGCAATCGCTGGGAGAAACCGCTGCAGATCTGGAACGCGGAAGTGGCGAAGCACCGGCATGCGATCACCGGCGAACGTTTCAGCGGTTGCCCAACCTGCTATCCGGCGCGTTTGTCGGATGGCCGCGCGGTGGAAGAACTCTACCCGCAACGGCAGTGGCCGCTGCGCCTGATGTCCTTCAAATCCAATGTGATGAGCAGCTCCACTGCGGTGATCCGGCGCCTGCACGACGTGAAACCGGTGAACCTGGTGGCGTTAAACCCGGCGGATGGGGCGCGTTTCGGCATTCAACACGGCGACCAGGTGCGCATCAGCACGCCGGGCGGCAGCCGGGAGGCGCAGATCAGTTTACTGGCGGGCGTGATGCCCGGCGTGATTGCGGTGGAACACGGCTACGGCCACCGCGAGATGGGGGCCAGCCAGCACTATCTGGACGGTGAGCCGCTGGCGATGGATGAGCGCATCGCCGCCGGCATCAACCTCAACGATCTGGGGTTTGCCGATCCGACGCGCGAAGTGCCGAACACCTGGCTGGATTGGGTGACCGGCGCGGCGGTGCGGCAGGGCATCCCGGCGGCGATCGTTAAACTGCCCGCGTAAACGGCAGGCGAAAAACTGAATTAGCGAGGGTTAATTTATAGTTAATTCTATTCTTTAACCCAAAACTGAACGTCATGCCTGTGTTATGGATTTTTTTTATGGGGTTTATTTTTTAAGTTTTCTATAAATACTTAATGCGGCGTAAACAAAGGAGCAGTAGGTGACAACGATAATCACAAGTTTTGACAAATTCTCGGGTGCAGAAAACCACGGTTGGTAACCTATTACCCCGGCGCCACTCAGAAAAAAAGAACCGGCCAGGATGGATAAAAAGACAATTAATGAACTGATAATCCTTGTCACCGTTTTAGTCCTGTCTGATATTGTAATGTTATGCTCTTGAAGGTAAAGTCAAACCTTACAAGAAGCGCCTATTGAGTTGTTGCAATTGTTTTTACTGCCTGCATTGCTACTCTGCCCCCCATTGGAACCTTGATTATTGAAGCAACCGCCAGCTATTGCGCCGCCGACAAGCCCAACAGCGAGACCCGGTACTCCTCCGAGCGATCCTGCAATCATCCCACCGATAATGCCGTTATTACAATTGGTTATGGCATCACCTTGTTTTGAGTAATAGTTACTGTTGCTATTGTTACTTCCCCCACTTTTCCCGTTGCTAGTTCTGCCACCATTGTCAACACGGTCACCGCCATTATTGCCGCGGCCACCAACAATATAATTCAGCATTGAAAAATCAATAACTTTCATAAGCAACTCCTTTTGATTTCTAAGTTTATCTTGCACAAACCTTTGTAAGGCTTTTTATGATTAACGCTTTTTATTGGACGGGTCAAGTTTAAATTAATGATGAATAACTATCGCGAAGTATTATTCGGTTAAGTATAAAGGTGTTCAATGAATTAACTCTTTCGATGAGACTTTAGTTCTCCGGTGCCATGGTTTGCTATTTGGCTTTGCCCTCAAAAAATAGGAGTAAGCCTTTGCAGGGATTGAGTTTTACTGGATGCAACTGCATACCCATGAAGGCACGGTAACAGGAATTTTGACGCCGAGACAATTTTATGAGGAGCAAGAAATGTCTGGAAAAAATAAAAACAGTTAGCCCCTGCGCATAAAAACGGGCAAGATTCGCTCAGTAAACTGACGAGGTTATTTGCGATATCACATTCAACTATGTATCGAGCGCTGATTAACAGCAAGCCTGATATTTAGCGAATTGTTAACGACATAATAGGGCAAAAGCCAACGCCCCTTATTTCTTTAAGGAAGAAAAACGGTGTTTCGCCAGGAAGCGATCGGTAACCAGAAATTGAAATGGCGCGGCCGGGCATTGCTGTTGCCCGGTATTCCCGTTTGGTTCACCGCGGGGCTGTGCCTGTTTTTTCTCATTGCTTTTCTCACCTTCGTGATCGCCGGTACCTATACCCGGCGGGTCAACGTGACCGGTGAGATCAGCACCTATCCCCGTGCCGCGAACGTTTACTCCACGGTTCAAGGGGTAGTGATCAAACAATTTGTCACCGAAGGGCAACGGATCGCCGCCGGGGCGGCCATTTACCAGATTGACGTCAGCAAAAGCACCCGCAGCGGAGTGGTCAGCGATAACCAGCAGCGGGATATCGATGGCCAGCTGGCGCGCATTGCGCAAATCATCAGCCGGCTGGAAAGCAGCAAGCAGGCCACGCTGACTATGTTGGAAAAACAGAAGGCGCAATATACCGCCGCATTTACCCGCTCCACCGATATCCTCCAGCGTGCCCAGGAAGGGATACGCATCATGAAGGAGAACATGGAGAACTATCGGCACTATCAGACCAAGGGGCTGATCAACAAGGATCAGCTCACCAACCAGGTCGCGCTGTATTACCAGCAGCAGAACAACCTGCTGGGGCTTTCCGGCCAGAACGAACAGAATGCGCTGCAGATCACCGCGCTGGAAAGCCAGATCCAGACCCAGGCCGCTGAATTTGACAACCAGATCTACCAGATGGAGCTGCAGCGCTACGAGCTGCAAAAGGAGCGGCAAAACATCGATGCCACTGGCGATATTATCGTTCGCGCGCTGGCCGGCGGCCGCATCGATTCGCTGAGCGTCACGGTTGGCCAGATGGTGAACGTCGGCGACAGTCTGCTGCAGGTACTCCCCCACGACATCGATCGCTATGCTCTGGTGCTGTGGGTACCTAACGACGCCATCCCTTACATTGCTGCCGGTGATCGGGTCAATATGCGTTATGACGCCTTTCCGGCGGAGAAGTTCGGCCAGTTTGCCGGTACGGTATCCGTCATTTCCAAAGCCCCGGCCTCACCGCAGGAAATGCTGACCTATCAGGGGGCGCCCAAAGCGGCGCTGACCGCCGCTGTGCCTTACTACAAAGTGATCGTCATTCCGGAAAAACAGGCCATTGCCTATGACGGTAAGCGTCTGAGCCTGGAAAACGGCATGAAAGCGCAAAGCACTCTGTTTCTGGAGAAAAGGCCGGTTTATCAATGGATGTTGTCGCCGTTCTACGACATGAAACACAGCGCGACGGGGCCGGTCAATGAATAAGCCAACATTCAAACAACGGGTCAGCCAGCTAGATCTGCGGCTGCGCCACCGGGTTCCGATGGTGCACCAGACCGAGTCGTCGGAATGTGGGCTGGCCTGTTTGGCGATGATCTGCGGTTATTACGGCAAAAACATCGACCTGATCGCGCTGCGCCGGCAGTTCAATCTGTCAACCCGCGGTGCAACGCTGGTTGGGCTGATCGGTATCGCCGAACAGCTGGGGTTGAGCACCCGCCCCTTGTCGCTGGATCTGGACGAACTTGGCGCGCTGAAACTGCCCTGCATTCTGCACTGGGAGTTCAACCATTTCGTGGTGCTGGTTAGCGTCAAAGGTCACCACGCGGTGCTGCACGATCCGGCGCGCGGGCGGCGGGCGGTCAGCCTGGCGGAGCTGTCGCACAGTTTCACCGGCGTAGCGCTTGAGACCTGGCCCGGCAGCGCCTTTACCGCCGACAGCGTTCGCCACCGCATTCACCTGCGTACGCTGATTGGCAGCGTACACGGTCTCAAGGGGGCGCTTGGCAAAATCTTTTGCCTGTCTCTGGTGTTCGAAACCATCAACCTGGTGATGCCCATCGGCACGCAGCTGGTGATGGATCACGCTATTCCCGCCGGGGACCGCGGGTTGCTGACGCTCATCTGCGTTGGGCTGATGCTGTTCATCCTGTTGCGGGCCGCCATTGGCATGGTGCGCGCCTGGGCCGGACTGGTCATGTCGACGCTCATCAACATGCAGTGGCAATCCGGCCTGTTTACTCACCTGTTGCGCCTGCCGCTCGGCTACTTTGAACGGCGTAAGCTGGGTGACATTCAGTCGCGCTTCGGCTCACTGGATACGCTGCGCAGCACCTTCACCACCAGTATTGTCGGCGCCATCATGGACGGCATCATGGTGATTGGCGTGCTGGTGATGATGGTGCTGTATGGGGACTGGTTGACCTGGGTGGTGATCGCGTTCACCGCGCTCTATGTGCTGATGCGCCTGCTGACCTATGGATATTACCGCCAGCTGTCCGAAGAAGCGCTGGTGAGAAATGCCCGCGCCGGTTCCTATTTTATGGAGACGCTGTACGGTATCGCTACCGTCAAAATGCAGGGCATGGCGGAGCGCCGTATCGCCCACTGGCTCAATCTTGAAATCGACACCATCAATACCGGTATCCGGATCACCAAAATGGATATGCTGTTTGGCGGGATCAACACTTTCGTGGCGGCCTGTGACCAGGTCGTCATACTGTGGCTAGGGACCCGTCTGGTGATCGATAATCAGATGACCCTCGGTATGTTCGTCGCGTTCGGCGCCTTTCGGGGGCAGTTCTCCGACCGCATAGGGTCGCTGACGGAATTTTTGCTGCAGCTACGCATGATGAGCCTGCATAACGAACGCATTGCCGATATCGCCCTGCATCCACGGGAAGACCGCAAGCCCGACCTCCCATATATCTCGAAAATGCAACCAATGGGATTGTCCACCCATGCCCTGAGCTATCGATACGACAGCCAGTCACCGGCGGTCTTTGATGCTTTGGATATCAACGTTGCACCGGGAGAAAGCGTGGCCATCGTGGGCCCGTCCGGGGCTGGCAAGACCACGCTGATGAAGGTGCTGTGCGGGCTGTTTCCCCCGGATTCAGGGCGGGTTGAGGTGAACGGCGTCGATATCCGGCAGCTCGGCATCAACAACTATCACAAGATGATCGCCTGCGTGATGCAGGACGACAAGCTGTTCTCCGGCTCGATCCGGGAAAATATCTGCGGGTTCGCGGACGAGATGGATGATGCCTGGATGGAAACCTGTGCCCGCGCCAGCTATCTGCATGAGGTGATCATGCGCATGCCGATGGGGTACGAAACCCTGATCGGCGAACTGGGGGAAGGGTTGTCCGGTGGGCAGAAGCAACGCCTGTTTATTGCCCGAGCCATTTACAAGAAACCGGCGATTTTGTTCCTGGATGAGGCGACCAGTGCGCTGGACAAGGACAGTGAAGCGAAGGTGAATCAGGCGATTAAGACACTCCGCATTACGCGGGTGATTATTGCCCACCGCGAAACCACCATTGCCTCGGTCGATCGCGTCATCGTTCTGACCCACAAGGCGGCTCAATGAACAAGTTACGCCTTGTATGCACGCTGACCTGTTTTTCATTGGTTCTGTGCATGATGGGCTTGACCTTTTACCCCAGGCGACTGGACGATAAGATTGCACACACGGTGTTCATTCTGCTGGCTCAGCACTTAGGTGGCTATATTCTGGGGAGCAGGAAAGCAGAAAGCTGGATGATCGATAAGCGGTAAGGGACGGCATGTTTTGGGCGAACACGCTCTTGTTGGTCTTTCTTGCTCCCGTTTACGAAGAAATGGTATTCAGAGGGTACCTTTTCAGTGGGTTGTTGCAGGTATTCAAAGGCAATATCTATTGGTCTACGCTCACGACGTCATTTGTCTTTGCCATTCTGCATACTCAGTATCCGGATATACGCATGTTAGTTGGTGTCGCTACTGTTATTGCTGCACGTATTTTGTCGAGGGGAGTGGCTATGCCGGTACTGCTACATATGCAGATGAATGGCTTTATCATGGTAACTGGCTATTACTTTTCATAGCGCCAGCATTGAAAACAAGGCATCCATCAATCTTTCCTGAGTCTCAGTACATTTTTTTTCCACCACTCACTGGTCACAAAGACATAACCTAACGCGATAATGGCTGAATAACACAGGGTTTTTATGACAAAGACAGATTTAAATTCAGCTCCTTGAAAAATGTTTGCTACGGTAAAACAAAATAGAAAAAGTAAGAAAACTCGGATAAATTTCTTCATAACGAAATGAGCTCCTGCTTAGAGTGGCCGGGATATATCCGCGGCCATCATCGAATTACCAGTGGCATTGTCCATTAACACTGTTTTTGTTGCTATCACCGCCAAAGGCACCACGATCGTTACCACCATTGTTGCTGTGAGTGGCATTCCATGCGGCATCAAAACCAGCCCCACCAAGAACACCACCGACTACGGTACCCACAATAGCGCCTAAGGGGGCTCCCGGCCCAGTGACCAACGCGCCGATAGCACCTCCGGCCGCCGCAGCTGCCGCTTGGGCTGCATCACGCCCAGAATCGTGGCCACGATTACTGCCACCATTGTTGTTGACTCGGCCACCACCGTCACGGTTATCCGCAAAATTCCCTGCGCCAGAAACGAAATTTAGCATTGAAGAATCAATAACTTTCATAAACAACTCCTTTTGATTATTTGATTGATACTATGTAAGCCTTCGTAAGGCTCTTTATAATTAGCTCTTTTCCACAATCGAATCAATGTTTATATTAATGACTGCTTACTCTGTTATGTGACATATTAAAATGTTTTGGAATAGGGACATCCCATGAAGAAAACTTTTTGGATAAAATCTTGGTTCTCTGGGGCTACGACTTACACATGCCTCGATCTCAGCAAGCATATAGGGGACGACTTCCTTTGTGGCGCAATTTGGCCGCAGCTGGTAGGCATTGTACTCATATTTATCATTTGCTTCGGCGCGCGTGCCAAAATGAATGAATTAAGTTAGGCAACCGCCTTAAAGGGAGGCTTAAAATTAACAAAAGGGAATTCGCACTCATTATGCTACGGAGGGGCTTCGCACCCTGTCTGCGCTCGGCTCAAACCTCCTTCGGAGATTCTCATCCTCTCAGCGTGCAGACGAAAAAAAACCTGCTGTAACAGCAGGTTTTCTTGAATTTGGTCGGCATGAGAGGATTATGCGCATCTTCGATGCTTGCCCTGCGGGCCGTTGCTAAAGCAACGTGGTCTCACTACGCTCGGCTCAAACCTCCTTCGGAGATTCTCATCCTCTCAGCGTGCAGACGAAAAAAAACCTGCTGTAACAGCAGGTTTTCTTAAATTTGGTCGGCATGAGAGGATTCGAACCTCCGACCCCCGACACCCCATGACGGTGCGCTACCAGGCTGCGCTACATGCCGACGCTATGAAAAATCATACTACCGATTCCCGATGTTAATGCAAGCGCCTCGCCACTTGATTGCTTTAGTTTTAAGCAGTTAGTTGGCGATAAAGCGTTTTACATCGGTCAGCACCTGCAGCAGCAGAGCAAGCTGCGGTTTCTCGTCTTTTATTTCCTCGCCGTTCTGATCGTAGACGCGATAGTTGCCGCTGTTGTCCAGCATCAGCGTCTGCGTCGGCGTGGTGATCACCAGCTGGTTGTTGTCACCGGTGGCAATCCAGTTGTTGCGGCGCTGAGCGGTGAACAGATCCTCGCCCTGCGAATAGTCTTTCGGCGTGGTCTTCACGTGCAGCAACCGTTGCATCAGGGTACGCATCACGTCGTTATGGCCGGTCAGCTTGTTGATGGTCTGCGCCGGCGTACCCGGCCAGTGGATCACCAGCGGCACCTGCAGCTGCGCCTGATTGAAGGCGGTGCCGGCGCCCCATTGCCCTTTGCCGCTGTCGTTGAACTCGACGCCGTGCTCGGCGGTGATCACCACCACGGTTTTATCCAGCAGGCCGCGTTGTTTCAGGGTGTCCAGAACCTGGGCTATCTGAGCGTCCACGTCTTGCGCGCCGCTGCGATAGCGCTGGATAAAGTCGGCCGGCGCCGGAGTTTTGTCGCCTTCGGCCGGCTCAGCGCCGCTGAAGTTGATATAAGAGAACCATGGCTCTTTATCGCCCTGATCCGTCAGCCAACGTTGCCACTGCTGCGTGGTCTGCGCGTCGCTTTGCGGCGCCGGCGTCGGCAGCGAGAAGTCGGTCAACAGAGCCTGACGGTACAGGCTGGCGTTGAAGCCGTCGGACGAGAACAGCCCCAGTTGGTAGCCCTGATCGCCGAGCGCGTTGATCAGCGCCGACGGTTTGCGGCCGGCGAGCACGCTGTCCAGATAGGTCGGAGAAATGCCGTAGAACAGGCCGAACAGCCCGGTGTCGGCGTGGTTGCCCGAGCTATAGTGATCGCTGAAACGCACGTTTTCCTGGGCGAAACGCGTCAACGTTGGCATGTCCTGCGCCACGTCTTTGGCGCGAATGCCGTCCACCACGATCATCAGCAGGTTATAGCCGCTACCCTTATCGCTGTAGCTGAGATCGCTGAGCGGATACTCGACCGCCACCGCTTCCGGATTGCCCTGTTGCACCAGGCGGCGCTCATATTCTTGCTGGTCGAGCAGGCCGTGTTTCTCGAGGAATTTGCGCGCGGTCATCGGGTACGAGAGCGGCAGGTTGGCCCGCTGCATGGTGATCGGGCGATAGAAGTTGGCGTCGGCCCAGATGTAAATCAGGTGCGAAGCGAAAAAGGCGCTGATAAACAGCGCCGCCAGCGGCTTGCCGAACCGGCGTCGGTTCAGGCTGCGCAGCTTCTGCCAGCTCCAGGTGCCGAACAGCATCTCCACCAGGAAGATCACCGGCACGCAGATAAACATCAGCTGCCAATCGCGCGACAGCTCGCTTTGGTCCGGGTTGACCACCAGATCCCACACTACCGGATTGAGGTGCAGGTGGAAATGAGAGAACACCTCGCTGTCGACCAGCAACAGCGTGAGCCCGGCGGTGGCCAACGCGGCGGAAATAAATCGCAACAGCCGCTGCGACATCACCACGAAGGTGAGCGGGAAGATCACCAGCAAATAGCCGGCGAACACGATAAAGCTGAAATGCCCCAGCAGGCTGACTAGAGCATAGACCCGGCCCAGCAGGGAAGCGGGCCAGTCGGTGACAAACAGGTAGCGGCTGCCCAGCCCAAGGGCGAGCAGGATGTTGAATAAGGCGAACCAGTGCCCCCAGCTGATCATCTGGGAGACTTTTTCACGATAACGCTGACGGTTTGTCACCATAAGTCAATATTAATGCGCTTTATCTTCACGGACAGAAGCCTGCAGGGCTTCCGCGAACGATCTCGCCAGGGTTTTCCGCTGCGCGGGGGCAACGCTGGTGTTGATCAAATTAGTGACCATGTTGCCCAGCACCATCAGGGAAAGATCGGTGGGGGTATGGTGTTTTTCCAGAACATTGACCAGCTCTGAGAGCAGTTGTTCAACGTGTTCGTCACTGTAACGGGATGATTGTGGCATAAAATTGCGCTTAGTAATCTGCAAAGTGCTCTATCTTACCGTATAGGACAGTGATTTTCCGCTCTTTTATCACTTCCTGTCATTCGGATCCGCGATAGTCGGCGGCGAGGCGGCCCATCGCCGCGCCTTTCCGGTTTGCCGCGGTTTTTAGTATTGCAGGGCGGGGCCTTCAGTGTTTGAATACGCGCCTAAAGAACAGGAGGATTTACCATGAGTCTGGATATCGACCAGATCGCTCTGCATCAATTGGTGAAACGCGACGAGCAAACGCTGGACGTGGTGCTGCGCGATTCCTTGCTGCCCAACAACGCGGCGGTGGAAGAAATGATGGCGGAACTGCATCGCGTTTACAGCGCCAAGAGCAAGGCTTTAGGCCTGTTCAACGAAGGCAGCGAGCTGGCGGAGGCGCTGCGCACCTGCCGCAAGGACGATAAGGACTTTCTGGCCTTCAGCCGTGCGGCAACCGGTCGCCTGCGCGACGAACTGGCGAAGTATCCGTTCGCTGAAGGCGGCGTGGTGCTGTTCGGTCAATACCGTTATCTGGCGGTGGAGTATCTGCTGATCGCGGTGCTGAACAGCCGCAACAGCATGCGCGTCAACGAAGAGCTGGATATCAACACCACGCACTATCTGGATATCAACAACGCCGATATCGTCGCGCGCATCGATCTGACCGAGTGGGAAACCAACCCGGAATCGACCCGCTATCTGACCTTCCTGCGCGGGCGCGTGGGCCGCAAGGTCGCCGACTTCTTTATGGATTTCCTGGCGGCGTCCGAAGGGTTGGACACCAAGGCGCAAAACCGCGGGCTGCTGCAGGCGGTAGACGACTACTGCGCCGATGCGCAACTGGACAAGAATGAGCGCCAGTCGGTGCGCCAGCAAGTTTACAGCTACTGCAACGAACAGTTGCAGGCAGGCGAAGAGATCGAACTGCAGGCGTTGTCGCAGGAGCTGTCGCCGGTCGGCGAGAAAGACTTCATGCAGTTTTCCAGCGAGCAAGGGTATGAGCTGGAAGAGAGCTTCCCGGCGGATCGCGGCACTTTGCGCCAGCTGACCAAATTCGCCGGCAGCGGCGGCGGCATCAGCCTGAACTTCGACGCCATGCTGCTTGGCGAGCGCATTTTCTGGGATGCGGCTACCGACACGCTGACCATCAAAGGCACGCCGCCGAACCTGCGCGATCAGCTGCAGCGCCGGACCGGCAGCGGCAAGTAAGCTTGCCGAATCGCAGACAATAAAAAACGCCGCAATTGCGGCGTTCTTTATTTCGGCGTCCCGAAAGGTTCGAAAACGTAGCGATTAAACGCGAACGAAGTCGATGTGAGCCAGTTTTGGCTTGAACGGGTGACGCTGTACAGCCTGAACCTTAACTTTGGTTTCTTTACCGTCGATAACCAGAGTTACTGCTTCGCTGTAGAATTCTGGTTTAGCTTCCATGTTCTTAACAGAATCATGGTCCAATTCGATGGAAACTGCAGCTTCTTTGCCACCGTAAACGATAGCTGGGAATTTGTTTGCTGCACGCAGGCGGCGGCTCGCACCTTTACCCTGGTCTTTACGTACTTCTGCATTGATAGTGAACATTGTTTTTTCTCTTAAAAGAAAATTTACCCTGCTACAGGCGACCCAAGTAGCAAGTTCGGAATTCCGCTTTAACGCTGGGCAGGCCCAGGTAAAGCGCGCGGCATTTTAACGGAAAGCCGCCCGCAGGGCAACGAAAACCTGCCCAGATTGAGGGCCGTTCGCTCAGGCCAACTGATTGGCGCGGCGGAAACGGCCTTGATAATCGAACACTTTCTCACGCACCTGCCAAAACTGCCCGCGCTTGCGCGCCACCACGAAATCCGGATGGCGCAGCGCCTGCTGTTGCGCCAGCACGTCGGCGGCGGTGTGCCAGGCGAACGGCACGCCCGGCGCGCGCTGGTGCGGGCGCAGGAACAGCATCTCGAACGCTTTGCGCTGCGCCGGCGTCTGCAGGCGGAAGCGCTCGCTGGTGCTGGTGCCGTCCTCGTCGTAATAGGTGGCCTTCAGCCATTCGCCCTTGTCGTCGCGGCCACTTTGCAACTCCATGCCGCCGCAGCGCAGCACCAGCGCGTCTTTCAGCTTCAGCGCCGCCTTCAGCATGTCGTCGGGATCGACCAACACCTCCTGACACTGATGGCAACGGCGCGCGGCGATGTCGTTCTCCGCGCCGCAGTGTGGGCAGCTCTTGAACCGGAAGCGGTAATCGCACTGTTCGCGGTGGCCGTCGTCGTCCTCCAGCCAGCCCTGGCAGCGGCGGCCATAGTGTTCGATGATGTCGCCATTTTCGGTGCACTTGCCCCAGAACAGGTTGGCGAAACCGCAGGCCGGGCAGAACACCTGCACCGGCTGGCTGTCGCCGTGCGGTTTGCTGACGCCGACCTCCGGCGTAAACAGATCGTGCGGGTTGCCGGCGTAGTCGAGGATCAGGCAATCCTTTTTGTCGGGCGCCAAACGCAGCCCGCGTCCGACGATCTGCTGATACAGGCTGACGGACTCGGTGGGGCGCAGGATAGCGATCAGGTCGACGTGCGGCGCGTCGAAGCCGGTGGTTAACACCGCCACGTTGACCAGATAGCGCAGATGCTGCTGTTTGAACGCCTCGATCAGCGCATCGCGCTCGGCGGGCGGCGTTTCGGCGCTGACCAGAGCGGCTTCGCCGTTCGGCAGCAGGTCGTGGATCTCGCGGGCGTGCTCGACGGTGGCGGCGAAAATCATCACCCCTTTACGATCTTCGGCGTACTCCACGATCTGGCTGATGATGTGCGGCGTGACGCGGTTTTGCCGCTTCAGCTCGCGGTTCAGGTCCGCTTCGCTGAACAGGCCGTTGCTCCTGGCCTCCAGCCGGCTGAAATCGTACTGCACGATCGGCATGTCCAGCCGCTCCGGCGGCACCAGAAAGCCGTGTTTAATCATATAGCGCAGCGGCAGCTCGTAGATGCAGTCGCGAAACAGGCTGGCGCCGTCGCCGCGGGTGAAACCGTGGTAGTGATATTGGTAAATCCAGCCCTTGCCCAGCCGGTAGGGGGTGGCGGTCAGCCCCAGCAACCGCAATTGCGGGTTGGTTTTCTGCAAGTGCTGAATGATTTGCTGGTACTGGCTGTCGTCGTCGTCGCCGATGCGATGGCATTCATCGACAATCAGCAGCGAAAAGGCGCCGTCGAACAACGGCAGGTTGCGCGCCACCGACTGCACGCTGCCGAACACCACCTTGCCGGCGCTCTCTTTTTGCTGCAGGCCGGCGGCGAAGATGTCCGCCTCCAGGCCGTAGGCGCAGTATTTGGCGTGGTTTTGCGCCACCAGCTCCTTGACGTGCGCCAACACCAGCACCCGCCCGCGGGCGCGCTTCGCCAGCTCGGCGATCACCAGGCTTTTGCCGGCGCCGGTCGGCAGCACGATCAGCGCCGGTTCGGGATGCCGCCGGAAATGGTTAATGGTGGCTTCGACCGCTTCCAGTTGGTAGGGGCGTAGGGTAAAGGCCATAAATGAACGCCGTAGGTTGGAATGGGCCGCCGGGTGCCGGTTTTGTCACCGCTGTTCCCACAGAAATCGTGACATTTTACACGCTGGGCGGCCGAAAAATTTCTATTATTATGCCTTCCCGGCGCGCGCGGTGCGAGAGGCGTGAAAATTACCCCTGTCGGGCAACGCGTTGTGTCGCTATACTCGTGCAACAGCAATCGCTGTTCCCCCACGCGATTTCCCCCTTGAACCTGCCATTTGCACCCGGTGCAACGGCGGGGGCGTCATATTTTGGCAATACGATCAATGCGATCATAACAACGACAGGCAAAGCAGATCCCATGCGACTGGACAAGTTTTTATCTCAGCAGTTAGGCATCAGCCGTGCGCTGGTAGCGCGCGAACTTCGGGCTAAACGCGTTACCGTGGACGGTGAAATAGCGAAGAGCGGGGCGCTCAAACTGACCCCGGAGCAAGAGGTGGCGTTCGATGGCAACCCGCTGCAGCAGCAGAACGGCCCACGCTATTTCATGCTCAACAAACCGCAGGGCTACGTTTGCTCCACCGACGATCCCGATCATCCGACGGTGCTGTATTTCCTCGATGAGCCGGTCGCGTACAAACTGCACGCCGCCGGGCGGCTGGACATCGATACCACCGGGCTGGTGCTGATGACCGACGACGGCCAGTGGTCGCACCGCGTCACGTCGCCGCGTCACCACTGCGAGAAAACCTATCTGGTGACGCTGGAGCACCCGCTGGCGGAAGACACCGCGCAACGTTTCGCCGAAGGGGTGCAACTGCACAACGAGAAAGATCTGACGCGGCCGGCGACGCTGGAGCAGGTTGACGAGCATGTGGTGCGTCTGACCATCAGCGAAGGGCGCTACCATCAGGTGAAGCGGATGTTCGCCGCCGTCGGCAACCGGGTGATCGAGTTGCACCGCGAGCGCATCGGCGGCATCGTGCTGGATGACGACCTGGCGCCGGGGGAATACCGCCCCCTGACCGAAGAAGAGATCGCCAGCGTGGGCGCGCCGCACTTGCAGGGCGGATAAACGATCATTGATTGCGGCCGATTAAGGAGTCGTAGAACGTGCAACAGAACCGAACCTCTCATCTCGGTTTGATTTTCATTCTGGGCCTGTTGTCCATGTTGATGCCGTTGGCCATCGACATGTACCTGCCCAGTATGCCGGTGATCGCCGCCCAGTTTGGCGTCGAGTCTGGCAGCGTGCAGATGACGCTCAGCGCTTATATGCTCGGCTTCGCCTTCGGTCAGCTGTTCTATGGGCCGATGTCGGACAGCATCGGCCGCAAACCGGTGATCCTGTGGGGGACGCTGATCTTCGCCATCGCCGGTTGCGCCTGCGCCATGGCGCAGTCGATCGATCAGTTGATCGGGCTGCGTTTCCTGCACGGCCTGGCCGCCGCCGCCGCCAGCGTGGTGATCAACGCCCTGATGCGCGACATGTTCACCAAGGACGAGTTTTCGCGCATGATGTCGTTCGTCATTCTGGTGATGACCATCGCGCCGCTGCTGGCACCGATGATCGGTGGTGCGCTGCTGCTGTGGTTCAGCTGGCACGCCATCTTCTGGACCATGGGCGCCGCGGCGTTGATCGGTTCACTGCTGGTGGCCTTGTTCATCAAGGAGACGTTGCCGAAAGAGCGGCGACAGCGCTTCCACCTGCGCACCACGCTGGGCAACTTCGGTTCGCTGTTCCGGCACAAGCGGGTGCTGAGCTACATGCTGGCCAGCGCCTTCTCGTTCGCCGGCATGTTCTCGTTCCTCAGCGCCGGGCCGTTCGTCTACATTGAACTGAACCACGTTTCGCCGCAGCACTTCGGTTACTACTTTGCGCTGAACATCGTCTTCCTGTTCCTGACGACGCTGATCAACAGCCGCAACGTGCGGCGATTCGGCGCGGTCAAGATGTTCAAACTGGGGCTGTTGGTGCAGCTGGCGATGGGGCTGTGGCTGCTGGCGGTGAGCGCCATTGGGCTGGGTTTCTGGGCGCTGGTGATCGGCGTTGCGGTCTATCTGGGGTGCATCGCGATGATCTCGTCCAACGCCATGGCGGTGATCCTGGACGATTTTCCGCATATGGCGGGTACTGCCTCTTCCCTGGCTGGCACGCTGCGTTTCAGCATCGGCGCGCTGGTGGGCGCGGTGCTGTCGATGGCGCCAGGCAAAAGCGCCTGGCCTATGGTCACTTCGATGGCGCTGTGCAGCATTGTGGCGGTGCTGTTCTACCTGTACGCCAGCCGGCCGCGCGATCGCGCGGTCTGACGTTCTCCGGGAGCGGGGCGCGCAGCCCCGTTTCATCATGAGGTTGCGCCCTGCCATTTCATCGTGCAACCGGCAATGAAAATTTTGTTGCTAAATATACGCTAGCTAATCAATTGGCCATTTTCTCACCTGTGTGCTTTTTGTTAAAAATAACCGCTGCCGCGCCGCCCGATATCGGCCGGGCGGCGCGGCGTTCTACCGGCTGGCTGAAGTGGGTGATTTGTATTAGGAGCAATGTAAATCAACCTATTAGCGCCATGGCGTGCGCTAATTAGACAGGGGAAATGTTTCCTCAATGTAAAAATATGGCGACGAAAAAGTAGTCGCATTGCAAGAAAAAAGAGTTGAGATCGCGGCGGGAAAGGGTTACATATAACGCAAAAATGCGAGCTGAGTCGCAAAATGCCGTGAAATAACACCGCACGGCGCGCCAGAAAATGGCACGGCATCGGCTCGCACGGGGTAATGTTAATGGCTTGCGGCAAAATTTACATTTAAATAACATTTGTGCGCGGCAGAGTCGGGAGTCAACGGCTATAACTTAGTTACCCTGTCAGGTAAACGTGTTTCACCTTTTCAAACTAGGGATTTCATGTGGAGAGTATCCAACTTTCGGTAGTGCATCGCTTGCCGCAAAGTTATCGTTGGCTATCCGGTTTCACCGGCGTGAAGGTCGAACCGCTTCCGTTTAACGGAATAGACGAGGATAACAACCTGATTGGGCTGAAGTTGCTCAGCCATGAAGGCGCCGAGGCCTGGCAGGTGATGCAACAGCTTAATCTGTCGCTGCAGGAGATTCAGGTCGACTGCGCGATCGTCGAATGGGAAGGGGAGCCTTGCCTGTTCGTACAGCGCAGCGACGAGAGCGCGACGATGTGCCGCCTGAAAAACGTCGGCGCCGCCATCGCCGAACCGCTTAGCGCACAATACCCCTTCTGACTTCGCCGCTAATCCGCCAACTGCAGCAGTTGTCGGGTATAGTCGGCAGCAGGCGCCGCGAAAATGGCCCGGCAGTCCCCTTGCTCAACCACTTCCCCCTGTCGCAGCACGATGACCTGGTGGCAAAGCGAACGCACCACCTGCAGGTCATGGCTGATGAACAGATAAGCCAGCCGATGGCGTTGCTGCAGCGATTTCAGCAGCGTCAGGATCTGCGCCTGCACCGATTTATCCAGTGAAGAGGTCGGCTCGTCGAGGATCAGCAGCTGCGGCTGCAGGATCAGCGCGCGCGCGATGGCGATACGCTGGCGCTGACCGCCGGAAAACTCGGTAGGGTAACGATGGCGCAGCTGCGGATCCAGGCCGACCTCCTGCAACACCTCGATCACGCGCTGCTCCCGCTGCTCGGCGCTAAGCCGCTGGTGCACTTCCAACCCTTCGGCGATGATCTGCTGCACGTTCAGGCGCGGGTTCAGGGCGGAGTAGGGATCCTGGAAGACGATTTGCATCCGGCTGCGGTAGGGCAACATCTGCTTCATCGTGAGCGGGTGCAACGGTTCGCCGTCGAACCAGATGGCGCCCTGCGAGGCCAGCAGACGCAATAGCGCCAACCCGGTGGTGCTTTTACCCGATCCTGATTCCCCCACCAGCCCCACGCTTTCCCCGGCGCGCAACTCGAAGCTCAACGATTTCAGCGCATAGTGATAATCCACCGTGCGGCGCAGCAGGCCGCGCCGGATGGGGAAGCGTACCTGCAGACCTTCCACCTTGAGCAGCGGCCGCTCGTCGCCGGGGCGCGCGGTGGGCAGCGGCAGCGGTTCACCGACGTCTTCGGCGGCCAGCAGCTGCTGCGTGTAGGGATGCTGCGGCCGGCTGAACAGCTGTGCGCGGCCGTTTTGCTCCACGCAGCGCCCCTGGCGCATCACCGCCACGTTGTCCGCCAGGCGGCGCACGATATTCAGGTTATGAGTGATGAACAGCAGCCCCATGCCCATTTCTTGTTTCAATTCTTGCAGCAGCGTCAGGATCTGCGCCTGGATAGTCACGTCGAGCGCGGTGGTGGGCTCGTCGGCAATCAGCAGTTTCGGGCGGGTCAATACCGCCATGGCTATCATCACCCGCTGGCGTTCGCCGCCGGACAGCTGATGCGGGTAGTCCTGCAATCGGCTCTTGGCCTGGCGGATGCCGACGCGCTCCAGACACTCGACGATCTCGGCGCGCGCGGCCTCGCGCCGCAGGCCGCGGTGCAGCATCAGCACTTCCGCCAGTTGCTTTTCGATGGTGTGCAGCGGGTTGAGTGACACCATCGGCTCCTGAAAGATCATCGCGATCTGGTTGCCGCGCACCTTGCGCAGCGCCGCTTCCGGCGCATGCAGCAACGAGTCGCCGTTAAACAGGATATCGCCGGCAGGATAGACCACCGGCGGCGCGGGCAGCAGGCGCAGTATCGACAGGGCGGTGACGCTTTTGCCGGAGCCGGATTCTCCCACCAACGCCAGCGTTTCCGCCGGCGCTATTTGCAGCGACAGTTCATTGACTACCGGCGTGAGGCTGTCGCCCTGGCGGAAGGCGATGCTGAGATCCTGGATAGCGAGCAGAGGAGTGGCCATATCAATGCGCCTTGCTGGGGTCAAAGGCGTCGCGCACTGCTTCGCCGATAAAGATTAATAACGACAGCAGTACCGCCAATACCAGGAAGGCGGTGATGCCGAGCCACGGCGCCTGCAGATTGTTTTTGCCTTGCAGCAGCAGTTCGCCGAGCGACGGCGAACCTATCGGCAGGCCGAAGCCGAGAAAATCGAGCGACGTCAGGGTGGTGATCGAGCCGCAGAGGATAAACGGCAGGAAGGTCAGCGTTGCCACCATGGCGTTGGGCAGCATATGGCGGGACATGATGACCCGATCCGGCACGCCCATGGCGCGCGCGGCGCGGATATAGTCATAGTTGCGGGTGCGCAGAAACTCGGCGCGCACCACGCCCACCAGGCTCATCCAGCCGAACAGGATAGTGATGCCGAGCAGCCACCAGAAATTGGGCTGAATGATGCTCGACAGCAGAATGATCAGAAACAGCGTCGGCATGCCCGACCACACTTCGATAAAGCGTTGCCCCCACAGATCGAAGCGCCCGCCGTAATATCCCTGCGTCGCGCCGACGCACACGCCGATCAGGCTGGAAAACAGCGTCAGCGCCAGGCCGAACAGCATCGAAATGCGAAAACCGTACAGCACACGAGCGAGCACGTCGCCGCCGTTGCTGTCGGTGCCGAGCAGATTGTGGCGCGAAGGCGGCGAGGGGAAGGGCACCTCGGTGGCGAAATTGATGGTGTCGTAACTGAAGCGGATCGGCGCCCAAACTGCCCAGCCGTGCCGTTCGATCTGCCGCTGCACGAACGGATCCTGATAGTCGGCTTCGGTACTCAGCTCGCCGCCGAACGCGGTTTCGCTGTAGTTGATCATAAACGGCAGATACAGCCGGCCTTCATAACGCACCAACAGCGGTTTGTCGTTGGCGATCAGATCGGCGGCCAGGCTGAGGGTGAACAGCACCAAGAAGATCCACAGCGACCAGTAACCGCGGCGGTTGCGGCGAAAACGCGCCCAGCGTGCCTGGTTGATCGGGCTAAGGCGGCTCATTGGCGGGCCTCGAAGTCAATGCGCGGATCGACCAGGGTGTAGGTGATATCGCTGAGGATATTCAACAGCAGGCCGATCAGAGTGAAGATATACAGCGTGCCGAACATCACCGGGTAGTCGCGCTGCAGTGTGGCATCGTAGCCCAGCAACCCCAGGCCGTTGAGCGAGAACATCACTTCGATCAGCAGCGAGCCGGTGAAGAACATGCTGATAAAGGTGGCCGGAAAACCGGCGATCACCAGCAGCATGGCGTTGCGGAACACGTGGCGATAGAGGATTTTTTTCTCGTCCAGCCCCTTGGCGCGGGCGGTGGTGACGTATTGTTTGCGGATCTCGTCGAGGAATGAGTTCTTGGTCAGCATGGTCAGGGTGGCGAAACCGCCGATCACCGTCGCCAGCACCGGCAGCGTGATGTGCCACAGGTAGTCGGCGATTTTCGCCGGCCACGAGAGGGTGTCGAAGTTGCTCGACACCAGGCCGCGCAGCGGGAACCAGTCCAGGTAGCTGCCGCCGGCGAACAGCACGATCATCAGAATGGCGAACAGAAAAGCCGGAATGGCGTAGCCGATGATGATCAGCGTGCTGCTCCAGGTATCGAACGCGCTGCCGTTGTGGACGGCCTTGCGGATGCCGAGCGGGATCGACACCAGATAGATGATCAGCGTGCTCCACAGGCCCAGCGTGATGGAGACCGGCAGGCTCTGGCCGATCAGCTGCATCACTGAAGCGCCGCGAAACAGGCTGTCGCCGAAGTCGAAGCGCATATAGTTCCACAGCATGGTGAAGTAGCGCTCGTGCAGCGGTTTGTCGAAGCCGAAACGCTTAGTGATCTCGGCGATCACCTCCGGATCCAAGCCGCGCGAACCGCGATATTGGCCTTCAGTTGCGGCGGGAACGCCGGCCCGAGCATGGCCCAGGCCTTCATTCACGCCGCCGCTGCCAAAACCGCTGCCAAAACCGCTGCCCTGGCCCAGTTCGATGGCGGCGATGGCCTGATCGACCGGGCCGCCGGGGGCGATTTGCACGATAAAAAAGTTGATGGTGATGATCGCCCACAGCGTGGGGATCACCAGTAACAGTCTGCGTATCAGATAGGCTGCCATTCCGACTCCTTATTGCCGTTGAGCCGGTAAACGTGCCGCCTTGTTGACGTCGTACCACCAGTTGTCGAAGCCGATCGCATAGGCCGGGCGGATCGGCGGCGTGGAGAACTTGTCCCAATAGGCGTAGCGATCGTGGCTGGAGTACCACATTGGCAGCATATAGCGATTCCAGGTCAGCACCCGATCCAGCGCGCGGCCGAGCGGCAGCAGGGCTTTTTCGTCGCCCTGATGGGCGGCGATTTGCCTGACCAGGCTGTCGACCGCCGGATCCTTGACGCCGGGACTGTTGTAACTTGAGTTGACGTACTCTGAGTCCCAAATGATGCGCAAGTCGGCAGTGGGGAACGGCATCGCCTGATACACCGTCGGCATCATGTCGAAATCGCGCTCGCGCATGCGGCGGGTGTACTGCGAAGCGTCGATTTCGCGGATTTGCATCTCGATGCCCAGCCGCTGCAAGTTATGGCGGAACGGCAGCACGTACTGGAAGTTGCTGCCGCTCAGCAGCATCAGTTCAAAGGTGAACGGCTGGCCGGTTTTGGCGTTGACCAGCTTTTGATTTTTGACCACCCAGCCGGCCTCTTTCAGCAGTTGGGTCGCCTTCAGCAGATTTTGCCGGTCGTTACCGCTGCCGTCGGAAGAGGGCGGTTGGTAGATGTTGGTAAACACTTCCGGCGGCACCTGGCCCTTAAGCGGCGCCAGCAAGGCCAATTCGTCGGCGTCCGGATAGCCGCGGGCGGCGTAGGCAGTGTTTTGGAAATAGCTGTCGGTGCGCTGATAGGCGTTGTAATACAGCGCCTTGTTCATCCAGCTAAAGTCGAAAGCCAGAGTGATCGCTTCACGCACGCGCGGATCGGCGAACAGCGGCTTTTGGACGTTGAACGCAAGCCAGCGGGTATTCTGCGCCGCCTGATTCACTTCATCCTGCTTGATGATGTAGTTGCGTGCAAAGTTGCCGCCCTGATATTGGGTGGCCCAGCTCTTGGGCGACGGCTCGATGCGGAAATCGTAAGCGCCGGCCTTGAAGGCTTCCAGCGCCACTTTATCGTCCAGATAATAATCGTAGCGAATGCTGTCGAAGTTGTAACGGCCACGGTTCACCGGCAGATTAGCGGCCCAGTAGTCGCGCACCCGCTGGTAGGTGATGTACTGGCCGAGGCGGAAATCGCTGATTTTATACGGGCCGCTGGCGAGCGGCGGGGTGTTGAGCGGTTCATTGAGCTTATGCTGTTGCCAAAAGGCCGCCGGCAGGATCGGCAGACTGCCGAATAGCGACAGCATCGCCTCTTTGTTCGGCTGTGGGAACTCCATGCGCACCGTCAAGCGCGAGATGGCCTTGACCGTGACGCCTTTGTAGAAAGCACGAAACTGGGGTACACCCTCGGTCATGAATTTGTTGAAGGTGAAGGCCACGTCGGCGGCGGTGATCGGGCTGCCGTCGTGGAAACGGGCGCGGGCGTTGATATCCACTTCGACCCAGCGCAGATCGCCGGGATAACGGGCCGATTCGGCAATCAACGGGTAATAGCTGCCGGGTTCGTCGTCGGACGTTGCGAACAGGGTATCGTAGAGTTGGTCGGTACGCGCACCGGGCACGCCGCGGGTGGCGAAGCGGTTGAAATTGTCGTAGGTGCCGATGGCCGCCAGCCGCACGTCGCCGCCTTTGGGCGCTGCCGGATTGACGTAGTCGAAATGGCTGAAGTCGGTGGCGTATTTCGGTTCACCGAGAAGGGCGAAAGCGTAGCTTTCATTGAGGGCCTCGGCCTGCAGACCGAAGCTCAGTGTCGAAAGCACCAAAGCTGCGAAAATGCGCACGGACATCAGACGGTAAGCTCCTGCTGTGGAATGAAGTACAACCTGCGCCCAGCATAACATTCTTCGGGGAGGCGCAGGGTAAAGATGCTTAAAGATTAACTATTTTTTTCCTGATAATCAAAGACCTGATGCGCCTTACAGTAAGCGACGAAATTGTCGAGGCTCAAGGGCCTGCTGAAGTAATAACCCTGCATGAAGTTGACGCCGTGTTCCTGCAAGAACTGCATTTGCTCGGCGGTTTCCACGCCTTCGGCCACCGTCAGCATTTTCAGCTTTCTCGCCAGCGAAATCACGGCATCCAGCACCGGTGCAGTGACCGTATCCTGGCCGATGGTATTGACGAAGCCGCGATCGATCTTCAGGTAATCCATGGTGAAACGTTCAAGATAAATAAGCGCACTGTGGCCGGTGCCGAAGTCGTCTACCGCGATCTCGATGCCCTGCTTATGCAACCAGTCGAATTCCGCCAGCGCGCTCTCTTCTTCCACCATGCCGCGTTCGGTAATTTCAAACACCAGCGTAAAGTAGTTGCACGGCAACTGCGCCAGCAGTTCATACACGTCCTGGTGGAAGGATGGCGCGCTGAGGTGGGAAGGGGAGATATTGAGGCCGAGCTTGCCGCCTTGCGGTAAGGCTTTGGCCAGCTGCGGCGCATCTTCGGCGATCAGTCTGAACAGGTGGCGGGTGAGCGGCACGATCAGCCCGTTGCTTTCGGCATAAGGGATAAAGATATCCGGCGGAATGCGCCCTTCGATAGGATGCTGCCAGCGAATCAGCGCTTCCAGCCCGCCGATGCTGTTGCTGCCGGTATGAAACACCGGCTGGTATTCGACAAAGAACTCATTGCGCTTGATGCCGCGCAGCAGCGCGCGCTCCGGGCTTTGCCGCAGCAGCAGCATGTAATAGCAGAGCACGCCGATCATCAGCGACAGCACCAGGCTGCCCAGCAGCGTCAGGCGGATGTCGTTAGGCGTCAATTTTTCGTTGTAGAACATAATGGTCAGCGGCAGATTGGGCAGCGTCAGGTAATCCGCCTTGCCTTTCGGCAGCTGATCGACCGGCATCAGGTTCGGGCTGAAAGTGGTCAGGGCGCGCTGGCCCATCACGATGGCGATGCCCGGCGCCTGTTCGTCATGCGAGGTGAACAGCAGATAAGGCATCAGATCGATGTCCAGCGTCGCGAGAATGCCGGTAGCCGGCTCGCCGGGATGCCGCAGCCAAACCGCCACCGCCGGTTTGTTCGGCACAATCGGCGTGCCCTGCTGCAATTTCATATCCAGAGGCAGATTCCAGTCGATATCCTGATACAGGTTTTTCATCGGCAACATCATGTCGCCGGTGGCGGATGAGCAATAGGCGTAACCTTCCTTCACTAACAGGAAGGTGCGCACGCCGCTGGTGAAGGCCGCCTGATAGGTAATGTCCGACTGGCTGGAGAGGCAAGGCTTGTCCAGCAGCGGCATCATTTTTTGCATGACCGCCGTCAGGTGCGAAATATAATCCAGCGAGAACTGCCTGGTGCGAGCTTCAACCTTATGCTGATATTGCGTGCGTTGGTGGTTGATCAAAGAAAGCGTGACCGCGGTAAATAGCGTAAAAAAGACCAGGGCGGCGACGCAGCTCTTAGCCAGACTGCGCTGCCGATGCGACACGCTGCGGGCGAAAGCCCTTTTCAAGCCCATAATCGAGTCCTCTGCATCAGGGCGTCAGGGTTATTGCGCAGCCATTTAATGGATTGTGCCAACGGCTTTTTTTTCATTTTTGCCTTTCTATCCTGTACCCAGCCGACGGCGCCGTTTAAATGCGAAGCGTCGCTGATAAATATATTGCGCATATTTTAAGCGGTAACGTTTTAAATAACGCCGGGGCGCCGTTGCCGTCATCTGACGATAATAGGCGAGTTTCTCCTCGCCGGCGCGATTTCCTGCCAACAGTTTATCAAAATAATGGTGGGCGGCGGCGGCTTGGCGGGGAAGGTAACGAGAATACCTGGCCAAACCCCGGTGATTCGGCGGTTCGACAGCCAATAAAAACGCCGCCCGTAGGCGGCGCTTATCGCTCGTTTGGTCTTCAGAAACTTCAGGGCAGGGCGCCGTCAGCCGCTGGTCAGCACCCGGCGCGCTTCTCGATAACGTTTGTCCCAGTAGTTATCGGTCAGCTTGGAAATCATGACTCCACTGCTGGTGGAGGCGTGAACGAACTGGTCGTTGCCTAAATAGATGCCGACATGGCGCCCGGTGGAACCGGCGCGGAACAGCACCAAATCGCCGGCGCGCAGCTTGGTGCGCTGGATTTTCTTGCCGAGATCTTCCTGTTCATAGGTCGAACGCGGTAAATCCATGCCGAACTGTTCGCGGAAGGTGCGCTGTACAAACGCCGAGCAATCGATGCCGCGCTTGGTGTCACCGCCTAAGCGGTAGCGAACGCCTTTCCAGTCCGCGTACTGATCCATAATCTTTGACTTGACGTCAACGTTGCGGACCATCGCTTCGAATTCATCCTGAGAGGCTTGCAGTAAAAGACCGTCTTTGTCATTAACTGCACGCATCTCAGTTTGTGCGTTATTCAAGTTCGAAGTGTGAGTCGAGCTGCACGCTGACAGCATAACCGCAGCGGCAATTGCAGGGATCGCCCGCAAAAAATATCTCAGAAACGGTTGAGATTTGACCATTGTTGTTGTTTTCCCTTGAAGTCCTTAACGACGAAAGTCGCTACCTGAAAAATGCCAAACGGAACGAGCCTAATCTGCACCTGCTGCATCGACAATCAGTTACCGCTGAAAACGTGCGGGAACGCACATTTTTACCGGATTCCATACTGATTCAACTTAAACCAGGCACAAACGCATCCGAGATTACCGGAACAGATAGGGGATTGCGAGCCTTTTTCCCGTCTTTTTTATATGAATTTGTGATGTAACATAATGTAAATCTTCATATAAAAAACGCCAATTGTCCGATGTATGAATCTGGCGTGAAATCAGGTTGCAAAAGCGTTAACGGACGGCGGTGAAATTTTGCGCGCTGCGCGGAGGGAGTGCACGGGAGGCGTGGGCCTCCCGGCATGAGTCATAGACGCAAGTTATGGTTGGCCGGGGCGGTGCTTGCCGGGCACCAGGCGATTCAACCGATCGATAATCCAGTCGCTGCAAGGCGTCATCAGCACCCAGCTGGCGCCAACCAGCACTACGGAGAGCGAGCCGACGGCGATGTCGGTAAACCAGTGGGCGCCAATCATCACGCGCGGCAATGAAAAGACCAGCGTAATCAGCAAGGCGATGGCAAAGGCGCCGCGGCCGAAATAGCGCAGCATAAAGCAGGAAAAAATAATCAGCATCATGCCGTGGTCGCCGGGGAAACTGTCGCCTGAAGCGTCCTTGGTGGGGATACCGGTCAGCTCACTAACGCGATGGATATTGTCGAAGGTCAGGGTTGGGCTCGGATGTTTCACCGGCAGCAGGTGACCCAGTTGGTTCAGCACCACGGCGGTCAGCAGCATCACCACGCCGGTGATCACCAGGCGGCGGCGGCCGGCGGCGTCCTGCTTCAGGTAGAAGTACAGGTACAGCAGGCCCATGGCGAGCAGCGAAATCACATCGAACGCGCGGTTATTGGTGATGGCGACCAGGTGCAAAAATGACGGGTCGGTGGCCAGATGGCGGTTAAAGAAGAAGAAGATCGCCGAGTCCAGGGTAAACCAGCCGCCGTGGTTGGCCGGCAGGAACCAGGACAGAAACAGCGCAACGCCCAGTAAGTTGAAG
Source organism: Serratia sp. Ae19-1 (assembly GCF_059801225.1). Lineage (NCBI taxonomy): Bacteria > Pseudomonadati > Pseudomonadota > Gammaproteobacteria > Enterobacterales > Yersiniaceae > Serratia > Serratia sp. Ae19-1. The sequence continues at coordinate 507,488 of NZ_JBCHWD010000003.1, read as the reverse complement.
AAGAGGATGAAGGGTAAATTGCGGCGTGTCATGACATAACCTGTTGAAAAAATGAAAATGAAACAAAACCCGGCTGCCCTGCGACAACCGGGGGGGCAACGGTACGAGATTTAACTTAAACGAATCTTAAACAAGGCGGATTGCAGGGCGTTCCAATCGGCATTTTCGCTGTGGATCAGCTCAATGCGGCTATCGAGCGGGGCGGCCGGACGAGTTTCGATGTTGAGATCCTGGCCCTGACGGTTGATCAGCAGCGTGCCTTCGGGGATGCGCACCACGCCTTTGGCGCGTTCGACCGGTGCCAGCCGCACCCACTCCATAAAACCGACGGTGTCGAACCGGGTTTCGCCGTCAAAAATCCAGCCGCAGCTGGTGAAGCCTTGCCCTTCGTTCAACGCCCGCCGCCAGCGGGCGTTTTCCGGTAGCCGCAGCGCCGCCAATCCCTGCGTTTTCGCCTGCCCATGATGATGCTGCGCGTCCGGCAATTCTGTACGATTCGTGCGCGGAAGTGACAACAGCGCGACATCCGCCTCGCCTTGCGCGATAGCGTAGCAGGGCCGCTGCAGCGGATCCTGCGCCGTCCAGGCTGTTAGCGCCAGCCGATCTTCTGCCTGATAGGTATCGCTTTTGCTGGCCAAAATAATGTCGGCTGCGGCCAGCTGATCGCGGAAGTTTTCGTTGTCGCGGTAGCGCGGTTGGCTGAGCTGGCGCGCGTCCAGCAGACACAGCGTCGCCTGCAGATCGATCCAGCCGGCATAGCTCTCCTGGGTCAGCAGCGACAGGATTTGTTTCGGATGCCCAAGCCCGGTTGGCTCGATCAGCAGCCGGTCCGGTTTGGCCTGCTGCAACAACATATTCAAACCCACCTGCATCGGCAGGCCGTTGACGCAGCACATACAGCCGCCGGGGATCTCTTTGAGCACCGCGCCGCTGTCCGCCAGCAGCGCGCCGTCGATGCCGATTTCGCCGAATTCATTGACCAATACCGCCCAGCGCTCATGCTCGGGTTTATGAGCCAGCAAATGGCGGATGGTGGTGGTTTTACCGCTGCCGAGGAAGCCGGTAATCAGATTGGTTTTGGTCATTAATCATTCCAGGTGCAAAAATTAACTTGCTTAATAAATGAGTTACGCTGCCGGATTGGCAAGGCCGCTGCGATTTAATTTGTGCTCTATCTCTCAAATTTTGCACGTCACCCTGCGCTTTTCAATCGACAAAATCCACTTTTCAGAACAAGAAAGTTCTTAGATAAAACCCTGTATTAGATACGGTTAACTTTTGTTAGTAGCTTGTTTTTACATTGTTAATGACGCGATTAACGATCAAATCCTGCCCCTTTCCTTGCGATTATTCCTAACAAGATCCTCTATGGTTAAATTGGCTTAACTAGAAATGAGGTTGCCATGAATATCTTTCGGTTATTTTTGATCGTAGGAATGTTGTTTTCATGGACGGCAGTGAGTCATGCAGGAGTGGCCGGCGGGGTAATTCGCTTCGTCGGTTCTATCGTTGAAAGTCCTTGCACGGTCAATATTGCAGATTCTAAGGCGAATACGCAATGTTACCGCAACGGCCAGCATTATCAGGCCCAGCAAGCGTTGTCAGGTTTTGATACTACACGCAAAGAACTTCCGCTAAATCTAGGCACAACCGAAATGAAGTGGGTAGACCAACAGAAGAAACTCGCTGTTATGACGGTCGTTTATCGTTAAGTCGTTCCGCCATGCCGGCGTAACGTTACGCCGGCATGGTTATTCTCGGCTCTGCAGGCTCCTCACCGCATCACCCACTCCTTCACCGTTTCACGCGCACCGCGATCGCGCAGCGATAAATAGGCTTGCGTCACCGCTTCGCTAAACGCCGCATGCGCCGCCAGCGTTTCGCCGAATACCGATTTCAACGCTAACAGCGCCGCTACGCGCCGTCGATCGTCCGGCGTTGCGGCAACCGTCTGCAGCAGCATGTCTGCCAGCGGATCGCGAATGTCGATCGGCTCACCGGCGTCATCGACGCCGCCGACGTAACGCATCCAGCCCGCCACGCCCAACGCCAGCCCGCTATAGTCGCCGCCGTGCCGCAGATGCCAGCGCACGGCATCCAGCAGGCGCTGCGGCAGCTTCTGGGTGCCGTCCATGGCGATCTGCCAGGTGAGGTGTTGCAGCGCCGGATTGCTGAAACGCGCGATAAGCTGTGCGGCATAGCCGGGCAGGCTGATGCCGGTGACGCTCAGCGTTGGCGCCTGTTCATCCAGCATCAACCGCAGGGCGGCGCGGCGGTAGTGCTCATCCGCCATGCACTCGTTGATATAGCGGTAGCCGCCCAGGTAGCCTAGGTAAGCCAGGAACGAGTGGCTGCCGTTCAGCATGCGCAGCTTCATGTGTTCAAACGGCAGCACATCGCTGACCAACTGGGCGCCGGCCAACTCCCACGCCGGGCGTCCGGCGGCGAAGTGGTCTTCCACCACCCATTGAATGAAGGGCTCGCAGGCGATGGCGCATTCGTCGCGCACGCCGCCCAGCGCGGCGGCGATCTCATCCAGCGTGGCCGGCGTGGCGGCTGGCACGATGCGATCCACCATGGTGCAGGGGAAGGTAGCGGCGCTGGCGATCCAATCGGCGAGCGACGGATCCCGCGCCTGCGCCAGATCGAGCACCGCCCGGCGCAGCACATGGCCGTTCTGCGGAATATTGTCGCAGGAGAGCAGGGAGAAGGCGGGCAGGCCGCGTTCGCGCCGCAGCCGCAGCGCTTCCACCAAAATGCCGGGCACGGTCTGCGGCTGATGCGGCCACGCCAGATCGGCGACGATCCCCGAATGCTGCCGATCCAGTCGCCCGCTGCCGGGTTCGATGCAGTAGCCTTTTTCGGTAATGGTCATCGAGACGATCGCCACCTGCGGTTCGGCCAGCTTCTCCAGCACCGCGGCGATGCCCTCCAGCTTGCGGTGCAGGCTCTCACGCACCGCGCCGATCACGATGGCCTGATGGCCGTCCGCGCCTTTCTCCAGCACGCTGTACAGATGATCCTGCTGTCGCAGCGCCTCAAACAGCGGTACGCCGCCGGACAGACTGATCTCGCAAATGCCCCAGTCGCCGCCTTGGGCGTTCAGCACTCGATCGGTCAGCAGCGCCTGATGCGCGCGGTGGAACGCACCGAAACCAAGGTGCACGATGCGGCTGCGCAGGGCTCGGCGGTCATAGCCCGGTTGCCGGACGGCGCCCGGCAGCGGGGTGTTGGCGATCGTTTTCATCTCATCTCCAAAGCCTGTAAGACAGCTGGTTGGCCCCTTGCGTCAAGTTAGCGGACCAGTTTGTCGCCCTATCAACAAGGGCGCGCTGACGATATAAAACTGCGGCCAGTGTAGAGCTGTCAGCCAGTCAAATAAATTGGTCTGTCCAAAATAAGCCAGATTCGTGAAGTGGATCAACCAATCAAGGGTTCGGTTTTGACAGCGGAGGGCGAAAGGGTAAGCTAAAGATAGCTGACATCTAAATTAAACTGGTATAACAGCATTGCGGTGCGAGACAGGCATAAGGATAAAACATGGAACAAACATGGCGTTGGTATGGCCCGAACGATCCGGTCTCTTTGGACGACGTACGTCAGGCCGGGGCGACCGGGGTGGTGACGGCGCTGCACCATATCGCGAACGGCGAGGTCTGGCCGATCGACGAGATCCGCGCGCGGCAGGCGCTGCTGGCGGAAAAGGGGCTGGTGTGGTCGGTGGTGGAAAGCGTACCGGTGCATGAGGAGATCAAAACCCACAGCGGCGACTGGCGGCGTCATATCGTCAACTATCAACAGACGCTGCGCAACCTGGCGGCCTGCGGCATCGACACCGTCTGCTACAACTTCATGCCGATCCTCGACTGGACGCGCACCGATCTGGCCTATCCGCTGCCGGACGGTTCCAAAGCGCTGCGTTTCGATCAGACCGCCTTCGCCGCGTTCGAGCTGCATATCCTGCAGCGCACCGGTGCCGAGGCGGACTATACGTCAGAGGAGTGCAGTCAGGCGGCGGCCTATTTCGCCGCCATGAGCGAGGAGGAAAAAAACCGGCTGACCGGCAACATTATCGCCGGGCTGCCGGGAGCGGAAGAAGGCTATACGTTGGAGCAGTTCCGCCGGCGGTTGGCGGAATATGATGGCATCGACAAGGTGCGGCTGCGCGAGAACATGGCGGTCTTTCTGCGCGCCATCGTGCCGGTGGCGGAAGAGGCCGGCATCCGGCTGGCGGTGCACCCCGACGATCCGCCGCGGCCGATCCTCGGCCTGCCGCGCATCGTTTCCACCCTAGAAGACATGCAGTGGCTGAAACAGACCGTCGACAGCCTTCATAACGGTTTCACGATGTGCACCGGTTCATACGGTGTGCGCGCCGACAACGATCTGGTGCGGATGATTGAAACCTTCGGCGATCGCATTCATTTCACCCATCTGCGCGCCACCTGCCGCGAGGAAAACCCGAAAAGCTTCCATGAAGGGGCGCACCTGCAGGGCGATGTGGACATGGTGGCGGTGATCGAAGCGATCCTGACCGAAGAGTTGCGGCGGCAACGGGCGGGCGATCGGCGGCCGATCCCGATGCGCCCCGATCATGGGCATCAGATGCTGGACGATTTGAAAAAGAAAACCAATCCGGGCTATTCGGCCATCGGGCGGTTGAAAGGGCTGGCGGAGCTGCGCGGCGTCGAGCTGGCGCTCAAGCGGCGCTTTTTCCCGGAATTGCCGTAGCGGAAAGTGACACGGGGCCGAGCATCGGCCCCGTAGGCGCGACTAGTCGGCGCGGCTCATATAGCGGCGTTCGGCGATATGAATGCGGATCTTGTCGCCAGCGCTGAGGTATTCCGGCACGTGGATCACCAGACCGGTCGCCATGGTGGCCGGTTTGTTGCGGGCGCTGGCGGAGGCGCCTTTGATGCCCGGCGCGGTCTCGACGATTTCCATATCCACGGTTTGCGGCAGCTCCAGCGCCAGCACCTGGCCATCCAGCGTCAGTACCTGCATGCCCGGCAGGCCGCCTTCCGGAATGAACAGCAGTTCATCTTCGATCTGGTCTTTCTTGAAGATGTACGGCGTGTAATCTTCGTCGTCCATGAACACGTATTCTTCACCGTCGATATAGGAGAAGTTCACCTTGCGGCGCGACAGGGAAATGGTGTCCAGAATATCGTCGCCCTTGAAGCGTTCTTCCACTTTCAGGCCGGTGCGCACGTCGGAGAAGCGCATTTTGTACAGGGTGCTGGCGCCACGGGCGCTCGGGCTCTGCACGTCGATATCTTTTACCAGCAGCAGTTTGCCGTTGTAGCTGATCGCCATGCCGCGCTTAATTTCGTTAGCTCTTGCCATTTCAATTCATCCGCAATGAAGAGTATTAGAGAAGTTGCGACAAGGTACTCGCGCCGCCGATTTCAGGCAAGGGCCTGGCGTAAAAACAGTGCAGGAAAGGGAGAGCAGGCGCTCTCCCTTCAAGGATTACTGGAAGACCGGCAGCAGGCCGAACAGCGACAGGATATGCGCGGCGGCGTTGATCAGCCCGAACAGGATGACGAACAGAATCACGGCGCGGCCGCCCGGTGCGCGGTAACCCGCCTGCGGGTAGCGGCGGCGGCTGGCGCGCGCCATCAGCGCCGGCACGATCACCGCCCAGATGGTGGCCGCCAGCCCGGCGAAGCCGATGGCGTACAGGAAACCGTTCGGGAACAGTAGCGCGGCCAGGGTCGGCGGCACGAAGGTCACCAGGGCGGTCTTGCTGCGCCCGACGGCGTCGTCCTTGAACTTGCAGAAATCCGCCAGATAATCGAACAGGCCCAGCGACACGCCGAGGAACGAGCTGGCCAGCGCCATATAGGAGAAAGCGTTCAGCAGTTGGCTGACGGTCTGGCTGCTGGAGACGTTGCCCATTTGCTTGAGCAGGCTGCCGATATTGCCGCCTTCGGCGATCACTTGCTTAAAGGCGTCGCGCGCGATATTGCCCTGAATCACATACTGCCACAGGATGTAGATAGCCAATGCCAGCAGGGTGCCGTACACCAGGCTGCGCACCACGGAGCCGCTGTCCTTGTGGTAGTACTTCACCAGCCCGGGAATGTTGCCGTGGTAGCCGAACGAGGTCAGCAGGTAAGGCAACGCCGCCAGGGCGTAAGGCAGATAGCTGGCCCGATCGTCGCCGCTGTTGAACAGCACCGCAGGCTGTACGTGGGTGAACATGTCGCCCACCGACATCACGAAGGTGATCACCATGCCGCCGATCAGAATGGTGCTGAGGCGATCGACCGCGCGGGTGGAGAGCCAGACGATAAATGCCACCACCAGTGCGAACACCAGGCCGGCGGTAGTCTGGCCGACGCCGACGATGCCTTCCAGCGTGTGGGCGATGATCGAGCCGCCGGCGGAGATATAGGCATAGGTCAGGATGTACAGCACGAATGCCACCGACAGGCCATTCACGGCGTTCCAGCCTTTACCCAGCAGATCCTTGACCATGGTGTTGAAGCTGGCGCCGCTCGGGTAGTGCAGCGTGGCTTCGAGGATCATCAGGCCGGACAGCAACATGCAGGCCCAGGTATACACCAGCAGCGCGACGGAGCCGCTGAACCAGACACCGGAAGTGACGATCGGAATGGAAAACATGCCGGCGCCAACGGCGGTACCGGCAATGATCATCGCGCCGCCGAGGACGGAAGGGCGGGCCAGCTTCTGGATGGTGTCCGTAGACATGTGTGCTCCTGAAAGAGGTTCTTTTGTACTAGCTCAATGGTACATGGGTGTATGACGCATGTAAAGCAGGGGGATTGCACGTTTCACGCGTATTTATCGTTAAAATGAGATGGTTTGGGCGTTTATTCGCCACGTGGCTAAATAAACCGGCGCCAAGCCGCCGCGAGAAGTGTGTAAAGATCGCCGGGCCGCAGGGATTCTGCTGGCGGCCGCCGCGCGCGGCTGCTATTGTCGCGCTTCTTTTCCCCAGCCCACCAGGAGTAGCGCTGATGGACTGTCGCAGCGACTGCGGCGCCTGCTGTATCGCGCCGTCAATATCCAGCCCGATCCCCGGCATGCCGAACGGCAAACCCGCCAATACCCGCTGCATTCATTTGGATGAACAGCTGCGCTGCGGCCTGTTTCACTCGCCGCTGCGGCCGAAGGTGTGCGGCAGCCTGCAGCCGAGCCGCGACATGTGCCACGATCACCGCGATCAGGCGTTGATCTATCTCGCCAGGCTGGAAGCGGACACCGCGCCCTAAGCTTCCTTCAGCTTCCACAGACACAGCGTCGCCCCTGCCGCCATCGCCAGCGCGGCGTAAAACACCGCATGGTAGCGCCAGATTTCCGCCACCGCGCCGGCGAGGGCGCCGGCAATGATCCAGCCCACCCGGATGGTATTGGTGAACAACGTGGTGGCGGTGCCGGCCTGACCGGGCATCAAATCCTGGAAATAGAGCATGCCGATCCCCGCCAGCACGCCGATAAACGCCGCATTCAGCAGCTGCAGAGCGATGAGTTGCCCGCTGCCGGTGATAAACAGCAGGCCAGCGTAGAACAGCACGCCGGCGACTACCGCCACGCGCATCAGAAAACGCTTGCCGCAGCGTTTCGCCGCCAGCCCGGCGAGCAGCATGATGGGGATCTCCAGCCCGGCGGCGGCGCCCATCAGTATCCCGGCCAGCCGTTCCGGCAGCCGCAATTCGTGCACCACATACAGCGGCATCGTGATCAGGTACATGCTGTTGGCGGTCCACATCAGGGTGCAGGCGGCGAACAACAGCAGCGAATCGCGGCGATGTTGGCGCGGCGCGGCCAGCGGGGCGCCCGCCGCCACGGCCTTTGGCATCGAAGGCAACCGCTGCCACACCAGCAGGCCGCACAGCACAAAGGCCGCCGCGCCCGCCAGATACAGGGTTTTGAAGCCGAATCCCAGCGCCAGCGCAAAGGCGATCGGCGGACCGATCACCCAGGCGAGGGAGACCTGGGCGCGCATGATGGAGGTGAACATCACCGCCTCGCGTCCGGAGCGATCGGCGTGCTCGCGCGCCAGCGCAAACATCTGCGGGTTAGCGGTGGAACCGAAGCTGGTGAGCAGTACGCCGACGAGCAGCAGCAGGTAATAGTTGCGGCTCCAGGCGAACAGCGTGAACCCCAGCGCGCCCAGCATGCAGCAGAGGAAAATCAGTGATTTGCGGTCGCCTTTTTTATCCGAACGGCCGGCGAGAAACTGGCTGACCAAAATGCCGATCACCGCGCTGCCGGTAAAGAACAGCCCGACCAGCGCCGGCCGCACCTTAACCTCGGTTTCCAGAAACAGACTCAGCGTCGGGGTTTGCAAAGCGCCGGCGATGCCGGTCAGGAACGCCACCGCCAAAAAGGCCAGCGAAGTGAGGTCGGGCGCGCGTCGCGTTACTGCGGATGAAGTCGGCATGGCGGTTGAGAATTCGTCGAAAAAGGGAGGTCGCGCGCATCATACGCCCGTTGAAAAGAAACGCAAACCGCTATCCAGCGGCGTAGGGTAAGCGAATATTTCGCGCGGCGACGAGAAAAAAGGGGCGCACCGCGCCCCTGATACTTGCCGATAAATCAGGCGCCTTGTGGCACCGCGTGCGCGGTGTTTTTCAGCGCCGGCCCCTGAAACTTCTCGATCTGCAGCTGTGCCATCTGCCCGCAGTTGCCCTGCGCCAGGCTGGAAGAGCCGATGTCGAAGGTCAGGCAGTTGACGTTGCCGTTCTTGCACAGCGAGCCGGGCTGCGCCGGATCGGCCGGATCGAACCAGGCGCCTTCGCTGATGCGCACCACGCCGGGCCGCACGTCTTCGCTGACCACCGCGCCCACCAGGATCTGGCCGCGATCGTTGAACGCCCGCACCAGATCGCCGCCGCTGATGCCGCGCGGCTGCGCGTCCTGCGGGTGGATCAGGATCGCTTCACGGTCCGCCACCGCGTATTTCTCGCGCAGCGGCGTGTTGTCGAGCTGGGAATGCAGCCGGTTGGTCGGGTGCGCGGTATTGAGCGACAGCGGATATTTGGCCGCTTCCGGCCCGCGATACCACTCGTGCGGCGGCATCCAGGTCGGGATGCCGGGGCAATCCGCATAATGCATTTTGGCGATGGCGTCGGAGTAGATCTCGATCTTGCCCGACGGCGTGCCCAGCGGGTTCAGCAGCGGGTTGTCGCGATAGTCGGCAAAGCGCACCCACTGCGTGTTGGCCTCCGGCACCGGGAAACGCACGTAGTTATTGGATTGCCAGAACATGTCGAACGGCGGCAACGCCACCCGCGCGGCGCGCGCCTGGTTCTTCATGTCGTCGTACATGCCTTTCAGCCACTGGGTTTCATCCTTGCCCTCGGTGAAGGCTTCCTGCACGCCCAGCCTGGCCGCCATCGCCGAGAAGATGTCGAAGTCGCTGCGCGACTCGTGCTGCGGCGGCACGCATTGATGCATCGGGAACACGTAGAGCTGCGAATAGTCGCCGCCCATTTCCAGATCGTTGCGCTCGTAGCTGGTGGTAGCCGGCAGCACGATGTCGGCATGCTTGGCGGTGGCGGTCCAGTAAGGCTCGTTGACTACGATGGTGTCCGGCCGCTGCCAGGCTTTGACCAGGTTATTGGTGTCCTGATGCTGGTGGAAGGTGTTGCCGCCCGCCACATACACCATTTTCACCTCGGGGTAGGTGACCTTGGCGCCGTTGAAGTCGATGGTTTTGCCCGGATTGCTCAGGCATTCGGCGATGCGCGCCACCGGGATCGGCGCCGGCGAGTTCTTCGGCGCGTTGCCGGCGGAGATGCCGGCGATGATGCCGCCTTTGGCGGTCGGGCTGCCGCCGGAGGAATAATGGTAGCTGAAGCCGAAGCCGCCGCCCGGCAGGCCGATCTGGCCGAGCATCGCCGCCACCGTCACTAGCAGCCAGTGCTGCTGTTCGCCGTGGTGCTGGCGCTGAATGCCCCAGCCGCCCATGATCATGGTGCGGTGTTTCGCCATCTCGCGCGCCAGTCCGCGCAGCGTATCGGCATCGACGCCGCTGATGTCGGCCGCCCATTCGGCGGTTTTCGCCACGCCGTCGCTCTCGCCCAGCAGGTAGGCCTGGAACTTGTCGAAGCCGACGGTGTAGGTTTTCAGGAAGTCCGGGTTATGCAGCTTCTCGGTCAGCAGCGTGTGGGCGATGCCGATCAGCATCGCGCCGTCGGTATAAGGACGCGGGGCGATCCACTGTGCATTGACGAACTTGGCGCTGTCGCTGTGCACCGGATCGATGCTGATCACCCGGGTGCCTTTCTTCTTCAGCGCCTCGAAGCCGGTCTGGCCGACGTGATCCGGCACGTTCCAGCTGTTTTTCAGCGTGACCATCGGGTTGCAGCCCCACAGGATCACCAGCTCGCTGTTCTCGATCACGTTCGGCCAAGCGGTCTGCTGCTCGTAGACCTCCATCGAACCGACCACGTGCGACATGATCACCTGCGCCGCGCCGGTGGAGTAGTCGCCGGCGTAGCCGAGGAAACCGCCGGTCAGGTTCATCAGGCGCTGCAGCAGCGTGCGGCTGTTGTGCAGCATGCCGACGCTTTTCCAGCCGTAGGAACCGGCGTAGATCGACTGCGGCCCGTGATCTTTTTGCAGGCGAACGATCTCATTGCACACCAGCTCGGTCGCTTTGTCCCAGCTGACGCGCACCCACTCGTCGCGGCCGCGCAGTTCGGTGCGGCTGCCGGGGCCGCCCTCCAGCCAGCTTTTGCGCACCATCGGGTATTTGATGCGGTTCTCGGCGTGCACCTGATAAGGCGCCATGGTGATCAGCTCATTCGGATACGGATCGTCCTGCACCGGCTGTACGCCGACCATCTTGCCGTCTTGCACGATGGCTTCAAACGCGCCCCAGTGAGCGCCGGTCAGAATGCCTTTCTGCGCCTGACGCAAGACGATGAACTGCGGCAGCGCTTCGCTGATGGCCTGCGCCAGCGCCGCTTTGGGCCACAAGCCCGCCAGCAGCGGGGCGGCGGCCAGCGCGGCGGCACCGGTCAGGAAACGGCGGCGGCTCATGGTTAACGGTTGTTGGTTGCTCATTGCGCTTCTCCCTTAAAGCTTGGCCGGTGCGGCAGGTGGCATGTCGCTGGCGTGTTTTTGTACGTATTGCGTCAGCACGCGCAGCTGTTCCTGCGTCAGCGAAGTGCGCGGTGCCATGCCTTTGATGACGCCGATCCATTGGTTGGCGTTGAAGCGATCGAGCGCGGTCAGCCCGTGGCAGCCGGTGCAGTTGGCCGACATCATGTCTGCGGCGTAGCGCCAGATTTTTTGCTGATCGTCGATCAACTGTTTGCGCGGCAGCCACACCTGCAGAGAAACCTGATGCCAGACCAGGCCGGTTTCCGCATCGGTCTGGGTGGCGGCGGTCTTCAGCTGTTGGCGTGCTTCCTCCCCCAGCAGCACGCTGAGGATGCGTTTGCCCTGCGCGGCGTAGAACACTTCGCTGACCCCGTCCTGCTGCCAGCCGCTGACGGTGGCCAGCACTTTGTCGCCATCCTGCTTGACCACCTGCACTTCGGTGGACGGCATCAGGTTGCCGGCGTTATGGCTGTCGTTGACGCCGAGGAAGAACGGCTCGGTGGCGATGGTGTAGAGGGTGGTGGCGTCCGGTGCGGTCAAGGCCGCGGCCTTCGCCAGCTCGGCGGCGCCGGCCTGGGTTTCGCCGCTCATGTCCGGCAGGATATGCGCCACGCCCTTGTGGCAATCGATGCAGGTTTCGCCCTGTTTGATCGCCACCGGGTGCTGCAGGCGCGCTTCAGGGCGCTGGGCGGTGATATCCATGGCGTCGTAGCTGTGGCAGGAGCGGCAGGTGGCCGAGTCGTTCTCTTTCAGCGTTTTCCAGACTGACTGCGCCATCGCCAGCTTGTGCGCTTCGTATTTCTCCGGCGTATCGATGGTGCCGACCATCTCGCCGTAAATGTCTTTCACCGCGCGGATTTTGGTCCACAGATAATCGATCGGCTGGTGCGGCACGTGGCAGTCGGCGCACTCGGCGCGGATGCCCTTGGTGTTCTGGAAGTGGACGCTGCCCTGATATTCGGCCAACGGTTGTTGCATGGTGTGGCAGGAAACGCAGAAGGCGGTATCGCTGGTTTTATGGAATACGGTGGCGGTCCCGGCCAACAGCGCCGCGCCGAGGATAATCCCCAGCAGCAAAAGCCATAGCCATCCCCACCGACGCTTTTTTTCAAAGCCAGTCAGTTTTTTGCTCATGGTAAACCCGCTTATAATTATGAATTTAAAATAAAATCTTGCCAAAAGGCCGCCGACCGGAGGTCAGAATGCCACGTCGATTGCAGGGATAATGATAGAAGAGGGTTAACCCCATAGGGTTATCCGTAGTCAAAAAAATGGCGTATATCGCAAAAAATAGCGTTATATTCTAATTTATATAACGGTGGAGCGATGCGGCAGGGGAAGCGAGCGCAGCACGCGCTCGCATTGGATCAGACCGCTGGCAGGTAGGCCTGGCCGCTCAGCCACAGGCGGATAGCGGTGCGGCTGGCTTCGAAATGGGGTTCCGGCAGGGCTTCAGGCGCGCACCAGCGCCACTCGGCGCATTTCTCCGGTTCTTTCAGCTCGGCTGCGCCGCCGGGGTGGGCCACCTGCAGGCAGATAGACACCGTGTGTTTGCCTTCGGCGCGCCAGGTCTGCAGATTGTTGCTGACGCCCACGAAGCGCGGCGGATCGATGAGCAAGCCGGTCTCTTCGGCGATTTCGCGCTGGGCGCACTGCTCGAAGGTCTCCCCGGCCTCCAGATGGCCGCCGGGAATCGACCAAAAGGGCGCGTGGGAACCGCAGCGTTTGCCCAACAAAATCTCGCCTTGCGGGTTGACGATGATCACCCCGACGCCCGTCACTACGTTCATGCTTTTCTCCGTCAGCAAAGTTTCAGCACCAGTATGTCATTTTGCCCCGGCGCTGACCAATGCGCCGGCGAAAGTGTGCGTAAGCTCAAAAATCTGCAATGGCGAAAGGGAGAAAACTTGCTTTCGCCTTGCGCTGCTCACACACTCCTTGAAACGTTTCAGCGTTATCCCGCCGCTTGTGGTCAGCGGATAGCGCTCCTTTTTCTCAATGAAGCTGAAACGATTCAATTCAGCAGGAGAGGAGAATCATGTTCCAGTTGTCACCGCAAGACATTCATCTGGGCGCCGCGGCTGCCGGTAAGCAGGAGGCCATCCGTCAGGTGGCCGCCGCCCTGACCGAAGCCGGCTGCGTCAGCGCCGGCTATGTAGACGGCATGCTGCAGCGCGAACTGCAGACGTCCACCTATCTGGGTAACGGCATCGCCATTCCGCACGGCACCACCGATACCCGTGATCTGGTGTTGAAAACTGGCGTGCAGGTGTTTCAGTTCCCGCAGGGCATCACCTGGGGAGAAGGCCAGACCGCCTATGTAGCGATCGGCATCGCCGCCCGTTCCGACGAGCATTTGGCGCTGCTGCGTCAGCTCACCCACGTGCTGAGCGATGACAGCGTGGCGGAGCGGTTGGCGAAAACCACCTCTGCGGAAGAGCTGCGCAGCCTGTTGATGGGCGAGCAGCAGAGCGCCGAATTCCAGTTCGACGTCTCGCTGATTGCGCTCGACGTCGCGGCCGACAGCCTGATGACGCTGCAGGCGCTGAACGCCGGCCGGCTGCAAAAGGTCGGTGCGGTCAATGCGCAGTTCGTCAGCGATGTCATCACCCGTAAGCCGCTGAACCTGGGGCAGGGTATCTGGCTGAGCGACAGCGTTGAAGGCAACCTGGCCAGCGCGGCCACCGTCAGCCGACCGGCGCAGGCTTTCGTGGAAGACGGCGAGCCGGTGGCGCTGCTGCTGACGGTGTCGGTCGCCGACGCGCAGCCGCTGGCGGTGCTCAACTACCTCAGCGATCTGCTGCTGGCCAATAAAGCTGAACGCTTGCTGAAGGCGGATGCCGCCGGCGTGCTGGCGCTGCTGACCAGCGAAGTGGCCGAGGAGAGCAGCGTGCTGAGCGCCGAGTTCGTGATCCGCAACGAGCACGGTCTGCACGCGCGGCCGGGCACGGCGCTGGTTAACGTGATCAAAAGTTTCAACAGTGACATCACCGTCACCAACCTGGACGGCAGCGGCAAGCCGGCCAACGGGCGCAGCCTGATGAAGGTGGTGGCGCTGGGCGTGAAGAAAGGGCACCACCTGCGCTTTACCGCCAATGGAGAAGATGCTGAAGCCGCGCTGAAGGCGATCGGCGAAGCGATTAATGAAGGACTGGGCGAGGGCGCAGCATGAGCAGAAGAGTAGCAACGATCACCTTGAACCCGGCGTACGATCTGGTGGGTTTCTGCCCGCAGATCGAGCGCGGGGAAGTCAACCGGGTAAAAACCGCCGGCCTGCACGCCGCCGGTAAGGGCATCAACGTCGCCAAGGTGTTGAAGGATTTAGGCATCGACGTCACCGTCGGCGGCTTCCTGGGCAAAGACAATCAGGACGGTTTCCAGCTGCTGTTCAGCGATCTGGGGATCGCCAACCGCTTCCAGGTGGTGCCGGGCCGCACCCGTATCAACGTCAAGCTGACGGAAAAAGACGGCGAAGTGACCGACTTTAACTTCTCCGGCTTCGAAGTCACGCCGCAGGACTGGGATCGTTTCGTCAGCGACTCGCTGAGCTGGCTGGGCCAGTTCGATATGGTGGCGGTGAGCGGCAGCCTGCCGGCCGGCGTCGATCCCGATGCGTTTACCGACTGGATGACCCAGCTGCGCGCCAAGTGCCCGTGCATCATTTTCGACAGCAGCCGCGAAGCGCTGGTCGCCGGGCTGAAGGCCTCGCCGTGGTTGGTCAAACCGAACCGCCGCGAGCTGGAAATCTGGGCCGGCCGCCCGCTGCCGGCGCTGGCGGACGTGGTCGAGGCCGCGCATGCGCTGCGCGAGCAGGGCATCGCCCACGTGGTGATCTCCCTCGGTGCGGAAGGCGCGCTGTGGGTTAACGCTTCCGGCGCCTGGATCGCCAAACCGCCGTCCTGTGAGGTGGTCAGCACCGTGGGTGCCGGCGATTCGATGGTCGGCGGCCTGATTTACGGCCTGTTGATGCGCGAATCCAGCGAACACACCCTGCGTTTGGCCACGGCAGTAGCGGCGCTGGCGGTCAGCCAGAGCAACGTCGGCGTGACCGATCGTCCCCAGTTGGCCGCGATGATGGCGCGCGTCGATCTGAAACCTTTCAATCAATAGCAGGAGGCAGAATGAAAACGCTGCTGATGGTAGACAGTTCGTTGGGGCAGGCCCGTGGCCACCTGGCGAAACGCATGCTGGAGGCTGCCGCGGCCAAAACCGGCCTGACGCTGGTCGAGTCGCTGCAGGATGCCGAACTGGTGGTGGTGGCAGGGCAGACTGCGCCTGCTGACGCCGGGCTGAACGGCAAATTGGTGTATGTGGGTGAGGTAGAGCAGGCGGTGCGTGAACCGGAGGCTTTTCTGGCACGGGCCAAGGCCGAAGCTGAAACCTATCAGGCGCCGCAGGCGGCGGCGGTGAAAGCCGCCGGGCAAAAACGCATCGTGGCGATCACCGCCTGCCCGACCGGCGTGGCGCACACCTTTATGGCGGCCGAAGCCATTGAAAGCGAAGCGAAGAAGCGCGGCTGGTGGGTGAAGGTGGAAACGCGCGGCTCCGTGGGCGCCGGCAACGCTATCACTCCGGAAGAAGTGGCGGCGGCGGATTTGGTGATCGTCGCGGCGGACATCGAAGTGGATCTGGACAAATTTGCCGGTAAGCCGATGTATCGCACTTCGACCGGCCTGGCGCTGAAGAAAACCGCCCAGGAGCTGGACAAGGCGCAGGCCGAGGCGGAAGTGTTCCAGCCGCAGCAGCGCGGCAACGCGGCGCCGGCGGCGAAAAAGAAAGAGGGCAACGGCCCGTATCGCCACCTGCTGACCGGCGTGTCTTACATGCTGCCGATGGTGGTGGCAGGCGGGTTGTGCATCGCGCTGTCGTTCGTGTTCGGCATCAAGGCGTTTGAAGTCAAAGGCACGCTGGCGGCGGCGCTGATGCAGATCGGCGGCGGCTCTGCCTTCGCGCTGATGGTGCCGGTATTGGCCGGTTTCATCGCCTTTTCCATCGCGGATCGTCCGGGGCTGACGCCGGGCCTGATCGGCGGCATGCTGGCGGTGAGCACCGGCGCCGGTTTCCTCGGCGGTATCATCGCCGGCTTCCTGGCGGGTTACGTCGCCAAGGCGATCAGCAGCAAGCTGCGCCTGCCGCAAAGCATGGAAGCGTTGAAGCCGATCCTGATCATTCCGCTGGTTGCCAGCCTGATCACCGGCCTTATCATGATTTACGTGGTCGGCACGCCGGTGGCGAAGATCATGGAAGGACTGACCCATTGGCTGCAATCGCTGGGCACCGCCAACGCAGTGCTGCTGGGCGCAATCCTCGGCGGCATGATGTGCACCGACATGGGCGGCCCGGTGAACAAAGCGGCCTACGCGTTCGGCGTCGCGCTGCTCAGCTCCTCGGTGTATGCGCCGATGGCGGCGATCATGGCGGCGGGCATGGTGCCACCGCTGGCGATGGGGCTGGCGACGCTGCTGGCGCGCCGCAAGTTCCCGAAATCCGAACAGGAAGGCGGCAAGGCGGCGTTGGTGCTGGGGCTGTGCTTTATTACCGAAGGGGCGATTCCATTCGCCGCCCGCGATCCGATGCGCGTGCTGCCGTGCTGCATTGCCGGCGGGGCGCTGACCGGCGCGCTGTCGATGGCCTTCGGCGCCAAACTGATGGCGCCGCACGGTGGGCTGTTCGTGCTGCTGATCCCGGGCGCGATTTCGCCGGTGCTGTTGTACCTGGTGGCGATCGCTGCAGGCACGCTGCTGGCGGGGGTGGCGTACGCCCTGCTGAAACGTGCTGAAGCGCCGGTAGCCGCCGCGGCGTAAGCCTTGCCGATACCGCAAAACGCGCAGCCTCGAGCTGCGCGTTTTTGTTTGTGCCTTAGTCGGTTAGCACGATTTACCCCTGGCCAAAAATCACAATGCTTTCTACGCTGATAGCGCGACTTTGTTCCTGCGAACAAGGAATGACTCAAGGAGATTCATCAGTGGCTAAAAAAGTGGCGATCGTACTGACATCCGGTTTCGCCGATTGGGAATACGCGCTTATCGCCGGCGTTGGCGGGCCGTTTTATGGCTTGGAGGTGGCGTTTTTTGCGCCGCAGGCCGGAAAGCTTCGCTCACAGGGCGGGTTGACGGTAGAGGTGGCTCGCGGCGTCGCCGAATTGGCGGATTGGTGCCCCGAGGTGCTGGTGGTGGTCGGCGGCACCCTGTGGGAAACCGAACGGGCGCCGGACATCAGCGCGCTGCTCAACGAGCAGCTGCAACGCGGTGCGACTGTGGCGGGCATTTGCGGCGGGACGCTGGCGTTGGCGCGGGCCGGCCTGTTGAACGGCAGGGCGCACACCTCCAACGATGCCGAGTTTTTGACGCGCCATGTGGCGGGCTATACCGGGCAGCGCCGTTTCGTTGCGAGCGCCGCCGCCGTGGCGGATGACCGAGTCATTACGGCGCCGGGATCGGCGCCGGTCAGCTTTACCACTGCGGTGTTCAGGGCTGCGGGCCTGGATGAAGAAACGCTGCGTCAGTTCAGCGCCATGCTGGCGGCGGAGCACGCGGTGAAGGAAACCGCCCGCGCTTAGGCGAGCGGCCAGGGGAGGGTTACTGCTGCGCCTTCAGCCAGGCGATCTCTTCGGCCCAGATATCCGGGTTTACCGTTTCCAGAATCAACGGAATATTGTCGAAACGCGGATCGCGCATGATGTAGCTGAACACCGTTTTACCGATGTTGCCTTCCCCCAGGCTGTGGTGGCGATCGACGCGGCTGTTGAACTCGCTCTTGGCGTCGTTCAGGTGCATGCCGCGCAGGTAGTTGAAACCGACGATGTCGCCAAGCTGCTTAAAGGTGCGCTCGCACTCTTCTTCGGTGCGCAGATCGTAGCCGGCGGCGAAGGCGTGACAGGTATCGATGCAGACGCCGACGCGGCTTTTGTCTTCCACGCCGTCGATGATCGCCGCCAGGTGTTCGAATTTGAAGCCCAGATTGCTGCCCTGGCCGGCGGTGTTCTCGATCACGGCCGTCACGCCGGCGGTTTTATCCAGCGCGATGTTGATCGATTCGGCGATGCGCGCCAGGCATTTATCTTCATCGATTTGCAGCAGGTGGCTGCCTGGGTGGAAGTTCAGCAGCGTCAGCCCCAGCTGTTCGCAGCGCTGCAGCTCGTCGATAAACGCTTCGCGCGATTTTTCCAACGCGTCGGCCACCGGGTGCCCGAGGTTGATCAGGTAGCTGTCGTGCGGCAGGATCTGCCCCGGCCCGAAGCCGTACTGGGCGCAGGCGCTCTTGAACTTATCGATCACGTCGGCGGCCAGCGGCGCGGCCTTCCATTGACGCTGATTTTTGGTGAACAGGGCGAACGCGGTCGCCTCCAATTCGTGCGCGCGGATAACCGCTTGATCCACGCCGCCTGACGCGCTGACATGTGCACCGACAAACTTCATCTTCATTCTCCTGTGTTATCGGTGACATTATGGCATTGATGGCGGGCGGAATAAATGCGGCCCGCCGAAGCGGGCCGCAGAAGGGGAGATTAGAACCAGTGTTGCACCAGCTGATTTATCGCGGCGCCGCCGACCAGCAGCCAGACGAACAGCAGCGTAGCCAACAGAATCGGTTTCATCCCGGCCTGGCGCACGGCGCTGATGTGGGTGGTCAGCCCCAGCGCCGCCATCGCCATCGCCAGCATCCAGGTGTCGGCGGTGATCAGGTGACGCACCAGCGTGGCCGGCAGCAGGTTGAAGGAGTTCAACCCGGCGACGGCGATAAACAGCACGGCGAACCACGGAATGGTGATGGCGGATTTTTCCGCCTTGCCTTCGCCGCCGCGGCTGATGTAGCCCGACAGCAGCAGCAGGAACGGCGCCAGCATCATCACGCGAATCATCTTGGCGATCACCGCCGCGTTTTCGGCGTCAGGGCCGATGGCGTGCCCGGCGGCGACCACCTGAGCCACTTCGTGAATGGTGGAGCCGGCGTAGATGCCGAAGGTTTCCTGGCTGAACGGCAGCCACTGGAAGTGTTCATTCAACTGATACAGCCACGGGTAGGCGAAGATCGCCAGAGTGCCGAACACCACCACGGTCGAGACCGCCACCGCCACTTTGCTGGAGTCGGCCTTCAGCACCGGCTCGGTGGCCATCACCGCCGCCGCGCCGCAAATGCTGCTGCCGGCGCCGATCAGTATCGCGGTCTGGCTGTCGATGCCGAACACTTTTTTGCCGAGCCAACAGGCCAGCAGGAAGGTGGTGGTCAGGGTCAGCGCGTCGATGATGATGCCGCTGGCGCCCACGTCGGCGATCTGCTGAAAGGTCAGCCGGAAGCCGTAAAGGATAATACCCAAACGCAGCAGACGCTGTTTAGCCAACTGTACGCCGCTGTGGCAAGCGGTTTGCCAGCGCGGATACAACGTGTTGCCCACCAGAATGCCGAGCAGGATCGCCAGCGTCAGCGCCCCCAGCCCCAGCTCCGCCACCCAGGGAATATCGCCGGCCCAGACGGCCAGCGCGGTGAGCGCGCCGGTCAGCAGCAGCCCTGGCACCAGCCGCGGCAGGCCGAACAGCGGAAAGCGTCGCTCGGGATAAGTGTGAGTGGTATCAGTCGCCATAAAAGTCAGTCCTTCAGTCTGTTTCTTGCCGCTAAGAGTACGTTTGGGCTGAATAAAAGAGAAATTGATTATATATTTATAACCTATCTGAATAAGTGGTATGCGTTCAGACATTGGCATAAAGCCGCATTGCGGCTAGGGTGAGGGAGGCGCGGCGAGCCGCCGTCAATTTTCCAACTGAACAGGAGCAGGCGATGGATATCGACGATCAACGCAGAGAGCAGATAGACCTGGAAGTGGGCCGCGCGGTGCGGCGTTTGATTGAAGAGAACAAAGCGGTCGATCGCGATCGCCTGGTGGCGATGCTGCAATTAATACAGCGGGACGAAACCGGCACGCCGCGCGAGGCGGTGCTGGCCGCCGCGGCGCAGCTGGTCGCTTTGGGCAAGTAACGCCGATCGGGCCGTAAACCGGGTGGCCTGATCGGGTCGCCCACATCATGCTGACATCATATTTTGGTTCTCTGACGGAACCTTCTTTCAATACCGGGACAGCTATGCATATCACGTTGCGTCAACTGGAAGTCTTCACCGAAGTGCTGAAAAGCGGTTCGACCACTCAGGCCTCGGTGGTGCTGGCGCTGTCGCAGTCGGCGGTCAGCGCGGCGCTGGCGGATCTGGAGGGGCAGCTGGGCGTGCAGCTGTTCGATCGCGTCGGCAAACGGCTGGTGATCAACGAACATGGCCGGTTGCTGTATCCCAAGGCGCTGGCGCTGTTGGAACAGGCGGGGGAGATCGAGCAGCTGTTTCGCCATGACGGCGGGGCGCTGCGCATCGCCGCCAGCAGCACCATCGGCAACTACATGCTGCCGGAGATGATCGCCCGTTACCGCCGGGATTTTCCGGCCGCGCCGCTGGAGCTGAATGTCGGCAACAGCCAGGACGTGATCGTGGCGGTGGCGGACTTTCGCGTCGATCTGGGGTTGATCGAGGGGCCTTGCCATATGCCGGAGCTGGTGACGCAGCCGTGGCTGGAGGACGAGCTGGTGGTGTTCGCCGCGCCGGATAACCCGCTGACCCGCGAGCCGCCGACGCTGGAGGCATTGGCCAATGCGCCCTGGATCCTGCGCGAGCGCGGTTCGGGCACTCGCGAGGTGCTGGATCATCTGCTGTTGGCGCATCTGCCGCATTTCCAGCTGGTGATGGAGCTGGGCAATTCCGAGGCGATCAAGCACGCGGTGCGGCACGGTATCGGCATCAGCTGCCTGTCGCGGCGGGTGGTGGCCGAACAGCTGGCCAGCGGCGCGCTGGTGGAACTGCCGCTTCCGCTGCCGCCGCTGCGTCGCACCCTGTACCTGATTCGCCATCGGCAAAAGCACATCTCCAACGCGTTGCAGCGTTTTCTCAGCTACTGCGCGCTGTAATCGGCAGCGCGTCACGCCCTCTATCGCCGCGCAGGCCTGAAAAAGCATAAAAATCTGCGCGCGCTCACATTAATGAGAGTAAGTAAGGCCATAAGGGCCGCGGCTAATAATTGCCTCTGAATTATGAAGCTATCTTATATCAGTGCAATGTTGCTAGTTCACCGGCGGGTATTTGTTACAATCCGCCCTCATTTTTCGAAGAGCAGATAGATAGGGAACGAATGGCTCAGCAGGATATAAAAACATCGGGGCAGCAAGCACCCGGATTGCGCCGCGAGCTGAAAGCCCGGCATTTGACCATGATCGCCATCGGCGGCTCCATCGGCACCGGTCTGTTCGTCGCCTCGGGCGCCACGGTTTCTCAGGCAGGCCCCGGCGGGGCACTGTTGTCTTACGCTCTGATCGGTTTGATGGTGTATTTCCTGATGACCAGCCTGGGCGAACTGGCGGCCTTTATGCCGGTCTCCGGTTCATTCTCCACCTACGGCGCCAAATACGTGGAAGAAGGCTTCGGCTTCGCGCTGGGCTGGAACTACTGGTACAACTGGGCGGTGACCATCGCGGTTGACCTGGTGGCCTCGCAGTTGGTGATGAGTTACTGGTTCCCGGACACGCCGGGTTGGATCTGGAGCGCGCTGTTCCTCGGCCTGATGTTCCTGCTGAACTACATTTCGGTGAAAGGGTTCGGCGAGGCGGAATACTGGTTCGCGCTGATCAAGGTCAGCACCGTGATTATCTTCATCGCCGTCGGCGTGCTGATGATCGTCGGCATTCTGAAGGGCGGCGAACACGCCGGCTGGCAGAACTGGACGATAGGAGACGCGCCGTTCGCCGGCGGCTTCTCGGCGATGATCGGCGTGGCGATGATCGTCGGCTTCTCGTTCCAGGGCACCGAACTTATCGGCATCGCGGCCGGCGAGTCGGAAAACCCGGGCAAAAACATCCCGCGCGCGGTGCGTCAGGTGTTCTGGCGTATCCTGCTGTTCTATATCTTCGCCATTCTGATCATCAGCCTGATCATTCCGTACACCGATCCGAGCCTGCTGCGCAATGACGTGAAAGACATCAGCGTCAGCCCGTTCACCCTGGTGTTCCAGCATGCCGGCCTGCTGTCGGCGGCGGCGGTGATGAACGCGGTGATCCTGACGGCGGTGCTTTCCGCCGGTAACTCGGGCATGTACGCGTCTACCCGCATGCTGTTCACTCTGGCCTCGGAAGGCAAGGCACCGCGCATCTTCGCCAAGCTGTCGAAAGGCGGCGTGCCGCGCAACGCGCTGTATGCGACCTGCGTGGTGGCCGGCCTGTGCTTCCTGACGTCGATGTTTGGCAACCAGTCGGTTTATCTGTGGCTGCTGAATACTTCGGGCATGACCGGCTTCATCGCCTGGTTGGGCATCGCCATCAGCCACTACCGCTTCCGTCGCGGTTACATGCTGCAGGGGCGCGATCTGAACGACTTGCCGTACCGTTCCGGGTTCTTCCCGCTGGGGCCGATCTTCGCCTTCGTGCTGTGCCTGATCATCACCCTGGGCCAGAACTATCAGGCCTTCCTGCAAGACAAGATCGACTGGTACGGCGTGACCGCGACCTACATCGGCATCCCGCTGTTCCTGCTGATCTGGTTCGGCTACAAGCTGTCGCGCGGCACCCGTGTGGTGAAGTACAGCGAAATGGAATTCCCGAAGATGGACGTGAAGTAATTTTCGGTGAGTGATACGCGGCGGGGGCTCCCGCCGCGTTTTATGTTACTTTTTCCCGCCTTTGGCTTCCGCCAGCGCCTGCTGCGCCGAGCTCATCAAACTGTCCACCGTCGCGTAATTCTGCGTCAACGCCAGAATGCCGGCGCTAAGCTGCATGTTCACCTCGCCGAACGCGCCAAAATCGTAGGGCGCCTCCAGCGGCGGCACAATGCGCGCCAGGAACTCGCTTTCCGCCCCGTAGGGCAGATCGTGCACCAGAATCAAAAACAGACCGCCGGTATAGCGGCAGACGTAGTCGCTGGGGCGGATCAGCGTCTTGAGGCGTTCGCCGACGGTGCGCAGTACGTCGTCGCCGATCTGGACGCCGTGGCTTTGGTAGAGCGCTGCCAGCGGGCCGAATTCAAGAATGAACAGGTGGGAGATCGGCTGCGTCGAACCGGGGCGGCAGATGCTGCGCATCACCGCTTCGCCCCCCGCGCGGTTGAGGAAGCCGGTCAGGCGATCGCGGTGTGACGCCAGCTGCTTTTCCCACGCCAGCGTGACGCGCTGCACCAATTGGCGGTGATAGCGAGCGATCATGCCATGAGCCAGCACCAGCCACAGCGGGGCGAGATCCGCCAGGATAAACAGGTTTTGCACCCGTGACAGCGGGGCCGCCAGCAGATAGGGCAGCGTCAGTACGATCACTTCAAGCAGCGCGAAGCGCGGGGCGGCGGCGTGACGCTGCATCAGCCAGCAGGCCAGGGCGGTGATCGTCAGACCGGCGAACAGGATCAGCACGAAGCGGCCCGACAGCATCGCCAGGGCGGCGCTGGCGCCGACCAGCAGCGCCCACAGCAGCACCGTCACCAGCATGGCGTTCGGCCAGGCAGGCTGACGTCGGCGCGCCAGCCAGGCGCGCCCGGCGGTCAACAGCAGCAACAGCAGCAGCAAGCCGATGCCGATCGGCCGTTGGCTCAGCCAGGCGTACCCCACCAGCAGCGCGGCCGGCCCCGCGGCATTCAGCCAAGGGGTGAGAGGAGAGGGCGTCAACGTGAGCCGCAGCTGGCGTTGAAACGGCTCGTCATCGGCGTGCAGCGGGCTGTATAACAGCCAGTTCAGCAGCGCAGGACGTTTGGGCGTTACCGCCGGAGATGGACTTCTCATTACTGCCTCGTCAATAAGGCCGCTCTTGCGGCAGCCTGAAGTTTTTTGCACGCGCGGTGCCGTGGTTCTGGATTCTATGTGGTTTTTTCGTGTTTTGTCAGAGTCTGGTCGGATCAGGAATAATTTTCAGAATAATTAACCTAATGGCGGTGAAGAGAGGAAACGCGAGGGGCTGAAAAATGGCGAGTAAAAACAAATTATTACATTTCGACAATGCCGTTTTCACCTATTGATATGATTGATAAGTATTATCGTTTGTTTTATTGTTAACGGCTGCGCGCGGGCGGTCTGCGCGCACTTTCCGGTTCACGGCGGCCGCTTTCGCGCCGCTGTCATCATGGTTGCAACAGGTATCTTAACTAATGAGCGTATCCACCGATCCCATGACTGAAGCCAAGGGGCAACCCGACGCCGGCGTGATGGGGCGTTATCAGCATATTCTTCGCCATCGCCTGTTGATGATGGGCGTGTTGGCACTGGCGATCCTGGGCTCGCTGCTGCTGGATTTCACCATGGGGCCGTCCGGCCTGTCGCTGGCATCCTTATGGCAAACGCTGCTTGACCCCGCCGCGGCCGACGCCGGTACGCGGGTGATCGTCTGGGATATCCGCTTGCCGTATGCGCTGATGGCGGTGGTGGTGGGCTTTGCGCTCGGCCTGGCCGGGGCGGAAATGCAGACCATCCTGAATAACCCGCTGGCCAGTCCCTTTACTCTCGGCGTGTCTTCCGCCGCGGCCTTTGGCGCCGCGCTGGCGATCGTGCTCGGCATCGGCATTCCGGGGATTCCCGATCAGTGGTTCATCTCCGCCAACGCCTTTATCTTTGCGCTGTTCGCCGCGCTGATGCTCGACGGCATCACGCGCTGGACGCGGGTCGCCACCTCCGGCGTGGTGCTGTTCGGCATCGCGCTGGTGTTTACCTTCAACGCGCTGGTTTCGATGATGCAGTTCATCGCCAGCGAGGACACGCTGCAGGGGCTGGTGTTCTGGACCATGGGCAGCCTGGCGCGCGCCTCATGGGACAAGCTGGGCATTCTGTTCGGCGTGTTCGCCGTGCTGCTGCCGCTGTCGATGATGAGCTCGTGGAAACTGACGGCGCTGCGCCTGGGTGAAGACCGGGCGGTGAGCTTCGGCATCGACGTGCGTCGTCTGCGGCTGACCACGCTGCTGCGCATCAGCATTCTCTCGGCGCTGGCGGTGGCCTTCGTCGGGCCTATCGGCTTTATCGGCCTGGTGGCGCCGCATATCGCCCGCATGATCTTCGGCGAAGATCACCGCTTCTATCTGCCAGCCAGCGCGCTGATCGGCGCTCTGGTGCTGTCGATGGCCTCGGTGGCGTCGAAAAACCTGGTGCCTGGGGTGATCATTCCGGTGGGCATCGTGACGTCGCTGGTCGGGGTGCCGTTCTTCCTGAGCATTATTCTGCGCCACCGGGGGAACGTATGAACCAGGGCTTGCGGATAGAAAACTTCTCGGCGGGCTACCCGAAACGCCAGGTGATTGACGATCTCTCTGTGCCGATGCTGCCGCGCGGGCAAATCACCGTGCTGCTGGGGCCGAACGGCAGCGGCAAATCGACGCTGCTGCGTTCGCTGGCCGGGCTGAACCCGGCGCAGGGCAAGCTGTGGCTGGACGACGGCGATCTGATGCAGATGCCGTTCGCCCGTCGGGCGGAGAAGGTGGTGTACCTGCCGCAGTCGCTGCCCGCCGGGGTGCATCTGCACGTGCTGGAGTCGATCATCGTGGCGCAGCGCGCCTCGGGCGGCCGCAGCAACGCCGGCAGCGAAGCGGAAGTGATGGCTTTGCTGGAACAGCTGGGCATCGCCCACCTGGCGCTGAGCTATCTCGATCAGCTGTCCGGCGGCCAGAAACAGCTGGTGGGGTTGGCGCAGTCGCTGATCCGCCAGCCTTCTCTGCTGTTGCTGGATGAGCCGCTGAGCGCGCTCGATCTCAACTATCAGTTCCACGTGATGGATTTGGTGCGCCGCGAAACCCGCAAGCGCAACATCGTGACGGTGGTGGTGGTGCATGACATCAATATCGCACTGCGTCACGGCGACCACGTGCTGATGCTGCAGGATGGCGATCTGATCGCCGACGGCGCGCCGGATCAGGTGATTACGCCGCAGAGCCTGGCGCGGGTCTACGGCGTGCGCGGGCGTATCGAACGCTGCTCGCAGGGCACGCCGCAGGTGCTGATAGACGGCTTGGTAAATCAGCCGACGATTTAATCCAGAAAAAAGCCCGGCATCGCCGGGCTTTCTTTATCGTGCAGTGTGATTGAGCGCCTCGCTCACGCGTTCAACAACGTGCTGGGCGGTGACGATGCCGCCGGACAGATAGACCTCGGCCGCCGGCAGGTAAACCACCTGGCCTTTTTTCACCGCCGTGGTTTTCTTCAGCGCGGTGCCGGTAAGGATCTTCTGCGGCGCCACCGCGTTCGGCCGCCCGGTCGCGGCGTCTCTGTCGATAACGAACAGCCAGTCCGGATTCAGTTTGGCCACCTGCTCAGGCGTCAGTTTGTTGCCGCGCACGTCTTTCTCGTCGGACTGCAACGCAGACGAGAAGCCGAGGGCGTCATAGACGAAGCTGAAACGGCTCTTGGGGGCGTAAGCACTGATCTTGCCGCCGGAGAACAGCACCACCAGTCCGCGCCCGGCCTGGGCGGCCTGCGGTTTGACCGCGGCGATTTGCGCATCCAGCTTATCGACCGCCGCCTGCGCCTGCTGCTGCTTATCGAACAGTTCACCCAGCTGCAGCGTGCGCTGTTTCAGGCTGCCCAACTGATCCTGCGGATCGACGGACATGTTCAACGTCGGCGCCAGCGCGTTCAGCTCGTCATAGGCCTTGGACGCCCGGCCGGCGATCAGGATCAGATCCGGTTTGGCGGCGCGCAGCACGGCCATATCCGGCTCGAACAGGGTACCGGCATTGAGGTATTTGTCGTCCTGATAGCGCTTCAGGTTATCCGGCAAGTTCTTGCGGTTGCCGGGCAGCGCCAGCGGCTCGACGCCCAGCAGCTGCAGCGTTTCTAGCGAGGCGTAATCCAGCACCACGATGCGCTGTGGGTGTTTTTTCACCTCGGTGCTGCCGTTCAGGTGCTGGACATTGACGGTGGCCGGGGCCGCCGGCGCGTCGGTTTTGCTGTGGCAACCCGCCAGCGCCATCGTGGCCAGCAGGGCGATCATCAGGGGGGAGCGGCGTAATTTCATGGGGCTTCCTCACGGTGATGGAATGAAAAGGGCGCGCAGCGCGCGCCCGGGGGCATCAGAAGTTGTAGGTCATGCCGACGGTGTAACGGCGGCCGTCCAGCGTGGTGTTGTAGTGGTCGTAATCCACGGTCTTGTCGAGGATGTTGTAGACCCCGCCGGTCAGCTGCAGGTTTTTCGCTGCCTGGTAGCTCAGGCCTGCATCGACGAAGGTGTAAGACGGCGTGCTCTTGGCCATCGAGGTGCGGCTCAGGTATTCCGACGTCTTGCTGCGGAAGTTAACGCGTGACCACAGGCTGAGGTCTTGCGTGGCGCGCCAGTCCAGCACTGTGTTGACCATGTGCTTCGGCATCTGGTTGAGCGCCTTGCCCTGGAACTCGCCGCTCTTCTGCTCGGAAGAGGTGTAGGTGTAGTTGGTGTTCCACTTCCAGTCTTTGTTGATCTGCCAGCCGAAGGTGGCTTCTACGCCGCGCATATTGGCTTTGTCGACGTTGACGCGATCGCTGATAAAGTCATAGACATCGTTGCCGATCTTACAGTCCGGCGTGTCTTCGCAGCGGCGCACTTCGGTGATCTTGTTCTTGAAGTCGGTATTGAAGACCGTAACCCCGGCGTTGATGCCTTTCAGGCTATCCCACATCAGGCCGATCTCTTCGCTCAGGCTTTTCTCCGGCTGCAGATCCGGATTGCCGACGATGATGCCTTTACGCACGCCGCCGCCGGTGACCTGGCCCCAGTTGGCGGAGGATTGGCGCAGGTCCGGCGATTTGTAACCGGCGGAGACGCCGCCTTTCAGCGTCCACTGTTCGGTCAGATGCCAGACGCCGTACATGCGCGGTGTCCAGTGGCTGCCGAAGTTTTCGTCCTGATCCATGCGGATGCCGGTCGTCAGACTGAAGTCGTTGGTCAATGCCCACTCGTCTTCGGCGAACAGCGCCCAGCTCCAGCGCGTTAACTGGTTAACGTCTTTTGCAGATTCAAGCTGGTTGCCGCCGTCGCTCAGTTTTTCATAGCGATACTGTCCGCCGAGGTTCAGCATATGGGAGCCCAGCTCGAACTGGTTCTGGGTGTTGAAGATGGTGTTGTACATCTTCATATTGCGGCCAGGGTTGTTGGTCTCTTCCCGCTGAACGTAGCTGGTGGAGTTGCCGAAGTCGTAATAGCCGTTGTGGGTCAGCGCGTAGTTGGTGCGCGTATACAGGCTTTCGCTGCGCGACGCTGGCGTGCATTTGCCTTTGCTGCAGCGTTCCGCCACCACCGATTTGCCCGGCGTGCTGTTGCGATCCTGCAGCGAGCGGCCGACTTCGAAGTCGAATTCGTTTTTCTCGTCCGGCGTCAGGGTGAACACCGCAGTGCCGCTGCGCATGCGCTGTTCGTTGTAACCGTTGACGATTTTATCTTCCGCGCGGCGCGACAGCAGGCCGTTGACCCGCAGGCCCAGCAGGCCTTCAATCAGCGGGCCGGAGGCGTAGGCGTTGGTCTGGAACAGATCGCCGGAATCGCGGTTTTCCTGAAGGGTCGCGTCGCCGTGCAGCGAGCCTTTCCACTCGGTGCGGGAGGTCTTGCGGGTGATGACGTTGATCACGCCGCCCATGGCGTCGGAGCCGTACAGCGAAGACATCGGCCCGCGCACCACTTCGATGCGCTCGATGGCTTCCATCGGCGGCAGCCAGCCCTGTTCGATACCGGCGTTGTCGCTGTTCGGCCGGGTACCGCGGGTGTCGACGCGCTTGCCGTCCACCAGGATCAGCGTGTACTTGGAGGACATGCCGCGAATGCTGATGTCGCTGCTGCTGGCGCCGCCGGTGACCACTACGCCCGGCACGTCTTTCAGCGCGTCGGTCACGTCGCGATAGGCCTTATCTTCGATCTGCTGGCGCGGGATCACCGAGATGGAGGCGGCGGAGTCCTGAATTTTTTGCTGGAAGCCGGAGGCGGTGACGACCATGGTGTCTTGGGTATCGTCCTGCGGCGCGGCCAGTGCGGCGGTGGCGCTGAGTGAGGCGATCACCAGAGCGGCGAGCTTGCTGTAACGTGGCGTTTCCATGAGGTAAACCTTTCCTGGATTGAAGTGAAAGTAATTAACCAATTGAATTTCTAATGAAATAATTCATCGTTCGCTGAGAAATCCGTCGCTTCGTCAGCGTTGCGTGAGGCCATTGTAAGGATTTTTTACTGAATGTAAACGCTAATGATAATTCATATCATTTGTATGCTTGTTATTCTGACGGGAAAGAGTAACCGGATGAATTAAAGGGAAAAGCGGCGCAGCGGACGTGCGCCGGAGAGGATCAGCGTTTCTGGATATAGGTGATGGCCAGCGCCAGCGCCAACACCAGGCCTTTGATAATGTCCATGGCGTAGTAGGGCACTGAGAGCATCACCAGGCCGTTTTGCAGCACGCCGAGGATCACCGCGCCGATTAGGGTGCCGAGCGCATTGGGTTTGCCGGAGCCGGCCAGCGAGAAGCCGATGTAGGCCGCCGCCACCGCATCCATCAGATAGCCGCCGCCGGCGTTGACCTGCGAAGAACCAATACGTGACGCCAACAGGATGCCGCCAAGCGCCGCCAGCCAAGAAGAAATGACGTAAGCGGCCACCCTGTAACGTACGGTGCGAATGCCCGACAGGCGCGCGGCCTCGGGGTTGCCGCCGATGGCATACATGCGGCGGCCGTGCTTGGTCAGCGACAGGAACAGCTGCACCGCCACGGTGGCCGCCAGCATGATCAGCACGATCACCGGCACCTGACCGAGGGCGGAAAACATCTCCGGGATCAGGCCTTCCGCCATGTCGCCGTTCGGCAGCACCATGTTTTGGGTGATGGAGCCGCCGTAGCTGTAGGTCATCGCCACGCCCTGGATCACGAACAGGCTGGCCAGCGTCGCCAGCATATCGGGAATTCTGAACACCACGATCAGTAGGGCGTTGAACAGGCCGACCAGCGTGCACAGCAACAGCGTCACCACAATGGCGCCGGTGGTGCCGAACCCGTGCCAGACGAACAGCGAAATCACCAGCGCGTTGGCCAACGAGGCGGTCGAACCGACCGACAGATCGAAACCGCCGACCGACAGCGAGAGAGAGACGCCGATGGCGATCACCGTCACGATGGCGATCGAACGCAGGATATTGATGATGTTGTTGGCGTCGAGAAAGTTGTCCGACGCCAGGCCAAACAGGGCGATCAGCGCCGCGACGGTCAGCAGCATGCCCCATTTGTAGAGGAAATCGAACAGCTGTTGACGCCAGGGCAGCGCTGGCCGCAGGGCAAATTCTTTACTCACGCAGGGGTTCCTCCGGTGGAATAGAGCAATAAGGTTTCTTCGTCGATGTCGGCGGCGTGCAGCTCCGCCACGATGCGGCCGTCCCACAGCACGCAGATGCGATCGCACAGGCCAACCAGTTCGGCAAACTCGCCGGAGGCGTAAATCACGCCTTTGCCGGCGCGCGCCAGGCCGTCGATCAGGCTGAACAGTTCCCGCTTGGCCTTGATGTCTACGCCCTTGGTCGGCTCATCGAAGATCAGCACCTCGGCGTCGCCGCGTAGCCATTTGCCGATCGCCACTTTTTGTTGATTGCCGCCGGACAGGCGCGCCAGCCGCTGTTGCGGGCCGGAGGCGCGAATGTTCAGACGCTGCATGATCTCGCGCGCCCAGCGCAGTTCCTGTCGCCGGCTGAACAGGCTCCAGCGCGAGAAGCTGTCGTCGGCGCTGACGCTCAGGTTCATCGGGATCGCCTCATCGATAAAAATGCCTTCTTTGCGGCGCTCTTCCGGCACCAGAGCCAATCCCTGTTCGACCGACAGATGCGGCGCGCGCGGCGCCCAGGGTTGCCCGCGTAGTTCGCCGCGCTCGAGCTGCACCGCGCTGGCGCCGAACAGCGCTTTGCACAGCTCGGTTTTGCCCGCTCCGGCCAGCCCGGCGATGCCGAGGATCTCGCCTTCATGCAGCCGCAGCGAAACGTCGCGCAGCTTGTGGCGATCGCGTAAGCCTTGCACCTGCAGCAGCGTTCGCTCAGGGTGCGGCGGGCGCGGCGGCGGGAAAATGTCGTCCAGCCGATGGCCGAGCATCTTTTCGACGATCTGTTCGCCACTCAGCCCGCGCATGGCGTCTTCGCTGACGCGGCGGCCGTCACGCAGCACCGTCAGCCGATCGCAAATGTCGCTCAGTTCGTGGATGCGGTGGGAAATAAACACGATGCCGATGCCTTCGGATTGCAGGCGGCGCACCACGTTAAACAGGCGCTCGCTCTCGGCGCGATCGAGCGGCGCGGTCGGCTCGTCGAGCACCAGAAAACGGCAGCGGTGCGACAGCGCGCGCGCCAGCAGCACCTGCTGTTTTTCCGCCAGCGTACAGTCCGCCAGGCGTTTGCGCGGGTTGAGCGGCAGCGCCCATTGCTGCAACAGCTGCACGGCGCGGCGGTGCAGCTCCGCCCAGTTCAGCCAATGCCCCGGCTCGTTCAGCCAGTCCAGCATGATGTTCTCCGCCACCGACAGCGTGGGGATCAGCGCGACGTCGACCTCTTGCTGCACCACGTGAATGCCGTGGCGGCGCGCCTGCAACGGGGAGTGGATCGCCACCGCCTGGCCGTCGATCAGGATTTCGCCGCGATAATGATCGTGGGCGCCGGAGAGGATTGCCATCAGCGTCGACTTGCCTGCGCCGTTGGCGCCAACCAGCGCATGGATTGAGCCGCCCTGCAGCGTGAAGTCCACGTCTTGCAGCGCGTTGAAGCCGGCGAAGGCGATCGAGATATTGCGCATCTCGAGGCGTGAAGGCGTTGCGGTTGACATAGGGTATTAAGGCCGTTTAGATGTTTAGATGGCTGTTTTGCTCTGTTGTAACACAGATTGCGCCGTTGGCAACCAACAAAATGGCATAACGGAGATGAAAAAAGCGTTGGCGGGCTGGGGCGCAACCCGCGTCAGGCTGCGCCGGTGCGAGAAGCGGTCAGAAGGTGGTGGGGGTGTGTGCGCTGACGATGCGGCAGACACGCGCCGACGTATTGCTGAAGCTGTGCGGGATGCCGGTGTTGATGGCGTAACTCTGGCCGGCGCTCAGGCAGTAGCTCTGGCCGTTGATGGTCAGCACGATTTCGCCTTCCAGCAGGGTGCCGATCTCTTCTCCCTGATGCTTGATCTTTTCGCCGGTGGTGGTGCCGGGCTGGTAGGTTTCCAGCATCATCGCCAGGTTGCGCGTCGGGCTGCCGTTATGCACCAGTTTCATCGACACCCCCTGGCTGCCGATCTCAATCAGGTCCTCGGCGTCGATCACCACGCGCGGCTCGTCGGCGGCTTCCGGTTCGGCAAAGAATTCCGACAGCGACAGACCATACACCTTCAGCAGCTTTTGCAGCGTGCTGATGGCCGGGCTGACCTTGTCCTGTTCGATGGTGCTGATCGCACTGTGGGTTAACCCGGACAGTTCGGCGACCCGGCGCTGCGACAAACCCAATTGCTGACGGATCTGCGACAGGCGCTTGCCCGGTGCCAAGCTGGCTTCGCTCATAGCGGTACTTCCTTCTGGTAGGGGCGACAGGCAGAAATGAATATCGGTATCGGGCGCCTGTCTGGGCGATAACGATGCTGCATGATATCGGTAGTTAGGGCGAGTTTGGAAAATATATTGCCCATGCTCACCTTCAGCGCGGCGGACAAAATAGTTGACGTGAAAATGACGACAAGGCCTTTTCGGTCAATATTTTATCAATTTAGCAGCCGGCGGCGAATAATCAAACAGGATTGTAACATTTGCAAACCAATTCTGTTAAGGCTATGTTTCATATTGTGGATGTTATTTTGAGCGCCCAGCAGCGGCGCGGCCTGGCGAGAAATCCTATCATGTGTTGAATTGAACGGCGGACGGGCGCCAGCGCGCCTTCAGAGCATAATGGCGGGTGACGTATGCAAACCAATAGCGCAGCAGTTGAACATTTTGCACAGCATCATGAAGAGAGGCGAAGTAGCGCGTTCCAAAATGAGGTCGCTCATTATTTGGAACGCCATCCCGCCACGCAGTATATCGATATCCTTCTCACCGATCTCAATGGTTCCTTCCGCGGCAAACGCATACCCGTCTCAGGGTTGAAAAAACTGGAAAAAGGCAGCTACTTCCCCGCGTCGGTGTTCGCTATGGACATCCTCGGCAACGTGGTGGAGGAGACCGGTCTTGGGCAGGAGCTCGGCGAACCGGATCGCGTGTGCCTGCCGGTGCCGGGCTCGCTGACCCCCTCGGCCGCCGATCCTGAGCACATCGGCCAGGTGCTGCTGACCATGCTGGACGAAGATGGCACTCCCTTTGACGTTGAACCCCGCAATGTGCTGAATCGCGTGTGGCAGGCGTTGCGACAGCGCGGCTTGTTCCCGGTGGCAGCGGTAGAGCTGGAGTTTTATCTCATCGATCGGCAGCGGGACGCGGAAGGCGATCTGCAGCCGCCGTGCGCGCCCGGCACCCAGGAGCGCAACACCCAAAGCCAGGTGTATTCCGTCGATAACCTCAACCATTTCGCCGAGGTGCTGAACGATATCGACGCGCTGGCGAAGCTGCAGGGGCTGCCGGCGGACGGCGCGGTGGCGGAGGCCTCACCGGGGCAGTTTGAGGTCAACTTGCGCCATACCGACGATATCTTGCTGGCCTGCGACCATGCGCTGGCGCTGAAACGGCTGGTGCGGCTGGTGGCCGAGAATCACGGCATGCACGCCACCTTTATGGCCAAACCCTATGAGGATTACGCCGGCAGCGGCATGCATGTGCATGTCAGCATGCAGGACGGCGCCGGCAATAACCTGTTCGCCGACGCCGAAGGCGAGGATTCGCCGCTGTTGGAGCAGACGCTGGCCGGGATGATCACCCTGATGCCGGCGTCGATGGCGCTGCTGGCGCCGAACGTCAACGCCTACCGGCGCTTCCAGCCGGGGATGTATGTGCCTATCCAGGCTTCCTGGGGCCACAACAACCGCACCGTGGCGCTGCGTATTCCCTGCGGGGAGGCGGAGAACCGCCGGGTGGAGTATCGCGTGGCGGGCGCCGACGCCAATCCGTATCTGGTAATGGCGGCGATCCTGGCCGGCATGCTGTATGGGCTGGACACCGCGTTGCCGTTGCCTGCACCGGTAACCGGCAACGGGCTGGAGCAAGAGGGGCTGCCGCTGCCGATCCGCCAGAGCGACGCGCTGTACGAGTTTGAACACCAGCGCGCGCTGACGCACTATCTCGGCGAGCGCTTCACCCACGTCTACCACGCGTGCAAGACCGACGAGCTGCTGCAGTTTGAACGGCGAGTGACGGAGACCGAGATCGACTGGATGTTGAAAAATGCCTGAATAGGCGTATAAAGTAAGAGGTATGTGCGGGCGACCAGCCTGCCGGTAGCGGATTAATTCGCCTGCCGGGCTGGTTTTCCGTTCGATCGACAAAAAGAATTTGTATTTGAGGGTTTCCGGATCTTGTCATCCGGAGGCATTCTGGTGCAAAATATCTCAAATGCAGATAGCCGACGTTTTGAAAGCGTCGGTTATTTTTTTTGCATTAAGTTTTACCAACGTAGCGTTTCATACACCAAGCGAGGCCGGACACCGATCCGGATAGATAAATAGTTTCGTGCACGATCAAACAAAACTTTATGGTCGTGACTCATGAGGATTAGAAAGATGGGGCAATTTTTCACTTTAGCACCGGTGCCCGCCGGTTTCCGCTGTGGCCGCAGCGACTATGGAGCAGCCGAGGTTACCTCGACCCGTTATCCAGCTTACAATCCCCTTCTTTTAGAATTAAGTCGCTCGTTGCGAAGTTTCCCCGCAACCTTAAGTCTTGGCGTGTCCGCCATCCGCAAGGCTCAAGGTAAGGGGGGGCTGACCAATGTCCGATAACACCATCAACGCCGCTCCGGCTCAGCGCACTCAGCTGCGTAAAACCCTGACTTTAGTTCCGGTAGTGATGATGGGCCTGGCTTATCTGCAGCCA
Organism: Serratia sp. Ae19-1; assembly: GCF_059801225.1. Taxonomy (NCBI): domain Bacteria; kingdom Pseudomonadati; phylum Pseudomonadota; class Gammaproteobacteria; order Enterobacterales; family Yersiniaceae; genus Serratia; species Serratia sp. Ae19-1. The sequence goes on along the minus strand of NZ_JBCHWD010000003.1, from coordinate 472,444 downwards.
ATGACCATTTTCGATACCTTCGGCATCGTATCCGGCCTGACCGATGGTCACGTCGCGACCGCGTACGCCTTCGCTCTGCTGGCGATCCTGTTTACCGCCCTGAGCTACGGTAAACTGGTGAAGAAATTCCCTTCCGCCGGTTCTGCCTACACCTACGCCCAGAAAGCCATCAGCCCGCACGTCGGCTTTATGGTGGGCTGGTCATCGCTGCTGGACTACCTGTTCATGCCGATGATCAACATTTTGCTGGCCAAGATTTACCTGGAAGCGATCTTCCCGGGCGTTCCGTCCTGGATCTTCGTGGCGGTGCTGGTCGGGTTGATGACGATTTTCAACCTGCGCGGCATCAAGCTGGTGGCCAACCTGAACTCCATCATCGTGGTGGTGCAGGTGGCGATCATGATCGTGTTCCTCGGCCTGGTGATCAACGGCATCTACCACGGCGAAGGCGCCGGTACGCTGGTCAGCAGCCGTCCGTTCTGGTCCGATAACGCACACGTGGTGCCGATGATTACCGGCGCGACCATCCTGTGCTTCTCGTTCCTGGGCTTCGACGGTATCAGCTCGCTGTCCGAAGAGACCAAAGACGCGGAAAAAGTGATCCCGAAAGCCATCTTCCTGACGGCGCTGATCGGCGGCATCATCTTTATCGTGGTGTCTTACTTCGTGCAGCTGTACTTCCCGGACATCTCGCGCTTCAAGGATCCTGACGCGTCGCAGCCTGAAATCATGCTGTACGTGGCGGGCAAGTTCTTCCAGTCGGTGATCCTGGTGTTCTCCTGCGTGACGGTATTGGCGTCAGGCATGGCGGCGCACGCGGGCGTTTCGCGTCTGATGTACGTGATGGGCCGCGACGGCGTGTTCCCGACCCGCTTCTTCGGCTATGTGCATCCGAAGTGGCGTACCCCGGCGCTGAACGTGCTGCTGGTTGGCGCCATCGCGCTGTCCGCGGTGTCGTTTGACCTGGTGACCGCGACCGCGCTGATCAACTTCGGTGCGCTGGTGGCCTTCACCTTCGTCAACCTGTCGGTGATCTCGCAGTTCTATATTCGCGACAAGATGAACCGCACCGTGAAGGACACGTTCAACTACCTGATCCTGCCGGTGATGGGCGCACTGACCGTCGGCGCGCTGTGGATCAACCTGGAAGCCAGCTCGATGACGCTGGGCCTGGTTTGGGCGACCATCGGTCTGATCTACCTGGCCGTCGTTACCCGCAGCTTCCGCCTGCCGGTGCCGCAAGCGAGCGAAGACGCCGCCTAAGCGCGAGCCGTTTCCTCAGCCACAAAAAAGGCCGCATTCGCGGCCTTTTTCTTTTCTGCTGCTGCGGGGTTACCCCACCAATTCTTTGCCGTAATCGAACAGCGCTTTCAGCAGGGCGGTTTTCTCTTTGTCGCCTTCGTGCAGGTTATACAGCGATTCCAACTGCAGCAGGTAACTTTGCACGCGCTCCGCGCTCAAGGCTTCCTGACGGTGCTGTAGCCAGCGGCGCTGCTCGGTGTCGTCCAGCGTATTCGGGTAGTTGCGCGCACGGAAACGGAACAGCAGCTCTTTCATGCGGCCGTCGTTGAAGGCCAGATCCAGCGCCGGCAGGTTTTGCGGTTTGGTCTGCTGGATAATCTTCATCGCCGCCTTGTCGGCGTCGCTGAAGAAGCCGTCATACAACCGGGCGTCGACGTCGTCGGAGCCCTTGAACGGCTCGGCTTCGGCGAACAGCGCCACCACTTTCTCGCGCACTTCCGGGTGCTGTTTCAGCAGCTGCAGGTTTTGCAGGCAGGCCTGGCGATCGATACCCAGCCGCTCGGCGTTCTCCGGCAGCAGGGTTTTGGCCGGCGCCAGCACCGGGCATTTGTTGATGTGCACCAGCTTGATCGGCACCGGCGCCTGATCCGGCGCCAGGTCGTCGCGGCGGGTGTACAGCCTTTCCCGCAGTTGCTCGGCGCTCAGCGTCAGCAGCGGCGTCATATCGCCGGCGAGATCGCACATGATCACCGCGTTCTTGTTGTCCGGGTGCCAGGCCAGCGGCGACACCCAGCTGGTGTTGCCGCGCGCCGCGCCGAACATGCCGGAGACGTGCACCAGCGGCGTCATGTCGGCGACGTCGATCAGAGCGTTCAGCTTGTGCTTGTTGCGGTGCTGCAACAGGAAATCGAACAGCCGCGGCTGCGCCTGCTTGACCAGCTTGGCCATGGCGATGGTGGCGTAAACGTCCGACATCGCGTCGTGAGCCTGCGTGTGCTCGACGCCGTTGGCGCGCGTCAGGTGTTCTAGGCGGAAGCTGGGGAAGCCGTCTTCATTTTCTGGCCAGACGATGCCGTCCGGGCGCAGGGCATAGCAGGCGCGCATCACATCCAGCAGATCCCAGCGCGAGTTGCCGTTTTGCCAGCTGTAGGCATAGGGATCGTAGAAGTTGCGGTAGAAGATATTGCGGCTGACTTCGTCATCGAAGCGGATGTTGTTGTAACCGAGAATACAGGTGCCGGCCACGCTGAAGGCCTGATGAATTTGACGGGTGAACTCGGCCTCGTTAACGCCTTTGGCGCGCGCCACCTGCGGGGTGATGCCGGTGATCATCACCGCCTCGGGTTCCGGCAGGTAGTCGTCGGCCGGGGCGCAGTAGATGACCAGCGGCTCTTCGATAATGTTGAAATCCATATCGGTGCGCACGCCGGCGAACTGCGCCGGGCGGTCCAGCGACGGGCTCTTGCCGAAGGTTTCGTAATCGTGAATGTAAAATGTGGCCGTTGCCTTGCTGCTCAAAATCGCGTCTCTTCAGTGGCGGATACAATATGCTCCTATTGTAACGGCGTGGGGAGCGATGCCAAGCGGCGGTTAGCGAAATGCGCGCAATTACGCACGACGATAGTAATCCAGCCGTTGATGAAAGTAGGGGAGCAGGTGGTCGGGGATCTGTTGTTCGGTTTCCGCCTGGGTCGAAGCGATGCCGTAGCGTTCGTTGTAGATCACGCTGATGGCCAGCAAATCGGTTTCTATCTGTTCACGTTGCGCTTGCGGTAAGCTATCCAGCTTTCGAGCCATCGTTATCTCCCTGTTAACCTTAGGGCATAATAGGATCGTTAGCGGATATTGTCCCTACCCATTCCGGGGGGCGGTGGACGCCTGAGCGGCTTGCTGCGAGCAGGGGGCCAGGCTGTGGCGAGCGGCGAACTCGCTCTCCGGGTGATGCGCGCCGAGCCGCTCAGTCCGGTTATACAGCGAACAGGCGCCGCCGATCACCGCCACCCAAAACAGGGTGCACAGCAGTAAAACCCCCAACCAGGCTTTTTGGTTATAGGTCATAAGTCCTCCACGGACGAGAAGAGAAATAACATTGACCGTTAAATTAAATCAGGGGCTGCATCAATGGTATTTAAACAGTAGGGATTAATCGCAATGGTTGCCCGACTCTTTTGTTACTAAATCCATGACGGATGTTTCAAAAGATTCCTTAAGATAATATTAAGAAGAGTGAGTCAGGGTGCCGTAATTCTATTTAATATTTGTTTAATTATCCGCAGATACAATCTTCCACATTCAATACCAATGTGGGTGACAATTATGAAAACGCTACTGTTGACCGGCGCTACCGGCTTTCTCGGTGGTGCAGTTCTCGAAAAATTATTGATTGAAAATCAGTCTATTAATTATCTTTTACTGGTGCGCGCCGAGGATGCGCAGCAAGGGCTGGCCCGTATTCGCGCGAATATGGAAAAGTTTAATATCGACGCGAACCTGCTTTCTAAAATCACGATAGAAAATATATTGTTGGGCGATCTTTCCGAGCCGGCCGAGTTTTTAACTGACGCACGCATTAACAATGTCACGCACGTTATTAACTGTGCGGCTGTTGCATCATTTGGTAATAACCCGCTCATTTGGAAGGTAAACGTGGAAGGCACCCTGGCCTTTGCCGAAAGAATGGCGCAGGTGCCGGGGTTAAAACGTTTCCTGCACGTCGGTACCGCCATGTCCTGTTCGCCGGAACCGGGTTCGCTGGTGGCGGAGAGCGGCGAGTTTGAGGAAGACGCCGAGCACCTGGTGGAATATACGCGTTCCAAATCCACCATCGAACAGCTGATGCGCCAACGCTGCCCGCAAATGCCGCTGACCATCGCGCGTCCGTCGATCGTGGTGGGGCACACTCGCTTGGGCTGTCAGCCTTCCAGCAGCATTTTCTGGGTATTCGGCATGGCGCTGATGCTGCGCAAGTTCATGTGCTCGCTGCAGGACAATATCGACGTGATCCCGGCGGACTACTGTGCGGATGCGCTGGTGATGCTGATGAACAGCGAAACGCTGGAGAACGACGTTTATCACATCTCCGCCGGCGTAGAGAGCAGCGTCAGCTTTGCCGAAATTGACAACGCCATGGCGGCGGCGCTGGAAAAAGCGCCGGTGGGCGATGAGTATGCGCAGGTAACCTACGACGCGCTGGTGAAAATGCGCCGGCAGCTGAAAGACATTTTCGGCCCGTGCAACGAGCGGCTGATGCTGAAGGCGATGCGCCTGTACGGATCGTTCGCCATGCTCAACGTGCGTTTCAGCAACGAGAAGATCCTCAAGCTGGGCATGCCGAAACCGCCGCGTTTCACCGACTACATCGCCGGTTGCGTGCAGTCGACCCGCGGGTTGTCTATCCAGCAGCAGATGGTGGTGGACTTCAAGTAACCGCCGGGCGCAACGGGCGCCCGACGTTGTCGTCCGTTACCAGGACGAAGACGACCAGAAGACGCGGCCGAGCACCACCAGTTGCTCTTTGCGCTGCTGATAGCTGAGATGCTCGTCCTGGTACTCTTCCCGGTTGAGGGAGCGGATGATGACGCCGCCGTCCGGCTGTTCGATCAGCACCTTCACCCGCAGCAAATTGCCGTGGCGGATGGCGTAGGTCTTGCCTTCGCGAATGCGCGTGTCGTCGGTGTTGATGCCGACCACGTCGCCATCCTGCAGGCGAGGCTCCATGCTGGAGCCGGAGATGCGGATGATGCGCGCGGCGTTGACCGCCACCCCCATCTTGTGCAGATAGTAACGGCGAAAGATCAGCGAAAACTCCTCGCGATCGACGATTTCGTAGCAGCCGTCGCCGGCGGAAAAATCGATATCCAGCAGCGGGATCTCCACAAACTCTTCCTTGTCTTGTTCGGTATCTTCCCATACCACCGGTTTCAAACGGGCGGGTTGGAAGTCCGACTCCGCCGCCACGTTGTCAAACGGGCGCACCAGCTGCTTTTCATGAAATACGTCGAACCAGCCTTTAGGCAAATTCAGCCTGGCCTCGATCCGCCTGGCTAGATTGTCGCCAAGATTGCGGGAGGATTTTTCCCCGATGATTTGGCTCAGCGTTGGCGCGGAAGATTCAACCAGCGTGGCGAACTCATTCTGGTTGACACCTTGCCGGGCGTAGCGGGCCATCAATTCGCGCAGATTGTTGCGCCTGATTTCTTTAGTTTCCATCGTTTGATGATCGCACTCTTTAGCAAAAAGGTAAATAACGGTTTTGCTAAAAAAGACTTGCGCATGATTTAGCAATTAGCTAAAACAGAAAGGTGAGCCGAAGGTTCACCTGTGCGGGGCGGCCTGTCATGATGAGGGGCCGCTCAGTGAAATCAAACGAGAGAGGGACTTTACGATGTACAAGATTGATTACAATAGCTACCGATCGGTCGCCAGCTTCGGCCACCGCGTGCGCTTTCTGGTGCTGCATTACACGGCGCAAAACTTCGCCGACTCGGTGAAGTCATTGACCGGAAAATCGGTCAGCGCGCACTATCTGGTGCCGGATCCGACCGAGGCCACCTATCAGGCCGCCGGCTTCAACGGCGTGCGCATTTTCAACCTGGTAGACGAGAACGAACGCGCCTGGCATGCCGGTACCAGCCAGTGGGGCACCCGCAGCAACATCAACGACACCTCGATCGGCATCGAGATCGTTAACCTGGCGAGTGGCGACGGTGAGAACATCACCTTCCCGCCGTTCAACCCGCAGCAGATCGAGGCGGTCACCCAGCTGGCGCAGAACATCCTGCAGCGTTATCCGGACATCTCGCCGGTGAACGTGGTGGCGCACTCCGACATCGCGCCGGGCCGCAAGAGCGATCCGGGCCCGCAGTTCCCGTGGCAGCAGCTGTATCAGGCCGGCGTCGGCGCCTGGTATGACGAAGCGACCAAGCAGCAGCGCCAGCAGGAATATTGCAGCCAGGGGCTGCCGGCGCAGGCCGAGCTGTTGAAACTGTTCGCCCAATACGGCTACGACACCTCGGCGGCGAACACCGCAGAAGGCTATCGCCAGCTGGTGCGCGCGTTCCAGCTGCACTTCCGTCAGCAGAAGTATGACGGCGTGATGGATGTTGAGACCGCCGCCGTTCTGCGCGCGCTGGTCGACAAATACGTCGCCTGAGCCTGAGTGCGAATGGGGGACGCCTCATTCGCCTTTTCCTTGTCGCGCTTCCTCCGTTAAAATAGCGGCCTGGCTGGTACTTATCGGAGGCATCGTGCGCCTCGATCGAAAAATCTCTTCCCTTGAGCTGCTGACCTATCGCCATTATCGCGTCGTCCACGGCGTGCGCATCGGGCTGGCGTTTATCCTGACTTTTCTGCTGATCCGCCTGCTGGCGGTGCCTGAAGGCACCTGGCCGTTGATCACCCTGGTGGTGGTGATGGGGCCGATCTCGTTTTGGGGCAACGTGCTGCAGCGGGCGCTGCAACGTATCGCCGGTACGGTGTTCGGCGCCGTTTCCGGCCTGATCGCCCTGTACCTCGAGCTCTATTCGCTGCCGCTGATGCTGGCATGGTGCGGCGTGGTGATGTTCGTCTGCGGTTACCTGACGCTCGGCAAACGGCCCTATATGGCGCTGCTGGTGGGGATCACGCTGGCGGTGGTGTGCGGCGCGGGCGCCGGCGACATGCACACCGCGCTGTGGCGCAGCGGCGATGTGATCTTCGGTTCGCTGCTGGCGCTGCTGTTTACCAGCATCTACCCGCAACGCGCCTACATTCTGTGGCGCATGCAAATGGCGGACTGCCTGCAAACCGCCGCCCGCATCTACGGCGCCTATTTTTCACCGAACGTCATTGAGCGGCCGCGGCTGGAGCCGCAGCTCAAGGATTTGTTGAATCAGGTGGTGAAGCTGCGCAGCCTGATCGTGCCCGCCAGCAAGGAGACCCGCATTCCCAAAACGGTGTTCGAAGCGGTGCAAACCCTCAGCCGCAATCTGGTGTGCACGCTGGAGCTGATGGCCGACGCCTACTGGGCCTCGCGCGAAACGCACTTCATCATGCTGAACGCCCGCACGCTGCGCAGCACCCAATTGCTGACGTTGAGCTCGCTGGAATCGCTGGCGCTGCTGATGCGCGAAGGGCCACAGGCGCAGCGGCAGGCGGCGGCGGGGCAGTTGGCGGAGATCGCCGGCGAGCTGAAAACGCTGATGCAGGAGGTTAGCCTCGGCCAGCACGGCGAAGCGCCGATTTACGGCTATGTCTGGCTCAGCATGGAGCTGGCGCAACAGCTGGAAGAGTTAGGGGATCTGCTCCAGGTTTGCACCGCCGCCGGGCGTGAATAAGGGGTCAGATCATGAAGGTGGCGCTTTGGGTTTTGGCCGCCGGGGCAAAGTGGGTAAGATAAGGCAATCACTGTTGTGCCGGACCGCCACAAACCTGTATCTTGGTGCCATGTGGCCGTAAGCAAATGAATCTGTGTATTACTAAAGCAAGGGTATAAAGATGGATAATGCAAATAAGCCGAGTTTCCAGGACGTGCTGGAGTTTGTGCGTATGTTCCGCCGCAAAAACAAACTGCAACGCGAGATCGTCGACAACGAAAAGAAAATTCGTGATAACCAGAAGCGCGTGCTGCTGCTCGACAACCTGAGTGAGTACATCAAGCCCGGCATGAGCATTGAAGACATTCAGGGCATCATCGCCAACATGCGCAGTGACTACGAAGATCGCGTTGATGACTACATCATCAAAAATGCCGATTTGTCCAAAGAACGCCGCGAGCTGTCCAAAAAGCTGAAGGCGATGGGCGAAGTGAAGTAAATCGCCTTATCGGGCCGGGCGTCCTGCCTGGCCCGTATCGCAATCCCACCTGCTGACACTGCCGTTTTCGTTGGGGCGTTCCCCGGCGGCCGAAGGCGCCTCCCCATCCTGCCCGATCGGCAGGTGACCGCAAGGGAACGTTTGTTACTGCTCCGCGCCGTACATGTCGAAGTCGAAATACTTGTCATTGATTTTCTTGTAAGTGCCGTTGGCGCGGATCGCCTGCAGCGCGTCGTTGAAGGCGTTCAGCAGTGCGGTATCCTCTTTGCGCACCCCGATGCCGTCGCCGACGCCGAAGTATTTGCTGTCGGTCAGCTCGGCGCCGATAAAGGCGAAGTCTTTGCCGCCGGGCGTTTTGAAGAACTCGCTGGCGCTGACGCTGGCCAGCAGCGAAGCATCCAGGCGGCCGTTGGCCAGATCTTCGTTCACTTCCTGCTGGCTTTGGTAGGCGACCACGTTGACGCCGGCCGGCCGCCACAGCGCGTTGGCGTAGGCCTCCTGGCTGGAGCCTTGCTGCACGCCGACGGATTTGCCCTTCAGCGAGGCGGCGGTCGGCTGCAGGTTGCTGCCCTTATGCGCCACCAGCCGCGCCGGAGCGTTGGAGACTTTGCTGGAGAAAGCGATCTGCTGCCGGCGCTGCGGCGTGATGGTCATCGACGAGGCGATAGCGTCGAACTTCTTTGCCTGCAGGCCGGGGATCATGCCGTCCCAGCTGCTTTCCACCCACACGCACCTGGCCTGCATCTGGTCGCACAGCGCCTGGGCGATATCGACGCCGAAGCCGGTCAGCTTGCCCTGCGGGTTTTTATATTCCAGCGGCGGAAAGGTGGGATCGATGCCCAGCTTGATCACTTTGCCGCTGAATTCACCGCTCAGCGCGGGAAAACTCGCGGCCAGCGGCAGCAACAACAACAGCCCTTTGATGGTTTTCATGTCATTTCCTCAGCGTTGGCGATTAAACCGCGGGGCGAGCCAAAAAGCGCTCGACCAATTTGACCCAGTAGGTGGCGCCCAGCGACAGACTGTTGTCGTTGAAGTCATAGCCGGGGTTGTGCAGGGCATTGCCCGGCGTGGCGGGGCCGTTGCCGATTGAGATGTAACTGCCCGGGCACTTCTCCAGCATAAAGGCGAAATCTTCGCTGGCGGTGAACGGCCGCAGCGTGGGGATCACCCGGCCCTCTCCGGCCCACTCCAGCGCCACGGCGCGCGCCAGCTCGGTTTCTGCCGGGTGGTTCACCAGCACCGGATAGCCGTGCTGGTAGTCGATCTCCGCGCGGGCGCCGAAGCTGGCGGCCTGCGCCGTGACCAGCTCGGTGATGCGCTGCTCCAGCCGCGCGCGCACCGCCGCCGTCAGCGCGCGCACGCTGAGCGTCAGGGTGGCGGTCGCCGGGATCACGTTGGCGGCCTGACCGGCCTGCATCGCCCCCACGGTGACGATCGCCGTTTCCTGCGGATCGATATTGCGCGCCACGATGGTTTGCAGGCTCATGACGATGGCCGCGCAGGCCACCACAGGATCGACGGTGCTCTGCGGCACCGCGCCGTGGCCGCCGTGGCCGTGCAGGGTGATGTGCACCGTGTCGGCCGAGCACATCAAGGGGCCGCTGGCGAAGCCCAAGTGACCGGTGGGGAAGCCGGGCACGTTGTGCATGGCGAACACCGCGTCGCAGGGGAAGCGCTCAAACAGGCCGTCTTCGATCATCACTCTGGCGCCGCCGCCGCCTTCTTCCGCCGGCTGGAAAATCAGGTGCAGGGTGCCGCAAAAGTTCGGCTGCCGCGCCAGATAGCGCGCCGCCGCCAGCAGCATGGCGGTGTGCCCGTCGTGGCCGCAGGCGTGCATCACCCCGGAATGGGTGCTGGCGTAAGGCAGCTCGGTGGTTTCGGCGATCGGCAGGGCGTCCATGTCGGCGCGAATGCCGAGCGATTTTCCCGGCCCGCGCTGCAGTGTGGCGACAACGCCGGTTTGTCCTACGCCGCGCGTGACGCGGTAACCCCATTCCTCCAGCCGCCGCGCCACCAGATCCGAGGTGGCGAACTCCTGGAATCCCAATTCCGGGTGGGCGTGAAGGTGGCGGCGAAGGGCGACCATCTCATCATGAACGGCGGCGATATCAGGCAGTATCAGTGAATGCATCATCACGATCTCCGGCAAAGGGCCCCGGCTAACGGGCGGTGAACGGGGCAGAGAGGTTGGTATCGAGACTAGCAAACTCCGTTTTTGTCGGGTAGCCGCCGTTCGGTTATGCTGACAACCTGTGATTGTCAGGAGGTGAACATGAAACTGCATCAACTGCAGGCGCTGGTGGCCAGCGCCGACAGCGGCAGCATTCGCGCGGCGGCGCGGCATCTGGGGCTGTCGCAGGCGGCGGTGACCCGCGCGCTGCGCGAACTGGAACAGGAGCAGGCGCTGCCGCTGCTGATCCGCACGCCGACCGGGCTGGGCTTCACCCCTTACGGCAAAACCTTGCTGGCGCACGCGCGGCTGGTGCTCAACCAGCTGGAGCAGGCGCAGGGCGAAATGGCGGCGCTGCGCGGCAGTGCGGCGGATCTGGTCAAGGCGGCGATCACTCCCTGGCTGATGCTGACGGTGCTGCCGCCAGCGGTGATGGCGTTTCGCGGCAAGGTGCCGGCGGTGCGGCTGGAATTGTCGGAAAGCCTGATGGCCAACGCTCAGTCGCAGCTGCGCGAGGGCACGATGGATTTCGCCATCACGCCGCTGCCGGCGTCGTCGGCACCGCAGGAGTTTCATTGCGAGCCGCTGCTGGAGTATGAAACGGCGTACATGGTGCGGCGCGGCCACCCGCTGGCGCACAGCACCTCGCTGCATCAGCTGCTGGAGCAGGATTGGGTGATGAGCTATACCCAGGAGAGTTTCGATGCGCTGCTCGACGAGGTGTTCCACCGCCACGGCGCGCGCCTGCCGCGCCAGCGCATTATCCAGGCGCATTCGTTCGGCATGCTGCAGGCGCTGGTGGAGTCCGCCGAGATGTGTACCTGGTGCCCGCGGCCGATCGCCGCGCTGCCGCAGTTTGCCTCACGCGTGCAGCCGCTGGCGCTGCGGGAGAGCTGCCAACCGGCGCAGCTGAATATCGTCACCCGGCGCAACAGCATTCTGAGCGCTGCCGCCCATGCGTTTATCGACACGCTGGTGCGCACCCTGCGTCAGCAGGTGCGATCGTCGCGGCCGGAGGATCGCCAGATCTACGATCGCGTGCGCCTGCTGATTTAGCGGATCTGCCTGGATCGCCGATCCGGTAAATGGGATCGCGATCCGCATTTGTAGCATTTTTAGCCGCAATGTTAACGATATGTGATTTTGCTCAAATAATTATTTTTGCAGCTTTGGTTATATGTCGCTCTATGTTCACGTTGTCATTTTGAGTTTTCCTGGGTATTTGATGATTAATCAATTGAAATTTATCACTTTATAGCGTTTGTTGTTTTTTGTTAGATAAAAATGACAACGTCAACATTTATATTTTTCAAGCATTTAATGAGTGTATTGGAGGAGTGGATGAGTCAGTTGCCGGAAAAAATGCGCGCGGTCGTTTGCCACGGCCCGCAGGATTATCGTTTCGAACAGGTGCCCACGCCGCTGCCGAAGGCGCGTGAGCTGGTGATCAAGGTGGAAGGCTGCGGCATCTGCGCCGGCGACTGCAAGTGCAAGAACGGCGCGCAGATGTTTTGGGGAGAGAACCCGTGGGTCAAACCGCCGGTGGTGCCGGGGCACGAGTTCTACGGCCGCATCGCCGCGCTGGGCGAGGGCACGGAAGGCAAATACCGGATCGGCGAGCGGGTGATCGCTGAGCAGATCGTACCGTGCTGGGAGTGCCGTTACTGCAAATCCGGCAGCTACTGGATGTGTGAGACGCACAACATTTACGGCTTCCAGAAAGACGTGGCGGAAGGCGGTATGGCGGAATACATGCGCTTTTCCGAGAACGCCATCGTGCACAAGATCCCGGAAAGCCTGAGCCATGAAGACGCGGTATTGATCGAACCGATGTCCTGCGCCATCCACACCGTGGCGCGCGGCGACATTCAGCTGGACGACGTGGTGGTGCTGGCCGGCGCCGGGCCGCTTGGGCTGTGCATGGTGCAGGTGGCACGCCTGAAGACGCCGAAGAAACTGATCGTGATCGACGCCATCGACGAGCGGCTGGCGCTGGCGAAGGAGTTTGGCGCCGACGTGGTGATCAACCCGTTGAAAGAAGACGCCGACCAGATCGTCAAATCGCTGACCGGTGGCTACGGCTGCGACGTCTACATCGAGGCCACCGGCGCGCCGATCGGCGTCACCCAGGGGCTGCAGATGATCCGCAAGCTGGGCCGCTTCGTGGAGTTCAGCGTGTTCGGCAAGGAAACCACCGTCGACTGGTCCATCATCGGCGATCGCAAGGAGCTGGACATTCGCGGTGCGCACCTGGCGCCCTACAGCTATGAAATCGCCATCGATCTGTTCGAGCGCGGGCTGGTGACCTCAAGCGGCGTGGTCACCCACAGCTATTCATTGAACGACTGGGACGAAGCCTTCGCCCTGGCGGACTCGACCGACTCCATCAAGGTGATCCTGGTTCCCTGACCCTCCCGCCGTACCGCTGTTGCAGTCACGATCGCCGGCCCATCCGCAATGGGGGGCCGGCCGGTCGGCCAAACGTAAAGACATGCTGTTGCTCTGATAACCACAACAAGAAGCTTCCCTACAGGAGAATTGGCTATGTTTTCATTATTCAAAAAGACCCTGCCTTTTATCGTCGCCGGTGGAATGTTGGCGGCCAGCCATGGGGCGCTGGCCAAGCAAATCACTATCGGTATGTCGTTCCAGGAAATGAACAACGACTACTTCGTCACCATGAAACAGGCGCTGGATCAGGCGGCGGCCGATATCGGCGCCAAGGTTTACGTGGCCGATGCGCGCCATGACGTCGCCAAACAGATCGGCGACGTGGAAGACATGCTGCAGAAGAAGGTGGATATCCTGCTGATCAACCCGACCGACTCGGTGGGGGTGCAGTCGGCGGTGATCTCCGCCCATAAGGCCGGCGCGGTGGTGGTGGCGATCGACGCCCAGGCCGAAGGGCCGCTGGACTCGTTCGTCGGCTCGGAAAACTACGACGCCGGCTTCCAGGCGGGCGAGTACCTGGCGAAAGCGCTGGGCGGCAAAGGCAAGGTGGCGATCCTCGACGGCATCCCGGTGGTGCCGATCCTGGAGCGCGTGCGCGGCTTTGAAGCGGCGATGAAGAAATACCCCGACATCAAGATTGTCACCAAACAAAACGGCAAGCAGGAACGCGACACCGCGCTGACCGTCACCGAAAACATGCTGCAGTCGGCGCCGGATCTGGCGGGCATCTTCAGCGTCAACGACGTCGGCGCGCTCGGCGCCCTGGCGGCGATCGAAAGCAACGGCGCCAAGGTCAAGCTGGTGAGCGTCGACGGCCAGCCGGAAGCCATCAAAGAGATCCTCAAGCCGAACTCGCCGTTTATCGCCACCTCGGCGCAGTTCCCGCGCGACCAGCTGCGCATCGCGCTCGGCATTGCGCTGGCCCGCTACTGGGGGGCCACGGTGCCGAAAACCGTGCCGGTCAAAGTGAAGCTGATCGACCGCAGCAATGCGGCCGGCTTTAGCTGGTAACAGCGGCCAGGTTCGCCCCGCTGTGGCGGGGCGTTCGGCGCGGAGGGTAATGCGGTGACACCTTTACTGGAACTGAAGCGAATAAAAAAGAGCTTTCCCGGCGTGAAGGCGCTGGACGGCATCGACCTGGCCATTCAACGCGGCGAGGTGCACGCCCTGCTGGGCGAAAACGGCGCCGGCAAATCGACGCTGGTGAAAATCATGTGCGGCATCCATCAGCCGGACGAGGGCGATATTTTTATCGACGGCGAGCAGCGCCGCTTTAACAACTATCGCCAGGCGATCGAGGCCGGGGTCGGCATTATTTTTCAGGAATTCTCGTTGATTCCCTACATGAGCGCCATCGACAACATCTTCCTCAACCGGGAGATCAGGAACCGCTGGGGCCTGCTGGATCGGCGGGCGATGCGGCGCAAGGCCGAGGCCATTTTCAAGCGGCTGACGGTGGCTATCGATCTCGATTGCCCGGTGGAGCAGCTGAGCGTAGCGCAGCAGCAGTTCGTTGAGATCGCCAAGGCGCTGTCGCTGGAGGCGCGGGTGCTGGTGCTGGATGAACCGACCGCCACGCTGACGCCGGGCGAGGCCGAGCACCTGTTCAGCGTGATGAACGATCTGCGGCTGTTGGGCGTCGGTATGGTGTTTATCTCGCACCACCTGGACGAGATCTTCACCATCTGCGATCGCATTACCGTGCTGCGCGACGGTGCCTACATCGAAACGCTGGCCACCGGCGACACCAACGTGGAGGAGCTGGTGCGGCTGATGGTCGGGCGCAAAATCGAGAACGCCTTCCCGGTGAAACAGCACCCGGTCGATACCGCGACGGTGCTGCTGGAGGCGGAGATCCAGCGCGAGAAGCACGGCGCGACCGACCGTTTTCGGCTGTACAAGGGCGAGATCCTCGGCTTCGCCGGGCTGGTGGGCTCCGGGCGCACCGAGACCGTCTCGGCGCTGATCGGCGCCAGCCGCTGTCACCGCAAACGCGTCAGCCTCGGCGGCCAACCGGCGGCGCTGCGCTCCCCGGCGCAGGCGCTGGCGCAGGGCATCGGCCTGCTGCCGGAGAGCCGCAAAACCGAGGGTCTGGTGCTGCCGTTCTCGGTGGCGCAGAACATCACTCTCAACCGGCACCACCGGCGCGGCAAGATCTTCGTCAGCGCCCGCAAGGATCGCGACGTGGTGCAGCGGCTGATCCGCGCCGTAGGCGTGAAAACCCCGGACGCCGAGACCGCCGTCAGCACCCTGAGCGGCGGCAACCAGCAGAAGGTGGTGATCGCCCGCTGGCTCAACAACGACTGCAACATCCTGATCTTCGATGAGCCGACGCGCGGCATCGACGTGGGCGCCAAGGCCGAGATTTACCAACTGATGCAGCAACTGACCCAGCAGGGCATCTCCATCATCATGATTTCCTCCGAACTGCCGGAGATTATCGGCGTGTGCGACCGCGTGCTGGTGTTTCGCGGCGGCCACATCGTCGCCGAGCTGACCGGCGACGACATCGAATCCAACCACATCATGCTTCACGCGACCGGGAGTGCCTTATGATCGGAATTGAACAACCCGCCGTGGCGCGCCGCGCTGCCGGCCCCAGCCTCGGCAAGCGCTGGGAAAAACTGCTGCATCACCCGGCGGTCTTGCCGTTTATCGGCTTCGCTGTCCTGTTCGTGCTGATGAGCCTGTTGAACGATAGCTTCCTCAGCGTCAACAACCTGACCAACGTGGCGCGCCAGGTGTCGATCAACGCCATCATCGCGGTGGGCATGACCTGCGCCATCCTGACCGGCGGCATCGATCTCTCGGTGGGGCCGGTGATGGCGTTGGCCGGCTCGGTCGCCGCCGGGCTGATGCTGGCGGCGGTGCCCATCCCACTGGCGATGGTAGCGGCGCTGGCGCTCGGCGCGCTGTTCGGCCTGGCCAACGGCGCCTGCATCGCCTACCTGCGCATGCCGCCGATCATCGTCACCCTGGCGTCGATGGGCATCGCCCGCGGCTTGGCGCTGCTCTATACCGGCGGCTACCCGATCTCCGGCCTGCCCGACGTCTTCTCGTTCTTCGGCCGCGGCACGGTGCTGGGCATTCAGGTGCCGATCCTGATCATGCTCGGCGTGTACCTGCTGGCCTGGCTGATGCTCAACCAGCTGCCGTTCGGCCGCTACGTCTACGCGATGGGCGGCAACGAAGAGGCGGCGCGCCTGAGCGGCATCCGTGTGCCGCGCTACAAGATGCTGGTCTACGTGATCAGCGGCCTGACCGCTGCGCTGGCCGGGCTGGTGCTGACCTCGCGCCTGATGAGCGGGCAGCCCAACGCCGGCGAAGGCTTCGAGCTGGACGCCATCGCCGCGGTGGTGCTGGGCGGGGCGGCGATCTCCGGCGGGCGCGGCGCCATCATCGGCACGCTGGTGGGGGCGATGATGCTCGGGGTGCTCAACAACGGCCTCAATCTGATGAACGTGTCGCCGTATATCCAGAACGTGGTGAAGGGCGGCATCATCCTGGCCGCCATCTACCTCAGCTCCGTGCGGCGCAAATAGGAGGCGCGATGTCAGTCTTTCTTGGCATAGACGTCGGCGGCACGGTGATCAAGGCCGGGCTGTACCGGGCAAGCGGCGAAGAGCTGGCGATCGCCGAGCGCGACGGCGCGGCGATTGCCGCCCAGCCGGGCTTCAGCGAACGCAATATGGACGTGCTGTGGGATGACGTCTGCGCGGCGATCCGCCAGACGCTGCACGCGGCGGGGCTGGAGCCCGGGCAGGTGCGCGGCGTCAGCTTCTCGGCGCACGGCAAAGGGCTGTACGCCATCGACCGCCACGGCAAACCGGTCGGCAACGGCATCCTCTCTTCGGACAACCGCGCGGCGGCAACAGTGGCTGAGCTGCGCCGCGCCGGCATGGACGCGCAGACCTACCCGCGCAGCCTGCAGCCGCTGTGGCCCAGCCACCCGGCGCTGCTGCTGCGCTGGCTGAAGCAGCGGCAGCCGGCGCAGTATGCCGCCGTCGATCGCATCCTGATGGCGCACGACTACCTGCGCTTTCGCCTCACCGGCGAGGCGGCGGCCGAGGTGACCAATATCTCCGGCAGCAACCTGTTTAACCAGCGCAGCGGCGCTTACGATCCGGCGCTGATGGCGGCCTTCGGCATCGAAGAGGCGCAGGAGAAGACCGCGCCGGTGATCGGCTCGGCGCAGCTGGCCGGGCGGGTGACGGCCGCTGCGGCGGCGCAGTGTGGCCTGCGCACGGGCACCGCGGTGTATGGCGGCCTGTTCGACGTGGTGGGCGCGGCGCTCAGCTCCGGCGTGGCCGACGATCGCACGCTCAGCGCGGTGGCGGGCACCTGGTCGATCGCCACCTGCGTGACCGAGCGTATCATTCCCGCCGATTACCCCTACGCCTGGGGGCGCTACTGCATCGACGGCCGCTATTTCGTGCACGAAGGCAGCCCGACCTCGGCCGGCAACCTGGCCTGGTTCCTGCGCCAGTTCTGCGCCGACGACCGGCAGCGCTACGCCCAGTTCAACGCCTGGGTGGCCGAGCGCCGCGAGCAGCCCAGCGGGCTGCTGTTCCTGCCTTATCTGTACGGCTCCAACCTCGGCGGCAACACGCCGGGCGGGCTGATCGGCCTGAGCGCCCACCACGAGATGGCGGACGTGGTGCAGGCGATCTACCAGGGCATCGTGTTCTCGCACCTGATCCATCAGGAGCGCATGGTGCAGCTGAACCCGCGCATCGAACGGGTGCGCATGACCGGCGGGCCGACGCAGTCCGAGGTCTGGATGCAGATGTATGCCGATGCCGGCAACCTGCCGCTTGAGGTGGTGGAAACCCGCCAGAGCGGCTGCCGCGCCGCCGCCCTGTGCGCCGCCGTCGGCGCCGGGGAGTACGCCGGGTTCGCCGAGGCGATCGCCGCCGCGCCGCCCAAGCTGCGCTGTTATTATCCCGCGACCGCCGCCCACCGGCGCCTGCGCGCCCAGCAGGCGCGCTATCTGGCGGTCGCCCAGGCTTTGAGTGAGGTGACTGATGCAAACGACTAACGCCGCCTGTCTGGGGCTGTATGAAAAGGCGCTGCCCGCCGATCTGAGCTGGCCGCAGCGGCTGGCCACCGCCGCCGAGCTGGGCTTTGAGTTCGTGGAGATGTCGATCGACGAACAGCCGGCGCGCCAGCAGCGGCTGGACTGGGATCGCCGCCAGCGGCTGGCGTTTATCCAGGCGCGGCTCGACAGCGGGGTGACGGTGCCGAGCCTGTGCCTGTCGGCGCACCGGCGCGATCCGTTCGGCAGCGCCGAGGCCGCCACCCGTGAGCGGGCGCGGGTGCTGATGAGCAAGGCGCTGGAACTGGCGACGGATCTCGGCATCCGCAACATCCAGCTGGCGGGCTACGACGTCTATTACGAACCCGCCGATCGCCACAGCCGCGAACGCTTTATCGAGGGCATGCAGTGGGCGGCGGCGCAGGCCGCCAGGGCGCAGGTGATGCTGTCGGTGGAGGTGATGGACACGCCGTTCATCAACAGCATCAGCAAATGGCGCGACATCGCGCGCCACGTCAACAGCCCGTGGTTCACGGTGTATCCCGATCTCGGTAACCTCAGCGCCTGGAGCAACGACGTCGCCGCCGAGCTGGCGCTGGGCATCGGCAGCATCACCGCCGTGCACCTCAAAGATACCGTCGCGGTGGGGCCGGGCAGCGCCGGGCAGTTCCGCGACGTGCTGTTCGGCGAAGGCTGCGTGGATTTCGCCCACGCCTTTTCCGTGCTCAACGCGCTCGGCTATCGCGGCCCCTACCTGCTGGAGATGTGGGCGCGCGAAGACGGGCGGGATAAGCAACGCATCGCCCAGGCCAAGGCCTGGCTCGAACAACAGATGAATGAGGGAGGCATTGCATGCTGAACGAACTCAAGCGGCAGGTGCTGGCCGCCAACCTCAGCCTGCCGGAATACGGGCTGGTGACCTTTACCTGGGGCAACGTCTCGGCGATCGATCGCCAAAGCGGGCTGGTGGTGATCAAGCCTTCGGGCATCGCCTACGAGGCGATGACGCTGGCGGATCTGGTGGTGGTGGATCTGGAGGGCAAGGTGCGCGAAGGGCACCGAAAACCCTCATCCGACACTGCCACCCACCTGGCGCTGTACCGCGCCTTCGCCGATATCGGCGGCGTGGTGCACACCCACAGCCGCAACGCCACCATCTGGGCGCAGGCCGGGCAGCCGATCCCGGCGCTGGGCACCACCCACGCCGACTACTTTTACGGCGACATTCCCTGCACCCGGCCGATGAGCGAGGCGGAGATCGCCGGCGATTACGAGGGGGAGACCGGCAAGGTGATTATCGAGACTTTTAATCAGGCGGGGCGCGATCCGCAGCAGGTGCCGGGGGTGCTGGTTTACTCCCACGGCCCGTTCGCCTGGGGCAAGGACGCGGCGGATGCGGTGCATAACGCGGTGGTGCTGGAAGAGGTAGCGATCATGGCGATGGCGACGCGCCAGCTGGCGCCGGCCATCGCCCCGATGCAGCCGGAGCTATTGGACAAACATTTCCTGCGCAAGCACGGCAAACACGCCTACTACGGGCAATAGCGCCCGTCAGCGATTCAACAGCGAGCCGGTGAAGAACTCTCTGCGCACCGGCAGCTCGCCGCGCGGGCTGTTAATGGCGCTGAACAGCAGCTCCGCGGCGATCTCCCCCAGTTTTTGCGTATCGTGATACACCCCCGGAATGTGCAGGCCGTAAGCGCCAGCGCGCGGCGGCTCGTCTATCGAGAAGAATTTCACCTGCTGATAAAGCCCCATCTCGTGGCAGATGGCGATGGCGCCCAGCGTGATGATGCCATTCAGGCCGATGATGTAATCCGGGCGGTTCTCCGGTTGCGCCAGATAGGCGCGCACCTCGCTTTCCTGCGAGGTGAAATCGTAGTCGCCGTTGATGATATGAATCTCACGCCCGCTGCCCTGTAGCGCCGCGACGATGCCGGCGGTGCGCGTTAGCGTAATTTCCGAATCCGCCGGGCCGCCGATAATCAGCAGCTTCTGCTCCGGCTGCTCCGCCAGATAGCGCCCGGCCAGCACGCCGATCTCGCGGTTATCGAGGAACACGCCGCTCAGCTGCTGATCGTAGAGATCGCGGTCGATCAGGATCAGCGGCACGCCGTACACCTCGGCCAGCTCGAGATAGGCGGGGCGGTAGCGCTTGTCGTCGCGCACCGCCGACAGCAGGATGCCGCGTGCCTTGTAGCCGAACAGCGCCTGAATGGCGCGCATTTCCGCCTCTTCGCTGCCGTCGGTGTCGAACAGCATGATCTGGTAGCCCTGCTGGCGCGCAATGCGCGACACGGTCTTGATCAGGCCGGAATAGAACGGGTTGTACATGCTGCTGGTAACGATGCCGATAATCTGGCTGCTGCTGCTTTTCAGCCCCTGCGCGAAGGCGTTGGGCACATAGTTCAGCTCTTTGGCGATGGCGTGAATGCGCTCGCGGGTTTCCGGCTTGACCAGCTCGGGCTTATTGAAGGCGCGGGAAACGGTGATATTGGTCACCCTGGCGCGGCGGGCGATATCCACGATAGTGGCATTGGGATTGGCTTTCGACACCGTCTTTCCTTGCGTTATGCCTCAACAGATCCCTTATTGTAGGGAAAGGGCGGGGGCGGTGCTAGGGGGGAGTTGGGGGCTGGAGCTGGGGGAGGTAAAATAATGGAATGAATAAAGAGGTAATAATGTCATTGATTTATTAATTGTGAATTAAATCATTTTATGTGGCTGTATTTTTTTGAGGAGAGGTTGGTAAGGTGTGTTTCATGGCCGAAGTTAGGTATCAATGACTGCTTTGTGCCAAAAGCGGATATCGCGAGCGTTAAGTCATATATTTGAAAACGCATCGTTACCTTAGTTGGGATACTTGCACTACCTCTAGGCGTACTGCTATCTTGCACAGTTGTTCAAATGTAATCTTTTCTTTATTAGCAGCCTACTTCCAAGGGCTTGTACAACTGACGAACGAGGGAGATCCCCATGAGCGACAAAGATTTTTCACTTTTTTATTTTGCAACCATTGATCGGGCTTACTTCCTCGATAAACACAATTTTTATGTTGCTGAAGCCAGAAAGCGTTTATTTTCGCAGTTTAGCGATTCTGATCTTGAAGCTGAAGTTCGGCAGAAAGAAAAAGATTACTACGAGGCCGCCGGTAAGCGTTTTGACCCCGATTATGACGACGAAGGGGCTATCTGGGAACAGGCTCATGATGAAGGAATTTCACATTGGATTGCTCTCAGTGATATGAAAAATACGGTTTCACTTGCACTGACAGCAGGAATGTTTCATCAGTTCGATAAGGAACTTCGAGAGAAGTGTATCCGTGAATTCAGCCATTGGCTCGACGCTAAACCCGTAACATCGATGATCTGGGACATCAGCTTCCCAAGGCTAATTGAAATTCTAGAATGGATTGGGATGGATATTACCAGCAAGGCTTATTACGAAAAAATCGATGCCTGTCGCCAAGTAGTCAATGTTTATAAGCACGGTGATGGCCATGCCCATCGGGAGCTTTCCGTCGCGCATCCTGAGTATTATCAGAATATCACTATTCCAGGAGGCTACAGATTTAGTCTACGTCATGAGCAACTTGAGGTTACAGAAAAACAGTTTATAGAGTTTGCAGATGCGATTACAGCTTTCTGGAATGATATCCCAATACACTGTATGCGATCAGCTATTCGGGAAGAACCTGAATGGATAAGTGGCGAATATAAAAAGCATGAGAAGAAAGTTAAAATGCTTCAGGACTAAAATTCTTGATGATAGCAGGTGTATCCTACATGTAGACATTTGCCTGCCGTGTCTTTTAGCTGCCCTAGTTGCAAGAACAATTGCGAACTTCCGCTCCTCGCTCAAAGCAGCCCCTCTAATGCCGTGTATCAAATCAATAAACCAGCACCTTTAGCGATGGGGCAAAGGTGGTGAGGGGCTCACTGGGAGAAAACAACAATCCCCGCCTAAGAACGATCGAAAAAGCAACGTGGACGATGAGCTCTACGATCGTCTTCTGGTAACAACACCGCTAATCTAGCAGCAACTTTTCACCCCCCAACCCCCCGCCACAACCCCGGCAACAGCGCCAGCGTCTCATCAATCAGCGTCCGTCGGTCATTGCCTGGTTTCCAGATAGTCACCATGGTTTGGCTGATCCCTTGGCTGCCCACTTCGGTGCGCAGCGTGTTGACGTTTTTCCACTGTTCGGCATGCATATGTGTCGGCAGGAATCCCCAGCCGCAGCCCTGTTCGAGCAGGGCGCGCAGCATCTCCAGCTCGTTAGTAAATATTGTGTGCCCGGAAATTTGCAGGCGGCGCGCCACCGGTTCGTCAGAGTCCGGGTGCATGATTACCTGCGGCGTGAGCGAGAGCTCCAGCAGCGAAAGCGGCTGTTCCGCGCCGGGGAAAAGCGTTTTAGCGGCGTAAAAATCCATCTCTATCGCCCCTAGGGCGCGCCACTCCATAGTGTCACCCACGCTGCGGTGGCGCGCCTGGCAGATCCCCAGATCGGCCTGGCCGTTTGCCAGCAGGCTTTCTGCCTCGTCGCGCGAGGCGTTAATCAGGCTCAGGCGCGTATTGCGCTGGGCCATGGCGGCAATCAGCGCCTGCAGCAATGCGCGGGGCGTAAAGGGATCGTAGACCAGCGAGATTTCCTGCGCCGCGCTGTTCGGCACGTCTTTGGCAAATGCCTCAAACGCTTTCACCTGCCGCATCAGCAGGTGCGCCTGGCGCTGCAGCTGTTCGCCCTCCGGCGTCAGGTGCAGGCTGCGCCCCTCGCGCAGGAACAGCGCATAGCCCAAGCCATCCTCGAGAAAATCAATCAAATCGCGCAGCGTCGTGCGGTCTTTGCCCAGCTTGAGCGCGGCTTTCGCCAGGCTGCCGTGCTCGGCCACGGCGGTGAAGGCTTCCAGTTGGGCAAAGGAATAAATCAGGCTCGGCACGCGGTTCTCCCGTCGATTTTTCGGGGGATTTTCCCCCATCAGGCGTTTTTTATTATAGGCCGCGTTTTTTTAAGCTGAACGCCTTCCTGAGCTATGCGAGAAATAATATGAAAAGCAAAGTGTTTAACCGCAGCCTATTGGCGGGCGTCGTCATCAGTCTCTGCAGCGGCCTGCTGGCGCCCGCCGCGCTGGCCGCCTGCGCGGGCACCGAACTCAGCGCCTGTCCTGCGCCTTTCGATGCGCAATTACCGGAGACGCACAAGATGCTCACCTGGAGCCAGAGCGACCGGGTGATCGGTTTTCGTAACGACTACCGCAACTATGCCGGGGATGTATTTCACCATAGCAATGCCACACCGCTGCCGGCTGCCGCTAAACCTTTAACCGACGCCAGCTATCGGGTTAATGGCAAAACCTACCACCTGCAGGATTACCTGCAGCGCCAGAACGTCAGCGGCATGCTGGTATTGAAAGAGGGCAAAATCGCCTGGAAATATCTGGGGCAGGGCAATACCGACGCCACGCTGTGGACGTCGCGCTCGGTGGGCAAATCCGTGGTCGCCACGTTGGTGGGCGTGGCGATTAAACAGGGCAAGATCCGCTCGCTCGACGATCTCATCACGCAATACGAACCCGATCTGAAAGGCACGGCGTGGGATGGCGTGACCCTCAGGCAGCTGATCACCCACACCTCCGGCGTGGCGTGGAATGAGGATTACACCAACCCGAAATCGGACTTCGCGCAGCTGACCGAGTGTGAAGCCAAACCCGGCACCTATGCCTGCGTGCGCAAACTGGTGGCCGGCCTGCAGCGTGCGCATCCGGCCGGGCAGAACTGGTCTTACTCCTCCGGCGGCGCATGGCTGCTGGGCGACGTGCTGGAGCGCGCTACCGGCATGCCGCTGGCGGCCTATCTGGAGCAAAGCATCTGGCAGCCGTACGGCATGGCGAGCGACGGCGTGTGGCATGCCTACGCCAAAGGCCAGCATGACGTGGGCGCGCATGGCTTCAACGCCACGCTGGAAGACTGGGGGCGCTTCGGTGAGTTCATTCTGCATAACGGGACGCTGCCGAACGGCAAACAGATCTTGCCAGCCGATTGGGTAGCCCAGTCGTCCAACTGGACGCGGGCGGCGGGCTCGGTGTCGGCGGCGCATCCTGACGGCATTTACGGATTCCAATGGTGGAACAACGAAGTGCCAGTGAATGCGACTAACGTAGAACCTGCTCCGCAGGCTTCCCTCAAACATTCCCTGTGGGCGCTGGGGATTTTCGGCCAGATGATTATGGTCAATCAGGCGGAGAATCTGGTGATCGTCCAGTGGTCCACCTGGCCGCAGGCGGAGCCTTCCTTCAGCGCCCAACCGCTGGAGGCATCGCTGATGTTTAGTGCGATAGCCAAGGAATTGCGTTAATTCCACGGCGCGAACAGGGGCGGTTGCCACTCCGCCCCTGTTCGAAGGCGATGGTATAAATGCGCCCGCACATATAACAGCGCGAAAATGGCGAGCTGGGCTATGCTTTTCACCACATCCACTTTGCGCCGAAACGGGCGTGACAAAAGTGCGATAGGTCAGGCCAGGCTGAAGCTCTTTATCGAAAGGCTCTTCACAGGAGTGGGTAAATTGAAAATCGATTGGCATAGCGCATTGCTAACACGCGCCACGATCGTGGACAAAAGCTACAAAAATACGCAAAACGTTCGTCGTTTCATGGTTGAGGCGTGCGGAGAAGATTTTCGCTTCGATCGTGAATTTATGGCATGGATACGCAATGACATGCCAAAGACGTTAGGTGATGTCGCCGATGAGTGGCGGCGCAGGCACTCATGGTCGTTCATAAACCCTAGCCGGTTAGGGGACGGTACGGGCAGCGCCTTATTGTTGGGTACCAGAACGGCCATTCATTTTGCTCAAGTCTTCAAATGGTTCTCTATCATAAAGTCCGGCAAGGTGTGAAATTTCAGGGCGCCTTATTGGAATGAGGCATAGCGATAAAATCCAGAGGGCGGAAGAAGTAAGTACTTGGCCATTAATCCAGAACCAGATATTGACCAGCGGTGGTCGCATGAGCTGATGTTGATTATTTAAACAATAATCAACTTTCTCATGTTTGCATTAATATCAGAAGGCCTACCAACTGTTTTTCCAAGAGAGAAATTCCTTCCGTCGTGATAGATTAAATTCATGAAATATTGTTTTCAAACTTAAACTATTTAAGATTTAATAATGAGGGAGTCATGGGTTTATTCACTTTGGAAGATCAAGAATTCAAAAAGGTTGCTAAAACCACATTTATGCGCGAATCGATCCTTGAACGCAGGGATATTCAGTCAGCAATAGCCAAGAATATGAGCGATTTTTTGCCCGATTGCCTGGTAATCCAGGAAGAGTTTAACAATTGGGAAAATAGTCAACGTAGAATTGATTTACTCTGTATCGACAAGGCATTTAATCTGGTTGTCGTTGAGCTGAAGCGGGATGAACAAGGTGCGCATATGGAGCTTCAGGCGGTAAGGTATGCCGCCATGGTTTCACAAATGACGTTTAATGATGCTGCGGAGTGCTACCAAAAACATCTTGATAAAGAAGGTGTTGCTAAGAACGCAGAGCAGGAGATACTCAAGTTTTGTGAGCGAGACGAAAGTGAGATTGCTGACTTCAATACTCAGGTAAGGATCGTTCTGATCTCGGCTGATTTCTCTACGGAAGTGACTAATACGGTACTTTGGCTGAACAACAACGGGTTAAATGTCAGCTGTTTCAAGTTAAGCCCTTATCTACACCTTGATAAGATATTGGTCAATTTTGAACAGATAATACCACTGCCCGAAGCAAAAGATTTCTTGGTTAGACAGAAACGAAAAGAAACGGAGGCCAGGGATGCCAAAGAAAAAGGAGAGAGAGATTACTCGAAATTTATCTATAAGGGTGTGGTTTATAATAAAAGAAATCTGGCCTATGAGCTGATGAACGAATGGATTATGGATACTAATCCGTATGGTATGCAGGCGATAGCGTCCGTGTTTGGCGATGATATCCATCGCAGCCTTATTAAAGCTGAACAGGATGTGATTGCGTCACGGCGTAAGCGATTTCATGATGAAACCATTGAGCTTGCCTCCGGTGAGATAGTACTAGTGACTAATCAATGGAGTATTGGCTCTATTCAAAAGCTGATAAATAAGTTTGCCAGCCTTGGCTATAACATTGAGATGCACCAGCAAGATTGATGCCAGGCGGCCAATCAGATGAGTCTCAGCACGCAAAGCGGAACCTTGCCCCTGTATGTGATGGCATTGTTCCGCTTGATACTCTCTCCGTTGTCCGCAAGCATGCCAGGCACGCCTCTGCATCAGCGCTTTCCCTAACCCCGCCGATCAAACCGATAAACCAGCGCCAATGCCAACGCCAGGATCAAAAGCGGCGGGGCGAGGGCGGTGAAGGGCGCGTTGAGGGCGAACAGCAATCCTAGGTTGAGGACAATCTGGTAAGCGATGTAGGTCAGCAACCCGACGATCACGCCGAGCGCTAACCGGCTGCCCATGCCGGGGGCGCGCGGGGCGGTAAAGGTAAACGGGATGGCCAGCAGAATCATCGCCAGCACCAGCAGGGGCTGGCCGAGTTTTTTCCACAGCGCCAGCCGGTATTCGGTGCTGGGCTGCCCCGAGCCCTGCAGGTAATCGATATAGCGATCCAGCTGCTGCAGCGAGAAACTGCCCGCCGGCAGGGTCAGCTCTTTCAGGCTCGGCACGGCGAACAGCGATCGCCACGGCAAGCTGTTTACCCGCTCAATCGTCTCTTTTCTGCCTTGCCAGCTTTTTTGCATCACATTGTGCAGCAGCCAGCTGCCGTCGGCAGAGGTGCTGGCGCTTTCGGCGTATATGTAAGATTCCAGCGCGCGGTTGGCCTGATAACGGAAGATCTCAATGCCGTGGGGCTGGTCGTTCTCATCGACGGTTTTTACCGTCACAAATTCGTTGCCGCGCCGCGCCCATAGCGGGTTCACGGTCACGTCGTTATCGTTCGACTGCGTCAGCGCGTTGTTCTTCATCTGCAGCGCGCGCTGCTGCAGCGGCGAGGCCGCCCATTCATCGAGAGCGCCGAGCGAGAGGTTCATCAACAGCCCGGCGACGAGCATCACCAGCGCAATGCGGAATATCGACATCCCGGCGGAGCGGATCGCCGTCAGCTCCAGGGTTTTAGACAGCTGGCCCAGCCCAACGATGCCGCCGAGCAGCGCGATAAACGGCCCCAGATCGACCAGGCTGCGCGGCAGGGTCATCACGGTCACCAGCAGCGCCTGCTGCCAGCGGTAGCCGCCCGGGGTCACGTCCTCCAGCTCGTTGATCAGCGTGAAGGTGGTGAACAGCGGGATCAGCAGCCCGGCCGCGGCGGCGAAGCCGATGAACACGTTGCGGATCAGGTAGCGGCTAAAAATGGTCATCGGGCAGTTTTCCGCAGCAGGGATAGGTCGCGCGCCAGCAGCAGGGCAATGCCGACAGCCATCGCTATCGGCACCAGCCAAACGCCGGGGATCGTCGGCAGAGAGCCGTTGGCCACCAGCGTGCGGCAAATGTTGCCGCCATAAAAAATCACGGTAAACAGGATTGTCAGGGGCAGCAGCGCAGCATAGCGGCCCTGCCGCGGCTTGATGCGGCTAAAGGGGATCGCCAGCAGCACCATCAGCACGGTGGTCAGCCCGCGGCTTTCGCGCCATTGCAGTTCGGCGGCGTCACCCGGATCGGCGGAGCGTGCCAGTTCCGCCGGCGAGGCCGATTTATGCCGAGACTCGGCGCTGGGCACGAACGGTTTGAGCGCGATGTCGAAGTTGTCGTAGTTCTGCCCGTTGTCGTCGCTGCCCTGGCGATCCAGCGCGTAGGCGGTGCCGGTTTTCAGCCGCACGGCGGGGCTGGCGGGGGAGGCGTCGAGCACCTCCACCGACTGCGCGCGGTACAGGTTGGTGTGATGGGCGCCGCGTACGTAAATCAGGGCATCGGTCAGGTGGTTGGCCGTTTTATCGACGTGATTGGCGAGGATCATGCGGCCGTTGCCGCTGACGTTGAATTTGTCGGCCTGCAGGTGGCTCACGTCCAGCACCGATTGCGACTGCTGCTGCAGCTGATAAATATTGGCGTACGCCCAGGGTCTGCCATACAGCGAAAGCAGCGTGACCGCTATCGCCAGCGGCACGGCCAGTATCAGCACCGCCTTGTACAGCCGCAGCGGGCTGGCGCCGGCGGCCAGCATGGCGGTGATCTCCGCATCGCTGTACATCTGGCTCAGCGCCACCGCCACCGAGACATACAGCGCGACGGGCAAAATCATCTCCAGCGCGATCAGCGATTTATAGAAAACCACGTCGGCCACCACCCGCAGCGCCAGCGTGCCGTTGGCGGCGTCGGTCAGGTAGCGCTGGGCGGAGTAGCTGGCGAACATAAAGATCAGAAACCCGGCGATTATCATCACCAGGCGGCGGATCTCAACCGTGATATAGCGTTCAATCAAAGACATGCGTTATCGGCTCCCGGCGGCGTGCGCGTCATGGCGTCTCTTGGTCGATCAGGGCGCGCAGCAGGGCGATCACCTGGTCAACTTCCTGCGGCGTGAGTGCGCCGTCCTTCGCCCACTGCACGCGCCCGGTCTTGTCCAGCACCACGATGGTGGAACTTTCTTCCGGCAGCCGCCAGGCCATGCGCCCCAGCCCGTCGCTGTCGACGATGAATTGCGCCCAGGGGTAATGCCGCTTGTTTTTCTCTATCTTGCCGCGCACGAAGAAGCTGGAGCCCGGTATCGCGTCGTCGGTGTTGACGATGGTGGTGGGTTGGAAGCGATCGCCCGGCAGGTTCGCCTCCTTGACGGCGTTGATCAGCAGCGAGTTCTTCTTTTTGGCCGAGGTGCGCCCGGCGATGTACTGGATCACCCGCACCTTGCCCGCCAGTTTGGCGCTGTTCCACGGCCGGTAGTGGAAATCGCCGTCGCGCAGCAGCAGCTCGCCGCGATCGGCGATGGCGATCGGCGCCACCGGCTTGCCATGCACGAAGTTATGCGCAGGCGCCGCCAGCGGCGTCAGCAGCAGGGCGAGGGGCAGCAAGCGGCGTAACGTCATCATGGCTCTGAGCAACGCGCTTATCTGCCCGCCGCGATGGCCGGCTGGGAAAACGACAGCGGAAAGCGCGCCAGCAGCAACTCCAGGCGCTGGCGGATGTCGATGTCCAGCGTCGCCGGCCGGTCATAGATATCGCCGCCGGCCAGCTTGTCCGCCACCATCACGTCGTGCCGGTCGCCCATCAGGCCGTTAATCGCCGCCAGGAAGCGCGAGATCTGCCGGGCTTCGCGGTTATCGGGATCGATCGATCTCAGCGTGTCGTAAAACGACACCTGCCGGCTGACGATTTTGCGCACGTCGTGGAACTGATGCCCGGTCAGCGCCGGGCTGGCGATCAGCGTCTGCAGGGAGCGCATCTGCTCCTGGCGGTAGGTGATAAAGCCTTGCGGGCTTTCCAGCCGGGTGTGGCGCAGCGCATAGCGCACGTAAGACCACACCGGCTTGCTGAGCAGCAGCCGCAGCAGGTTGCCGTACAGCGTCAGGTTCTTCTGGTTGCCGTTGCGAAATGCGTCCTGAAAATGGCCGAGCACCACGGTGGTGGTGTGGAACAGGCGGTTGGCGCGATGAGAGGCGCCGTACAGCTGCTGGGCGAAGCGCAGGTGCTTATAGCGGGCGCGAATATATTTGTAGCGCATGCGGGTGGCCGCCGCCAATTGCGGGTCTTGCAGGAAACCGTTCACCAGCTGCAGCAGCTCGCGGCGGGAAAAACCGTCTTCCCAAAACTGCAGGCACAGCGCGTAGTTGTCCCGGATGCTCTCGGGGGAACAGTGCAAATCAATCTGCTGCGGCAGGCTGATATTCGCCTCGACCAGATCGTCCTCTTCCACCGCGACAAACAGCGCCTGGGTGGTTTCGGTGGAGAACTTCTTCCAATTCGTGTTAGCGGTCATTGATTACTCTCTTTGGGCACATTCAGCCCCAACATAAAGCGATTGCGGTAGGCGCCGATCGTCGGTATCAGGGATAACAGAACGTCTAAACATTGCCCAAGTAAATAAGCGAAGGCGGCGCCCTGCACGCCGAAGGCGTACGCCATCGACACCAGCAGCGCAATGTAGGCCGCCGAGGCCGTCGCCTGCGCGATCAGGAAGGCGCGCTGCTTGCCCGCCATAAACAGTAAGGATTCCTGCGGGAAGCCCATCATAGAGACGATGATCGCGCCCAGCATGATTTGAATCAGGTCATAGGCTTCCAGGTATTGTTGCCCGAACACCGTGGAGATAAGCGGCTTGCCCACCAGCAGCATCAACACCGCCACGGCCAGGCCGATGCCGCCGGCCAGCAGCGAGGAGCGCAGGCCCAGCAGCCACGGCGTTTTGGTACGCGGATCCAGGCGCATGATCTCCGGATAGAAGCTTTTCTCCAGCAGCTTGGCCGGGGTACCCGTCGCATCGAAGAAGGTCATGGCGATCTTGAACAGCCCGGCGGCGGCCGGCCCGAGCACCACGCCCACCAGCACCGTGGTGCAGGAGTTGCGCGCAGCCCAGATGGTATGGGCGATGTTGGTGGTCCAGACGAAGTTCCAGGCGCCCTCGATGCGGCGCGCGACGTCGAACAGCCGCGGCCGCAGCGCGCCGTGGATATCGCGGCGGCGCAGTTCGCGCGCGGTGAACCACCAGAACAGCGTGCCGCCGATCAGGTTAGAGGCGTACCAGGTGACGATAAAGCCCGGGAACCCCAGATCGAAATAGTAGGAGATGACGCTGCCCACCGCCTGCAGGAACGGCTTGATCGCCTGCTGGATGGCGATGAGATCGAAGCGGTTGAAGGCGCGCAGCACGCCGGTCGGCGTGGATGAGGTCATCGACGGGATCAGCGTGCAATACAGCATGGCGAGCCAGAAGCTCTCGCTGTCCAGCCCCAGGGCGTGAGACAGGAACGGCAGCATGACCATGCCGCCCAACACGGCGATGACGCCGCTGGCGATATCCAGCCCGAAGGAGAAGGCGACGACGTCGCGGAAGCGGCCGGTATTTTGATGCTCCAGCGCCGGGGTGCCGAATTGCACCACAAACTGCCAGGTCTGGAATTTGATGAAATCGCTGACCGCTTTGGTATAGGCCTGGATCACCACCAGCACGCCGAACATTTCAGGCGACATGCCTTTACCGGCGCAGGAGAGCGCCAGCAGGCCGAGCAGCGCGCTGGCCACGCTGCCGGAACCTAAATAGGCGGCGTTACGTAAAATGGAACGAAACGCGCCATCGGAAAACCACCGTTTCATGACTCAAACCAACCGTTATCGTTATTTTTCTGCATCTTGTGTCCCGCAGTCATGCACTTGCCCTGTATGCGTTTAATAAACCTGAGTTTCTTTGCCGGCGCTCTCGCCGGATTGCCCGATGTCGCTCTGTGGGCGCTGCGCGGCGTTCACCACGGCGGAAATGGCGTTGAGCGCGTTGCTCAATACCTCGTCGTAAGGGGCTCGGGCGTCCAGCTCGATGATGTGCGCGCCGTTGTATTGCAGGCGCACCATGGCGGCAATCTTGTCTTTCAGCTCGTCATAGCTGTGATCGGGCTTGCGGGAAAATGCCGTATCGACATCGATATCCAGGCGAATGATCAGCTCCGGCCGATAGACGGCCATCTGCTGATACAAACGGCGTTCGCGCGCCGCCAGGCGGCTCAATAAACCGCCTTTTGCGCGTTCCACGCCGATACCGGGCCCATCGTAGTAAAAACCCGATATTTCCGCCTGCGGATAGCGATCGCTGATCACCAGCACGCCGCTCTGCGCCAGCCGCCGCACCTTGCGCAGGTTGGCGGCGCGCCACAGCGAAAAGCCGTACATGATCAGCGCCGCCCACAGCGCCGGCGGCTTGTTGCTCATGCGCTGAGTTTTATCGGATTTGGCCGCCAGGCGCCGTTCCAGCCATACGCCGATGAACGGCAATTTTTTGATTTTGTCGCCGTCTTCGCCGGAGATCAGCCCCAAATAGCGCCGCTCCGTGGGGCGATGCCGCTGCAGGTTTTTCACCAGATCGGCGGTCAGCGTGGACTTGCCGGTGCCGTCGCTGCCCACTACGGCAATCAGCCCGGTAATGCAGGTGGCGGAGGCGTGCGGTTCGGCAGTAAGTTTATTTTTATTCATCTGTTTCGGTACGAAAAGGTTATTTGGCGGCTAGGCATTGGCGGCCCTCAGCGATATTTGAGCGGCGCGCAGCGACTCGTCGAAAATACGGTTGGCCGGCTCGCGGCCGTCTAAATCCAGTATGTTGGCGCCGTTAAACGTCAGGTGCGGGATAACGGCGATCTTTTCACGCAACGCCGCCAGCGAGTGATCGGGTTTGCGTGAATAAGCCGTTTGCTCGTCAATATCCAGCCGAATTAATAATAACGGCCGATAAGACGCCATCCATTGGTACAGGTTTTGCTCGCGTGTTCTCAGCCAGCGGATCCAGCGGTTGCCGCCGGCGGTTTTCGCCAGCTGCGGGCCATCGAAACGAAAACCCGCCACTTCCGCCTGCGGATAACGATCGGTAATCAGCAATGCGCCCCGGCGACTTTTCGCCAACATGCGGCGAAATTTATAAACGCGCCAATAGGAAAGTAAAAAAATAACCAGTGCCGTGGCATTATCCGGCGGCGTAGAAGGGCGATCGTGCACGCGCTGCGATTTCTTCAGCAAATAACGGCCGAAGGGCGCGCCAATAATCGGCAGCGAACTTATCCATTCGCCGATGCGCCCGGAAGACTGGCCGAGATACAGCAGTTCTGCCGGTTCCTGCGCCGATAAGGCGCCGACCAAACGGGCAGCCAATGTGGATTTTCCCGAGCCGTCACAGCCGGTTATCGCTATTACGCGCACGGGCGAGCGATCAGATGAAGGTCTTATCTGCTGACTCACAATAATTGATCCAATGCGAAAAAAACTATTGTATTCCAATACGCCTTGGGTTCAAGATATTTATTGTGCTTTGCTGCGATAAAATAATGAGATCTGTATTTTGGTTCGTTATTTGAATTGATATTTATGGCGTTGGTTCTTGTTATTTTGTGCTAATTGTCCGTGCATGGGTCGGTTTCGCTTTTTATGTTAACTTCCGGCCTGACCCACGGCGGAAAACGAGCGGAGGTTTTTTATTTTCGCTTAATCTTTTGTGCTGTTTGGCTCCGCGTGAAGAGAGTTTCTTTCGCGCTGTCGCCACGGCCGTGAGTGATATTTCGCTTCAAATAAGGCGCGCCGTTTCCGGCGCATTGAAAGAGAGTTTGATTATGAGTGCAAAATTTCCGCCGTTGATTGCGGTTATTGGCAGCGACGGTTCGGGTAAGTCCACCGTTTGCGAACATTTGATCGAGTATGTGAAACATTATGGCCCGGCGGTGCAGGTGCATCTGGGCAAACAGGCGGGCAACGTCGGGCGCGCGGCGGCGAAATTGCCGCTGCTGGGGCGCTCGGTGGGCAAGGCTATCGAGAGCAATACCAAAAAAGTCAAAACGAAAAAATCCCGCATCGGTTTGTTGCCGTCTGCGGTGATCATCGCTTTCGTGGGGCGGCGGCTGCTGCGGTTTCGCCGCATGCTGGCGTTTCGCCGGCAGGGATTCATCGTGTTGACCGACCGTTTTCCACAGGCGCAGATCCCCGGCGCGTATGACGGCACAGTATTTCCCGTCGATGTGGAAGGCAGCCGTTTCGTCCGTTGGCTGGCGGCGCGCGAACGGGCGGCGTTCCAATGGATGGCGGGGCAAAAACCGGATCTGGTCCTCAAGCTGAATGTCAGTCTGGACGTGGCCTGCGCGCGCAAGCCCGATCATCGCAAAGCGGCGCTGGAGAAGAAGATCGCCGTCACGCCGTTATTGACGTTCGAAGGCGCCGATATCGTGGATCTCGATGCCGATCGGCCGATCGAGGAGGTGCTTTCGGCGGCGGAACAGGCCATCGCGGAATTTATGGCGGCGCAGGGATATCGCTATTCGGCTGATGGAGTGTCAACGGCTGCGCACTGAGGTGCGCATCGGTTCGGCAGGGCGGCGATGACGTTTCCGGCACCGCCGCCGCGGCCGACAGGGAAAGGCTTTATTTTTTCAGCGCGGCAAAGGCGCGCACGATGGCATCGATCTCTTCATCGCTGTGCGCGGCATTGACGCTGCAGCGCAGCAGGGTGACGCCCGCCGGCGCGGCCGGCGGCAGCACCAGATTCACATACACGCCGTGGGCGATCAGCTCGCGCCAGAAACGCAGGCCGTCTTCCTTCGACCCGATCATCACCGGCACCACCGGGCTGATGCGCGGCCCCAGGGTATACCCCAGTTCGGCGAGGCCGTGGTACAGGCGGTGCGCGTTGCTCCACAGTTTTTCCCGCAGCTCGGGATGGCGCGCGATTTTTTGCAGCGCCGTGCGCACCGAGGCGATGCTGGAAGGCGACGGCGACGCGGTAAAGATATACGGCCGGCTGCTGTAGCGCAGCACGTCCATCCCCTTGCCGCCGACGGCGAATCCGCCGATCGAAGCCAGGCTTTTGCTGAAGGTGCCCAGGATGATATCCACGTCTTGCTCGACGCCCAGCGCTTCGGCCAGGCCGCGGCCATGCTCGCCCATCACGCCGAAGGAGTGCGCTTCGTCCACCAGCAGATAGCCGCCCAGCCGCCGCTTGATATCGACGATTTCCAACAGCGGGGCGACGTCGCCCAGCATGCTGTAGATGCCTTCGACGATGATGATCGCTTCGCGGGCGCGCTCGCCCAGGCGCAGCATGCGGCGCTCCAGATCGGCGGCGTCATTGTGGCGGAAGCGAATGATCTCCGCGCCGCCGAGGGCGCAGGCGTCGTAAATGCTCGCGTGGCTGTCCGCATCGATCAACACCACGGATCCCGGCCCCGCCAGCGTGCTGATGACGCCGAGGTTGGCGGTATAGCCGGTGGAGAACACGATGGCGCTGGGGCGATCGAAGAATTCCGCCAATTCCCGCTCCAGCGTCAGGTGCGATCCGTAGCTGCCGTTCGCCATGCGCGAGCCGGTAGTGCCGGTGCCGAGCGCGGCCAAGGCCGCCTGGCCGGCGGCGATCGCCTGCGCGTCGAACGTCAGACCGAGGTAGTTATTGGTGCCGGCGAGGACAATCTTTTGATCGCCGATGCGCCCCTGGGTGGCGGAATACACTTCGTCGATGCAGGTGCCGAACGGGTTCAGGCCGGACGTTTGAAATTGTTCACGCTCGCCCGCGAGCCGCGAAAATTTATCATACAGTCCCATGGCTTTTCTCCAGATAAGGTCGCAGAGCGTCAAGCAGTTGCTCTGGCGTTCTGACATCAAGCAATATATTGATCGGGATGGAGATATCTAATTCATCTTCCAGCATCATCAGCAGATCCAATACTCTGATGGATTCCAGGCCAAGATCATTGACGAGATCGCTATCAGGCTTTATTTCGACTCCGCCTTCGACGATACCTTGCAAACACGTCAGGATATAATCCATTACAGCATCGCGATTTAGCATAAGAACGTTGACACACCTCTAATTGGAATAATTAAAACAGCCCTTCACGCAGCGCGCGCTCCAAACTCACCTGTGGAAACCAATTAATCTGCTGCGACAGCGCATGATTGTTGGCGGACCAGTCGCGATGGGTTAATTCGCGTATTTTGCTGCGCGTCAGCATCGGCTCCCGTTTAATCAGGCGGTTCCACAATCCGCCGATATCCGCCAGGGCTTTCAGCAGCGGCAGCGGAATGCCCACCAGGCGCACCGGGCCCTGGCGCACCGCGGCGCCGATGTCGCGCAGGCGCAGCCAGTTATAGCCTTCGGCCACGCCGTCGCACAGTTCGTAAATATTCGGCTGCGCGGGCTGCGCCAATAACCATTGGGCGACCGCCTGCGCCAAATCGCTCACGTGCAGAAAAGAGAGTTTGGCGTCAGGCGCGCCGAGCCGGGGCAGCACGCCGCGCAGCAGGCCGTTGAACAGCGGTTTCAGCTCTTTATCGCCCGGGCCGTAAACCGCCGTCGGGCGGAAAATCCCCAGCGCGATATCGCCGCTGGCGGCGATGAGTTGCTGTTCGGCGGCCTGTTTTGAATGGGCGTACCAGGACAGCGCCGGATGGCGGGCCGCCAGCGACGACATGAACAGGAAGCGATTGCAGCGGCCGTTCTGCCTGGCCGCCTGCATCAGATTCAGGCTGCCGGTCACGTTGCAGCGGGTGAACACCGCTTCCGCATGCCCACGCACCTGGCCGGCGCAGTGCACCACGCACTCCGCGCCGCGCACCAGTTCGGTGAGCGAGGGCCGATCTTCCAGCGCGCCCGGGATCCACTGCAGGTTGTCGGCGGCGGCTTTTCCAGATTGCCGCGTCAGGGCGCGCACGCTAAACCCTTGCGCCAGCAGTTCCTGGACGATATGCCGGCCGATAAAGCCGGTCGCGCCCGTCACCGCGACGGTGCCGCTCATTGTGCGAAACCGGCCAGCTGCGGCATTTGCGGGTAGAGCGAGGCGCTCAGCCAGCGTTTTTTGGCTTCGGCACGGGCGGGTTTGCCCGACGACGTGCGGGGAATGCTGTGCGGCGGCAGCAGCTCAATGTCCACCGCGATGCCGAATTCGCTTTGAATGCGCGCGCTCAGCGAATGGACGATTTGTTCCCGACGTTCTTCCGAGCTGACCCGGCACTGGATCTGCAAAATAATTCTGGCCGCTTCGTCGTGTTCTTCGGTCACGAAGGCAATCGCATCGCCAGAGCGGATTTCCGGTTCGGATTCCGCGACGTACTCGATATCCTGCGGCCAGATATTGCGGCCGCGAATGATGATCAAATCCTTCTTGCGGCCGGTGACGTACAGATAGCCGTCCAGCAGGTAGCCCAGATCGCCGGTATCCATCCAACCGGTCACCTGAATTTGCTGCTGGGACTCATCGTCGCAGAAGTAACCGTTCATCAGGCTGGGACCGGAAATCGTGATATGGCCGACCTGACGTTCCGGCAGCGGTTGCCCGGTTTCGCTGCGGATCTCGATGCGGTGCCCAGGCAGCGCCCGGCCGCAGTTGACGAAGGTCGAAACGGCGCGGGTCTTCTTGCCGGGCGCGACCGCTTTACCCTGGTACTCCAAAATATCGCGGTCGACCGCGTTGGTTTGCGGGCCGGCGCAAGGATCGGAAAAGCTGACCGCCAGCGTGTTCTCCGCCAGGCCGTAACAAGGCATGAAGGCTTTGCTGTCGAAGTTGATGCTGCTGAAGTGTTCGCCAAATTGGCTGAGCAGCTCGGCCGGAATAGGTTCGGCGCCGACGCCGGCGACCCGCCAGCTGGAGAGATCCAGATCGGCCAGCTCTTTGGCGTTGCTGCGGCGCAGGCACAGATCGTAGCCGAACGGCGGGGCTACGGACACCGTGCCGCGGTTCTTGGCGATCAGTTTCAGCCACTGCATCGGGCGCATGGCAAAATCTTGCGTGCGCAGGTAGTCGACGGACAGCTGGGTCGCCACCGGGGT
Organism: Serratia sp. Ae19-1; assembly: GCF_059801225.1. Classification (NCBI taxonomy): domain Bacteria; kingdom Pseudomonadati; phylum Pseudomonadota; class Gammaproteobacteria; order Enterobacterales; family Yersiniaceae; genus Serratia; species Serratia sp. Ae19-1. Next base: position 435,289 of record NZ_JBCHWD010000003.1, on the reverse strand, counting down.
CAGCAGGAAACCGACCAGGCCCATATCGTGATAGAAGGGCAGCCAGGAGACGCAGCGGTCGCCGGCGCGCAGCTTGATGCCGTCGCGACTGATCGCGTTCAGGTTCGCCATCGCCGCCCGCTGGGTGATGATCACGCCGCGCGGAAAACGCGTGCTGCCCGAGGTGTATTGGAGATAGGCGATATCGTCGGGCGAGGGCGCCGGCAGCGCGATCGCCGGCTCTGGCAGCGCGTTGAAGTCCGCGTCGCTGAGAATGTGCAGCGACGGCGCGCGTTCCGTGGCGGAGGCGATCAGCGGCGTCCACTCTTCGCTGCTGATGATTGCCGCAGGATTACAGCTGGCGATCAGCCCTTTCAGTTTGGCGGTGTAGGAATCACGCTGGCCGACGCCCATGGGGATCGCCAGCGGCACCGCCACCAGGCCGGCATATTGGCAGGCGAAAAAGGCTTCGACGAATCCCGCGCTGGTTTCGGCGATAAGCGCCACGCGATCGCCTTTCTTGAGTTTCAGCGACAATAAACGCCGCGCGCCCGAGATCGCTTTTTGCTGCAGCGTGCGATATTCGAGAACGGTCACGAGTTGATTGCGACGGTCGTAAAAATTCATTCCCGTATTACCGAGCGCCGCGTAATCCAACGCGTCCACTAAAGTGGGGAAGTCCGCATAGCGCATAGGAAGAGAATGAACAGAACTTGTTTCAGACATAGACAAACTTAGCCATAGATTAAAAATCACCAAAAGAGATACATCACTCTTGGCGAGGTAATTGATATTTTACTATGAATAGGATTTGAATAAGTTTGTTATTCAACCATCTTCATTCCGCGAACAGCGTATATTGCCGAGCTTGAGTCGCGCGTCAGTTATTAACCCGGTAACCCGTGAGCAACTTGCGTCATCAGCCTTGAGCGGCGCGTTGGGGATATACGGGGAGATATTGTAATATCCTGGCTTTGCCGTTCTTTAGTTTGTATCTGTCGGGCAGGGAATAACTGTCGCCTCATAGGTTATGACCTCATGCATGGCTATCTTAGAACTTAAACACTTCCTAAACAGTATGCCGCAAGAAATCAAAAAGTGAATGCCTGATTTAGCCTGAATCTTAAAAACAGCATTAAGTGATAAAAATGATGGTGCCCCTCATGATTAAAGTCGGCACACTAAAAACGGGCGGGATTCTTTTGCCGAGACAGCACTAAATAATAAAAGAGCACCAATAGCGTAGCATGCCTGCGCCGCTTTGGGCTTTCCTTTTTTGCACCATCAACCGCGTTTACGGGTGAATGACAGGCAATTAATGCGCTGATTCACCGGGGGTAATATTCGGTTTTTCTTATCGTTTAGCCGGAGGCAAGACACAATTCAATAAAAGAGAACAGCATAAAAAATGCTAAAGGCGTTGTCGCGCTCATATTTGATTATTTTATTAAAACCTAAGGCTATTTATGATCCGTATTGAGAAAGTTCTGGATAAACCCGAACTTAAAGAGTTTATTGCTTTCCCCTCGTTACTGTTTCGCGATGATCCGAACTGGATTGAGCCGCTGTATTTAGAGCGTGAAGAACACCTGTCAAAGAAAAATCCCGGCACCGACCATATCGAATGGCAGGCGTGGGTGGCCAAAAAGCAGGGGAAGGCCGTCGGGCGCATCACCGCACAAATTGACTCCCTGCATCGCGAGCTGCATGGGCAAGATACCGGCCACTTCGGCATGATTGACGCCGTCGACGATCCCGCCGTTTTCAGCGCGCTATTCTCGGCGGCGGAAGAGTGGCTGAGATCGAAGGGCGCGCGCAAGATCACCGGGCCGTTCAGCCTCAACATCAATCAGGAGAGCGGCCTGTTGGTCGAGGGATTTGACACCCCGCCGTCGGCCATGATGACGCATGCCAAACCCTACTATGCGACCCAGATAGCGCAGCAGGGTTACAGCGAAGGGATTGATCTGCTTGCCTATTGGATGAAAAGAACCGACCTGCATTTCTCGCCGTCGCTCAGCCGGATGATGGACCAGGTGCGCAAAAAGGTGACCGTTCGTCGCCTCAACCGTAAGCGCTTTCGGGAAGAGATGCAGGTGTTGCGGGAGGTGTTCAATTCCGGATGGCAGCATAACTGGGGATTTGTCCCGTTCACCGAACACGAGTTCGCCACCATGGGGGATCAGCTGAAGTTCCTGGTGCCCGACGATATGATCCATATCGCCGAGGTGGACGGTGCGCCCTGCGCCTTTATCGTCGGGCTGCCGAACATTAACGAGGCCATTGCCGATCTGCAGGGGCGGTTATTGCCTTTCGGCTGGGCCAAATTGCTGTGGCGCCTGAAAGTCAGCGGCGTGCGCACGGCACGGGTGCCATTGATGGGCGTGCGTCAGGAATATCAATTCAGCCGCATCGGGCCGATTATTGCGCTGCTGCTGATTGAGGCGCTGCGCGAGCCCTTCGCCAAGCGCAATATCGACGCGCTGGAAATGTCGTGGATCCTGGAAACCAATACCGGCATGCGGACGATTTTAGAACGCATCGGCGCGGTGCCTTATAAGCGCTACCGATTGTACGAAAAAACACTTTAACCGATTGATCGCGAATCGCCTTTTAACGTCCCCAGGATAATTGCCGCGTCAGGGTGCTTTTCGTGCGGTGTGATTCCAGTCGTGGACGCTAAAACCTGAGTGAGTGGATGATCCCCAGAGGGGATAGATTAAAGTCTTTAACTAATAAACCACGGACAAATTCACGGCGTGTGACTTATTTTCGCCTGGTCGCCGTGATGTGGATGAGAGCAGAATAGATGCCTGTGAAAAAGAAAAAAGGAATAAACCGATTAACCTACAGCATAAGGAATTCATGGGCCGGCTTTATTGATGCCATGTTGACCGAGGATGCATTCCGTCAATTATTGGTTATTAACGCCATTTTACTGGTTGTTACATTTACTTTAGATATTACAAAAATGGAACGGCTGTTATTAATCGCCTGCAGTTTCCTGTTGTTGGTGGTCGAGCTGCTTAATACGGCGATTGAAACCGTGGTCGACCGTATTTCACTGGCGCTGCATCCGTTATCCAAACGTGCCAAAGATCTGGGCGGCGCGGCGCAATTGGTGGCGGTGCTGATGACCATCGTTGTTTGGGCAACGGTGCTGCTGGGGCGATAAGGGCGAGGCTCACCCAGGCGTTAAACCGGTGTCACGCGGCGTGCAGCCGCATGCCGTGCGCCACCGTGGTACCGGGCGCCGAGAACGTTATGCGCTTTTGTGACAGGGTTAATGGCGGGGCGGGGAACTGCGTCTGGATGTCGAACTGCCGGACGGTTCGCACTACGAATTTGTGCTGTAAGCGCCGTTGTCAGCTGGCGGCAGTACGCTATTTGGGCTTCTGCGCGTCGTTAAACCTAAGCACATCGATAAGCAAAGAAAAGGCCGATCCTGGATGCTTGCGGTGCGGGTAGTAAAGATGATACCCCGGCAGGTCCGGGGTGAACTTGTCCAGCACGCGAACGAGTTTTTTCTCGTCAAGGGCGCTCTGCACCTGATCGCAAGGCAGGTAGGCCAGGCCGTGCCCGTCGAGAGCGGCGTCCAGGATCAGGTCGATGGTGTTTAACAACAGTTGGCCTTCCATGCGAACCCGAACTTCACGTCCGCCGCGCATGAGTCGCCAGCGGTTGGCGGTGCCCGAGGTGGGAAGATAGAGGTTAATCGCCTGATGATCGACCAGCTGCGCCACCGAAGTCGGGGTGCCTCGCCGGGCAAGATAATCCGGCGCGCCAACGATCGCCATCGGAATATCAGGCCCAATCCGCACGGCAATCATATCCTTATCCATCTCTCCCCCCAGACGGACGCCGGCATCGAAACGCTCGGCGACCACATCGCTAAGACCATAATCGATCAGGAGCTGCACGTTTATTTCTGGGTGAGATTTCAGCAGCGTGCGCATGGCGGGCAGCAACAGGGTTTTTGCCGCATGCTCCACCGTGGTGATGCGTATGGTGCCGGAAGGGCGGTTGCGCAGCTCGCCCAGTGACGTCATGACGGAATCCAGGTCTTGCAGCATGGGGCCAAGGGTCGACAAAAGCTGCTCCCCGGCCTCGGTGGGCACTACGCTGCGCGTGGTGCGCGTCAGCAGACGAAACCCCAGCCGTTCTTCGATGCGGCGGACGATCTGGCTTAACGCCGACTGCGCCATGCCCAGGCGGGCCGCGGCCCGGGTGAAGCTGCGCTCCTCGGCGACCACCACAAATGCCACCAAATCGGCTATCTCATCACGTTTCATCTCTGTTTTCCGCTCGGCTGATTAATCATTTAAGTGATAGGTCCAATCATTATTTTGGGTCTAATAATCTTAATGTTCAATGTCTATAGTGAGAATCAGAAACGATGTAGTTAACCGACCACCCTGATGAGGAACCGGATGATGAACCAGAAAATCAGCTTCACTAATAGCAATAACCCAACCATCGATCTTTCCGCAGTGCTCTACTTGCCACCGGCGTTCGACGCGGGCCGTCAGTATCCGGCCATCGTCGTTTCTCACCCGGGGGGCGGCGTGAAAGAGCAAACCGCCGGCACCTATGCCGCAAAACTGGCGGAGCAGGGATTTGTGACCGTGGCTTACGATGCCTCTTATCAGGGGGAAAGCGGCGGCGAACCCCGTCAGTTGGAAAACCCTTATATCCGCACCGAAGACGTCAGCGCGGTGATTGATTACCTGACCACGCTGCCTTATGTCGACAACGAGCGCATAGGCGCGATGGGAATTTGCGCCGGCGCGGGCTATACCGCCAACGCTGCGATCCAGGATCGCCGCATCAAGGCGATCGGCACCGTCAGCGCCGTCAATATCGGCTCGATGTTCCGCAACGGGTGGGAAAACAATGTGAAGTCCATTGATGCGCTGCCGTATGTTGAGGCGGGTTCCAACGCCCGTACCGGCGATATCAGCAGCGGTGAACATGCCACCATGCCGCTGGCGCCGATGAAAGAATCCGATGCGCCGAACGAAGAGCTGCGCCAAGCCTGGGAGTATTACCATACCCCGCGCGCGCAATATCCGACGGCGCCCGGCTATGCGACGCTGCGCAGCCTCAACCAGATCATTACCTACGACGCCTACCACATGGCTGAAGTGTATCTGACCCAGCCGATGCAGATCGTGGCGGGCAGCGTGGCGGGCAGTAAATGGATGAGTGACGATTTATACGATCGCGCCGCGAGCAGCGACAAGCGTTACCACATCGTCGAAGGTGCGAATCATATGGAATTGTATGACGGCAAAGCCTATGTCGCCGAAGCTGTTTCCGTCCTGGCGCCGTTCTTTGAAGAGACGCTGTAATGAAAAATGTATTGATCCTTGGCGCCGGCGGCCAAATCGCCCGTCATGTTATCGACCGATTGGCGGATGAACAGTCGCTTGTGCAAACGTTGTTCGCTCGCCGGCCGGAAAAAATCCGGTCGCGCCCGGCCAACGGCCGGATCCTTATCGGCGATGTGTTGAACCCGTCCGCATTGGAACAAGCGATGCAGGGCCAGGATCTGGTGTATGCCAACCTGACGGGGGAGGATCTGGATGTGCAGGCTGAGGCGGTGATTGCCGCCATGCAGGCCAGCGGCGTCAAACGCCTGATCTTCGTTCTTTCGCTGGGGATTTATGATGAGGTCCCGGGAAAATTCGGTGAATGGAACAACGCGATCATCGGTGAGCCCCTCAAGCCATTTCGTCGGGCGGCTGACGCGATTGAAGCCTCCGGGCTGGACTACACCATTCTGCGCCCGGCCTGGTTAACGGACGAAGACCAGGTTGACTATGAGCTTACTGCCCGCAATGCGCCGTTCAAAGGAACCATCGTATCGCGCAAGAGCGTCGCCGCTTTAATTGCCGACATCATCGAGCAACCGAAAAAACATCAGGGTGAGAACATCGGCGTCAACCAGCCGGGCACTGACGGTGACAAGCCGTATTTTATGTAAGTGCCTTCAATACCCTATAGCGTTAAGGCGGTGTTCAGAGAGCCGGTGGCATCTCTGCCATTGCGCGCACGCGCCAAAAGCAAAAAGCCCGCTTAAGTTTCCTTAAGCGGACTTCTCTAAATATGGCTCCTCTGACTGGACTCGAACCAGTGACATACGGATTAACAGTCCGCCGTTCTACCGACTGAACTACAGAGGAATCGTGTGAACGGGGCGAATAATAGCGGGGTACCTGGGGTTTGTCAAAGCGCTAAACTGCAAAAAAAGCGCGTTTGCTGGCGGAATGAACATCTTGCGCTGTTTTTCGGCATTTTCCATCGCTGTGCGGTGATTTTGTGGCCCACAACGATTGCACAAGCCTTTGCACGGCGATGGTGCAGGGCCGTTCTCCCTCTCACGCTAGCCGCACTGCCCAGACTCTCGGTTATCCCCGCCACACACTGCGCTGCAACTGATATGTAGGATGAATAAGCAAACAATATGTATTCGTCGTCACAATGGCTGGATTTTTGCTTACCCATTTTTGGGGAATGCGACTGCGCTCTCAAGAAAATTATTTTCCCCGTCTACACATAAAGTGACTGATCCGCGCCCCAGGGCGTTTCGCTACAACAGTGCTGAGGAAGATAACAATGTCATCGAAATTGATAAAAAGTCCGCTCGCTGCTTTGCTCATCGGTTGTTTAGGCACGGCCTTTTCTGCGCAGGCCGATATCGTCATCGGCGTCGCCGGGCCGTTCTCCGGGCCGAACGCCACCTATGGCGATCAGTATTGGCGCGGCGCTTCGCAGGCGGCGGCGGACATCAACGCCGCCGGCGGCATCAAAGGGGAAAAAATCAAGCTGGTGCAGGGGGATGACGCCTGCGAACCGAAACAGGCGGTCGCGGTCGCCAACCGGCTGGTGGATCAGGACAAGGTCTCGGCGGTGGTCGGCCATTTCTGCTCCTCTTCCACCATGCCCGCCTCCGAGGTGTATGACGAAGCCGGCATCATCGCCATCACCCCTGGCTCCACCAACCCGCAGATCACCGAGCGCGGCATGAAGACCATGTTCCGCATGTGCGGGCGCGACGATCAGCAGGGCGCGATCGCCACCAACTACATGCTGGATACGCTGAAGGCCAAACGCATCGCGGTGATCCACGATAAAGACACCTACGGCCAGGGGCTGGCGGACGCCGCCAAGGCGGCGATGAACAAGCGCGGCGTCACAGAGGTGCTGTATGAGGGGCTGTCGCGCGGTGAAAAAGACTTCAACGCGCTGGTGACCAAGATCGCCTCGGTCAAGCCGGACGTGGTTTACTTCGGCGGCTGTCATCCGGAAGCCGGGCCGCTGGTGCGCCAGATGCGCGAGCAGGGCGTGACCGCCAAGTTCTTCTCCGGCGACTGCGTGGTGACCGAAGAGCTGGTGACCGCCGCCGGCGGGCCGCAGTACACCAACGGCGTCCTGATGACCTTCGGCAACGATCCGCGCCTGATCCCGGAAGGCAAGGCGGTGATCGCCAAGTTCCGCGCCAGCGGCTTTGAGCCGGAAGGCTACACCCTCTATTCCTATGCCTCGATCCAGGCGATCGCCGCCGCCTTCAACGCCACCGGCGGCAAAGACAGCGCCAAGGCCGCCGAATGGCTGAAATCGCACGACGTGGACACCGTGATGGGCAAGAAAGCCTGGGACCAGAAGGGCGACCTGAAGGTTTCGGACTACGTGGTCTATCAGTGGGATGACAAGGGCAAATATCACCAGCTTTGAACAACCCAATACTGAAGTTGTGACCCCATGACAGACGGGCCCGCCGCTGTGGCGCGCCCGTTCCGCGATGACCTTTGGGCCGCGTCGGACTGCGTTGGCGGCCTTACCAGGCGAGACTGCTCATTATGGATGTATTCTTTTTGCAACAGCTGATCAACGGCCTGACCCTCGGTGCGGTGTATGGCCTGATCGCCATCGGCTACACCATGGTTTACGGCATCATCGGCATGATCAACTTCGCCCACGGCGAGGTGTACATGATCTCCGCCTATCTCTGCGCCATCGGTTTGGCGCTGCTGTCGTTCTTCGGGCTGCACTCGTTCCCGCTGCTGATCCTCGGCACGCTGGTGTTCACCATCGTCATCACCGGGGTGTACGGCTGGGTGATCGAGCGCATCGCCTACAAGCCGCTGCGCAACTCCACCCGCCTGGCGCCGCTGATCTCCGCCATCGGCATGTCGTTAATCCTGCAAAACTACGCGCAGATTAGCCAGGGGCCGCGCCAGCAGGGCATCCCGACGCTGCTGAGCGGCGTGTTCCGCCTGGAGTTCGACGGCGGCGTGCTGCAGATCACCTACACCAAGGTGTTTATCCTGGTGGCGTCGCTGCTCGGCATGGCGATCCTCACCTACATCATTCAGCGCACCCGGCTGGGGCGCATCTGCCGCGCCACCCAGCAGGATCGCAAAATGGCCTCGATCCTCGGCATCAATACCGATCGGGTGATCTCGCTGGTGTTCGTGATCGGCGCTGCCATGGCCGGGCTGGCCGGCGTGCTGATCACCATGAACTACGGCACCTTCGATTTTTACGTCGGTTTTATCATCGGCATCAAGGCCTTTACCGCCGCAGTGCTGGGCGGCATCGGTTCGCTGCCGGGCGCGATGCTGGGCGGGCTGTTGCTCGGGGTGGCGGAGGCGCAGTTTGCCGGCATGGTGAACTCGGATTATAAGGACGTGTTCTCCTTCGGGTTGCTGGTGGCGATCCTGATCTTCCGGCCGCAGGGCCTGCTCGGCCGGCCGCTGGTCGCCAAGGTTTAAGGAGAACGCCATGTCGCAATCCGTGATCAACGGCGGGCTGGACGTTAAACGCAGCCTGCTGGACGCCGTCTTGGCCGGGCTGATCGCTCTGATCGTGTTCGGGCCGATCGTCGGCATCGTGCTGAACGGCTACAGCTTCAACTTCGAGCCGCACCGGCTGGTGTGGATCATCGTCGCGGTGATGGCCGGGCGGCTGCTGCTGAGCCTGTTCCTGCAAACTGCGCCGGGGCGTAAGGTGTTGGCGCGCTTCGACGGCGGCAACGACGGCGTCTACGTGCGGCCGCTGGGCTATAAATCCAACCTGCGCTGGATCCTGCCGCTGATGGCGGCGATCGCGTTGCTGTTCCCGTTCGTCGCCACCAAATACCTGCTGACGGTGGCGATCCTCGGCCTGATCTACGTGCTGCTCGGCCTGGGGCTGAACATCGTGGTCGGGTTGGCGGGGCTGCTCGATCTGGGGTACGTGGCGTTTTACGCCATCGGCGCCTACGGGCTGGCGCTGGGCTACCAGTATCTCGGGCTGGGGTTCTGGGCGATGCTGCCGCTGGGTGCGCTGATGGCGGCGCTGGCCGGCGCATTGCTGGGCTTCCCGGTGCTGCGCATGCACGGTGACTACCTGGCGATCGTTACGCTGGGGTTCGGCGAGATCATCCGGCTGGTGCTGAACAACTGGATGTCGCTCACCGGCGGGCCGAACGGCGTCTCGGTGCCGGCGCCGACGGTGTTCGGCCTCGAGTTCGGCCGGCGGGCCAAAGACGGCGGGGTGCCGATCCACGAGTTTCTCGGCATCGATTACAACCCCAATCTCAAGTTCATTTTCATCTACGCGGTGCTGTTTTTGGTGGTGCTGCTGGTGCTGTATATCAAGCACCGGCTGACGCGCATGCCGATCGGCCGCGCCTGGGAGGCGCTGCGCGAGGATGAGATCGCCTGCCGCTCCCTCGGGCTGAACCACGTGCTGGTGAAGCTGTCGGCCTTTATGCTGGGCGCCTCAACCGCCGGGCTGGCGGGGGTGTTTTTCGCCACTTATCAGGGCTTCGTCAACCCGACTTCGTTCACCTTCTTCGAGTCGGCGCTGATCCTGGCGATCGTGGTGCTGGGCGGCATGGGTTCCACCCTCGGCGTGGTGCTGGCGGCCTTCGTGCTGACGGTGGCGCCGGAGTTGCTGCGCAGCTTCGCCGAATACCGGGTGCTGCTGTTCGGCGTGCTGATGGTGGCGATGATGATCTGGCGGCCGCGTGGGCTGGTGCGCATCAGCCGATCCAGCTTCGCTGAGCGCAAGGGGGTGGCACCATGAGCGATGCCATTTTGCGGGTGGAGCACCTGATGATGCGCTTTGGCGGCATCAAGGCGCTGAACGACGTCAATCTGGAGGTGGAGCGCGGCTCGATCACCGCGCTGATCGGCCCCAACGGCGCCGGCAAGACCACGGTATTCAACTGCCTGACCGGCTTCTACCGCGCCACCGGCGGCGCGATCCTGCTCAATACCCACAAGCGGCCGACCGACGTGATCCAGGTGCTGGGGCAGAAGTTCCGCGCCGGCGACTGGATACGCCCGAAGCGGCTCGGTTCGCGTCTCTACTACAAGATGTTCGGCGGCACGCACCTGGTGAACCGCGCCGGGCTGGCGCGCACCTTCCAGAACATCCGCCTGTTTCGTGAAATGTCGGTGGTGGAGAACCTGCTGGTGGCGCAGCACATGCAGAGCAACCGCAACCTGATCGCCGGCGTACTGAATACGCCGGGCTATCGTCGGGCGGAGAACGCCGCGCTGGATCGCGCCTTCTACTGGCTGGAGGTGGTGGATCTGGTGGACTGCGCCAACCGGCTGGCGGGGGAGATGTCCTACGGCCAGCAGCGGCGGCTGGAGATCGCGCGCGCCATGTGCACCGCGCCGGAGATGATCTGTCTCGACGAGCCGGCCGCCGGGCTGAACCCGGTGGAGACGGCCACGCTGAGCCGCATCATCCGTTTTCTGCGCCAGCATCACGGCATCACGGTGCTGTTGATCGAGCATGACATGGGCATGGTGATGGAGATCTCCGATCGGGTGATCGTGCTCGATCACGGCGACGTGATCGCCCGCGGCACGCCGCAGGAGATCCAACACAACGACGCGGTGATCGCCGCCTACCTGGGCGCGGACGAAGAGGAGCTGGCGGGATGAGCGAAGCGATGCTGGAATTTCGCGAAGTGGACGTGTTTTACGGGCCGATCCAGGCGCTGCGTAAGGTGTCGCTGCAGGTCAACGCCGGCGAGACGGTGGCGCTGATCGGCGCCAACGGTGCGGGCAAATCCACGCTGTTGATGTCGATCTTCGGCCAGCCGCGCATCGCCGGCGGGCAGATCCTGTTCAGCGGTGAGGACATCAGCCGCCGCTCCACGCATTACGTGGCGGCCGGCGGCATCGCGCAGGCGCCGGAAGGGCGGCGCATCTTCCCGGACATGAGCGTGGAGGAGAACCTGCTGATGGGCACCATCACCGTCGGCAATCGCTATCTGGAAGAAGATTTGCCGCGCATGTTCGAGCTGTTTCCGCGCCTCAAGGAGCGGCGCAATCAGCGGGCGATGACCCTGTCGGGCGGCGAACAGCAGATGCTGGCTATCGCCCGCGCGCTGATGAGCCGGCCGAAGCTGCTGCTGTTGGACGAGCCGAGCCTGGGGCTGGCGCCGATCGTGGTGCGGCAGATCTTCGGCGTGCTGCGCGAGCTGACCCGCAGCGGCATGACGCTGTTTCTGGTGGAACAGAACGCCAACCACGCGCTGAAGCTGTCCGATCGCGGCTATGTGATGGTCAACGGCCAGATCCGCCTCACCGGCAGCGGCCAGGAACTGTTGAACGATCCTGAGGTGAGAAAGGCTTATCTGGGCGGCGGCTGAGTGCCGCCCAAGGGCAGGGAAGCCCGCGTTCATTCCTCGGCGGCGTTGCGCTGTTGGTCATCGTAGTGCGAGCGGGCCGTCCTGAAAGCGTCGGCGGAGGAGATAATCCACGACCAGAGCGGCAGCATGTTGAGCAGCATCGTTTCCCCCGCTTCGGTGATGGCGTACACCACGCGGGGCAGCTTTTCCTGATAATCGCAGCGCGATATCAGCCCGTCCCGCTCGAGATGGCGCAGCGTCCGCGTCAGCATTCTCTGCGTCACGCCCGCCAGCTGGCGGCTTATCTCGCCGTGGCGCAGCGGCCCGTGAGTGCCCAGGATATGCAATACCCCCAGCGACCAACGGTTGCCCGCATGCGCGAGGATCTCACGCTTCAACCCTTCATCGTCGTTGCTCAGTTCTTCACAGAACGCCTGCGAAAATTGCAGCAGCGCTGCGCGATCGCTCGTCATATTCCTCTCCGGTATCACGGGTGTACCTAATTGAACCCGTTTTTGTCAGCTGTCAGGATGACGCAGTGTTAAGACAGGAGGCAAGAATGAAATCCACAAATCCATCTATCAATACCGTGCTCATACTCGGCGCCGGTGAACTGGGGCTGCCGGTATTGCGTGCGATGAGCCGGCACGCTCAGCGGCATGCGAATGTCACCATCAGCGTGCTGCTCCGGCCGGAGGCCACCCGCGCCGTCAGCGGCCCGCATCGGGCGCGGCGGGATGAGCTGACGCGGCTCGGCATCGCCGTGGTGGAAGGCGATCTGCAGCAAAACGGCGTGGAGGCGCTGAGTGCGCTATTCCGTTCCTTCGACGCGGTGATCAACTGCAGCGGCTTTGTCGGCGGGGCGGGCACGCAGATAAAGATCACCCAGGCCGTCTTGCAGGCAGGCGTGGCGCGCTATTTCCCGTGGCAGTTTGGCGTAGATTACGATGTCGTGGGTAAAGGCAGCGGGCAGCAGGTGTGGGATGAACAGCTCGAGGTGCGCCACCTGCTGCGTGCGCAGCGTGCGACGGAGTGGGTGATTGTTTCCACGGGCATTTTCACCAGCTACCTGTTTGACCCCGGCTTTGGCGTGGTGGACGCGGCAAGCAAAACGGTATGCGCGCTGGGCGACTGGCGCTATGCGGTGACGCTGACCACCCCTGAGGACATTGGCCGGCTGACGGCCGAGATTTTTTTCCATCGGCCCGCGTTTCGCAACCAGGTGGTTTATATCGCCGGCGACACGCTGACCTACCGCGAGCTTGCCGATCTCCTGCAGGCGCACTGGGGCGTCGAGGTCAACAGAACCTTGCTCGACTCCGCACGGCTGCAGGAGGCGGTGCGGAACCATCCGCATGACGTCGGCGCCAAATACCGGCTGGCTTTCGCCCGGCCCGACGGCGTAGCCTGGGACAAGGCGGCAACCTTCAATGCGCGTCAGGGCCTGCTCACCACCACCGCCGGCCAGTGGCTGGCGCGGTATTGGCCGGTCGCTCACGACGGTTGATCGTCTGAGCGCTTCAGAACTGGCGCTGCATCCAGCGCACGTTCAGCCGCACCAGCGCGATGATGGCGCTGGAGAGCAGCCGCAGCCCGCCGGGCATGTCGCGACGGCGGATATCCAGCAGCAGCACGGTGCGCACCTGCGCGCTGTCGTTCCACACCTCGTGTTCGAAAGTGTCGTCCCACAGCATGAACTCCCCCTCGTGCAGGCGGTATTCACGGCCGTCCACTTTCAGCACCGCCGCCGGTACGCCGTCGGCGCGCTTGGGCATGTCCAGCACCAGATAGCCGCGCAGAATGCCGCGGAACGGGCCGCGGTGGGGCGGCACCTGCTTGCCGGGCGCCAGGAAGGAGAGTGAGGCGGACAGCACGTCCGGCGAGGAGGCGATCAATGCTGCCAGCGCAGGGCAGCGCGCCAGGTTGCGGGCGATCGGCTGGCCGTAGGCCTTCATGATGAACATGCGCCAGTCGCGCGCGTCGTTGGCGGAGATAGACTCCTGTTGGATCATGATCTCGTGAAAGCGTGGGATATTGTGCAGATCGTGGGCGACGGTCAGCGCCTCTTCGCGGATCTGCCGCCATTGGGCGGTGAAACGTTCCGCATCGGGGAACAGCGCGGCGCTGTCGAGCACCGGTTGGCCCTGAATGCGGCGATCGTAAACATTGCGCAATGCGAGCACGGACCAATCATAAATCGCGGACATAATGACCTCGCCTCAGGAAACGCCAAATGGACACTGCGCGCGGTTCTTCGGCGCGGCGCGTCGTCTGCGGCGGCCGAAGGAAGAGCGGCAGGAAAAATTGGTACGCTTCAAGAGATTAGCACAGCATTTGTGCAACCGTGTGTCTGCGAGTGTGTCGAAATGCGGCGAAAAAAACCACACAATTAAAGTGTGACGCGTATCGCATTTAGCGCGGCGGTTGGTTAAAATATCGCTACTTGCCCGCACCTGTCCGGATTTTGTTTACCATGGAAAACGCACCCGTTTCGCGCTCAACCGCCTGGTTGCGCGTGGTTATCCTCGCCGTCTCGGCCTTTATCTTCAACACCACCGAATTTATTCCGGTCGGGCTGTTGAGCGATATCGCCGCCAGCTTCTCGATGCAAACCGAACAGGTCGGCCTGATCATCACCATTTACGCCTGGATCGTCGCCGCCGCTTCGCTGGCGTGCATGCTGTTGACCAGCAAGATCGAGCGCCGCAAGCTGCTGATCGGCGTGTTCATCCTGTTTATCGCCAGCCATGTGCTGACCGCCGTGGCCTGGAACTTCACCACGCTGGTGATTTCACGCGCCGGCGTGGCGCTGGCGCACTCGGTGTTCTGGTCGATCACCGCCTCGCTGGCGATCCGCGTGGCGCCGCCGGGCAAGAAAGCGCAGGCGTTGAGCCTGCTGGCGGGCGGCACCGCGCTGGCGATGGTGCTCGGGCTGCCGCTCGGGCGGGTGGTCGGGCAGTTGCTCGGCTGGCGCATGACCTTTATCGGCATCGCGGTGTGCGCCACTCTGGCGCTGGTGCTGCTGTGGCGCCTGCTGCCGGTGCTGAAAAGCGAGCACTCCGGTTCGCTGGCCAGCGTGCCGCTGTTGTTCAAACGCCCGGCGCTGGTGGCGCTGTACATGCTGACCATCATCGTGGTGACGGCGCACTTCACCGCCTACAGCTACATCGAGCCGTTTATCCAGACCGTGGCCGGGCTGTCGGAAAACTTCACCACGCTGATGCTGCTGCTGTTCGGCGCCGCCGGCATCGTCGGCAGCCTGCTGTTCAGCCGCTACAGCGAGCGGTTTCCTTCCGGCTTCTTTATCGGCGCCATCGCGCTGCTGGCCCTGAGCCTGCTGCTGCTGTTGCCGGCCGCCGGCAGCGAAAGCCATCTGACGGTGCTGTGCATTTTCTGGGGCATGGCGATCATGGCCATCGGCCTGTCGATGCAGGCCAAGGTGCTGAGTCTGGCGCCGGACGCCACCGATGTGGCGATGGCGATCTTCTCCGGCCTGTACAACTTCGGCATCGGCAGCGGCGCGCTGCTGGGCAATCAGGTGAGTCTGCATCTGGGGATGGGCAACATCGGTTTCGTCGCCGCGCCGCTGGCGCTGATCGCCCTCGGCTGGTGCCTGCTGAGCTTTTACCGCAGCGAACGGTTGCAGCAGCACCACAGCCGTTAACCCACCGATTCGGGATGCCGGCCGGCATCCCGCGCTACATTTTCTCGCTATAAAACAGGCCGCTGCAGCGTTTTATGCTTAACTTTTTTTCATAGTCTGCTAATTAAAAATTTAACTCCGGCGTCGCTTCGCTAGCATAGAAAGTCATCAAAAATGTTAATGCGAGGTTAACGGTGAGTGACTCTGTAGCGGCGTCGCCGATCCATGCGCGGGATTTGGCGGCCAGAATCGACGCCTTGCCCGCGTCGGCCGGCCTGTGGCGCTTTATCATTTTGCTGTCGCTGGGCGGCTTTTTCGAACTCTACGATCTGTTCCAGACCGGCTATATCAGCACTGGCCTTATCGCCGACGGCATTTTCCACACCGGGGTGCTGGGCGTCTTCGGCGTGTCGGATCAGGCGGCCTTCGCCGCCGCCACCTTTCTCGGTCTGTTCGTCGGCGCCAGCCTGCTGAGCCCTTACGCTGACCGCTTCGGCCGCCGCGCCACCTTTATGTTTGCCCTGATCTGGTATGGCGCCTTCTCGCTGTTGCTGGCGTTTCAACAGCAGGCGGAATGGGTGATCTTTCTGCGCTTTCTGGTGGGAGTGGGGCTCGGCATCGAGCTGGTGACCATCGACACCTACCTGACGGAGTGGGTGCCCGCGCACTTGCGCACCCGGGCTTTCGCCTTCGCGTTCTTCGTGCAGTTCCTGTCGGTGCCGGCGGTGGCGCTGATGTCCTGGTGGCTGGTGCCGCAGACGATTTGGGGGCTGAGCGGCTGGCGTTACGTGGTGATCGCCGGCGCGCTGGCCTCGCTGGTGATCTGGCTGGTGCGCAAGGGGCTGCCGGAGTCGCCGCGCTGGCTGGTGCAGCAACGGCGCTATGCGCAGGCGCGGCAGGTGATGCGGGACATGGAACGGCGCTGCGGCGTGGCGCCCGCGGAGTTTCCGTTGCGCTCGGCTGAAGAGGCCGATGGCGCGCCGCAGCGCGGCCGCTTTCGCGACATCTGGGCGCCGCAGTATCGCGATCGCACGCTGATGCTGGTGGTGATGAACTTCTTTCAGGCCATCGGTTTCTTCGGCTTCGGCAACTGGCTGCCGGCGCTGCTGTCGGGCAAGGGCGCGTCGGTCACGCACAGCCTGCTGTACGCTTTCTTCATCACGCTGGCCTATCCGCTGGGTTCGCTGCTGTGCAGTTTTTACGCCGACAAGATGGAGAACAAGTGGCAGATCGTGTTGTCTTGCCTGGTGACGGTGATCTTCGGCTCGCTGTTCGCGCTGCAGAACAATCCGCTGTGGCTGATCCTGTGCGGTTTCTTCATCACTTGGTCCAACGCTTGGCTGACCTACAGCTACCACTCGTATCAATCCGAGATCTTCCCGACCCACATCCGCGCCCGCGCCGTCGGTTTTTGCTACTCCTTCAGCCGCCTGTCGACGGTGTTCAGCAGCATCATCATCGGCATTATCTTGCAGTACGGCGGCTCGCTGGGGGTGATCGCGTTTATCGTCGCCAGCATGCTGATCGTGATGCTGGTGATCGGGCTGTTTGGCCCGAAAACGCGCGGCATCGATCTGGAAAACATCTGACGTTATGCGCCGGCGGCTACGCCGGCCTCTTCAGCAAAAAAACTCGCGATCATGCGAAAATTATTCCGTTATCACTGCCTTTACGCCTGCCGTACTGTTAACCCGTACAAAATCCAATTCGATACCGAACGGGGAGCACGTCATGAGCACTCTTACCGCGCCCGATGGCGCACGCATTTTCTATAAGGATTGGGGCCGCGGCCAGCCGATCATGTTCTCCCACGGTTGGCCGCTGTCCGCCGACGCCTGGGACAACCAGATGCTGTTTTTCGGCCAGAGCGGATTCCGCGTGATCGCTCACGATCGCCGCAGCCATGGCCGTTCGGATCAAACCTGGCACGGCAACGACATCAATCAATACGCCGACGATCTGGCTGTGCTGATAGAAACGCTGGATCTGCGCGATCTGATCCTGGTCGGCCATTCCACCGGCGGCGGCGAAGTGGCGCGCTATATCGGCCGTCACGGCAGCAGTCGGGTGGCGAAGGTGGTGCTGGTGGGGGCGCCGGCGCCGCTGATGCTGCAGACGCCGGCCAACCCCGAGGGCACGCCGATGGCGGCGTTCGACGGCATTCGCAGCGGCGTGGCGGGCAACCGCTCGCAGTTCTTCAAAGATTTGGCGGTGCCGTTCTACGGCCTCCACTGCGATGAGGTCGAGAGCAACGCGGGGCTTATCGACAGCTTTTGGTTGATGGGCATGCAGGGCGGCGTGAAAGGCCAGTACGACGGCGTGCGCGAGTTCTCCGAAGTGGATTACACCGCCGATCTGCTGGCGATCGACAAGCCGACGCTGCTGGTGCACGGCGACGCCGATCAGATCGTGCCGTTCGAAGCCTCGGCGCAGAAAGCCGCTAAGCTTATGCAACAGGCGGAGCTGAATGTTTACGCTGGCGGCTCACACGGTTTGGCGCAGACCGATCCCGATCGCTTCAACGCCGATCTGCTGGCCTTTATCCAGAATTCGCCATTCTAAGGGGGCGCGATGAATATTACCGATATCGCCGCCCGCTGCGCTCAGCGGCTGCATGCGCCCGCGGTGCGCTGGCTGCTGCTGCTCGCGATTTGCGCCGCCTACATTCAGGGCGGGCTGGTCAAGGCGTTGAATGTCGAGGGCGCGGTCGCCGAGATGACCCACTTCGGCCTGCAGCCGGCGGCGCTGTTCGCCGTGCTGGTGACGCTGTTTGAACTGGCGGCGTCGGCGCTGATCCTGAGCGGTTTTTACCGCTGGCTCGGCGCGTTGGCGCTGGCCGGTTTTACCCTGATGGCGACGCTGATGGCCAATCCGTTCTGGCAGTTCGACGGCGCGGAACGAGGCCAGATGATGAACGGATTTTTTGAACACCTCGGGCTGGCCGGCGCGCTGTTGCTGGTGGCATTTAACGATTTGAAGGAGCGAACGGATGGCTGAACAGACGGAAAACAAGGCGGCGGCGGGCGGCTTCGCGCCGCTGAAAATCCCATTATTTGCGGTGCTGTGGGGCGCGACGGTGCTCGGCAACGTCGGCAGCTTTATGCGCGACGTCGCCAGCTCGTGGTTGATCACCGACCTGTCGAGCAACCCCTCGGCGGTGGCGCTGATGCAAACCGCCGCCACGCTGCCGGTGTTCCTGCTGGCGATCCCGGCCGGGGTATTGTCGGACATTCTCGATCGGCGGCGCTTTCTGATCTTCGTGCAAATCCTGCTGGCCTGCGTCAGTGGCAGCCTGCTGGTGCTGTCGCAGACCGGTGCGCTGACGGTGGAATACCTGCTGGCGCTGACCTTTGTCGGCGGCATCGGCGCGGCGCTGATGGGGCCGACCTGGCAGGCGATCGTGCCGGAACTGGTGCCGCGCGCCGAGCTGAAAAACGCCGTGGCGCTGAACTCGCTGGGCATCAACATCGCCCGCTCCATCGGCCCGGCGGCCGGCGGCCTGCTGCTGGCCAGCTTCGGCGCCGGCGCGGCCTACGGCGCGGACGTGATGAGCTATGTGCTGGTGATCGCGGCGCTGCTGTGGTGGAAGCGGCCGAAGGCCGAAGACAGCGGCTTGTCGGAGCATTTCTTCGGCGCCTTCCGCGCCGGTCTGCGCTATGCGCGTTCCAGCCGCGAGCTGCACGTGGTGCTGCTGCGGGCGGCGGTGTTTTTCGCCTTCTCCAGCTCGGTCTGGGCGCTGCTGCCGCTGGTGGCGCGCCGCATGCTGGGCGGCAGCGCCGGTTTTTACGGCGTTCTGCTGGGGGCGGTGGGCGCCGGGGCGATCCTCGGGGCTATTGTGCTGCCGCGTCTGCGCCAGCGGCTCAACGCCGACGGGCTGGTGCTGCTGGCGGCGGTGCTCACCGCCGTGGTGATGGCGGCCTTGTCGCTGGCGCCGCCGCAGTGGCTGGCGGTGGTGCTGCTGTTGGTGCTGGGCGCCGGCTGGATCATCGCGCTGACCACGCTCAACGGCGCGGCGCAGGGCGTGCTGCCTAACTGGGTGCGCGGCCGCGGCCTGGCCATCTACCTGATGGTGTTCAACGGCGCGATGGCGGCGGGCAGCCTGCTGTGGGGGCTGGTGGCGCAAGAGCTGGGCGTCGCCGCCACGCTGCTGGTCGGTGGCGTCGGCCTGTTGGCAGCGGGGCTGCTGTTCCACCGTCTGCGTCTACCGACCGGCGAAGCCGATCTGCAGCCGTCGAACCATTGGCCGGAACCGTTGGTCAACACGCCGGTCGAGAACGATCGCGGGCCGGTGATGATTCAGGTGGAATACCGCATCCGCGAACAGGATCGCCCGCAGTTCTTGCGCACTTTGCTGATGCTGGAGCGGGCGCGCCGTCGCGACGGCGCTTACGCCTGGGGCATCACCGAGCATACCGGCGATCCGGAATGCATCATGGAGTGGTTCCTGGTGGAGTCCTGGGCGGAGCATCTGCGCCAGCATCAGCGGGTGTCGCACGCCGACGCCGATTTGCAGCAGGAGGCGCTGGGCTTCCATATCGGCCCGGACAAGCCGGTGGTGCACCACTTCCTGTCGCTGGACCGGCGTCAGGTGAAGCATTAACTGCACGGTCAGACGGTGAGAAGGTGCTATGCTTTTGGTCGGTTCGGCGGCGCGGCCGCCGTAAGACGAATGTAGTCCACACAGGGAGACACATTGATGACGGCACCTTCTGCTTTTGCCCGCGAGCTTGGGTTGCGCTATCCGATCGTTCAGGGGCCGATGAACGGCGCATCGCCGCCGGCGTTGGCGGTGGCGGTGAGCAACACCGGGGCGCTGGGATCGTGCGCGGCGGCGCTGTTCTCACCGGAGGTGATCCTCGAGCGCGTGCAGCAGATCCGCGCGCAGACCGCCGCGCCGTTTAACATCAACCTGTTTCTGCTTGATGAACAGCACCCGGATCTCGCCGAGCTGAAACGCGCCCAGCACCTGCTGCGGCCGTTCCGCGAAGCGCTGGGGCTGAGCGAGCCGCCGATCCCCGCCAAATTTGCCGAAAACAACCGCGACCAGATCGCGGCCTTGCTGGAGGCCGCGCCGCCGGTGGCCAGCTTCACCTTCGGCGTGCTGCCGCGCGCGACGGTCACGCAGTTCAAGCAGGCCGGCTCGCGGGTGATAGGCACCGCCACCACGGTGGCGGAAGCCCGCGCCTGGGAAGAGGCGGGCGCCGACTTTGTCTGCGTTTCGGGCGCGGAGGCGGGCGGTCATCGTCCGACGTTCCTCGGCGATATCGAGCAATCCTGCGTCGGCCTGATGGCCCTGTTGCCGCAGGTGGTGGCGGCGGTGAAGATCCCGGTGATCGCCGCAGGCGGCATCATGAACGGTCGCGGCATCGCGGCGGCGCAATTGCTGGGCGCGCAGGCGGCGCAGCTCGGCACCGCGTTTCTGTGCAGCCCGGAATCGGGTATCGCCGACGCCTGGCGAGCGGCATTGCGCAACGCCGGTGATGACAGTACGCGCCTGACACGCGCCTTCAGCGGCCGCCCGGCGCGCGGCATCGTCAATGATTTCATGCGCCAGATGCGCGCGGAGGAGGGGCAGATCCTGCCTTATCCGGTGCAGAACGCGCTCACCGGCGATATCCGCCAGGCGGCGGCCAAGGCCGGGCGCGGGGAGTTTATGTCGCTGTGGGCCGGGCAGGGCGTAGGCCTGGCGCGGCCGATGCCGGCGGCGCAGCTGGTCGCCACCCTGGCGGCGGAGTTGGCTGCGCTGTAAGACAGACGGGGCGCCTGGTTCGGCGCCCTTTTTATTGACGTCAGAAGCTGTAGGTGCCCTGCGCCAGGACGAAGTTCATGTCTTTCAGTCCGGCATGTTGCTGCAGGCTGTGGCCGACGTCGAAGTAGACATAGGCCACCTTGAACTGGAGATCGCTGCGCGGCGTCCAGGTGGTTTCGACCTGATACTGATTGCCGATAAAGCGCGAGCCCTGCTCGCTGCCTTTCACCGGGCGCATCGGCCCGAGATAGAAGGCGTCCTGGCGGCGTTGCCGCCATAACGCGTCCCAGCTGAAGTCGATGGCCAGGGTTTGCCACGGCGTGATGGTGACCGAAGGGTGGATGGCGATCAGGTTAGCCGGCGCCACCAGCCCGTTCTCGGTCAGATAGGGCAGCTTGGGGTACATGGCGTTGAAGGTATTGAGTTGCCCGTCATGGCCGTTTTTATCGCCGCTGGCGATGCCAATCTTGCCGCCGAAGCGCGGCTGCCAGCGCCAGTCGCTCACCGTATAGCCGGCGTGCGCCGACGCCGACCAGGCGCGGATGTCGCGCTGTTCTGCGCTGCCGAATTGCCAGGCGGCCTCATTGTCCCAGTCGAACCCCTGTGCCGCGCCGAAAATGCGCGCGCCGACGGTATAGCGCCGCTCTTGCCCGTTGAGCTGCGCGTAATGGGCGTCGTTATCTTCAAAGCCAAAGGTGTAGAGATCGAGCGAAGAAGCCAGCGGCGTCAGCGGCGTGGTACCGTAGAGCCCCCAAACTTTTTGGCTGTTGTCGGTATCGTCGTCGAAACTGCCGGTTTTAAGGGTGACGGGATGGCCGATAAAGGCGTCGAGGCGGTTTTTATCCTTGGCCCAGCTGGCGCGGATGGCGTCGAAAGAACGGCGCACGTTGGGGCCGTCGCGGGTGCCCATCAGGTGCAGCGAACCCAGCGCAATCTCCTGGCGGCCGACCCGCAGGGTGCCGAGGCCGTAGGCGGTGGGCAATTTCATATCCACATAGCCCTGGCCGAGATAGGCGCGATCTTCATCGGTTGGCTTGCGCCCATGGTCGCGCATCGTCGCCAGCGAAGATCCCAGCTGGACGTAGGCGCCAAAATAGTCGCCGTAGTCGAGGCGTGCGCCGATCAGCAGGCGCTGCATCAAGGTATCGTCGCGCCCGCCGCTCAGATCGCGTTGATCCGTCCATTCATAGCGCTCGCGCAGTGAACCGTCGAAAGACAAGGTGGCCGCATCGCCCAACGGGATGTTTTTCCAGGGTGCCGCAGTGGGCTCCGCCGCCAGAGCGGGCAGCGCGGAGAGCAGCAAAAGTGCGGGAAGCGTGCGTTTCATCATGGATATCCGAAGAAAAAAGCGCGCCGCAGCGCGCCTTGGGTTTATTTAGCCGTCTGGTGAATTTCGGCGATATAGCCGCCGGGGAAACGCACCAGCGCCGAGGCGCGGCTTTCCGCCGCCGTCGAGCGCCACAGCACCTGCGCGCCGCTGGCCGTCGCTTTGGCCAGCGTGGCCTGCAGATCCTCGACGCCATAGCCGGTGCGCTCATGGCCGAACGGATAAGGCAGGTGCCCGTCGGTGACGAAAATGCGCGTTTTGCCAAACCGCGAATCCAGTTCGATTTGGCGGATCTTGCCGTTATCGTTGCGGCCGATCGCCGCATCGCTGACCTGCTCGTCGCGCACGACCTTACCGTGCGAGAACGCCTGATAGCTTTTCAGGAAGTCATCGACGCGGTAGGCGGAGAGATACAGGCGGTTTTCCGGCACGCTCTGCAGCGGCCGGTAGTTGGGCGCTTTGGTGTGCCAATAGAGCTGCATATTGACGCCGCCGGGCCATTGGATCACCGCGTCGCGGCCGATCGGATCGTCGAAAGGCTCAACCTGCACATCGGCGCCGGCGGCCTTGGCTTGTTGAATGGCGGCATCCATATCCCTGACCAGAAAACCGTTGCGCTCGGTGCCGAACGGGTGCGGGATCGGCGTTTTGAAATCGAACACCGAGAAGCTGCCGGCCGGCGTCAGTATCAGCTGGGAATAGGTTTCGCTCGGCGTGGGCGTGACGTTGACCAGCACGCGTTCGGTGCTGGTGCCGCCGAAGGTTTTCAGGATGCTGTCGACAAAGGCATCCATTTTGCCGCGTTCCACATAGACATGCGTGGTGTCGTATTGCGGCCCCACGGCGACAGACGCCGTATCGGCCGCCCATGACATTGCAGGGAGTAGCAGCGCAAGGGCCGATATCCTCAGCCGACGAGAAGAAATACCGATAATGTGTTGCATGATGACCTCCAGGTTGCGGTTATTTTCCTGAGTGCAGCGTAATTTCCTTTGAGCTTTCCCGTTGGCTGAAAATAAAAACGAAAAGCGCAATGCGCGCCGTAAAACATTAACGAAGGGCGAACGTCAGACGCCCAGGCGAATATCGCGCAGGGGCAGAACATTTATTCTTATTGGCGTAAAAGGTGAGACGCCCGGCCAGCAGGCCCGCTGTCGCTAAGGGACGGCGCTGATAATGCGGCCCGCCTCGTCGCGTGTTGAAGTGAATCGAGGATAATCCATAACGGTCTTCTCCTTGCTGGGATATATCGTATTGGTACGCTGAATTTACGTTCTTCATTGCCCTCTAAATATAAATACAGCATTAGAAGAATTGCCGCCCATCAAATTTTTATATGACTTGTTGAGTAAATACGAATAAGCGAGGAGATGAAATATAACGACGGGCGCTACGGCTGGCGCTGAGCGGAAGTAGTGTTGATCTCGGGAAAAAAACGGCCTGCCGAAGCAGGCCGTTGCGGGGGAGTTTACGCCAGATCGAAACGATCGAGGTTCATCACTTTGTTCCAGGCGGCAACGAAGTCATGGGCAAACTTCTCTTGCGCGTCGGCGCTGCCGTAGACTTCGGCCAGCGCGCGCAGCTGCGCGTGCGAACCGAACACCAGATCGACGCGGGTGCCGGTCCACTTGACCGCGCCGCTGCGGCGATCGCGGCCTTCGAACAGGCCGTCCTCGCCCACCGGGTGCCAGATGGTGCCCATATCGAGCAGGTTGACGAAGAAGTCGTTGGTCAGCGCCTGCGGCCGCTGGGTGAACACGCCATGCTGCGCGCCGCCGACGTTGGCGCCGAGCACCCGCAGCCCGCCGACCAGCACCGTCATTTCCGGCGCGGTCAGGGTCAGCAGCTGCGCCTTATCGACCAACAACGCTTCGGCCGGCACGCGGTATTTGCCCTTCAGGAAGTTGCGGAAGCCGTCGGCGAGCGGCTCCATCGCCTCGAAAGAGTCCACGTCGGTCTGTTCCTGCGAAGCGTCGGTGCGGCCCGGTGCGAACGGCACCGTCAGGGTCAAGCCGGCGTTCTTCGCCGCCTGTTCCACGCCCGCCGCGCCGGCCAGCACGATCAGATCCGCCAGCGAGACGCGCTTGCCGCCGGTTTGCGCATCGTTGAAGGCGCGCTGGATGCCTTCCAGCGTGGCCAACGTTGCGGCGAGCTGCGCAGGCTGGTTGACCGCCCAGTCCTTCTGCGGCGCCAGACGAATGCGCGCGCCGTTGGCGCCGCCGCGCTTGTCGGAACCGCGGAAGCTCGAGGCCGACGCCCAGGCGGTGGAAACCAGCGTTGAGACCGGCAGGCCGGAGGCCAGCACCTTGCTTTTCAGCGCGGCGACGTCCTGCTCGTCGATCAGCGGATGATCGACCGCCGGAACCGGATCTTGCCAGATCAGTTCTTCCTGCGGCACTTCCGGGCCGAGGTAGCGCGCGCGCGGCCCCATGTCGCGGTGGGTCAGCTTGAACCAGGCGCGGGCGAAGGCGTCGGCCAACTCTTCCGGGTGTTCATAGAAGCGGCGCGAAATTTTCTCGTAGGCCGGATCGAAACGCAGCGACAGGTCGGTGGTCAGCATGGTCGGACGGCGTTTCTTGTTCGGGTCGAAGGCGTCGGGGATGGTTTCGCCGATGTCTTTCGCCACCCACTGGTGCGCGCCGGCCGGGCTTTGGCTCAGCTCCCATTCGTATTCGAACAGGTGGCGGAAGAAGTCGTGGTTCCACTGGGTCGGGGTGGTGGTCCAGGTGACTTCCAGCCCGCTGGTGATGGCGTCTTTGCCGACGCCGGTGCCGAAGGTGCTGTGCCAGCCGAGGCCTTGCTGTTCCAGCCCGGCGGCTTCCGGATCGGCACCGACGTTAGACGCCGGGCCGGCGCCGTGGGTTTTGCCGAAAGTGTGGCCGCCGGCGATCAGCGCCACGGTCTCTTCATCGTTCATCGCCATGCGGGCGAAGGTTTCACGGATGTCGCGCGCGGCGGCCACCGGATCGGGGTTGCCGTCCGGCCCTTCCGGGTTGACGTAGATCAGGCCCATCTGCACCGCCGCCAGCGGGTCTTCCAGGTCGCGGTCGCCCGAGTAGCGGCTGTTCGGCCCGCCGCTCAGCTCCAGCCAGATCTTCTCAGACCCCCAGTAGACGTCGTCCGGCTCCCAGGTATCGGCGCGGCCGCCGGCGTAGCCGAAGGTTTTGAAGCCCATCGATTCCAGCGCCACGTTGCCGGTCAGGATCAGCAGGTCGGCCCAGGAGATGTTGCGGCCGTATTTTTGCTTGATCGGCCACAGCAGGCGGCGCGCCTTGTCGAGGCTGACGTTGTCCGGCCAGCTGTTGAGCGGAGCGAAGCGCTGCTGGCCTTCGCCCGCGCCGCCGCGGCCGTCGCCGATACGGTAGGTGCCGGCGCTGTGCCAGGCCATGCGGATGAACAGGCCGCCGTAGTGGCCGAAGTCCGCCGGCCACCATTCCTGTGAGTCGGTCATCAGGGCGTGCAGATCCTGTTTGACCGCCGCCAGATCGAGGCTGTTGAAGGCGTCGGCGTAGTTGAAGTCTTTATCCATCGGATCGGACAGGGGGGAGTGTTGATGCAGCGGTTTCAGGCTGAGCTGATTAGGCCACCAATCCTGATTGGTGGTGCCGTCTTGCGGTGCGGGCTGTTTGCCGCCCGAAAACGGGCATTTGCTTTCAGTTGTCATAATGCGCTCTCTGCTTCCGTATTGGGCTCCAGGCGTGGAGCGGTTAACAAGACATGCGGGTAAGGCTTGCGTCGGGTGTTGCGCTAAATAACTGAACTCAATCGATCCACATCGCCCCGGCCGCTAACGGGCAAAGGGCGACTCATGGCTAAGCTTAGTCAGCGGCGGCGGAGAGATAAAATAGGAATGATTGAATACTGTGATAGTTTTCAGCGATTCAAGGCCTTGCCGTCGATAGGCAACGCGGCGCCTTATCGACGCCGCAGCATGATCTTGAGCACCGCGTCCGCCAGTTTGCCGAACGGGGCGCGCAGCAGATCGGTAAAGTGCCAGTGGCTCTGGATGAAGACGCCCTTGGCGTGGCTCAGCGCCCGGAACCCTTCGATGCCGTGACAGGCCCCCATGCCGCTGGGGCCGATGCCGCCGAACGGCAGATCGTCCTGGGCGAAGTGCAGCAGGGTGGTGTTGACGCTGACGTTGCCGGAGGTGGTACGCGTCAGCAGCCGTTCCCGCTCCGCGCCGGCCGGCCCGAAGTAGTACAGCGCCAGCGGGCGCGGCCCGGCGTTGATAAGCTCGATCGCCTCATCAATAGCAGCGTAGGTGCGCACCGGCAGCAGCGGCCCGAAGATCTCCTCTTGCATGATCCGGCTGTCGTCGGGCGCGCCGACGATCAGCGTGGGGGCCAGGGTTTTTGCCCGTTCAGACGCAGATTCAGGGCGATGGCCCACCGGAACGATCCGCGCGCCCCGCGCTTGCGCGTCGGCCAGCAGGTCTTGCAAACGCTGATAGTGCCTGTCGCTGATGATGGCGCCGTAGTCGCTGCCCGTCGGCCCTGTGGGGTAAAACGCTTTGACCGCCGCGTCGTAGAGCGCAATGAAGTTCTCCACATCGTTCTGATGGATCAGCAGGTAATCGGGCGCGATGCAGGTTTGGCCCGCGTTCGACAGCTTGCCGAATGCCAGGCTGTTGACGTCTCTGGCGGTGAGCGCACCGCGCGCCATGACCGCAGGGCTCTTGCCGCCCAACTCGAGCGTCAGCGGCACCAGATTTTTAGCGGCCGCCTGCATGACCTGGCGGCCGATCGCCGTGCTGCCGGTGAACACCAGGTGATCGAACGCCAGTTCGCTGAACCTGGCCCCGATCTCCGGCCCGCCGGTCACCACGGCGACCTCGTCGGCGGGAAACTGCGCCGCCAGCATCGTCTCGATGAGTTGGCTGGTGTGCGGCGTGAGTTCCGAAGGTTTCAGCATCGCGCGATTGCCGGCGGCCAGGGCGGTGGCCAGCGGGATGAGCGTCAAGGATAACGGGTAGTTCCACGGTGCCATGACGCCGACCACGCCCTTGGGTTGGTATTGCACATAGGCGCGCCCGGCCTGGTACGGCAGGGCGACGTGGCGGCGCTCCGGCTGCATAAAGCGCTTCAGGTTGCGCAGCAGATAATCGATCGCCTGCACGGTGACCAGAATTTCCAGAATGTCGGTTTCGTAAGGCGAGCGGTGGCCGAAATCCGCGCTGACGGCCGCCGTCAGTGCGCTGCGCTGGGCCAAAATGGCGCTGCGCAGGTGGCGCAGGGCGGCCTTGCGTTGAGCGAACGTCGGCGCGCCGTCGCGCAGGAAGGCGCGGCGTTGGGCGGCAAGCCGTTGCTCCATCGTCATGGCGGCGTCATCTCCTGGCACTTGAATACTCCTGATACCGAGCTTGTTGGGTGGGGGGCACACCGTCAGCAGAACTGCATTTGACCTTAAAG
Organism: Serratia sp. Ae19-1; assembly: GCF_059801225.1. NCBI lineage: Bacteria > Pseudomonadati > Pseudomonadota > Gammaproteobacteria > Enterobacterales > Yersiniaceae > Serratia > Serratia sp. Ae19-1. Next base: position 407,542 of record NZ_JBCHWD010000003.1, on the reverse strand, counting down.
TAAGGTTTAAACCTATACTCGTTAAGCGATCAACGCAAGATCGCCGGCCAACCGGGATGAGGGAGCTTGCCATACCGGCGTCGTGAGCACTATCCGTCTTATTTTCTGACAATGTGTAAATGGGAGAAACGACATGGGTTACGTAACGACCAGCGATGGCGTCGAGATTTTCTACAAGGATTGGGGCCCCAAAAACGGCAAGGTCATTTACTTCCACCACGGCTGGCCGTTGTCCAGCGATGACTGGGATGCCCAGATGCTGTTCTTCGTGAACCAAGGGTTCCGCGTGGTTGCGCACGATCGCCGCGGCCACGGCCGCTCCAGCCAGGTGTGGGAAGGGCACGACATGGATCACTACGCCGATGACGTCGCTGCGGTGGTGAAACACCTCGGCGTGCAGGGCGCCATGCACGTGGGCCATTCGACGGGCGGCGGTGAGGTGGTGCGCTATATCGTGCGCCACGGCGAGGATAAGGTGTCCAAAGCCGTGCTGATCAGCGCGGTGCCGCCGCTGATGGTGAAAACCGACGCCAATCCGCAGGGCACGCCCAAAGCGGTGTTCGATGATTTCCAGGCGCAGCTGGCCGCCAATCGGGCGCAGTTCTACTATGACGTGCCCGCCGGCCCGTTCTACGGCTATAACCGCCCGGGCGCCAAACCGTCGGAAGCGATTATCTGGAACTGGTGGCGGCAGGGCATGATGGGCGGCGCCAAGGCGCATTATGACGGCATCGTCGCCTTCTCGCAGACCGATTTCACCGAGGATCTCAAGAAGATTGCCATTCCGGTGCTGGTGATCCACGGCGACGACGATCAGGTGGTGCCTTATCAGGATTCCGGCGTGCTGTCGGCCAAGTTGGTCAAAAATGGCACGCTGCATACCTACAAGGGCGCGCCGCACGGCATCCCGACCACCCACGCCGATCAGGTCAATGCCGATCTGCTGGCGTTCGTTAACAGCTAAGAACAGCGCCCAGGGGGACGCTCCGCCGCCTGGGCGCTGCTTGAGGGATATCCCTCATTGCGGCCCCGCCGGCGGTTATTTAAGCTGAAAGGGCAATGCAACGGTGAATATGGAGATAATCATGACTGATTCAGTGTCCAACGATCGTAATCCCACCCCGGATGTGGCGGAAGACAACGCGTTCTTCCCATCACCTTACTCCCTTAGCCAGTACACCTCGTCCAAGACCGACTTCGCGGGCGCCAGCTACCCGAACGCCTATCGCGGCGGCAAGTGGAAGGTGCTGATGATCGCCTCACAGGAGCGCTATCTGCTGATGCAAAACGGCAAGTTCTTCTCCACCGGCAACCACCCGGTCGAGATGCTGCTGCCGATGTATCATCTGGATCTGGCCGGTTTCGAGATCGACATCGCCACGCCGTCCGGCGATCCGGTGAAGCTGGAGATGTGGGCGTTCCCGCATGAGGATGAAGCGGTCAAGGCCACCTACGAGAAGTACCGCAGCCAACTCAAGCAGCCGAAAAAGCTGACGGAGGTGGTGAAGGATCTGGATGGCGGCAATTACCTCGGCGTTTTCATTCCCGGCGGCCACGGTGTGCTGAATGATATCCCGTTCAGCGAAGAGGTGAAAAAGACGCTGCACTGGGCGCATGACCACGATCGCTACGTGATCTCGCTGTGCCACGGGCCGGCGGGTCTGCTGGCGGCGGGCATCGGCGAGAGCAAAGAGGATTTCCTTTATCGCGGCTATGAGATGTGCGTGTTCCCGGACTCGCTCGATACCGGCGCCAACATCGACATCGGCTATATTCCCGGCCCGATGCCCTGGCTGGTGGGCGAACGCCTGCGCGATCTGGGCGTCAAGATCGTCAACGCCGACATCACCGGCAAGGTGCATAAAGATCGGCGCCTGCTGACCGGCGACAGCCCGCTGGCTTCCAACAACCTCGGCAAACTGGCGGCGGAGACGCTGCTGGCCGACGTCGCCGCGCGATGAGCGACGAGCTCGCGCAGCGCGCTTTCCAGACGGCGTTGGCGATGGACCACGAGCGAACCCTGTCCGCCATTCAGGGGCGGGTTCGCACCTTCGCCGCACCGTTCGGCTTCGACCGCTTTGTGCTGTTCTCCGCCTCCGCTGCGGCGGAAGCGGGGATTGAGCATATCTATTGGGTCGAGGGCGACTGGTTCGGCGACGGTGAGGCGGTCGATGCGCTGACCTACGTGCGGCACTGCCCGGTGACCCGGCACATGCTGCGGGCCAGCGAACCGTTCTTCTGGACCAAAACCCGGGCGGAGCAAGGAGAGCGCTACCGGATTGTGCGCACGCCGCGCGGCGCGGGACTGCACGGCGTGCAGATCCCGGTGTTCGGCCCCGCCGGCCTGGAGGGGGCTGTCAGCCTGGGGGGCGAGCGCATCGACACCTCGCCGCCGGTGCGGTTGGCGCTGTCGCTCGTGGGCACGGCGGCCTTTCTGGCGGCGCGGCGGCTGTTCGAGCCGGCGGCCGTGCAGGAGAGGGGGCGTCTGTCGGCGCGCGAGCGCGAGGTGCTGAGCTGGACCGCCATCGGCCGGCGCCAGGCGGATATCGCCGCGATGCTCGGCCTGTCTGAACGCACGGTAGAAAACCATCTGCGGCGCATTCGCCAACGGCTCGGCGCCGCCACCACCGCGCAGGCGATCGGCGTGGCGATCCGCCTGGGGGAAATCGCCCCCGAGCGCCGTTAGCCCGCCGCCATTTGCCGCAACAACCACTCGCGCAGCGCAATGATATCGGAGCGCTGCGCGGTCTCTTCGGTGGCCACCAAATAGTAGTTGGCGCCGGGCAATGACATCTCGAACGGCGCGTCCAACACGCCGCGCTGCAACAAATCGCGCGCCAGCAGCCGGCTGGCGATCACCACCCCCTGACCTGCCACCGCCGCCTGCAGCGCATGGGTTTCGTCGCTGAAGGTCAGCCCGGCTGCCACGTTCAACCCCTCCGGCCCGTAGCGCCGCCGCCAGTTTTCCCAGGTCGGCGCGTCGGCGGGCACCTGCCGATGTTCCACGTGAAACAGCGTCACCCGCTGCAAATCCTCGCTGCGCTCCAGCGCCAGCGCCGGGCTGGCCACCACGATAAAGCGATCCTCATGCAGCAGGGTGCAGTGAAGATCGGTTTCCGGCGTTTCGCGGTAGCGGATAGCGACGTCCACGGTGCGCTGGTTGAGATCGACGCGCTCGACGCTGGTGTGCAGGCGCAGATCGATGGTGGGAAACTCCGCCTTGAAATCCGCCAGACGCGGCACCAGCCAGTGGGTGAGAAAATTGGAGGTGGTGGTGACGGTCAGCGCCGGCGGCAGCTGAACGCGGGTGATTTGGGCGACGGACTGCTCCAGCGCGGCGAAGGCGCGCTGGGTGCCGGCATACAAGATCTCGCCGGTCTCGGTCAGGCTGACGCCCTGCGCGCTGCGCTCGCACACCCGGCATGCCAGCACCGACTCCAGCAGCTTGATCTGATGGCTGACCGCCGTCGCGCTGACGCCCAGCTCCTCGGCGGCCAGCTTGAAGCTGAGACAGCCGGCCACGGCGTGGAAGGCGCGCAGCGCGCCCAGCGGCGGCAAACGGGTTTTTCTCATGGCTGAGTTATTCTCATCTAAGGCTGAAAACTATGAGTTTGTCTGACCGAGTATACAAGAGATAGGCTACCGACATGTGAACAGGGAAATGAATTTATTTCATCATTTTCATCTTGTCGGGAGTGAGCGATGAGCCTCTATATCAACAACGGCGCCCTGGGCGCTATGGAACATACGGGAACGGCGGCGAGCGCCCTGGCGCTCAGCGTGCCGGTGGCAGCGGGCGCCTTGCTGCTGGAGACGGAAAGCCTGTTGGGCATCGGCGTCACCCTGACGCTGCTAACGGCCTTGGCGCTGGCGTTTCTTGGCGGCGGCGCGCTGGCCCGCCGGCGGGCGCTGCGCAATAGCCCGGCGTTGATCGTTCTCCGCTACGGTTTTTTGCTGGCGGCGGCGGGGTGGTTATTCACGCTGCTAATGCTGTTCGGTGGCCATGACTGGCCGGCCCTGCTGCCGGGCATCGCCCTCGGCGGCCTGGGCCAGGGCGTAGCCTACCGCACGGCGGTGGGGGAGAAAGCGGCGTTCGCCGTGGCGTGCAGGCTGACGACGGTGATGACCACCGCGGCGGTGGTGGTTGCCGTTTTGCTGGTGCAGACCTATGCCGCGCCGGAGATAAAGGGAGCCTGTTTCGCGCTGGCGTTGCTGGTCGATTTGGCGTTGCTGGGGGCGCTGATGGCGCGGATTGCGGAGCGAGACAGGGAGTGAGTCGCCGCGCTGAAGGTAAACAGCCCGCCCGGGGAAACGGGCGGGCTTTATTGTGCACAGAAAACCCCCAGCTAGGCTGGGGGTTCAGTAAAGCTTTCAGCTTTGGGCCAGTTATAAAAACCCCTTTTGATTTGTTAAAACAGTTTGCGGTCTGGCAACTGCAAAGGTTCAACAAGAAATCAAAAGGGGGTCCCAATGAGGGACGAAAAGAGCTTAGCGCACACAAGATGGAGCTGTAAATATCACATAGTTTTTGCCCCGAAGTACCGCAGACAGATGTTCTACGGGGAAAAGCGTAAAGCGATTGGCAGCATCTTAAGAAAGCTGTGCGAATGGAAAAGCGTGAATATTCTGGATGCAGAATGCTGTGCAGATCACATCCATATGCTTCTGGAAATCCCGCCGAAGATGAGTGTTTCGGGCTTTATGGGGTACTTGAAGGGAAAGAGCAGTCTGATGCTTTATGAGCAGTTTGGCGATTTGAAGTACAAATATCGTAACAGAGAGTTTTGGTGCCGAGGGTACTACGTTGATACGGTTGGAAAAAATACGGCCAGGATACAAGAGTACATAAAGCACCAACTGGAAGAGGATAAAATGGGTGAGCAACTCTCGATCCCGTATCCAGGAAGCCCGTTTACGGGCCGTAAGTAATCCATAGAAGCAAATGTCAGATCGTGATGCGCCTGTTAGGGTGCGGCTGGTAACAGAGCCTTATAGGCGCATATGAAAAACCTCCGGCTATGCCGGAGGATATTTATTTAGGCGGCATTTAGGCGGCCGCCAGCTCTTGCGGCGTAACGTTTTGCAAACCGACAAGCTGTATGGCCGGCTGCTCCAGCGTGATGCCGAAGTCGCCTTGGCCCCAATTGTAGATATTGACGACGTGCTGATTGAGCGCGCTTGTGCCCTGCATGAATATCGACAGATCCTGCGTATGGGTTTGCGCGTTGTAGTTCAGCGAGAAGCTGCTGTTTGATCCTTCGGCGCCGAAGGCCAGCAGGTGGTTATCGATAGACAGGGAAGAGGCCTGTAAAAAGCCCAGCTCAAAGCTGTCGTCGATATAGATATTGTGAGTCTGCTTCACCGGAATATTCAGCAGGCTGTTGGGAAAAGGCACATCGTTGGACAGCATGCTCAGGTTTACGCCGAGATAATCCTGCGGCGCACTCCCACCCGGCACAGTGGTATAGCCGTGCTCGAAGCGAATTTCGCTGGAGCCTTTGCCCAGGTTAACCTCCAGGCCGTTGGCCGGCGTCAGCACCCGATCGTTAAAGGTGACGTTATCCTTAAAGTCCGTCAACTTCACCGCCTCGATGTTGTACAGCCCGTCCTTGAAGCCATACAGCCCGATGCCGTTTTTCTCGATCACCCCGCGCCCGCCGTAGCTGCCCTGAGCGTCAAACTTCAGGTTTACCCCGTGTGACAGGCTGGAATAATCGACCGTATCATGGCCGCTGCCGCCGTCGATGACCGTCCAGCCGTAGTTGCCGGCGTTGTTTTGCCAGCCGCGCGGCACGCTGATGGTGTCGTCGCCGCTGCCGGTGTTAACGGCGATATTGCCGAACGCCAACGTGAAATCATCGTCATGCAGCGTACCGACGCGGTACAGATTCGGCGTGGACAGCACGTCGGCAATGTCGTTGAAAATCGCCGAGCCGATATCCAGCTTGCCGGGAATAATGCTGCCACCGCCGGTCACGCTGCTGCCGTAGGATTCGGTGTAGAAATCACGCGCCGCCTCGGCGGCCAGGCGGATGGTCTCGTGGCCAATGCCCAGGGTGGTCAAATAGGTGGGCACTTCGCCCGCCAGCAGCGTTTCAACCACGTAACTGAGGTTTTTCATCTGCATGGAGACCTGCGCCGCCGCAATCAGATCGTAGGTGCCGCCTTCCACCTTAAAGGCCGAGGTGTCGTTGGTCGCCACCCATTCGGTAAAGAACGAAGTGTCGCCTAAATAGGAGAACAGCGTGGTGCCGGCCCAGGGGGAATAGTTGGGGGCACCGGTCGAGGAGGCGTCGGTGAACACTTCGGATGCCGCCGCACCGGCGTCGATCAGACCAACCTCGTGAATATCCGGCACTTTGGCGCTGGTGGGCGGGGCATCCGGCAGCGGCGCGTTAGGATCGCTGCTCAGATCGACGCCAAACAGCGTTTTGGCGAAGTTTTTGGCGATGTTGTCGGAGGCGTTCTGAATGCGCGTCTCCCAGTCATCGGGGACATGCCCGGTGCGCAGCTCATACTGCAGCTTGGTTTGGTCGCGAATGTAATGGGCAAACGCCCCCTGATTCGAGTTCACGCCATAGGCGCCTTTAATCCAGGTATAGACCGCGATATCCACGCCCTGAATAGGCTGGTTGGCATGGTTGGCATGGTTGGGATCGGTGAGCGCATCGACGGAGGCGGCATACACGGCCGGCCAGTCGCCGGCTTTGGCAGCCTCCCAAATCGCTTGCAGTTTTTCTCGGTCGGTAATGACGTAAGCCATATAAACACTCCTTGTTGCTGAGAGATTGCTTATAAATTCAACATGATGAATGGAGGTGCGCGATGGAATAAACCGAAACCCGTACAGCCAGAAACGCGCATGCCGCGAGCCGCAGCGAACGATGGGCAGCAGGCACCCATAGCGAAAGGATAGACGCAACTTGCCGAGCGCGAGAAATTCGCTTATCGATTGTTTTTACAGAATTATTGCTGTAAATCGGCGGGTTAACCCGCGTATTGGCATCAGGAAGGAATATCCGTCAGCTGAGTTAGGAATCTTCTTAGATAAAAGAGTGGGTTTCGCTGGTGGGGGTTGGCCAAACGTTGGCGTTATGGTGGTGATTGTGGTTACCGCTTTGCGGATTTACACCGACGGCAACGCAGGAGGGCTCTGGCGCTGCTGGGGCGTGGAATGGGGTGGGGAAATGCTGGAGTGGGTAATCTGACGGTCGGCTGTGTGCCAGAAGCGGACATTGATGATGTGAAGATATATAGTGGTAGATTGCCTATCGATAGTTGATATTACCCGAAATTGTCTCCGAAAATTATGATTAACGGATTGCTGATCAGTCGGATCCTAGCAAAAGACTCATATCAAAACCAGTTATCCGAAAACCAAACTCTTTATATAATTTTAAAGCCCTTTGATTGTCCGGTGACACTCTGAGTTCCACCTCATATGCGCCCTGTTGAGTCAGCTCATTCAGGAATGCACGGATAAAATCCCGACCCATTCCCTTACCCTGAAATTCTGGGAGAAGCATTATATCTGACAAAAAGGCTGAGTTATCTTCCAGGCTGAACCACAGATATCCCGCAGCCTGACTGTCATGTTCATAGGTTCTAAAATGGTTATTTTGAGTATTGATTCCCGCTGGCAAGGCTGTTTTAAATGATTTCGACGCCTCTATCTGGGCTTTTTTACGACTGTACCGATGATTTGCCATCAGGTCTTCAACATAGTCATTTAAAGAGAGGCCCCCCCAGAGGCCAAATTCGTCGTCATGCATGGGCCTATAAATTGATTTGGGGATTTTTGACTGTTTTGTTTTCAATTTACTGTCTCATTCTTAATAGCAACGTAACGCATACTTAGTACTACTCTACCGAATTATCCGCCGATTCAGCATGATAAAATTATATCATATAGCTTTGTCAACTGAGCGTAATTTTGCTGACGCCGAATTCTGCACTTCGCTCAAAGCAGACCCAATGACCACGTAGCCTGCCCGTTGCGTGCCAGAAGCGGACGTTCACGTCCGTTCTTGAAATATTGGCCCGATAATTCAGCGTTAAATTTTCCGGTTAATACGCAACGCATCCACAACGAGTGAAAACGCTGGGGAAGGCTGTTTACGGCTGGGATAATAAAGATAGTAGCCGGGAAAAGGACGGCACCATTCTTCAAGCACGCGGATCAGTTTTCCTTCCTGCAGATGTGTGCCGAACTCCTCTTCAGGTAAAAAGGCAATGCCCAGTCCGGCAAGAGCTGCGTCAACGACGTGTTCCGATGTGTTAAACGTCATTTGCCCTTCAACCCGAACGTGAAATTTACCGTTTTCCTGCTCAAACTCCCAGGCGTAAATTTTCCCCGATTGAACCATGCGCTCATTAATACAGCAGTGTTGCATCAGATCGCGTGGCGTCTGAGGGGCGGCGCACCGGGCAAAATACTCAGGGGAAGCTACAGCCGCCATGCGCAGTTTCGGGCCAATGGGTACGGCTATCATATCTTTGTCGATAGTGTCTCCGAGCCGCACGCCGGCATCAAAACGGTCCGCCACGATATCCCGGAACCCGTGGTTGGCATCAAACTCAATATGAATATCAGGATATTCGCGTAACAGTGGTGTCAGCTTTGGCAGCAGCGTGGTCTTCAGAACATTAGGTCCACATGTAATACGGACGGTCCCCGCAGGTTTATCACGCAGTGCCGTCAGCATGTCCAGCTCGGCTTCAATCTCATCAATACGATGGCCCACAGACTGCAGCAGGCGTTCCCCGGCGGCGGTCACTGACACGCTGCGCGTGGTTCGCGTCAGCAGGCGGATTTGCATCCGTTCTTCCAGCCCGGAAATCGCCTGGCTCAGTGCGGGCTGGGTCACGCCGAGCTGGGCGGCAGCGCGCGTAAAGCTGCCCTCACGCGCCACGGTGACGAAAGAGAGTAAGTCGTTGAGATTGCGTCTGGCCATGCTCGTTTCCGGTCCATTTATAAATTTTACTTATAAGGGTATTAAGTATTCATTAGCTAGTTAACCCGCTGCATATTGGTAACAATAATGCGATGAAAAAGTCAACGCTAACCCTTATGCAAAACGCTTACTGCAGAACATCACTGCTGCTCCTTGCCGGCCTGCTTTTCGTCACGCAGTCCGCTATGGCGGGTGACAACGACCGGGGAGTGGCGCAGGAGACGCTTATGAAAATTGAGATCATTGTGGAGGGAGAAACCGCCACCGCCACCCTCTTTGATACGCCGACAGGCCGGGACTTTGCGTCTTTGCTTCCCCTCAGCCTGACGCTGGAAGACTATGACGATATTGAGCGTATAAGCGACCTGCCGCGCAGGCTTTCCACGGTGCAGGCACCGGACGGCATGACGCCGGAAGCCGGAGATATCACTTACTACGCGCCCTGGGGCAACCTGGCGATTTTTGCCCAGGGCAGGGCTTACGCCCGTTCACTGATCCCGTTAGGGAAAGTGGATTCCGGACTGCCGGTCCTGCAGCGCCACGGACCTCTTGCGGTGCAGATCAGGGTCGCCAACTGACCCGCAGCACCTTCCGTACCGCGATTATCCCCCTTATCCCGTCTCCGTATGCCGTTTCAGCTCTTCCTGCAGCGCTGAAGGCTCCGGGGCACAGACTTCATGTTATCTACTGAAAAGAAATCCCTGAATGAGTAATAAGACAGACGAAAACAGAAAAAAAAACACCGGAAGCGGAAAACAGCCTGCGCACTGGAGTGGTGTCTTTGCCATGACGCTGTGCGTCTTCGCCCTGATCGCCTCCGAATTCATGCCGGTCAGCCTGCTGACACCGATGGCGCAGACCCTTCGTGTCACCGAAGGCATGGCCGGACAGGGCATCGCCATTTCCGGGGCATTTGCAGTGGTAACCAGCCTGTTTATTTCCGTGCTGGCAGGCACGCTTAACCGGAAAACGCTGCTGCTCGGCCTGACCTGCATGATGGCAATTTCCGGTGCTGTTATTGCGATGGCACCCAATTACCTGACCTATATGGCGGGCAGGGCTCTGATTGGCATCGTAGTCGGCGGGTTCTGGTCGATGTCGGCAGCCACGGCGATGCGTTTGGTTCCGGTGCACCGAGTTCCGCTGGCGTTGGCCATTTTTAACAGCGGCAATGCACTGGCCACGGTCATCGCGGCCCCTTTGGGCAGTTGGCTCGGTTCGGTGATCGGCTGGCGCGGGGCCTTCTTTTGTCTGGTGCCGGTCGCGATCGCCGCGTTTATCTGGCAGTTGTTCAGCCTGCCCTCCATGCAGGTCACCCGGCAGAGTAACGGTGCCAGCAATGTCTTCACGCTGTTTCGCCGTCGAGTGGTCACGTTAGGCATGCTGGGCGTCGGCATCTTCTTTATGGGGCAGTTCACGCTCTTTACCTACATCAGGCCTTTCCTTGAAACGGTGACGAAGGTGGATGCTTCAGTGGTCACCCTAATCCTGCTGGTTATCGGTGTCGCGGGTTTCATCGGCACCACGCTGATTGGCAGAGTGCTGAAACGCGGCTTCTACTCGACCCTGATAGCCATTCCGGTGCTGATGGCCATCACCGCGCTGGCACTGATCGCTTTTGGCAGTCAGGTGGCCATCGTGATGGTGCTGCTCGGGTTGTGGGGGCTGATTTCTACCGGTGCGCCGGTGGGGTGGTGGGCCTGGGTACCGCGTATCTTTCCGCAGAATGCCGAAGCCGGCGGCGGGCTGATGGTGGCAATGGTCCAGTTATCCATTGCGCTAGGTTCAACGGTAGGGGGGCTGCTTTTCGATCACCACGGCTACCAGAGCACTTTCTTGGCCAGCGTCACGATGCTGCTTATCGCGGCCGGGCTGATTTTCCTGACCTCACGCGCAGACACCTCTGCCAGAGACCATTCATAAACCCTGGAGTTATGTCATGACAGGTAAAGCTTACGGTGCCCATGCGGGCACACTGCCGCTGGAGCCGATGGATATCACCCGTCGCGCCTCCGGCGCCCGTGATGTGCAGATTGATTTCGCGTTCTGCGGCGTCTGCCATTCGGATAACGCCACCCTGGCTTAATGATAAGGAGACCATCATGAAAAAATTTACGTTAGCGCTGGGGCTGTTGATCAGTGCATTTGCTTCCTCTGCGGCGGATATGTCCCGTGGGGCCGATAATTTTTATAAAAGCGATAAGGTGACGCAGCAAAAAGTCACCTTTAAAAACCAGTATCAGATGGCCGTGGTCGGCAACCTGTTTATCCCGAAAAAGATGAACCAGAATACCCGACACCCGGCGATCGTCGTTGGTCACCCGATGGGAGCCGTTAAGGAACAGAGTTCGAATCTTTATGCGCAGAAGCTGGCGGAGCAGGGGTTTGTCACGCTGGCTATCGATCTCTCTTTCTGGGGAGAAAGCGAGGGCAAACCGGGGCACCTGATTTCACCGGAAATCTACACAGATGATTTCAGCGCGGCGGTTGATTATCTAAGCACACAGCCGTTTGTTGATCCGGATAGCATCGGTGTATTAGGTATCTGCGGCAGCGGAAGTTTTGTTATCAGTGCTGCCAAGATTGACCCGCGTATGAAAGCCATTGCCACCGTCAGCATGTATGACATGGGGGCTGCATTTCGCAACGGCCTCAACCATTCCCAGACGCCGGAACAACGAAAGGCCTTTATCCGGTCAGCCACAGAGCAGCGTTTAGCAGAGTTTCAGGGAGGCGAGACGGCCTACATTCCCGGTACCGTGAATACACTGGACGCTTCAACGCCGGATATTCAGCGTGAGTTTTTCGATTTCTACCGCACCGAACGCGGTGGTTACACCCCGAAGGGTGAGAAAGAAGCACTGACGACGAAACCGATGTTGAGCAGTATCGGCAAGTTTATGAACTTCTATCCGTTCAACGATATTGAAACCATTTCACCGCGTCCGATGCTGTTTATCACCGGCGATCGGGCTCACTCAAAAGAGTTCAGCGAGGATGCATTCAAACGCGCCGGTCAGCCTAAAGAGCTTTATGTCGTACCGGGCGCAGGGCATGTCGATCTCTATGATCGTACCGACGTGATCCCTTTTGACAAACTGACAGACTTTTTCCGTAAGAACCTGCAATAACACGTTCAGTTAAGGAGCATCTGACATGAACTATAAACATCTGGGTCGTACCGGCCTGCGGGTGAGCCGCATCGGTCTCGGTACCATGAATTTCGGTGAGCTGACGGATGAGCCGGCCAGCTTCAGGATCATGGATGAAGCCGTGGATGCGGGTATCAACTTTTTCGATACCGCTGACGTCTATGGCGGACCGCAGTCACCGGATATGGCAAAGGGGTACGGGACATCCGAAGAAATCATCGGTAACTGGTTGGCGCGCAGTGGCCTGCGTGACCGAATCGTGCTGGCCACGAAAGTTTACCAGCCGATGGATACGGGCCCGAATGACAAATATCTGTCCGCTTACCATATTCGCCGGGCCTGTGAGGCCAGTCTGAAAAGACTGAAAACGGACCATATCGATCTCTACCAGATGCACCATATCGACCGGAACACCCCCTGGGAGGAAATCTGGCAGGCCATGGAACAGCTGATCCGTGAGGGTAAAATCAGCTACGTGGGCAGCAGTAACTTTGCCGGCTGGGATATTGCCACCGCACAGTGCACGGCTGATGCGCGCAACCTGCTGGGGCTGGCATCGGAACAGAGCCTTTACAACCTGACCCAGCGCACGGTTGAGCTTGAAGTCATTCCGGCACTGCGCCATTACGGCATTGGCCTGATCCCCTGGAGCCCGGTCGGGATGGGGATGCTGGGTGGCGTGCTGAAAAAAATTGCCGATGGCCGCCGGGCAACACCGCAGCTGCAGGCACAAATCAATCGCTTGCGGCCGCAACTGGAGGCCTGGGAAACGCTGTGTGATGAGCTGGGGGAGGCGCCCTCAGACGTGGCGTTGGCCTGGCTGTTGCAGAACCCCGTGGTTACCGCTGTGCTCAGTGGTCCGCGCACAGCTGAACAGCTCCGTCAGAATCTCAATGCCCTGACGTTGTCCCTTTCAGGCGATACGCTCAAAAGACTGGATACCATCTGGCCGGGACCGGGTGGGGAAGCCCCTGAAGCCTACGCATGGTAACCGTTATCCGTGTTAACAATGACCGGCCTTCGGGTCGGTAAGTACGTTATTTCAGTCAAATTTATTTATCACCTGAAGATGTTGTTCTTTGCTTTAATACTTTGATGTCCGCTCTCGCTCATAGCTGACTTTCTCCCCAAGTGCCGATCCGCCTGGCGCCAGAAGCGGACTATCGTTCGCCTGACCACATAAGCCTCAGTGCGATGAAACAAATACCGAGGCAGGCTGCGCGGGCGGAATGGCGAAGTGACGCTGCATGCGTTTTATCTCCTCTGCCGGTGGTAGGCCAAACAGACGCTTGAATTCGCGGTTAAATTGCGATGGGCTTTCATAGCCAACGGCGTAACTCGCGGCGGCGGCGGTGATTTGTTGGCGTACCATCAGCATCCGTGCCTGGTGCAGGCGTACCGATTTCACATACTGCATCGGCGGCATCTGCGTTATCGCTTTGAAATGGCTATGAAAGGTCGGCACGCTCATGCCGGCCATCATCGCCAGCTGCGTCAGCGTTAACGGCTCCGCGTAAGCGGCATGGATGTGCTGCAACGCTTTACCGATTTTGCCAAACTGGCCCTGCAAGGCCAATGCGGCACGCATTGCGTTGCCCTGTGCGCCTGTCAGTACGCGGAAATAAAGCTCACGCACCCGCGCCGGGCCGAGGATCGCCGCCTCAAGCGGGTTAGCCAGGACTTCAAGTAAGCGAAGTACGGCCATTTTTACCGCACCGTCCATGGGGCTCGACATCATGCTTTGCGGCGCGACGGGAGGATGCGGGGCGCCATGCTGTTCAATCTGCAACATCAGTTCCGCGGCAAGCTGAAAATCCAGATGCATATAAATCGCCAGCAGCGGATGTGCTGCCGACGCGTCGGTTTCCATCACAAACGGTACCGGCACCGAAACCGCCAGGTAGTGCTGCTCATCATATAAATAGGTCTGTTGACCGAAATAGCCGCGTTTGCTGCCCTGGCAGACGATCACGATCCCCGGATCGTAAAGCACCGGCGTCCTGGCAAGCGGGCGATCGGAACGCAAAATTCGCACATCAGGTAGGGCAGTGAGGTTGTATCCCTCTTGCACCGCAAGTCTATTCATCAGGGCAATCATGTCGGACATCCCACCACCTCATAAAATCAGGCAAGAAAAAGAGAAGATACGGCCTAAAAATGCGGCAGAGCAGAGAATACCATGCAACCTTCATGGTTCATGGGAGTTCTTTTTATGGCATCTGCAAAAACGATTTTAATCACCGGCGTCAGCAGTGGCTTTGGTCAGGCGCTGGCGCGAGAAGCCCTCGCCGTGGGGCATCGGGTTATAGGGACGGTGCGCAACAGCGAAGCGCTGCAGGCTTTCGGTGCGCTCGATACGCAGCGGGCTTTTGGCTATCTGCTTGATGTCACGGACGTTGAACGTATTGATGAGGTGGTTGGAGAGATAGAGTCTGCCATTGGTCCGATAGATGTGCTGGTGAACAATGCCGGTTACGGCCACGAAGGCATTCTGGAAGAATCCCCGCTTGCAGAGCTGCGCCGCCAGTTTGACGTCAATGTGTTTGGCGCGGTGGCGATGATCAAAGCCGTGCTACCGGGCATGCGCCAGCGCCGTCGCGGTCACATTATCAATATCACCTCAATGGGCAGTTTCATTACCTTGCCCGGTATCAGCTATTACTGCGGCAGCAAATTTGCACTGGAAGGGATATCAGAAACCTTAAGTAAAGAGCTTGCCCCGTTCAACATAAGCGTGACCGCAGTAGCGCCCGGCTCGTTTCGAACGGACTGGGCCGGGCGTTCAATGGTACGCAGCCCTCGCCGTCTCCCTGACTATGACGCGTTATTTGAACCTGTTCGTCAGGCGCGTCAGGAAAAAAGCGGCAAGCAACTCGGCGATCCCGTGAAGGCGGCTCACGCCATGCTGGCATTGATCGAGAGCCAGACCCCACCTACGCATCTGTTGTTAGGCAGTGACGCATTAAGTTTGGTACGGCAAAAGCTCGAGGCGTTAGGTCAGGAAATTGAACAATGGGAGAAACTCACCCGTTCAACGGATGGCTGACCGGTGTCGGGTAGAGAGAGTGCAGTGGATAATTGAGTATAACCGCCCAACAGCAAAAAGCCCGCTCAGGTTTCCCTGAGCGGGCTTCTCTAAATATGGCTCCTCTGACTGGACTCGAACCAGTGACATACGGATTAACAGTCCGCCGTTCTACCGACTGAACTACAGAGGAATCGTGTGAACGGGGCGAATAATAGCGAGGCGCCGCAGGCATGTCAAAGGCGGATTACACATTCTGTGACTGTTTGCTTACAGAATGCGCAACCCGTTGAGTTTTTTGGCAGATTTAGCCCTCTGGCGCTCGCTGCAGGCGCAGCTGATAGCGGTAAACGCCGGCGGTGAGCAGGTAATCCCGGTGCACGCTCGGGCTCCAGGAATCGTCGCCGCCCACCCCCATGTGGAAGCCGTCCAGATGCAGCCAGGTGCCTGCTTCCGGCTGCAGCAGGTGCTGGTGGCTGCAGGCCATCAGCTGTTGCAGGCCGTAGCGGCTGAGCGAGAAGTGGAAGCGGCCGTCGATGCGCCAGCCGCCGTAGCGCAGGCTGCGGGTATCGCAGCGCAGGCCGTTCTCGCCGGGGAAAATATACGGCGTGTGCAGTTCCGCCAGCGGCAGGCGCCAGCGCCCGTGCTGCGCGGCCAGGCGGCGATCCGGGTAGTTCTCGTGCGGGCCCAGGCCCAGCCATTCCGCCTGCGGCTGCACCGTTGCCAATTGGCAGTGCAGGCCGATGCGCGCCGGGGGCGGCAGAGTATCGGCCACCTCGACCTCCACGTTCACGCTCACTGCGCCCAGCGCATCGAACAGCCACTGTTTGCGGCTGATCAGCAACATCTCCCCGTCCACGCCAAACAGGTGTTCGCTCACCACCTGCACGCCGTTTTGCAGCGCATCGGCCTGCAGCAGCGTGCAGCGCTCATCCAGCCGGTACAGGCCCGCCAGCTTCCAACGTTCGACCCAGGCGTTGGGATCGATATGGTCCGCCTCGCTGACGCCGATGTCGTTGTCGATCGGCGCGCGCGCAAAGCCGTCGCGCAGCGGCGTCAGCAGCTGCGGCTGCTCATTCTGCCACCACTGCGTCAGGTGGCCGCTGCTGCGATCGAAGCGCCAGCGCTGGTCGCCGTGGGTGAGGGTCAGCCCCTGATCGTCTTCAATCAGCGTTGGCGGCACGCCCTGTGCGGGCGGCGGCGCGGGATGCATCGCACGCGGCACCCGCCACTGATCCCAGGCGCAGCGGTGGTGAGCTTCAGACCAGTCGGTGGCCTGCGGTTGCACCACCTCCACGTTCAGCCACAGCTCGCCTGGCTGATGCAACATCGGCAGCCGGTCGAGCAAGATGAAGCTAGCGCTGCCCTGCGGCGCCAGCGCCAGATCGAAGCTGCCGCTGGCGCGCTCCACGCCGTCCAGCTCCAGCCGCCAGTTGAGCTGTTCGTTGTCGGTGTGGCGGAACAGGTAATCGCTGGTGACGGTCAGCGTCAGCGAGGCGGCGTCGAAGGCGAAGCGGAACAGCTGCTGCGCCCGCTGCGCTTCGAACAGCGCCGGGTGAGGGGTGCGATCCGCGAACACCAGCCCGTTCAGGCAGAACTGGCGATCGTTGGGGGTGTCGCCGAAGTCGCCGCCGTAGGCCCAGAACTCTTGGCCGTGCTCGTCGCGTTTGATCAGCGCCTGATCGACCCAGTCCCAGACAAAGCCGCCCTGCAGGCGCGGATGTTCGTGGAATGCGCGCCAGTAGCGCTCAAAGCCGCCGAAGCTGTTGCCCATCGCATGGGCGTATTCGCACAGGATCAGCGGGCGCTGTTCCTCCGGCAGGCCGATCCACTTGCCAATTGCCCATTTGGGCACCGCCGGGAACGGCTGATCCTGATCCACCCGCGCATACATCGGGCAGATGATGTCGGTGGCGGCGGTGTCGGCGCCGCCGCCTTCATATTGCACCGGGCGGGTCGGATCCTGGCTTTTCACCCAGCGGTACAGCGCGTCGTGGTTCACGCCGTGGCCGGACTCGTTGCCCAGCGACCAGATAATGATGCAAGGGTGGTTGCGATCGCGCTGCACCATGCGGGTGACGCGCTCGCTCATCGCCGGCAGCCACAGCGGATCGTCAGCCAGCCGGTTCATCGGCTGCATGCCGTGGGTCTCGATATTGGCTTCGTCCACCACATACAGCCCGTAGCGGTCGCACAGCCGATACCACAGCGGGTGGTTGGGATAATGCGAGCAGCGCACCGCGTTGAAGTTGTGCTGCTTCATCAGCAGGATGTCGTGGCGCATCGTCGCTTCGTCCATCACCTGGCCGTGGCGCGGATGATGCTCGTGGCGGTTAACGCCGCGGATCAGCAGCGGCTGCCCGTTAAGCTTCAACAGCCCGCCGCTGATTTCCACCTGGCGGAAGCCGATGTCATAGGCTTCCACTTCGATAATCTCCCCCTCGGGGGAGAGCAGGGCGACGGTGGCGCGATACAGCGCGGGCGTTTCGGCGCTCCACAGCGCGGGGTGCTCCACAGGCAGGCGCAGCGTGACGCGGTCGTCATAGGCGCCGCGTTCGTCCACCATCTCGCCGCCGAGTGGCTGGGTGCGTTCGGCCACCTGGGCGCCGTCGCGCCACAGCTGCACCTGCACCTGCAGTGGGCCGGGCCGGTTGGCACGCGCCGTTACCACCAGTTCGCCGCGGGTAAAGCCGTCATGCAGCGGGGTAGTGAGGCGGATATCGCTCAGGTGCGCGGCGGGTTTGTGCAGCAGGCTGACGTCGCGGAAGATGCCGCTCATGCGCCACATATCCTGATCTTCCAGGTAGCTGCCGTCGCACCAGCGCAGCACCATCACCGCCAGCCGGTTTTCTCCCGGCTGCAGCCACGGGCTGAGATCGAACTCCGCCGGCAGGCGGCTGTCCTGCGAATAGCCGACCCAGTGGCCGTTGCACCATAAATAGAACGCCGAGTTGACGCCGTCGAAGATGATGCGCGTCTGGCCGGCGACCAGCCAGGCCGGATCGACGCTGAAGGTGCGCGAGTAGCAGCCGGTGGGGTTGTCTTCCGGCACGCGTGGCGGATCGACCGGGAATGGATAGCGCACGTTGGTGTAGATCGGCGCGTCGTAGCCGGCGAGCTGCCAGTTGCCCGGCACCGCCAGCGGGGCGGCGTCCGGCAGATCCTGCTGCAGCCAGCCTTCCGGCGCCGCCTGCGGGCGCGGGAAATAGCTGAAGCGCCATTCGCCGTTCAGCGACTTGCGGCTGGCGCTGGGGGCATCGTCGCGCGCGTCCTCCACCGTGCGCCAGCTGGCGAACGGCGGGTGGGCGTCCAGCCGGCGGTAGTGGGTGCAGGCCGGGTTTTGCCAGTCACGGCGGGCGAGGATCTCGGTCAGGGAAGCAAGGGGCGCAGCAGGCATCGGCGATCGTCCAGTTGGCTAGGTGATGCTCACCAAGATGCTGACCGGCGCATAAAAAGTAAAGCGGTTACACGCAACCTTGCAAGGGCGATCAAATAACCGTTAATGCGGCTCGCCGGCGCGATAGATCCGCTGTGGGCGGCCCACCTTGCCGTAAATGATCTCGGCGCGCAGCTGCTGCGCGGCGGTGCAAAATTCCAGATAACGGCGCGCGGTGGTGCGGCTGAGCCCCATTTTTTGCGCAACGCTTTCAGCGGTGTGGCGCGCGGCGGGTTCGGCGAACAGCGCGCGGATCTTACCCAGCGTCAGCTCGTCGATGCCGGCGGGCAGCGCCGCCTGCTGTTCGCCGCGGGCGTAGGTGTTGAACATCTCGTCAATGCGGCGTTGGTTGAGGCGCGCCTTGTCCTTCAGCGCTTCGCGGCGTTGGCTGAAGCGCTGAAGGGTCTGGCTCAGCCGGTCATAGGCCAGCGGTTTGATCAGGTAGTCGAACACGCCGTAACGCAAAGCCTCGGCTACGGTGGCCATGTCGCTGGCGGCGGTGATGAACACGATGCCGCCGCGATAGCCGCTCAGCGTAAGTTCGCGCAGCAGGGTGATGCCCTGGCCGTCGGGCAGAAAGTTGTCCAGCAGGATCAGGTCCGGCTTGAAGCGTTCGGTCATGGCGCGGGCCTGCGCCAGCGTACCGGCCAGCCAAATCTGGCGGCAGCCGCCGTTCTGGCGGATAAACTCCGCATGCATCTCCGCCAGCGGCGTTTCGTCTTCAACGATCAGGATGTTCAGCCATTCCATAATGAAACCTACTATTGCAATCAAGATGCTAAATGAATGTAAGTAAATTGCGGCGTCAAATAAAGATTATCTCAATAATAAACACCATAAGATTAATTAAGTAAATAAAGAACATTAAATAACTTATTAACCGGGGACGGTTTGTGAAATAGGTCAATAATCCGCGTTTTTTTTCTGTTTACCATTGGTTTATCGAGCGCGATGTCGTGTTTATCTTCATGGTTTTTAAGGTTTTAATTAGTCTTGTCAATGTTAATTAAAAAGCCTTTTTGTATTTAACTTGTTGTTTGTCAGTTAACCCAGAGAGCGTGTTATGTTAGGCGATGCCGTATTTAATCGGGTAAAGCGATCGGATCATAAAGCGATTTCGGAAATAAGCGCCTTCTTGCGCAGTAACGATCTGAATATCGACACTACGGTTGAAATATTTATTACCGTTACCCAGCACGACAAATTGGTCGCCTGCGGCGGCATCGCCGACAATATTATCAAATGCGTCGCCATCAGTCCGCTGATGCGCGGCGAAGGGTTGGCGCTGGCGCTGGCGACCGAGCTGGTGAACCTGGCCTACGAGCGGCACCATACCCAGCTGTTTATCTACACCAAGGTGCAGAACGAGCCGCTGTTCCGCCAGTGCGGTTTCTACCCGATCGCCACCGTGCCGGGCATCGTGGTGCTGATGGAAAACAGCCCATGCCGCCTGAAGCGCTATGCCGCCCAACTGGCGAGCCAGCGCCGGCCGGGCGAGACCATCGGCAGCATCGTGATGAACGCCAACCCCTTCACCCGCGGGCATCAGTATCTGGTGCGTCAGGCGGCCAAACGCTGCGACTGGCTGCACCTGTTTCTGGTGAAGGAAAACACCTCGCGCTTCAGCTATGAAGACCGGCGCCGGCTGGTGCTGGCCGGCACCGCCGATATCCCCAACCTCACGGTACATGAAGGCTCGCAGTACGTGATCTCGCGCGCCACCTTCCCCTGTTACTTCATCAAGGACCAGGGCGTGGCCGACGACTGTTACACCGAAATCGATCTGAAGATCTTCCGCCAGTATCTGGCGCCCGCGCTGGGCATTACGCACCGCTTCGTCGGCAACGAGCCGTTCTGCGCGGTGACCGCGAAATACAACCGCGACATGCGCTACTGGCTGGAAACGCCGGCGCTGCCCAGCCCGCCGATCGCGCTGGTGGAAATCGAGCGTTTGCAATATCAGGGCACGGCGATCTCCGCCTCCTGGGTGCGCAAGCTGCTGGCGGCGGGGGACTTCCACGCCGCCGCGCCGCTGGTGCCGCCGGACACCCTGTACTACCTGCAGGATCTGCAAACGCAGCGCCGGGCCAAGGCGGCCCCGCATCCTTTTGAGTCCGCACAATCAGGTGAATGATGAAAATTATCCGAGAAGCAATGGCCGGCACGCTGGAATCCAGCGATGTCATGGTGCGCATCGCGCCCGCCGAAGGGCCGCAGCACGATCTGCTGATCGCCAGCAGCGTGGAAAAACAGTTCGGCGCGGCGATCCGCCACACCCTGTTGGAGGTGCTGCAGCGCTATGAGGTGGAGCCGGTGCAGGTGATCGTCGACGATAAGGGGGCGCTGGACTGCGTGCTGCGCGCCCGGCTGGAAACCGCGCTGATGCGCGCCTGCGAGGGCGGCCAACTGCCGTGGGAGGCGAAAGATGAAAACGCTGAATAAAACCCGGCTGCGCCGCAGCATGCTGTTCGTTCCCGGCGCCAACGCGGCGATGGTCAGCAACGCCTTTATCTACCAGGCCGACGCGCTGATGTTCGATCTGGAAGACTCGGTGATCCTGCGTGAAAAAGACGCGGCGCGCCGGCTGGTGTACCACGCGCTGCAGCACCCGCTGTACCAGGAGGTGGAAACCATCGTGCGCGTCAATGCGCTCGACTCCGCCTACGGCCTGGCGGACCTGCAGGCGGTGGTGCGCGGCGGCGCAGACATCGTGCGTCTGCCTAAGACCGACAGCGCGCAGGACGTTATCGACATGGAGCGCGAGATTGCCGCCATCGAAGCGGCCTGCGGCCGGCCGGTCGGCAGCACCGGGCTGTTGGCGGCGATCGAATCGGCGCAGGGCATCACCAACGCGGTGGCGATCGCGCACGCTTCGCCGCGTCTTATCGGCATCGCGCTGGGGGCGGAAGACTATGTACGCAACCTGCGCACCGAACGCTCGCCGGAAGGCATCGAGCTGCTGTTCGCCCGTTGCTCGCTGCTGCAGGCGGCGCGCGCCGCCGGCATTCAGGCGTTCGACACCGTCTACTCCGACGCCAACAACGAGGCCGGTTTCCTGCAGGAGGCGGCGCTGATCAAACAGCTCGGCTTCGACGGCAAATCGCTGATCAACCCGCGCCAGATTGAGCTGCTGCACAACCTGTACGCACCGACCGCCAAAGAGGTGGCGCACGCGCAGCGGGTGGTGGACGCCGCCGAAGCGGCGGAGCGGGAAGGACGCGGCGTGGTGTCGCTCAACGGAAAAATGGTCGACAGCCCGGTGATTGAACGCGCCCGGCTGGTGCTGGAGCGCGCCGCGCTGTCCGGCTTACGGGAAGAACCGGCGCAGCACGGGGAGGAAGCATGATGAACCGCCAACAACGATTGATGACCTTCGCCAACCCGGCGGATCTGCCGGGCTATCAGGACGTCTCCAAGGCCAATCTGCAGGCGCGCAAACCGCGCGATCTCAAGCTGTGCGATTCCTTGCAAGAGGCGGTGCGCCGTAGCGGATTGCAGGACGGCATGACCATCTCTTTCCACCATGCGTTTCGCGGCGGCGATTTGACCCTCAACCAGGTGATGGAGACGCTGGCGGCGATGGGGTTCCGCAACCTGACGCTGGCCTCCAGTTCGCTGACCGATTGCCACGCGCCGTTGGTTGAACACATTCGCCACGGCGTGGTGAGCCGCATTTACACTTCCGGGTTGCGCGGCCCGCTGGCGGACGCCATTTCACGCGGGCTGCTGGCGGAGCCGGTGCAAATTCATTCGCACGGCGGCCGGGTCAACCTGATCGAATCCGGCGAGCTGAAGATAGACGTGGCCTTCCTCGGCGTGCCGGCCTGCGATGAGTTCGGTAACGCCAACGGCTACAGCGGTGAAGCCTGCTGCGGCTCGCTCGGCTATGCGCGGGTGGACGCCGAGGCGGCGGGCACCGTGGTGCTGTTGACCGAGCAACTGGTGCCGTATCCGCATCATCCCGCCAGCCTGGCGCAGGATCGGGTGGACCTGATCGTGCAGCTGGAGCGGGTGGGGGACGCCGACAAGATCGGCGCCGACGCCACGCGCATGACCTCGAACCCGCGTGAGCTATTGATCGCCCGCCGCGCCGCCGAGGTGATCGCCGGCTCCGGCTACTTCACCGAAGGCTTCTCGCTGCAAACCGGCACCGGCGGCGCCTCGCTGGCGGTGACCCGGTTCCTGGAGGACAAGATGCGCGCCCGCGGCATTCGCGCCGCGTTCGCCCTCGGCGGCATCACCTCGACCATGGTGGATCTGCACGAGAAAGGGCTGATCGGCAAGCTGCTGGACGTGCAGAGCTTCGATCGGGCGGCGGCGACCTCGCTGGCGCGCAACCCGCGCCATATCGAAATCAGCGCCAACCAGTACGCCAACTTCAGCTCCAAGGGGGCGTCGGTCGATCGGCTCGACGTGGTGGTGCTGAGCGCGCTCGAGATCGATACCGGTTTCAACGTTAACGTGCTGACCGGCTCCGACGGCGTGCTGCGCGGCGCGTCCGGCGGCCACTGCGACACCGCCGCCGCCGCGCGGCTGGCGATCATCGTCGCGCCGCTGGTGCGCGGGCGCATTCCGACGCTGGTGGAGCAGGTGACCACCTGCGTCACGCCGGGCTCCAGCATCGACATTCTGGTGACCGACCACGGCATCGCCGTCAACCCGGCGCGGCCGGAGCTGGCGCAGCGCCTGCGGGAGGCTGGGCTCGAGGTGGTGAGCATCGACTGGCTGCGCACCCGCGCGCTGCAGCTGACCGGCGAACCGCAGCCGATCGCCTTTACCGACAAGGTGGTGGCGGTGGTGCGTTACCGCGACGGCTCGGTGATCGACGTGGTGCATCAGGTGGCGGAGTAACCGATGGCCGCCGTCGATCCCCAACTGGCCGCCGAACGCGCGGTCAGCCTGCCGGAGCTGCTCACCAGCCGCGAATGCCGCCAGGCGCGCCAGCAAGCGTGGCTGGCGCAGCACCAGTGCACGCTGCTGGTGCTGACGCTGGTGGTGCCCGGCCCGGTGAAGGACAGCGCGCTGACGCGCGGCATCTTCAACCTGGGGTGGGCGGCGCTGCTGCGGCTGTGCGCCGAACAGGGCTGGCCCAGCCCGCAGGCCGAAGTGCTGGCGCTCTCCACCGGCTGCGAAGGGTTTGTGGCACTGCGCGCCGATGCCCAGCGGGTGAAGGACTGCGCCATGCAGCTGGAGGTGAGCCGCCCGATCGGCCGGCTGTGGGACATCGACGTGCTGGATACGCAGGGGCGCATTTTGTCGCGCCGCGATATCGGCCTGCCAGAACGGCGCTGTTTGCTGTGCGGCCAACCGGCCAAGATCTGCGCCCGCCAGCGGCGGCATAGCAGCGAGCAACTGCTGCATGAAATGGAAAGGATGTTCAACGATGCGATCTCTGCCGATTAATCTGCCCGCCCGCCGTGCCGAACCGGCCTGCGACTTCGCCCGCGCCGCCTTTCGCGCGCTGCTGGTGGAAGTCAACCTCACGCCCAAGCCGGGGCTGGTGGATCGCCATAACACCGGCGCCCACCGCGACATGGATCTCGGGCATTTTTACCGCAGCGCCCGCGCCATCGGCGTGTGGCTGCCGCGCTTTATCCAACGCGGGCGCGAAGACGCGGCTCTGCCGGCAGAGCAGCAGCTGGCGCGGCTGCGGCCGCTGGGCCTGGCCTGCGAAAACCAGATGTTTCGCGCCACCGGCGGCATTAACACCCACAAAGGCAGCGTGTTCTCGCTCGGGTTGCTGTGCGCCGCCTTCGGCCGTCTGCAGCAGCAGGGGCGCGCCATCGGCGCAGCGGCGCTGTGCGCCGAAACGGCGGCGATGTGTCGGGGGGTGGTGGAGCGCGAGCTGCGGCGCAACAACGCCGGGCAGACCGCCGGCCAGCGGCTGTTCGCTGCCTACGGCCTCAGCGGCGCGCGCGGCGAGGCGGAAGCCGGTTTTCGGCTGGTGCTGGACGGCGCGCTGCCGCTGTATCGGCAACGGTTGGCCGCCGACGGCGACGAACAGCGGGCGCTGCTGGACAGTCTGCTGTGGCTGATGGCCCACAACGGTGACACCAACGTCGCCTCGCGCGGCGGCATGCACGGACTGCGCTGGCTACGGCGCCGGGCGGCGTTGCTGCTGGCGCAGGGCGGCTCGGCCGGGGAGGCGGGCCTGGCGCGCCTGCGGCGCTTCGATGCCGACTGCATTGCCCGCAACCTCAGCCCCGGCGGCAGCGCCGACTTGTTGATAGTGACCTGGCTGCTGGCGCAGCTGGGTGCCCAAGAATAATAACCAAGCCTTCAGGAGAGTCCCCATGTCCCAAACCCAGGAAAAGATCTGGAAAGCGATAGCGCCGCTGGCGGTGCTCGCGATCCTGTTATTGATACCGGTGCCCGACGGCATGCCGCCGCAGGCGTGGCACTACTTCGCCATCTTCGTGGCGATGATCGTCGGCATGATTCTGGAGCCGATCCCGGCCACCGCCATCAGCTTTATCGCCGTGACCGTCAGCGTGCTCAGCGCCAACTGGGTGCTGTTCGGCGCGCAGGAACTGGCGGAGCCGGGCTTCAAGGCCGGTAAAGAGGCGCTGAAATGGGGGCTGGCGGGCTTCTCCAGCACCACCGTCTGGCTGGTGTTCGGCGCCTTTATCTTCGCGCTGGGCTACGAGGCCACCGGGCTGGGGCGGCGCATCGCACTGTTCCTGGTGAAGTTCATGGGCAAGCGCACGCTGACGCTGGGCTATGCGGTGGTGATCATCGATATCCTGCTGGCACCGTTCACGCCGTCCAACACCGCGCGCACCGGCGGCACCGTGTTCCCGGTGGTGAAAAACCTGCCGCCGCTGTTCGACTCTTTCCCTAACGATCCCTCCTCGCGCCGCATCGGTGGTTACCTGATGTGGATGATGGTGGTCGGTACCAGCATCAGCTCCTCGATGTTCGTCACCGGCGCTGCGCCGAACGTGCTGGGCATCGAGTTCGTCGGCAAGATCGCCGGGGTGCACATCAGCTGGATGCAGTGGTTCCTGGCGTTCCTGCCGGTCGGTCTGCTGTTGCTGATCATCGCGCCGCTGATTTCCTATTACCTGTACAAACCGGGCGTGACCCACAGCAGCGAAGTGGCCGCCTGGGCGGATACCGCGCTGGGGGAAATGGGCAAGCTGACGCGCAAGGAATACACCCTGATCGGCCTGGTGCTGCTCAGCCTGTGCCTGTGGGTGTTCGGCGGCAAAATGCTGGACGCCACCGCGGTGTGTCTGCTGGCGGTGTCGCTGATGCTGGCGCTGCACGTGGTGTCGTGGAAAGAGATCACCAAATATTCCAGCGCCTGGAACACGCTGGTTAACCTGGCGACGCTGGTGGTGATGGCCAACGGCCTGACGCGCTCCGGCTTTATCGACTGGTTCGCCCAGACCATGAGCACCCATCTGGACGGCTTCTCGCCGAACATGACGGTGGTGGCGCTGGTGCTGGTGTTCTACTTTGCCCACTATCTGTTCGCCAGCCTGTCGGCGCACACCGCCACCATGCTGCCGGTGATCCTGGCGGTCGGGAAAGGGCTGCCGGGCGTGCCGATGGGGCAGCTGTCGATGCTGCTGGTGCTGTCGATCGGCATCATGGGCGTGCTGACGCCGTACGCCACCGGGCCGGGGGTCATCATCTACGGCTGCGGCTACGTGAAATCGAAAGACTACTGGCGCCTGGGCGGCATTCTCGGCGTGGTGTACATCGCCGCGCTGCTGCTGATCGGCTGGCCGATCATGAGCCTGTGGTACTGAGTTGAACTACAGCGGCCGCCGCCCGGTGGCCGCTGGTACGATCTTTTCCCGTGAACCCTGTCACACACTTGTCACACTAACCCCGCCATCATACTCAGGCAAACGCTAACACCTTAAAAATAATCATTTTCCGGGAGCCTCTGCGGATGAGAAAAAAAACGTTATTGCTGTGCCTGCCTTTGTTATTCACCGGGAACGCGCTGGCGGAAGCCGGCGGTTATCAACTGGAACAGGTGCTGGTGATGAGCCGCCATAACCTGCGTGCGCCGCTGGCCAATAACGGCAGCGTGCTGGCGCAGTCTACGCCGAAGGCCTGGCCGGCCTGGGAAACGCCGGGCGGCCAGCTGACCACCAAGGGCGGGGTGCTGGAAGTGTACATGGGGCACTACTTCAATGCCTGGCTGAAGCAGACCGGCCTGTTGCCGCAAGAGGGCTGCCCGACCGCCGGCAGCGTGTATGTCTACGCCAACAGCCTGCAGCGCACGGTGGCCACCGCGCAGTTCTTCAGCAATGGCGCGTTCCCGGGCTGCGACGTCAGCGTGCACCATCAGGACAAGATGGGCGAGATGGATCCGACCTTCAACCCGATCATCACCGATACCAGCGAAGCCTTCAACCAGCAGGCGCTGGCGGCGATGAACGCCGCGCTGGGATCGCTGAAGCTGGACGCCTCTTACCAACAGCTGGCGAAGATCATCGATTACAAGGATTCCGCCGCCTGCAAGACCGACAAACACTGCGATCTGACCAAAGAAGCCAGCGTGATGAGCGCGGTGCCGGGCAAAGAGCCGGGCGTCTCCGGCCCGCTGCGGGTGGGCAACTCGCTGGTAGACGCCTTTATGCTGCAGTACTACGAAGGTTTCCCGATGAAAGAGGTGGCCTGGGGCAAAATCGCCACCCCGCATCAGTGGAAACAGCTGGCGCAGCTGAAAGACGGCTATCAGGATTCGCTGTTCACCTCGCCGGTGGTGGCGCAAAACGTCGCCAAACCGCTGCTGACCTATATCAACAACGCGCTGCTCGGCGAGCGCAAACCGGACGCGCCGAAGCTGACGGTGCTGGTCGGCCACGACTCCAATATCGCTTCGCTGCTGTCGGCCATGCAGTTCCAGCCGTATCAGCTGCCGCAGCAGTATGAGAAAACGCCGATCGGCGGCAAGCTGGTGTTCCAACGCTGGCGCGACGCGCAGAACGACCGTGAATTGCTGAAGATCGAGTACGTCTATCAGTCCACCGAACAGCTGCGCAAGGCGACGCCGCTGACGCTGCAAACCCCGCCGCAGCGCGTAACGCTGGCGCTGAAAGGTTGCCCGATCGACAAGGACGGTTTCTGCGCCTGGAGCGATTTCGAAAAGACCATGAAGGGTATCCTGTAATGCCCAGCCTCTCTCCCGACCGCGGGGGAGAGGCCTCTTCCCAACCCGGCTAACGCGCCGCCGTGCCGGCCTTAACGCCATTTATTTTGCCCAGAGTCATTGTTGCAGGCCGTTTCGGGGGCTAACATCATCAGCCTGCCTGCTTATCATGGATACTGCCGTTGCCCACTTTTATCCGCAATATCGACTTTTTCACGCCGGACGGTTATCCGGGCCAGGTGGCGCGCTGCCAGTTTGCGTTGGCGGAGTATCACGACGACAGTTTTTCTGCATTGGGCTTTACGCTGCCGGATCATCTGGCGCGCGCGGTGCCGAAGCGCCGTGCGGAGTATCTGGCCGGACGCGTTCTGGCGCGGCAGCTGTTGGCGCCGCTCGGTTTCGTCGATTTCACTCTGGCGCGCGGCGAAGATCGCGCGCCGCAGTGGCCGGCTGGCATTGCCGGTGCGCTGAGCCATAATTCGAATACCGCGCTGTGCGCCGTGCACCGCGAGAGCGGGCTGGGCGGCGTTGGGCTGGATGTGGAGACGCTGCTGTCTGACGAGCGGGCGGAGGAGCTGTGGGGGGCGATCGTTTCGCCGACGGAGCGCGAGGCGTTGCTGCGCGAGGCGCTGCCGTTCAACGCGCTGCTGACGCTGGCGTTTTCTGCCAAAGAGAGCCTGTTCAAGACGCTTTATCCGCAGGTGCGCTGTTACTTCGACTTTCTTGATGCGCGCATGACGGCCGTGGATGTGCAGCGGCAGACGTTCGTATTAGAGCTGCTTAAGACATTGACGCCGCATTGCCCCGCCGGCCGCCGGTTCAGCGGGCGTTTTTGGCGTGAAGGTGACGACGTCACGACCTTTATTTTTTGCTAAAACACAATAATAACAGTGTGTTATTTATTTCTGTGCCGTAACGCGGATTTGCCGCGGCGCGCGGAAAGATTCATTCACCGGTGATTGACCCACGGTGGGGATCCGGTGTAATTTACCATCCTTTTTATGGCTAATGATAATTATTCGCATAAACATTATCATTGGTGAGGCGCAACAAAGGAGTGGTCTTGTGGCGACACTGACGACAGAAAACCAAACCTTCCCCGGGTTTGTGTACGCCGAGCAATCGACCTTTTTGTACCGGTCCGAATTCCGTTCCCTTTCCGCCGACGGCGTGTTCGAGCGCATTGAGACGCCGGCGTTCGGCGGCGAACAGGAAGGCAGCGCGCTGGCGCAGCATATCCGCGAGGCGCTGGCGCGCGCCAAAGCCGCCGGCCAGGCGGCACCGGTGGTGGTGGGTGCCATTCCGTTCGATACGCGCCGGCCTTCCAGCCTGTATGTGCCTGAAAACTGCCAGTTTGTCGCCAACGACAGCTTTACCCGCGCCGCGCGCCCGATGCTGCAACAGCCGCATCGTCTTGCTGCCTGCACCAGCATTCCGGACGAGCCGCGCTTCAAGCATGCGGTGGCGGAAGCGGTCAGCCGCTTTAAACAAGGCAAGCTGGACAAGGCGGTGCTGTCGCGCATCCTCGACATCGAGCTGGAACAGCCGGTGGCGGGCCACCAGATCTTCAATAACCTGATGGTGCAGAACCCGACCGGTTATCACTTTTCCCTGCCGTTGGCCGATGGCGGCGTGCTGATCGGCGCCAGCCCGGAACTGCTGATCCGCAAGCAGGGCGGCGAGATCCACACCAATCCGCTGGCGGGCTCGGCGCGCCGTCAGGACGATGCGCAGCAGGATCGCCTCGGTAGCGAGCGCCTGATGCGCTCGACCAAAGACAAATACGAACACAAGCTGGTGATAGAGGATATTCGCCGGCATCTGGCACCGCTGTGCGCCAGCCTGAGCGTGCCCAGCGGCCCGTCGCTGCTCAGCACCGGCACCATGTGGCACCTGTCCACCCGCATTCGCGGCGAGTTGCTGAACCCGACGCTCAACGTGATGCAGCTGGCTTGTCTGCTGCATCCGACACCGGCGCTGTGCGGTTTCCCGACCGAGAGCGCCCGCCAGCTGATCGCCGATTTGGAGCCGCACGATCGTGGCCTGTTCAGCGGCATCGTCGGCTGGTGCGACGCCAACGGCGACGGCGAGTGGGCGATCGTCATCCGCAGCGGTCTGCTGCACGGTAACCGGGTGCGGCTGTTCGCCGGCGCGGGCATCGTCGCCGCTTCGACGCCGCAGTCCGAGTGGATGGAAACCGCCGCCAAACTGGGCACCATGCTCAACGCTTTCGGCCTGAACAGCGGCGCGCTGTAGGGCCTCTTTGCGGCGCAGTGTGCGCCGCGCCATACGCTTTCGCAGGAGACAACGATGAACAACAACATGACCCGGCTGTGCGCCCGGATGGCGGTGTGCGCATGAGCATTCAGATGGATTTCACCGGCAAACGGGTGTGGGTGACCGGCGCGGCGCGCGGCATCGGCGAGCAGATCGCCCGGCACTTTTTGGCTCAGGGTGCTGAGGTGGTGGGATTTGACCGCGAATTCGCCAACCCGGATCTGCCTTACCCTTGCGTGACGCTGGACATCAGCCGGCCGGAACAGGTGGAGGCGGTGTGCCGCCAACAGCTGGGGGAGAACCCGCGACTGGACGTGTTGGTCAACGCCGCCGGCATTTTGCGCATGGGCAATACCGAAGATCTGAGCGTGGATGACTGGCATCAGTGCATCAACGTCAACGCCTCGGGGGCGTTTTACCTGTTCCGCGCGCTGCTGCCGCACTTCAAGGCGCAGCGCAGCGGGGCGATCGTCAGCGTCGGCTCCAACGCTGCGCACGTGCCGCGCGCGCAGATGGCGGCCTACTGCGCCTCCAAGGCGGCGCTGACCAGCCTGAACCACTGCGTGGGGCTGGAGATGGCGCCGTTCGGCGTGCGCTGCAATCTGGTGTCGCCGGGCTCGACCGACACGCCGATGCAGCGCGGCATGTGGCAGACCGACGATGCGCAGCAGCGCACCATCGCCGGCTTCCCCGAGATGTTCAAACTGGGGATCCCGCTGGGTAAAATCGCCCGCCCGGACGAGATCGCCAACGCGGTGTTGTTCTTGGCCTCCGACCTGGCCAGCCACATCACCATGCAGGATATCGTGATCGACGGCGGCGCCACGCTGGCCGCCTGAGTCAGACCCGCTGGCGGCGCAGCAGGTGCTGCGCGCCTTCCGCCGCCAGCAGCAGCACCGCCAGCCAGATCGCCAGATAGGTCGGCCATTCGCTTTGGCTGATGCTCTCGCCGAGCAGCAGCGCGACGATCACCAGCAGCACCGGTTCCACATAGCTCAGCAGGCCGAACAGACTGAACGGCAGCAGGCGGCTGGCGAGGATGTAACACACCAGCGCCACGGCGCTGATGACGCCGAGCAACGGAATGCGCCAATACAGCTCGGCATTGACCTGCAGCGCCGCCGCGCCGTGGTCGCCGAAAGCGAACCAGGCCGCCGCCGGCAGCATCAGCGCCAGCTCGCACCACAGTCCGCCGAGGTTGTCGGTGGCGAAGCGGCGCCGCAAAATAAAGTAGAGCGGATAGCCCAGCGCCACCACCAGTGTCGGCCATGAGACGCCGCCCGCCTGATACAGCTCATTGCCTACCCCCACCATAGCGCACGCCACCGCCAGTTTTTGCAGCAGCGACAGCCGATCGCGATAGATCAGGCGCCCCGCCAGCACCATGGTCAGCGGCAGAAGAAAATAGCCGAGCGATACGTCGAGCGCCTTGCCGTGCAGCGGCGCCCACAGGAACAGCCACAGCTGCACCCCCAGCAGCGCCGAGGTGAGCAGCAGGCCCAGCAGCCGCAGCGGCCGTTGGCCGATCCAGCCCAGCGTGTCGGCCACCTTGCGCCAATCGCCGGACAACGCCATGAACAGCGTCAGGAACGGCAGCGTCAGCAGCGTGCGCCAGCCGTAA
Organism: Serratia sp. Ae19-1; assembly: GCF_059801225.1. NCBI lineage: Bacteria > Pseudomonadati > Pseudomonadota > Gammaproteobacteria > Enterobacterales > Yersiniaceae > Serratia > Serratia sp. Ae19-1. The sequence continues at coordinate 375,965 of NZ_JBCHWD010000003.1, read as the reverse complement.
ACCTGTTCGCCGTTCAGCGGGGTGAGGGTAGAGGTGAAGTAATACATCGCGCCGAACAAGATGGAGGCGACGATCGAAAGAGTGATGCCCTTAATCACACGCATTCCTGGTGAGTGATTGATTTTATGGCGGCTACTGTAGAGAAATTTGCCGCCAACGACAATGGCGTTGCCGGGCGCTGGACAATCGACGGCGGCGGGTTACAATGGATACTGTGTATTCATACAGGCATTGACGATGACAATCGATCTTTTTGAAGACGCACTGCCGCCGCCGTGGCGGGAAGAGATCGCTCCCGGCGCGGTGGTGATGCACGGCTTTGTGCGCGATCACGGGCCGGAACTGCTGGCGGCGGTGCAGGGCGTGGTGGCTCAGGTGCCATGGCGGCATTTGACCACCCCCGGCGGGCATGTGATGTCGGTGGCGATGAGCTGGTGCGGCAACGGCTGGACCAGCGACAGCCGCGGCTATCGCTATTCGGAACGCGACGCACGCAGCGGCAAACGCTGGCCGGCCATTCCCCCAATCTTGATGGCGTTGGCGGATGAGGCCGCACAGCAAGCGGGCTTTGGCCCCTTCGTGCCGGACTCTTGCCTGATGAACCGTTACGATCCGGGCAGCAAGCTGTCGCTGCATCAGGATAAGGACGAACACGACTTCGGTGCGCCGATCGTCTCGGTTTCGCTCGGGCTGCCGGCGGTATTTCAGTTCGGCGGCCTGCAGCGCAGCGACCGGGCGCGGCGCATCCCGTTGGCGCACGGCGACGTGGTGGTATGGGGCGGCCCGGCGCGGCTCTGCTTCCACGGCATCCTGCCGGTCAAAGAAGGCTACCACTCGCTGGTGGGGCCGCACCGCATCAACATTACGCTACGCAAGGCGCTGTAGCTGCGGTTCCTGCGCCAGGCAGGCGACGAGATAGTCGATGAATACCCGCAGTTTGGGCGGCAAATGCTGGTTGGGCACGTAGAGCAACCACAGGCCGCCGTGATAGCTGCTGAGAAAATCCCATTCCGGCAACACTTGCACGATCTCGCCGTCTTCGAGCGCCTGGCGGGCGGTAAAGTACGGCAGGCTGCCGATGCCGATATGCTGTTTCACTGCGTCCAGCCGCACGCCGGTGTGGTTGGCGGCGTAGCGGCCGCGCACGTTGACCGTCACCGTTTTGCCGCTGCGGCGGAATTTCCATTGCGCATCGCTCGGCGTCTCTCCCAGATAGATGCAGCTGTGCGCCGTCAGATCGTGCGGGTGCTGCGGCGTGCCGTGCTGCGCCAGATAATCCGGCGTGGCGCATATCAGATGGTCTATTCTCATCAACTGGCGGCCGATCAAACCGGGCGACGGGCGATCGGTAATGCGCAGCGCCAGATCGACCCGATCGTCGATCAGATCCATATAGCGATCTTCCAGCCGCAGCCTGACGTCTACCTTCGGGTAGCGCCGCAGAAACGCCGGCATGTGCGGATGCAGCACGAAACGGCCCACCGCCTTGGGGACGCTGATGCTGACTAACCCTTCGGGCTCCGCGGCGCCGCGCCCGCCGATCGCCATCGCCGCCTCGGCCGCCGCCAGCATGGCGCGGCAGTGTTGAAACACCTCTTCGCCGTTTTCACTAAGCCGCAGCTTGCGGGTGGTGCGGTGCAACAGCTGCAGCGCCAGCGCCTGCTCGAGTTTCGCCACGCTGCGGCTGAGGGCGGAAGGCGAGGCACCCAACTTACGGGCGGCGGCGGAAAAGCTGCCGCTCTCCACCACCTGGACGAAAACGGCCATTTCGGCCAACAGGGCGTGAGAAAGATTTGTGCTCATGACGCAAAGGTCCATTGTGATGACGACGGATTATCCTCTGATTATGACATGAATATAATGGCTCCCTGAATCGAGGAGAAAAATGATGACCGAACGACGTTATTACTACAGCGACGAGTTACAGGGCCAGGCACAGGTGTTGAGCTGCGCGCCGGCCGAGGCGGGCGCTTACGCCGTAGAGCTCGACGCCACGCTATTTCACCCGCAGGGCGGCGGCCAGCCCTCCGACGTGGGAACGTTGGACAACGTCGCTGTCGTGCGGGTACAGCAGCAGGGGGATAAGGTGGTGCACTTTACCGCCGCGCCGCTGCCGATCGGGCCGGTTACGATGCGTATCGATGAAGCGCAACGCCGGCTGCATGCCCGTTGGCACTCCGGCGGGCATCTGATCGGCTGGCTGGGCGAAGGCCGGGGGTGGCGGCCAGTCAAGGCGCATCATTGGCCGGGGGAAGGCCGCATCACGTTTACGCCGGAGGCAGACGCGCAGACGATCGAGGCGGATGTTTTACAAACGGAGCTGGCGCGCCTGATCGCCGCCGATCTGCCGCGTCGCCAACAGGCGGTGGACGGCATGCGCCAGGTGGGTTTCGGCGAGCTGCTGGCTTACGGCTGCGGCGGCACCCACGTCGCCACGCTGGCCGAGATAGGGGCGGTGAGCGTCACCGGCGTCAAAATGAAGAAAGGGCAGCTGATCGTGCAGTATGAGCTGGATTAAATAAGGGGGCTTCAGCGCCCGGCCTGCCGCAGCTGGGTGCAGAACGCGCATTGGCATCCCGCCACTGGCACCGCCGCGCAGCTGCCGATGTTCACCGCCTGGGCGTCCATGGCGTGAAAGCCGTAAAACAGATTTTCGATGTTTTGCTCCGCCGCGCGCGCCTGCTCGGGACGCGGCTCGGGCACCTTCGACTGAAACGCCGCGGCCTTGCCGGCCAACAGGCTGAGAAACAGCAGCGACAGCTGGATTTTCATCGTCGTCTTCCCTTCGTTAATTTCTGATACATTATAACAGAATGAATGCCCTGCCAAGCGGCACCCGGAAACAAGGTAACGAAGAGAGGACAGGGCGCAGTCGCCTGCGCCGGGGGAGGAAAACGGCGTCATATCGCCGGCTTTTTTGTTGCACGACGGCGGTTTTTCGGCGGCAATCGTACCCCGCAGGGTCGTGATTGCCGCCAGACCGAGGCTCATCGGTTCAGACACTGTCTTCAGAGATCAGCACTTCGGTAATATCAATTCGATGCAGCAGCTTTCTCAGCTTTTCATGGCTGATTTTTTTCATGCGGCGCAATCGATACAGTTCTTCCCTTTCTGCGTGCAAAGAAGCCAGGTACAGCTGCCTTTCGAGCCGTTTCAGCGCCACGATGTTTTTAATATCGTCCTTGGTCAGGATTTTTCGCTGCAGCACGTCCAACATCCGGCGCGTCGTTTCTTCAATCAACTCTGGCGTTGCGTCGTCCGGTGGAGTATCGACCAGCTTTTCCTTCGTTTCATTAACCGCTTTGATGGCGGCACTCGCCAGCGCCTCTGAGACTGAAAACGCTTCTTCCTGATCCTCTTCAGGCGGCGGGTTGCCGCGCAATAGCAAAGGCAAGGTGAGTATGCCGACGACGATCGACAGCAAGATGACGCCAGAAGCGATAAATACCAGCTGATAGCGCCCCGGGAATGGCGAACCGTCGAGCAAGAACAACGGGATCGACAACACGCCTGCCAACGTGACGGCCCCACGAACCCCGGCGAAGGACGCCACGAACAGATCGCGCGTGCTGAATTTCGAAAATAACAGCGGATCTTTGCGCATCAGCTTCGCGCTGCCGAATTTCATCAACCACAGCCAGATCAAACGTACCGCGATCAAACTGAAATAGATGATGGCCACGTAACCCAGCAGTTTCTCCAGACTGACGGAATGATCCATATCGGTTTGCGCCAGGGTGAAGTTCAGGATGCCCGGCAGCTGCAGCCCGAGCAAAATGAACACCATGCCGTTAAAGATAAACTCGAGCATTTCCCATATGTTATTGGTGCGCAAACGCACCAGCGGCATATTGTGATTCACTTTGGATTGGCCAATCATCATGCCGGCGCTGACGGCAGCCAGAATGCCGGAGACGCCGATCTTTTCCGCTATCAGGTAACAAGAAAAGGGGAGCAGCAAAGAGAAGACAATCTGCGTGGCCGAGTCGTTGTACATCCATCTGTGGATGAATTTAACCATTTGATTATATAAAACGACGATAACAATGCCGCAGAGCACCCCGCCAATAGAGACCTGCAGAAAGGTTAGAAAGGCGCTTTCCCAGGTGAAGGCCAATGCGCCGAGCGCAACGGCGATGGAAAAGTTAAGGGAAACCAAACCGGAAGCGTCGTTCATGAGCGCCTCGCCTTCGATCACGCGCATGACCGGCTTGGGCATGCGCCCTTTGCCGACGATGCCGGAAAGCGCGACGGCATCGGTAGGCGACAGGACGGCGGCCAGGGCAAACGCGGCCGCGAGAGGGATAGACGGAAGCAGCAAGTGAATCAGATAGCCCACCCCCACCACCGTGATGATCACCAGCACCAAAGCCAGGCTCAGTATTTCTCTGCCGTAATGAATAAACTCTTGCGCCGGCGTTTTCCATCCGTCGGCAAACAGCAGAGGAGGGATAAACAGCATCAAGAAAAGTTCGGGGTTGAAGTCGATGTGCAGGCCAAATTGCGGCCAGGCCAAAACGGCGCCGACGATGATTTGCACCAGCGGCAAGGGGATTTGGAATGGAAATATTCTCGTCACGATGCCGGACAACGAGACGGTGAGTAATAAGATTAATATGGTGAAGAATGTTTCCATCGTGAACCTTTGGTTGGTTAATTTTTCTCGCCGTTTTCAAGCGCTGCCTGCTTGATGTCTGCCGCCCCGGCAGGCTCGTCCTTCTGCAGGCGGATAAGCTATGTATGGCTCCAGGGCGGCCATCGATAGCGGCCGTCAGAGTATCGTGTAGTGTCCCCCCGGCAGATTCGATCGGCCGGGGTAACGAGGTCAGGATTCAGGAAGCGCAAACGCCATGACGTAATCGCCGGTTTCTTGCGAGTGCGCCGCGCCGCCGACCACAATCACGATGTATTGCCGGCCGGTTTTCGGCGAAACATAGCTCATCGGCGTGGCGCTCGCGCCGACCGGCAGCGCGTACTTCCAGACCTCCTTGCCGGTGCTGCTGTTGTAGGCCCGCAGATAGTAGTCCTGGAAGCCGGCGAAGAAGACCAGGCCGCCGGCTGTCGTCATGGTGCCCGCATAGGTGGGCATGCCGACGGGCATTGGCAGGTGTGATCTGATACCCAACGGCCCCATTTTTTCGGCGGTGCCGGCAGGGATCTGCCAGGCAATCTTCTTGTTTTTGTAATCGACGGCGGTGATGGTGCCGTAAGGGGGCTGGTTACAAGGCACCTCGAGCGGCGACATCCACATCAGCGTGATCATGCCGTATGGCGTGCCGATCATGGGCGATGGCCCATGGCCGTCGATCACTTTTTGCGGATACTGTTTCGCGACGCGCTCATAGTTATCGCGCGTCACTAACCAGAACACATTCGGGATCCGCACATCGTTCATGTAAGCCATGTGGTTCACCGGATCAATCGACATGCTGCCCCAGTTGAGACCGCCTATATTGCCGGGCTGCTCGAGCGTGGGCCGCGTGCTGATTGGGGTCATGGCCCCCTGATAATTCATCCGTTTGAACAAGATGCGGCATGCCATTTGATCAAACAGGGTGGTGCCCCACATTTTCTCTTCGGTAAGGTGTTCGGCGCCGATGGTCGGCATGCCGACAGAAAACGGCTGGGTCGGTGAGAGTTTTTCTTCCGGAACGGCGCCTTGGGTCGGTACGGCTTGCTCTTCAACCTGCGCCAGCGGCTGGCCTGTCTCACGGTTCAGGTAGAAAATCTGCCCGCGTTTAGTGCCCAACAGGAGGGCGGGCACCGGATTATGCCGATCGTCGAAGCCGTCCACCAGGGCGGGCTGGGAGGCGAGATCGTAATCCCAGATATCGTGGTGGGTCGTTTGGAATTTCCAGCGCTCGCGGCCCGTTTCAATATCGATGGCGACAATGGATGAGTTGTAGTCGTCCGAGTTTTTAGGGCGGTTCATGCCGTAATAGTCGGGTGTCGCGTTGCCGAGCGGTGCGTACAACAAACCCAATTTGTCATCATAGGCGGCGGTGGTCCACATATTCGGGGTGCCGCGGGTATAGGTGCTTCCGGGCGGCGGCGTTTTGGCGATCGCCGGATTGCCTAAGTCCCACGCCCAGTCCAACTCGCCGGTTTTGGCGTCAAACGCTCTGATGACGCCGGAAGGCTCCCCTTTCATCACATTATCGATGACCCAACCGCCGACGATAATTTTCCCCCGGGCGATAGTTGGCGCTGACGTCTGGAAGTAAAATCCAGGTTCGATTTTCCCCATATGCTGGCCGAGGTTAACCTCGCCGTTTTGACCGAATGAGGGGCATTTCTGGCCCGTTTTGGCATCCAGCGCAATGATGCGGGCGTCGATTGTGGTATGAATGATCGTTTTTTCGCACACAGAGCCTGGCGCCGCATCCTCATTCTGGTAGTAACCCAGCCCGCGACAGCGCTGCCAGACCGGGGATGTTGAATGCGAGTCAAACTTCCAACGCGCTTTGCCCGTATCGGCATCTATGGCGGTAATCAGCCCGTTGGGCGTGCAGTTATAGACCAAATCATCAATGGCCAGCGGGGTGTTCTGATCGACGCCCGGCCTGAAATCGCCGGTCCGGTAAACCCAGGCGAGCTTGAGATCTTTGACTGTGGAACGGTTAACTTGATTAAACGGCGCATAGCGCGTTCCTTCCGTCGTGCGGCCATAGGCGCTCCAATCCGCAGGGGCATTATCGCTTTTGCTCTCGATAAAGGTTGCGTTATCAGCAGGCGTTATCGCTCCATGGGGAAAAAAGGCGCCGCTAAAGAAAGCAACGAATGCAACGGACAAAACCGTACCGGCAATGTAAGCCTGTTTTTTCCCCTTAGCGCTGTACAGATGCGAGGGAAGTAAAAACGCGGCGATGATAGAAAGGCCCGCGGGAACCAGCAGACGAGGGAACAGTGCCCAGTAGTTGAGCCCGGATTCCCAAAGCGCCCACAGCGTCGTGATGAAGAACAGCGCAATGGTTAAGTGATAACCCTGTTTGTTGCGTTTAAACACCAGTATCGCGGCTGCGGCATAACCTATCCCTGCGATGGCATAGTAAAACGAGCCGCCGAGGGCAATGAGCCAAACGCCGCCCACGGTTAACGCAACGCCCGAAAAAACCAGCAAGCAAAAGAACGTGATTATTAAAGCTCTCTTTACAACCGATGTTCTAATCATATGTTTTCCTTTGACCTGTCAATCCCATTGGGATCATCATTCCATCGCTCTCAATACGCGAAAACGCCGGCATGAAAGGCACTTTCATCGCCTTGAGACGGTTCACTAACGCTTTATGGCTGCTAAGGTCTTGTTTCGCTTTCCATTTCATGGCACAGAATGGCGGCCTGGATCCGCCGCCTGAGCGAGATAAAGGTTTTATTGAGCAATGAGGGCGCGTACGTGATTAACGTATGGCTTATCGCATCATTTAATACCGGGTTGAAAACCGTTGCTGAACGGCGCGGCTTTCAGTATTACGGCGAATTTAATACTCTGTTAGACGATATGTGCGCCTGATGAAATGGCCTCTTTGGGCTAATTATTTAGAGTGATGCGCAATGCAGTGCTATTATAAATAACAGGCTTTTACCGATTTTCATAACTCGATAAATTCAGTATGAAGTTTCATTCTTTATCAAGCCGGTGTCGATAAAAACGGCGAAAAAAATGATTCAACGCCATTCTCTCGCCATCGACATAGACAATATAACCTTTCCCGCGGTCGCCGATAGTCACTTTTTCCACATTAACATCGGGGTAGTGTTTTTTTAAATTTTTGGACCATGCGTGAGTGCTCATAATTCTATTTTCCTGACGGGGTTTACTCTTGTTTAAGGCATGTTAATAGCACCGGTGAATACAGGCATCGTGGAAATAAAATATCTTCCCTGTTTAGGGATGTCTACAAGAGGGGGGAGCGGGGTAAAGCGAACGTCAGGCGGTATGACGCGATCGGGGTTTTTCAATAAACCCAATCAAAACAATAAGTTATAACTCACCCCGCACGAAAGGTAAATTAACATAACTCATTGATATATAAGGTATTGGTATGTTAGTCACATTGCAGTGATTTATCCGCAGATAAACGTTCAACCATTACCATGGCCACAAGATAGAGACCGGACTCGCTTGGCGAAATGATGTTGATGGGCTTTCCAATTGGATAAGTCTTAAAATTTTCTCTGTTTTAACGTGCGCGCGTGATGCCGCTCGCAAGCTCAATATGATTTTTACTGATTGATATAGATTGCATTAGTAAAGCCTGAGGTCGACATTGACGTGCCGGCTATTCTGGCATTTTCGTTCCATTTATTTCTCTTTTCCTGGCAGGGAATAAAATAGGGATATAGGTCTTCATCGCTATTTCGCCATTGCCTATTGGGCTAAGGATTTCGATGAGGAAGCGATCGACCATGCCCACTTTATTTATCGGGAATGATTTGGTGTAAATGCTTTGCGTGAACTGTTGCGCTTCATCGCTCGCGCCTTTAAAAGTGAATTCGGCAAACAGTTGCATATCCTTTTTTCCCTGAACCTCGGCCAGCGAGGCAAGAACGCTAGTGATATCAGCGCCTTCAGGAACATAGGTCGTCTTCAAATAGATGCTAACGTGGTTCTCTTTGTTGGCGCTTGCGCCGAAGTTAAAAAAATTAATCATGCCGCCGTCTGTTGCTTGCATTTTATCAATTGCCGCCAATCGCAGCGCCGAAACCGCGGGGTGGAAGTGATAGATCTCAGCATCGATACAATCCCCTGATTCATCGAAAAATTTTGGCAGGTGGACATAGCGATGTTCGGGTATGCCATCGAGAAACAGCAAGGGGATGGCGGAGGAAACGTCCCAGGATTTACTCTTGCGGTACTGCATCGGCGACGTTCTGAACTGCTTGCGAAACGCTCGGCCAAATGATTGATATGACTGAAATTTCAACTCATTAACGATATGGGAAATGGAGAGGTTTGTCGCTTTCAGCATAAATGCGGCGCGAATGAGTTTTCTGCCCCTCACATAGTTGCCGAAAGTCATTCCCGTTTCATCTTTAAAGGCTTTCTGGATATGCCCACGTGAATATCCGCTTTTTTCTGAAAGCATCTCAACAGTGAGCTTCTCATTGAACCCACTTTCCTCGACCCAGGCGAGCAGCTCCTCAATGACTTTGGTTATAAACATACGGGAGCTTCCTTTTAGTTATCTGCCTAATGGTTGCGTCAGGTAAAATAACGCTTTATCGGTAATCAGCGACAGCGGCCTGATTCATTCGCTGTTTTAGGCAATATCCTGAGTATAGAGCGCACGCAATATTAACGCGGCAAATTGAGGAAAATGTACTCAAAAGTGTCATTTGGCAACTAACTGGGTAGGACGAGAGACGGCAAGATGGCGTGATTTAGACAGCGTGATTTTTGCAATTCATTGATTTTTATTTGTTTTGTATCGTGTTATCCGATCCGGACAGGATAGGTCACGGGGAGCGGAAGCGCACTTTTTATTCATTGATAGATAAAAACTCTATATGTCTGCCAATTTATTGACAGTAACATCTTTTAGAATCGAAATAATTAACTATGCTATGTTTAAGGGTGAGTGGTTAAGGGGTAAATAGGCCTAAGGCTGCGCTGCAGAATAATGTCTAATCCAAATTGGGTATCACGGGGGTAATTTCATAACGTGTTTTTGTCTTGATGCCATTATTGGCGTTATTAGATGCGACTTGCCTAAGAATTTCAACTTGCGCGAAAGGTGAATGGCCATCCTATGGTCATGGACAGGTTGTTCGCGCCGTCTGACGCATGGATATATTTGAACAAGTATGGGGATGCCATTTTTCAATAGGAAGCAAACTTAACGGTTTTCTGATGCTAAAAAAAGAGAAATGCATTCAATAATAAATATAGCAAGATGACAGGCTTTACTATGGATTGTTCTAACGAGTTCAGACGCAATATTTTAGACGAAATAATCTGCATCATTGAAAAGGCGATAGATACTCAGAGCCATGTTTCAATTAGAGCGTTATCCATCAAGTCAGGATATTCCATTGGCCATTTGCAGCGGATGTTCTATTTGTATCAAGGGATGAAGATAGGGACTTACATCAGAAAACGCAGGCTGAGCCGCTCGACGTTGCTGTTGAAACGTACGGATATGAAGATCTATGAAATTGCCTTACTGTCTGGATTTAGTTCTCAACAATCATTTAGCCGCGCCTTTTCAAATCAATTCGGTTGTCCGCCGCGAACATTTAGAACCATGAGCCACTGGCCTTTTGTCAATTATCAACCGATTATTGCTTTCGACAAAGAGCCCTTTCCCAGCAGTATCGTGCACTTGAATTTGCATGAGTATTACGAGAAAAAAAGGCAGGTGCAACTGCTGTCTCCGGTCATGATCCGGGGACAGATGAAGATAAGCTACAAAGACCCAATAACCTGTGGTCTGTACAACTCATCGGCAAGGTACCTTGCAATCCGGCGTAATGAGCACAAGATGAGTGAAAGCGAGTTCATCCTGTCGGCCTATGAAGGTGTTCTGGCCTCATTGGATATCTCCATTACCGAGAGCGTCATGTTTAAAATCCACGATCATTGCCCTGGTGAAAAGGATGACATCAGCATGTGGTATTTCATACCGATTAAATGATCCGGGCTTGTTGCTCGGGCCGAAGCGCGCTCTCTGATTTTTGCCTTGATATCATTGACAATTTTTTTCAGGCCTCCCAATGCCCTATTGGGATGGCATGCGCGTAGCCTGGTGCTCAGGCTGCGGTAGGGAGAGCGAAAAAAAACCGACCGCGAGGGTCGGTAAGCATGGGGTATTCAATAGGTATGACAAACTACGGGTGAAATAGTAGCGCGCGTTGCCATTTTCTCTTTACCGAAAAGTGTTCTCTGTTATCAATAAATAGGTAAAACGTGCTAATCCGGCTCCGCTGTCGATAGTGTTGAGGTCTGGCAAGGTGATGTTGGAATAAAAAAAGCCGGCGATAACGCCGGCGAATGAAACATCGATAATCTCTCTGGGATGCATGACCTACACACGGAAAATAAGGGCATGCACTGCGCATCTAACCTTATCGCTTCGGCATTTTCTTACCAAAAAACGGTATTTATGGTGGCGGATCAGGCGGGAGAAATAAAAAAGCCGATCTTTACGATCGGCGAATGCGAAATAACAGGGTAACGTTGCTTGAAAGTGCACATAAAATGATAGCGAGTTAATCCTAGCACTGTCGGTGGCTGCCTATTTTACCTAAAAATGTGTTTATCGCGCCTCCTGGTCTGGCGCTCTTGTTCAGATAAGTTATTAATCGATATGCTATCCGTCCTCTGTGAATCTGCCGAAACAGCCGCAGGATAATGGCGTAAACTGCCGCCTAAGCGACAGGATAACGGTGAGCTTTGATTTTATTTTATATTTACGCAGTGAAACATTTATTCATCTATTTAACATCTGGACATATCTCTTGGCGATGCGTTGACGAATAATTCAAATTACAAAAATTGCTTCATTAAACGAATATTTAGATACTCGCTGTACGGCCTGGCCAGCGCTGACACGTTATTAAATTCTGAGCATACAGAAAGATGCCCCTGTAGGTATCGTCACGCACTCTGGATAGGACATCGCCACCATGGGCTCTTTTTTTAAGCAGGTCTATCGCTATTCCCACGCGCGCCCTTATCGGCATAACGAAAATCTTTGGCCCTATGTGAAGATCGCGCGCGGCGAAGGAGGGGAAATCACCGCCTTGTGGTATAAGCACCGGTCGGTGCCGATCGTCCCGTTGAGCGAACTGCGCAACAGCTGCCGGGGAGAGGCGTTGTTGACGGCCACCGGCCCGTCGGTGAAGCAGCTGCGCTTCGAAAATATTCCCGCCATGCCCGCCATCGGGGTCAACGGCGCCTATTTTCTGCATCGGCAGGTGGATTTTCGCTTCTACGTCATTGTGGATATGGGCTTTATCGATAGCCGCCCGGAGATCGTGCGCGACGTCATTCAACGGCGGGAGCTGACGTTATTCACCACCGTGCACGGCGTAGCCCGCATTCTCGATCGATTTGGCCAGGCGGCGATCGGTTGCCGTTTGGCGATTGTCGAAGATGCGTCCTGCAAGATTTACCATCCCCGGATCGACAGCGGTGCGCTGTGGGATCACTACTGCCGGGAAAGCGGCGTGGTTTTTGCCGCCGCGTGCCGCACGCTCGGCTTCAGTCAGGATATTCGCTGCGGCGTTTTCGATGCCGGCACCGTGGCCTACTGGGCGCTGCAAATCATCGCCTATCTCGGTTTCAAGCAGCTGTTTATCGCCGGGCTGGACATGAACAACTTCCACCAGCCGCGTTTTTACGAGACCGAGCAAGATCGGTTGCCGACATTCCTGGCAGACAAGGTGGAGTCGCTGGTGATCCCCGCTTTCCGGCACGCCGGCGCGATCATGAAAAAGCAGCAGATCGCGATAAAAAACCTTTCTCTGCACAGCGCTATCGACAGCGATATCTTCGAGAAGGTGGACGGCAATGTTTACTTTCAGCAAGCCTGAGCAATTTTATCGCCTCGGCAGCGCGTTGTTTTTAGCCTTTGCGTTTTTCAGCGCGATATTTTGCGGCCAAACCCGCGTCAACAATCTGTTTCACCTGGCGGCGCTGCTGTGGCTGGCCGCGGTGTTTACCTGGCCGCCGCTGCGGCGGCAGTTGCTGAGCAACCGCAGGGCACTGTGGGGCGGCGGATTGGCGCTGATGTTTCTGCTTTATTATTCCCTCAGCGCCCTGTGGAGCGAGACGCCGGGCGACTTACCGTCGGCCCTGACCCACAGCGCCTATATCCTGCTGTATCTCGCCTGGCTGGTGACACTGCTTGACGGTGAGCGTCGCCATCAGTTGCAGTGGGCGATGTTGGTCGGCATTGCGGCGCTGTGTCTGTATCTGACGCTGGTCGACGCCCCGTCGATTTATCATCTGCGAGAAACCACCCCCCGCAATCCGGGGCCGAGCAACGTGATCGATCTGGCCGGTTACGCCGCCATTGCCATTTTGCTGAGCCTGATGATTTTCCGCGACACCGGGCAGAAGGCGGCGCTGTGCTTTATCCCGCCGCTGCTGGCGTTCATGGTGCTGACGCAAAGCCGCGGTCCGTTGATGGCGCTGGTGTTTGCGCTAGTGGCGACGATGCCCTATCGACAGCGGCCGGGAAAGTGGCTGTGGATCCTGCTGCCCGGCGTGCTGGCGGTGGTTTTCGCCGTCGTTTACAGCGCGATCGGCGAGATGCTGCTCACCCGCTTTGGCGAGCTGTACCAACAGAGCTTCGTGCGCATCAGCATTTGGCGCCATAGCCTGAGGCTGATCGAACAGGCGCCGTTCTTCGGCTACGGCTTTGATAAGCAGCTTAACTTTCTCAATTATACCGGCGAGCTGAATCATACCACGCACAACCTGTACCTCGGCGCCTTGCTGAAGGGCGGCGGCGTGGGTTTTCTGCTGCTGTTTGCGTTGCTGGCATACGGTGCGCGGCTTGCCTTTGCGCACTGGCGCGCAGGACGGCGTTGGGAGGCGGCCATGTTTCTGTTTATGCTGGTATTCTACAGTTCGCAGGGGATGTTTGTGATCGCCAATCCGGCGGAGTTTTGGTACCTGTTCTGGCTGCCGTTGGCGATGCTGTTGTCGCAGCCAAAGCGGTCGCCGATCAGACGGGTGCGGGCGGCAGCGCCGCCAGCGTCTTCTCCAGCACCCGTTCCGCCTCGATGATACTGAGCGGTTGGCGGCGCTGGGCGGCATCCAGCGCGGCGCTGTCAACCGGCACATGCATCACCTGGTGCCGCTCAGGGTCCTGATAGGGGCCGGTATGCTGCGGATTGGCGGTGACGAACAGGCTGACGGTGGCGGTTTTCAACGCCACGGCGAGGTGCAGCGGGCCGGTATCGCCGGTCACCAGCACCTGCAGATTGGCGATCACCGCCAGCAGTTGCGGCAGCGTGGTCGTGCCGATATGGCTTACCACCCGCTGTTGCTGTTCCTCGCTCAGGCCCGCCATAAATTCCCGCTCGATGTGGCGCTCCGCAGCGCTGCCAATCAGCTCGATCTGATAGTCGGCGGAGTGCGCCAGCAGCCGTTGCGCCAGCTGAACAAAACGTTCGACCGGCCAGCGGCGCAGCGTTTCGGAGGCGCCCATCTGAAAGCCGATCAGGATCTTGCCTGCCGGTTTTGCGCGCGGCGGGAAAGCGACGGGAATGAACATCTCCGGGTTATCGGTGCGGCAGCCCAGTTGCCCCACCATATCCAGCTTGCGTTGGATCAGATGGCCGCCGGTGCTGCGGCTGACGCCAGTCAACCAGCGCTCCATCCCGCTCGGCTTATTGCCGTAAAGGTCTTTAAACAGATAGCGGCAGCCGGCGGCGATGGCGACCAGCACGTCGTAAGGCACCTTCGAGTGCAGGATGATCGCCAGCTGCGGCCGGTTTTTTCGCAGCCGGCGGATCACGCTCAGCATGTCTTTGGCCTTGTGATCCCAATAAATCACGTCATGAAACCAGGGGCTGCCTTCGACCAGTTGCCGGTTTTTGTGGCTGGAGACTAAGGTGATTTGCGCACCGGGATAGCGTTCATGCAGCGCTCGGATGGCGGGCGTGTTGAACATCAGATCGCCGAGGGCGCTGGTGGAGAAAATCACGATGCGCTCAAACGGGTGCTGCGGATCTAAGCTCGCTGCCGGCCGGAAATTGCCCGCGATGCGGGTATAGAGACGTAAACCGGCGTTGGCCGCCGCTATTTTCCACTGTTTCGACATTGCAGTTCGCTTCCGTTTGAGAAAGGCGGCCACCGTCTGGCGCCGCGTCGTATCATACAAGCGCGGCAACGGCGGGCCAATGGCCCGCAACAGATTGCGACAGATGCTAACGTTATGCTTGCAATTGCTGCAACGCGCCTACTCCTCCCAGACCTGCGTGCTGCGCGGGCTGTCCATCTGATAATCAGAGTAGGGGCGGGTGAAGATCTCGCGCCCCAGCGCGCGGGCGGCCTGCAGCGGGTTGCGTGGATCGCGGGCGATTTCGCCGCGTTGGTTGCCGGCGCCGTGCACCAGTCCGACGAATTCAGAGTGGGTGTAGCGGCTGAACTCCTGGAGTTGATGCACGATACCCAGCGCCGCGCCGGGGTAGGTCTCTTCCGACGCCACTGCCAGCCCGATGCGCTTGCCGCTCATGCGTTGATGCACCTCCGCCGCCTGAGGGTAGGCGTTGGAATAGAAACTGAACGAGCGATCGAAAAAGGCCTTGGTTTGCGCCGACATGCCGTACCAGTAAATCGGCGTGCAAAACACCGCGCCGTCGGCCGGCAGGAAGTGTTCCAGAAACAGCTCGGCGTAGCGATCGGCCGGCGCCGGCGTATGCCGCTCGTCGCTCAGAAAACCGCTCAGGTAATCATCGAGAAAATGCAGGCTGGCGGACGTGCTGGCTTCGGCGGCGCCCGCCACGATCGCCTGCGCCAGCGTGGCGCTGTTGCCATCGCGGCGCGGGCTGCCGACCAATACCACCAGACGCTTGGGTTGATGAGTTGTATTCATGTCATATTCCTTTTTGTTAAGCGATTTCAGCCTTACTTTAGAAACTAACGTTGGCAGACGACAAATGACGGCTTTTCTGCCAGGATGAATTCAATTCACCTGTAGGGGGTCACCATGTTCGCCACGCTGCCCGTCAACGCATTGCGCACTTTTGAATCAGCCGCTCGTCTGCACAGCTTCAAGCTGGCGGCGGCCGAGCTGGCGGTAACGCCAACGGCGATTTCACACCAGATAAAAGCGCTGGAACAGCAGCTGGGATTTGCGCTGTTTCAGCGGCTACCGCGCGGCGTGCAGCTGACGGCGAAAGGGGAAACGCTGTTTGCCGGAGTGCACGGCGCGCTGCTGGACGTCGCCGCTACGCTCGAGGGCCTGCGGCCGCAGCCCAGCAGCGGATCGCTGTGCGTCTCGGTGACGCACTCTTTCGCGGCGCTGTGGCTGGTGCCGCGCCTGGGCCGTTTCTACCAGGCGCATCCGCACTATCTGGTGCGCCTGGAGGCCTGCGCCGAGGTGATCGATCTGCAGCAGGACGCCAGCGTGGACGTGGCGGTGCGCTACAGCCGCGCGCATTATCCCGCGCTGCATCAGACGGCGCGCCTGGAGGAAAGCTTTGGCGTCTATGCCGCGCCGGGGCTGGCCGCCGCTCCGCCGGAAAATCCGGTGTTGATCACCGTCAAGTGGG
The DNA here is from genome assembly GCF_059801225.1 of Serratia sp. Ae19-1. Lineage (NCBI taxonomy): Bacteria > Pseudomonadati > Pseudomonadota > Gammaproteobacteria > Enterobacterales > Yersiniaceae > Serratia > Serratia sp. Ae19-1. The sequence continues at coordinate 359,738 of NZ_JBCHWD010000003.1, read as the reverse complement.
GGGATTCTGCGCTGTACGACAGCGGCTGGCATGACTGGTGTCGAGCCGCGGGCGTAGACTGGTGGCAGCGCCATGCGGCGATGCGCAGCTATCACGAGGAGCATTACGCCCTGCAGGCGGCGGTGGCCGGACAGGGGCTGGTGCTCGCCAGTTCGGTGATGGTGTCCGATATGGTGGACAACGGTCTGTTGGTGGCGTACCGGCCGGAGGTGGGCGTACCGGGCGCCGCGTACAGCGTGTTGTGCGCACCGGGGCGCGAACGGCATCCGCCGGTCAGGGCATTCCTCGCCTGGCTGCAGCAGGAACTGCCGCAGGGCAATGGCACGAAATAAAAGTTTTATCGTCCTAAGCTGTGGGAATATCTGCGAACTTTTGTTTTTACTTCACTGCGAGAACCTGCCATGAGCCAGCCAAGAACTTCCGATTACCCGATTGATGCACAATTTATTGAACGCTGGTCGCCGCGTGCCATGGCCAACGACGCCATCGACGATCAGACGCTGCTCAGCTTCTTTGAAGCGGCGCGTTGGTCGCCTTCGGCCTACAACATTCAGCCGTGGCGCTTCGCCTACAGCAAGCACGGTTCCGACAGCTGGGAGAGCTATCTGGAGTTTCTGATCGACTTCAACCGCGGCTGGGCGCAGCACGCCTCGGCGCTGGTGGTGATCGTCTCCAAAACCACCAGCCTGAACGGCGAGCGGCTGGTGGACAATCCGACTCATGCGTTTGATACCGGCGCCGCCTGGGCCAACCTGGCGCATCAGGCGCACCTGAAAGGCTGGTTGACCCACTGCATGAGCGGCATCCACCACGATAAGATCAAAGCGGCGCTGCAGCTGCCGGACGACTATGCGGTGCACGCCATGGTGGCGATCGGCAAACCGGGCGACAAAGCTCGCCTGCCGGATTTTCTGCAGGAAAAAGAAACGCCGTCGGGCCGTCTGCCGATCGGCAAAACCGTCAGCGAAGGGCTGAACTTCACGCTGTGATCGACCGCGCTCGCCGAGGCCCGCCTGGCGGGCCTTTTTTATGCGGCGAGTAAAACTTTGGGAGTATATTCTCGCTCGCCTATTCGCTGTATATTTTGTTACATAGCGATTGCGTGATGAGGAGGAAACCGTGGGGGATCATTTTGGCAAAGGGCTGTTGGCGGGGTTAAAGGCGGAGAATCTGCAGCCGGAGGCGGAGCTGTCGCGCTTTTGCTCCGACTACAAGCGCGGTTTCGTGCTCGGCTATGCGCACCATTTGGCGCAGCGCTGCGGCGACGAGAACCGGGCGGCGTTTGAGGCCGGGCAGCTCAGCCGCGCCTATGGCCTCGGCAGCGAGCCGATGAGCGAGTTCTTCTCTGGCGGCGATAACCGGCTGGCGGAGAAGTTTTTCCGCGCCGGCTATAACCGACCGATGCAAAGTTAACGCATGCAAGCCGTCAGGCGGCGCTCAGTACCGCCACCATATACACGCACGGTTGGTCGCTACGGTTTTCAAAGCGGCAGTCCGCCGGTGGGCCGAGCTCCAGGCAGTCTCCCTCGGCCATTTCGTGGCGCGCCTCACCCTCGACAAACAGCAGCTCACCGGATAACACCCAGATTAGCTGACGCTTGAACGCATACACCGAGGCCGGCATCGGGATCGCCGCGCCGGCCGGCAGTTCGATGCGCACCAGATCGAGCGGCAGATCGGTGCGCGGCGAAACGTGGCGCCGCACGTAGCCACTCTCCGGATCGACCCACATCGGTTGTTCTTCCCGGCGCAGCAGTCGGCCTTCCTGCGTTTCCGCCCGAGCGATCAGCTTGGACATGCTGAGACCGAACGCGCCCGCCAGTCTGCCCAGCAGCATCGCCGTCGGGCTGCTCTCGCCGCGTTCGATCTTATGAACCATCGCCCGCGATACGCCCGCCCGTTCGGCCAGATCGGACAGCGACCAGTGGCGCGCCTCGCGTTCAATGCGAATGCGCGCGCCGATCAGCTGATTTAGATTGTCTAATTTAATATTCATATCGTAGTATTATAGTGGACAATTGGCCGGGGTAAACCATGATTATACGAAATGCGACGCTCAACGATAGCGCGGCGATTGCCGCTATCTATAACGACGCGGTGTTGAACAGCACCGCCATCTGGAATGAACAAACCGTGGATGCGGCCAACCGCGCAACCTGGATCGGCGAACGCCAGGCGGCGGGCTACCCGGTGCTGGTGGCGGTGAACGGTGCGGACGAGGCGATCGGCTATGCGTCGTTCGGTGATTGGCGCGCCTGGGACGGCTATCGGCATACCGTGGAACATTCGGTGTATGTCCATCAGGCGCATCGCGGAGAGGGGATTGGCAAAGCGCTGTTGATCGCCCTGATCGCACGGGCGCGGGAGATCGGCAAGCACGTGATGGTGGCCGGCATTGAATCCGGCAACCAGGCCTCCATCAAACTGCATCTGGCGCAGGGATTCCATGAGGTGGGGCGTATGGAGCAGGTGGGCGCCAAATTCGGCCAATGGCTGGATCTGATCTTCCTGCAGCTGAAGCTGGACGAGCGGGCCACGCCGCCCGCGACAGAGCGATGAATATGCTGTTGCTGCTGGTGGCGGCGGGGATGGGGCTGGTGGTGCAGAATCTGCTGATGGTGCGCATTACCGAAAGCGTCTCGACCATCCTTATCACGCTGGTGATCAACTCCAGCGTCGGTTTGCTGCTGCTGATGGGGCTGCTGCTGGCCAAAAACGGTCTCGGCGCTGTGGCGGAAGTGACCGGCGCCGCCAGGTGGTGGATGCTGTTGCCGGGGCTGTTGGGATCGCTGTTCGTGTTCGCCGGCATTTTGGGTTACCAAAAGCTGGGGGCGGCGGCCACCATCTCGATCCTGGTCGCCAGCCAGCTGTGCATGGGGCTGTTGGCCGATGCCTATCGCGCCGGTCCGGCGGCGCTGCGCGAGAATCTGCCGGCGTTGTTCGGCGCCTTGTTGCTGGTGGCGGGCGCTTATCTGGTGGCGAAACGCAGCTTTTGAGCGCGCCGTTTGCTGCCGCGCCTTGAGTGACGTTGCCTATTGTCGGGGGAGATTACTCCCCCGATAACAATCTAGTAAACATAGTCATACTTTATTTCTGCAACGTGGTTGTAGACGTTATCCCGGTTTTTCTTCACGTCTTTAATCAAAATTGAAATGTTTTGCTGAGCATTAATGCATCTTCCAAACTTATCCCAACTTTTACAGGTGGTTGTGGTCGTTTCTGTGGTGAAGGACTTCATCACTTCTTTGCTGGTTAACTCTCTATCGTCGTTATCATAAGTAAAATCTTCAGTTGTTGCTCCCGAGATCATTCTTGTTAAACGATTTTTAGCGTCATAACTATAAACGGTGTTGCTACTGTCATTTCCTAACGTGCTAACCCGGCTTGAACCGGAGAGCCTGCCTGTATCATCCGTTGAGAATGTGGTTATTGCCTTGCCTGATTGATGATTTTTTCCAGCGGAAATATCGGATGTGTCCTCAGAGCGGATTATTTTGCCATTGAGGTCTGTCAGAAATTTCCCGCTCATTTTTTGTGTCATCAGTGCATGTTTATCCGCTCCACTTTCAATCATTGACATCTTAAAAGTCATGTCGTAATCCCAGTTGTTATGATTTTTATCTATCGAACCCTGGAGTTGAGTTAGTAAAACGTTGTTATTAATCCGTGACTTGATGGTTTTGCTGCTGCGTGAACTTAACAACGCGCCGCATTCATCGAACTCCATCTGCGTATCAGCCTTTATATAATCATCTTTGCTTTCTATATGCATGCTGACTTTTTTGGGAATCTTCCTGGCTGAGGCGTCTTGCGTCAATATCATGTTATTGAAAGCATTAATGGGGGTGAGATGTTCAGGGCAGATCTTTTCATTTGCATAGACATTACACGAATAAATAATCGGCAGGCATAAACACAATAATTTTTTCACAGCGAACACTCCATGTAATAACGCATTATCGGTCAATAATTATACCTAAGCCCGATATCTGGCTGCAATGTTCAACCCGTGATGCATGCAGGGAAGGTGGAAAAATACGGTTATGGCGAGAAATTATTGTCCGGGCCGAATATTCAGCGCCGTCGGCTCAGGGTATTGGCGGATAAAACCATTCTACCCGCAGGTGAGGGTTTCGCGTTTTTTGTGGATGAGATGAACCTGAGGCGGGAGGGCAGCGGTACAGATGCAAAAAGCCCGCTCGGGTTTCCCTGAGCGGGCTTCTCTAAATATGGCTCCTCTGACTGGACTCGAACCAGTGACATACGGATTAACAGTCCGCCGTTCTACCGACTGAACTACAGAGGAATCGTGTGAACGGGGCGAATAATAGCGGGGTGGTTGCGGCTTGTAAAGCCTGAAAACGCCCGATGCGTTCGTTTGCTGCAAGATTGCCCAACCTGCTGCTTTTTATCGCTTTTGTCGCTTATCCCGCGCGCAGCGCCGGCGGATTGCCCGTTGTTTAAGGCCGTTGCCTGCCGATGGTGCAACGCATGCCCTGCGTTGTGGCGCGCGCCGCCCGGCGAACGGCCGTTTGCCGCCGCGTATCCCGCTTCTCGGGGCATTTACCGACTCTGGCCCGGATCTTGCTGCGATTGAATAACCGGATTTCGGCATTCTCAATTTAGCGGCTCGCTGGAGGCACTATGAATTTCAGACGTCTGAAGTACTTCGTGAAAATCGTCGATATTGGCAGCCTGACCCAGGCGGCGGAGGTGTTGCATATCGCCCAGCCGGCGCTCAGCCAGCAATTGGCAACGCTGGAAGGGGAACTGAAGCAGCAACTGCTGATCCGCACCAAGCGCGGCGTGCAGCCGACCGAGGCCGGCAATATTCTCTATGCTCATGCGCAGACCATCCTGCGCCAGTGCGAACAGGCGCAGAGCGCGGTCAACAGCGCCGGGCAGGCGATGAGCGGCCAGGTGTCTCTCGGGCTGGCGTCGGGCAGCACTGCGGCGCAGCTGGCGCTGCCGCTGCTGCAGACCCTGCGCGATCAGCAGCCGGGCATTCTGCTCAGCCTGCATGAAAACAGCGGCGCGGCATTGGCCGGGCAGGTAGCCAATCAGACGCTGGATATGGCGATGATCTACGGCGCCAAAATGCCCGCCGGTCAGCACGCTATCGCGCTGATGCGGGAAGATCTCTATCTGGTGGCGACGCGTGCGGTGCCGCATCCCGGCAACAGCGTCGAGCTGCTGGACGTGGCGCGGCTGAACCTGTTTCTGCCGCGCGAGGGGGATGCGGTGCGCAACCAGCTGGAAGAGGCGATGGCGCTGCGCAAGCTGGCGATCAACGTGGTGGGAGAGATTGAATCCTCAGGCGCGCTGAGCGCCGCGATCGCAAGCGGGTTGGGGGCGACCGTGCTGCCGGAGTCGGTGGCGCGCGCGATGATCGGCCCGGCCAAGGCCTGGATGGCGCGCATCAATGCGCCGACGATGTCGGTGCCGCTGTCGCTGTGCATGTCGGGCCAACAGGCGCTGTCCGCCCCGGCATTGCTGGTGAAAGACCTGCTGCTGTCGATCGCCGGCGGCCGCAGCCAGGAGAAGCGCGCGCTGGCGCTGGTGCGTTGAGGAAAAAATGGCCCGCCGCAGCGGGCCTGTGCACCGTTAGCGGAACGGCGGTTCGTTGAAGGTGCGCAGCTTGCGCGAATGCAGGCGATCGCCCTCGGCGCGCAGCAGATCGATGGCGCAGATGCCAATCTGCAGGTGCTCGGAGATCGCCCCTTCGTAGAAGCGGTTGGCCTGGCCCGGCAGTTTGATCTCGCCGTGCAGCGGTTTGTCGGAGACGCACAGCAGCGTGCCGTACGGCACTCGGAAACGGTAACCTTGGGCGGCGATGGTGGCGCTCTCCATGTCGACCGCCACCGCGCGGCTGAGGTTGAAGCGGCGTGCCGAAGCGGAGTAGCGCAACTCCCAGTTGCGGTCGTCGGTGGTGACCACGGTGCCGGTGCGCAGGCGCTGTTTGACCTCTTCGCCGGGCATGCCGCTGACCATTTTGGTGGCGTCATACAGGGCGCGCTGCACTTCGGCTATGCTCGGGATCGGGATATCCGGCGGCAGCACCGCGTCCAGCACGTGATCGTCGCGCAGATAGGCGTGGGCCAGCACATAGTCGCCGATCGCCTGGCTTTCGCGCAGGCCGCCGCAGTGGCCGATCATCAGCCAGGCGCTCGGGCGCAGCACCGCCAGGTGATCGCAAATGGTCTTGGCGTTGGACGGGCCGACGCCGATGTTGATCAGCGTGATGCCCTGACCGGTGCGCGAGATCAGGTGATAGGCCGGCATCTGGTTGTTTTTCCAGGCCAGATCGGACACCGTCTGCTCGGGCGCGCTGGTTTCGGGCGTGATGTAGGCGCCGCCGGCGCTGGAGAGCGCGATATATGGGCTGGCCGGATCGGCGATCTGCGCGCAGGCCCAGCGTACGAACTCGTCCACATAGCGGGTGTAGTTGGTGAACAGCACGAACGGTTGGAAATGCTCCACCGGCGTGCCGGTGTAGTGCCGCAGGCGCGCCAGCGAGAAGTCCGCGCGCAGCGCATCGAAATGCGACAGCGGGAAATGATTGTCGGTGGCGTGGTACAGGCCATCGGCGGTTTCGTCACCGATCTGCGCCAGCTCGGTGGTCGGGAAATGCTGGGCGATGCCGGCGCTCATTGAGCGGTCGAGCGCCAGGCTGGAGCCGTCGATGACATAAGGGAACGGGATCTCCTGCTGTGACGGCGCTACTTCGATATGGGCGGCGTAATCGTGTTCCAGCATCGCCAGCTGTTCGGCCAGATAGTGGCGGAACAGCTGCGGCCGGGTCACGGTGGTACTGTAGCTGCCGGGATGGGTAAAGCGGCCGAAGGCGCGGGTTTTGCTCGGGCCGGATTGCTGCCCGTCCCAGCTGACGCGCAGCTCGGGGTACACGAACAGCCCGGCGGCGCGCGCCTGCGGATCCGGCAGCGTGCCGTGGCTGATAAAGTCGCTGACCGCCTGACGCAGCGCGTCTACCGCGGCGTCATACAGGGCTTCCAGTTGATCGAGTGCCTGATCGGCGCTGAGGCCGCTGCGAGGTGGGGCATAGCTCATACTTTCTCCTTGGATGTCCCGGCTCTGTGGCGGGGCTGCGGCGTTTCACCGTCACAGGTTAGCCGAAGAAAGGCGTAAAAGCTTGGTCGAAATGACGGGCGCGGCAAAGAAAATACCGCGCCCGCGGCGCAGGGGGATCAGGAAGCGGGGTCGGCCGTTTCGACCTTCAGCGACACCAAGCCGATGCCCAGCTTCTTCGGCGTGAAGCCGCCGCTGGCGCTCTCTTTCGGCTCGGTCGGCGCCGGCGGCGTAATGCTGATGTTTTGCGCGCCGCGCGGGTTATCGAAGCGCAGGGTGACGGTGCTGTCCTGTTCGCCGAGCGACACGAAATGCTCTTCGTCGCCGACGCGCACCGAAATCGGTTCGCCGACGTTGTTGCCGTAGGCGCGGGCGCGCAGCACCAGATCGAAGGTTTTAGGCAGCGGATCGACGTAATCGATGTTCACCGCCGGCGCCAGATTGGCGTCGGACCAGCGGCCCCATTCCTCGACGGCGGAGACGCCGGTGATGGACTTCACCTGTTCCGGCATGCCGGGCAGCATGAACTCGATGGCGTCCGCCCGGTATTTCACCGCCGCGTCGTCCACCTGCAGGCGGGCGACGGCGTTTTGGTAGTCGGCGACGCTGTCCGCCGTCGGGGCACCAAAGTTTACCTTGCCGCGAAAGCGCTCGCCGCTCGCCTGCGCGATCTGCGGCGGCGAGGCCAGGGTACCTGAGGCCACGCAGATGTCGGTGCTCAGCGCCAACTGCGGCGCCCAGACCCGGCCGATCTCGTAGCATTTATCGACCCAGACGAATTTCTCCCCCGCCCCCAGCCCGGCCAGCTGCTTGCGCAGCGGGGTGGAGAGATAGACGTTGAACATCGGTTCGATGCGGTTATCGCCCACCCGCAGGATGAACGGCACCTTATAGGTGACGCCGGAGAAGCTGAAGCTGCGCTGGCGTGTATCCACGCTGTAGTCGCTGATGCGGTTCGGCAGGCCCCACTGGTTGATCACCGCCGGTTTCCAGCCGTTGATCTTCTCTTCGATGTTCAGGAACACCGTAGACAGCGACGGCGCCGACAGGCTGCTGCGGCCGAGGCCGATATAGTTGTCGCCGCCCATCACGTCCAGCACCGTGGCGCCGTTATCCAGTGTGCTGCGCTTTTCGTGGCGCTGCTCCGCCTGCGGCCGGGTGCCGTCGATGATGAAGAACAGGTTGCGGCGCTTCTGCTTGGTCAGAATGTCGTAGGCGGTGTTGTTCATCGCCAGGTGGTCGGAAGACACCACGATCACGGTATTGCTGAAGTACGGCGAGCGTTTGATCTTGTCGATCAGCGCGGCGATGTGCTGCTGACTGCAGGCCACCGCGCTCAGCGAGCGGTTGTCCTTATTCTGCCAGGCGTAACTTTGCTTGCTGCAGCCGGCGGAGATAAAACCGTCCGGGTGATGGGTGTCGACGGTCAGGGTAAACAGCGAGAACGGTTGGCGCTGTTCGGACAGTTCGACAAACTTGCCGTACACCACGTCCAGCACGGTGTCGTCGTACCAGCCCCAGTCGTTTTTATAGCTTGGATCGGCGACCCGATCGCGCAGCTCTTTGAAGCCGTAAACGTGATCGAAGCCGTGGGATTTCAGGAAGGTGTCTTTACCGGCGAACGCCAGCTCGGCGCCCTGGTAGAAATAGTTGCTGTAGCCGGCGGCCTTCAGCACGTCGCCCAGGCAGACGTTCTCCGGGTAGAAGGTGGAGACCGCGCTGGAGGCGTTACCGTCGAAGGGCGCGAACAGCGGAATGCCGCACTGCGAGGCGACCATGCCGGCGATGGTGTAACCGGTACCCGGCAGCTGCTGGGTGTTGCTGAAGTCGATGCTGTCGGCGCGCAGGGCATTCAGTTCGTCGGCCAAACCGGGAAACAGCTCGGTGTCGAAGTAGGTGCGCTCCAGGCTCTCGGCATAGATATACACCAGGTTCGGCCGCTTGCCCTGCACGGTCTTTTTCGGCGCCTTGTAGTAGGTGGTGAAATCGGCGGTATCGCCGACGATCTGGCTCTTGACCAACAGCGAAATGTCCTGAAACGCCGGGGTGGTGCCGACCGAAAACAGCGCCAGCAGCACGGCGACGACGCTGTAGGCCACGCTGCTGCCTTTAGCCTTGCGGCGCAGCAGGCTGCGGGCCAGCACGGCGAAAATTCCCCCCAGCGCCGCCAGCAGGCCGATAAACGGCAGCACGTATTTGCTGACGCCGGCGCCCTTGAGGCTACTGGTGACGGTGTAGATCACCGCATCGGTGATGCCGTCGCCGGTAAAGTAGTTGCTGGCGATCAGGATGACGTTCAGCACCAGATAGCTGCCGAGCAGCGTCAGCAAAATGGCGAACCACCAGCGGTTGGCGGCGGCCCGGGTGCGATAAATCAAAATCGACGCCAAAAAGAGAACAAACGAAACGACTGCTAAAACCATCCGCCAAACCCTGTCTGATTGGAAAAAACGTTGCTGCCCTGGTCTGCGCCGCCGGCCGTGCCGCGGCGCGAAAAGTGAAGGGTATAGCCTATTGCCGGCGGCGGAACAACGCGCGATCTCCCGCTACGGCCGACGAGCGGCGGCTATTGTACATTTTTATGACGATAGTGTGACGTTAATCACGCCAGCGGCGGCCACGGCGGCGAAAGCTTGCTGGTCGGAGGTTTCGCTCTACGCTTAATGAGCGCCACGACGGCGCGCCCATCAGCCATTCAGGAGGAAGTATGCAGACGATTTCCGCAGCGGTACTCGAGGATTTGGCCCCGCAAGGCGTGTTGCGCGCGGCGATCAACTACGGCAATCCGGTGCTGGCGCAGGCGGGGGCCGGCGGCAAACCGCAGGGGGCTTCGGTGGAGCTGGCCAGCGCGCTGGCTCAGGAACTGGGCGTGACGCTCGAGCTGGTGACCTATGACGCGGCGGGCAAGGTGTTCGCCGATCTGGACAGCGGCGCCTGGAACCTGGCGTTTATGGCCATCGAGCCGGTGCGCGCGGCGCAGATTGCGTTCAGCGAACCCTACGTGATCATCGAGGGGACTTACCTGGTGGCGAACGACGCGCCTTACTTTGAGGTGGCGCAGCTCGACAGGCCGGAAGTGCGCATTGCGGTCGGCCAGGGGGCGGCGTATGACCTGTTTTTATCGCGCACGCTGCAGCAGGCGCAACTGGTGCGGGCGGCAACCTCTGCCGAGGCGATCGCGCTGTTTTTCGAACGGGGGCTGGAGGCGGCGGCCGGCGTGCGTCAGCCGCTGCTGGCCGCCGCGGCCGCCCATCCGGGCTACCGGGTGCTGGAGGGGCATTTCACCGCCATCCGTCAGGCAATGGCGGTGCCGCGGCAAAAAACGCAGGGCGCCGCCTATGTGAACGGCTTTATTGAACGCTGCAAGGCCAACGGGCTGGTGAAGGCGGCATTGCAGCGCAGCGGCCAGGGTGAGGTGACGGTGGCGCCGCCGGCCGCCTCGGCGTGATCAGTCCAGTTCCACCGCGTACTGTTCTACCGGGGTGATTTTCTTGATCAGCTTGTTGTCGAACAGGAACTGCTCGTAAGCCTGGTAGCGGGCGCGATCCAGCTTGGCCGGATCGCGCGCGAACAGCGGCAGGCTGGCTTGCCAGGCCTGCTTGTTCAGCTCGGTATTCAGCTCCGGGTGCGCCTTGGCAAACGCCAGCCAGGTGTCCTGCGGGTGCGCGTGCAGGTAGTCGCTGCCTTGCTTCAGCGCGGCGAGGAATTTGCGAATTTTCGGCTCGTTCACCGCATCGCGGTTGGCGACGATGATCAGCTCGTCGTAGGCCGGCACGCCGTAATCTTCGACGTTGAACACCACCGGTTCTTTACCCTGCAGCTTGAGCTCCAGCGCTTCGATGTTGCGGTAGCCGCCGATCACCGCATCGACCTGGCCCGCCAGCAGGGCGCTGGTCAGCTGGAAGTTGACGTTGATGAGCTTGATATCCTGCGGTTTGAGATGCTCGTGTTCAACCATGGTGGCCAGCGTCGCCTGTTCGATGCCGCTGACCGAGTAACCCACCGTTTTGCCCTTGAGATCCGCCGGCGAGGCGATGTTCTTGTCCAGCGCGATCACCGTATTCAGCGGCGTGTTGATCAGCGTGCCGACGCGCATCAGCGGCAGGCCCTGATCGGCGAAGAAGTGCAGTTGCGGCTGATAGGTGATGGCGAGATCGGCCTGTTTAGCGGCCACCAGCCGCGGCGGCAGCGCCGGATCGGACGGCGGCACGATCTTGACGTCCAGCCCTGCGGCCTTGAAGGCGCCGATCTGCTCGGCCACCATAATCGGCGCGTGATCGGGGTTGATATACCAGTCGAGCACCAGCGTCAATTTCTCGGCCGCGCCGGCCTGGCCGGTGATGGCGGCGCCGAGCAACAGCCCGCAGAGGGTATGTTTAATCATGGTTGTTCCTTTATCCCTGGTTATGGTTGCAATCATCAGTCGTTTTCCGGCGCCCAGGCGATCAGGCGCCGCAGCAGCGCATCCACCGCGGCCCACAGCAACACGGTCATCAGCACTAGAATAAACAGCGCGGCGAAGCAGACGTCGGTCTGCATGCGCGCGTTGGCGTTCAGCATCACGTAGCCCAGCCCTTCGGCCGAGCCGACCCATTCGCCGATGATGGCGCCGATCGGCGCGACCGCAGCGGCCATGCGCAGGCCGGAGCCGAAGGCCGGCAGCGCCGCCATCAGCCGCACGTGCCGCAGTTGCGCCCAGCGCGAAGCGCGCATCGTGCGTGCCAGATCGAGATAGTCGTTGTTGACTCGGCGCAGCCCGTCGAAGAAGGCCGACACCACCGGGAAGAAGATCACCAGCACCGCCATCGCCACCTTGGCGCTCATGCCGAAGCCGAACCACAGCACCAGCAGCGGGGCCAGGGCGAACACCGGTATCGCCTGGCTGGTGAGCACCAGCGGCATCAGCCAACGCTGCAGGCGCGGCGAGAAGATCATGCACAGCGCCAGCGCCGCACCGAGCAACACGCCCAGAACCAGCCCGCTGACGATCTCCGAAGCGGTGACCAGCGTGTGCCAGGCGAGGTAGCCGCGCCCGTCCCACAGCGCCTGCGCCACCGCGCCCGGCGTGGGCAGCAGAAAGGCCGGGATGCCGCTTTGCCCTGCCAGCCACCACAGCAGCAGCAGGCCGGCGAACACCGTCAGCCCGCGCCGCAGGCGGGTAAGCCCGCGTTCTTTGGCGATATTCATTGCGCCGCCCTCACCATCTGCTGCAGCAACTCGGCCTGGCTTTTCAGCAGGTCGGCGTCATCCGGCGCGCGCGGCGGCTGCCCTTTGATGCAGTGGCTATCGTCGAGACCGAGCGGCCAGGGTGACAGCACCAGCAGGCGGTGGCTCAGACGGCAGGCCTCCATCGGATCGTGGGTGATCAGCAGCACGGTGTTTTGCGCCAGCAGCTCGGCGGCCAGGCTCTGGATTTCGGCGCGGGTAATGGCGTCCAGCGCGGAAAAGGGCTCGTCCATCAGTACGATCGGCTGGCGTTCGTAGAGCGTGCGGGCGATGGCGGCGCGCTGGCGCATGCCGCCGGACAGCGCGGCGGGCAGGCTGCGGCCATGCGCGGCCAGGCCCACGCGTTCAAGCAGGTGCGCCGCCCACGCCCGATCCGGCGCTTCGCCGCGCAGCCGCGAGCCGAGGGCGACGTTCTCCTCGATAGTCAGCCAGGGGTAGAGCAGGTCTTTCTGCCCCATGTAGGCGATGCGCCCGGCGATCGGCAGGCCGTCGCTGCCGCTCACCGTGCCTGAGCTGGCCTGCGCCAGCCCGGCGATGATCTTCAGCAAACTGGTTTTGCCGGCGCCGCTGGCGCCGAGCAGAGCGACGAAGCTGCCGCCGGCGATGTCGAAGCTCAGCCGGTCGAAGACGATTTGCTGACCGAAACGCAGGCTGAGATCCCGCACCTGGATGCCGGGCGGGAGAAGCGGGGAGGTCATGAGGCGTTCAGCCCCATTTGCCAAAATGCCGATTCCAGCTGGGTGGCGGTGGTGAAAATCTGCGCCAGCTCGGTGAGGCGGCTCTGCGCCCCGCGCTGATGGCCGACGGTCTCCAGCAGTTCGATGGCGGCGCGCACGCCGGCCAGATAGCCCTCGTCTCCGTAGTTGCGGATCCAGGAGGCGTAAGGATTACCCTCCATTTTGGTGGCGGGATCGTGCAGCAGCCGCAGGCCGATTTCGGCATAGCCGGCCACGCAGGGCAGCAGGCCGGCCAGCAGATCGAGGGCGTCGCCGGCATGGCCGATATCCAGCACGTAGCGGGTGTAGTTCATGGTCTCCGCCGCTTCCGGCTGGGCGGCGATCTGCGCCTCGTTCAAGCCCCATTCGGCGCAGTAGGCCACGTGCAGCGGCAGTTCGGCGACGATGCCGTTGAGCGAGGCGGTGGCGGCGCGCATCTCCGGCAGGGTGCGCAGCTTGCTGACCAGCAGCGCGTAGGCGCGGGCGAAGTGCAGCAGGAACAGATAGTCCTGGGTCAGGTAGCGACGAAAAGCGCGTTCGGGCAAGGTACCGGCGGCCAGCTGCTGCAGAAACGGGTGATCGACGTAGTCCTGCCAGTGGCTGCCGGCTTGTTGCCGCAGCCGGCCGTAAAGACCGCTTTCGAACAGGGTGGTGATGGACATGGGACCTCCTTGAGTCAGTGGAGATCCGGGCACGCTGAGGTATGAACAGGCAACGGGTGATTGCGTTGTTGCCTAACCGTCCCTTCGCTGGCATGACCCAGATCAGGTTCAAAGGGTTCGGCTTACGCCATCTCAGCCCGTAACAGGACACCCCTCGGAGCTGCTTGTTATACGACATTTGTTTTTTGATTACAATCGTCGGGCGGCGGCGCGGCAATCGGTTCGTTTAGTGCGATCGGGGGCGATTTTGCTGGCGCAGAGCGCGCGGTTTTTGTCACTGTAGGCCTATGTTTTGCCTTTGAGGACGATTCCCGATGAAAAAGATTGGTTTTCTCTCGTTTGGCCACTGGTCGCCTTCCGCTCAGTCCGGCACCCGTTCAGCGGCGGATGCGCTGCTGCAGTCTATCGATCTGGCGGTCGCCGCCGAAGATCTGGGGGCGGACGGCGCCTATTTTCGTGTGCACCACTTCGCGCGCCAGCTGGGATCGCCATTCCCGTTGCTGGCCGCCATCGGCGCCAAAACCCAACGCATCGAGATCGGCACCGGCGTGATCGACATGCGCTATGAAAACCCGCTGTATATGGTGGAGGACGCCGGCGCGGCGGATCTGATCGCCGGCGGGCGTTTGCAGCTCGGCATCAGCCGCGGCTCGCCGGAGCAGGTGATCGACGGCTGGCGCTATTTCGGCTATGCCCCGGCCGAGGGGGAAACCGACGCGGACATGGCCCGCCGCCATACCGAAGTCTTTCTGGAAGCGCTGCGCGGCGAAGGGTTCGCTGAACCCAATCCGCAGCCGATGTTCCCCAATCCGCCCGGGCTGCTGCGGCCGGAGCCGTTTTCCGCCGGGCTGCGCGATCGCATCTGGTGGGGTGCCGGTTCGAACGCGACCGCCGTCTGGGCGGCGAAGCTGGGTATGAACCTGCAAAGCTCGACGCTCAAGAACGACGAGACCGGCGAACCCTTCCATATCCAGCAGGCCAAGCAGATCCGCGCCTATCGCGCCGCCTGGCAAGAGGCCGGCCATGCGCGCGAGCCGCGGGTTTCCGTGAGCCGCAGCATCTTTGCGCTGGTGGATCAGCGGGATCGCAATTACTTCGGCGGCGGCGGCAAAGAGGGCGATCAGCTAGGGTATATCGACGCGCAGACCCGGGCGATCTTCGGCCGCAGCTATGCCGCCGAGCCGGACGCGCTGATCGAGCAGCTGGCGCAGGACGAGGCCATCGCCGAAGCGGATACGCTGCTGCTGACCGTGCCTAACCAGCTGGGCGTGGATTACAACGCCCACGTTATCGAATCGATTTTAACCCATGTCGCGCCGGCGCTCGGCTGGCGCTAAACGGAGGACTGGCATGTCACGTATTTTCATTACCGGCTCGGTGGACGGGCTGGGCCGCGCCGCCGCGCAAACGCTGTTGGACGAAGGGCATCAGGTTATCCTGCATGCGCGCGCCCCCGGCCGTCTGGAGGCAGTGCGCGATCTGCTGGATCGGGGCGCGCAGGCGGTGATTGGCGACCTGTCCGAGGTGCAGCAAATCCGGCAGGTCGCCGAGCAGGTGAATCGCCTCGGCCGCCCGAATGCGGTGATCCACAACGCCGGCATGTTCACCGGGCCGCAGGTGATGCCGGTGAACGTGATAGCGCCCTATCTGCTGACGGCCCTGATCGAACGCCCCGATCGCATCGTCTACCTGAGCAGCAGCATGCACTTTGACGGCGTAGCGGAACTGAACGGCGTGGATTGGCTTGGCGGCGCAGCCGGCTCCTATTCGGACAGCAAGCTGTTCGTCACCGCGCTGGCCGCCGCCGTGGCGCGCCTGTGGCCCGGCGTCATCAGCAGCGCAGTCGATCCCGGCTGGGTGCCGACCAAAATGGGCGGCGCGGACGCGCCCGACGATCTGGCGCTGGGACACGTGACGCAGGCGTGGCTGGTGAGCAGTGATGAGCCGCAGGCCCTGGTTTCCGGCGGTTATTGGCACCATCAGCAGCGGTTGGATCCTCATGCGGCGGTGCACGACGAGGCGTTTCAAACGGCGCTGCTGGCGCAGTTGGCGCGCGTGAGCGAGGTGAGTTTGCCTCAGGCCTGATGGCCGCGTTCTCCTGGCCCGTCGGTGGTTATCGGCGGGCTTTTTTATGCCCGCAGGGTGAACCGACGGGGCTTTTCTTATACAGTGGTTGCCTGGCCTGTTTTGATTGTTATTTATATTATCGCCATGCACACATTTCTGATTATCGTCCCCGAAGGGGGCATGCTGTTCGAAGCGGCGGGCATCGCCGATATTCTGATGCAGGCCAATCGCCTGAGCCCTGCCGAGGCGCCGCTGTATCAGATCGCGGTCGCCACCACGCAATCCCATCGGGTGGTACACGGCCTGTCCGGTCTGAGCCTGCTGGCCGATCATCGCCTGGCGGATCTCGATCCGGCCCTGCCGCGCGATACCGTCATCGTCGCCGGCAAAGGGGCGACCGAAGAAGAGGGCGCCCTGGTGGCGGATTGGCTGCGCCGCGCGGCCCCGCAGGCGCGCCGTATCGCCTCGGTCTGCGGCGGGGCTCTGCTGCTGGCCGAGGCCGGCTTGCTGGACGGACGACGGGCGACCACCCACTGGCGGCTGGCGGAAACGCTGCAGGCGCGCTTCCCGCAGGTGCAGGTCGAAAACGGCCCGATCTACGTGCAGGACGGGCCGATTTGGACCTCCGGCGGCGTCAGTTCCGGCTTCGATCTGACGCTGGCGTTGGTGGAGGACGACTACGGCTTCGTACAGGCCCGCGAAGTGGCACAGGACCTGGTGATGTTTCTACGCCGCCCCGGCGGGCAGGCGCAGTTCAGCCGCTACCCGCTCAACCAGGCCAAATCGCCGGGCCCGATCCGCGACCTGCAGTCCTGGATCCTGGAGAATCTCGCCGACGATCTCAGCGTCGATCGGTTGGCCGAGCGCGTGGCGATGAGCCCGCGCAACTTTACCCGGGTGTTCACCCGCGAGACGGGCATTTCTCCCGCCAAATTCGTCGAAGAGGGGCGGTTGCATACCGCCAGGCAGCGCCTCGAGCAGAGTGCAGAAGGCATCGAACAGGTCGCCCTGGCCACCGGCTTCGGCAACGGCCTTAACCTGCGGCGCGTGTTTGAACGCAAACTGCAGTTGACCCCGAGCGAATACCGTGAGCGCTTCCATGCGCGCAATTTGGCGCAAATTGATTGGTAAACGTCATTTACGCCGCCTCGGGGCAGGGCTAGATTTGAGGCAAAGCCCAAAACGAGGAGATCATCATGGTGAGAGTAGGCATTAATGGCTTCGGCAGGATCGGACGCAACGTGCTGCGCGCGGCGCTGGGGCGCAGCGATTTCGAAGTGGTGGCGATCAACGATCTGACGGACAGCAAAACGCTGGCGCACCTGCTGAAATACGACACGCTTTCCGGCACGCTGGCGGCCAGGGTGGAAGCCGGCGACAACCAGCTGCTGCTGGACGGCCGGCCGATTCAGGTATTTTCGCAGCGCGATCCCGCCGAGATCCCTTGGAGCAGCGTGGGCGTGGACGTGGTTATCGAAGCGACGGGCTTCTTTACCGACAAGGCCAAAGCGGAAGTGCACATTACGCACGGCGGCGCCAAGCGGGTGATTATCTCGGCGCCGGCCAAGAACGACGACATTACCATCGTCATGGGCGTTAACGACTCGCTCTACGATCCGGCGCTGCATAAAGTGGTCAGCAACGGCAGCTGTACCACCAACGGGCTGGCGCCCGCCGCGCAGGTGTTGCATCAGGCGTTCGGTATCGAATACGGGCTGATGAACACCACTCACGCCTATACCAACAGCCAGGCGCTGCATGATCAGCCGGAAAAAGATCTGCGCGGCGCGCGGGCGGCGGCGGAATCGATCGTGCCTTATTCCAGCGGTGCGGCCAAGGCGCTCGGCAAGGTGATCCCGGATCTGGACGGCCGGTTGACCGGTTACTCGCTGCGGGTGCCGGTGCCGGTGGTTTCGATCGTCGATCTGACGGTGACGCTGAAACGCCCGGCGACGGTGGAGGAGATCAACGCCGCTTTCCGCGCGGCGGCGGCGTCCGGCCCGCTGCAAGGGATCCTGGGGTACAGCGATGAACCGCTGGTGTCGAGCGACTACCGGGGCGATGCGCGCTCATCGATTATCGATGGTTTGTCCACGCTGGTCATCGGCGGCAACCTGGTGAAAGTGCTCGCCTGGTATGACAACGAGTGGGGCTTCTCCAATCGGTTGGTCGATCTGGCGCTGCTGATGGAAAAACGCGGGCTGTAAACGTCCAATAGCAAAAAGCCCGCTTAAGTTTCCTTAAGCGGGCTTCTCTAAATATGGCTCCTCTGACTGGACTCGAACCAGTGACATACGGATTAACAGTCCGCCGTTCTACCGACTGAACTACAGAGGAATCGTGTGAACGGGGCGCATGATATCCAGCAGCCCCGGGTGTGTCAACGCTAAATTGCCTTGAGCGGTTCGACTGCTCGGTATCTGAGCAATGCGCTCGTCAATCAGCCCATTGCGCGTCGTTTTCCGCCTGGGTGCGCAGCAGACGCGCCAGCGGATCCTGGCGGTAGAAGCGGCAAAAGTGCTGATACAGCGCCGGGAAGCGTTCGGCCAGCAGCTCGGGGGCGCTGAAAAAATACTCCGACAGCACGGCGAAGCACTCGGCCGCATCGGTGGCGGCGTAGGCGTCCATGCTGGCGGCCTCTTCGCCGACCATGTCGATCTCGTCCTGCAGGCTTTCCATCGCGGCGTGCAGATCGTGTTCCCAGGCAGCCACCTCGCGCAGCGGGATCGGCGGCACGCCTGTGGCGACTCCGCCGTTGCGCATATCCAGCTTGTGCACCGCTTCGTGGATCACCAGGTTAAAACCGGAAAGATCGAAAGAGTCCTGCACGTCTTGCCAATTGAGCACGATCGGCCCCTGTTCCCAGCTTTGGCCAGACTGCACCACCGGCCCCGAGTGCACCAGGCCGATCTCGTCCTGCCATTCGTCTTCCACCACGAATGGGGTAGGGTAAAGCAGAATTTCGTTGAAGCCGTCGAGGCACTCCGCGCCGAGCTCCAGCACCGGCAAGGCGAACAGCAGGGCAATGCGCGCCTGCATTTGTGAAGTGAGCTGCAGCCCCTGCAGCGGCACGATGCGCTTTTGCTGCAAAATCTGCCCGGCGACGGCCACCAGCCGCTGCCGCTCCTGCTCATCCAGCGGCGAGAGCAGCGGGATCGCCAGCGCGTCCTGCCACTGGGCCTGAATGTCTGCCTGGGGTTGAGAGGGTTGAGTCGCTTTCCACGGCCATTTAATCATCAGGTTGCTCGTAAAGTCATCACTTGAACGTTCGGCTGCATGCTAGTGCTGTAAAAATGCCGCAAAAGCGGGCATGATAGCAAGCGTTGTCAGGAGAGATGCCGGAGCGGCTGAACGGACCAGTCTCGAAAACTGGAGTAGGGGCAACTCTACCGGGGGTTCAAATCCCCCTCTCTCCGCCACTTCCCCCCACGTTATTACCCATCGATTCAAATTCCTTTTCATTTTCTTCTGTCTATTGCGCTGTAACCATTCGATTTGCAACGTGTTTGCGTTGGTCGGCATCCCGTTTCGCATTATAACCCGTGCATTATCAACGAATAGCATTTTGCGATTATGTTCTTCATTTTGTGAGCTATGTTGCGCTCAAATACGATGCGGCGCTTGAGACAAGAACGTGGCTGCGGCCTGCCAATCAGGCTGAGCGCATGAAACGGCTACGGTGATCATGCCTGCCGGCCAAAGCCAGTCTACTAACAGGTCCAATCTTGCCAAAATGGTGTTTATTTACACGCGATTTCTCGCGCGCTAATATGTGTGCACATGCACATAAATGATCAGTCTCCTGCCCGAAACGAGGGCGATAGAAGGGGCTGACCGCCTGGAGACTGGAGGACTTGACATGAGTTTGCTCGATTGCGCACTGGATTTTCGCCACTTCATTGAGGAGCTGCGTCGCCGAAAAGATTTGGTCGACGTGCATCAGGAAGTCTCCGCCGATCTGGAGATAGCGGCTGTCTGCCGCCGGGTTTACGAGCAACGGCTCTCGGCTCCGCTATTTCATCATGTGGCGGGCGCGATGCCGGGAGCCCGCATCCTCGGCGCGCCGGCCGGCATGCTCGCTTCGCCGGAATACGCCTATTCTCGTCTAGCCCTCCATTTTGGGCTGCCGCCGGAGAGCACTCCGCGGGATATCGTGGCGGCGATTCGCCGGGCGGTGAAGGCGGAACCGCTAGCCCCCGATTACTGCTCGACCGGGCCGGTGAAAGAGAATATTTGGCGAGGCGACGAGGTTGATCTGGAACGCTTCCCGGTACCGCTGCTGCATGAACGGGATGGCGGGCGCTACTTCGGCACTTACGGATTCCATGTCGTGCAATCCCCGGATGGGCAGTGGCACAGTTGGGGCGTCGGCAGGCTCATGATGCTCGATCGCAATCGTCTCACCGGCCCGGCAATCCCCACCCAACACATCGGCATGATCCGTGAAATGTGGCGCCGAGAGGGGAAACCTACGCCGTGGGCGATGGTGCTCGGGGCGCCGCCTGCCGCGGTGGCGGTGGCGGGGATGCCGTTGCCGGCCGGCGTCAGTGAGCCGGACTATGTCGGCGCGCTGCTCGGTAAAAGCGTCACGCTCACCCAAGCGGAAACCAACGATCTCTGGGTGCCGGCCAATGCGGAAATTGTGCTGGAAGGTGAAATCAGCCTGACGGAGACGGCGTTGGAAGGGCCGATGGGGGAGTATCACGGCTATCAACATCAGCAGGGCCACGAACAGCCGGTGTTCCATGTGCACGCGGTGACATTTCGCGATGACCCCATTTTGCCTATTTGCGTCGCAGGCACGCCGCCGGAGGAAAATCATACGATCTGGGGCACCATGATCTCGGCTCAGCTGCTGGAGACCCTGCAGAGCGCGGCATTGCCCGTCGACTTTGTCTGGTGTTCCTATGAGGCGGCAACCTGTTGGGCGGTGCTCTCCATCGATATTGAAAAACTGGCCGGCATGAAGACCAACGCTGCTGATTTTGCCGATAAGGTCGCGGAGATCGTCTTCGGTTCGCATGCGGGCTACCTGATCCCCAAACTGATTCTGGTCGGCAATGACATTGATATTGTCGATATCGATCAGGTGGTTTGGGCGCTGGCCACGCGTTCACATCCGGCGCGCGATCATTTTCTTTTCCCTGGCGTGCGCGAGTTCCCGATGGTGCCGTACCTGACGGAAGAGGACAAGGCGCGCGGCAGCGGCGGCAAAGCCATCATCAACTGTCTGTTCCCTGAGCAGTTCAGCGGAGTAACGCGTGCGGGCACGGCCTCTTTCAGACATGCTTATCCGGAACAGGTCAGGGCAAAAGTCGAAGCTAATTGGAAACAGTATGGATTCTGAAAAGAAAGGCGCACATAGTGGCCGACGGGGGATGGGATTGCCCAACGGCGCGCTTTATAAGATGACGGAAGTGGTGCGTCACCGTGAAAAACGGCTGTCTGCGTTACTGGCTTTACAAGGGCTCAGCCTCCATGAGTGGCGCGCGTTGCGCATTCTCTACAGCTTTCCGGGCGATGTGTCCATGAGCGATGTGATAGCGCATTCGCAGACCGATCGCACTGCGCTTGGACGCACGCTCACCCAACTGGTTAACCGGGGATGGGTTGCGCGTTTCCCCGATCCGGAAGATAAGCGGGCGGTATATCTGCGCGTGATGCCGGCGTCTCGCCCTATTTTTGACCAGGCGAGACAGCGGGTGGCGGATTATGACGCACAGCTGATGGCCTGTCTGGATGACGTCGGGCTCAGTGCCCTGGATGACGCACTGCAACGCATGATGCTGTTCATCGAGAGCGCGTAGTCCGTTCCGGCGAAGCCAGCGCCGTATTTCCCGAGTG
This sequence comes from Serratia sp. Ae19-1, assembly GCF_059801225.1. Lineage (NCBI taxonomy): Bacteria > Pseudomonadati > Pseudomonadota > Gammaproteobacteria > Enterobacterales > Yersiniaceae > Serratia > Serratia sp. Ae19-1. Next base: position 338,137 of record NZ_JBCHWD010000003.1, on the reverse strand, counting down.
ACCTCATCGCGGTGTTGTACTGTTGCCCGCGGGTAAGGTAATTTGCTGATGGCAATGACGACTGACGCAGGGGCCAACGGACATGAATGAAAGGATCGACTACCACATCGAGAAATACCACTTCGCGCCGCTGGATGAAACCCCGCGGCTTGCGCACCAGTGGAGCGAGGTGCTGAACGAGTGTCGCCAGACGCAGGCTGGGGCGGAAGAGCGCCTGCGCATTGCGCTGCTCAACGTGGACTATGTGACCAGTTTTGAATTGCCTTTCCGTTTATTGCTGATCAGGGCGCCGCAGCTGATCGCCGGCCTGCGTGATGAGCTGGCGCTCAGTCAAAAAAATGTGGTGTTCAACGGCAAACGCTTTGGTTGCGTTTACAGCTTAAAAAGCGATTTAAGCGGCGTGCCCGAGGCCTTCCAATACGGCCTGTCGACCCGTATTCATCGAACCTCTGCGTCGGGCGTGGACGCGCTGCCTTACCGGGAAATCGCCAAAACGCTCAAGGCGCCGCGTGAGCGGCTCAAGCTGGCGCTGGATCAAGGCCTGCAGGTCACGGCGCTGGACGGCCTGTTCTGGTTCGGCATACAGCGCATCGCCGCCGAAGTGCGCAGGCTAAGAAAAGCCGGCATGGCGATCGCGACGGCGGAAACGGAGATCTTCGATACCCTGACCGGTACGACGCGCAAGGTGCCGGTGTACCGGTTGGCCGATCGTTAAGCGCCGTTTCCGCACAGAAGAAGTGAAAACCAAGAACCTCCTTATTGATTGCACGGCTTATCGATAGGCTTCATTCCGCGCGATCGCGTATTTCCCGCTGCCCAGCAGCAGGATGGCGAGCCCGCCCATAAAGAACACCAGTTCGTTTTCAATCCCCCAGGCACCGACGTCGGTGACGGTGAATACCTTGCCGGTGCCCACCATCAGAAATGCCACCACCAGCGTAAAGGCGTAAACCAGCGCGGCGGGGCGGGTAAACAGCCCCAGGATGATCAGGATCGGCGCCAGGATCTCGCCGACATACACGCCATAAGCGATGAAGGCGGGCAGCCCTTGCTCCTGCAACGCGCCGGCGATCCAGCCGACGCCGTGTTGAACTTTCGCCACGCCGTGAAACAGCATCAGCCCGCCGAAGGTCAGTCTGAGCGCCAGTTTGCCCGCATCCGGGCGATCAAAAAGACGAGTGAATGCCGCATTCAGTGACTTAACCATGGCCTTTTCTCCTGAATAGGAATGATTTTCAATCAATATATCAATTGGGGGAATGCGAAAGATGTTCTGGATCAGTAAAAGGGTGGGCTTCGCATCGAATTTGCGCCTGGAAGCCAGGGGGAAAGGAGGGAGGCTATCCCGGTGTGAGCCTTGCTTAAGGGGACGAGGGCGGCTGTTGCGTTCAGGTTTATTACACGGAATAACATTTCCACACAGGCTGAACGTGAGGTAAAAAAAGTCTCTGCGCCGTTTCCGGTATCACCTTATTATGATGCTGCGCATTCCTTTCATATCCTTTTTTGCCCTCAGGAGTGACGCCTGCGCCAATGCGCGAGGATAGCCGACAACATAAAGATTAATAAGGTTTTTCTTCATGAATAAACGGCTTTGGCGTGCACTCAATATAACTCTATAGGGTTATATCGTGCTTTTATTTTGAACGACTAACTAATTAGCGGTTCTTTTTCGCAATTTTATTGGGAATTATCTTGCTTATTTTGTTTTGCGAAAGTTGATTCTGTGGGGTGAAATGCTTCGCGCTGAGTTTATTTCTGGATTTTTTCTTTTTTTTTGATGGGAATTCAACGCTGAAGAGAATCCGACTGATTCCATGATTGGCATTATGAGCGGCTGTAAACTTTGGTGAACTATTTTTATCAGCCTAAAAATAATAGAATTACCATTTTTTTAAGTTATTGAATTGTTTAATTAATGTATATTCATTTGTTAATTTTTTATTAAAAAAATAATATTTTCCCTTGATATTGGTTTCGGCTTTGCTAGTATCAAATTAGTGGTCTTATCAGTTGGGAAAACATCTCTTGAGCATGGAGCGGATCACGGGTCTTAACAGAAGTGTCGCCGTTGCAAGGGCTGGGTGGTTATTTAGCTGTCAGGTTAAATGACATTGTTTATACCACTTTAGCAAAGTAGGCGCTTTTATCGCGTGATGCTTCGGTGTTGGCCTGCTGCAAAAGAACACGCAGGTGAAAGAACATTGAATCTTAAGTTGCTCTGATCATTACCGTGGGTTAACTATAAAAAATGTTGCTTTATCAACCCCGCTGTTTGCGTGCTAAAACCGTGTTCGGTGCGCCACGGCGTAATGTTAACCTTGTACCAAAGCGTTAAAATTAATAATCAAAACTCTCGCCAAATTGTTTATTTTCACACCAGGTTTCGTATGGGTAAGTACTGAGTGCTGGAAATGAAAGTCACACTGTCATCGTCTTCTGCTGATCATTGCGTGCTGCTCGATCGCAAGAAACGAATGGCTGTCATGGTTTTATGAAAAAATTTCACTATTTACTGTGGTTATCATTTGTTTATTAAATTATTTGTATTCTGGTGTTTTATTGGAATTGTCCTACCAACAGGGAAACGTTGTTTTTAGGGCATTTTTTGATTTTTTTCCTATTATTAGCTTGCATAATTATTGATTGTAACTTATTGATTTTAAAATGAAAAAATAAATATGTAAATGTAAAATAGTTTAAACCGATCACTGAGTTTTTATTGATAGGTTTAATCTATTATTGTTGTTAATATTAATACATCTAAACAATTTGCGGGCTTGGTGACGACTAATTAGGCTAAAAGGACTCTGGGAAAGACTGGCGAATGTAAAAGCCCATTTTTATAGGCTTTATGTTTGTAGTGCTGATGAAAAGGATATCAGGCCATGAATGAAGTCATCTCAACAGCAGTTAACGGCGTCGAATTTGACCCTCGATACAGTGAAATTGAATTTACGTTATCGGAATTCGACAGCCAAACCGATCCGCTGAATGCCGTGGACAATGCACGCGATATCAATTGGCATGCTATTCGCGAGCAATCTGCCGCCTTGCTTGAGCAGTGCTTCGATTTGCATGTCGTGCTGTGGTTTATGCGCGCCAATCTTCATATCGATGGTTTTTCGGCTGTCTATCAGGGCATCACCACTATCGACGGCAAATATGCCGAAGAGGGGAGCACCATTTTCCCTCAGGCCGATATGGAGCCGGCGACGGACAGCTTTCATGCGGCCGCATTAGGCTGGCTCGCTACCTCGTCCTGCCTGCACGAAATCAAGAACAGCAAGATTTTCCCCGACACGCCGTTAACCACTGATGAACTGCTCAATATGCGAATTGACGAGCAGGAAGGCAAAAGCCTGCATTTCTCGGAAGTGGTGAAAGTGTTGGGGCAGGCTGACAGCTATTTTGCCGGCAGAAACATGCCGCCATTAAAGGAACAGCTGTCTCGGGGAATAGATGCCCTGGAGCGCGTGGAAAACTACGCCAACCTGCAGGCCGAAGATTATCGGCTGGACTGCCGGCAGGTGCGTGACTATTTGACGCTGTTCAGCCGTCAATTGCTTTCTCTTGAACAGCAGGAGTTGCCGGAGGATATCGGCGCTGCGCCGGCCGACGCGGAAGCGGCGGAGACGCCGGCCACCCTGCCTGGCAAATATATCCGTTCCCGGCAGGATGTCATCTTGCTGTTGGATCAGGTTTTGGACTACTTCCAAAACTATGAGCCCAGCCATCCGGCCCCCATTCTTATTCGACGTTCGCAAAAAATGATCGGTATGGACTTCGCGACGATTGTTGAGGAGCTTTTGCCGGAATCTCTGGCCTCGTTAAATCAATTGTCCGGGAAGTAATTTTTCTCACAAAGGAGTTTTCCAATGGCTAAGGACTCAAGCTCTCAGAAATTTATCGGTAAAAATAACGCGCCCCGCGTGCAAATTGAATATGACGTAGAGCTCTACGGTTCGCAAAAGAAAGTAGAGTTACCTTTCGTCACGGGGGTCATGTCCGATCTCTCTGGGCATCGGAAAAAACCTTTGCTGCCGATCGAAGAGCGGAAATTCCTGACGTTCGATCAGGACAATTTCAACGATCGCATGCGCGCCATTAAACCTCGTCTTCAATTTTACGTGGAGAATACCCTGAGCGAAGACGATGCGCTGCTGGATGTGGAATTAGAGTTTGAATCGATGGAGGATTTTACGCCTGGCGCGATCGCCAAACGGGTTCCGCAAATGCAACGTCTGCTGGAAGCCCGGGAACATCTCACGGAGCTCATCACGTATATGGATGGTAAATCCAGCGCGGAAGAGGTGGTGAAGAATCTGCTGGAGAAGCCCGATTTTCTGCATCGCTTGGTGACGGATGCACGCAAAACGGTCGCGGATGCGGAACAGGATGTGCAGGATTCGGGCAATAAAGGAGATGAGGAATGAGAGCGAGGCAACGACGCTATTCAGCTAAACAGCAGGCAACGGCGGTCGCTGAAGTTGAAACGCAGGAAACGGAAAATGAGCTTGACGGTTTGCTCAAGCGTTCATTCCGGCCGAGAACGAACGAGGCCTCAGAAGCGGTTCGTCGGGCCATCGGCACGCTGTCCGAATATGCCAACCAAGGCAAGGTAAAGGTCAGCCAGGATGTCGTATTGACCATTGAATCGTTGATCGCCCAGATCGATGAGCAGCTGTCGCAGCAGATGAACAATATCTTGCACCATAAGGAGTTCCAGAAGCTGGAGTCCGCCTGGCAAGGTCTGAGTTATCTGGTCGATAACACCAACGTCAGCGAAACGCTGAAGATTCGGGTATTGAATATCAGCCAGGATGAATTGACGCGCAATCTGCGGCGCTATCGAGGATCGGCCTGGGATCAAAGCCCGGTGTTCAAACAAATTTACGAACAAGAGTATGGTCAGTTCGGTGGCGAACCCTTCGGTTGCATCATCGGCGATTTTGAGTTCGATCACAGCCCGATGAGCGTGACGCTGCTGACGGAGCTGGCGAAAATTTCCGCCGCCTCGCACTGTCCGTTTATTTCCGCCGCTTCGCCGTCGCTGTTGCAGATGAGCAAGTGGAACGAACTGGGCAACCCGCGGGATATCGGCAAGATTTTCACCACGCCGGAGTATGCCTCCTGGCGCCGCCTGCGCGAAAGCAACGATTCGCGTTATCTGGTGCTGACCATGCCGCGCTTCCTGTCGCGTTTGCCTTACGGTGCCAAGACCAACCCGATCGAAGAGTTCGCTTTCGAGGAGGCCGTCCGGCCGGATATGGATGATGATTTCTCCTGGGCCAACTCGGCGTATGCGATGGGCGTGAACATCAACCGCGCCTTCCATGAGTACGGTTGGTGCTCGAAAATCCGCGGCATCGAATCCGGCGGTTCGGTAGAAGAACTGCCCGCCTACGCGTTTCCTTCTGATGAGGGCGGTTATGAGTTGACGTGTCCGACGGAGGTCGCCATTTCCGATCGGCGTGAACAGGAGCTGTCAGACGCCGGGTTCTTGCCTTTGGTTTATCGCAAGCATTCTGATTTCGCTGCCTTTATCGGTTCTTGCACCATGCATGCCCCGGCGAAATACGAAGATCCGGATGCGACGGCCAACGCCAAGCTTTCCTCCCGACTGCCGTACATTTTCGCCACGTGCCGCTTTGCGCACTATTTGAAATGCATCGTACGCGACAAAATCGGTTCTTTCCGTTCCAGAGACGATATGCAGCTGTGGCTGAATGACTGGCTGATGAATTACGTCGATGGCGATCCTTCCGTGTCGACGGAGGCGACGAAAGCGCGTCGTCCATTGGCCGCCGCCGAAGTTCGCGTTGAGGATGTTGAAGACGATCCGGGTTATTACCGCGCACATTTCTATTTGCGCCCGCATTACCAGTTGGAAGGCATGACCGTGTCCTTGCGACTTGTATCAAAACTTCCGTCAGCCAAAAAAGATGGGAGCAGATAAGTTACGGCTGGTCATTGGTTTGGATATTGCCGACGCCTATTATTAAATGGCGTGAGTGTGAATTGATATTTCGTTGAAATTTAGCGGCGTTATTCTCTGCGTCATGGCTATTTATTGATGGCTGATGGATTCCCATTTCCGCTATTTCAATGATTGCGTTGGCAATATAACGACTTATCTGAGTGGATATTTCAATTAACGTAGTAGGACCTATCAGTCAAGGAGACAAAAATGAGCACTAAAGCATTAGTAGACTATTTTTTGAAGATTGAGGGTGTAGACGGCGAATCCCCTGACCAAACTTATCCGGGATGGATTCAGCTGCAAGCCTGGCAATGGGCGGAGGAAAATGCCGGGCGCTGGGGATTCGGCAGCGGCGGTGGGTCCGGCAAAGTCGAAATGAAAGACTTTGAGTTTCGCATGGTAAGTAATAAGGCCTCGCCCAAGCTGTTTCTGATGTGCGCCACCGGCGAACATATTCCTCAGGCAAAACTTGTTTGCCGTAAATCAGGCCAGGGTCAGCAAGATTTTATTGCCGTGACCTTCAGTAACTGCCTGGTTTCCTCATTCAAGACCGTGGGCAATATGCCGCTGAACTCCACCATCGGTACTGAAATCGATACCGTGCTGCCAACCGATGTTATCAAGCTGAATTTCGCACGTATCGAAGTTGAGTACAAAGAGCAAAACAACGATGGCTCCATGGGTGCGGTGATTAAGACGGGGTATGACCTCAAGCTTAATGCCCGTATCTGATCATTGATGTCATAACACTTATTGCAGGCCGTCTGCCCGCAGAACCTTGCGGGCAGACACAATCATTACCGCGAGGTGTTAAATGAAAGCGTCATTGCCCATGCTATTCGATAAGCTCAGCGTGAGAAATCAAAGCGGCAGCGCCGATAATTGGCGGCGCGTCCTGGTGCGTGATATCGAATTTTTACTGAATGACGCATCGCGCAGCGCAGATTTAAAACTTCACGATTATGCGCATAGCGAAAGCTCGGTATTGAATTATGGTCTGCCGTCGCTGAGCCAACGAATACCCATTAATACCGATCCGCTAACGTTGGCGAGACATATACAAAGAATTATTACTTCTTTTGAGCCGAGATTGGATCCGAAAACGATTCGCGTGGTGCCGGTCGTGAATGAGCGTCAATCGTATGTATTGGCAATCTTATTTGATATCTATGGCACTTGCTCATTACCGGGCGACGAAATGCTGGTTAATTTGCGCATAGCTCTTGATTATTCCTGTGGCGCCGTACACGTATTTGATTAATAGAGGTGACTATGTTCAGTGAGCGCTTTCTCCAATTATATAATGATGAGCTGCGTTATTTTCGCGAGGCCGGTCGTCAATTTGCCTCTTCTCATCCTCAGGTCGCTCAGCATTTGGGCATGCATATCGACGGCGTGCTGGATCCTTTCGTCGAGCGTCTGTTGGAGGGCTCCGCTTTTCTTTGCACCCGCATCCAGGAAAAACTGAACAACGAGCAGCCAGAATTTGCCTTGCAAATGCTTTCTCGCCTGGCGCCCTTGTGGTACACGCCCGTTCCCGCGATCGCCACCGTCGCGATTAAGCCCGATCTCTCTTTCCCCCAGTGGCACAGCCAGGTCGATCTGCCGCGGGGAAGCCGAATGACCCTCAACGATATCTCGCTGAACAACAAACCCGCCACCTTCACCACGGCGCGGCATATTAAAGTGCAGCCCGTTGAGATTTCATTGGCGGAATGTGAAATTTTGCCGCCTCACCATCTGCCTGACGGCGCCGCCAGGCATATGCAAGATTGTTCAGCCTACGTCAGAATCGGCCTGACCACGCACGGCGTGTTACCCGTCTCGGAACTGGACCTCGAACCCTTGCACCTGACGTTGGCGGAAGATACGGTGCGTGCCAATCAACTGATGGCCGCGCTGCTTAATCGCACCTTGCGCATCGTGCTATGGGCGAAAAACGATGACCGGCCGATCGTCAAAGTCCTGCAACCGGAAAGCCTGCGCCTGGGCGGCGTCGGCGACGAAGAGGCATTGTTGCCCACCGCGGTAGGGGAATTGCCCGGCAACCGGCTGATGCGCGAATACTTTGCGGCACCGAGCCGCTTTTTCAGCCTCGAGCTGCATGGCGTACAGGATTTTCTGCGTCAATGCGAACGCGTCCATGAGTTCGAGATCTTGTTTGCTCTTGAGCAACGCCCACTGACTCTGATCGGTCGCGTCAACGCCAGGGATTTTCATCTGTTCGCGACCCCGGTCATCAACCTGTATCGCCGCCATTGCTCGCCGGTGCTGTTGACGGGTGAGCGCACCGAGCACCAGCTGGTGGTCGACCGTTTGAACACCTCGCTGTATGAGATACATAGCGTTAAACAGGTGAAAGGCATGTTGCCGGACGGCAACCCGGTGATTTTCTCTTCGCTGCAGGCCGATGTGCATTACGACTGTGAACGGGAGCCGGCGGGTTATACGCTGCAGCGTCGTCGCGAGCCGTCGCCATCCAAATACAACAACCCGCACCTGCCCAACGAAGATACTTTCATCGCCATTTCGCCGGGCAAAAGCGGTATCGACATCGACGACATCACGTCGCTCAGCGTCGAGGCGCTGGTCTGCGAACGGCATCTGGTGCCTGCGCACCTTCAGCAACCGCATTTCCAACTGGAAACGGCGATGCCGATCCACCAGGTGGAGATCGTCCGCTACCCGAGCAACCCTGTCGCGGTGCCCAACATCAGCCAGGCGTGGCAAGCGATTCAGATGCTGGCCTCCAATCCTTTGCGCCATGCGCGCCCGGACGTTCAGGATTGTTCGGCGCTGTTGCGCGATTGGCTGTCGTTGTTCTGCCATCAGGATGACTCCAGCCAGCGCAAACGCATCGCCAGCATCAAAAATGCCTGGGTGGAGCACCACTTCGAACGCAATCAGGGGCCGGGGCCGCTCGCCTGGATCCGCGGGGCCGAGATCGCCGTCAACTTGAGCGCCAACCATCATGCCGACCACGGCGCCTATCTGTTCGGCAAAATATTGCACCACGCGCTCAGCCAATACGGCGATTTGAACCAAACGTTGAGCATGAAGCTGTTGCTGGATGGGGAAACCCACGCCGACTGGGGGGCGCTCTACTATGGCTGATATGTCGTTGATGCGCGAAACGGCGCTGTCGTTGGAGCCGGCGCCGGCGACGGGGGCGCAAGGCGAGAGCCTGGGCCAGGCCGAAATCCGCGGGCTGTCCAATCGGCAGGATTTTTTCGAGTTGCTGCGGCGTATCGAACGCGCGCAGCCGGATGCGCCGCGGCTCGGCGTCTCCAACGATCGCAGCCGCGAAAGGCTCTGCATCACCCAGCCGGCGGATATGGCGTTTGCCTCGCGCGAAATCGCCTCCATCGTGCAACGCCCGACGCAGGTGCTGATTCAGGCGCGGCATTTCGGCATGTTCGCCCCTTACGGCCCGCTGCCAATCCATGTGACCGAGCACGCGCGCACCGAAGTCATCGCCCGGCGCAATCAGGCGTTCCAGCAGTTCGTCGGCATCGTCAGCCAGCGCTTCGCCGTCTTGCACTACCGGGCCTGGGCGCAGTTGAAGGCGATGATCGGCCATGATCACGACGATGACAAAAACCCGTTCTTGCATCATTTGCGTCAGACGGTGGGCGTCGATACGGCGTTGACGGTAAACCCGCATATCCAGCGCCTGCGCGAAGCCTATCCCGGCACTTACCTGCCGGGGCGTCGCTCGCTGCGGCAGTTGACCAAGATGCTGACGGCCTATTTCGCCGTTCCCATCACCATTACGCCGCGCTACGCCAAGTGGATCGACGACGGCAAAAAAAGCGGCAGTCAAAAGCTGGGCAAGTTGGGTCGCACGCGCATCGGCAGCCGCTTTTTCGATGCCCAATACGGCGCGCATATTCAAATCGGGCCGCTGGGGGCCCCGCATTACCAGCAGTATCAGCGCGGCAGCCGGCGGCTACAGGCGCTGGTGAGTATCTGTCATGACTTCACGAGCCATCAGCTGATGCTGGACGTCAGCCTGCTGATCGCCACGGAGCCGAGCATGGCGGCGCAGCTGGGCGGCAAGTCGCTGAGTAAAGACAGCTGGCTGAAACCTAAGACAGGGACGTTTAGGCAGCTGGTTTATCAATCAACAACTTAATATAAGGAAATTTAAGGTGTATCAACGAGAACGTCTTTTTTCGCGATTGGGCCACTTTGCTTATCAGTCCTTCGTTGAAGCGACCAAGCTGTGCCGGACCTTCAGGCACGAATACGTGGAGCTTGAACACTGGCTGAAAGTCCTGGTGGACAAGGAGCGCGGCGACCTGCCGCTGATCCTGGCGCACTACGCCATCAATAGTCAGCGCATCAGTGATGCGTTGGATCGCATTCTGCATACCTTGCCGAACCGCACGAATGCGGTGGTGGATCTGTCGACGCAATTGGAAACGGTGGTGGAAAGGGGCCTGCTGATGAGCCAGCTCGCCGAAACGCCGTCCGGCGGCGTGCGCACCATCCATATCCTGGTCGGCATTCTGCAGGATCCCACGCTGCAGCGCAGTCTGTACCGGCTGAGCGACGAATTCAAAAAACTGCCGATCCCGCAGCTGTTCGACGATTATCCGGCGATTCTGGCGGAGTCCGTCGAGCATGAGGAAGAAGAAGAGGAAGTCTACAGCGCCCACGGCGATGCGCCGGATGCGTCCGAGACGGTCGAGATACTCGATAAATGGTGCGCCGACCTGACTCGCCAGGCGCGCGACGGTGAAATCGATCCGGTGATTGGCCGCGAGGCGGAGCTGCGCCAGGTGATCGACATTTTGCTGCGCCGTCGGCAGAACAACCCGATTTTGGTGGGCGAAGCCGGGGTCGGCAAAACGGCGGTGGCGGAAGCGCTGGCCTGCAAGATAGCGCAAGGACAGGTGCCGCCGCTGCTGCAGGGCGCCCGGCTGCTGTCTTTGGATCTGGGGCGCATGCAGGCCGGGGCGAGCATGCGCGGGGAGTTCGAATCACGTCTGAAAGCGCTGATCGACGCCATTGCGCATTCGGCCGTGCCGGTGATCCTGTTCTGCGATGAGGCGCATACGCTGGTGGGCGCCGGCGGGCAGGCCGGCACCGGCGACGCCGTCAACCTGCTGAAACCCATGCTGGCCAGGGGGGCGCTGCGCATGGTGGCGGCGACCACCTGGTCGGAATACAAACAGTTCATCGAGCCGGATGCCGCGTTGACGCGCCGCTTCCAGTACGTGTTGGTTTCAGAGCCGGACGAAGAGAATGCGGTGAACATGATGCGCGCCATCGCCCCGCATTTCGCACAGCACCACAGCGTCAAAATCCGCGAATCGGCGCTGCAGGCGGCGGTGCATTTGTCGCTGCGCCATCTGCCGTCGCGGCAGCTACCGGACAAGGCCATCAGCCTGCTGGATACCGCCTGCGCGCGGGTGGCGCTGAGCCAGCATGCGCAGCCTGAAAAAATCGAGTCGCTCGAGGCCGGGCTGGCGGTGAAGCGCACCGAATTGAACGGCCTGCAGGAAGAAAGCCGATTCGACAGTCTGGCGCCCACTCGCATCAGCGAATTGCAGCAGACGCTCAGCGAGATGGAGGGAGAGCTGGACGCCCTGCGTCGGCGACAAGCACAGGAGCAGCAGGCGGTTACCACCTTGCTCGAGGCGGAGCGGCAGTCGCCGGAGCGTCTGCCGCAGCTGGCCACCGAGTTGGGCGAGCTGCAAGACGGCGGCCTGCCGTTGGTGTATCCGTGGGTGGACGATCGCGTCGTGGCGGAGGTGCTGTCGGATTGGACCGGCATTCCCACCGGCCGCATGCTGCAAAGCGATCTGGACAATGCGCTCAACCTTAACCAACTGCTGAGCCGCCAGATTTTCGGCCAGCAGACGGCGATCGATGAAATCGCGCAGGCGGTGAGGATCTCCCGCGCCGGCATTCAGGCGCACGATCGGCCATTGGGCGTTTTCATGCTGTCCGGCCCGAGCGGCGTCGGCAAAACGGAGACCGCGTTCGCCCTGGCGGAGGCGATGTACGGCGGCGCGCACAACCTGATCGTCTTCAATATGAGCGAATTTCAGGAATCGCACACCGTCTCCACGCTGAAGGGAGCGCCGCCGGGCTATGTCGGCTACGGCAAGGGCGGAAAATTGACGGAGGCGGTGCGCCGCAAGCCTTATTCCATCGTGCTGCTCGACGAATTCGACAAGGCACATCCCGACATCCATGAGGCGTTCTATCAAGTCTTTGACAAGGGCGTGATGGAGGACGGCGAAGGCCGCATGATCAGCTTCCGCCAGTGCTTTATTTTGATGACGAGCAACATCGGCGCCGGCGAAATAGAAGCGACGCTGACGGAAACGCCGGAGCTGAAAACCGAGGCGCTGCGCCCGATGCTGCACGATGTGCTGGCGCGCTTTTTCCCGGCGGCACTGTTGGCGCGCATGAACGTCATTCCTTACGTGCCGCTTTCCACCGAAGCGATAACCCATATCGCCACCAAACAGATTTCACGTTTACAGCAACGTTTGCACAAAGAAGTGGGCGTGTCGCTGGTGCTGGAAGGCGACATTCCCGGCTGGATAGCCAAACGCATCAGCGCCCATCCTTCGCGCGGCAGAGCGGTCGAGTCGCTGCTGCAGCAGGCGATTTTGCCGCCAATCAGCAATGAAGTGCTGCAGCGCAAACGGGCGGGACAGGAACTGCAGAATATCCAACTCATGGTCGAGAACGATAGTTTAAGTGTTTATTTCGACTGATTTTTAATTTACCGCCGGCCCGCAAACGCGGGGCGGGGTTCGATATCGGATCAGAGAGGTTGTTATGCCTTTAATCGAAATTGATAACCCGGTGTTAGCCGAATTAAATGCGTTTCCACTCAGCTTTACCACCAAAGAAGGGTTGTCGAGCAACTCGCAATATTCGCTCGAATTCGAATGCGCTCAGGCGGATGTGGATTATGAGTCTTTGCTGGGTGAAGGGATCAGCATTCAAATAGAAAGGCCGGATTTCGGCTCGCGGCCTTTTTACGCTTACGTGATCGGCGCCTCCGATGCGGGGCAGCACCAGGATAAGTTCGTTTATAAGCTGGAGCTGAGCACCTGGCTGTGGTTTTTGATGCAGAACCGCAACAGCCGTATATTCCAGGATCTGAACGTGCTCGATATCATCGAGCAAATCTTCTCTCGCTACGGCTTTGCCGACTACCGTCTGGATATTCAAGGTACCTATCCGACGCGTGAGTATTGCGTGCAATTTTCCGAAACGGATTTCGCGTTTATCAGCCGCCTGCTGGAAGACGAAGGCATCTGGTATTACTTCGATCACGCCGAGGATAAGCACACGCTGGTGATCACCGACCGGCAGAACTTCGACGATCTGGATTTCGGTTACGCCGTGTTGCCGTTCATGCCGGACAGCGAAGAAAACCGCGCTATCCGCGAAGGGATCCAGCGCATCCAGCGTTCCCGCAAAGTGCGCCCGAATGAAATCGTGCTGCGCGACTTCGACTTTCAGAACCCGCGCAAGAACCTGCAAACCAAGGTGGAAGAGAGCCGCCTCGGCCTGCAGAACACGCCGCTGGAATGGTACGACTACGCGGCGGGTTATATAGATACCGAGCGCGGTGAGAACCTGGCGCGGTTGCGCCTGGAAGAAATGCAAAGCGATGGTCACCTGCTGTTTGGCGAGAGCAACGCCGTCGGGCTGATGGCCGGCAAGGACTTCTCCTTGATTTTGCACCCGGACGCCAACCGCAACCGCCGCTTCAAACTGACCCGTTGCGACTACGTGTTCGTGCAAGACGGCCCCGACAGCAGCAGCGACGGCCGCAACGTGACCTGCCGTTTCAATGCGCTCAACGACGATGTGGCGTTCCGCCCGCTGCGCGAAACGCCCAAGCCGCAGATGCCGGGCATCCAGAGCGCCACCGTGGTCGGCGCGCCCAATTCCGAAGTGCATACCGACAAGTTTGCGCGCATTCGCGTGCATTTCCACTGGGATCGCTACAAAACCACCGAGGAGGACAGCTCTTGCTGGATCCGCGTCGTGCAGGCCTGGGCGGGGAAAGGCTGGGGCGTGATCGCCATGCCGCGCGTCGGCCAGGAAGTGCTGGTGACCTATGTCGACGGCGATCTCGACCGTCCGATGGTGACAGGGATTGTTTATAACGGCGATAACCCGCCGCCTTACCAACTGCCTGAATACATCAACTACTCGGGGATGGTCTCGCGTTCGCTGCGCTTCGGCAAGCCGCAGCACGCCAGCCAGTTGACCTTCGATGACAACCGCAACAACGAACGCGTCATGCTGCACGCCGAGCGCGATCTGCAAACCACGGTGGAGCGCAATCAGGCCACCGAGGTGGGGATGGACAAGTTCGACATCATCCGCCGCACCTTTACGGACTGGTTCACCAACCACGTCTCTTACAAGGATTACGTCTTCAGCATTACCGGATTTAACGCGTCGATCACCGGCGTCAGCGCCTCACTGACCGGCGTCAGTCTTAGCGCCACCGGGGTCAGCACCTCGTTTACCGGCGTCAGCACCTCGTTCACCGGCGTGAGCACGTCGTTTACCGGCGTGAGTACCTCGTTCACCGGGTTGAGCACGTCGTTTACCGGGCAGAGCACCAGCTGCACCGGCGTCTCGAACTCGATGACCGGCGAAAGCAACTCCTTCACCAGCATCAGCAACAGCATGACCGGCGAGAGCAACAGCTATACCACGGTCAGCACCAGCCAGACCGGCAGCAGCACCAGCTTTACCGGCGTGAGCGTGAGCACCACCGGCTCATCGACCAGCACCACCGGCTGCAGTATCAGCACCACCGGTTCGTCGACCAGCACCACCGGTTGCAGCATCAGCACCACCGGCAGCAGCGTGAGCACCACCGGCAGCAGCGTCGGCACTACCGGCAGCAGCGTCAGCAGCACCGGCAGCAGCGTCAGCAATACCGGTAGCAGCGTCAGCAATACCGGCAGCAGCACCAGCACGACGGGGGTGTCCATCAGCTACACCGGCGCGTCACTGTCCGAGACCGGCGTCGATTTGAAAAAAGTCGGGATGCAAAGCAAAAACTAACGAGGCGCGGCAATGAGAATCATACGGCCACAGCAATTGGTGGCGATTAAAGGAAGTTACCAGATCGGCACAGACAGCCGGCTCGGCATCAGCGTCGTGGCCGGATGCTACCTGTCCCGACCGGAACACTTCGTGAACGAAGCCGAAATCTGGGAGGCGTGGAAACGCGCGCCGCTCAGCCTGCCGGTGCTGGATGTGGCCGAGCCGAAGCCGTTCGCCGAATACCTGATCGCCGGCCATGCCGGCATCGGTCAGCCGGTAAAAACGCTGGACGTCAGCGCCGACATCGGCGGGCTTAAGCGCCGTTGGCGGGTCGAGGGCGAGGGCCGACGCGGCGCGATGGGGGCGGAACCTTTCCTCAGCGTGCCGCTGGATCACACCTCGGCCTGGGGCGGGAAAGACAACAAGGAGAATCCGTTGGGGCGCGGCGGCAATGATGGACTGCGGCCGCTGCTGATGACCTTGTCCGCCGAGGGCTCCGCACAGGAACGCTCCCCGCTGGCGGCGCCGGCGCCGGTGCCGCACGAGTTTTTGCTGCGTAAGGCGCACATCGACAAGGTAGCGGGCCAGATCGCCAGCAAAGCGTATCTGGAAACGGCTTTCCCCGGATTGCCGGCCGATATCGATCGGCGCTACTACCAGATGGCACCGCCGGCGCAGTGGCTGCCGGAAGCGGCGTGGCCGGATAGGGTGCCCTTTGAACTGCAGGGCGTCGGCGCGCAAAGCCAGGCGATACGCGGCGAGCTGCCGGCGGTGCGTGGGCGGGCGTTCATACGCCGCCACGATAGCGAGAGCCTCGAGGAAATTGCACTGCTGCGCAAAACGCTGTGGTTCCTGCCCGACAGCGACATCGCGCTGATCGTGTTCACCGGCGATGCGCCGCTGACGCATCTTCTGGACGAGTCCATCGAGTCCCTGATGCTGGCGTTGGATCGCTGCGATGCGCCGCGGCCGTTCGATTATTTCCGGCAGGTGCATCACAAGCGCAGCGACGATGAGGCTTCCCCCTTTGAGTTCCTGTTCGATCCGGATCTGATGCCGGCGGAGATGGGCCTGAATGTCATCCAGGCGGTGTCGGATCACCCCAGCGATTTGCGTTATGACCCGTCGCCCACCTCGTTGGGCGACTCCGCCGTTTTCTATCAACGCATCCGCGAGGCGATTGCCTTGCACCAGCAACAGACGACGGCGGATCCCGCTTCCGTGACGCTGCCCGATTTGCCGGATCTGCCCGCCGAAGACGGCAATGATGCGTTTTTTCCCGCTAGCGCAACCGTGGAAGGGAAGACTTTCAGCGGATTGCGCAGCCATGCGCTGTCAGACAAGCATTTTCTGCAATGCCGCTTTGAGCGCTGCGATTTTTCCCAGGCGATCCTGGAGAACTGCACCTTCGAAAACTGTGTTTTTGATGCGGTCGACCTGACGCAGGCGACGCTGCGTCGGATCCGCATGGTTTCGTGCACCTTGCAAAAGCCGTCGATAGCGGAAAGCGCGTGGCAGGAGGCGGTCCTCGAACGGGTAACGCTGGAGGCACCGCAGGGGCAAGGCATGCGGGCCGAGGGGGTGAAGCTGGATTACTGCGTCTTCGAGCGGGGGGATTTCACGGCGATGCGCTTTGAGCGCGGGGCGATTGGCAACGGCATGTTCAACGGCTCGACGCTGATCCGCGCGCAATTTCTGCAAGGGGAACTGGATGCCTGCGTGTTCAACCGCTGCCTGGCCGAAGGTGCGGTGGCGCTGGATATGACGTTAACCAAAAACTCGTTCCTCGGCGGCAATTGGCGCGGCGTGCGCTTTGAACGCTGCGGCGTCGAGAGCTTGACGGCGGGCATGCAGGTGAATTTTTCCCACGGCGTGTTCAGCGATTGCTGTTTCACCAAAGTGGGGCTGAAAGCGGCGCGCCTGGAGAGGTGCCAACTGCTGTACAGCGTTTTCACCGAATGCAATTTCGACGAGGCCGATTTGACGGCTAGCACCATCGCCGGCTGCGACATGGCCGGCGTGCGGTTCAAAGACAGCGTGCTGACGCACGCTCGCTGGCAAAACAGCAGCGCCCAGCAAGGATTGTTTTACAACGCCGACTTGCGCGATGCGGGATTTGACCAGTGCAACCTGGCGGCGGCGAATCTGGCGATGAGCTGGCAGGACGCCGGTACCCGTTTCAGCGGGTGTTTGCTTGAACGGGCGTGCTGGGTGCCACGCAGAATTATTCAGGGGGACTATGCGCATGAAAACTGAGAGCCGCGTCATCCAACAGGCCCTGCCTGACCGAGAGGCGATCGAACTGGAGGTCGCTCAGGCGGTGGCGCAGACGCCGGCCATGCCGCGCACCTTCAAAAAGCGACGTTTCCACGATCGTGAGCTGAAAGGGTTGACGCTGAGCGACTGTTTTTTCATCGACTGCCATTTCGAACGCGTCACGTTTGAAGGATGCGATTTGCGAGCGGTGCGCTTTGAGGGCTGCACCCTGCAGCAGGTCAACGTGGTCGGCGGCAGCTTGATGCGCCTGGCGTTCAACGAATGCCGGTTTGACAACCTGACGTTGCAACAGGGGCTGCTGTGCAATGTGGCGTGCAATGACACCACGCTGCAGGGGTGCTACGTCGGCGATTGTCTGCTGGACGACTGCAGTTTGATCCGGTGTGAGGTCAACGGGGCGGAAGTTGAACGCAGCAGCCTGGGGCATCTGGCCGTGCAGACCAGCACCCTGACCAACCTGATGTTTCACCAGGACGTGATACAGGACGCCAACTGGTATGCCTGCCAACTCACACAGTGCTTGTGGCAGGCGTCGACCCTCGAGCGCCACATCATGGGGGGCTGTCAGTTGGTGAAGTGCAGCTGGCAAACGATCGCCGGACAGGCGCGCATCTGGTTCACCTGCCGCCTGTCGGGCTGCAATTTGGCGCAGCTGCAACTGCAGGGCGCCAGTTTTCACCGCAGCGAGCTGGAGGGGTGTTCATTCGCCGACAGCGATCTGACCTCGGCGATCTTCGCCGAAGCGCAGGCGCTGCGCTGCGATTTCGAGCGCGCGACGCTGACCCTGGCGCAGGGGCAAAAAGCCCGGTTCAGCGAGTGCGCGATGGGCGGTGCCAACTGGGGGCGCGCCATGCTGATGCAAGCGGAATTCAGGGCGTGCGATCTGGCGCTGGCCAATCTGGAGCAGGCCGAGCTGCGGGAAGCGAATCTGATCGAACAGCCGTTGACCGCCGCCCAGCAACAGAGCGCTCGTCTGCATGGCGCACAGCGTCATCGCGCCGAAAATGTGCCGCTTACCGCCGATCCGTTCTTGAGTGCGATCGACGCCTGGTATGCGCATCAACAACCGGGACCGCGGCAACCGTCGTATCAACGGCCAACAGGAGTAAGCAGATATGTATAAGTCCAGAAGAGAGCATCAGAAGGTCTATGCCAACGCCAGGGTGACGCCTTTGCAGTTGGTGCGCAGCGCTCCGCTTGCCGAACAAGGGGGGCGCAAGGTAGTGACGCTGGCGGCCGACGCCAATGGCGGCCTGTATGTCGACGGCATGCGCGCCCATTGTCTGGCGGTCGCCACCAGCTGCCTGGTTCAGCCGCTGGCGGGCGATCGCGTTTGCGTCATCGTCGACGGCGACAAATTGGTCATTACCGAGATCCTGTCGCGGCAACAGGCGCATGCCGTCATGACGCTGGACAGCCGCAGCGCCAACTTGCGCATCGTGGCGCCGGAGATCGAACTGCAGGGCGGCAAGCGGCTGACGTTGCGCAGCCCGCACTTCACGCTGCTGACGCGCAGCAGCCGTTGGGTGGCCGAAACGCTGCACCAAATCTCTCAACGCCTGTTTGTGCGCAGCAAGCACGCAAGCCGGCGGGTGGAGGAAACCGACGAGGTATTGGCGAAACACATCATTCAGGATGCGCGGCAATCTCTGGTCATCAACAGTGAAATTGGTTCCCTGAAGTCTTCGGCGGTGCTGAAGATCGACGGCGGCCAGATACATATGGGGTAACCACCATGACTGCAGCCAATACCAACATGGGCGGGATCGGCTTGGCCGGCTGTGACCCGATGATACCGGCGCCGGGTCCGAATACTTCGCCCAACAACACTGGCATACCGAACGTGCCTAACTGTTTCATTTGCGGCGGCAATGAACAGAACCTCGGCACCATTCGCGTGGCCACCATCGATTCGGGCGGGGTGATCGGCGCCGCCTCGGGAACGCATTCGGCCCAGGCGCAGCCGGTGCAGGGATCGGGCAAGTATTTCTCCGGCGGCATGCCGGTCACGCGATTAGGTGATTCCAGCACGACGAACAACAACAACATGGTCGCTACTCAGGTCGCGCCCAGCCAGACCAAATGTTTCGTTAATGCATAGGAGTTCAGCATGGTGAAAACGCTCCGGGGGATCGCGGCAGGGGCTCTGTTGGCGGTGGGGACGCTCGGCGGATGCAGCTGGTTTTCTCACGACGAAGCGGCGGATGCGGGGCGTCGGTTGCGGTTTATCGACGTCGAAGTGACCGCCAACGACAACGTGAACCCGAATGCGGCCGGGGAGGCGCAGCCGGTCAAGGTGTGCGTCATAGAAACCAATCGCTCGGGGTGGATGCCCGACGGGATTGGCGATGGCGCCCCTTGCCGCGAGACGGCGCCGTCGGAAGGGGCGCTGAGCCGGCACCAGAGCATTTTGCAACCGAGGGAAACGCTGCGTTATCGCTTCGAGGTGCCGGCAGGGCAAGAGCGGTGGGTCGTCGTCGGGGCGGAATTTCAGCAAATCAGCGGCGTCTTGCCGCTTGCCGAGAAAAAGTCCCCCGCGCAGGCTGATTCGCAAATGAAGGTGATGGTGGGGATGACGTCACTCAGCATAGTGACTAACGACAAAATGGATGAATGACATGTTACCTAAACAACGCGTCGCCTGGGTAGAAGGCATGTTGATGGAACCGCAGCATTTCCAGCAGCAGGAACGTTTTTTCGAGCACTTGATTGAAGCGCGCTTGCGCAGCGTCGAAACCTTCACCTGGGGGTTCCTGGCGCTGGAGATCGACAACGGGCTATTGGAGCAGGGCAAGTTTGCGCTGAAGAAAGCCAAGGGCGTTTTCCCCGACGGCACGGCGTTCAGCATGCCTGAGGATATTCCGCTGCCGCCGCCACTGGTGCTGGGAGAAGGCTGCCAGGGGAAAGTGGTGTGCCTGTCCGTGCTGATGGACATTGCCGGCAATGCCCAGATCGATCTTATCCAGGATGAGCGGAAAAGCAGCCGCTTTCGCACCATGGACGCCGATGTGCCGGATCGCAACCACGGCGTCAGCCTGGAGGGAACGCCGCGCGTATGCACGATGCAGCTGGGGAGCCTGGTGACGCGGCTAAGCCTGGAGGATGCGGTCAGCAGCGCGGAAAGCGTTTTGCCGGTCGGCTTCGTGCGCGAGCTCACCAGCGATCGTCGGGTGCTGCTGGATGAGCGCGCCTTGCCGCCGATGCTGGATTTCCGCGCCATCGGCTGGCTGCCCGCGTTCACCACCGAACTGCTTGGGCTGATCAGCCAACGTCTGGAATCGGTCTTCCGTCCGGACGTGCACATGACGATCGGCGGGCTTTCCGAGCTGCTGGAGTTGCTGTTGCTGCAAACCTTGAGCGAGTTCAATTTGCGCATCAGCCAACTGTTGGCCAGCCCGCAGGTGCACCCTGAAACCCTGTTCGACACGCTGCTGAGCCTGTTGGGGCGGCTCAGCATCATTCCCGGCGGCGAACGTCTCTGGGATCGCGCCGATTTGGTGTATCTGCACGATGAGCCGCACAACTGCTATTTCCAGCTGTTCGCCTCGATCCGTCGCGCGCTGTCGCTGGTGATCGAAGCGCCGGCGGTGGCGCTGCCGTTTATCGATCGCGGCGACAGCATTTATCTGTGCCCGAACGACTCGCAGCTGCGTCTGGAAAAACTGGTGTTTGCCGTCAGCTGCGGGTTGTCCATCGAGCATCTGCGCTCGTATTTCCCCGCGCAGGTCAAACTGGGGCCGGTCGAGAAAATCATTCAGCTGATCGATCTTCAATTACCGGGCGCTCGCTTGCTGCCTATGGCTTCGCCGCCGCGGCACATACCGTATTACCCGAACAGCATCTATTTCGAGGTTGATCATGCTGACCCGATTTACAAGGAGATGATGGGCGGCTCGGCGATGGCGCTCAGCATCGTGGGGGATTTCCCGGACCTGCGCTTTGACGTCTGGGGATTAAGGCAAGGGAGGGTGGGATGAACGAATTCGAGAGAAAAATACGCGAGGCGATGGCGGTAACGCGCAACAACGCGACGCCGCGCCTCCCCGCGTCCGGCACGGTAGGCAAAACGACGGCGGAAATCGCCGCGTTGTCCTTCGGCGCGCGGGCGTTGGCCGCCAAGCTGCGGCCGGGGAACGCCGGGGTGGCGGCGCCCACCGAACCCAAGCCTTATGAAGCGGAAAGCGCCGCGCCGGAAAACAGCGATCCCGCCCCTGGCGACCGCCAGGGGGACACGGCGACGGCCTCGAACGGCTTGTTTGGCCGCGCCGCGCTGAGCAAGCCCGGGGTGATGATGGGCCACTGGGACAATCCACTGATCGCCGCCGCCATTCCGGTCTTGCTGCAGGTGGAGCGGGTACGCGATCAGAAACAGCTGAATCCGGGCGCGGTGCGCGCGCAGATCGTGCGCGAGATCCAACAGTTCCAGCAGACGCTGTTGGCGGATCACGTCGCGCCGAGCGATGTCGACAAGCTGGCCTATCTGTTGTGCTCCTACGTGGATGAGTGCTGCATGGGCACGCTGGAGTCGGGCGAACTGAATCTCAGCCTGCTGGTGGAGTTTTATCGCGACGCCTGGGGCGGGGAAAAGTGCTTCGAGCACCTGCAAGAGTATCTGGCCGCCTCGCCGCGCAATAAGGAGATCCTGGCGTTCTACGATCTGATCCTGTCGCTGGGCTTCGAAGGGCAATACCACGTGATGGAGCGCGGCGCGGTGCTGCTGGCCGACGTGCGCAACCGTCTTGACGGTTATCTGTACAGCCAGAACCCGACGCAGACGCTGGCCGATGCCGAACCGAGCAGCGTGGTGCGTAAGGCCACCCGCATCACGCCGCTCAAGCTGCTGTGCTACGGCCTGGCGATAGCGCTGCTGGCGTACGCCTCGGCCGCCTGGTATCTGCACGATCAGTCGCGCGCGCTGCGCAACGCCATTCTGGCCTGGACGCCACCGCAGCCGCGCAAAATCAACATCATGGAGACGCTGCCGCAGCCGCTGCCGCAAATCCTCAGCGAAGGGTGGCTGGAGGTGCGCGCCGATCCGCGCGGCTGGCTGTTGATCTTCACCTCCGACGGCGCTTTCGCCACCGGGCAGTCGAAGTTGTCGGAAGAGTTTAAAAAGAAACGCAACATTGAGCGTTTGGGGGAGGCGCTGGCGCCGTGGCCGGGCGATCTGGAGGTGATCGGGCATACCGACAACAAACCGTATCGCAACACCTCCAACAACTCCAACCTGAAACTCTCGGAAGCTCGCGCGCAGACGGTGGCCGACAAGCTGCGAGAATCCTTGGCCAACAGTAAATACAACCGCACCGTGACATCGGTCGGCAAGGGCGATCAGGAGCCGCTGGACGACAACGCGACGGAAGAAGGGCGCCGCCGCAACCGCCGGGTGGACATCCTTTGGAAAATCGGCGAGAGGGAGATGGCTTCACCGTCTGCCACGTTGAATCAGGCAGGGGTAGCCGCCGAGGTCCCCGAGGATAACTAAGACATCCGTCGGCGTAGAGATAATAAGGAAATTATATGATACGTAGATCATTCATATTGGTGATTGCCTTGCTGCTGTGTGCGGTGGTGTGGTGGATTGGGCCGCTGATCGCCATCGGCACCTACCGCCCGCTGCTGTCGGTCTGGGTCAGAGGCATCATTATCGCTCTGATCCTGTGCTGGGCGCTGTGGCCGTTCGTGGCGACGTTTTTGTCCTGGGTGTTCCGCCACGCGCGGGCCCCCGCTCCGGCCAAAAGAAAAACCGCGCAGCGAGATCGCGTCACCTCGCGTTTTTACGACGCCTTGCGCACCTTGCAGTACGTCGGCACGTCGAAGCAGCGCACCCCCTGGCAGCGCTTCAAGTACCGCCTGACGCGCCGTTATATCAGCGAAAAACCCTGGTTTTTGGTCATCGGGCCGCCGGGCAGCGGCAAAACCTCGTTGATCGGCGAAAGCGGCGAACGCTTCTTGCTGGCCGAACACTATGGGCTGCAACAGACGGTGGATGTCGGGCCAACCCAGGATTGCAACTGGTGGCTGGCGGAGAATTCGGTGTATGTGGACACCTCCGGTGAATGGCTGCAGCTGAACGGCCTCGGCGATGAGGGTGCTAGGGCGCGCGATACCCTGTTCAAGCTGATCAGGCGCCACCGCCGCCATCCGGGCATCGACGGCATCATGCTGTGTCTGGATGCGCGTTGGTTGCTGCACGCTTCGCTGACCGAAAGAAAGTCGGTCGCCGACGCGCTGCGCGTGCGTCTGCTGGAAATGGCTTCGTGGTTCCGCAGCGAGCTGCCGGTCTATCTCACCATCAGCCACCTCGATCAGCTGGTCGGCGGCGAAACCTTCCTGTCCATGCTGGGCGACGATCTGCTGCAAAACGGGATGGGATTCAGCCTGAACCGCGCCGCACAGGGCGAAACGCCCTTCGAACAGTATGAAACCCTCTACCGGGAGATGGTGGCGCGCGTCAGCCATCATGTGCTCGAACTGCTGCACGATGCGCCGGACGGGCAAAACCGCCAACAGCTGCTGTTCTTCACCGAGTCGCTGGGATCGCTGGGCAACCCGCTGTATTCCCTGTTAGAGCAGATCTTCCCGCAAACGCCGGTGGGCTACGCCTGCCATTTGCAGCAGGTCTGGCTGGGCAGCACCATCGCCCTGCCGCCGCAGGGCGCGATTTATAACGCGGAAGCGGCGGATATCTATGAAGCTCGCCCGACCGGGCGCATTTATCACCCGGAGCTGAATTACGCCCGGCAAGAGCGTGGGGTGATGCAGCAGTCTTCTCACGCCAGGCCGCTCGGCAGCCGCATGAGCTCCCTGGGCCGCTATGTGCTGGTGCTCATTCTGTTGGCGGTCTCTTTTAACCTGCTGGCGATGCGTTACCTGTGGGAGAGTGATTACATCTCCTACATTGCGGCGCGCTTTGACGAAACGAAGCGCATCGTGCGTGAAATACCGGTCACTAACCGCGTCAGCGACGATGTCATTTCCGCCTATGAGCAGTTGGGCTATATGAACGCGCAGCTGGGCGGTGAGGTTTCACCGGTGCCGAATCCCTATTTCGAGCACAAGCTGATCAACAGCGCGGCGCAAAAGACTTATCAGCGCCATTTGCTGCAGATCTTCTGGCCGGCGGTGGAAAACTATATCGCGGACGAACTCAAGAATGACGTATCGGCGTCCAACAAGGACGTCTACGGCACGCTGAAAGTGTATCTGATGATGGGCGAGCCTTCGCACCGTTCCGCCGAGGCGCTGGTCGACTGGTTCATGACGCGTTGGGATAGCTTCATGCCGCAAGGTTACACCGACATGAACAAAGGCATCTTCGCTTACCACCTGCGGGAAATGTTTTCCCTGCCGAATGCGCCGGTCATGAAAATGAACGGCGACTTGCTGCGCCTGGCGCGGGTGAAAGCGATGAATATTCCGATGCAGGTGCGGGTGGTGCGCCGCATCGAAGAGAAACCGCTGCCGGCGGCGATCAACGACATATCGCTGGCCGACGCCGCCGGGCCGAACGTGTCCTTGATGCTGCGCCGCAAGAGCCAGGCGACGGTGACCGATACCGCCGTGCCGGGGTTCTATACCCGCGCCAGCTACCGCGATGTCTTCCTGGCGCAGCTCGATGACGCCGCCAGGGATATGATCGAAGAAGAGTCCTGGGTGCTGCGCGACAGCCCGGAAGGCAAAAACAAAGTGAACTCATTGGCCTCCGCACAAAAGTTGGCCGATGAAGCGAGAAAGCTTTATCTCATCGAATACGCGGACAAATGGGATGCGTTCATGCGCGACGTGCGCGCCCGGCCGGTCAACGGGCTGGAGGATGCGGCGATATTGGCGCGTCAGCTGTCCGATCCTTCGTCTCCGTTGGCCAACCTGGTGCGTTTCGCCGCGCGTGAAACCAGCATGACCGGCACCAACCAGGGCGATGCGGCGAGCTGGTTCGATCGCCAGCGCAATCGCCTCGAACAGCAACGGCGTGACATCCTCGGCGAGATCTCCGGCGAACGTGCGCGTTTTCGTCTTACGCCGGAACGCGCGGTGGAAGATCGTTTCGAGTTGCTTCGCCGCTTGGGGTATCAGCTGTTGCAGACCACCAATGCCAGCAACGATCCGCTGAGCCGCAGTTTCGAAGCGCTGTACAGCCAGCTGACCACGCTGTCCACCTCATTGCGCGGTGGCCAGGTGGTACCGGCCGGCGGCACGCTGAAACGGCTGCAGTTGGATGCGGCGCGTCAGCCGGAACCGGTGCGCAGCGTCATGATGGATCTGTTGCAGGTTGGGGACAGTCAAACGATCCAGCAGAGCCAGAAGAACCTGAGCAAAGGGGCTTCGTCGCTGGCTTCCGGGTTGTGCAAGGGCAGCATCAGCGGGCGCTATCCGTTCTCGCGCAACGCCAGAGCGGAGGTCGGCATCGAGGACTTCTCGCGCATGTTTGGGCAGAACGGCGCAATGCAGCAGTTCTTCGATGAAAACCTGGCCGCTTACGTGGATGTCAACGCGCAGAAATGGAATGCCAAACCGGGGTCGGAGGGGATCGTCAATGCGAGCACGCTGGGCGCGTTTGAAAATGCCCGCTTGATTCGCGATACCTTCTTCAGCGCCGGCGACAAACTTTCATTCTCCATGTTCATCAGACCGCTGTCTCTGACCCCGACCATCACCGAAGCGACCCTGGACATCGATGGGCAGGTGATTAACTACAGCCATGGTTATAGCCAGCCTACCCGCATCGATTGGCCGGGCCCGAAAGGCGGCAGCTATGTTCGACTGACCTTCCGCACCGGCACCGGCCAGATCCAGGTCGCCAGTTTCGACGGGCCCTGGGCCTTATTCCGGATGTTCGACGCCAGCAATCCGGTGCCGCTCGCCAGCGACAGGCGAGAGCTGACGATGTCGATGTCGTCGGTGGTTGGCGTGCTCAAACTGGAGTTGCGCTCGACGATGAAAGATTTCCCACTTTGGTCACGGGCGTTGCGAGGATTCTCGTGCCCGAAAGCGATGTAAACACAACCGTAACGAGGTGATAAACATGTTAGATCCAGCCAAAATTTTAGAAACCATGAAAGCCGGCGGCAATTTGGGCACCAACTCCCAATCGTCGCTGAGCCAACCCTTTATGCAAGGCGTCAGCAATATTCAAATGTCGGGGCCCGACGCGGCCAAGTCGGTCATGAGTAACGTGACAAAATCTTGCGATGATATGTTCGGTAATATGAAGGGCATTTTTAATGGTCTGCAATCGAATGTGAACGCACACCAAAAAATGCAAACGGGCGAGCAGCCGAAAGATTTTAATGTTTCCATGGACGATCTTCGTCCGGCGATTGCGAAAGGGTTCCCGCACGAAATGGCGGACTTCTTTTCCAAAGTGCCGAAACTGTAATCAACAACTCGATGGATAAAATACCGGGAGGTGGAAATGCCTCCTGGTATTCACAAGGAGTGGTGCGATGATCTATGACTGGATGCTTAAAAACGCCAATAAACGCATGGGTTTTTTCATCATGGTGATACCCAGCTTGTTTTTCTGGATAATGGTTTTTCTGACCTTTTATATTTTTTGATTCTTTGATGTAAAAAAAAGCACCCGCAAAGGTGCTTAAAATGAAACGAATTAAAAAAAATAGTAAGGGATGATTATGAGTTTTTATTACAGTTTCGAGATGATCTGCAACCCGCTGGAAATCAGCGCATCGACGGCCAGACCAATACCTTTACCGATGGTGCCGACAACGGTTTTTGCATCCGGATTAACACCGGCAATCGCGGAAATGGTATCAATACCGGTTCCCACTGCACTGCCAATCAGTGTACCTACGTCACCAAAAAAACCAGCACCGTTAACTTGTTCAATTTCAATTGCGGATAGTTCTTTCATGATTGAAACTCCTTTTTCAGTTAGCCCTTTACTTCAGGCAATTTCATTATTGCAAATCAGGTCTTTTTTTCAACAAAAGTGTTGTCATTTTTTATACTATTCTGTTGTTTGTTATTTTAATTTGGCATCGTTAAATTATATGTTATTGGATCCTGATTTTTCATATCGCATTTACCCTCAGCGTTCACTGCGCAATAACGCTTGTTATTTAAAAATCTGAATGACATCTACCCGAAGGGAGACCGTATGAAGATATTGACGACGCCGGAAAGACCTTTCCGCTATGATGAGCTTGCGGAAAAAATTGTCGTAGAGGCCAGAAGCCGCTTGGGGTGCGCCGCTCTGCGGTTTTTAGACTGCATGATCCAGGGGTATGGCCCGCCGGTGATTGTATTTGATATCTATAATAATCACGGTAAGTTGCAAACGGTTAAAGTCATTCTGCCCATTGGCAGTCATAAACAGTTAAAAAAAGATCACCTCGGGCTGATTGCCTGTCTGGAGGCTAAAAAACTGACGCGATTAAAAAAAATATAAAAATTACTCAGATCGACACTATTTATTACCTCTGTTTGCTCTGCGTCACGCCGGTAAAAACGCTTTCCCAGCCTGGTCGTTCTTGCTCCGGCCGCCGATGAGTTCATCTTTTCTCAATCAATCGCCATGAAAGTTTTGCAGTCACTTGCAACCGTAAAGTGTAGCTTTTTTTTATGCATTTTTTTTACAATAAGATTAATATGGTTATAGACAGTTTTTTTATATGGCTTGCCAGGGGAACGGCACGCCTCGAGATAAAGCATTATCCCGCCTTTCTTCTAAGTAAAATCCTAATACATAATCGGATGCTCTTAACAATCAATTCAGCGCCGCGTTATGTTCCATATTATGTTTTTTTTCGATATTTATCTGGATATATTGCGCTCTTGGAGTAAAATTAACTTATCGAAGAAAATTCTTGGTACCGTACCACGGATGGCAATGATGCACTATAAATATATCTTACGGTAACCCTTTACCTTGTAAAACGCGGTGCTTCCCCGCGTCTTGCTTTTGCGTACTCTCCAGGGCTGATGAGCTTATATCGTTATATATAAAATACACCTTTTGCGAGGCGAAGACGTTTCCGTATCGCATATAACGCTTTTTTATTAAGAAGCATCTCAAAAATAAAAAATAATCACAGCAGGCATATTGCAGTAAGGAGAGTGGGCAAGCGCAGTCAAAAGGGAGGTTTGTTAATGGAGCGCGTCAATATTGCTATCGTCGATCAAAATCAATTTTTCAAGCTTGGGTTAGGTCTGGCCTTGCAAGAAGGTTTTCTCACGAATGGTGTCAAGGCCAGGATCACGGGAGAGGAAAGGGCCAACATTATATTCAGGGCGCCGGATAAACGGGTGTCTATCAACTTTTGCCATACCCAGCTTTTGCAGGGCAATTTTTCTTCTATTCCGCTCTATTTTTCAATATTGGAGCATAAAACGATTTTTCCGAAAATTCATTGCAATTTAGAGGCCGGAAGCATTACGCGCAAAGACGGCGTGGCGGCGATCGTGGATAAGGTCATGTTGAGCTATCGCAAGAAAAACAGTTTAGTTTCAAGCTATTGCCCACGTTGCCGTACCCAACTGACCTTTAGCGAGGGAAAAGTGTGCCGCCTGATTCACCTGGGATATTCGCAAAATCAAACGGCGATGTTGCTCGGCATCAGCCCGAAAACGGTCAGCATCCATAAGCGCTCAGCGATGAGAAAACTAAACATCGATAATAATATTGAATTCTTGCGCTGGTTAAAAATGCACAGCGACTCTTGTTAATAGGATCGAGGGCAGAGACAGTCTGATTCCGTATTTTATACCGGAGCGGGGTGGCAATCGTTCATTGATTACCGCCTGGCATGGAATAGGTTTTATAGGGAGATAAAACATGGCTGATTTCGTGAGGGAAACGGTTTCCCATAATCATTTCAAATTATTGCAAGAGCTTTACGGCAGAGATTTGGGCGGGGAGCGTTTCCTGCACTGGAAGCATCTGCTCGATCCGCATTGTGGGGCCCCAATGGAAAAAACTGGCATATTCTACAAGGAGCAGGAACGCTACCTCGGGATGTTCGTATCCAGCCTTTATCCCTTTAAAATCAATGGTGTTTCTTTCAATGTCAATATGCTTGGCGATCTTGGGATCCATCATCAGGTAAAATCCTCCACCGTATTGAAAGACTTTTTCCTGCAGGCCAGGCGGTCGGATGTGGCGGCGGATATCTGCTTTTCCGATGACCGTAAGATCAGGGTTTATGAAAAGATTTTTAGAAAGTATTTAACGTCCAATACGCGAATCTATCCCTATGTCGAATTAACCTTAAAGCCTGATAAGTTTATGGCCTTTCGTTTCGCTGAGGGGGGGCTCGCTCAACAGGCAAACTTTATCAATAATTTAGGGCGAGAAAAGGATCATCACGCATTTGAGTATATTGAAAAGCATCCCCTGTATCATAAAATTCATTATATAAATAAAGGGAGCCTTTACGCCGTGATCGGGTGTTCTGGCGAGTGCGCCGAACTATTGGATATTTCCAATCCTTCCAGGGAGTGCTTTTCCTGGGCGATCGGGGTTTGTCGGCACCTGCATAGCCGTTGCAAAGTGATGGTGCCCATCGCTTTTTATAAGTCGGTTTGCGCTCAGGCGGCGGAGGTGATTTCAGAAAAGCGCATCAACATGTTGATCGGCTATTACTCACAAAAGATAAGCGAGCTGATGCCGAAAGACGTTTGGGTATGCCGCATGGATCGCCGTTAAGCAGGGCACGTGTATTTTAAATGGAGTGTTTGTCATGGAAGAGATTCCTGTATCACCCTATTCAAACGTTTTTATCGATGAATATGACCGCCATCCAGAGGGCTGCAACTACAACGTATTGGTGCTGCAGCGTATTGAGGGCGTGCTGGATCCCATCAGATTGCAAGCCGCGCTGAATGCGTTGGTGCAAGATCATGTATTGCTGAACAGCCATATTCATGAACAGGATGGCGAGCTGTATTGGCGTCGCAATGACGCAATCTATCCTCTGCAGCATTACACGGACCGCACGCTGTTGACGCAAGTGATTCGCCAGCCTTTCGATATTTACCGCGGGCCTCTTTATCGTTGGGCGCTCTTCGCCGAGGGAGAAGGGCGCTATACCCTGGCGTTGGTCGGCCACCATCTGGTGATTGACGGCGCGTCTTCCGACGAGTTTTTCTCATTGGTAAGCCAGTACTATCGCCAACAGCGGCTGACGACGCGCATAGAAGCGGCCGAGATCGCCGTCATTAACCGGCAATTGCACCGGGAGGTGGAACAACTGGCCTCCGCGGGGGCGCTGGCGCACTGGCATGCCGAAGCGGCCAATTTGAGCACGCTTGAGGTGCCGTTTGAGCGAAGCGGCGCCGGGCGCGTGGATGTGGATGAAGCGGGCGAGTTGCGTTTCCAATTTCCCAAAGCGCAATGGAAAGCGCTGAAACAGGCCTCGGGGATACGGCGAATTAATGACTTTCTGGCGCTGCTGGTGTTGTGGGGGATCTTGATGGCGCGCAGCGGCAATCAGGAAACTGTCTATATCAGCTATCCGGTGTCGATAAAGAAGGGGCAAAAATTTGCGCTCGGTGGGCATGTGAACACCAGCGTGCTCCCCGTTTCTTTACGCGATGGCGCGGGTTTTTCCGATGTTTATCGACGCGCTTTGGCATTTATTACCGCCGCGGCGCCGCAATCGCGCCATCGATTTAATCAGCTGCCCACGCAAGAGGTGGTGCGAGCGTTGGGTATTCGCTCATTGCCGATTTCCTTCGCCCAGACCAACTTGCGCGACGAGGCATTGTCGCTGGCCGATTGCGTCACCTCGCCGCTATTCGAAGCCAACCATGATATGGCCAGTGCGACGCTCTCTCTGGAGTACGAGGATCGGGCCGATGGCGACGCGTTGCAGTTTCGTTTGCGCTTTCGCCAGGGCCTGTTTGACGAGGAAGAGATGCGTGACTGCGCGGCGCATTTTATTCGCCTGATGCAACAGGCGATGAGCGCACCTGATGCCCCTTTAAGCCACATCGCCTGCTATCCCGCCGCCGAGCGGTTGCCGCAGAATGACGAAAGCCCCGTGCAACCGAGGGAAACCCTCAGTGCCCGTTTTGAAGCGATCGCGCAGCGGTATCCGGAAAATATCGCGCTGGAGTATGAGGGGCTGCGCGTCAGTTACCGTGAGTTGAACGGCCTGGCGAATAGCCTGGCGAGAGAAATCGTGCTTCGCTATACGTCGCTGACCGGGGCCGCGCCCCAGGCGGACACGCCGATCGCCTTGTACAGCGAGAAAAGCCTGGAAATGGTCGTGGCGCTGCTGGCGGTGCTGAAAACCGGCGCGGCCTACGTGCCGATCTCTTGCCATTATCCTCAGGCGCGCATTCGGCATATTCTTGAGGAAACCCGCTCGGCGTTGCTCATCGCCGGGCAAACTATGCAGACCTCGGCGCAGGCGTTGGCCGCGATGCTGCCGCATCCCCCGTCCGTGCTGACATTGGGCGACCTGAGCCGCCTGCCGCATGAACGGCATAACCTGCCGGTTATCACCGCCGCCGAACGGCTTGGCGCTGTCATTTATACCTCGGGTTCGACGGGAACGCCGAAAGGCGTGATGCTCGAACAACATGCGATGTGCCAATTGGCGACCGCGTCCGGCATCGCGATTACGCCCGAAGATGTGTTGTTGTTCCTGTCCAGCCCCGCGTTTGACGCGGCGACGTTCGAAGTGTGGGGCGCATTGCTCAACGGCGCCAAACTGGTGGTCATCCGTGATACGGAGGATATCGCCGGGGATGTGCCGCAGCTGGAGGCCTTGTTGCGTCGGCAACAGGTGTCGATTCTCTGGGCGACGCGCAGCCTGTTCGATCACCTTTATCTCAGCAATGCCGACCTGTTTTCCGGGCTGCGCTGTTTGCTGGTGGGCGGAGAGGCGCTGACCGCCACGCTGATGCAGCGCCTGGTGCGGCAAACCAACCGACCACAGCAGGTCATCAACGGCTACGGCCCAACCGAATGCACCACGTTCACCACCCTGTATGCCATCGCGGCGGACGAAACCCGCAGCAGTATTCCCATCGGCAGAGCGATACCGGGGCGCGAGCTTTATGTGCTGGATCGCTGGCTGCAGCCGCTGCCGCCGGGCTTGGCCGGCGAGCTGTATATCGGCGGTTCGGCGCTGGCGCGCGGCTATCTCAATCAGCCGCAACAAACCCAGACGAGTTTCATCGAACTGAATGGCCGGCGCTTGTATAAAACCGGCGATCGGGTGCGTTGGCTGCGCGACGGTAATCTGGAATATCTCGGCAGAAATGATTGCCAGGTGAAAATCCGCGGATTCAGGATTGAACTCAGCGAGATAGAAAGCGCGATCAATGCCCTGGAGGGCGTCGAGAAATGCGTCGTGGTGGATGTCGTCCATCGGGACAGCAAGCGTCTTGCCGCCTACTTGCTGATGACGCGGGGCGTGGCCCTGGATCCTGCCGAGTTCCGCTCACGGCTCGAGCGCGATTTGCCGGATTATATGGTGCCGTCCAGCTATGTCGAGATCGAGGAGATCCCGTTGACGGTTAACGGCAAGTTGGATCGCTCGGCCTTGCCCACGCCGCAATTCGCGCAAAACGAGCGTTATGCCGCGCCGGAGAACCCGCTGGAGGCGCTGATTTGCTCGCTGTGGTCGAGCATTCTCGGCGTGGAGACCGTGGGGGTCGACGACGACTTCTTTCGGTTGGGGGGCGATTCGATCCAAAGCATTGTGTTCACCAGCGAATTGAGCAAGTCGGGTTACCACAGCAACTCGCGCGCGGTGTTCGAAACCAGAAATGCGCGGGCCCTGGCCAAGCGCATTCTGCGGCAGCAAGATGCGGTGACGACGCTAGACGAACAAGGCGAGCTGCAGGGCGAATTCGAACTGCAGCCGATTCAGCGTTGGTACAGTGAGCTGGCGCCGAAGCGCGACGCCTTCTTCAACCAGACATTTTTGGTGCGGGTACCGCCGATGTCCGCCGAGCAGGTCGCCGATCTGGTGGCCGCGCTGGCGGAGCAGCATGACATGTTGCGCGCGCGTTTTAGCGTCGATGACAACGGCGTCATCGTGTCGCAGCGCTACCTTTCGGCGGCCGATGGCGGCCCTTCATGGGGCTACTATGACCTGGCGCTGTGTCGTCAAAGCCGCGCCGAGCTGCTGCGGCAATGGCAATCGGGGTTTGATCCGGCAGAAGGGCCGATGTGCCGTTTCGTTTATATCTTTGACAGCAGCGCGCCCGGCTATGCCCTGATGTTCTGCGCGTTTCATCATCTGATCGTCGATGTGGTGTCCTGGCGCATCATCGTCAGCGACATGCAGCGGTTGCACCTGGGGGAATCGCTGTCGGCAAAAGGCACCAGCTACCGCCAATGGGGAGAGCGGTTACGGCAATACGCGGCAACGCAGAAAGACCAATGCGCTTACTGGCTGGCGATGATCGCCGGGCAGCCCGATTATGCCCGGCTCGGCAGCGCGGCGCAGCCCCCCGAATTTTGCCGATTCGAGTGCGACGCGGCGTTGACAACGCTGCTGGTGGACACTTGCCATCAGGCCTACAACACCTCGATCCGCGAAGTGCTGTTAGCGGCTCTGGCGCCGGTGCTGCAGGCTTGGCACGGCAGCGCGGACAGTTACCTCACGCTGGAACACCATGGCCGCGATATCAATGACGATAGGGTCCGGCTTGAGGGCACCGTCGGCTGGTTCACCGCCCTGGCGCCGTTGCGCATCACCGCGCACGAGTGCCAAAAAACCACGTTGCGCGCCATCAAGGACACGTTGCGAAAGATGCCCGATCACGGCATCGGTTACTCGGCGCTGAAATACGCTTCAGCGTCGGGCGATGAGGCGCTGGCTTGCCTGCGGCGGCACCGCCTGCCGGCCATTTCATTCAATTATCTCGGGGTGTTCAACGAGCAGGCCGACGACGCGTTATGGGCATTGATCGACCAAACGGCGGATTTGGAAAATGGCGCGATGCCGGTGAGCGGCAACGTATTGGATCTGGTGCTTTATGTTCACGACGATCGGTTGAGCATCGTCATGTCGGGTTTGCTACCGCATGAAACGCTGTCGCGGATCGGCTCGCACTATGTCGACAGCCTGTCGGCGCTGGTCGAGCACTGTTGCCACGAGGCGAGTAACGGCGTTTGCCTCGCCAGCCCTGGGGACTTCCCCCATGCCGATGTCAGCCTCGCCGAACTGGATCGCTGGCAGCAGAAGCATCGCCTCGCCGCCGTTTTCGAAGCCACGGTGACCCAGCGGGAGCTGATGTATTTCAACCGGCTCAACCGCGAGTATCAGATTGATCAGGCGGTTTATGAGATCGCGGGGCCGTTGCAACCGGAGGTGCTGAATCAGGCGTGGGCGCTGGCGCTGCAGCGGTTTGAAATGCTGCGCGCCGGATTTGGCGATCAAACCTGCCGCGGCCGGCCCAACGTCTTCATCTGCGAGACGCTGCAGGCGCCGATCGCGATGGACGATTGGTCGAATGCATCACCGCCCTCTCTGGAAGAAAGGATGGAGGCGCTGTTGGCCCGGGAGCGGGAAACCGCGTTTGAGCTGGATGCACCGCCGTTGATTCGCTGGTGCCTCATCAGGCTGAACGCGGATGAGCATTATCTGGTGCAGACCTTTAACCATATTTTGTTTGACGGCTGGTCGCTGGGGGTGTTGTTCGGCCAGTGGTTCAATGATTACCTCGCCTTGTTGGCGGGCAGGGTGCCGGCGCTGGAGATTAACCGCTTCGAACCTTTTGCCGCCTATGTGCGAACGCACGGCAATGATCCCGAAGCGCGGGCCTTCTGGGCGGACTATCTGCAGGGTGCACCGGTCAATCAACGCTTGCCGTTGGCTGCCGCACCGGCTATCGCGCCGCAGGGGCGCCGGATGCGTCAGCATTGCGATGAATTCTCCAGCGCGCAGATGGCGCGCCTCACCGCATTTTGTCGGCGACAGGGGATCACCGTCAACCAACTGACGCAGCTGGCCTGGATGCTGGCGCTGGCCGAAGCGTTGGCTTGCGATGACATCGCGATCGGCACGACCATGAGCGAGCGCCCTGCCGACATTGAGCAGGTGCAGACGCTGTTTGGCCTGTGCGTCGCGAGCCCGGTGCTGCGGCTGCAGGCGATCCGTCAACGGCCGATTTATGCACTGCTGGATGACATCGCGGATTCACAAACTTTCAGGCAGAAGTACGCCTTTTCCGAACTGAATCGTTACGACGAGAATTGGGTGCCTACCCCGCCGTTCGGCAGCCTGTTCGTGTTTGAAAACATGCCGAAACCGGCGTTGGATCCGCGGCTGCCGTTTCACTGTCGCGTGATGGACATCGTCAGCGGCAGCAATCACCAAACGGTGCTGTGCCTGTTCCCCGAGGCGGAACGGCTCGCCATTTCACTGTTTTATGATTCCCACGAGATCGCTCGGGAAACCATCGACGAATTAGGCCGACGTTTTCTGATTATCGCGCTCGCAATCGCCAATCTTCCGCCCGACAGCGACATCAGCGCTGAGGACGGGATTATCCAGGCTGAGGAGGCATGATATGTGGCTGGCCATCGACGGCAAAATTAAATACCGGGCGATCGTGAGCGATCTTGACGGCACTTTGCTCGATCCTTCGGGAAATTTATCCGATCTGACGGTGGAAACGCTCAACATTTTACACCGCCGGGGGCTGGAAATCGTCATCGCGACGGGGCGCTGCGATGCCGATGCGCGTGGGATCGTGGACGGGTTGGGGTTCTCGCCGGTGATTGTTTCCTGCAACGGCGCGATGGTCAACATCGAAGGACAGACGGTGGCGGATAAAAACTATTTTTTGCCGGTGGAGCTGCAAGCGGGGTTGATTGACTTTTTATTCGCCAGCCCGTTCCACGTGACCCTGTTCACCCGGGAGGGGTGGATGATGGCCGAAGAGAACCCGCTTTTTTCTGACTATGTCAAAACGTCGGGCGTCGCCTGCCGCTATGTCGAGCCTGCGGCCATGAAGCGGCAGCAGATATTAAAAGTGCTGGTGCATGGCGATGCGGCGCAGATTGAGGCGCTGTTCGACGAGGTCAGTCTGGCGTTTGGAAAAACGCTGTCCATCTGTAAGTCCTCCACGGAAACGATAGACATCATGGATAAGCATGTTTCCAAGGCCAGAAGCGTGGCCGACTATTTGAATTCCAAACAGATAGCGATGCGCGATTGCCTGTCTTTCGGCGATGCCATGAACGATCTGGATATGCTGCGCTGGGCCGGGACGGGCGTGGTGATGGGCAATGCCATGAGCGAATTGAAACACGCTCTGCCGTTGAATCCGGTTGCGCTGCCCAACAGTCGCAATGGCGTCGCAGATTATCTCTGTCGTGAATTCGGTCTGTTCTGACGTTTTCACCGGGTGCGTTTTATTGGCGGAAAAAAGGAGGTGAACAGACAGTGAGGGTCTCATTTTCTTAAAACGGAACACTTTCGATTAATGCAAAGGAGCAAGTATGAAAGAACTGACTGAAGCAGAAGTCATGGCGGTTTCCGGTGCGGGCATCGCTTCCGACGCCGGCAAAATCCTGGGTACCGGCATTGGCGCCATCGTGGATGCCGGCACCAGTCTTTTCGGTATCCATGCGGATGCGGCAAACGCCGGTGCAAAACTCGGTGAAGGCATTGGCGCCGTCATCGATGCCGGGATTAGCGCGTTCTCGCAGTTGTTCGGCCGCAAATCCTCTTAAGCCTCTAATGAAAAGTGCCCGCAAGGGCACTTTTAAATCAACCGCGAGCGCGGCATAGAGAACGGGGCGGGAGGATGAATGGCGAATAAAATCATGCTGATTATGGTAATCAACCTTTTTGTGGCGGTGGCATTGGCGGTGTTTAACGTCATCTATATCCAAAAGAAGATGGATATCCGCTACCCCAGTGACACTACTCCCTTTCAGGTCGCGGAGAAAGCGCAGGCCAGAATCGTCTCCATGAGACAGACCTCGGTATTCTTAAACAACAATCCCGTGGTGGCGTTCACGTTGGAAATCAATGCCAGGAGCAGGCAGTTCACCTTGACGGATCATCGCGAGGTGGTGCTCTACGTCGCCATGAGTCGTTATCAGGAAAACAGCATTTACAGCGTGCTGTTGGGAGAAAACGAGAAAGACGTGGCGTTCGAAAAGGACAGCTTCGGCTATCCGATATTATTTCATCGTGCTTCATGAGGCCGCTGATGCCTGTTTGCCGCTTCGCCAGCCTGAAGGGGCGAAGCAACGTCAACCATCGTGAGGGAAACATGTTAAAAATATCCGCTTACATGATCTTGGTTTGGTTGGCGCTGGCTGTCTGCCGGTATGCTGCGGCCAACGAGGAAGACATCTGCTTTGTGGGTGAGTCCCCATCGCTACAGACGGTCATACCTTGCTATAACCAGCAGTTGGCCACGCTGCCTCTGTCATTTTCATTAAAAAGCGTGGATAGCGGTCATGACACGGAAATTCGTCATTATCGGCTGATGTCGCAATCTTGGTCGCCGCAAGACGCCATCCGGCCGACGCAATGGTGGCACGACGTGGACATTTATATTCCCAACGGCGCTCTCAGCCGCAAAGCGCTGCTGGTGATGGACGATGACTGTGCGTGCAGCGCTGCCGGACCGAAAGCGACAGGCAATCAGAAAGCGGCGTTTTCCGCCGAGGCGTTGGCGGCGCAGAGCAAAACGGTGGTGGTGGTGGTCAATCGGCTGCCTTACCCGTACCTGGAATACCAGAATGAGGGGCGCCGCCGTTCAGGAGAGGAGAGCCGAGCCAGAGGGTGGCGATTGTTCCTGGACGATGCGGATGAATATTTGATGATGCCGCTGCATATCCCGATGACGGCGGCGCTGTCGCAAGCCATGACGCTGGCGCAGCGCGAGTTGCGCCAATGGGGGATCGACAAATTTATCGTCGCGGGCGTGGCTGACGGAGGAACCGCGGCCATGCTGGCGGCGCGTTCAGATCAACGCATCGATGCTGTGGTTGCCATTTTCCCTGATGGGATCGCGGCGCGGCAGGTGATGAAGCATACCTATCGCACGTATGGCGGGCGTTGGCCTTTGGCGTTCCATCCTTATTATCAACTTGGCATCGATCGGCGCATAGAGACCCCGGCGTTTGACAAGCTGATGCAAATTGAGGATCCCACCGCATACCCCTTGCCGGTTGGGCGCGAGCGGCCGCCGGTGCCGAAGTACCTCATCATCGCCGGCGGCGACGAGCGTTATCCGCCCGACAGCACGCGATTTTATTTGCATAAACTGCCGGGGGAAATCTCGCTGCGAGCCATCGCCGACGGCGATCGCGCGGTAAGCCGGCAGGCCGCCGAACGCGCTGTTCTGGCTCTGGTGAATCGTCGACAGCGTGATATTGCGTTACCGACGATCGAGGTGCAGAGCAGCCCCTCAGAGGCTGCATTGCGCACGCTGCGCTTTTCCGAACCGCCGGTTAGGGTGTCGCGTTGGACGGCGCATAACCGCGCGGCCCGAGATTTTCGTTACTCGTGCGGCGTGCGTTTTACTTCGGCGCCGCTGGCGGCAGCGGGGGAGAACCGCGGCGAATTTCGGCTGGTCACCCCTGCGCAGGGATGGGCGGCCACCTTTATCGAAGCCGAGTTCAGCGATGGCTATATCGCGACCTCGCCGGTATTTATCACGCCTGACGATCGCTATCCGATCGCCGCGCCGGCAGGCGATGGCCTGGCGTGTGAAACCTTACCGGGCAGAGGGCTCGGCGAGGATTATCGCCATGACGATTAATCACGCTAAAAAATAAGGTGGAGAGGGGCATATTATGCGTTGAGCCTGGAACGTGCGGATATGCCGCTTAATTAGCCTACATCAGAGGGGAACCGTTTTCTATTGCCGGCGCCTTCTGTTTGCATCATTATTGCGCTGATTTTATCGTCAGCGTTTTTCTATTTTATGAAGTGCCGGTAAATGCCCGTTCTCATGGCACCACATCTTCTTATCTTTGCTTTTCTGCTGCCGAAATTTGCTCTGTCGCCGAAACGTGATCCCCCTTTGCAAGATATCAATTCCGCTGGCATCTGGCCTGCTTGGGATATTTTTACTTTTTATGACGGCTCCTATTATTTCGCCTGTTGGCTGAGGTGGAAATGAGTGGATTAGCTTGTGCGATAGCGTGAAGGTCGGGCGAAAATAGTTTTCTGTTCGCCCAGGCGAATGAGTTGGGAAACATCGTTTTTTTGGTTTTTTTAAAATAAAAATAAGAATGATGCCAATTCGATTTAGGGTAATTATCTTTTCTCATTCTTACATTGATTTTATGTATTGCTAAAGAGGGAAAGCCAAGCATAATTAACTGTGAAAGGGGCGGAGCTCCTATTCTCCTTGTCACGGGGTAGCCGTGATGGGGATATTTTGCAGTTTATCTAATCAAAAGGAGAAGTACCCATGATGGAAAAAAAAGTGATTGTGTTGGCATTGGTTGCGGCGACTTTTTCGAGTGCTCTACCGGCCCTGGCGGCAGACGGGCAGGTTAATTTTACCGGGAATATTGTTGATGCCGCATGCAAGGTCACAAATGACTTGAGTAATCCATTAAATGTTGTTCTGGGCGACGTGGCCCGAACGGCATTTGCGGGTGGCAAGGGATCCACGTCCTCGGCGACTAAATTTACGCTGGAAGTGACGGATTGTCCTGATACGGTGAAAAGCGCTACCGTTAAGTTCGACGGTGCGGCCGACAATGGCGACAGCAACGTATTGCAGCTGACCCAGGAAACGGATGTCGCCACGGGTGTTGGCATCCAGCTGTCTGATATTTCTAACAATGTTCTTCCGCTTTACACCGCCTCAACGGCCTATCCGCTGGCCTCCGGCAGCGGCGTGAAAAACAACCTTGATTTTACCGCGCGTTATATTTCTACGCTTGCGGATGTGACTGCCGGTAAAGCCAACGGTGTCGCCACCTTCACGCTGAATTACAACTGATAATATTTTCTTGCCCGCTGGTTTCCAGCGGGCCGTATTGCCTCGGAGATAATATTATGCGGTTTAGTCGCTGCAGTGCCCTGGCGGGCTTCGTTTTCTTATTGTTTTTTTCCACGGCTCAGGCCGGTGTGGTTGTCGGCGGAACGCGAGTGATTTTCAACGGCGAAAAAAAAGAGGCGTCAATCAGCGTCGATAACCCGGACAGCGAGCCTTATTTGATTCAGTCCTGGTTGGATAATCAACAGAGCGGCGTCGATAAGATTGCATTTATCATTACGCCGCCTTTATTCCGCCTGGATGGTCACCAGGAGAATATGTTGCGCATCGTGCGTGTTGGTGATGACTTGCCGAAGGATAAAGAGAGCCTGTATTGGATGAATATAAAATCCATTCCTTCGACAGAACATACGGCCAAATCTAACACGTTGCAGATCGCGGTGAAAACGCGCATCAAACTTATTTATCGCCCCGCGGCGTTGCTCAAACAGGTTCCCGAGGATGTGGCTCAACAGTTGACGTGGCAACGCGTCGGCAAGGAATTAAAACTGACCAATCCCACGCCTTATTATATGAACTTTCATTATGTTCGCATCGGTGGGCGTGAAATGAAAGAGGTGACCTATATCGCGCCGATGAGCAGCGAAATGTTTTCAGTGCCGGTTTCCGGCGCATCGTCGGTCAGCTGGAAATTAATTAATGACTATGGCGGCACCGGTAAGGAGCATCAGTCAGGTATTTAACCGCCTGGGGAAGGGCCACAGCAGGAAATAACAAATTCAATAATGGAGCTAATGAATGATAACGCACAAGCGTATGTTAGCGAAGCGGGATG
This sequence comes from Serratia sp. Ae19-1, assembly GCF_059801225.1. Taxonomy (NCBI): domain Bacteria; kingdom Pseudomonadati; phylum Pseudomonadota; class Gammaproteobacteria; order Enterobacterales; family Yersiniaceae; genus Serratia; species Serratia sp. Ae19-1. The sequence goes on along the minus strand of NZ_JBCHWD010000003.1, from coordinate 297,092 downwards.
CTTGGCTGAAACGCGTAGTCTTATTCACGGCAACCACGGCGGTATGCGGCAATATGGCCAATCCTGCCTTTTCTCGTGACTACTTTAATCCGGCGTTGCTGGAAACGGGGCGTTCGGGCCAACAGCATATCGACCTGTCGGTTTTTGAAAACGGCAACCAAGTGCCCGGCAAGTACCGGGTGGATATTTGGGTGAATGACATGCTGATGGAGACGCGTGAAGTTCGTTTTGTCATCAAGCCCGGCAGCGACGATAAAGCGGGTTTGCAGCCTTGCCTGACGAAGGAGGATCTGCAGCGGCTCGGCGTGAAAGTCGAGCGATTTCCCGCGTTGAACCGCGCTGAAGAGTGCGTGAATTTGGCCGCTATTCCGCAGGCCACGGCGCAATTTCAATTTAACCGCCAGCGGTTGATGCTGAGTATTCCCCAGGCGGCGTTGGAAAATCGGATACGCGGCTATGTGCCGCCCGAACTGTGGGACGAAGGGATGCCGGCGATGCTGCTCAACTATGGCTTCACCGGCAGCAACAGCAAGGGGCGCGATCGTTTTACCCAGAGCGCCAGCAGCTACTACCTCAACCTGCGGCCAGGCTTCAATCTGGGCGCCTGGCGGGTGCGAAATTATACCACCTGGAGCTACAACAGCGGCGGCGGAGGGCAGCCGTCTGAAGATCGCTGGGATACCGTCTATACCTACGCCCAGCGCAATATCATCAGGCTGAAGAGTTTGCTGACGCTCGGTGAAAGCAGCAGCCCGTCCGATGTGTTCGACAGCGTGTCGTTTCGCGGTGCGCAGTTGGCGTCCGATGACGATATGTTGCCGGAAAGCCTGCGCGGCTATGCGCCGGTGGTGCGCGGCATCGCACGCAGCAACGCGCAAGTGGTGATTCGCCAAAACGGCTATGTCATCTACCAGAGCTACGTCGCGCCGGGTGCGTTCGAGATTTCCGACATGTATCCGACCGGTGGCAGCGGCGATTTGGACGTGACTATCAAAGAGGCGGACGGCAGCGAACAGCATATGACCGTTCCCTTTGCCAGCTTGCCGGTATTGCAACGCGAAGGACGCCTGAAATACTCGCTGACGTCGGGCCAATACCGCACCTACGATCACAGCGTGGAGAAAAAGATCTTCACGCAGGCCAGCCTGATTTATGGCTTGCCGGCCGGCTTCACGCTCTATGGCGGTGGACAATTCGCCGGCCCGTACCAATCGCTGGCATTGGGAGCAGGTAAAAACCTGGGGGAGTTCGGCGCCCTGTCGGTGGACGTGACTCAGGCCTGGGCAAAACAGGAACACCAAGCGAAAAGCGATGGCCAGTCGTGGCGCGTGCGCTACAGCAAAAACATCGTTGAAACCGGCACCAACTTCGCCATTGCCGGCTATCGCTATTCGACCAGCGGATATTACGGGCTGCAGGAAGTGCTGGATACCTATCGCGGCGGCAACCGCTACGCCCCGATAGATCGCCGCAAGAACCGCGCCGAGATTACGCTCAGCCAGAATTTATGGCAGGGGGCCGGTTCGCTGTCACTCAGCGCGGTCAGCGAAGATTACTGGAACTCCGAGCGCAGCATGCAGTCGCTGGGGGCGGGTTACAACAATAGCTGGAATGGCATCAGCTACGGCTTTAACTACAGCTACAACCGCAATTCTCAGGCTATTTACGGTGATTCAAACCGAGGGCAGCGGCGTATTTACGATCGCGACCAGCTGTTTGCCTTCAATATCAGCGTGCCATTGGAGAAATGGCTGAGCAATACCTACGCCACTTACAGCCTCAATACCAGCCAAAAGGGCAACACCAGCCATACGGCGGGGCTCAACGGCACGGCGCTGGCCGGCAATAACCTCAACTGGAGCGTGCAGGAAGGGTATGGCAATCAGGGCCAGGGCAACAGCGGCAATGCGAATCTTGACTGGCGCGCGACTTACGGCGAAGTCGTCGCGGGGTACGCCTACGATCGCAGCCAGCAGCGCGTCAACTATGGGGTGAAAGGCGGAGTGATCGCTCACGAAGACGGCGTCACCTTTGGCCAGCCTTTTGGCGAGACGGCGGCGCTGGTGACGGCGGCCGGCGCCAGCGATGTGGCGGTCGGCAACCAGGTCGGGGTGAAAACCGACTGGCGCGGCTACGCTATCGTTCCTTACGCCACGCCTTATCGCAACAACTCGATTCGTCTTGATGTGGAAAGTTTACCGGATGATGTCGATCTGGCGTTGACCAATCAGTCGGTCATTCCGACCCGCGGTGCGGTGAGCCGGGCGAACTTCAAGGCTAACGTCGGCAACAGGATCTTGATGAGAGTCACGGATCCGCATGGGGTTCCTCTCCCTCTGGGCGCCAGCGTACGCGATGCCGGGCATTCGGCGCAGCCGTTCCTGATTGGCGGCGATGGGTTGGTTTATTTGTCCGGCATGGCGGAGCAAGGCCGGCTCATCGTGCAGTGGGGGAGAAATGCCGAGCATCAATGCCGCATCAGTTATCAACTGCCGGCGGAGAAACCCGCAGCAGGGATCCAACCCCTCAATGGAGTTTGCCAATAAGTCTCGCTCGGTATCCATCATGACTTGTTAAGTGAGAGTGAAAATGAACGTTTTTCTCAGGATATTCCGTTACGGCGCCCTGCTGTGGCTGGCAACGCTAACGACGTTGGCCTATGCCGGCACCTGTAGCACAAATGCGAAAACCATCCGCATGGGGTTGCTGACCCTGGCCGTGGATCCGCGTATTGAAATCGGCGAGCAGTTGGCTGTCCGTACGGAAAACAGCATCAGCGGCACCACGTTTTCTTTTCTTTGCTCGGGCTCGGTGGCCTATCGCTCCATGTCGCCGCTGACGCCGAGTGCGCTGCCCGGCGTGTTTGAAACGGGCATTGACGGCGTAGGGGTGACGATTTCAGACCTGTGGCAGAGCAATAAGAACGTGCCTTTCAATACGGCGATTTCGCCCAATCTGCTGACGCCGTGGATCAACCGCAACGATGTCAGGCTGACGTTCATCAAAACCGGCCCGATAAAAACCGGCGGCGATATGGGGGGGAAGATTATCGCCAGATATTATCTGGACTCGACCTCGGTATTGGATTTGAGCATTTCCGGCATGAAGGTCATTCAGAAAAGTTGCCTGGTTGATTTGAATTATAAAAATCAGACGGTGAATTTAGGCAGCCCAAAACGCAGCGAGTTTAACGGGGTCGGTAGCAGCGCGGTTTCTTCGGAACGCAACTTCTTCGTGGTCTTGCAATGCCAGGAAGACAATATTCCGGTGCAGGTGACGTTTGAAGCGGCGGGAAGTTCTCCGGGCGTAGGCATGATCGATATTGCCGACGGCTCCGATGCGGCAAAGGGCGTTGCTGTAGAAGTCTTGGACGAGAACCGTAATCCGATCGCTTTTTCCCGGCCGATTAACTATCACACTGCTGCAGAAAAAGAGATCAGAATTCCCTTAATGGCGCGATATAAGCAAACGGGAGACATTAGCCCCGGACAGGCCGATGCGGTGATGACATTCACGATTACGCAGAATTAAGGGAGCCTCATCAAAATATAATGTCGTTTTTTCCCGCGACATTATTGGTGGCATCCGGCGCTGCAGGCCGATGCCAATGCAATGACAACACGCATGTATGGCGGTGTTTGTCCGTTTAAATATGGAGATTAACCTATGAAAGAACTGTCTGTTATCGAAATGAATGAAGTGTCAGGCGCCTACTCCTGGGATATGAGCAATGGACTGGCCGGCCTGATTGGCAGCGCCGTCGCGAATGCCGCGGAAGCCGTTTCGTCGGTCGCTTTGGGCGCCTCCGTCGGCAGCATGGCGGGCGCCGTTATCGGCGGTAAGCACGGCGGCGACGGCGGCGGCCTGCTGGGCGTCGGTTCCATTGGCCAGGGCGTCGGCATGGTGGCCGGCGGCATCCTGGGCGGGGTAGCCAGCGGCGTAGCCGCCGCCGTTATCGGCTGGGATACCACCCTGGAATACTCCAAAAAAGGCCTCGATGGGCTGATTAACGGCACCATCAGCTAAATCAATATCGTTGTCCAAGGCCGCAGCGTTTTCGCTGCGGCTGTCTCTCGGTCAGGCATGCGCAGGCTCTTCCTATGAGTGAAAATAAGAGCAGAAATATTTTCCGCCAGGAGGCGGTTAATTATCAACGTCAAAGATGGACCGGCAGAGCGCTGTTAATTTCCGGTGCGTCGAGCTATGTGATTGCCGTTACGTGCTTTATTTTTATTCTTATTTTAGCGGGCGCGCTCTATTTCTGTGAGTATACGCGCAGGGTCGATGTCGAGGGCGAGGTGATCAGCATTCCGCATTCGACCAACGTTTTCTCCTCTCAATATGGCTACGTGAATCGATCTTTTCATCAGGCCGGTGATGTGGTGGAAAAAGACGAACCGCTATACGTCATTGATGTTTCGCGCAGCACGGCCTCAGGCAATGTCAGCCATATCGCCGCCAGTGAAATCAACAAACAGATTGGCAATCTGGATTCGATTATCAGCAAGCTGAATAAAAACAAAGACGCCATGCTGGATAACCTGAGAAAACAGATCAATAGCTATGAGTTAGCGTATAAAGAAACGGAAAAACTTAATCTCAATGCCCGAGACGGCATGGAAAAAATGAGGGAGAGTTTAAAAAACTATGAGCATTACCTGACCAAAGGATTGATTACCAAGGATCAGTTGAACTATCAGCGTTCGCTCTTTCAGCAACAGCAGAGCTCCTATCAGGCGCTCAACAGCCAAAAGATTCAGCAGAATATCCAGCTGTCGCAGTTGCGCAGCGATCTGCTTATTCGCGCCGCCGATTACGACAATCAAATTTCGCAAAGCGAATCGCAACGCAGCGAATTGCAACGTCAATTGGCGGAATCCAATGCCGGCGACCAGGTGATCATCAAAGCGCCCCTGAAAGGGAAAATCGAGTCTCTGAGCGTGACCGCCGGGCAGGTGGTCGAGAGCGGCAGCAGCCTGGCGCAGATCAAGCCGATTGAAAACATCAAATATTACCTAGTGTTGTGGCTGCCGAATAACAGTTTGCCCTACGTAAAAATCGGCGATGGCATCAACATTCGCTACGAAGCTTTTCCCTCGGACAAATTCGGTCAGTTCCCGGGGCGAATTGAGTCGATCTCCTCTGTTCCGGCTTCGCCGCAGGAGATGTCGGAATACAGCAGCGGCAATAAAAGGGAGAGGAACGCCTACTACAAAGTGTTGGCGTCCATTAGCGATACGCAATTCAGCGACAAAGGAAAATATCTGGAAATCAGCAGCGGGCTGCAGGCCAGAGTGATTGTCTTTCTGGATAAGAAACCGCTTTATCAATGGGCGGTAGCGCCTTTGTACGACATAAAAAACAGCGTGGTGGGGAGAGTCGATGAAGGATCATAATCTCTTTGAACGGATCAACGAGAAGTTAATCTTCTCTCTGCGCAAACGGGTGCCGAGCATCTTGCAGTCGGAGTCATCTGAATGCGGCCTGGCGTGCCTCGCCATGATTTCATCCTATTACGGGTTTAATGTGGATATGCTGAGCCTGCGGCAGCGATTCGGCATCTCCACCCAAGGCGCGACCCTGGGTACCATTTCACAAATCGCCTCGCAGATTCAGCTCAAGACGCGCGCGCTGTCATTGGACATCGATGAAGTCAACCAGTTGAAAACGCCCTGCGTATTGCATTGGAACATGAACCATTTCGTGGTGCTGGTGAAGGTTCGCCGCGCCAGCTTTGTGATCCACGATCCCGCCTTCGGGCGCAGAGTGATCGGCCTGCAAGAGATGTCGAATCATTTTACCGGCATTGCGCTGGAGCTGTGGCCCGACAGGGCGTTTCAGAAAGAGACGCTAAAGACCCGCTTGCGCCTGCTGGATTTGATGAAAAACATCGAGGGGCTGCCGGGGACGCTGCTCAAGATTTTTGCGTTATCTATCGTCATTGAGTCGGTCAACCTGCTGCTGCCCGTGGGGACCCAACTGGTGACCGACCATGTCATTCAGGCGCACGACTACAGTTTGCTGACGGTCATTTGTTTGGGGTTGATCTTCTTCACCCTGTTTCGCGCCGTGGTCAGTATTGCCAGAGCCTGGATTTCCATCGTACTGGGGACGCTGACCGACATTCAGTGGAAGACAACGCTGTTCGAGCATCTGTTAAAGCTGCCGCTGGATTTTTTCGAGAAACGGCACCTGGGGGATATTCAATCGCGATTCTCCTCGTTGGATGCGATCAGAACCACCTTTACCAATAATATCGTCAGCGGGATCATCGACGGCATCATGACGGTTGGCCTGTTCGTGATGATGATGGTCTACGGCGGATGGCTGGTCTGGGTCGTGTCAGGCTTCACCCTGGTCTATATCCTCATCAGGATGATGACTTACCGAACCTACCGCCAATTCTCGGAAGAACAAATCGTCAAGGCGGCCAAGGCCAATTCCCATTTCATGGAGACGCTGTACGGCGTCTCCACGGTCAAAGCGCTCGGCATCAAGGACACGCGCTCCAGCTATTGGCTCAATTTGAACGTCGATGCGGCCAATACCAATATCAAAATCACCCGATTCAATATGATGTTCGGCGGGATCAACACCTTCATCACCACGCTAGATCAGGTGGCGATACTTTGGCTCGGTGCCATGATGGTCATCGACAACTCGATGACGCTCGGCATGTTTATGGCGTTCAACGCCTACCGCGGCCAGTTCTCGCAGCGGGCTTCCAACCTGATCGATCTGGCGATCGGGCTGCGCATGCTGTCGCTGCATAATGAGAGGATATCCGACATTGTGTTTACCGATGCGGAGCCGGAATCCGCGCCGCGGCAGATATTTCAACCGGGCAAGGGCGTTGCCGTCGAGGTTAAAAACCTCACCTATCAATATGACGCGCTGTCCCGGCCGATATTTAAAGACCTGGACATGTGCATTGCGGCCGGTGAAAGCGTGGCCGTGGTGGGGGTCTCCGGCGCCGGGAAGACCACGTTGCTGAAGGTGATGTGCGGCTTACTCAGCCCGACCTCAGGCCAAATATTGGCCGACTCTATGGATATCCATAAAGTGGGGGTGAATAACTACCGTAATGCAATCGCCTGCGTGTTGCAGGACGACCGGCTGTTCTCCGGCTCCATCGCGGAAAACATCAGCGGTTTCGAAGTCAATGCCGATAAGGCGTTGATTGTCGCTTGTGCGGTGCACAGCAACATTCACGATGAAATCATGCAGATGCCGATGGGCTACGAAACCCTGATTGGCGAGTTGGGGAACGGCATCTCCGGCGGGCAAAAACAACGCTTGTTTATTGCGCGTGCGCTCTACCGGCGGCCGAGCGTGCTGTTTATGGATGAAGCGACCAGCCATCTGGACGTTGAGAATGAATTGGCGATCAACCGGGCGATATCTTCATTGAATATCACGCGCGTGATTGTCGCCCACAGAAAGTCGACGATCGACTCGGCAGATAGGGTAGTGGTGCTGGGGGCGGCGAGCGGTGACCCGGCGAGCAACGGCTGACCTACGCAGGGCAACGCAGGCTGTCCCCGCGGCCGAAATCGCGGTAAAATGCAGCAGTTGATCTTATCGCACGCCATCAGGCCGTTGTATCCGTTATGAAAATGCGTAAACCGCGCCGTCCGCCCGGGCGGTGGATCTATTACATCCTGCATGAAGACATGCTGTGGCCCTGCCCGGTCAAATGGGAGTGGGAGAGCGGCTATAACGCCTGGCTGCCGTTTTACTATTCCCCCACGCTGGAATTCGTTGCCGGCAACCCCGCCCGCGCCACCAAGGTCAGCAACGGTCGGCGCTGAGCGTGCCGCTCGCCTTGCCGCCCGGCATCTGCTCGCCTAAGATCATCACATCATCTACCGCTTTTCCGGGGGCTTTCATGTCTACTCTGTTTCGCACTTCTCTTTGCGGCGCGGTGGCGTTGCTGCTGCTTGCGGGTTGCCAGCAGACGGCGCATAAGCCGGCGCCACCGCTGCAGGCGCAGTTGGATCATATCGCTTCGATGCTCGCCGGCGGGCACTTTCTGCGTGTGGACTGCGGGCGCAGCGAGGTGCCGGACGACGTGAAACTGCAGCGCACCGCGATGCGTGCGGCGCAGCATCGCGGCTGGGATACGCATGCGGCCGGGTATCGGCAGTTACCGGCGCTCACTCAGGCGCGTTACCTGACCCTGCAACAGGATAATCAATTGCTGACGGAAAAATGCGCCGCGCTCAGCCGCAGCACGGCGCGCTTTATCGCGGCGGCGCAGGCCGATCAGGAAGACTACATGGAGTAGCGTTGCCGTCCCCCTTTCGGGCGCTCGTCATGGGCGCCCAAAAATTCTTTGCAGGATAACGATTTATCGCTCATCATTTGAAATGATGTTTCACTTTTACCCATCGAGCCCATCTTGAACCTGTATGCCGCCCTGCGTCAGCGCGTGGAAAATACGCCCTGGTATGCCAAACGGAAAAGTTACCGCGTACTGTTTTGGCGCGAGATCACGCCGCTGGCGGTGCCGATCTTTCTGGAAAACGCCTGTGTTTTGCTGATGGGGGTGCTGAGCACCTTTCTGGTGAGCTGGCTAGGTAAAGAGGCGATGGCCGGGGTGGGGCTGGCAGACAGCTTCAACATGGTGATCATCGCCTTTTTTGCCGCGGTGGATCTCGGCACTACCGTGGTGGTGGCCTTCAGCCTCGGCAAGCGCGATCGCCGGCGGGCGCGGGCCGCGGCGCGCCAGTCACTGGTGCTGATGACCGCCGTGGCGCTGTTGCTGGCGGCGGGCATTCATCTGGCGGGCGAGCAGATCATCGATGTGATCGCCGGTGCGGCCTCGCCGGAAGTGAAAGCGTTGGCGCTCTCTTACCTGCAAACCACGGTGTGGAGCTACCCGGCGGCGGCGATTGCGCTGATCGGCAGCGGCGCGCTGCGCGGCGCGGGCAACACCAAGATCCCGCTGCTGATCAACGGCGGCATGAATATCCTCAATATCATCATCAGCAGCATCCTGATCTACGGCATGCTGGGTTGGCACGGTCTGGGCTTCGTCGGCGCCGGGCTGGGGCTAACGATTTCCCGCTATATCGGCGCGATCGCCATCCTCTATGTGCTGGCGATCGGTTTTAACCCGGCGCTGCACATCACGCTGAAAAGCTATTTCACACCGCTGAAAATGAGCATCCTGTGGGAAGTGCTGGGGATCGGCATTCCCGCCAGCGTCGAATCAGTGTTGTTCAACGGCGGCAAGCTGTTGACGCAGATGTTCGTCGCCGGCATGGGCACCAACGTGATCGCCGGTAACTTCATCGCCTTCTCCATCGCTTCACTGATCAACTTGCCGGGCAACGCCCTGGGATCGGCCTCGACCATCATCGTCGGCCGGCGGCTCGGCAAAGGCGAGATAGGTCAGGCGGAGCGGCAGCTGCGCCATATTTTCTGGCTGTCGACCCTCGGGCTGACCGCCATCGCCTGGGGCACGGCGCCGCTGGCCGGGGTGTTCGCCGCGTTTTACACCTCGCAGGATGATGTGAAAACGGTGGTGAAAACCCTGATCTGGCTAAACGCCGCCTTTATGCCGATCTGGGCCGCCTCCTGGGTATTGCCCGCCGGGCTGAAAGGCGCGCGCGACGCCCGCTTCGCCATGTGGGTGACGATGCTCGGCATGTGGGGCTGCCGCGTGGTGGCCGGCTATGCGCTGGGCATTGAGCTGGGCATGGGCGTGGTGGGCGTCTGGTTGGGGATGTTCCTCGATTGGGCGGTGCGCGGCGCCTTGTTCTACTGGCGCATGGTCAGCGGGCGCTGGCTGTGGAAATATCCGCGCGTGCGGCGCACGGACGCCGGCTAATCTTGCCTGCGCGCAGCCTGCCGGCGCCCTGAGCGGCCGGCAGGCGAAATCGTGTATCAGAGGGAAGGGTACCAGCGCAACGACTTGTTGACCGGCCCCGGCGTGACCAACACTTTGCCTCTGCCGGCCAGGTTCAACAGCAAGTTGCGCGCCTGATAGATGGTGATGTCGTTGGACTCGGCCAGCTGACGAGTGGTGGGCCACTCACCGGGCGGCGGCGGGGCCGTGCCGTTGGCCGAAGGACAGAGACGGTGCAGCGTCGTTAATAAATGCTGCTGCAGGTTTTGTAATTCTTGTTGTTTTGACGTGCGTTTTATCATGTCAGCCTCCCTTAAACTTCAGCCGAGTTTTGATATAACGATAAGCGTCGCCCGGAAAATAATGCCCTGTCCCGGCAATACCCTTCCTGAACCGGTAGCGAACGCCTGCCTGAACCCGATATTTCCGCTGCTATAAACCTGCGACGTTCATGTATCGGGAGCGGTAATGGGGTGGCTAAATGTTCAGCCTGCTGTATGTAATGGCTGTGCTTCATTGTTTTTCTCCATGGTTTACTGCCCGGTGCTGGTTTTCACCAGACCGAATTGATAAGCCTCCCTTTCCATTTCCGAATCATTATAACGCAAATAGAAAAAAGGCGATCAATAATGTCGCATGATATATATTTTACGAGATAATCGACTGAGGTTATTAATTTTACGATCTGTTGTCTCGAAAAAATATATTTGCCCTGTGGTTTTTGGGCTTATATCTCGTATTTATTGCTTTTGGCGGGAATGGCTTTTCAAATTACGACGGTTTTTGTAACAATATTTGGGCCGAAACAAACGAGTGAGTTGAATCTTAGTTGAATTTTCCGTGGGGCGGTAAATATTCACGGAAGTTCACGGGTTTGATCGTTTTTCTTCCTCATCAGCATGGGTTTCGCTGAGTACCTAAAACGAGTGATGGTGAAATGAAAGTCGCGGTTTAATTATCGCGAGAATTTGTTTCGGCTGCGAATAATACCGTTTTAATTCTGGACTGTATAAATAACTGTTAAAGGAACGGGAGAGATCCTGCGCTTTTTACATAAATTAAAGGAATAAGTGAATTATGAAACTGAACAAAATCATGCTGACAGCAGTTCTGGCGTTTGGCGTTTCTTCTCTGGCGCATGCTGCCGACCAAGGGCATGGCAAAGTGACGTTTACCGGTTCCATTATTGATGCGCCTTGCTCCATTTCTCCCGAGACCGTGGACCAGACCGTGGATATGGGCCAGGTGTCCAACGTTGCGTTGAAAAATGGCGGCAAATCAGCGCCGCGCCAGTTCGATATTAAGCTGGAACAGTGCGACAACTCGACGCTGAAAACCGTCACCACCACCTTCGAAGGCAAAGCCTCTACCGCCAACAAGGACCTGCTGGGCATCGTCGGCACCGCCAGCGGCGCCAGCATCGCCATCACCGACACCGCCAGCAACCCGATCAAGCTGGGCACCGCAACGGCTCCACAGAACCTGGGTACCGGCACCAACACGTTGCGCTTCGCGGCTTACCTGCAGGGCGACGGCGCTTCCTCCGCCGTGGTTCCGGGCGACTTCACCGCCGTGGCCGATTTCAAGCTGGCTTACCAGTAAGCCTGCGCCATTGGCGTGACTTTTTGCATGCGGGAACCCCCGCATGCATTTTCCCTGGATGGAAGGCAAGTGTCAGGAGGTTCAATGCGCCGGTTTATTCACCCTTTAGTGTCTCCTTGCATATTGATGGCCACGCTGATGAGCCCGGTCGTGTCGGCGGCGTCCGGCTCTCAAGGTTGGGGGCGCGTAAATATGCAAGGAGCCATTATTGATACCGCTTGTGCGATTGCCGCCGGCAGCCGCGAGCAGACTATCGATATGGCCGTGATGCCGACGGGAAATATTATGCGCGATGGCTTAGGGAATACGCACCCATTCACCATCGAATTAATCAACTGCACGCTTGAGCGCCCAAAACCGAATTTACCGGACTGGCGACAGTTTCAGGTGGTTTTCGACGGCGACGCCGACGGCGACTTATTTGGCGTGCACGGTGAGGCGAAAGGCATCGCGCTGCAAATATCCGATGACCTGGGGAATATCGCCGCGCCTGGCCGGCCATTGCCGCTGGGCGATATAACGCCGGGCAACATGTCGCTCAATTACTCCATTAAATTGGTTGCCAATAACCAGCCGATGCGTGCGGGAAGCTATTTTTCCGCCGTGCGGTTCAAGCTGGATTATTACTGAGCGCTGTTATTGCGGCAAGCCGTAACGCCAGAATTATACGATATAAGGTTAGGGATATGATGTTGTCGCCTGCTGGGAAGCTATTTCGTTTTCAGGTGCTGGGATTATGTATCACGCTGGCGCTGGGAAGTTCATCAACGCGGGTCTATGCCGAAGATGGCATTCAGTTTAATGCCGACATTTTGGACGTGAACGATCGCAAAAATATCGACCTAAGCCAATTTTCCCGCAGCGGATACATTATGCCGGGAAGTTACGGCATGGTGGTTCATCTCAATAAAAGCGAGTTGCCCGAGCAGAAAATCGCTTTTTATCCGCCGGACAACGATCCTGCCGGCAGCCGCGCCTGCGTCGCTAAAGCGTTGGTCGATCAGCTTGGGCTGAAATCGGCGGCGATGCAATCGCTCACCTGGTGGCATCAGGGCGAGTGTCTGGATGAGTCCAGCCTGAAAGGCATGGTGTCGCGGGGCGATCTGGCGACGGGGACGCTTTACCTGAGCGTGCCGCAGGCTTACCTGGAATACAGCTCGGATGACTGGGATCCGCCGTCGCGCTGGGATGAGGGCATTCCAGGGCTGCTGTTCGATTACAACGTCAACGCACAAAGCCGACAGCAGCAGCAGGGCGGCACGCGTGGTTACAGCGTCAGCGGCAACGGCACCGCCGGCGCCAACCTGGGCGCGTGGCGTCTGCGCGCCGACTGGCAGGGGCAGGTCAATCATCAGACCGGCAGCGGGCAATCCACGGAAAAACGCCTGGATTGGAGCCGCTATTACGCCTATCGGGCCGTTTCCGCGCTGCGCTCGCGCCTGACGCTCGGCGAGGACTATCTGGATTCGGGCATTTTCGATAGCTTCCGTTTCTCGGGGGCGAGCCTGGTGTCGGACGACAACATGCTGCCTCCCAACCTGCGCGGCTATGCGCCTGAGGTGGTTGGGGTCGCCAAGACCAACGCCAAGGTGACCATCAGCCAGCAGGGGCGGGTGATCTATGAAACCCAGGTGGCGACGGGGCCGTTTCGCATTCAGGACATCAACGACGCCGTCACCGGCGAGCTGGACGTGCGGGTGGAGGAACAGGACGGCGGCGTGCAAGCATTCAAGGTCAATACCGCCAGCATTCCTTACCTGACTCGCCCCGGATCGTGGCGCTTCAAACTGGCCGCCGGCAAACCGTCGGACTGGCAACACCATTCACGCGGGCCGCTGTTCGGCACCGGCGAGTTTTCCTGGGGCGTCAGCAATGGTTGGTCGCTGTATGGCGGTGCGTTGCTGGGCGGCGACTATAACGCGCTGTCGTTGGGGGTCGGCCGCGATCTGATGATGTTCGGCGCGCTGTCGTTCGACGCCACCCAGTCGCGGGCGCGGTTGCCGCAGCGAGACGAGACGCTCAGCGGCGGCTCTTACCGGGTGAGCTATTCGAAAACGTTCGACGAGCTGGACAGTCAGGTCACCTTCGCCGGCTATCGCTTCTCGGAAGAGGACTTCATGAGCATGAGCGAGTATCTCGACGCGCGCTATTACGGCAGCCGGGTCGGCAACAACAAGGAGATGTACACCATCACCTTCAACAAGCAGTTCCGCGACTGGGGGCTGAGCAGCTACCTCAACTACAGCCACCAGACCTATTGGGATCGCCCGTCCAACGACCGTTACAACCTGACGCTGTCGAGCTACTTCGATCTCGGCGAGATAAAAAACCTGAACCTGTCGCTGTCGGCCTATCGCAACCGTTACAACGACACCAACGACGACGGCGTGTACCTGTCGCTGTCGATGCCGTGGGGCAACGGCGCCACGCTCAGCTACAACAGCACGGTGAACCGTAACGACACCACGAACCGGGTGGGTTATTACCAGCGAATCGATGAACACAACAATTACCAACTGAGCGCCGGCAGCGCCCGTCATGGCGCCAACCTGAGCGGCTACTACAACCACGAGGGCGATGCGGCGCGTCTGAGCGCCAACGCCAGCTATCAGGAAGGGCGCTACAGCGCCGTGGGGGTGTCCGCGCAGGGCGGCGCGACGCTGACGCCGGAGGGCGGCGCATTGCACCGCGTCGGCATGATCGGCGGCACGCGCCTGCTGCTGGACACCAACGGCGTGGGCGGGGTGCCGGTACGCGGTTACGGCAGCACCGTTCGCACCAACCGCTTCGGCAAGGCGGTGGTGGCGGACGTCAACAGCTACTACCGCAACAAGGCCAGCATCGATCTGGACAAACTGGGCGACAACGCCGAAGCCACCCGCTCGGTGGTGCAGGCCACCCTGACCGAAGGCGCGATCGGCTACCGTCAGTTTGACGTTATCGCCGGCGAGAAAGCGATGGCGATCGTCAAACTGGCGGACGGCAGCACGCCGCCGTTCGGCGCCACGGTGCTGAACGCCCGCAAACAAGAGACCGGCATCGTCAATGACGGCGGCAGCGTGTACCTGAGCGGCGTCAGAGCCGGTGAGAGCATGACGCTGCACTGGAGCGGCGCGGCGCAGTGCCAGGTGCAGCTGCCGGCAACGCTGCCGGCCGACATGCTGACGCGCACGCTGCTGCTGCCGTGTCGGCCGATCGCCGCGGCGCAATCGGCCCCGGTTGAATAAACCCATCACCCTGAATCTGGAGTTATCGACAACATGCAAATTTTTTCTCTGAAAACCGCAGCGGCGTTCGCGCTGTTGGGCGCCACGGTGTCGCAGCACGCGCAGGCGGCGATCGCGCTCGACCGTACCCGGGTGATCTTCGACGGCGGCCAGAACTCGGTCAGCCTCAATCTCAGCAATCAGAATAAGCAGCTGCCGTACCTGGCGCAGGGGTGGCTGGAGGACGAGCAGGGCAACAAAATCCAAAGCCCGCTGGTGGTCTTGCCGCCGGTGCAGCGCATCGAGCCGGGTAAGCCGAGCCAGATCAAGATTCAGGCGTTGCCGGCGGCCAGACAGCTGCCGCAGGACAGGGAGACGCTGTACTACTTCAACCTGCGCGAGATACCGCCGAAGAGCAACAAGCCCAATACGCTGCAGATCGCGCTGCAGACGCGCATCAAGCTGTTTTATCGCCCGGCGGCGATCGTGCCGAGCCGCACCGACATGGCGACGCCATGGCAGGAGCAGCTGACGCTGACGCGGCAAGGGGAGAGTTACCAGGTCAATAACCCGACGCCGTACTACATCACCATCGTCGATGCGGGCAGCAAAAAGGGCGGTGAGGGCGTGAAAGGGTTTGAGCCCTTCATGATCGCGCCGAAGAGCCAGGCGCGCCTGACCGTAGGCGCTGCGGGGCTGGGCGGCAGCCCGGTGCTGACCTATATCAACGATTACGGCGGCCGGCCGCAGCTGAGCTTCAGCTGCAGCGGCGCGAGCTGCAAGGTGGTGCCGGAAAAACGGGCGGCGTCATGACCCACCGTGAGCGGGCGGTGTCGACGGGAGAGCCATTCAGGGGAAAAGGATGAAACGAGAACGGAGAAAGGTCGGCGAGCGCGCGTTGATGCTGGCGCTCAGCCTTGGCGTGGTCGCGATGCCTTCGGCGCAGGCCGACGTGGTGGACAACTGGCAGGTGGAGGGCGCCCATGGCGTGCTGCAGGTGTACGGCGCGCTGACGGAGAGCGCCTGTCGACTGGAGATGACCAGCGCGCGGCAGGAGATCTGGCTGGGTGAGACCGGCACCGCGCGCATGCGCCAGGCCGGCGATCGCGGGCGGCCGGTGGCGTTCGAGCTGCGTTTGATGGATTGCCTGCGCACCCCGGGCGGCCAGCGTGATGCGCGCACCGGCGCGCTGGTTTGGGCGCCGAATCAGCCGGCGGTGACGGTCAGCTTCGCCTCGGTGGCGGACAGCGACAACCCGCAGCTGGTGAAGGCGCAGGGCGTTTCCGGGGTGGGGCTGCGCCTGCGTGATGGCCGTGGCCGCGACGTTCGGCTGGGGAGCCGCGGCGAGCCGCTGCTGTTGACGCCGGGGCAAGACGCGCTGAGCTACAGCGTGGCACCGGAGCGGACTGCGGCGCCGTTGATGGCCGGCGCTTATCGGGCGACGGTGGACTTTAGGCTGAACTATGACTGAGGCGAGGACATGGTGCTGAGGATAACACGGGGCCGGGCGCTGATTGGGTTGGCGGGGCTGCTGGCGCTGGGCCTTCCGCCGGCTCAGGCGACCACGGTGAACGTGCGGGTCACCGTGCTTTCTCCACCCTGCATCATCAATGGCGGGCGGCCGATCGAAATGGATTTTGGCGACGAAGTGATGACCACCCGCATCGATGGCGTCAACTATCGGCGGGCGGTGAGTTACACGCTGACGTGCAGCGGGCAGAGCAGCAACGGGCTCAAGCTGCAGGTACAGGGGACGGCGAGCGGTTTCGACGGCCAGCTGCTGCGCACCAGTAAAGACGGGTTGGGCATTGCGTTGATGAGCGGTGGCCGCCGTTGGCCGATCAACCAGTGGTTGAACTTTACCTACCCGACCGCGCCGACGCTTGAAGCGGTGCCGGTGAAGTCGGCCACAGCCAAACTGGCGGCGGGCGAGTTCACCGCGGGCGCCACCATGAAGGTGGATTACCAGTAACGCGGGAGCGAGAGCATGAAACTACGTTTTACGGCGAGCGTGCTGCTGTGCGCCGGGATGGCGTGCCATTTCGCCTGGGCGGAGAAAACGGTCGATATGCAGTTTCGCGGCACGCTGATCGAACCGCCGCCCTGCACCATTAACGATGACGGGATCATCGACGTGAACTTCGGCGATCGCGTCGGCATTAACAAGGTTGATGGCGTGAACTATCGGCAAAATATCGGTTACCGCATTCGCTGCGAACCGGGGATCGGCAAATGGGACATGCTGTTGAGCCTGACCGGCACCGCCGCGACGTTTGACGAAGCGGCGGTGCAAACCGACCGGCGCTATCTGGGCATCCGCATTTACCAGAACGCACAGCCGTTCAAAGTGGGCAGCGCGCTGCCTGTCGATCCGGCCAAGCCGCCGGTGCTGGAGGCGGTACCGGTCGGCAAATCGGGTGAAACCCTGACGGAAGGCGCGTTCGATGCCACGGCGACGCTGCGGGCCGAGTATCAATGAAGGAGGAGGCGAGCGTGAAAACAACGCAAGGCGGCCGGGGCGTTATCGGCCTGGTGCTGTTGGCGCTGGGCGTGAACGGGGCCGCGCAGGCCGCAGACAATCTACGCATGCGCGGTGCGCTGGTGGCGGAACCCTGCGTTATTCAGCCGGGCGACGAAGACATCGAGCTGGATTTCGGCACGCTGGTCGACAAGTACCTGTACCTGAACCAGCGCACGCAGGGGCAACCTTTCGAGCTGCGGTTGGCGCAGTGCGATCTCAGCCTGGGCAAGACGGTGTCGATCACCTTCAAAGGAACGGAGAATGCGCAGCTGCCGGGGCTGCTGGCGCTGGCGGCGAGCAGCCAGGCGCGTGGGATCGCCATCGGTATGGAGACGCTGCAGGGGCAGCCTTTGCCGCTCAACAGCGCCGGCGGCAAGTACCCGTTGCAGGACGGCGGCACGGTGATTGGCATACAGGCCTATGTGCGCGGCGAACCGGAAGCGTTGGCAAAGCGAACCCTCGGCCGCGGCGCTTTCAGCGCTATTGCGACTTTCAGTCTGGATTACCAATGAGCGCCGGGTTCCGGCAAAACAGAATAAGGATATGACGCGATGCAGCGTGTTCACTTCAGCGCGATGTACTTACTGCTTGGCCTGCTGCCGGGGCTGTGCTCGGCGCAAATTTACTCCTACGTGACCAAAAGCAGCGGTTCCCCCAGTGACGCCAAGTATGAGTATGTGCTTGAGAGCTGGGATACGGATGATCCGTCGCCAAACCCGTGCTATCAGCAAAGCCAGTGCGCGATCGGGATCAACCACCGTCACACCAGCGCCAACACCGGCGGCAGCACCGATGTGACGCCATCGGCTTCGGTTGTCGGTTCCTCCGTACATCCGCAGATCACCAAACTGAAGACGATGGGGGAACTCAGCAGCTATTACCAGCGCTATTACCCGTTGCCGATTAGCGGCAAAACCTCACATGTGGGCGATCCCATCACTCAGGAGTGCGTGGGGCTGTTTTATACCACCAGTTCCGGTTCCGCCGTTGTGGGGTCCAGCGCACGGCTGATGCCGAGCAGCGTCTGCGGCATCGCGCCGCCGCCGGTCGGGGTGTGCGGCATCGATGAGCAACAGCTCGATCTGAACCACGGCGTATTACCGGATACCGAATTGGCGGGCAACACGGCGCGCGGCAGCCTGCGCGTGGTTTGCTCGCAGAAGATGAACATCGTCATGTATATCCGCGTCGGCAGCAATGGCCGCCTGGATCTGGGGAGCTCCGGCGTCTACAGCACGCTGCGCATCAACGGCGCCCTGGGCAACCTGGGGTATCAGTTCACTGCGGATACGCGCGGAGTCACGGTGCCGATCACCTCCACGCTCGGCGTGACGGGCACCATCAAGGCCGGCAATTACTCGGGCCAATCAGTCGCCATTTTGGCGCTGCCGTAGCCGTATTATCCCGCCGCGCGCCGCCACGATACGGCGCTGTGTCATGGCGGCGCGCGTCATCCGGGAGGATGACTCACGCCCGGCGGCGGCCGGGAAGGATTATTTCAAAGGGAGCGTGCCGATGGAAAGCACCATCACTCTGGCGTTTATCGATAATGACCGTTTCTTTATTGACGGTTTGCAGCAACTGCTGCTGCCGTATTTCGCGCGTCGCGGCATACGGGTGCAACTGCTCGACGCTGCCCTGGCGCACCGGGCGGATATGGTGTTTCAGTCCGTGGCGCGAGACTGGCAGGCGCGCTTCTGCCTGCGGTCAGCGAGCGGCGGCCGGCCGATGAACTTTGCGTTGCGTGTGCCGGACGATACCCGTTGGCGCGAGAACCCGCGCTGCGCCAGCGAAACGGGCGTCATTTTCCGCAACGACTCGCCGGGCAGCGTCTTACGCCAGTTGGAGCGGGCACTGACGGCGCGGGCGCATGGCGATGTCGCACACCGTTGCTATTGGTGTGAACGTCAGCGCATTACTCGCCGTGAACGGGATGTGATGCGCTATCTGGCCAGTGAATTACCGCAGGCCACCATCGCGCGCAACCTGCGTCTGAGCGTGAAAACCGTCAGCAACCACAAGCAGGCGGCGATGAGGAAGCTGGGGTTCAAGCGCAACGCGGATCTCTACCGCTGGCTGCGCTTGGGCGGATTGAACACCGTAGAGCGGCCGCAAGGGTAAGCGGCCGGGGGGGCGTCAATACAGCAGCGTCATCGCGCTGAAGAACAGCAGGGTCAACGCGATGATGATGACGTTTTGCGTGGCTTTGCGCACCAGCCTGCTGGCGCTCAGCCGGCTGTCGATGACGTAGAGCAGCGGCACCATCAGCAGCACGTAGGCAAACATCAGCATGGCGGTAAAGGGCTGCAGGTTCATTCATGTTCCTCCTGTGCGTCATCATGGCCGATCAAATGTACCAGCACGGCTTGCGTCTGGTGAGGCAAACCGACAAAAGACGGGGTGGAGGGAAAGGCCGGCACGAACGCTACGCCGGCGCGCCGCGTTTTCACCGCCGCTTGCAGGATTTTCTTTCGATGTTTCCGAGTATGGTCGACCATGCGCCTCCGAATAAGGCCGCCTGAAGGCGGCCGACTGCCGTATTGCCCATTAAGCTGGAGAAGGATTGCGGGCCACTGCCTGGCCACAAAGCCATAATATTGCGAATGATAATTATTATCAATATTGAAGATGAAAAAAATAGGGGTATTGCGGGCGGGCGTTTCGGCGGGGCATAAAAAGAAAAAGCACGCCTTATGGCGTGCTTTGCGGAGTATTAACCCAGACGGTTACTTCTGATCGGGCAGCGCGTACGCGATCACATAGTCGCCCAGCTTGGTGCCGAAGGAACCGTGGCCGCCGGCGAAGATCAGCACGTACTGCTTGCCGTTGACCTCATAGGTCATCGGCGTCGCCTGGCCGCCGGCCGGCAAACGCGCTTCCCACAGTTTTTCACCGTTGGTCACGCTGAAGGCGCGCAGGTAGTTGTCTGCGGTGGCGCCGATGAAGAACACGTTACCGGCGGTGGTCACCGGGCCGCCCAGCATCGGCATGCCCATTTTGAACGGCAGCGGCAGCGGTGAGCTGTCGCGCACGGTGCCGATGCGTTTTTTCCACACGATGTTGTTGGTTTTCAGATCAACGGCGGAAATGTAACCCCAGGCCGGCTGTTTGCACGGCAGGCCGAACGGTGACAGGAACGGGTTCAGGGTGACGCCGAACGGCACGCCATACTGCGGCTG
The DNA here is from genome assembly GCF_059801225.1 of Serratia sp. Ae19-1. Taxonomy (NCBI): domain Bacteria; kingdom Pseudomonadati; phylum Pseudomonadota; class Gammaproteobacteria; order Enterobacterales; family Yersiniaceae; genus Serratia; species Serratia sp. Ae19-1. Next base: position 276,731 of record NZ_JBCHWD010000003.1, on the reverse strand, counting down.
GATACCGGTTTCGGTGCCGCTGCCGCCTTTGTCGCCTTCCGGCGGTTCAATCGGGTTGCCTGGGCCGCGTGGGATCAGTTTGGAAACGAACGGCAGCGCGATCGGGTTGGCGATGGCGATTTCGCGATCGGTATCGACGGCCAGGCCGCCCCATTCGAACATGCCCAGGTTACCCGGGAACACCAGCGTACCCTGCTCGGAAGGCGGGGTGAAGGTGCCTTCATAACGCAGGTTGTGGAACATCACGCGGCAGACCAGTTGGTCATAGATGGTCGCGCCCCACATGTCCGCGCCGGTCAGTTTCTTCTCAGGACGGAAGGTCAGCTCGGAGAACGGCTGGGTCGGCGACAGGCGATCGCCCTTGGCCGGGCCCTGCGGTACCGGTTTCTCCGGCGCCGGCACTACCAGCTCGCCGTTGGTGCGGTTCAGCACGAAGATGTTGCCGGTTTTGGTCGGCACATAGATGACCGGCACTTTTTTGCCGCTCTTGTCGGTAATGTCCGCCAGGGTCGGCTGCGCCGGCACGTCCATATCCCACAGATCGTGGTGGACCGTCTGATAGAACCAGACCAGCTTACCGGTAGAGGCGTTCAGCGCCAACAGGCCGCTGGCGTAGCGCTCCATTTCCGGGGTGCGATCGCCGCCCCAGATGTCCGGCGTGGCGACGCCCATCGGCAGATAAACGATATCCAGCTTGGCGTCATAAGCGGCCGGCGCCCAGGAGTTCGGCGAGTTCGGCACGAAGTGATGCTCGTCCGCCGGGATGGCGTTCGGATCTTTCGCGCCCGGATCGAAGGCCCACAGCAGCTTGCCGCTGTTGACGTCGAAGCCACGGATCACGCCGGAAGGCTCGCGGTTGGAGTAGTTGTCGGTCACGGCGCCGGCGACGACGATCACGTTATCGGTGATCACCGGCGGCGAAGTCGGCTCGTAGTGGCCCGGCGTCGCATACGGCATGTTGCTCTGCAGATTCAGCTCGCCGTTGTTGGCGAAGTCTGGGCACGGTTTACCGGTTTCGGCATCCAGCGCGAACAGACGGCCGTCGTTGACCGGCAGAATGATGCGGCGCGCGCACATTGCCGGTGCGGCGTCGCCGGCGGCGCCCGCAGCCGCAGCGGTTTCGTGGTAAGACACGCCGCGGCAGGTGATGTGCTGGAAGGTCGGGTTATATTTCAGCTGCGGATCAAATTTCCACTTCTCTTTACCGGTGGCGGCATCCAGCGCGAACAGCTTCTGGTGCGGGGTACACATGTAAAGGGTATCGCGGATCTTGATCGGTGTGACTTCGTTGGTGATCTCGCCCGGATCGTTGGCGGTCTTCAGATCGCCGGTCTGGAAACGCCAGGCCTCTTGCAGCTGGCCGACGTTTTTGTCGTTGATCTGGCTCAGCGGCGAATAACGAGTGCCTTCCTGGGTGCGGCCATAGGCCGGCCAGTCTGCGCCGGTGGTGTCTTTCGGCTGTACCTGCGCGGCGTCGAGCGTACCGTTGATCTCTTGCGGATCGTTGAACACGGCATAGGCCAGCGCGATGACGGTGATGACCAGCGCCGCGCTCAGCGCGCCGTAGGCGAACTTGCCGTTAGCGACCAGCTTGCGGTAGATAAACGGCAGCACCAGCCACAGGCCGAAGAAGAAGGTAACGTCGAGCCGCGGCGTCAGCGCCCAGAAGTCCGGGCCGACTTCCCACAGGGCCCAAAGGGTGGTGCCCAACAGGAACACCGCGTACAGCAGCAGCGCGGTGGCGCGGCGGCGGAACAGCAGCCATGAGGTCGCCAGCAGCACCAGCCCGGCGATGATGTAATACAGCGAACCGCCCAACTTGGCGAGCCAGATGCCGCCGCCGAGCAGATAGAGCCCGCTCAGCGCGGCAAACAGCGCCGTTATGACGATAAGCGGCGATAGTGACGCTTTATTTTGCATAGCAATACCCTTACCAAAAAATGAAAGTCCCCGATTTAGAGATTAAGCCAAATCGCAAAAAACACGCGGTTTCTCCCTACTATTTCAGCGAGAAGCCGCTAGGGTGACGTAAAACCCATCCCGTTTTTTAACCTTAAGGTGCTTTGCCTTATTCAAAGCGATAAGACAAGGTGGCGCCGCCACCCCAGTTGCGCCCCGGCGCCGGCTCGAAATAGCGGCCGTTGCCTTCGTTGACGATCACCGAACCGACGTAGCGGCGATCGAAAACATTGTCCACCCGGCTGAACACGTCCAGCGCCCAGCGGTTCCAGGTAAAGCGATAGCCGGCGTTCACGCCGGCCACGGTGTAAGCGGGGGCCTGCGCGCTGTTGGCGTCATTGGCCTGAATGTCGCTCATGTAGCGCAGCTCCGCCCCGGCGTGCCAGCCTTCCGGCGGCGCATAGGCCAGTGAGGCGTAGCCCATGTTGCGGGCGATGCCCGGCAGGCGGTTGCCGGCGGGAATGGTTTGGGCCGGGGTACAAACGGCTTTGCCGCACATCTCGCTGCGGTAGGTGGCGTCCAGCAGCGTCCAGGCCATATGCAGGCGCCAGTCCAATGCGAACTCCTGATCCAGCGCCAGCTCCAGACCACGCCGCCGGGTCTTGCCGGCGTTGGCGTAGCTGGTACGCCCGCCGCTGCTTTCCGCCACCACCAGCTCGTTGTCGGTATCGGTCTGGAACAGGGCGGCGCTCACCAGGCCGTTGCCGAGGCGCAGTTTGCTGCCCAGTTCGACGGTGTCGCTGGTGGATGGCTGCAGGCCGATGTTGAGACCCGCCTGGCCGTCGGGACGGTAGGAGAGTTCGTTGATGGTCGGGGTTTCGAAGCCGCGGCCGGCGGAGAGATAGACGTTCCACGCCGGGCTGATTTTGTAGTTGAGCGAGCCCATCGGCAGCCACTGGTGATAGCGTTTGCTGCCGCTGTCATCGCCGTTGCGCGGGGTGATGTAGTAGTCGGTCGAATCGAAGCTGACCGTGCTGTAGCGCAGGCCGGCGTCCAGCGTCCAGTGTGGCGTCAGTTGCCAGGAAGTTTGCAGGTAAGGATCCAGGTTCCAGATGCGGTTCTTCTCGTTGCGCCGCTGGTCGCCTTTCTCGCCGTAGTCCACTTTGCCGTCTCGCAGAATAAAGTTTTCGAACCCCTGCCGGCGTTCGGTCATGGTTTCATAATCCAGACCGCCGATCAGTGTTACCGGTAACGAGGCGAGAGTATCCTCATGCTTCCAGCGAGTGTCAATGCCCTGATATTTCCTTTCCAGCACGATCACCCCGCCGGCGTGGGTGGGGTTGAGCTGCGGTCCGCTCGGGATCGATTGGTACTGCGTGGTGTGGCGCTCGCCGTGGTAGGCGGTCAGCGTCAGTTCGTCGCGTTCGCTCATCTGGCGCTGATAGCGCAGGCCGGCCTGGGTCTGGTCGAGCGATTTGCGGGTGTTGTATTGATCCGCGCGCGGTGCCTGGCGTGGGTTTTCTTTCCATTCCGCCTCGGTCAGGCCGCCCGGATCGCCGGCGTCAATCGAGACGCTGTTGAACATCAGCGTCAGGGTGCTGACGTCGTCCAGCCGCACGCCGAGCTTGCCGTTGCCGAGGTTTTTCCGCGCGGCGCTGTGATCGCGGTAGCCCTGGGTGGTAAAGCGGGTGCCGGAGAGGGCGTAGTTAACGTCGCCGGCCTGGGTGCCGTCGCCGGTGGCGCCGGTTGCTTTCACCCCGTAACGCCAGGTGTTGTCGCTGCCGAAATAGCCGCCGGCTTCCAGCGTCGGCGGCTGGGTGCCGGTTATCGTATCAACGTTGATGACCCCGCCCGAGGCGTTGCCGTACAGCGCGGAATAGGGGCCGCGCAGTACCTCGATGCGTTCGACGGAATTGATGTCAATGTTGGAGGTTTGCCCCTGGCCGTCGGGCATGGTGGCGGGAATGCCGTCGACGTACATGCGCACCCCGCGCACGCCGAACATCGAACGGCTGCCGAAGCCGCGTATCGATAGCTGCAGATCCTGCGCATAGTTTTGCCGATTCTGGAGCTGCAGGCCCGGCACGCTGCCAAGATTTTCCGACAGGTTAATCTGCGGGGCGGCGTTGCGCAGATCCTGGCCGTCGATCACGCTGACGGACACCGGCGATCCCAGCTCAGTGAGGCCGGTAGGTTGCGCCATCACCACCAGGGTGTCGCTCTTTTCTTCAGTTTTTTCCGCCGCTGACGCCTGGCCGATGAACATGGGTTGCAGCAATAGCATCGCCGCCGGGGTCAGCACGGCGCTTTTCTTATTGGTCATGGGATAAATCTGCCACTGGTATTAAAAGGGAATCGCTGATCGATTCAGGGTTAGCCATCTGTCACTCCATCTACATGACGCTAAACGAAAAGGGTAGTGCATCCTGACATCAGTATAGAGTATCTGCGGAAGGAACGTTCCCGGAAAATGTTCAATCCGCTGAGACGGTTAGCGGATTAATGAAACTGACTCATAAGCTCAAGCGTATTTTGCCCCATAGTCATGGCGGCATGGGTCTTTTACAGTCATCTCATCCGAGCGGCTCTGTGTCAGGGGGCCGGTATCCATCCGCAGGAGAGTGAAGATGCAAACACGTAAGTTGGGGCGCGAAGGGCTGGAAGTATCGGCGTTGGGTCTGGGCTGCATGGGGCTCAGTTTTGGCTACGGCCCGGCTACCGACAAGCGGCAGGCGATCGATCTGATCCGTGCCGCGGTTGACGAGGGCGTGACGTTCTTCGATACCGCCGAGATTTATGGTCCGTTCACGAACGAGGAATTGTTGGGCGAAGCGCTGGCGCCGGTGCGCGATCGGGTCGTCATCGCCACCAAGTTCGGTTTCGATCTGCCGCAACCGGCGGGGCAACAGGTGTTGAACAGCCGCCCGGAGCATATTCGCCGGGCGGTGGAAGGTTCGCTGCAGCGCCTGCGGGTAGAGACTATCGATCTGCTGTATCAACACCGCGTCGATCCCGAGGTGCCTATCGAAGAGGTGGCGGGCACGGTGCAGCAACTGATTCGCGAAGGGAAAGTGAAGTACTTCGGCCTGTCGGAAGCCGGCGCGCAAACCATTCGGCGCGCCCATGCGGTGCAGCCGGTCACGGCACTGCAAAGCGAATATTCGCTGTGGTGGCGCGAGCCGGAGCGTGAAATCCTGCCGACGCTGGCGGAACTGGGCATCGGTCTGGTGCCGTTCAGCCCGCTTGGCAAGGGCTTTCTCACCGGCGCCATCACCGAAGACACCGCCTTTGACAGCGGCGATTTTCGCAACGTGGTGCCGCGCTTCAGCACCGAGGCGCGCCGGGCCAATCAGGCGCTGGTGAGCGTGCTGGGGCAGATAGCGCAGCGCAAGGGCGTGACGCCGGCGCAGATCGCCCTGGCCTGGCTGCTGGCGCAGCAGCCGTGGATCGTGCCAATCCCGGGAACCACTAAGCGTCACCGACTGGAAGAAAACCTTGCGGCGGCGTCGGTGGTGTTGACGGCGGACGAACTGGGCGAGATTGAGCGTGCGCTCTCCGCTATCGACGTGATCGGCGATCGCTACCCGGCGCATCTGCAAAAGAACGTCGGGCGTTAAGCCCCGCGCCGCAGCGCCTCAATCAGCAGCGCAAAGGCGGTGGTGTGTTGCCTGCGGCTTGGGTAATAGAGGTAATAGCCGGGAAACGGCGGGCACCACTCGTCCAGCGCCATCTGCAAGCGCCCGTCGGCAAGCGCCTCGGCGACGCTGTCTTCCGGCACGAAGGCGATGCCGAGACCGAGCTGTGCGGCGTCGATTCGCTGGCGCAGGCTGTTGAAGGTCAATTGCCCCTCCACCCGGACTTTGATCTCCCGGCCATCGCGGGCGAACTCCCAGGCGTACAACCCGCCGAGGGTGGGCAGGCGCATATTGATGCAACGGTGGTTTTGCAATGCCTGCGGCGTGGCGGGGAGGCCGTGACGGGCGAAATAGGTGGGTGAGGCGACGGCCACCATGCGCATGTCCGGGCCGATGCGTACCGCGATCATGTCCTTCGCCACCTGTTCCCCCAGCCGGATGCCGGCGTCGAAACGCCCGGCGACGATGTCGGTCAGGCTATTGTCGACGGTGATTTCCACGTTGATGTCCGGGTAATCGACGAGAAAAGTGCGCAGCACCGGCCACAGCACCGCATCCACCGCGTGTTCGCCGGCGGTGAGGCGGATGTTGCCGGCGGGGCGATCGCGCATTTCACCCAGCGCGTTCAGCTCGCTTTCTATCTCCGCAAAGCGCGGGCCGATGCTGTTGAGCAGCCGCTCACCGGCCTCGGTGGGGGCCACGCTGCGGGTGGTGCGCGTAAGCAAGCGCAGCGCCAGGCGTTCTTCCAGCCCGCGGATAGCGTGGCTGAGCGCCGATTGAGACACCCCGAGCTGCGCCGCCGCTTTGGTGAAGCTGCGTTCTCTGGCCACCATCAGGAAAGCGATCAGGTCGTTAAAGTTTTCTTTCAGCATATCGGCACCGGAGAGCAAGGTTAGGGCGCGGCCACGCGTAGATTTATGAATTGAGCTCATAGCTCCTTGCGCATTTTAGCCGCTAGTCGCTGGAAAAGCATGGCGCTATCTTGGCATCACTGACCCATGACTATCAGCGCCGGCTGTGAGAGCCGGCGCGGAGGACACTACAGATGAAAATACAACGCAGCGGTTCGATCCCTTCGCAGCGCGGCCCGGCGGATTACTTTACCGGGCAGGTGCGCATCGACGCGCCGTTCGCCGGCGAGGCGCCGGCCAGAGTGGGCGGCGCAACCGTCACCTTCGAGCCCGGCGCCCGCACGGCCTGGCATACTCACCCGCTCGGTCAGACGCTGATCGTCACTCAGGGGCGCGGTTGGATCCAGATGTGGGGCGAGAAGACGCAGGAAATGCACCCCGGCGATATCGTCTGGATCCCGGCGGATGTCAAACACTGGCACGGCGCGACGCCGGACTGCGCCATGACCCATATCGCCATCGCCGAAGCGGTGGACGGCAGCCCGGTGACCTGGCTGGAGCCGGTCAGCGAGGCGGAGTACCGGCAATAACGGCGCTCAGGACCGGCGGTTCTGTTCGCAGAACCGCAGGCGGTTGCCGAACGGATCGGTGAGGTTCAGTTCCTTGCCCCAATCGACAATCTCCAAGCCCGGCCGTGCATAGCGGTAGTTTTTGGCCGTGAGTTCGCGATGCAGCGCATCGATGTCCTGCATCGGAATGAAAATGGCGGCGCCGGGCGTGCTGTCGCCGTAGTGTTCGCTCAGGTGCAGTGTCAGCCCGGCGCGGGCAATCTGCATGTACAGCGGCAGGTCTTCGCTGAAACGGTGCTCCCACTCCAGCGTGAAACCGAGAAAATTCAGGTAAAACTCTTTGGCCTTGTCGACCGAAAAGATGTGCAGGATCGGAATGGCGGGCGAGAAGGCGATCATCGTTGACCTCATTGCCGCGTTAGCGGCAGCCGATGTGGATATCGACCGCGTCGGGGCCGGTATAGGCTTCGAAGTCGGTCAGGAAGCGGCGTTCGATCTCAGGGTGTTGTGCGAAGTAGGCCCAGATGCGCTGCCAGCCTTCGATGACCGCCGCCGGCATCGCGCCACGGGCGGAGAAGACCAGATAGCGGCCGGGTTGGATGTGCAAACCGCTCTGTGCCTCACTGCCGGCGGTGACGTCAAACGGCCCGCTGGCGTCGGAAGCGTAATTGGAATAGACCCCGTATACCGGCAGGGCGGGTGAGGTAGCGAAAAAATCCGACCACAGCGCGGGAATCTTTGCCGTTTCGGCTTGGGTTTCGTTCTGGTTGGTGGTTCTGACTGTTTGGCCGGCGACGTAAAAGCCGTGCAAGTGCACCGAGGTAGGCTGCATAGGGGAAATTCCTTTTAACCGCTTGAAAGAGATGCCTAAAGGTAGCAAAGGCTTGCCGGATCCGCCAGGTATGGCCCCCGCAGGTGCGGGGGCCGATCGCATCAGGCGCCCAGGCCGCCGAGGCACAGGTATTTGATCTCGAGATAGTCTTCGATGCCGTATTTGGACCCTTCGCGGCCCAAGCCGGAGTGCTTCATGCCGCCGAACGGCGCTACCTCGGTGGAGATCAACCCTTCGTTGATGCCGACGATACCGTACTCCAGCGCTTCGGCCACGCGCATCACCCGGCCGATGTCGCGGCTGTAGAAGTAAGCGGCCAGGCCGAACGGCGTGTCGTTGGCCATTTCGACGGCTTCGGCTTCCTGGCTGAAGCGGATCAGGGGCGCCACCGGGCCGAAGGTTTCCTCACGGAAGATTTTTGCCGTGCGCGGCACGTCGGTCAGGATGGTCGGGGTGAAGAAATTGCCGCCCAACGCGTCAGGCTTGCCGCCCAGCAGCACCGAGGCGCCGTGTTCGACGGCGTCGGCGATATGCTCGCGCACTTTCTCCACCGCGTCCTGGTTGATCAACGGGCCGATGGTGACGCCATCATCCAGGCCGTTGCCGACTTTCAGCTTGGCGACGGCGGCTTTCAGCCTGGCGGCGAAGGCGTCGTACACGCCATCCTGCACCAAAAACCGGTTGGTGCAGACGCAGGTCTGGCCGGCGTTGCGGTATTTGGAGGCGACTGCGCCGGCCACAGCGGCGTCCAGATCCGCGTCGTCGAATACGATAAACGGCGCGTTGCCGCCCAACTCCATGCTGGTTTTCTTGATGGTGGGCGCACACTGAGCCAGCAGCTGCGCGCCGACTTCGGTGCTGCCGGTGAAGGAGAGTTTACGCACGTCCGGGTTGGCGGTGAGCTCGCCGCCGATGCCCTTGCTCGGGCCTGTTATCACGTTGCATACCCCGGCGGGCAGCCCGGCGCGCTCCGCCAGTACGGCGATTGCCAGCGCCGAGAACGGGGTCTGGCTGGCGGGACGGATCACCCCGGTGCAGCCTGCCGCCCAGCCGGGGCCGGCTTTACGGGTGATCATCGCCGCCGGGAAGTTCCACGGAGTGATGGCGGCGAACACGCCGATCGGCTCTTTCTGCACGATAATGCGGCGGCCCGACTGGGGCTGCGGAATGGTGTCGCCATAGACCCGCTTCCCTTCCTCGGCGAACCATTCGATAAAGGAGGCGGCATAGGCGATTTCACCGCGGCTTTCGGCCAGGGGTTTACCCTGTTCCGCCGTCATGATGCGCGCCAGATCTTCCTGATTCTCCATCATCAGTTCAAACAGCCGCCGCAGCTTGCCGGCGCGCTCTTTGGCGGTCAGGGCGCGCCAGGCGGGCAGCGCTTTTTTTGCGGCGGCGACGGCGCGCGCGGTTTCTTCGGCGCCGAAGGCCGGCACGTGGCCGACCAGCTCGCCGTTGGCGGGGTTATGAATGGCGATGGCGCGGCCCTCATGGGCCGGCAACCATTGGCCGTCGATGTAATTGGCCTCGCGGAACAGCGTGGGATCCTTGAGGGTCGCGCAGATACTGGTGCTCATTGGTCTCTTCCTTTGCTGAGTTCAACAGAATGGTCTATCCCATACGGCTACCCTTTACCCTAGCAAACTTTGCCGCCGCCGTTTGCCGACGCGGCGACAAGATGACCGTTTTCTTTATGCGCACCTTCTGTACAAAAAACATCCGCCGCCGGGTCGATACTGAAAGAGCAGGCATATGACCCTTTTCGATGTGATTAAAAGGAGTGTGCGAATGATGAAATCAGTGGACAGGCATCTCGCGGCCTACGGCAGCGAAATGGATTTTTTGGCGTCGAGCATCGCCCTGATGGAGTGGCAAGGGCGGCAGATTGACGCCGGGCAGGTGGCCGGCAACATGTCGGAGCAGCAAAGCCGCCTGTTCTTTGCGCGGTTGAGTTATTTTCGTCAGCTTTATCAGGCCGCAGCGGCGGCCGAACACAGCCTGTAATTTGCCGATGTTTCCCGACATCGCAGGCGCCGCCGTTCGCTTAAGCTGAGGCGAACGGCAATTTTGCCTGACGTATTTTCTACCTTTTGACAGTGCTCTGCCTGGGTATGTGAGCGCTTATCAATGTCATCGCCAATCTCCCCGCTGAGGACGTCGTTTACTGAGGGTATCCGGCGGCGCGTCATGCTTTACCATTCTGAATGCCGTTCTCCGTACGCTAAAATAAACAGCATGTGAGTTCTTCAATGCCAGCCCTACTTATGGTGTTGTCTTTTGACGCTCTCTGCATCGATATTGCAACCTATACTCATACAGGCATTCGACATGCTGTGATTTGGCTGGGGCAATATCTTTATGTGTTTTAGCCGCAGCAAACGGATGAATGAGCCGCGTTTGAAAATAAAGGGGGGGACATGACAGCTGACATCGCCATCAACAAGAACGAAGGTATTCTCACGATCGCGTTAACACGGCCGGATAAAAAGAATGCGCTAACGACGGCGATGTATGCGGCTTTGGCCGATGCTTTGGCTATTGCGGAAGCGGAGTCGGACATTCGCGTCATTCTGCTCCAGGCGGCGGGCGACATGTTTACTGCCGGCAATGACATCAATGAATTTGCTTCGCAGGTCATGCAAGGCAGCGGGGGGCAAGAGGTCGTGCGCTTTTTAAAGAGCCTGGCCAGTATCACCAAACCTCTCGTCGCCGCGGTGCAGGGGAAGGCGGTCGGTGTTGGCACCACCATGCTTCTGCACTGTGATTATGTGCTGGTTGCCGATAATGCGGAGTTGAGCACGCCGTTCGTGAATTTAGCCTTGGTGCCGGAGGCCGCCTCGAGCTATTTGTTACCTTCGCGGATAGGCCATGTCAGAGCCTTTGAGATGTTCGCTCTCGGTGAGCCCGTCGCCGCGCAGGACGCGGTTGCCTGGGGAATGGCGAACAAATGCGTTCCGCTCGCCGCTCTCGACGAGGAGGCGCGTCAGGTCGCGCTGAGGCTGGCGGCCAAACCGGCGATTTCGCTGCAGGCAACGAAAAAACTCATGCGTGATGCCGAGCATCTCATTGCCCAGACCGACCTGGAGTTGAGCGTTTTCATGGCGCGGCTGCAAAGCGCGGAGGCCAGAGAGGCATTTGCCGCCTTTGTGCAAAAGCGCCGGCCAGACTTCACCAATCTGGTATGACCCCGATGCCTGGCTCGGTGCGGCCAGCAACCTCTCAGCGATCGCCCTCGGCATTCGTGCTATTTTCATGGCAAAAATAAACGCGGCCGGCGGCGAAAAAGTTTCATGGGTTAAACTTTTTCGCCGCAAACGAGGTTTTATTTTACCGGACGCGCATTGCTGCAACGCCCATCTTGACAATAATTTTGCCGCTGCTAATAGTTACTTTATATTTTAAATAATAAACGAAGTTTAATATATGAGACAACTTGCGGGGAGCTATGATAACGGCGCTACGGTGGATGATGAAGCGGCTATTTTGGCTTCGTTTCAAACCCGCAGCGCGGCCGTTTATAATCAGACGCGGCATGAAAAGAATATTGCTTACGGTGAAAGCGAACGCGAAACATTGGATTGGTTCTATTCTGCAAAGCAACATCAGGGGACGTTAATTTTTATTCACGGCGGCTATTGGCAATTTTGCGATAAGGCGGATTTCGCCTTTATCGCCGCCGGGCCGTTGGCGTTGGGATTCGACGTGGTGCTGGTGGAATATACGCTGGCGCCGGCGGTTAATCTTGACGCTATTTGTCGGCAGATCGGCGCCGCATTGGATGCCATTCAGCGTCGCCTGCCGCCGCACGACGCCCATCCGGTGCACCTGTGCGGCCATTCCGCCGGCGGGCATCTGGCGGCGTTTTGGCAGCAGCATGCGATGGTGGATGCGGTCTTTCCCATCAGCGGCCTGTTCGAGCTGGCGCCGCTGCGAGAAAGCTATGTCAACCGGGCGCTGCAGCTGACCGCACGGCAGATTGAAACGCTCAGCCCAGCGCGCCACCTGCCGGCGCGAACCAAACCGCTCACGCTGTATTACGGCGCGGCTGAGCTGCCGGAACTGATCGGCCAGTCGCGCCACTATCACGCGGCGCTGCATCAACATGGGCTGCCGGCGGAACTGGTCGCGGTGCCCGGCGCCAACCATTTCACCATTCTGGATGCGTTGTTCGCCGCCGACGGCGCGCTGCTTCGCCAACTTGATCATCATGGGAAACACTGACATGCGCGAGATCGTAGAGACCGGGCTGCCGGAAATCGGCCAGCCTTTTTCCTGGGCTACCCGGGGCGGCGGCATGCTGTTTACCGCTCATGGCCCGGTGCGGGCGGACGGCAGCATCGAGACCGGCGCGCCGGAGCAACAGATTGCGTTGACCTTCGACAATCTGGCGCAAACGCTGAAGGCGGCGGGCAGCCACAGCGATAAGGTCTTGCAGGTGATCGTTTATCTTACCGACGTCAACGACGTTAAATGTCTCGATAATATTTACCGAGAATACTTTAATTATCCTTACCCTAACCGATCCACGGTGATTGTCGAAAAACTGGTGGCGCCGGGAATGAAAATAGAAATTACCGTCAGCGCTATCGCCTGATTTAATTTCCGCTTAAATCCGTTCTTATATTAATTCAATAATGAATTAAGGATGCGTCATGTTTAAACAGATTGCGCCTTCCGCAGCCGATCCTATTATGTCGCTGATGGAAGCCTATTTGCAGGACCCCAATCCGAACAAAGTGAATTTAGGCATTGGGCTGTATTACGACCAGCAGGGGAATATTCCGCTGATGCAGGCGGTTGCGGCCGCCGAGCAACGCCTGCTGGCGCTGCGTCGCCCGCATGGCTACCCGCCGATCGAAGGCTCGCCGCAGTTCGCTCGCCAGGTGCAGACGCTGCTGTTCGGTGAGCGAACTGTGGCCGACATCGCCACGGTGCAGACCGTCGGCGGCTCCGGGGCGCTGAAACTGGCGGCGGATTTTCTGCGCCACTTTTTGTCGCGCAGCGAGATCTGGGTGTCCGATCCCACCTGGGCCAACCACTGGGCGATTTTTGAAGGCGCCGGGTTGCAGGTGAAAACCTATCCCTACTTTGACGAGGCGGTGGGCGGCCTGCGTTTCGCCGCCATGCTCGACGCGCTGAGCAACCTGGCGCCTGGCAGCGTGGTCTTGCTGCATCCTTGTTGTCATAACCCGACCGGCACCGATCTGACGCCGGAGCAGTGGCGCGCTACGCTCGCCGTACTGCAGCGGCGCAACCTGCTGCCGCTGTTCGATATCGCCTATCAGGGCTTCGGCGACGGGTTGGACGAGGATTGTCTGGCAGTACGCGAAGCGCTGAAAATCGACTTGCCGTTTTTGGTCTGCAACTCGTTCTCCAAAAACGTGGCGCTGTACGGCCAGCGACTGGGCGCGCTGTCGGTGCGCTGCGCCGATGCGGAAAACGCCGCCAACGTCAAAGGCGCGTTAAAAACGTTGATCCGCCGCAGCTACTCCTGCCCGCCGACACACGGCAGCCAGATCGTGGAAACCCTGCTCGGTGATGCCGAACTCGGTGCGCTTTGGCGCAACGAGCTGGCGGAAATGCGCTCGCGCATCAAGCAGATGCGTGAGCAGCTGGCCGCCGGGCTGGCGCGGGGCGGCTCTTCGTTGGATCACCGGCGCATTCGCGATCAGCGCGGCATGTTCAGCTATACCGGCCTGAACGAAACGCAGCTGCAAACCTTGCGGCAACGCTACGCCATCTATCTGGTTGCGCCCGGCCGCATGTGCCTGCCGGGGCTCAACCCCGGCAATATCGATTACGTGACCGCCGCCATTCTCGACGTCACCCGTACCGTCTAACTCTGCTCGGGAACACTGCCATGCCACAGATGAATGATTTTGAGCATATCGCCCGTCGCCAGGGCGGGTTGAACAAGCATCTTACCGCCGGGCAGATGTCGATGCTGGCGATAGGCGGCGCCATCGGCACCGGGCTGTTTCTCGGCAGCGCCTATGCCATTCAGATGGCGGGGCCGTCGGTCTTGCTGAGCTACCTGATCGGCGGCGTCATTGCGTTGCTGCTGATGGGCAGCCTGGCGGAAATGACCTCCGAACACCCGACGCCCGGTTCGTTCGGCGACTACGCCGAATTTTATCTCGGCCCGCTGTTCGGTTTTCTGGTGCGCTACTCCTACTGGTCCTGCGTGGTGCTGGCGGTGGGCACCGAAGTCACCGCCATCGGCATGTACATGCAGTTCTGGTTTCCGGCGACGCCGACCTGGCCGTGGGTGCTGCTGTTCTCGGCGGCGGTGATCGCGGTCAACGTGATCGGCGTGAAGTCGTTCGGCCAGGTGGAATACGCGCTGTCCACCGTCAAAGTGACGGCGATCGTGGCCTTCATTCTGATCGGTATCGGCATCCTGGCGTTCTCGGGCAACCCGACCTACGGCCTGCGCAACCTGACCACCGGCGGTTTTATGCCGTTTGGCATCAAGGGCATGTGGTTTGCGGTGATCGTTTCCATCTTCAGCTACCTGAGCATTGAGATGATCGCGGTGGCCGCCGGTGAGGCGAAAAATCCGGTGATTGCGGTGAAGGCGGCGTTCAAGGGCACCATCGTGCGGCTGTTCATCTTCTACATGCTGTCGATCGCCCTGATGCTGGCCATCGTGCCCTGGCGCCAGTCCGGCACCGGCGAAAGCCCGTTTCTGATGGCGATGAACGTGATCCATCTGCCTGCCGCCGCCGGCATCTTCAACTTTATCGTGCTGGTGGCGGCGCTGTCGGCGATGAACAGCCAGCTGTACATCACCACCCGCATGATGTTCTCGCTGTCGCGCGCCGGGCAGGCGCCGGCGGCGCTGGGGCGCGTCAGCCGGCGCGGCATTCCGGTCAATGCGCTGGCGATGTCGTGCATCGGCATCGTGGTGTCCATCGTCCTGAGCCTGGTGGCGCCGGAAACGTCGTTCGCCGCCATGATGTCCATTTCGGTGTATGGCGCCTGTTTTACCTGGCTGATGATCTTCGTCACCCATCTGTTCTTCCGCCGCCGGCACCGGCAGACCCATCTGAAGTTCCGCATGTGGGGATTCCCCTATACCACCTTACTGGGTGGCGGGCTGATGGCGGCGCTGATGATCTCGACGGCGTTTACCGAATTCTTCCGCATGACGCTGTGGTTCGGCATTCCGTTCACCTTGCTGCTGGTGGTGGCCTACCGCTTCCAGAGCCGCCGCGCGGCTGCGCCGTCGCCGTTCAAGGCGCCGGAGGTGGAGTAATGCGGGGCAGGGGCTGAGACGCACCTCAGCCCTGGGGATTAAAGCTGGCTTTTCGGGATGAGGTGATCGCCGAAGCTCAGGCGCTGGCGGCCCGGCTCGATTGCGGTCAACGGCGCCACTTCGTGCAGCGAGGATTTGCAGCGCTGCACCAGATCCTGATACTCGCGGGTGCCGGCGATCTTCCAGGCCAGCTCCTGTTCGGTCAGATCGCGCAGCACGCGCGCCGGGCTGCCGACCACCAGCTTGTTGGCTTCGATCGTCGCCGCGGCTTTGACGAACGCCATCGCGCCGACGATGGTGTTCTCACCGATCTCCGCGCCGTCCATCACTACCGCGTTCATGCCCACCATCGCGTTGCGGCGAATGCGGCAGCCGTGCAGGATGGCGCCGTGGCCGATATGGCCGTCTTCTTCCACCACCGTGTCCTGCTGCGGGAAGCCGTGCATCACGCAGTTGTCCTGAATGTTGGCGCCGTCGCAGATCACCAGGCGGCCAAAATCGCCGCGCAGGCTGGCGTTCGGGCCGATATACACGTGTTTGCCGACGATCACGTCGCCGATCAGCACCGCGGTTGGGTGCACGTAACTGCTGGGGTCAACGACCGGCGTCAGACCGTCAATCTGATACACAGGCATAGCGTGAGTTCCTTAACATGTAGGGTCGCGCGGCAGGCCGCCGAAGCGCCGATAGTAACCGGCGGCCGGCGCGGGCAGGGCGCCGATGGTGGTCTCCGCCAGCGAGCTGACGTACTCCGTCGCAGCGCGATCGACCTGCTGATAGAGATTGATGCACAGATTGCGAGCGATCTGGCCTTCCCACTGCGCGGGCAGCAGCGCGTCCGGCAGCAGCGGATCTTTCAACACCACGCGACGGAAGAAGTGAATCAATAATAGCTTAATCTGGAAACAGCGCAGCGGCGTCAGCGCCGCCGGGTCGACTTCGCGCAGCAGCGCCATCAGCGGCCGGAAGGAGACGATAAACTCGTGATAGCCGGCCGCCACCTCGCTCAGCGACCAGCAGTCGGCCACCAGTTTCTGCAGGGTTTGTTCGGAGCGGTTGTAGGGGTAATCGGCGCGGAAGTAGATCACCTGCTCGCTGGCGTTCAGTTCGCCGAGCAGCGCCGTCACGTCGGTCTGCGCATGGGTGGGGGCGGCCATCAGGTTGCTGGCGATTTGCCCGAACCCGAGCCAGCCGAGCTCTTTTTTCAGCCGCGCGCGCGCGTTTTTATCGGCGCTTTCCAGCAGCAACAGCTCCCACTTGCCGTCCCAGGCGGGCTGCTCGCGCAGATAAATTTTCGATTCGGCGTGGCGGAACTGACGCATTCCCTGATCGGTCACGCGGTAGAAGCTGCGGCGGCCTATTTTCTCCACCGCCAGCCAACCCTCTTTCTGCAGGCGGAACACCGAGGTGCGCACGAAGCGATCGCCGAAACCGAAGGCCTCCAGCAGCGCGCTCAGGCTGCCGAGCCACACTTCGCCGCCGCGGTGGCTGAGCGCGTCGCCGTACAGCGAAATGATCAGCGAAGTGCCGCTGATCGGCTGCGCGTCGACGGCATGGCGAATGAACTCATCCAGTTTATGTTCCATATTTTTCCATGGGTTAGCCTTCGATGAGCCATAACATTACGCCTAATTTAGGGCGGCGTCATCCGTGACGCCGTGCGCCTCAGCGCGGCCGCAGATCGACCACGCGCTGCGCTTTGCCTTCCGATCGCGGAATATCGCCGCAGTTGGCGATGCTGACGTCGGTGCTGACGCCCACGATCGATTTGATGTGGTGGCGCAGCTGGTGGCAGATGTCGCAACGTTGCTGGTGGCTGAGGCTGAGCGCCGATTCTTTCAGCTCGACGCGCACCGCCAGCGTGTCCAGGTGCCCGCTGCGGCTGACCTGCAGCTGATAGTGCGGCGACAGCTGCTCGAACTGCATGATCTGCTCTTCCACCTGCGACGGGAAGACGTTGACGCCGCGGATGATCAGCATGTCGTCGGAACGGCCGGTGATCTTGCCCATGCGGCGCATCTGGCGCGCGTCCCCCGGCAGCAGACGGGTGAGATCGCGGGTGCGGTAGCGGATCACCGGCAGCGCCTCTTTGGTCAGGGTGGTAAACACCAGTTCGCCGTGCTCACCGTCCGGCAGGGCGACGCCGGTCTCCGGGCAGATGATCTCCGGCAGGAAGTGGTCTTCCCAGATGGTGGGGCCGCCGCCGCTCTCCAGGCATTCCATCGCTACGCCCGGCCCCATCACTTCCGACAGGCCATAGATATCCAGCGCCTTGATGCCCATGCGGGTTTCGATTTCGTGCCGCAAGGCTTCGGTCCAGGGTTCGGCGCCGAACACGCCGAGCCGCAGCGAACAGCCGCGCGCATCGCCGCCCATCTTGCGCTCCAGCTCGTCGATCAGCGTCAGGCAATAGGACGGCGTCACCATGATGATGTCGGGTTTGAAGTCGAGGATCAGCTGCGCCTGTCGTTCCGTCTGGCCGCCGGACATCGGGATCACCGTGGCGCCGAGCCGCTCCGCGCCGTAGTGCGCGCCCAGGCCGCCGGTGAACAGGCCGTAACCGTAGGCGACGTGCACCTTGTCTTTGGCGGTGGCGCCGCCGGCGCGCAGACAGCGGGCGACGATATCGGCCCAGTTATCGATGTCGCGCTGGGTGTAACCGACCACCGTCGGGCGGCCGGTGGTACCCGAGGAGGCGTGGATGCGTACCACCTGTTCCATCGGCACCGCGAAGGTGTCGAACGGGTAGTTGTCGCGCAGATCCTGCTTGGTGGTGTAAGGGAAACGCGCCAGATCGCTCAGCTGTTTGAGATCGTCAGGGTGCACGCCTGCCTGGTCGAACTTGCGTTTGTACATCGGCACATTGTCGTAGGCGTGGTGCAGCGTCCATTTCAAGCGCGCCAACTGCAACGCTTCAATCTCATCGCGCGAGGCGAATTCGATGCTATCGAGGGGCTGTGGATTTATTGTCATGGTTAGCCTCAGGGGTCAGACACGCTCAATGATCATGGCGATGCCCTGGCCAACGCCGATGCACATGGTGCAAAGCGCGTAGCGGCCGGCACGCCGTTCCAGTTCAAACAGGGCGGCCAGCGCCAGGCGCGCGCCGCTCATGCCCAGCGGGTGTCCCAGAGCGATCGCGCCGCCGTTGGGGTTGACCTGCGGCGCATCGTCCGGCAGGCCAAGCTGGCGCATCACCGCCAGCGCCTGGGCGGCGAACGCTTCGTTCAGTTCGATAACGTCCATCTGCGCCAGGCTCAGCCCGGCGATCTCCAGCACCTTGCGGGTGGCGGGCAACGGGCCGATGCCCATCAGCCGCGGCTCCACGCCGCAGGTGGCGGTGGCCAGGATGCGCGCGCGCGGCGTCAGGCCCTGGCGCGCCGCCATCGCTTCGGAGGCGACGAGCAGCGCCGCCGCGCCGTCGTTCAGCCCCGAGGCGTTGCCGGCGCTGACGCTGCCGGGCTGACGGAACGGGGTTTTCAACGCCTGCAGCTGCTCGAGCGTGGTGTCGGCGCGCGGATGCTCATCCTGGCTGAACAGCGTCACCGCGCCTTTTTTTCCAGTGAGGCTGACCGGGGCAATCTCCTGCGCCAGGTAGCCCAGCGCCTGCGCCCGGGCGGCGCGCTGCTGGCTGCGCAGCGCAAAGGCGTCCTGATCGGCGCGGCTGATGTTGAACTGCGCCGCGACGTTTTCGGCGGTCTCCGGCATCGAATCGGTGCCGAACTCGGCCTGCATGCGCGGGTTGACGAAGCGCCAGCCGAGAGTGGTGTCGTACAGCTGCGCCTGGCGGCTGAAGGCGCTGTCGGCCTTGCCCATCACCAGCGGCGCGCGGGTCATCGATTCTGCGCCGCCGGCCAGCATCAGCCCGGCGTCGCCGGCTTTGATGCTGCGCGCCGCCATCGCCAGCGCATCCAGACCCGAGCCGCACAGGCGGTTCACCGTGGTGCCGGACACGCCGACCGGCAGCCCGGCCAGCAGCAGCGCCATGCGCGCCAGGTTGCGGTTGTCCTCCCCGGCCTGGTTGGCGCAGCCGAGGATCACATCGTCCAGCTGCGTCCAATCCACCTGCGGATAGCGTTCCAGCAGCACGCGCAGCGGCAGGGCGGCGAGATCGTCGGCGCGCACCTGTGCCAGCGCGCCGCCATAGCGGCCGATCGGGGTGCGCACGCCGTCGCAGATAAATGCCTGATTCATGCCTGCTCTCCTAAAATGCTGTGGCCGAGGCGGTGCGCGCGGCCGCGGAACCAGGCGACGGTTTTGCCCAGTTGGTTAACGATCTCTACGTCATACAGCCCGGTGGCTTTGCCCTGATGGCGCACCTCCGCACTGGCGGTGAGGCGATCGCCGGCCAGCGCCGGGCGGACGAAGTCGATGCTGCAGCCGGAGGCGACCGCCGCCAACCCCTGGCTATTGCAGGCGTAGGCGAAAGCGGTGTCCGCCAGGCTGAACAGCTGGCCGCCGTGACAGGTCTGGTGGCCATTGAGCATCTGCGGGCCGACGGTCATGCTGACCTGCGCGTACCCGGCGTCGACGGCGTCGATATGCATACCCATCGCCTGAGCGCAGGTATCTTGCTGAAACATTTGCTCGGCGCAGCGCTGAGCCAGCGCGCGCGGCGTATTGGCGTTCATTGTTCGGCTCCTGGGAAAGAGGCGGGAGAAGCATAACGGCGCAGCAGCGGCATAGGGCGATAGCGCGCCTCGCCGTAATAGCGTTGCAGGTTTTCCAGCGTCGCCAGGATGTGGCGCCAGCCAAGCGCGGCGCCCCAGGCCAACGGTCCGCGCGGGTAGTTGACGCCGCGCAGCATCGCCAGATCGGTATCTTCGGCGCTGGCAACGCCTTTGTTCACCACGTCGAGCGCTTCGTTGGCCAGCATGGCCAGGGTGCGCATCGTCAGCAGGCCGGGGTAATCCGGCAACGGAATGACCTGCTTGCCGAGGGACTGCAGCAGGCGAATCGCTTTGGCATTGTGTTGCGCACCGTTTTGCGCCGCGCAGCTGATGGCGATGGCGGAGGCGCGCGCATAGTCGGCACAGAGATCGAACAGCACCACGGGCGTTCCACGTTCGTCGGCCAGCTGGCCGGCGGTTTTACCATTGGTTAACATCAGTGTAACGTCGTCGATCGTGACGTGCGGGCTGGTCTGGCCAGGTTGTATGATCGCCCCCGCATTTTCGCTTAACAGCTGCGCCAGATCGGCCAGCGGCGACCAATCGCCGTGCAAGGTGACGCGCTGTGGCTGCGCGGCCTGCGCCGGCGGCGCAAAGGCGATCTCGGCGGCGGAGCGCGATGTGTCGTAGCGGTAGAAGCCGCGGCCGGATTTGCGGCCGAGGTGCCCCGCGGCCACCAACTCCTGCTGCACCAGCGAAGGGGTGAAGCGCGGATCCTGGTAGAAGGCCTGATACACCGATTCGGTCACGGCGAAATTGACGTCCTGGCCGATCAGATCGGTCAATTGCAGCGGGCCCATGGCGAAACCGCCGGCGTCGCGCAATACCGCGTCCAGCGTGGCGGCGTCGGCCACCCGTTCCTCCAGCGCGCGCAGGGTTTCGGCATAGAACGGCCGCGCCACGCGGTTGACGATGAATCCCGGCGTTGAGCGGCACAGAACGCTCTGCTTACCCCAACGCTGCGCCACGGCCTGCAGCGCGGCGAGGGTTTCGGCACCGGTCTCCAGACCGCTGACGATCTCCACCAGCTTCATTAGCGGCGCCGGGTTGAAAAAGTGCAGTCCGGCCATACGCGCCGGGTGTTGCAATGCCCCGGCGATGGCGGTGATCGACAGCGAGGAGGTGTTGCTGGCAAACAGCGTCGCGGGCGAGCAGACCGCTTCCAGATCGCGGAACAGGCTCTGCTTAATCGCCAGGTTTTCCGCCACCGCTTCAATCACCAGCGCGCAGTCGGCCAGTTGCTCGAGCGAGTCGGCGCGTTCGAGGCGCGCCAGCAGCGCTTCGGTGGTCGCGGCATCGGCCTTGCCGCCGTCCACCCGCTGCCGCAGGCGGCGAGCGAGTTCGTCGATCGCTCGTTGGGCGGCGGCGGGCGCGATATCGAACAGCCGCACCGGGTGGCCGGCGGCAGCGGCCACCTGGGCGATGCCGATGCCCATGGTGCCGGCGCCGATCACCGCCACCCGGCCGTTAACAAGGGACGCGTTCATGGCTATTTCCCGCTGAAGTTCGGCGTGCGTTTGGCGAAGAACGCGCTGACGCCTTCGCGGTAGTCGTCGCTGCGGCCGCCCAATCGCTGCAGATCGCGCTCCAGATCGAGCTGCTGATCGAGGCTGTTGGTGGCCGAGCTATAGATGGCTTTCTTGATAAGGCCCAGACCGTAGGTTGGCTGAGTGGCCAGATGGCGTGCCAGCGTTTGCGTGCGATCGGCCAATTCCTCCGCCGGCACTACCTGCCAGATCATGCCCCACTCCAGCGCCTGTTGGGCGCTGATTTTGTCGCCCAGCAGCGCCATGCCCATCGCGCGAGCGTGGCCGGCCAGCCGCGGCAGGAACCAGCTGCCGCCGGAATCCGGCACCAGCCCCAGGCGGCAGAAAGACTGAATAAAGCTGGCGTTGTCGGCGGCGATGACGATGTCGCACGCCAAAGCCAGCGCGGCACCGGCACCGGCCGCTACGCCGTTGACCGCACACACCACCGGCTTGGGCAGGGCGGTCAGACGGCGGATCAGGGGGTTGTAGAAACGTTCGACCGACAGACCGAGATCCGGTGCCTGTTGATCGGCGCTGACGTTGCGATCGTTGAGATCCTGCCCGGCGCAGAAACCGCGTCCGGCGCCGGCGATCAGCAGGCAGCGCACGTTGTCGTCGCGCTCGGCTTGCGTCAGCGCCTCGCTCAGCTGGCGATGCATCTCGTCGTTAAAGCTGTTGAGCCGATCCGGACGGTTGAGGGTCAGCGTCAACACGCCGGCGTCGAGATGGCTGAGAATCAATGCGTTATCCATAAATCAGCGCCCCTGATAGTTTGGCGTACGTTTTTCGAAAAAGGCGGCGATGCCTTCGCGGCGATCGTCGGTGGCGGCCAGGGTGACGAACTGCTGACGTTCCATCGCCAGCCCCTGGCTAAGGCCGGTCTCCTCGGCCTGTTTCAGCGCCTGCTTGGCGGCGCGCAGCGCCAGCGGCGCCTGACGGCTGATGCGCTCGGCAATCTGCTGTGTGCGTTCCAGCGTCAGAGCATCGACGCACACTTCGCTGATAAGGCCGGCCTGCAGCGCGGTGCGGGCGTCGATGGCTTCGCCGGTTAGCACCATCTGGCTGGCGCGCGATTTGCCGACGCAGCGGATCAGGCGTTGAGTACCTCCGGCGCCCGGCATCAGACCAAGGGTGATCTCCGGCAGGCCGAAGCGGGCGCTTTCACCGCCGATGACGATGTCGCAGGCCAGCGCCAGCTCGCAGCCGGCACCCAATGCATAGCCGTTTACCGCCGCCAGCAGCGGCTTGCTGAACTGCGCCAGCCGCTGCCACAGCTGCGGACGGCTGTCCGCCAGGGCGGCCGGCACATCCTGCTGCTGCAGTTCGCGCAGATCGGCACCGGCGGCGAAGAAACGCGCCGCGCCGGCGATCACCACGGCGCCCACGCCGCGGTCGGCATCGGCCTGCTCCAGCAGAGACACCAGCTGCTCCAGGCAGGGGGTGCTCAGGGCGTTGCGCGCCTCCGGGCGGTGCAGCGTCAGCGTGACCACCCGGTGTTGTTGTTGGCGTAAAATGAAAGGGGTGTCCATCGCGGCTCCTAGACGTCGAAGTCCAACACCACGCCGTCGCCTTTCGGCCACGACTGGCAGCTCAATACATAGCCCGCGGCCAACTGGTCCGGCTCCAGGCTGTAGTTGACGCCCATCTCCACCTGGCCGGCCTTCAGCCGGCATTTGCAGGTGGCGCACACGCCGCCTTTGCAGGCGTAGGGCAGGTCGGCGCCCTGGCGCAGCGCCGCGTCGAGAATGCTGTCGTCCTGTTCGCCGACCTCAATATCCAACCGGCGGCCGTCGAGCAGGATCGCCACCCGGGTGGCGTTGCGATCGCCGCTGCTGCGCGGGCGGGCGACCAGGCCGCTGGTGTTGAAGCGCTCGCTGTGGATGTGATTGGCCGGTACCCCGGCCTGTTCGAGTACGGTTTGCGCGTCGTCCATCATCGATTCCGGCCCGCAAATGAAGGCGTGGTCATAGTCGCGGAAATCCAGCAGCGCGCCGCCGATCGCAGCCAGGCGTTCGCGGTCGATGCGGCCGCTGAGCAGCGGGCTGTCGAGGCTCTCCTGGCTGAACAGGTACAGCTGCTGAAAACGCTGTGGGTAGCGGTTTTTCAAATCCGACAGCGCTTCTTTGAACATCATGGTTCTGCTGTTGCGGTTGCCGTAGATCAGGGTGAAACTGCTGCCCGGTTCGAGCTGCAGCGTCGCCTTGATGATCGACAGCATCGGCGTGATGCCGGAACCGGCGGCGATCGCCAGGTAGTTGCCGCTGCGCTCCGCCTGCGGTTGATAGCCGAAGCGCCCCTGCGGCACCATCACCTCCAGCGCATCGCCGACCTTCAGCATGCGGTTGACGAAGCCGGAGAAACGGCCCTGATCGATCGCTTTCACGCCGATCTGCAGCAGGCCTTCCTGCGGTGAACTGCAGATGGAGTAGCAACGCCGCAGCTCTTCGCCGTTGACCAACGCCTTGAGCGTCAGGTGCTGGCCGGGGGTATAGCGGTATTGGTTTTGCAGTTCTTCGGGCACGCGCAGCGTGATGGCTACGGCGTCCGGCGTTTCGCGCTCGATGGCGGCGACGTTCAGGCGATGAAAGACCGTCATGGTGTCAGCGCTCCTATATGCATTTGAAGTAGTCGAACGGTTCCCGGCAGTCGCAGCAGCGATACAGCGCTTTACAGGCGGTGGAGCCGAACTCGCTGATCTTCTCGCTGTGGGTGCTGCCGCAGCGCGGGCAGGCTACCGGGCCGTGGGCGTGCGGACGATCGCAGGTATGGCCCTGCGGCGGCGCCACGCCGTATTGCCGCAGCCGTTCGCGGGCGTCGGCGTTCATCCAGTCGGTGGTCCAGGCCGGGCTGAGGCGGATCTCAACCTGCACCGGGCTGAAACCGGCTTCCGCCAGCCGCTGCTCGATGGCGTTGAGCAGAAATTCGGTGGCCGGGCAGCCGGAGTAGGTTGGGGTGAAAGTCACGCGCCAGCCGGCGCCGTCGCGCGCCACGTCGCGCACCATGCCCAAATCGGTGATCGACATCACCGGCAGTTCGGGATCGCTGATCTGCTGCAGGCAGTGCCAAATCTGCGGAATTTCGGCGGGTTTCAAACGAGTGACGTTCATCGCGGCCTCCTACCACTGACTGTTTGGATAGGCGCGCTGCAGGAACTGCATCTCCGCCAGCAGCGGGCCGAGGTGTTCGCTGTGTCGCCCTTGTTTGCCGCCGTGACGGAACGCCTGCTCGGCAGGCAGCGTCAATGTCGCCTGGCGCAGCGTCTCTTCCACCTGCGCCTGCCAGGGGGCCTGCAGTTCGCGCGGATCGACGGCAACGCCTTGCTCCGCCAACGCCAGTTCCAGCTCGTCGGCGTGGAACAGCTCGGCGGTGAAGC
This sequence comes from Serratia sp. Ae19-1, assembly GCF_059801225.1. Lineage (NCBI taxonomy): Bacteria > Pseudomonadati > Pseudomonadota > Gammaproteobacteria > Enterobacterales > Yersiniaceae > Serratia > Serratia sp. Ae19-1. The sequence continues at coordinate 252,115 of NZ_JBCHWD010000003.1, read as the reverse complement.
GCCACAGGTTATCCAGCGACTGTTGGATCTTGCCGTGGCTGACGTCGTTGCCGTCGCCCAGGCGGATCATCCAGCCGCGGCTGAAACGCAGGTGGTAATCGGCTTCCTTCAACGACTTGGCGGCGATGGCGGCGATCTGCGCATCGCGGCTGCGGCTCAGCGCCTGGTGCAGCTGCACGTGGTAGGCGTCGAGCAGGAACTGGCGCACCAGCGTGTCGTTGAAACCGCCGTTCGGCTGTTCCGCCAACAGCAGGTTGTGAAACTGGCGCTCGTCACGGCCAAAGGCCAGGCTGTCTTCGCTGCAGGGCGGCCCGGCCAGTTCGGCGGCGTAGCCCAGAAAGTTGCGCGCCTGGCCGAGCAGGTCGAGCCCGATGTTGGCCAACGCCAGATCGATTTCCAGCTCGGGCGCGTGGCCGCACCAGGCGCACAGGCGCTGGGCGAGGATCAGAGGCGTGTCGCCCTGGCGGAGCAAATAGCTGATGCGCGGATCGTTAACCGTCATGGTCGCCTCTACATGTTCTTGATGCCGTCGGGGATGGTGTAAAACGTCGGATGACGGTAGATCTTGTCTTCGGACGGATCGAAGAACGCGCCGCGATCTTCCGGCTGCGAGGCGATCAGATGGCGCGACTGCACCACCCAAATCGAGCAGCCTTCATTGCGGCGGGTGTAAGCGTCGCGGGCGTTTTCCAGTGCCATTTGATCGTCGGCGGCGTGCAGGCTGCCGACGTGGCGATGCGCCAACCCTTGTTTGCTGCGGATAAACACTTCATACAGCGGCCATTCAACGTGGCTCATGATCTCGATTCCTTATGGTGGCTATGCGGCGGAGGCGGCGTTTTTCGCGGCGTGGGCCATGGCGCCGTCGCGCACCCAGGCGCCGTCTTCCCAGGCGCGGCGCTTGGCCTGCAGGCGTTCGTGGTTGCACTGGCCGCGTCCTTTGATCACCTCATGCAGTTCGCTCCAGTCGATCTCGCCGAAGCGATAGTGGCCGGCGGCATCGTCCCAGATAAGGTCCGGGTCCGGCGCCGTCATGCCCAGCGCCTCAAGCTGCGGCACGGTGTTGTCGACGAATTTCTGCCGCAGCTCATCGTTGCTGTGACGTTTGATTTTCCATGCCATGCTTTGGGCGCTGTGCGGGGAGTCGGCGTCGCTCGGGCCGAACATCATCAGCACCGGCCACCAGAAGCGATCGATGGCGTCCTGCAGCATGGCGCGTTGCGTGTCGCTGCCGTTGGCCATCGCCATCACCGCCTCATAGCCCTGGCGCTGGTGGAAGCTTTCCTCTTTGCAGATTTTCACCATCGCCCGCGCATAGGGGCCGTAGGACGCACGGCATAACGCCACCTGGTTGACGATGGCGGCGCCGTCGACCAGCCAGCCGATCACGCCGATATCCGCCCAGTTGAGCGTGGGATAATTGAAGATAGAGGAGTACTTCATCTTGCCGTCGAGCATCTTTTGGTAGATGTCCTGGCGTGAACAACCGAGGGTCTCGGCGGCGCTGTAGAGGTACAGACCGTGGCCGGCCTCATCCTGCACTTTGGCCAGCAGCACCGCCTTGCGGCGCAGCGTGGGGGCACGCGTCAGCCAGTTGGCTTCCGGCAGCATGCCGATGACTTCCGAGTGGGCGTGTTGGCCGATCTGCCGAATCAGGTTCTGACGGTAGGCGTCCGGCATCCAGTCTTTGGCCTCGATAGCGATATCCGCCGCGATCTTGTCGTCGAAATGCTGCTGGTACTGTGCTTCAGTTGTCATGCTTGCCTCTTGGTGATTCGTATTTTTCACATTAAACACAAAAATGTGAATCACTTTAACTAACCATAAGGCTACAAACTGATAACAAAAAGATCAAACGAGATTTATGTGGTTTTGCGAGTTCAATCACAGGGTATATCATTAGTGTATTGATTTAATTTGATAAATTTTGAGGTTAACTCCGCGTTAACGGCAAGATTAGCGGCTTAGTGGTGCCTTTTGTTCTCTTTTTGTTAAAATTGAGCTTGGCGTTGACTGGCATTTATGTGATACGTAATTAAGCTGTATGGTGAAAATTTATGAATTTTGGAGGGCACATGCAGCAGTTACACAGTTATCTTTCTGGCGCCTGGGTGTATGGGCAGGGAGAGGGCCGCCAGATCCGCCACGCCGTGACCGGCGAAGCGCTGTTCCAGGTCTGCTCCGACGGCCTGCCGTTAGCGGCCAGCCTGAGCTATGCCCGTAGCCACGGCGGCCCGGCGCTGGCGAAAATGACGTTCCAGCAGCGCGCCCAGATGTTGAAAACGGTGGCGAAGCACCTGCTGGCGCATAAAGAGGCGCTGTACCAGATCTCCTATCAAACCGGGGCGACGCGCAGCGACGGCTGGGTCGATATCGAAGGCGGCATCGCGACGCTGTTCGCTTATGCCGGCATGGCCGGCCGCGATCTGCCGGACGATACGCTGTGGCCGGAAGATGAGCTGATCCCGCTGTCGAAGCAGGCGCAATTCGCCGCCCGCCACGTACTGACCTCGCGCCCGGGCGTAGCGCTGCATATCAACGCCTTCAACTTCCCGTGCTGGGGGATGTTGGAAAAACTGGCGCCGACCTGGCTGGCGGGCATGCCGGCCATCATCAAGCCGGCCACCGCCACCGCGCAGTTGACGCAGGCGATGGTCAGGCTGATCGTCGACAGCGGCCTGGTGCCGGAAGGGGCGCTGCAGCTGGTGTGCGGCGGCGTTGGCGACATGTTTGCGCACCTGGATTATCAGGATGCGGTAACGTTCACCGGTTCGGCGCAGACCGGCCAGCGGCTGCGCGCGCATCCGCGCCTGTTGGAGAAATCGATCGCGTTCACCATGGAGGCGGATTCGCTCAACTGCTGCGTGTTGGCGGAGGACGTGACGCCGGAAATGCCGGAATTTGCCCTGTTTATTAAAGAGGTGTGTCGTGAAATGACCGCCAAGGCGGGGCAGAAATGCACCGCGATCCGCCGCATCATCGTGCCGGCGTCGCAGGTGGCGGCGGTGCGTCAGGCCTTGCTGCAGCGACTGTCAGGCGTGACGGTGGGCGACCCGCAGCTGGAGCAGGTGCGCATGGGGGCGTTGGTCAGCCACGAACAGCGTGATGATGTGCAAAGCAAGGTGGAGTTCCTGCTGCGCAACGGTTGCGAGCCCCTGTGCGGCGCAGCCCTGGATAAGCTGGACGTGCTGGGGGACGGCGCGCGCGGTGGCGCATTTTATCCGCCGACCCTGCTGTATTGCGCCGATCCGTTCACCCATCAGGCGGTGCACGGTACCGAGGCCTTCGGCCCGGTGGCGACGCTGATGCCGTATGCGGATACCGAGCAGGCGATCGCGCTGGCGTTGCTGGGGCAGGGCAGCCTGGCGGGATCGCTGGTGACCGCCGACCCGGCGCTGGCCAAGCGCTTTATCCGCGCGGCGGCCTGCGCTCACGGACGTATGCTGATTTTGGATGAGCAGGCGGCGGCGGAATCCACCGGCCACGGCTCGCCGTTGCCGATGCTGGTGCACGGCGGCCCGGGGCGCGCCGGCGGCGGCGAAGAACTGGGCGGGCTGCGCGCGGTGAAACATTATATGCAGCGTACGGCGATCCAGGGCAGCCCGGCGATGCTGGCGGCCATCGGCGGTGAATGGGTGCGCGGCGCGCCGGTCGCCGAGTATCCGGTGCATCCGTTCCGCAAATATTTCGAGCAGCTGCAGCTGGGCGACAGCCTGTTGACCGCGCGCCGCACCGTGACCGAGGCGGATATCGTCAACTTCGCCTGCCTGAGCGGCGACCATTTTTACGCGCACATGGACAAGATCGGCGCTGCCGATTCGCTGTTCGGCGAGCGGGTAGCGCACGGTTACTTTGTGGTGTCGGCCGCTGCCGGGCTGTTTGTCGACGCCGCCGTCGGGCCGGTAATCGCCAACTACGGCATGGAAAATCTGCGTTTTATTGAACCGGTGAAGATCGGCGACACCATTCAGGTGCGGTTAACCTGCAAGAAGAAGATCCGCAAGCCGCAGAAAACCGCCGAAGATCGGCCGCATGGCGTGGTGGTGTGGGATGTGCAGGTGCTGAATCAGGAACAGCAGCCGGTGGCGCTGTACAGCATCCTGACGCTGGTGGCGCGCCAGCAAGGGGACTTCGAGGCATAATGCGCGCTTCGCCGCCGCCGGGTGCCGGCGGCGGCGGGTCATTCAGATCAGCGGCTGCCCGCGCAGCTGTTCCAGCACTTTCAGCGGCGAACGCTGCGGATCCTGCATTTTATTCACCGGCAACAGGAAGGTCTGCTCCAGCATAAACTGGCCGCCCATCGCGGCGTGCGGCGTTTGATCCGAGAAGCAAATCCAACTGCTGCCCGGCGGGAACTCCAGCGCCAGCTGCGGACCCCGTTGCTGATAATCGCCGTCGGCCTTCATCGCGTCATGCAGTTGCAGCATCAGATGGTCATAATGGCTGCGGCGGGTTTTGGTGATGCGCACCTGATGTTGCAACCAGCTGCTGAAGGCGGAGTAACGGGCCAAACGCGGCATAAAGCGTTCCGCCAGATCGGGGAAGGGTTCTCCGACGCGCCATTGGCGATTCTCACCGTGCGGATTGATGTTGGTGAAGATGCGCAGAATGCGTTCGCCGTAGTTTGGACGCGACGGGAAAGCGTCGACGTGCAGCCGGCTGTCGTCTTTGCGCCAGGAGTTCTTGGCGCGCCAGGCGGAAACCGGATGCAAGCGCAGGCTGCCGGTCGGATGGTGCAGCACCTCCTGATACTCGGGCAACAGCCCGGCGATCAGCTGGCGACAGGATTGGTAATAGCGTTCCAGCATCTGCTGCACCTGCTGCTGGCGCTCCGCAACGGCGACGCCGGTCAGCTTGCCGGACAGAGGCTGATAGCTGATGTTCTTGCGCTTCGGATCGACCAGCGTCGGATCCAGCAGCGGCTTTTCCTGCTCAGACAGGGTGAAGGCCAGTTCAGGCAGAAACAGCACTTTGCCCTGTTCCAGTTCGCTGACCGCGCTGGATGTTTCCGCCGCCGCCCATTGCCGCAACGGCAGCGTCAGTACGGCCTGTTCACGCATAATATCGCCAGTAGGCATGAGATCTCCTCGCAAATCTGTATCGCTTTATTCCCGCCTTTCAGGTTGCCGCGTGGATGGCTGCACTGGTTTGCACAGTGGCTGGCTGGAGCGGCGTCAGAACGCTTTGCGCCGGTCGCCCAATGGCAACGTGAAATAGGTGAGTTCTATTATGGTTGTATCAGCAGGGCGCATTGCGCCGAAGCGTGCGATGGCTTCCTGATATTTAGAATAGTTCTGACAAGGGTATCACCGGCAACGCCAATAAAAAGTAAACGTAGGCTAAACGAGCCCCGCTGTAGGCACGAATAATCAAAAAAGGCACGAATTGTTCGTTAAATGGCGTGTTTTTTATCTTGTTGAATTTTAATGGAAATAAATACCCTGCTTATTTTTCGCCGCTATTCTATTCAGGAGGGAAGATAACGCCGGAGAGAAAAAGTTTTGGGGGGGAATTATTTCATTTTTCCGGATGAATAATTGGGGCCGCCTGGTTGCGACGGCCTAATTATTGGTCAAGCGCCGTAAATGCAGTTTTTGCCTTTTTTCTTGGCCTGATACAGCGCGCTGTCGGCCTCATTGATAAAGCCGATCGGCGTATCGTTGTACATATGCGGCACTTTGGCGCAGATGCCGATGCTGATGGTAACGATGCCGTGCGGATTGCCCTGATGCGGGATCTTCAGATCGCGCACCGCATTGATAACGCGTTCGGCGAAAATCAGCGCGCCTTGCACATCGGTATCCGGCAGAATAATCCCCATCTCTTCACCGCCGTAGCGCGCCAGCACGTCGTTGCTGCGGCATGCCAACCCCTTCAGCGTTTGGCCGATCTGCTGCAGGCACTGGTCGCCGGCGACGTGGCCATAGCTGTCGTTGTACTGTTTGAAGTAGTCGATATCCAGCATCAGTAGCGCCACGCTGCGGTAGTTGCGCGAAGCGCGCGCCAGCTCGTTCTTCAGCGCGATATCAAACTGGCGGCGATTGGCCAGGCCGGTCAGGCCGTCCAGCAGCGCCAGCTCTTCGAGCATCTGGTTGATGCTGGTCAATTGATCGCGGGTGCGCATCAGTTCGGCTTCGGTTTGCATGCTGTGCTTGATTTGCCGCAGCAGCACCATGCCCATCGCCAGCAGGATCATCAATAAAGAGAGGCCGCCGGCGGCGAACAGGCCGGCGTCGGTGCGCCAATCCGCCAGCGCGTCGCGTTTCGACAATCCCGCGGCGATCACCAGGGGAAAGCGGTTCACTCGCGAGTAGCCGTAGATGCGCTCCACTTTGTCGAACAGCGAGGTAATGGTGGCGTTGCCGAACTCCGAATGCGGCAAAATCTCGCTGAACAGCACGCCCTTGGCGATGTTTTTACCGATCGACGTTGCCGAGTACGGGCGGCGGTACAGGATGGTGCCATCCGCCAGCAGCAGGTTTAACGAGGCGTCGGTGTTGAGCGCGAAACTATCGTAAAACTGGCGGAAATAATCGATGTACAGCGTGGCCAGCACTACGCCGCCAAAGCTGCCGTCCGGGTTGTTGAATCGCCGCGAAACGGGGATGATCAGATCGCCGGTGGTGCGGCTGCGGATCACTTTGCCGATGTACAGGCCGGCGCCATCGCGATTCTGATGATATTTGAAGTAATCGCGATCGGCGTTGTTGGCGTTCTTGATGAATTTGCCTGAGGCCGTCGCCAGCCAGCGGCCGCGCGCATCGTAAACAAACAGCCCATGCAGCTGCGGCAGGTTGCCGACCTGTGTCTGCATCACCCGCTGCAGCCGCATCAGCTGTGACGGACCCAGTCCGTCGGTCTGAATACGCTCGGTCAGATCGAGCAGATTGCCATCCACCTGCATGAAGGTGTCGTCGGCATGCTGCGCCAGCGAACGGGCGAGGTTGGCGGATTCATGCTCGGCGCTGCGCAGATCGCGCTGGTGCGCGCTCCAGATTTGCCAGCTGTTAAAGAGGATCAGCGTGGCGGCAACGATGATGACAAACACGCCGGCCTGAAATAATAATGGGGAGCTTTTAACGCTGCGCGGCGGCACGGCATCCTGTAGGGGTTGCTGCTGAGTCATGTCACCCTTGTGGTTTGATTACTATTCAATTTGAGTTAAGAGCAATCCTATATTTTATGCATAAATGCGCCAGACCTCTAGCCCTTAACGTGGCGATGCGGGAAAGTCGGGCCGCAAACTGCATCAGCGGCGGCGTAAACACTACGGAGTGAAAGGATCCATGTCGGATTACATCATTATCGCGTTACTGACGTTGGCGGTGTATTACCCCCTCACGCTGGGGGCGCTGGCGGTGATGATGTACTTCGCCTGGCGGCGGCGTCGGTCGCCCTACTGGCGGTTGGGATTGATGCTGTTGGCGCTGCTGTTCGTTCTGTTCGCCAAGGCGGCCTATGACTGGCACCGCTATAGCTAGCGGTGCCATGACGGAGTTACTCGACGTTGATCATCCAGTTGACGCCGAATTTGTCGGTCAGCATGCCGAAGCCTTTGGCCCAGAAGGTGGCTTGATAAGGCATCGTCACCTGGCCGCCCTGCGCCAGATTATCGAACAGTTTGCGTCCTTGTTCCGCATCGCTGGGGTTCAGCGACAGCGAGAAGCCTTTGTGGGAAGCCCCGCCGCTGTCATCCTGCGGACAGCCGTCTGAAGCCATCAGCACGCCGTCGCCGATCAGCAGGCGCGCATGCATGATCGCATCCGGGTTGACGTCCTGTGGCCCGCCTTGTCGGGCCTCTTCGGGCATATCTTTGAAACGCATGACCATTTCAATTTTGGCATTCAGCTGCTGCACATAGAAGTTAATCGCTTGCTCACAGTTACCGCTGAAGAACAAATAAGGTTGTACCAGCATGACATTGACCTCGGTTAAGACCCGGCAGGCAACGACCGGCCCACGGGCGGGAAAAATGATTGCTGGCGGCAATAATTGCCGTCGGTGACTTATTAGTGTAGTTCCCCTGCTGCAGAATGCTTGAGCGCGGCGAAGGCGATTAATACAGCGAAGGTTCGCCGGGCGGGCGGGTTTTAAAGCGGCGGTGCAGCCACATGTATTGATCGGGTGCCAGCAGCACCTGTTCCTCCACCACGCGGTTCATCATGGCCGCCGCGCGCGTTTCATCGTCCAGCGGGAAGTCCGTCAGCGGCGGTTGCACGATCAGCTCGTAGCCGCGGGCATTCGGCAGGCGGCGCGGCACGAATGGCACGATCGACGGCCGCCCCATACGCGCCAGGATATAGGTGCCGGTCGTCGTGGCGGCGTTTTCCACGGCGAAGAACGGGGCGAACACGCTGCTTTGCGGGCCGTAGTCGTGGTCCGGCGCGTACCACAGGATTTCACCCTGCTTCAGGTTGCGAATCATGCCTTTGATATCTTTACGATCGATCATGAATTTATTCGAGCGCAGCCGGCCCCAGGTCTGCACCCATTCCATCAGCTTGTTATTGTGCGGGCGGTGTACGCCGATGCCGGGGTTTTGCATGCCGAAGATGCGCGCGCCCAGCTCCAGAGTGAGGAAATGCAGGCCGATCAGCAGCACGCCTTTCCCGTCCTGACGCGCCAACTGCATGTTTTCCATGCCGCTCACCTTAAACCAACGGGCGATGCGCCAGTCAGGCCAGAACCAGGCCATGCCGACTTCGAACAGGCCCATGCCGACGGACTCAAAATTTTTGACAATCAGCGCCTCTCGTTCGGCGGCGGGCATCTCAGGGAAACAGAGTTCTAAATTACGGCGCGCTATTTTTACCCGGCGTTTCATCAGGAGCATGGCGATTCTGCCAAGGCCGTGTCCAAGCCGATAAATGAGCGGGTAGGGCAATAACACCAATAGATAGAGTATTCCCAGCCCTATCCACAGCAACCAATAACGAGGGCGCAAGAATTCGCGCTCAAAGCGTTGGTTTAAAATCATTTTTTCTGTTCTTCCTTTAATTTCGCAATGGGACCTTAACCCAAATTGTTAAGTGCGAAATGATAGAGCATTTTTTGTGAGACCGGGTTTTCCATTCATGCTTTTTTTACGCTTTATTTAAGCGCAGACGGAAAACGGAACGAAATGAGATTTTTACCGAGGGAAGGGGGGATATTCACCGCTATTTCAACCGGCTGGCGACATTGAAAAATAAGGACACAATTCAGCGCATCGCAAAAGTGACAACCGCTATGTAACCTTAGAGAAACAGTAACGCGGCGGAACCGTCCCAGATGGCGGCCAGTGCGTACAGTAGCGCGAGAATCAGAACAAACGGGCCATTGAACATCGGCGTTTCCTCCCAAAGGATTTGTTCAAAGTTTAGTCTGCCAATATGACGACGAGATGAAATGCGAGCGTTTTTTATACGGTGAAATTCAGACGGACGGAAATGGGTAAACCGCTGATTTTTTACTATAGTCATAGTGTGAAGTTGCGCGTTTGTCGCCGCACACCCTGCATTGAGCTGCTGCGGGCAAGTCGCCCAGAGCAACATCGCGGAGCGGACGGCGTCTGGCGTGAAACAGGTGACGCAATTCTCAGAGGGTGGGTCTGTAAGGATTTGACATGTCATATGAAAATGACGATCTAAACGGTGTTGAGCAACCGAGCGACTACGTGAAAACCACCGCCTGCGAAGTGCGCAGCGGCGTACAAGCAGCGCTCGAGCAATCATGTGCCTGCATCAAGGATAACCCTTGGGCGGGGATAGGCGCCGGCGCCGTCGTGGGCCTGGTCATAGGATTTCTGTTAGGCAAAAGGTAAGAGGGAGAGTAAAGATGGGCATCATTTCCTGGATCATTTTTGGTTTAATCGCCGGTATCCTGGCCAAATGGATTATGCCGGGCAAAGACGGCGGCGGGTTTATTATGACCGTGGTACTGGGGGTCGTGGGCGCCGTGGTCGGCGGCTATATCAGCACCTTCTTCGGCATGGGTCGCGTTGACGGTTTTAACCTGGGCAGCTTTGTGGTGGCAGTCATCGGTGCCCTGGTGGTGCTTTTTGTCTACAGGAAGATCAAAGGCTAAGCAGCCGTTGCTCAACAGGGTCGCCGCGGCGGCCCTTTTTCGTGAAATCAATCCGGCGGCGCGGCGCGGCCGAATCGCTGAAAGGGGAATATCATGGGTCTGTTCGATAGCGTATTGGGTAACATTTTAGGCGGCGGTGCCAACGGCAAAGGCATCGATTACATCGCCATTATGCAGTGGGTCGAGCAACAAGGCGGCCTGCAGGCCATTTTGGACAAGTTCCGTCAGGGGCAGTTCGGCGATATCGTCGGTTCCTGGCTCGGCAATGGCGAAAATCAGCCGATTACCGGCGATCACGTGCAGCAGGCGTTGGGCAGCGATGCGATCAATCAACTGGCTGAAAAGCTGGGCGTCGATCCGGCCCAGGCGTCCAGCACCATTGCGCAGTTCTTGCCGACGGTAGCCGATGCCGCTTCACCAAATGGCGAAGTACAGCAAGACAGCAATGAATTGGGCGACATGGTCGGCAAATTGTTCAAATAATGATTATGCTCCCGGCGTCTGGCCGGGGGCATTCACTCCGCTGATTCCCTCGATCGTCGTCAACGCCTGTTGCAGATGCGCCACCCAGGCGCGCACTTTCTGCGGAATAAAACGTAAAGCGGGATAGACCGCGTGCAGCGCCATGGGCGGGTAGCGGTATTCCGGCAACACGGGAACCAACGCCCCTGTCGCCAGCTGCTCGCCGATCAACGGCCGCTGCGCGCCGCCGATTCCGGCGCCTGCCTCGATGGCCGCCAGCAGCGATAACGTATTGTTGGCGCGGAACGTGGGCCGCAGAGCGACTATCTCGGCGCCGTGTGGGCCGAGCAGGGTGAGCGTATCACCGTCGTTTAATCCGCTGTAACGAATGTGCGCATGTTTCACCAGCTCCGCCGGCGAACGGGGGGTACCGTGCTTGGCCAGATAGGCCGGCGACGCCACCAGCAGGCGTTGCAACTCACCCAGCCGTTTCGCCACCATGCCGGGCGCGTGCAATTCGCCGAAGCGAAGCGCTACGTCGATGCCTTCGCCGATCACGTCGGCGCGGCGATCGTCCAGCAGCAGCTCGATGGTGAGTTCCGGGTGACGCTGCTGGAACGCGATGGCCAGCGGCGTGACGTGTCGTTGCCCGAAACCGGTCGGTGCGTGAAGGCGCAGATTGCCCTGCAGCCGGTGGTGCTGCCCGAGCAGCGCCTCTTCCGCTTCGTCGACCGCCGCCATAATCGGTTTGATACGCTGATAGTAATCATTGCCAGCCTCGGTCAGGGTGACCGCCCGAGTGCTGCGAAACAACAGCTGCGCTCCCAGCTGTTGCTCCAGGCCGGCGATTTGCTGACTGACCGCCGGCTGCGTCAAACGCAGATCGCGAGCGGCGGCCGACAGGCTGCCCAGCTCCGCTACCCGCAGAAAGGTTTTCATCGCGTTCAGCTTATCCATGATGTGCTTGCCTATAGATTTTTCTTATTAGTGTTAGTAGAAAGTCTCTTCTACCACAAGTATTGCTAATCAATAACACTCAGGGCATCGATAACCCGAGGAGTGGCAAGATGAACGCAATGCGACAGGCGCTGGTGATCGGCGCCAATGGCGTGATTGGGCGCCGATTGATTGAGGAGCTGACCGGCCTGGGTTGGCCAGTGGTGGGCGTTTCGCGGCGGGGTGGTCAACCGGCGCCAGGGGTGAGCCATCTGCAGGTTGACCTGCTGGATGCGGCGGCGACGCGTGACGCGCTGCGACCGCTGAGCGCGATTAGTCACGTTTTCTATGCCGCCTATCAGGATGCGCCGGACTGGGCGGGACTGGTGGCGCCGAACCTGCAGATGTTGCAACACGTTGTCGAAGGACTGGAGCCGATCGCGCCGGCGTTGGAGCATATCAGCCTGATGCAGGGCTATAAGGTCTATGGCGCGCATTTGGGGCCGTTTAAAACGCCGGCGCGCGAAAGCGACGCGGGGCATATGCCGCCGGAGTTTAACATGGCGCAGCAGCAGTATTTGGCGCAGCGTCAGGCAGGCAAGCGCTGGCGCTGGAGCGCTATTCGCCCGAGCGTGGTGGGGGGCTTCTCGCTCGGCAACCCGATGAATCTGGCGTTAAGCATCGCGGTTTACGCCTCCATCAGTAAAGCGCTCGGGCTGCCGCTGCGCTTTCCCGGTAAGCCGGGCGCTTACCCATGTTTATCACGCTGTTTGATGAGTTCCGCCGTCGCGGCATCATTCCCTGAGTGGCGTATTGGCTTCCCCGCCGCGAGGCGGCGGGGAACGGTCTTAGAACGTCAGCATGATTTTGCCGATATGCTCGCTGGACTCCATCAGCGTATGCGCTGCGGCGGCCTGCTCAAGCGGGAAGGTTTTAAAGATCTGCGGTTTCAGCACGCCGCGTTCCAGCAGCGGCCAAACCTTCTCTTGCAGCTCGGCGGCAATCTGCGCCTTGTCCGCGACGCTGCGCGAGCGCAATGTCGAACCGGTATGGGTCAGGCGTTTCAACAACAGCGGCATCAGGTTTAACTCTTTCACCACGCCATGTTGCGTGCCGATTTGCACGATGCGGCCTTCCATCGCCGCTGCCTGATAGTTCTTGGCGACATAGTCGCCGGCGATCAGATCGACGATTACGTCGGCGCCTTTGCCGCCGGTGACCTCTTTGGTGCGCGTGACAAAGTCTTCGTTGCGGTAATTAATCGCCACGTCGGCGCCCAGCGCCAGACTGGCCTGGCGTTTATCTTCGGAGCCGACGGTGGTGATCACCTGTGCACAGAAGGCTTTCGCCAGCATGGTGGCGACTGTGCCGATACCGGAAGTGCCGCCGTGGATCAACACGGTTTCGCCGGCTTTGAGGTGGCCGCGTTGGAACACGTTGACCCAGACGGTAAAGAAGGTTTCCGGCAGTGCGGCGGCCTCGGTCAGGCTCAGACCCGCCGGCACCGGCAGCGCATTGCTTTCATGTACGGTGCAGTATTCCGCATAGCCGCCGCCGGCGATGAGGGCGCAAACCCGATCGCCAAGGGCGAAATGGGTTACGCCTTCGCCGAGGGCCACCACTTCGCCGGCGATTTCCAGACCGGGGATATCCGAAGCGCCCGGCGGTGGCGCATAGTTTCCCTGGCGCTGCAGCACGTCGGGGCGGTTAACGCCGGCGGCGGCAATTTTCACCAACAGTTCGCCCGCTTGCGGGACGGGTACCGGGCGCTCGGTGACGACCAGAACCTCGGGGGCGCCTGGCTGGCTGATCTCAATCGCTTTCATCATGCCGGGCAGCGCTGCATTTGTTGACATGGTCACTCTCCTCATCGTGGCGGACGCGGCTATCAGGCGGAGCGCCCGCAATAAAGTCTGCCGTTAGCTTAGCGAAATCGAATGAGGTGCGCGTGGTCGAATAGAGCGGTTTTGCGAGGAAGGGGCGAAGCCGCCGCGATGGGCGGCAGGCGATCAATCGTTAGGCGGGATGCGGAAGCCTTTTAACGAGACGATAAAGTGTTCTTTTCCTTTGGAGATCTTGGCGCCTTTATCGCACCACAGGCTGGCAAGCTGGAAGAAATCGTCGCTGTCGATATCGTAGGCCAGTTCGATTTTCTTGGCCGTGCCGGCACGGATGAGCTTTTCTGCTTCCTGGTGGTTTGCAGCTTTAATTAGGGTCATGGGCGAAATCCTTGGTGTTAAGCCAGAGCGGATAATCGCCAATCATGATATGGCCATATTGTGACATTTTTGTGATGAAAGGATGACAATCAGCGAAGGCGCGGCGTGCGGTGAGCCGCGCCTTTGCGGTGAAAACGCGTTGCCGGTTACCGATCGTACAGGCGAACCAATGCGCTTTTCTTCTGAGATTTGAAATGCTTGTAGAGCGCATAGCCCGCAATGCCGGCCAAGACGGCCAAGAGAGCAAGGGATCCTGTGGCCATGAACATCACCTCCGAAATAAGAATGGCAAAGAGGCGTATTTGTGACATTCATCACTTAGTCGGGCAATGAGACCAATCTGTAATCGGCAAAGCGCGATGGCGAGAGGCAAAAAAAAGCGCCTATAGGGAGGCGCATAAAGATTTGCAACACAGCTTGTTAGGTTCAACACCAGGAGGAGTGGTGAACTGACGCTATTCTAAGCGGCCGTGATAGCGGGGTGTATAGGCATTACTCCGAAAGCGCTGTTACCATTCATAACCTAACTGAATGTTGTAATCGGGATCCTGGTTGGTGGAATAAGGATCGGATTGGCGGCGGCGATCGGTTTTCTTCACCGGGCCTTCATACGCGGGGTAAGGTTTGGTGCGCGGCTTGCTGCAACCCGGATGATCGCACTCGATATCGACGCGAAAGCCGCTTTTATCTCGCGCTTCCGCCCAGGTAATCGGCGATTTCGCCGCCTTGGGGGCCGGCCCTGGCGGCGCCAGCGGTTTAGGGGCAGCACTGGGCTCTGGAGGCTGATAATTCAACTCCAGCGCGCCAAGCGGGGCGCTGCAAGTAGCAAAGGCCAGCAGCGCGGCGCGGCAGGCGGTCGGTAATGTGAGCCATCTCGGCATGGTGAGTCTCCCTGGATGATTTCGCCAGGCAACTATAGAACAGCAGAACGAGAATTACTATCATTTGAGCAGGGTGTTACGGATACGCCAGACGGCGATTCCATCGGCAAGCAGGGTCAAATCCTGTGCGCTTAGCCGCGATTAGCGTCTCATCACGGCGAAAAAGGTTGCTATTGCTGCTCGCTCATGAGTTAATGATGTCGGCCTGTGGTACAGACCTATTTATGCACGACATTTTGAGTAAAGTAGTTCAAATTTAAAGCGTTATCCCGGATAGCCCTTCTCTGACGAATTTCCTTTCCAGTGCCTCCATAAGTAACTGATGACCGGCTATCTCGCCCATGGCGGCTTACATTATTATTGAAGGAAATTAGACATGTCCAACATGATCAAAGGTCAAGTGAAGTGGTTCAACGAAGCTAAAGGTTTTGGTTTCATCACCCCAGCAGACGGCAGCAAAGACGTATTCGTACACTTCTCTGCTATCCAGGATCAAGGCTTCAAGACCCT
Organism: Serratia sp. Ae19-1; assembly: GCF_059801225.1. Taxonomy (NCBI): domain Bacteria; kingdom Pseudomonadati; phylum Pseudomonadota; class Gammaproteobacteria; order Enterobacterales; family Yersiniaceae; genus Serratia; species Serratia sp. Ae19-1. The sequence goes on along the minus strand of NZ_JBCHWD010000003.1, from coordinate 237,042 downwards.
GGCTGAAGGCCAGAACGTACAGTTCTCTATCGAGAACGGTGCGAAAGGTCCATCTGCGGCTAACGTTACCGCTATCTAATTGGCGTTTACCGCTGATTGAAAAGAACCCGCTGCGGCGGGTTTTTTTATGCCTGTAATTTGGCGCGGGGCAAAAAAAAGCCCGCAAGTCAGCGGGCAAAAGTTCCTTGTTACTTCTTCATTTGCGAGCGCTTCTCTGGGGGGGAAACGCCTACGGACAGGTTACGCGGGGCCGGCTTAAGATTCTGCGGCCAAAATGTTAAGGAAGTGAAAAATCCTGATGGCTGCTACGCTGATAGCAGAGTGCGGCAGGACAGGGCGGTGTGTTCTCCCTGCGTTTTGTAATACACTGACGCCAATCGCAAATAATGGGGAAAGGTATGCAGGTTAACGATCGCGTGACGGTAAAAACAGACGGCGGCCCACGGCGGGAAGGCGTCATCCTGGCCGTAGAGGTGTTCAACGAGGGCACCATGTATCTGGTTTCCCTTGAGGATTATCCGGCGGGCGTGTGGTTCTTTAATGAAATAGATAGCCGCGACGGCACCTTTGTGGAGCCGCACCGCGAACGCGGGCAGTGACTTCGGGTAATCTCATTAATCAACTTGTGAAATAGTCTATTTTGAGACTATTTCGTTACGGTAGGATTTATTTTATCTATGTAAAAAAATACCCGTTGCGCTAGCGGGGGATAACGCAGCAGGTATTCTTTTGGCGTTTCCGACGCTTGACACCCGGATTACATTATCACCGGATATTTAACGACGGCCAAAACAGAGTGGGGGGCGTTCTCTGTATGTTTAACGGCTATTGACAAATATTCCACTGGTCAGCGTGTCAGTCAAACGAACAACGTGGTATATGATTTGCTTGTTGTGCGTTTTTATTTTCCGCTTGATGTTTCCCTTGTGTGAAGAGACCGTTTTAGCTTTTATTTGCATCTGGTCTGATATCTGGATGGTACCTTGACCGGACATCCACATGCGTAACATGTTCGATTCGGTCTGGCTCAACGTGACCGGCGTTTGATCCAGGGAGGACTTTTCCACCCGAAGGGACTTTTTCTCGAGATAGTGACTAAGTAGCTGATTCATAGTCTCTGGTTTGATGGATTTTGACGATATGATGACATTCTTGCGAACATATAAGTAATCGTCGAAATGTACGTTGGTAATGGCCATAAAGATAAAGAATAACGTATCCGGGTGCAGTGATATCACCCGTTTTATTCGCTCGGTGGCGTTTGCTTCGTGGATGAAGCAGTCCTCGTTAATAAACACCAAACTGGGATTCAACTTACTGCATTTTTCATGCAGGCTGTCAATATCCTCAATGGCATTAATATGGCGTTTCTTCACGCCGTGCGAAGTCAGATAGTCGGTTAATCCCAATCTGGTATAGCTACATGAATCCATGATGATCGTTGGCATATCGCACCCCCACTTAAATCCGTTTTACTGCGGTAATATGAGAAAAAGCCTAAAAAGCCGAAAGGCAAAATGAAACAATAATTCAGTGTAGCGAGTGTTCTATCAATAAACGCGACGGCACTCAATGATATTTTCATACTAAACTTATTAATCACATGAATCTATAAGTTTAGCTTAAGTCAGAGCGTTCCACTGACGGCTCCGTTTCAATATGATAGGCCTGATTTGTACTTGGCGCCCGTGCCTGGCGGCATCTCTCGCCGGGATTCTGCCCATCATGTCACGAAACAAAATTTTAGTTTGCTAGGAAAAGTCTTAAAAAAAATTCATGTGTTGTTTTTTTGAAGCTTTTCAGCGGGCTTTTTGAACGCTCAAAAACAACTCACTTTGCGTAGTTGGTTTTTTATGATTTAAAATCAATCAATTATCTAGTGTGGCAGTGTTTTTGAGAATGACAATCACTTCATTTTGTATCATAACGGCAAACAAAAGTTAACGTTATTGCTGAAATGTGTAGCTTAATTGTTGCCATAAATCACCGTTTTACAATGAGTTATATGGATATTTATTTCAGCTGAAATCATTTCTGTGAATGCCAAACGGGAATTGAGTTATTTCTCTAAACAGTTGCGCCGCTTTCTGGCAAACCTGCGCCAAAAAGCAGGTCGGAGTTGTCTCTGGCCTGAGTTGGTTTTAACGTGCTTTTTCCCTTTCAAAAACAGGACGCCGCGATGAGACGGAATCCGTACGGGCAGCCGATAGGCGACGCTCTTCCCCATTGGCAGCCGGCAGGCATGCCCGGACAGACGTTACTGCAAGGACGGTTTTGCCGTCTGGAACCGCTGAACATCGATCGCTGGGGCGATGAACTCTATCGCGCTTATCAAACCGCCGAAGACGATAGCGACTGGACCTATCTGTTCTGGGAACGGCCGCAGACGCGCGAGGATTTCCAGCGCTATCTCCAGGCCCAGGCAACCAGCGCCGACAGAAACACGATGGTAGTGATCGCGCAGGAGAACGGGCGCGCGGTGGGAACCTGCGCCTTTTTGCGCGTCGATCCCGCCAACGGTGTGGCAGAGCTGGGAACCATCAACTGGTCGCCGTTGATGAAGCGCAGCGCCCTCGGCAGCGAAGCGATCTTCCTGATGCTGCGACATCTGTTCGACGATCTTGGCTACCGGCGCTGCGAATGGAAGTGCGATAACCTCAATCTGCCTTCACGCCAGGCCGCCGAGCGTTTTGGCTTTCGTTACGAGGGCACTTTCCGCCAGGCGATTGTCGTCAAAGGGCGCACGCGCGACACCGATTGGCTGTCGATCATCGACGGAGAGTGGCTGCCGCTGCGCGCGGCGTTTACCGCCTGGCTGTCGCCGGACAATATCGGCGATGACGGGCGGCAAGAGCGGCGTTTGCAGACCTTTCACCTCGGTGACCTGCCGAGCGCCTAAGCCGTCTCCGCCAGGCAATGGCGCAACGAGTCCAGCGCCAATTGGATGTCCTGCTCCTGCGTCATCCAGTTGACCAACGCGGCGCGGATCCCCGGCTGATGGTTATAGGTGGTCGGGGTGCAGCGCACTACGCCATGCCGATTAAGGCGCTCGAGAAAGCGATCGCGCGCCGCCTCGCGCTCACCTTGCGGATGGCTGAGCGCAAAGCACACCACGTTCAAATTCACCGGTGCCAGCAGGTGGAACCCCTCGTCTGCCGCTAACGCCGCCCCCAGCGCCTGCGCCAGTTGGACGTTGCGCTCGACGATATCCCGGATACCGCTGCGGCCATAGGCTTTCAGCGTCAGCCAGAGCGGCAGGGCGCGAAAGCGGCGCGAGTTTTCCGGCGTCAGATGCAGGTAGTTGTCCGGCCGCAGCGTCGGCGCCTCCAGGTAGGCCGAATGGTTCTGAAACACCTGCATCTGTAGATCCAGATGCCGGGTAAATTGGATCGCGCTGTCGTAAGGCACGTTCAGCCATTTGTGGGCATCGACGGTGATGGAATCCGCATGTTGCCAGCCCTCGAGCCTTGGGGCGTATAGCGGCGAGCAGGCCGCCACGCCGCCGAAGGCCGCATCGACATGCAGCCAAAACGGATAACGCTCCCGCAGCGCCAGCAGACGCGGCAGATCGTCGAAAGCCACGGTGTTGACCGTGCCGGCGCTGGCGAGCACCAACGTGAGCCGGCCTTCGCCAGCGGCGAGCTGCCGCTCCAGTGCTTCCATATCCATGGCTTCAGACTCCGGCAGGCTGGCGACGGTCGTCAACGCTTCGCGGCCGATGCCGAGCATGCTGAGCGCCTTCACGCTGCTGGAGTGTGGATTGGCCGCCAATACCCGGATGGGGCCCAGTGCCGCCAGGCCCTGTTGGGCGACATCGACACCGTGTCGTTGGCCCAGCCACTGTCGGCCAATGGCCAGCCCGGCGAAATTGGCCATGGTGGCGCCGCTGACCAGGCTGCCGTTGAACGCTTCCGGCAGGCCCAGCAGGGATTTCAACTGCGTCACGGCCGCCAGTTCGATCGTAGCTGCGATGGTATCATGGCTGAGCAGGCTATTTTGGTCTGTCACGCTAACCAGCCAGTCCGCGGCGACCGCCGCCGGGGTGCCGCCGCCGGTGACGAAGCCGAAATAACGCGGGCCGGCGCTGGCGGAAATGCCGGCCTGATACTTCTGCCAGAAGTCATCCAGCGCTGCCAGGGCGCCGGCGCCGTTTTCTGCTAATCGGTCATCACCCGGTTGCAGCTGCTGGTGCGCGAGCGGCGGGCAGACCGAGCGCTGTTGCAGCCCAGCCAGAAAGTCCTCCGCCAGCTGGCGGGTGTGGTCGATGATCTGCGGAAACTGAGCGAGATCCTGTTGTAAACGTGGGTGCATGGCGGCTCCGAAAGCGTCAGGAATGGTCAGGTAAACATAGAACATTTGCCTGTCGGTCAAAATCGATAAAAAATACCCTTTTTGGATAGCCTGGTTAACCAATGATGAATGAACGTCTTCCCCTGCATGTCTTGCCGACTTTTGCGATCGCCGCCCGGTTGGAAAATTTGCGTGCCACGGCGCAGCAGGTGCATTTGACGCATGGCGCGGTCAGCCAGCAAATTCAGCAGCTGGAGCAGGCGGTCGGCTACCCGCTGTTTGAACGGCGCGGGCGCGGGCTGCGTTTGAATGCGGCTGGGCGAGAGTTGCTGGCGGCGGTGGAACCGGCGCTGCAGGCGCTGCAGCAGGGCGTGGCCCGCGCCCGACGTGCGGCGGCACGCCAGACGCTGCGCATCAGCGTGTTGCCGTCTTTTGCCCATTACTGGCTGTTGCCGCGTTTGCCGGCCTTTAATCAGGCCTGCGCCGATATTGCGCTCGATATCGATGCCTCATTGACGCTACAGGATCTGTCGCAGCGCGGCTTCGATGCGGCGATCCGCATCGGCGGCGGGCATTGGCCGGGGCTGCAGGCGCAGCGCATCGCGGCGGGTGATGTGCTGCCGGTCGCTTCACCGGACATGGCGCGGCAGTGGCGGGAGGCATTCGAGAGCGGCGGGGATATGCCGTTGCTGGAGCACGACGTCAGCCCCTGGCGCGACTGGTTCAACGCACAGGGGCGCTCGTTGTGCGGGCGGCAACAGGCGCTGTTCAACGATGCCGGATTATTGATTCGCGCAGCGGAACAAGGATTCGGCATCGCGCTGGCGAAAAAGCTGCTGGTACAGGACGCGATCGACGCGGGGAGGCTGGTGGCGCTGGCCGCGCCATGCCGCCTGAGCGATGACGACGTTTATCTGGCGTGGCCGCAGACCGCCGGGCTGACCCCGGCGGTGACACGTTTGCTGCAGTGGCTGCAGCAGCTGGCGGCGGTTTAACGGCGCAGCCACTCCGGCTGCGAGGCGCCGAGCGTGGTCGCCGGCAGCGCCCATTGCAGTGCGGTGCCCTGCAGGCTTAACGGCGCGCGCAGGCGTTGCGCGGCGCCCCAGTAAGTCAGTTCCGTTTCCGGATTCTCGTCGGCGGGGCCGGCAGGCGCCAGCGGTTCCGGCCGATAATGCGTCGGATGCGGATGCGCCAACAGCAGTTGCGCCGTGCGCGCCAGCGACAACCGGGCGTGGTAGCCGGCACCGTTTTTCATGCGCTGCGCCATACCGGTCAATACCGCTGCCGCCATCAAATAGCCGGTGGCGTGGTCCAGAGCCTGTACCGGCAGCGGCACCGGCATACTGGCGCTGCGCCAAACCATGCCTGCCTCCGCCAGCCCGCAGCTCATCTGCACCAGACTGTCGAAACCGCGCCGGGTGCGCCACGGCCCGCTCCAGCCGTAGGCATTCAGGCAGACGTCGATCAGGCCCGGCGCCAGCGCGCGCCTTTCCTCCGTGCCATAGCCCAGCTTCTCCAGCGCACCGGCGCGGTAGCCGTGCACAATCACGTCGGCGTTCTTCAGCAGGTGTTCAAACGTATGGCGATCGTGCGCATTGCCCAGGTTGAGGCGCGCGCTGCGCTTGCCCAGCATCACCTCATGCTCGACGCCGGGTTCATCCCAACCGTAAGGATCGATGCGCAGCACGTCGGCGCCCAAACCGGCGAGAAAACGCGTGGCGATTGGCCCGGCGAGAATGCGCGTCAGATCCAGCACCCGTACGCCGTGCAGCGGCCGGGCGGCGGGCAGCGCCCAACCCGGCGGCGGCGCTTCCGGCTGCAGCGAGGTGTGGATCAACGGTTCGAGCGCCACGCTCTTGCCCTGAATATGCTGGTGCCAGTCGGCCGCCGAACGCATTTGGGCCGCGCAGCCGCCGGCCTCGATGACCGCCTGTTCCAGTTCGCTTTTTTTCCAGCTCAGCACGCGCGCCGCCAGCGAGCCTTTATCCGATGCCGCGCCCAGCACCTGTTCCACCGCTCGCCGATGGTGCGGCGCATTGGTATGCAGGCGTATCCAGCCATCCGCCGTGGCATAGTCGCCGGCCAGCGCGTCCCACGCCGCAGGCAGCGTCCAACCCAACGGACGCAGCGTCCAGCCGAACCAGAATGAGGCCAGGCGTTGATCGATCCAGGCCTGCGGTGCGTCGGCAGCCTCACGGCGCAGCAATTCGCCGCAGGCCAATCCGGCGGCGCCCCAGGCGGCGGTGGCCAATTCGGTGACGGGAAACGCCGAAGGTAATGCGCCGGCGCCGCTGACGGTGAGCCGGTCGACGGGCGCGGGGCACTGCCCCAGGCTTTGCCAAATGTCGTCGAGCAGAGTGTGAATAAGAGGCGTCATCGGCCGCTCCTTGCGTGTCGTCGGAAATATAGCCTAGCGTAGCCCACCACCGGCGACCTTGCTAAGGGGCAACGTCGAGCGTGCGGCCGTCGGCCAGTTTGGCACGCAGACTGTGGGCCGCTATGCCGGCGAAAGGCCGCTCGCCAAAGTTGGCGGTCAGCGTCGAGCCGTCGCTGAAGGTCGTCTGTTGTACCCAGCCTTCCCGATCGAGCCAGCGGAAGTCGGTCAGCGCTTTGTCCCACAGAGCCTGATGCAGCGGCCGGAAAGCGGCATCGGCGCGTTTGATCGCCGGCAAGCGTGCCGCCAGGGTGGCGCGGCTCAGATGGAACATCGGCGCAGTGTTATACAGCTGGCTGAGCAGGCTGCGGCTGGTCTGAACGTCGCTGAACTTCAGATTGTCGTAATTCCAATGGTGGCTGCTGACGATCGCATCGTGGAAAACGGCCTGGTAGAGCGGCAGGCGATAACGCGGATCGAATTCGACCGTGCGGTAGGGCTGTTTCACTCTGGCGGGGCGGAAGAAAAACGCCGGTTGGGCGTTGGGCCACCAGGCACCGAGATAATAGGGCGAGGACTTATCCTGATTCATCTGTTTATCGCCCCAGCCGAATCCCCAGGTTTCCATGCCGTGGGCGAACATCAGGCTGCGGGCGGTCACCGCGTTGCCGTCCTCCGAGCCGAGCGGCAACTTAAGGGTGGCGCCGAACCAGGCCAGCCGGGCGTTGCGCGCCTCGGCCATCTGCGCTGCGCCGGTCGGGTGGTCGGGCTGATAGTCATCGGACACCATGCCGGTGCCGTCCACGTCGAGAAACAGGCTGTTCAACCCGGCCAGTTGCACCAGCTCGCGCATGCGCTGTTGAGAATAGGGCAGGACGCAGCCCGGATTAAGGTAGTAACCCTGTTTGCCGAAGCCGGGTTTCTTGCTGCCGTCGGCGCGCACGATGGCGCAGGTTTCGCGCAGCGCCGTCGGCAGTTGCGCGGTGAGCCAGCTGTCGTTCACGCCGCGCGCAATGGCAGTATCATAGGAGTCGTAGCTGGCGATCAGATAGCCGGCCGCTTTGGCGGCGGCCACCGCTTGCGGGTGCAGGAAGGCGGCGGTCCAGTTGTCGGTGCCCAACCACAGGCGCGGCAAACCGGCCTGGCGCAGCGCATCGATCAGTGGTTTGGCCAGCCCTTGCCCCCAACCGTCCACTGGGGTTAACCAGCGTCCCAGCTCTTGCTGCGCCCGCTCACGCACTGCGGCGGCCTGGCGCTGCTGCGCCAGCAGGAAATCGGCGTCATCCGGCGTCGCGCCCAGCGCGAATTGCGCCGTCAGCGCCTGGTTGATGCCGTCTATCAGGGGCTGTTGTTGCCAGCCTTCCGGCGTTTTGCCCGCCAATTGCCGCAAGGACTTCCTGCTCTCGGCATCCATCTGCTGCCGCAGCGCTTCGGCGGCGGGAGAGGCGAGGTAGTGCAGCAAGCCCTGCCAATCTTTGACATCTTCCGCCGCCAGCAGCTGGTCGCCCCACAGGTAGATATGGGTTGCGCCGATCAGCTTTTCGCCTTCGGGCGCCTGTTTCATCTTTTCGCGCAGGCTGCTGAACTGGCCACTTTGTTGCAGAATCTCGCGGTAACGGCGGGCGCCGGACAGCGGCGTGTTCCCCACGTGCAGCAGCACCTCGAATGCCTGTTGTTGATTGAAGCGGTTGAACTGATGCTCGGCGCGCATCGCCAGCTTTTCCTGCTCCGAAGCGAAGGTGACCCGGTTGCTGAACGGCGTCAACATCAGCCAGCTGTAGACCTTGTCCTGATGTTGCTGGCTCCACAGCGGCAGTTTCAGATCCCAGTTGGTATCCAGCGGCGTCATTTCCGTCGTCAGGTAGTTGCGCCAGACCGGGTTGTCGAGCGGAATGCGGCTGCCTTCGCCGATCGGCAGCAACAGCGCCGCCGCCTGCGGAGGCAGACGATACCAGCTCAGGGTTTGCGGCCGGTCGCTGCGGAAGCTCAGGCGCAGATCGCCGTCTTCCAGGCGGGCGCTCACGCTGACCGCGCTTTGCGGCCATCGCCAGCTGGCGCGCTGTGGCGACGCGGTGAGGTCCGCCACCTGTTGCGTGGGTTGAGCCAAGTTGACCGGTACCGCACCTGCGGCGATGCGCAGCGTGGCGGGATCGAGTTCAAACTGCACGTCGCCTTGCCGCAGCAGCAAGGCATCGGCGGAAAAGCTGACGAGCAGCGCAAGCGCGAGCGGGGAAAACCGTTGTTTCATCGGAGGCGTCCTTGAAAGATGAAGGAGGGCAGTTTACCGATAAGCACACCGCTACCCAACGTTGCCGCGCCCTATTTGTGACATCGAAATATCAGTGCGGTATTTCAGTTTATTTTTCGTTTAATAAATTAGCCTTTACTTCATTATCCGACGTCACTATACTCAGCAAAAATTTCGGTGGAGAAACCCAATTGGACAGTTGCAGTTGTAATAAAATAAATAAGGCAAGCTGACCAATTCTCTTCTGATTTGTTGCTTGCCGCTAGCGGCGGGCAGCACCCCTCTCCAGTTATTTCTGAGCTGTGCATACCCGAATAAGAAAACGTTTCCTGATGCCAGGTGGCTTCAGGTGAATTGAGTTGGACGTTATTATGGTATTCTGCAGCCACAGCCTTTTCCCTCCAGGCATGACACGCTGATTCGCTGATTTATTTTCAGCGCGTTTTCGCGTGTGCTAAACAGCACATGATTTTATCTCCTGTCGTTAATTAAGGGGAAAGTCATGGCTATGACTCCTTTCGTTTTAAATTTATTGCTGGCGATGTGCCTGGGCGCGGTGATTGGCGCCGAGCGCCAGTGGCGCCAACGCATGGCCGGTCTGCGCACCAATGCGCTGGTGGCGACCGGCGCGGCGGTCTTCATTCTCAGCTCTATGTCCACCGATCCGGCCAGTGCCGGCCGCGTGGCCGCGCAGATCGTATCCGGCATCGGCTTCCTCGGCGCCGGCGTAATCATGCGTGAAGGGCTGAACATTCGCGGCCTCAACACCGCCGCCACGCTGTGGTGTTCTGCGGGCATCGGCGTGCTGTGCGGCCTGGGTCAGCATTGGGATGCGGTGGTCGCCACGCTGGTGATCCTGTGCGCCAATATCCTGCTGCGCGAAGCCGCGCAGCGCATCAACCTGCAGCCGCAACAGCAGGCGACCGATCTCGAACTGTGCTATCGCATTCAGGTGACCTGCGGCGAGCAGGATGAAATTCTGGTGCGCACCCTGATATTGCAGGCGTTGAACGGCGTGGCCTTGCGGTTGCAATCCTTGCGCAGCGCCGATATTGCCAGCCCTGGGCAATTGGAAGTGTGCGCGGAAATTAACGCCACGCCGGCCGCGCAAAAAGAAATTGAGGGTATTGTCTGCCGCATCAGCCTGGAAAAAAGCGTGAGCGCCGTTCGCTGGCGCGTTGCGTCCGAATTACCGGTCTGATTAATCATATAAATATTTATTAACTTGATTGCATGTTCGGGTTTATTCAGGCACGCCGTGAATAACGTTGGGCATTAAGGAGGCGTTATGGACGATGACCCCGGAAGGGAAATAATTCTTGCGTGGCTGGCCGGGTGATCTCGCCATTCAGTCGCGCTAATTAAACAAATTCCAAGCTGTGCATAGTCACCTGTTTATCGGGCGGGAGAACCCTGTGCGCAGAACTAAAATAAGAGAATAGCGTTATGACTCAGATTAATGAAAGAACGCGCCGCCGTGATAAAGACGCGGTGAGCTACGCCATTGCGCAAGAGGCGACCAACAGCATCGCCCAGACGCTGGCGAACCTGAAGTGCAACCGTAACGGCTTGACCCAGGACGACGCCGATGAACGGCTGGAACAGTTCGGCGCCAACCAGGTCGCCCACGACAAGGCACCGCACGCCCTGATCCAGCTGATCAAGGCCTTCAATAACCCGTTTATCTTCGTGCTGATGGTGCTGGCTGCGATCAGTTTCTTTACCGATTATTGGCTGCCGCTCCAGAGCGGTGAAGAAACTGAACTCACCGGCGTCATCATCATCCTGACCATGGTCACGTTGAGCGGGCTGTTGCGTTTCTGGCAGGAATACCGCACCAACAAGGCGGCGGAAGCGCTGAAATCGATGGTGCGTACCACTGCTACGGTGCTGCGCCGCAGCAGCTACAGCGCGCATCCGCTGACGCTGGAGGTGCCGATCCGCGAACTGGTGCCGGGGGATATCATTCAGCTCTCCGCCGGCGACATGGTGCCGGCCGACGTGCGCCTTATCGCCTCGCGCGATCTGTTCATCAGCCAGGCGATTTTGACCGGTGAAGCGATCCCTATCGAGAAATACGATGCGATGGGCAACGTGGCGCAGAAGTCGAGCGAAGGGGAGGTCTCCAGTGAGAACGCGCTGCTTGAGCTGTCCAACATCTGCCTGATGGGCACCAACGTCGCCAGCGGCACCGCGACGGCAGTGGTGGTGGCGACCGGCGGGCGCACCTACTTCGGCTCGCTCGCCAAGTCGATCGTCGGTTCGCGGGCGCAAACCGCGTTCGATCGCGGGGTGAACAGCGTCAGCTGGCTGTTGATTCGCTTCATGCTGGTGATGGTACCGGTGGTGTTGCTGATCAACGGCTTCACCAAAGGCGACTGGAGCGAAGCGGCGTTGTTCGCGCTGGCGGTGGCGGTCGGTCTGACGCCGGAAATGCTGCCGATGATCGTCAGCTCCAACCTGGCGAAAGGGGCGATCGCCATGTCGCGCCGCAAGGTGGTGGTGAAGCGCCTGAACGCCATTCAGAACTTCGGCGCCATGGACGTGCTCTGTACCGACAAGACCGGTACGCTGACGCAGGATCGCATCATTCTCGAGCACCACATCGACGTCAATGGCGCCAGGGATAACGAGGTGCTGCACCTGGCCTGGCTGAACAGCTTCCACCAGAGCGGCATGAAGAACCTGATGGACCAGGCGGTGATCCGCTTCGGGCGCGGCAAACCGGGGATCGAAGCCCTGGGACGTTTCAGCAAGGTGGATGAGCTGCCGTTCGATTTCGTGCGCCGCCGTCTGTCGATCGTGGTGGCGGATGAGCATGACAGACAGCAGCTGATCTGTAAGGGCGCGGTGGAGGAGATGCTGGAGATCGCCACCCACGTGCGCGAAGGCGACAAGACGCTGAAACTGGATGAAACGCGTCGTGCGGCGCTGCAGGCGCTGGCTCGCGAGTATAACGAAGATGGCTTCCGCGTGCTGGTGCTGGCGACGCGCGAGCTGGATGCGCAACGCTCGGCCGAACCGCTGAGCGTGGCCGATGAGCGCGACATGGTGGTGCAGGGGCTGCTGACCTTCCTCGATCCGCCGAAGGAGAGCGCGCAGCAGGCGATCGCCGCACTGCAGGAAAACGGCGTGACGGTGAAGGTGCTGACCGGCGACAACCCGGTAATCACCTGCAAGATTTGCCGCGACGTCGGGCTGGAGCCGGGTGAACCGCTCTCCGGGCTGCAGATTGAACAGATGGATGACGAAGAGCTGGCGCGCGAAGTGGAACAGCGCACGGTGTTCACCAAGCTGACGCCGCTGCAAAAATCGCGGGTGCTGAAAATGCTGCAGGCCAACGGCCATACCGTCGGTTTCCTCGGCGACGGCATCAACGATGCCCCGGCGCTGCGCGACGCCGACGTCGGCATTTCGGTCGATACCGGCACCGACATCGCCAAGGAGTCGGCGGACATCATCCTGTTGGAAAAGAACCTGATGGTGCTGGAAGAGGGGGTGATCAAGGGGCGCGAAACCTTCGGCAATATCATCAAGTACCTGAACATGACCGCCAGCTCCAACTTCGGCAACGTGTTCTCGGTGCTGGTGGCCAGCGCCTTCATTCCGTTCCTGCCGATGCTGGCGATCCATCTGTTGATTCAGAACCTGATGTACGACATTTCTCAGCTGTCGCTGCCGTGGGACAAGATGGACAAAGAGTTCCTGCGCAAGCCGCGCAAGTGGGATTCCAAAAACATCGGGCGCTTTATGCTGTGGATTGGGCCGACCTCGTCGATCTTCGATATTACGACCTATGCGCTGATGTGGTACGTGTTCGCCGCCAACAGCGTGGAACACCAGGCGCTGTTCCAGTCTGGTTGGTTCATCGAGGGGCTGCTGTCGCAAACGCTGGTGGTGCATATGCTGCGCACCCAGAAGATCCCGTTCATTCAGAGCACCGCGGCGCTGCCGGTGTTGCTGACCACCGGGTTGGTGATGGCGCTCGGCATCTACATTCCGTTCTCGCCGCTCGGTGCCCTGGTTGGCCTGCAGCCGCTGCCGTGGGAATACTTCCCGTGGCTGGCCGCGACGTTGGTCAGCTACTGCGTGATTGCGCAGATGATGAAGCGTTTCTACATTCGCCGCTTCGGCGAGTGGCTGTAAGCCGCCTCGGCGTTCACTTCGGGGGCGAAATGCTTCGCCCCCTCACCGCTACAGCAGTTTGTTGACCAACAGGCCGAGCATGATGGTCAGCGTGAAGGAAAACAGCGTGCCGAGCAGCACATACTCGGTACGCATCTTATCGTCGCTCTGGCGCAGATCGCCGAAACGGAAGATGGATTTGGCCGCCAGCAAAAAACCGATCGCCGGGATCTGCCCCAGCAGCACAAAGGTCAGGATCAGCGTTCTCTCCAAGTAGCCAATCTGTTTGCCTGCGCGCAGCAGCGAGTCGTTGTCGGCCTTGGCCGAAGGCGGCATTTGCGGCGTCCAGCGTGCCAGCAGTTGCCCGATCAGCAGACTCATCGGCAGATAAATCAGGCTGTAAGCCACCAGCACCAGGCCGGTTTGCCAACTCCCCAGTTGCCGCCCCAGCGCGGCGAGCAGTTCAGCCGCATTCGGCGTCAGCCCTAGCCACAGCAAGGCGATCACCGCCAGATGCAATCCCTGATCGAGCAGGAAACTGCGGGCCGGGCTCAGGCGGGCCATGGCGGTGACTTTCAGCCAATCGATCAGGTAGTGGCTGAGGGCGATGACCAGCAGGCCGGCCAGCACCTGGCGTGAAGAGAGCCCGCCGTGCAGCAGGCCGAAACCGGCCACCACCCAGGCGGTCAGCACCCCGTGCAGCAAGGCGTGCAACAGCAGAAAACGCGAGCGCGCGCGATGTTGGATTTTATCTTCCACCCAACTCCGCGGCTGCAGCGGAAAATCCGCCAGCAAGTGGGCGAGCAACAGCCAGGCCAGCAAGGGCGTATAGGTCAGATCCATAGTCAGACGATCCTGTTAATGGCGTGAATAAACCGCATGATTTCCTCGTAGGCCGCGCGTTTCAGCGCGGCGGAGACCGTGGAGGCGGCTTTTTGCAGTTGGTCCGCCACGGCCGCGCCGCTGTCGGCGAACATTCTTGCCTGGACGATGCGCGCTTCGGTCTGTGACAGGCGGCTAATCACATGATCTAACATCGGCAGCAGATCGCTGACAATGGCGTTTGTCCGATCGTTGTCGGTTTTCAGAGCCAGCCGGCAATTTTTCGCCATGGCGTCCAGCGCGCTGCCGGAATTGATAAAGGCGCTGCCGTAACCGATGGCATCGGGCCGCTGGCTGCCCAGCCCGACGGCGATGCGCGCATCCCAGTGCGCGGCGCCCATCGCCCGCAGAGCGAGGCGAACGTGCACCGCCAGAAACAGCCCGTCCTCGGGGGCGGCCTGCGCCTGGAAGGCGTCGCCGCGGAAAATCTCCACCTGATGCAGCCGCCCATCGCGCTGCAGCCGTTCGAGCAGGCTGTGCAGCCCGTTGAGATAGTTGACGGTGTCTGACCGGCGAGAATCGACCAGATCGCCGCTGATTACGCTGATTGGCGTCGGCATGGCGTGATCCGTTGTTGGCAATAGGAAGACTATAAATTCGCATCTGGATGCGAATAAGTCAATAATTCGCTTCTTGATGCGAATTTATCAACTTTTCGCCTGTGGGGCCGAAATTCTGCGGTGAGGCGAAGGGGATGGGCAGCCGGGAATGCGCGGGCCCGTCAGGCTCGCCACCGGCGATGTAGAGGGAAAGGGGCCGGCAACCGGCCGTTCAGAAGCTTTTGACCAGCACTTCACGCGGCATTTCGCTGCCGTGTTTCAGCAGGTGTTCAAACGATCTTTCGCTGCTTTTCAACTGCTGCAAAAACTCCTGTGGCGACAGATCGTGCTTTTTGCCGCTCATGTAAGCCAGCGCCAGTTCTTTTGCCTGATAGCGGGAGAAGTTGTACATGGTGTCCTCGATACGGTGAATGTCAGTGCTCACGATTGTAGCGAAAGAGCACATAATGAACAGCGGCTTTGGCGTATGGAATCGATAGCTGAAACTTAACTCGCCGATAGCCGGGCGTGCGCGATGACATGTCGCGTGAATTTATATTCGTTTAAACGAATATGATTTTGAAATGTTCCAGCGCTGGATTATAGTGGGGCAAAGAATACCAGGAGCGCATTATGTCGTCATTGACGCCGCTGAAGCTGTTTAAAAACTTGTCGGACGATACGCGTCTGACGCTGGTGCTGTTGCTGCGCCACGCCGGCGAGCTGTGCGTGTGCGAGCTGTCGGGTGCTCTGGCGCTGCCGCAACCCAAAATCTCAAGGCATCTGGCGATGCTGCGCGAAAGCGGGCTGTTGCTCGATCGGCGCGACGGCAAATGGATACATTATCGCCTGTCGCCGCATATGCCGGCCTGGGCGGCGGCGATTATTGAGCAGGCTTATCTGTGCCGTCCAGAGCAGGTGGCGGCGTTGGGGCAACGAGTGGCGAAAGGCTGCTCGTAACGGTAAAAAAATTTGCCGTTATATATTCGAAAAAACATATATGTAAGCTTGAGAGAGCAGTGAGGCAGCGATGATAGTGGCGGGGACGATCTTTATTCTGACGTTGATCTTGGTTATCTGGCAACCGAAAGGGTTGGGTATTGGCTGGAGCGCGTCAATCGGGGCGGGGTTGGCATTGCTGAGCGGCGTGGTGCACGTCGGCGATATTCCCGTGGTGTGGCAGATAGTCTGGAATGCGACCGCGACCTTCATCGCCGTCATCATTATCAGCCTGTTGCTGGATGAGAGCGGGTTTTTCGCCTGGACCGCCTTGCATGTCGCCCGTTGGGGCAACGGTAAAGGGCGCTGGCTGTTTACCTACATGCTGTTGTTGGGCGCGGTGGTGGCGGCGCTGTTTGCGAACGACGGCGCCGCGCTGATCCTGACGCCGATCGTGATCGCCATGCTGTCGGCGCTCGGCTTTCGCCCTGCGGCGGTGCTGGCTTTCGTGATGGCGGCAGGCTTTATCGCTGATACCGCCAGCCTGCCGCTGGTGGTGTCCAATTTGGTGAATATCGTTTCGGCGGATTTCTTCCACTTGGGCTTTACGGAGTATGCGGCGGTGATGGTGCCGGTCAACCTCGTCGCCGTGGCGGCGACGCTGGTGATGTTGCATCTGTTCTTCCGCAAAGATATTCCCCTGCGCTACGCGTTGGCGCGCTTACCGGTACCGCGGGAAGCGATCCGCGATCGCGCGACGTTTAGGACCGGCTGGGCCGTATTGGCGCTGTTGCTGATCGGCTTCTTCGGCCTGGAGCCGCTCGGCGTACCGGTGAGTTTGGTCGCCGCCTGCGGTGCGCTGGTGCTGCTGGCGGTGGCGAAACGCGGGCGGGCGATCGATACCGGCAAAGTGCTGCGCGGGGCGCCTTGGCAGATTGTGATTTTCTCGCTGGGCATGTATCTGGTGGTCTACGGGCTGCGCAATGCCGGCTTGACCGATTTGCTGTCCGGCGTACTGGATGCGTTGGCGCGGCAGGGGCTGTGGGCGGCGACGCTCGGCACCGGTTTCCTGAGCGCGTTTCTCTCCTCCGTCATGAATAACATGCCGACGGTGCTGGTGGGGGCGCTGTCGATCGACGGCAGCAGCGTGGAAGGCGTCATCAAGCAGGCGATGATTTACGCTAACGTTATCGGCAGCGATCTCGGCCCCAAAATCACCCCGATCGGCAGCCTGGCTACGCTGCTGTGGCTGCATGTGTTGGCAAGGAAGAACATCGTCATTACCTGGGGCTATTATTTTCGCGTAGGCGTGATGATGACGCTGCCGATCCTGTTCGTCACCCTGGCCGCGCTGGCGCTGCGGCTGTCCGTTTTGCCATAACCGGAGCAACTGACATGAGCGACATCAAAATTTATCACAATCCCGCCTGCGGCACGTCGCGCAACACGCTGGCGCTGATCCGCAACAGCGGCGCTGAGCCGGAGGTGATTTTGTATCTGGAAACGCCGCCCAGCCGCGAACGTTTGACAGCGCTGCTGGCCGAGATGGGCATGACGCCGCGCGCCTTGCTGCGCAAAAACGTCGAGCCTTACGCCGAGCTGCATCTGGACGACAGCGCCTGGAGCGATGATCAACTGATCGACTTTATGCTGCAACGGCCGCTCCTGATCAATCGCCCTATCGTAGTGACGCCGCTCGGCACGCGTCTGTGTCGCCCATCGGAGGTGGTTTTGGATATTCTGCCGGATCCGCAGCGCGGCGCCTTCAGCAAAGAGGACGGGGAGCCGGTGATCGATGCGCAGGGCCGGCGGATCATACGTTGATCCCCCGGCGCCTGTTTTACCCCAAATCGCCGCCGGCGACCGGCAGCACCGTTCCGTTAATGTAACTGGCTTCGGCGCTGGCGAGGAACAGAATAGCGGCGGCTTGTTCATCGACGCTGCCGTAGCGGTGCATCAGACTGCTGTCGAGCGTTTGCTCAACCACCTGCCGATACCAACTTTCCTCCTGTTGCGTCGGGGATTCGCGATTGCGTGGCGTCAGCCGCGGCGGCGCTTCGGTGCCGCCCGGCGCCGTGGCGTTGATGCGAATGCCGGCGCCGGCATATTCAAAGGCCAGTGATTGGGTCAGGGCGTTGACGCCGCCTTTGGCTGCGGAATAGGGAACGCGATTGACGCCGCGCGTGGCGACCGAAGAGACGTTGACGATCACTCCGCTCCCCTGCGCCAGCATATGCGGCAACGCGGCGCGGCAACCCCATAGCGTCGGGAACAGCGAGCGCCGAATCTCCGCCTCAATCTGTTGCGGCGCATAGTCGGCAAACGGTCGTGCCCAGATGGTGCCGCCCACGTTGTTCACCATAATATCCACGCGCCCAAAGTGCTGTTGCACCTGATCCAGCGCATCGCGCGCTGCTTCCCAATGCTCCAAATCGGCCTGCAGGGCGATGATATCGGCGCCGCGTTCGCGTAAAACGGCCACGACCTCTTCCAGATAGGGGGAGCGATCGATCAGCGCCAAACGGGCCCCTTCCCGAGCCGCGCGTTCGGCCACCGCTTTGCCGATGCCTTGAGCGGCGCCGGTTATCGCCATCACCTGGCCGCTGAAACGTGATTTATCCATGGTCAACTCCTCCCATCGGCCTGGCTGGGGGCGAACTTCTCATAATGGAAGCTATGCGGGATAAAGGCGCGCCGCTGAAAATCGCCAAGCACCGCTTCCACCATCGGCGGCGGCCCGCACAGATACACATCCAACTCACCGTTATTAAGCAGGCTTTCGTCGAGATGCTGGGTGACATACCCTTTATGCGTCGAAAACGACGTTTCACTGGCCACGCAGGTCAGATAGCTGAAATTCGCCAGACGCTGGCGATACGCCTCCAGCTGTTCCAGCTTGACCAGATCGTGGTCATGGGTGACGCCGTAGATCAGATGCACCGGCTGTTCGCTGCCGCCGAGCGCCAGATATTCCAGCATGGAAAGGAACGGCGCCAGCCCGGTGCCGCCGGCCAAAAATAACATTGGCCGCACCGGCGCACGCAGATAGAAACTGCCCTGCGGGCCGCGCAGACGGATCGCGTCGCCGGGGCTTGCCCGTTCGGTCAGATAACGGCTCATCATGCCGCCGGGTACGTTGCGCAGCAGAAAAGAGAGCTGCCGGCTGCCGGGCGGCGAACTGAACGAATAGGCGCGGCTGGCCGCACTGCCGGGAACGTCGATATTCACATATTGCCCCGGCAGGAACGCGATGCCGCGTTCATCATCCAGCGTCAGGCAGAACTCGATGGCGCT
Organism: Serratia sp. Ae19-1; assembly: GCF_059801225.1. Lineage (NCBI taxonomy): Bacteria > Pseudomonadati > Pseudomonadota > Gammaproteobacteria > Enterobacterales > Yersiniaceae > Serratia > Serratia sp. Ae19-1. Next base: position 218,351 of record NZ_JBCHWD010000003.1, on the reverse strand, counting down.
GTCCGACAGGGCGGTGGCGGAGGTGACGGTGGCGGTAAACATTTCGCTGGCGGTTTTACACATCGTCGAAGGCATCGGCACCTCGATGACGCAGTCCGAGAGCGGCACCATCTGACAGGTCAACACCCGCCGCTGTGCGACTTCCTGCTCTGACAGCGCTTCGTCCAGATAGTCATCGCCCAGCTGATATTCTCCTTGTTCACAGTGGCATTTACAGGTGCCGCATACGCCGTCCGAGCAGTCCATCGGCAGGTTGATCTTTTGTCGGTAGGCGGCGTCGAGTACTTTTTCATTCGGGTTGCATTGAATAAAGCGGCTGACGCCGTCTTCAAAATTAAGGGCCACGGTAAAAGACATACCTCACCTCCTGCATTAAAGATGATAAATATCAATTACATGATTGATATAGTCATTATCCAGACGAATTTTCTTGCGCTTAATTTGTAGCGCCTCCCCGCTAAGATCTATCCACAGTCGGGTTGAGCCGAAATAGGTGTCCGTGTGGTTGTAGCGGTGATAGAAGGTGGCCCAGTGGTAGTTCACCTCGGCCTGTTCCGCGCCGGACGATAACAGCTCCACGTTGCTGATAAGATGCACCGTGCGCGGCTCCGGCATGCTGCTGGCGGCTGAGCGTTCGGTTTTTATGCGGTAAACGCGGTCTTCCAGGCCTTCGCGATTGGCGTAATAAATCAGCGAAATCTCGCTGTGAGGGTCCGTCGTCTGGCGATCGTCGTCAGCCCAGGCCGGCATCCAATATTCGACCTGCGGATGGTAACAGGCCAGCCAGTCATCCCACTGCCGGTCATCCAGCAGGCGTGCTTCGCGGTACAGGAACTGTTCCACCCGCTGTTGCAGGTTAAATGTGCTCATTGCGCCACCTCGTCGTGTCGTTGCTGGCGCTCCAGCTGGCGCAGCAGAATGTTTTGCCAATGATGATGCTGGCTGAGATACAGGGCCTCATCTTCCGGGCGCGGACCGGTCATGTCAGGTACGATCCCCAGCGCTTTGGCATTGTCGTCAGCCTGGCCCTCCAGCCTGCGGGTAGCGCCGCGGCTCAGATCGCTCCAGGGCATGTTGCCGGCGTTGAACCCGAGCTGGCAGGCGCGGAATTCCTCCAGATCGTCCGGCGTACCCATGCCGCTGACGTTGAAGAAATCCTCATACTGGCGAATGCGCAAGGCTCGCTCGTCGGCGTTTTCGCCCTTCGGCGCAAAGCAGAATACGGTCACTTCGGTTTTATTGACGGCAATCGGGCGCACTACGCGCAACTGGCTGGAAAGCTGGTCCATGATGTACAGATTGGGGTAAAGGCACAGGTTGCGGGTTTGGTTCACCATCAGGTCGGCACGGTGTGCGCCGAAGGCGTCGTTCAAACGGGTGAAGTGCCGATAAATGGGGCGGGACTCCGGGTTCAGCACCCGGGTCCACAACAGCAGATGACCATTCTTGAAGCCGTAGGCGCCACCGTCGTTTTTTGACGACCAGCAGTTGGCGTCCATGGTTTGGGTGCCGCTGGCGGCATCCCGATGCGCCATGGTGGAGACATAGTTCCAGTGCACCACGCTGACGTGGTAACCGTCCGCACCATTCTCCATCTGCAGCTTCCAGTTGCCGTCGAAGGTGTAGGAGGATGAGCCACGCAGAACTTCCAGCCCGCTCTCAGCCTGATCGACGATGAGATCGAGGATCTGTCGCGTTTCACCCAGATAGTCCTCCAGCGGTTGCACCTCATCGCTCAGGCTGCCGAACAGAAATCCGCGATAAGATTCAAAACGCGGCAGCTGTTTCAAATCGTGTGAGCCGTCCCGCTTGAAACAGGGGGGATAGGCGCCGGTTTTCTCGTCCTTGGCTTTCAGCAGGTTGCCGGCGTTATTGAAGGTCCAGCCGTGGAAGGGGCAGGTGAAGGTACTTTTATTGCCGGCCTTGCGGCTGGCCAACATTGCGCCCCGATGCGAGCAGCTATTGATCATGGCATGCAGCTGCATGTCTTTGTCGCGCGTGATCATCACCGGCTGACGCCCAACGGTGAGCGTGTAATAATCGCCTGAGTCGGCGATTTGGCTTTCATGCGCCAGATAAATCCAATTGCCTTCGAAAATGGCTTTCATTTCCAATTCAAACAGCGCCTCATCGGTAAAAATACCGCGGTTGCACTGATATATGCCATTTTCTTTATCAATGATTAAAGCATGATTTATTTTTTCTTTCAGCTTGGATATTGTCGGGTTCAATAATGAGTGCATATTCATGGCCTCATATAAAAGGGATTGACGGGCAATCAATAGCCGATTGCCCGTTATTGGCGTCGCTATTCTCTCGTGCGAAAAAGATTAATCTTGCAGCGCGCGGGGACGGTTTATTCTGTTTTGTTCGATGCGGTCCGCAGCGGCATAAAGCGTAAAATCAAACTGCACTTCGGAATGCGGGCCGGGCAGATCGCGTTTTGCCGCCAGCGCCGAATCGGTGATTTTCACCGGGGTGGCGATCAGCTCATCGCGGGTAGCGAAAGCAAAGTCATCCCACAGATAGCGGTCGCCATTGAGGTTGATTTGCGTCGTCAGGTGTTTATGCGCCGGTGCGGAGACGAAGAAATGAATATGCGCCGGGCGGTTGCCGTGGCGGCCCAGTCGATTAAGCAAAGCCTGAGTGGGCCCATCGGGCGGGCAGCCGTAGCCCGACGGCACGATGCTGCGTGCCGCGTAGCGGCCATCGGCGTCGGTGGTTATCCGCCGGCGCAGGTTGAAGCCGCTCTGCGATTTATCGAAGAAAGAGTAGTTGCCCAACGTGTTGGCGTGCCAAATATCGACCACAGCCCCAGCCAGCGGCTTGCCGTCGGCGCCTTTGACCTGGCCGTGCAGCCACATCACCTCGCCGTCGTCGTCGCCGTCGTCCATCCGCGCGAAGCCGGCGCTCAGTGGCGCATTGGCCACATACAGCGGCCCCTCGATGGTGCGTGACGTACCGCCGCTCAGCCCTTGTTGACGTTCGCGCTCGTCGTCGCGCAGATCGAGGTAGTGTTCCAGCCCCAAGCCGGCGGCCAGGAGCGCCGCCTCTTGGTGTTCGCCCAAGACGTGCAGATAGTTGATCGCCTGCCAAAATTCCTCAGGGGAAATATCATAGCGATCGATGAGCTGACAAATATCGCCCAGCAGTTGATGCATGATTTTTTTGAAACGCGGATCACCATTGTCATTAGTAAAACCGCTGCTGATTTCCAGCAGTTTGATAATGTCTTGACGTTGATTGAAGGAAATAGACATTGTGAATTCCTCATTGCTTATAATGTAGGTTATACAGAGAACAGGAATTAACAGCTAACCTTGCGGGTTATTATCCCGGTGTTTTATTTGTCATCGTCGCGGATCGATGACGGGTGTCGGCATAACGCCGTTACGCGAATTTTCATATAAGGGTAAAGCGGCAGTGCGAATAACAGCTCGTGCAGCTCGGCATTGCTTTCCACATCGAAAATGCTGACGTTGGCGTAGCTACCGGCTACGCGCCAAAGATGTCGCCATTTTCCGCTCGCCTGCAGGGTTTGCGAATACGCTTTTTCGCGCGCTTTTATTTCGTCGGCGAGCGCTTTAGGCATATCGAGCGGTAATTTCACGACCATTTCAACTTTGAACAGCATGGCGTCGTACCTCGTGGTTATTTGCGGCGGTAAAAGCGCAGTTTGTCTTCATCGATATCGAGCCCCAGGCCCGGGCCTGACGGTAGACTGACGTGACCGTTGGCGAAACGCAGCGGCGTGGTGACCACGTCGTCTTTCAGCAACAGCGGGCCGAACATCTCGCTGCCCCAATCCAGCTTCAGCGTCGACCAGGCGTGCAGCGAGGCGACGGTGCCCAGCGTGCCTTCCAGCATGGTGCCGCCATAGACGCCGACTCCGGCGGCCTGTGCGACCTGCGCCAGTTTCAGCGCCTGCGCCGGGCCGCCGGCCTTGGCTATCTTCAGCGCGTAGGCGCCGGTAAAGCCGCCCGCAGCCAATGCATAACCGTCGTGAGCGTCGGCCACCGCCTCGTCGGCCAGGATCGGCAGAGTGAAGCGCTGACTGAGGCGGATTAACGCCGTGCGATCCCATTGCGGCACCGGCTGTTCGACCAGATCGATGCCGATCTGCTGCAGCGCCGCCATTCCGCGTACGGCGGTGGCGGCATCCCAGGCCTGGTTAACATCGACGCGAATGCTGATCTCCGGTCCCAGCGCTCGCTTGATCGCCAGGGTGTGGTGCAGATCTTCCTCCAGCGGCCGGGCGCCGATCTTCAACTTGAAGGCGCGATGACGGTCTTCCGCCAACAGGCGTTGCCCTTCGATGATGTCTTGCTGCGTATCGCCGCTGGCCAGCGTCCACAGCACCGGCAGAGTGTTGCTGAGCGCGCCGCCGAGCAGGGTGCTGACCGGCAGGCCGAGGCGTTTGCCCTGGGCATCGAGAAAGGCGGTTTCCAGTGCCGACTTGGCAAAGGTATTGCCCTGGACCTGGCCATTCATCAACGCAACCAGCGGCGCCAGACCGCTGAAGCTTTTGCCGCTCAGCAGCGGCGCGAGGTAGCCGTCGATCGCCGACTTGATCCCCTCCGGGCTTTGCGGGCCGTAGCTCAGCCCGCCGATAGTGGTGGCTTCCCCCCAGCCGATCAGGCCGTCGGCGCAGGTCATGCGCACCAGCGTCAGCGTTTGGCAGCCCATAGTGGCCATCGACAATTTGTGTGGCCGAATAGTGGGGATATCCACCAGCCAGCTGTCGATGCGTTCAATGCGAAGTTCCATGTTTCATTCCTTTTCAGTAAGAAACTCGACAACGCAGCGGTTGAAGAGATCCGGACAGGCGATGTTGGAAATATGCGATGCCGGCAACCGCCGCAGGTCGGCGAGTGGCGCATTGGCGACTAAAAACTCGGCGTCCGCCACCGTCGTGACCGGATCTTGCTCACCGGCAATCACCCGCATCGGCCGCGTCATCGAGGCGACCTCGGCGCGCAGGTCGGCCCGCGCCAGCGCCTCGCAGCAGGCGGCGTATCCCTGTGGATTACCGGCTGCCAGCGCCGCCACCAGCGCCGCCACCTGCTCGGGGTGGCGCTGCGCGAATGCCGCGCAGAACCAGCGCGCGGGGGAGGCGGCGGCGATCGGCGCCAACCCGTGTTCCCGTACCTGCTGCGCGCGTTGTCGCCAGCCTTCTGCGTCGCCGATGCGGGCGGCGGTATTGGCGACCACCAGCCGGCCGATGCGCTCGGGGTGATAACGACTGAGCCAGAGCCCGGTCAATCCTCCCATCGAAATGCCGCAAAAATGGGCGTTCGGCGCATCCAAATGGTCGAGCAGGGTGATGACGTCTTCAGCCAACTGCTGCAGTTGCAGTGGCGCTTTCGCCAACGGGGTGGCTCCGTGGCCGCGCTGGTTGTAACGCAATAGGCGAAAGCGTTCGGTCAGCGCCGCCAACTGCGGTTGCCACATCTCGAAAGTGGTGCCCAGCGAGTTGGACAGCACCAGCAGCGGTGCGTCGGCCGGGCCGTCGAGACGATATTCAATATCCATGATTGGCCTCATACCCGTTCGATAATCAGCGCAATGCCCTGACCGACGCCGATGCACATGGTGCACAGCCCGTAGCGCCCGCGCGTTTTCCTCAATTGCCAGGCGGCGTTCATCACCAGCCTGCCACCGGAGGCGCCCAAAGGATGGCCGAGCGCAATCGCGCCGCCGTTCGGGTTCACCTGCGGCGCATCGTCGCGCAGTCCCAGCTCGCGGGTCACCGCCAGCGCTTGCGCGGCGAAGGCTTCGTTCAGTTCGATCACGTCCATCTGTTCGAGGGTCAGGCCGGCAATATGCAACACTTTGCGCACCGCCGCCGCCGGGGCAAATCCCATGATCGCCGGTTCGATGCCGGTGACAGCGCTGGCCACGATGCGCGCCATGGGCTGCAGGCCATGGCGCGCCATGCTGCGCTCCCCGGCCAGCAGCAGCGCACAGGCACCGTCGTTCAGGCCGGATGCGTTGCCGGCCGTGATGCTGCCCTGCGGGGCGACCACCGGCCTGAGTTTTTCCAGTGCGGCTAAGGTGGTGGCGCGCGGATGTTCGTCCTGGCTGAAGGTCAACGGCTCGCCCTTCTTCTGCGGGATAAGCACCTCGATCAGTTGGTCGCTGTAAAAGCCGCTTTCCTGCGCGGTGGCAGTGCGTTGCTGGCTGCGCAGGGCGAAGGCGTCCTGATCGCGACGGCTGATGTCGAATTGCGACGCCACGTTTTCAGCGGTCTGTGGCATCGTGTCCACGCCATACAGCGCCTGCATTTGCGGGTTGATAAAACGCCAGCCCATAGTGGTGTCTTCAATCTTCATCGCGCGGCTAAAGGCGCTTTCCGCCTTGCCCATCACATACGGCGCCCGCGACATGCTTTCCACGCCGCCGGCGATCATCAGCCCGCTCTCGCCGGTTTTGATGGCGCGCGCCGCAGCCGCCACCGCATCCAGGCTGGAGCCGCACAGGCGATTGATGGTGCAGCCGGGCACTTGCACCGGCAGACCGGCGAGCAGAAGCGCCATGCGCGCGACGTTGCGGTTGTCTTCCCCCGCCTGATTGGCGCAGCCGAGCAGCACGTCATCCACCTGGTTCCAGTCGAGCGTCGGATGACGTGCCTGCAGGGCTTTCAGCGGCAGAGCGGCCAAATCGTCAGCGCGTATGCCGGCCAGGCTGCCGTTGAGGCGACCGAAGGGCGTGCGGACGGCGTCACACAGATAAGCTGGATTCATGGCGCGGTTCCCCGTGTTGAAGGGTGAAAGTCAGTGCGACCGGGGTGACCTCCTGCAGCTGTTGCGGAGTCAGGCCGGCAAATATTTCGCGCACCACCAGTCCCTGGGGGGTGACATCCATCACCGCCAGATCGCTGTAAATGCGGTCGATGCAGCCGACGCCGGTCAACGGATAGCTGCATTGGCGGACGATTTTGCATTCACCCGTTTTGGTCAGGTGTTCGGTCATCACAAACACCTGGCGTGCGCCGATCGCCAGATCCATCGCGCCGCCGACCGCCGGAATCGCCCCCGGTGCGCCAGTGCTCCAGTTCGCCAAATCGCCGCGTTCGGAGACCTGATAGGCGCCCAGCACGCAAATATCCAGATGGCCGCCGCGCATCATGGCGAAAGAGTCGCCGTGGTGGAAAAAGCAGCCGCCTTTCAGCAGCGTAACCGGTTGTTTGCCGGCATTGATCAATTCCGGGTCCTCTTCGCCCGGCATCGGCGCCGGGCCCATGCCGAGAATGCCGTTTTCGCTGTGCAGGAAGATCTCTTTATCGGCGGGCAGGTAGTTGGCGATCTGAGTGGGTATGCCGATGCCCAGATTGACGTAGGCGCCTTCGGGAATATCGCGCGCGATGCGCTCAGCCAGCTGTTGATGGGTCAGTTTGCTCATGATGCGCTCCTTAAGCCGAAAGCCGTGCTGCACGGGGAGAAGAGGGCACCAGGCGTTGTACGAAGATGCCGGGCGTGATGATGTTCTCCGGATCCAGTTCGCCCAACGGCACCATATGGTTGACTTCGACGATGGTGCAGTTGGCGGCCATCGCCATAATCGGCCCGAAGTTGCGTCCGGTTTTGTCATAGCGGAGGTTGCCCCAACGGTCGGCTTGTTCTGCCTTGATCAGCGCGAAGTCGGCCTTCAGCGGCAGTTCGAAAACATATCGGCGGCCGTCGATCTCGCGGGTTTCCTTCCCTTCCGCCAATTGGGTGCCATAGCCGGTTGGGGTATAGAAACCGCCGAGCCCGGCGCCGGCGGCCTGGATGCGCGCCGCCAGATTGCCTTGCGGAACCAGCTCCAGCTCCAACTCGCCACGGCGGTAGAGGTCGTCAAACACCCAAGAATCAGCCTGCCGCGGAAAAGAACACACTACTTTGCGCACACAGCCGGCCTTCAGCAGAGCCGCCAGACCAAAATCGCCGTTGCCGGCATTGTTGCTGATCAGCGTAAGCGCGCGTGGCCGGTGACGGATCAGAGCATCCAACAGTGCGTAGGGTTGCCCGGCCGGGCCGAATCCCCCAACCATAAGGGTGGCGCCATCCGGAATATCTGCGACGGCGGCGTCTGCGGACGCCATGCTTTTATCGATCATCAGTTCTCCTCAAGGCTCGGTTAGGACGTTGCGCCAACAAATAGCGGGTTTGAAATTAACCTAGAGGATGAAAAAAGCATCAGCAAGTGCGAATATCAGAACATTGTGCGATTATCGATACATTGAGGGTATAGGTCTGCATTTTGTGATGCAGGCAGCTAAATCGGCATCGGATGCGATACGCAGGGCTTTACTGCCATATTGAGCGTGTAAATTGAGTGCAGATACTAATGGGAGGCCTGAATGAGTGAAGTTCCTGAATTTGGCACCGAAGAACTGCGTCGCCTGCAGGAGATCGGTGATTTAAGCAACGACCAGTACAAGGGCGACCCTAATTTTATGGCCTCGCTGGCCAGAGGGCTGGAGGTGTTGCAGGCCTTCAAGCCGCAATATTCGCAGATGTCGGTGTCTGAGATCAGTCAACAAACCGGCATTCCGCGCGCGGCGGTGCGCCGTTGTTTGTATACCCTAAGAGCGCTGGGATTCGTGCATTGTCCCGATGGGCGCCACTATCGCTTGCTGCCGCGCGTGTTGACTATTGGCCACGCTTATCTTTCCTCCTCCGAGCTGGCGAAGGCGGCGCAAAACTCGCTGGACTATCTCAGCAAATTGCTTAATGAATCCTGCTCGGTGGCGACGCTGGACGGCGATAACATTTTGTATATCGCCCGCGCCTCGGTTAAACGCATCATGACTATTGATCTGGGGCGCGGCAGCCGTCTGCCGGCTTATGCGACGTCGATGGGGCTGGTGTTGCTCAGCGCGCTGGACGAGGGAGAACTGGAGGATTATCTGTCGCGGGTCACTTTCGAACCGCTGACCGAGTTTACCGTCACCAGTGCGGAGCAGCTGCAGGAACAGTTGGCCAGGGTACGCAGGCAGGGGTATGCCATCAACGATCAACAGCTGGAGATCGGCCTGCGTTCCATTGCGGTGCCGATGCATTCACGTAAAGGCGGGGTTGTGGCGGCGATGAACGTTGGCGTCAATGCGTCGCAGATCTCGGCGGCGGAGCTGCGCGAACGAGTGCTGCCGCAGCTGCAGCGCACGGCGATGGAGCTGGCGCTGCTGCTGTAGGGCAAGCGGATTAGTGCAGTTCGGCGCCGCTGCGGTCGGCCAGCGCTTCCAACAGCGGGGCGGAAGGCACGAAGAACAGAGTGCCGGTCACCGCGCGGCTGAAATCGAGCAGCCGATCGTAGTTGCCGGCCGGGCGGCCGATGAACATGTTTTCCAGCATCTGCTCGATCGGCTGCGGAGAGCGCGCGTAGCCGATAAAGTAGGTGCCGAATTCGCGCAGGCCGGGGCGGCCGAACGGCATGTTGTCGCGCAGGATCTTCACCTCGTTGCCTTGCTCGTCAGTGATGGTGGTCAGAGAACTGTGCGACGACGACGGTTTGACCGCTTCATCCAGCTCGATGTTGGATTGTTTGTGGCGGCCGATGATCTTCTCCTGCGTCTCCACGCTGAGCGAGTTCCAGCCCTGCATGTCATGCAGGTATTTTTGCACCAGTACATAGCTGCCGCCGCTGAACGCCGCGTCTTCGTCGCCGATCACCGTGTAGTCGAAGGCCTCGTGCCCCTCCGGGTTTTCCGTGCCGTCGACGAAGCCGATCATGGCGCGCTGATCGAAGTAACGGAAGCCGTGCACCTCCTCGATTACCGTTACGGCGTCGCCGAGCTTGCCGATCAGCTGAGAGGCCAGTTCGAAACACAGATCCATTTCATCAGCGCGAATATGCAGCAGGATGTCGCCGGGCGTGGCGACCGCGACGCGTTCCCCGCTGCCGATCGGGCTGAACGGGTGCAGCTGGCGAGGACGCGGCGCGCCGAACAGCGTATCCCAGGCTTCGGAGCCGAAGCCGCAGACGCAGGTGAGATTGCCCGCCGGCGCGCGTTTGCCGACCGAACGCACTACGGCGGCGATATCGCCGCACCAGGCGCGCACCGCCGCCAGCTGGGCGGGAACCGGCGACAGGGTGGCGACGATGAAGATGGCATGGCGCGTTACCGGCGTGAATACGGCTTGCGGCGAAGTGTTATTTGCATTCATTGCATTCGGCTCCAGTGTGTTCGGGTGAAAGAGATCAGATCAAATTAAAGTGCTCGTCGGGTTTCATCGGCGGCGGCAGCGGGCTTTGGTCGTTCATTTCCAGCAGGTTGCGCTCGATGGTATTGCAGATGGCGTTTAACGGCAGATGGTTGGCCGACACGCCGAACGGATCTTCCAGCTCTTCGGCCAGTGAGTCCCAGGATAAGAAGGTATAGGAAATGAACACCGAAACAAATGGTGTCATGTAATGCAGGTCGGTTACCAGGGCGAAAGGCAGCAGGCTGCAGAACAGGTAAACGGTGCGCTGCAGGATTAGCGTATAGGCGAACGGCACCGGGGTGCTCGCGAGCCGTTCACAGCCGCCGAGGGCGTGGGACAGCTCGCTCAGCTTGTTGTCGAGCAGCTCGAAGGTGATGTCGCTCAGCAGGCCCTGACGGCGCAGTTTGCCGATCTCCTGACCCAGCATCAGCAGAATGCGGTTGGTCGGCATCGGGCTGGCGATCACTTCGGCCAGCTCCTTGCTGCTGAGATTGTGGTACAGATCGGCGGTCGGGTCGGTGGCGCGCAGCTGATGTTTCAGGCTCCAGCTGAAGGCGATCAGCAGCTTGGCGACCTTTTGCTGCACCGCCGGTTCATCCGGCAGCAGGCTTTTGATCTGACGCAGCAGGGAACGCTCGGTAATCAGCAGCGAACCCCACAGGTTGCGCGCTTCGACAAAGCGGCTATAGCCGGCGTTATTGCGAAAGCCGAGAAAGATGGCGATGGCGATGCCCAGCAGGCTGAACGGCGCGATGGTTAAATGCACGCCGAGCTGCTCGTACCATTGGTAGCTGATCACCGCCACTATCGACATCAGCACGTTCAGCGACAGGCGAAAGGTGATCTTTGACAGCACGGAACCGTGCCAGGCGAACAGGCGAAAAAACCAGTTCTGGTTCGGGCGAATTATCATGACGTTGGCGCTTCCTGGTGTCCTGCTATTGAGAATAGTCGATTCTTATCCGGCGGCGTTATGCAGCCGTCGTCGATTGCCAAAGCCGCTGCGGATGCGTATAGACGGTGGCGCGCCCCGGCTTGCTGAACCCCACCAGCGTCAGGTTGCTGCGTTCGGCCACCTCCACCGCCAGGCGGGTGGCGGCGGAAACGGCGAACAGGATCTCGACGCCGCACATGGCGGATTTTTGCACCATTTCATAGCTGGCGCGGCTCGAGACCAGCGCTGCGCCTTGCCACCATGCCCGTTGGCTGCGGTAGCCCAGCAGCTTGTCGAGCGCCACGTGGCGGCCGACGTCTTCACATCCGCCGCTGAGCGCGCCGTCCGGTTGGATCCAGGCCGCTGCATGGGTGCAGCCGGTCAGTTTCCCTACCGTTTGCACCCCTTGCAGCTGCGCCAACGCCCGGTCGAGCAGGGCCAAATCGAAGCGTTGCGTGAAGGGCAGCGGCGCGACGGGTTGAGCGACCTCCTGCAGCTGTTCCACCCCGCAGACGCCGCAGCCGGTGCGGCCGGCCAGGCTGCGGCGCTTCTCTTTCAGCTGCATAAAGCGGCGGCTCGAGAGCTCCACATGCACTTCGATGCCGTTGCAGGCCGGTTGTTGACGAATGTCGTAGATATCGTCGGGGGAGGCGATGATGCCTTCGGACAGCGAAAAACCGATGGCGAAGGCCGCCAGGTCTTTCGGCGTCGCCATCATCACTACGTGGGAAATGCCGTTGTACACCAGGGCGACCGGCACTTCTTCCGCCAGCCAATCTTGTTGCGCCTGAGCCAGATCGTTGCGCTGCCAGACTGCGTGGCGCGACAGGCAGGCCGAGTCGGCATCGCCGGGTTCGTCGAGAATCAAATGCTTGTTCATGATGGTTTCGCGGCGCCGGCGGATACAGCGCCGGCGTCAGATAGAGTCTGATGAGTGATAGCCGATTTTATCATAGATGGCGTGCTTGAACAGGGCGAAACGGGGCGTCTTTGCCACCGCCTTACGGCGCGGCGTGCCACTGCCCGAGATAGCTCGTGACCGCCCGCGTCGCCTCGCGGCAAATGGCCGGCGAGACGGTGCCTTCCCGCGCATAGCCGAATTTCATGCAGGCGAACGCCAATTCTATGGCGATCAAGACGACGTCGGGATCTGACGGCAGCGCATCAAGTTCGGGCAGCTCGCGCACTTTGGCGCGGAACATCTCGCCGATCGTCAGGTTCTTGGCGGCGTGCGCCTCTTGCTCCGGTTCGGTGAACGCGCCGCGCAGCAGCAAGACGCTCGCCGCCGGATGCGCGTTGTAGTAGCGGGCGGTGGCCGCCACGGCGGCATCCACCCAATCGTGCAGGGTGTCGGCGCTCTCGAGCTCCGCTTCACGCAGCGCCTGCGCCAGTTGCGCCATATGGCTTTGAGCCAGGTGTGAAAACAGCGCGTATTTGTCCGGGAAGAACGGGTAGATCGCGGCGCGCGGCACATCGGCCGCTTCCGCCAGAGCGGGAATGGAGGTTTTTTCCGGCCCGAGGGTGGCGAGCATCTGTTCGGCGGCGCTCAGCACTTTGGCCATGCGCGCCGCCGCGCGTTCCTGAACCGGCACGCGCACATTTTTTTTTGCTTGCGGCATCGCTTTTTCCGACATAAGTTGTATTTTAATAATCCGACATTTGTTGGATTGTACTGAAATTGAACCCGTCAACCAAGCGCCATAACGCCAGAGGTTTCGTATGGAGAATTACGCCAATCAATCTCACTGGCAGGAGATTCAACGATTCCTGCCGGAAAATTTTCGGCTGCGGCCGGGGGAAGAACCGACCGAGGTGTGGTGGCCCTGGCGGCAGCACCGTATTCATCTGGACTGCTATCGCCGCCCGGAGGCGCCGGTGAAAGTGATCCTGTTTCATGGGGTCGGCACCAACGGCCGACAGATGTCGACCATCCTGGGAGCGCCGCTGGCGCGCCGGGGGATAGAGACGATCGCCGTCGACATGCCGGGGTACGGAATGACGCAGATGGGCGGCCAACGGCGGCGCGTGCGTTACGACGACTGGGTGCAGATCGGCAGCGATCTGATCGACGCGGAACGGGCGAAGGATGCGCGGCCGATTGTGCTGTACGGCCTGAGCGCCGGCGGGATGGAGACTTACCACGTGGCGGCGTTGAACCGGCAGGTGAAAGGCATTGTCGGCATGACGTTTCTCGATCAGCGTGAACAGCAGGTGCGCGACGAGACGGCATTGAATCTGTTGATGAGCCGCCTGGGCATTCCGTTGGCGCGGCTGACGGCCGCCACGCCGCTGGCGGGTATGGCGATGCCGATGGCGCTGGCGAGCAAGATGCATGCGCTGGTCAATGACAAGGCGGCGCTCAAGGCGTGCCTGGCGGACAACACCTCGGCGGGAGCCTGGGTGACGATGCGGTTTTTGGCCTCGTACGCGGAGTATGCACCCGCCATTGAACCGGAAGCGTTCGACGTTTGCCCGGTTCTGTTGACGCAACCGGCGCAGGATCGCTGGACGCCGTTGCACCTGAGTGAACTGTTTCTGCGGCGCATTCGGCGGGTGCCGGTGACCACCGTGATGCTCGAGAACGCCGGGCATTATCCCCTCGAGCAGCCGGGCCTCGATCAGATGGTTGAAGCGGTGCATCGTTTTTGCCTGGCCGCAGCGGAGCGGTGAGGCGACGGCGCATGTTCTGAAGACGCCACTGCAACTCAGCATGTTATCCACAGTTTTAGTGGATAACGTGTGTGCAAGGCAGAGTGAAACCGTTAGCAGGCGTAAAAAAAAATCGCTCAGAAAATTATTATATTACGCGTCAAACTGTGTTCTGACGGGGGATAGGGGGTTTCACGCGTTCGCGTTTTGTTTATGCCTCACTGTATAAATATACAGTTTGGTTATGAATATGCTGAGCACTTCAAGGTTGTATGCTTTTTCACCAGGTGAGCCCCTGACGTTACCGCTATTTGCCGATCGTGTGGCCTGCGGCTTTCCTTCACCGGCGCAGGACTATGTCGAGAGCCGGCTGGATATCGGCAAGCTGCTGGTGCGCCATCCTAATGCCACCTATTTCGTGCGCGCCAGCGGTGAGATGGAGCGAGCAGGATGGATCAGGCACTACCGACAGATGAAGAAACTGAGCATCCGAGAAACAGCAGACGCGACAGGCTACAGTACTTCCCAAGTTTGTCGCATTCAGGCCTTCTATAAAGAAGTTGAGACTGATTAAAAAGCAGCCTTAATGTACAATAATTTTCGATATCCAAACTGACCCCATGAACAATCAATGAGTTAGAGGTAAAAGATGATTTCATACAAAAAAACCATACCTGCTCTTGTCATATTCGCTTTATCTAATGCTGTGGCATATGCGAATGATTTCGACAAATCAAATGAAGCGATGGCAATTTCAGCAATAGGTTTTTCTGGCTCAAATGCTCGTGTTGCACATGATGTTTGTGGGGCAACCAATGAGAAAATTGATAAATATAAAAAACAAATAAAAGACTCATTAACTAGAACATTAAAGTATGAACAGTCAGGATTCGATACGCATTGGGATAATGGTTGGAAAAATGCTGATTTTTTGGTTAAGTCGTTAAGTAATGATGAAGCCTATAAAAAAGAATATTGCCAAGAGGTTTTAGATGGAATTAATAATCCTGAAATGAATTAAGGATTATTCCTTATTCGGGGTTCTACGCCGGAACTCCAGATTTTTCCGTCCGCTAAAATTATCCCCGGTTGAGCAGCTTTATACCGTCAGCTCGCAGTGGACCATCAGGGGAAATGTGGCGGTACAGCGTTTGTCGGGTTATCCCAAGCTCCTGGCATAACGTACTGACTTTCGTCTCTGGCCGTCCCATTGATGCCATTGCCAGTCGCAATTTTATTGGCGTCATTTTGTAAGGCCGTCCGCCGTTCCTCCCGTGGGCTCTTGCTGAGGCAAGGCCTGCCGCTGTTCTTTGCGGCGCTGTACGCAGCAGAGACCGACGGCCGCGCGCGACTGGCTCGACACCCGCTTAGTCCCGCCCTCTGGTCAAATGCAGGCTGACGTGTACAGCCTGCAGGCAGAGGATTTCGTCTGGCAACCGGTATCGCCCGCCGTCGGCGCCGTTCGCAATGACAATCCCTCACTCATCCTGCCCATCGATACGCCAACGGTCTGAGTGCTGCATTATCCACAGTTTTGGTGGGTATCATGTGTGCAAACACACGTGAAGAACGCCAAAAGTTGCAGGAAAAATCACTCAGAAAATTATTATATTACACGGCAAAGTGCGATCCGCCGGGGAATTAGGGGTTGCACGCGTTCGCGTTTTGTTTATGCTTTACTGTATAAATATACAGTTTGGTTATGAATATGCTGAGCACTTCAAGGTTGTATGCTTTTTCACCAGGTGAGCCCCTGACGTTACCGCTGTTTGCCGATCGTGTGGCCTGCGGCTTCCCTTCACCGGCGCAGGACTATGTCGAGAGCCGGCTGGATATCGGCAAGCTGCTGGTGCGCCATCCTAACGCCACCTATTTCGTGCGCGCCAGCGGCGAATCGATGATCGACGGCAATATTCGGGATGGCGATCTGCTGATCGTCGACAGCGCCCTGACGCCAGAGCACGGCAATATCGTGATCGCCGCGGTGGACGGCGAATTCACCGTCAAAAAACTGCAGCGCCGGCCCGACGTGCGGCTGTTGCCGATGAATCCCGCCTACACGCCGATCGTGTTCGACGACGAAGCGCAGCTGGAGATCTTCGGCGTGGTGACCTTTATCGTCTACGCGGCACTGTAGCCATGTTCGCCCTGGTAGACGTCAACAGCTTCTACGCTTCCTGCGAAACCATCTTCCGACCCGATCTGCAAGGGCGGTCGGTGATCGTGCTGTCCAACAACGACGGCTGTGTGATCGCCCGCAACGCCGAGGCGAAGGCGCTGGGCGTGCCGATGGGCGCGCCTTATTTCAAGATCAAAGAGGAGATGCGCCGCCGCAACGTCGCGGTGTTCTCCTCCAACTACGCGCTGTACGCGGATATGTCCCGCCGGGTGATGGACACGCTGGAGGAGATGGCGCCGGCGGTGGAGATTTATTCGCTGGACGAAGCCTTTCTGCGGCTGGACGGCGTGGCGCACTGCGAGGCGCTGGAACTGTTCGGTCATCGGGTGCGCGATCGCATCCGGCGCGAGCTGCATTTGACGGTCGGGGTCGGCATTGCACCGAGTAAAACGCTGGCCAAGTTAGCTAACTTTGCTTCCAAGAAATGGCGGGGGACCGGCGGCGTGGTGGACTTGTCCGATCCGGCGCGCCAGCGCAAGCTGCTGGCGTTAATCCCGGTGGAGGAGGTGTGGGGCGTGGGCCGCCGCCTGACCCGTCAGCTGCAGGCGATGGGCATTCACACCGCGCTGCAGCTGGCGGACTGCGATACCCGGCTGGCGCGTAAAACCTTCAGCGTGGTGCTGGAGCGCACGATACGAGAGCTGCGCGGCGAGTCATGCCTGCAATGGGAGGATGAAGCGGCGGCCAAAGAGCAGATCATCTGTTCCCGTTCGTTCGGCCAGCGCCTGACGCATTACCCGCACATGCGCGAGGCGATCTGCAGCTACGCCGAACGCGCCGCCGAGAAGCTGCGGCAGGAAAAGCGCTACTGTCGCAATGTGTCGGTGTTTATCAAAACCAGCCCGCATTCGGCGGGCGAAGGGTATTACAGCAATATGGGCACCGCCCGGCTGCAAACGCCGAGCAACGACAGCCGTGACATTATCGCCATGGCGGTGCGCGCGCTGGAGAGCATCTGGCAGGAAGGGCGACGCTACCTGAAGGGCGGCGTGGTGCTGGGGGATTTCAGCGCCGCCGCCATGGCGCAGATCGACCTGTTCGACGACTGTCCGCCGCGCCGCAACGGCAGTCAGCTGATGGCGACCATCGATCGTCTGAATCAGGAGGGGCGCGGGCGAGTGTGGTTCGCCGGGCAGGGGATCGTCAAGCCGTGGCAAATGAAGCGCGAAATGCTGTCGCCGGCCTACACCACCCGGCTGGCGGATATCCCGCTGGTGCGGTTGGGGGAGCGGGAGCCGCGTGATGCCGAGCCGAAGGCGGAAAAACGCCGCGGGTGACAGCCGGCGGCGTGGGTAGGCTATGCGTTACTTCACCGCTGCCGGATCCGGCTTATCGGGGGCGATGCCATACAGCACCATGGCGCGGTTGACCTCGCTGCTTGCGGCGGGGTTATTTATTTCTCACAGAGCTAATGTGGCAAGGACTAGCGGGCGAACTTGCACATTTACGCACGAATCCTTGCGCCTGGTCAGCGTCGATTATCCGCCAATAGTAATAATGATTGGCCCTCCAGCATTGACGCCGGGTGTACCTGTATTCGAACACTTGATGCCGTTGCAGGTCGCACTGATACCCGATCCTGTGATTTGAGTCACCCACTTACCGCGTTTTTGATGAGTAAAACCGATCTGCGTATACTTGTTATTATTTAGATAAACATCCCAAAAAACTTGTTTATAACCATTAACACAACCTACTCCACTGTTTTTATCCTGAATAGATGTTGACTCCGAAGCATTCGAAGGGATAGTCATTGGACTCTTACCACTTGAATGCATGCATATTTCATTTACAACCACAATCTTTGCAGTTTTATTGGTTTGATTCTTGAAGGTAACCGCATAGTCTTCCGAGGCCATAACAGCATTGGATGTAACGATAAGTGATAAGACAAAAAAACTCCGCAGCATCATTTTCCATACTCCTAGAAGTAAATACAAGCAACAAAGAATACCGCGGGGCAGTCTCTGTCAGTGATTTATTAACAATGACGTTTTCGATCCCATAAAAAGAAAGGGGATCATTACCATGCTGACTAACAGGATGGTTACTTAGAAGGTAGAATAAGTATAATAAAATGGCAATTTGGAAAATAAATAAATAAATAAATAAATAAACAAACAAGCAAATAATTTAAATGAAACTACTTTCAATGGCATTTATTTCACTGCGCAGTGTGCTGGCGTAACCGGGAATATCACGCTTGTTATTGGCGATAACCGTGAGAATCGGAATACGATTGATAACGGCACATGTCAAACTACAGCCAATGGCTTTCTTTGGGTAACGCGCTGTAAGAGTGAGCGTGTTTTATGCGGCGAAGTATAAAAGGGGAAATTCATCCCCTCATTCTCCGCCGCGCTTTCACACCACCGGCGCCACTGTCAGCAGCAGATTGGCGAAACGGCGCTGTTCGCCGGAGGCGATCACCAGCAGCGTTCGATCCGATTTGACCGCGGCGTAAAACGCCTCGCGCGGCAGGTGTTCGACCGGGCAATGTGCCGGCAGCAGCTGCCGGTATTCGGCTTCGATGGTGTTGGTGAAGTCCGGCGGGCAGGCCATCAGCGCCGCGCTTTCCACGTTGATGCAGGCCAGCAGTTTTTCCAGGATTGGCGGGGCGGCGAGTGTGCCGGGCGCCAGGTTCAGATAGACCACGGTGGCGTCTTTCGGCGCGTGGGTCACGCAGGCGTAGTTGCCGTCGGCGATCAACACCTGGGTTTTATGCCCGCATTGCGCCAGTGCGGCGAGCAGCGACGGGTGAGTGATGACGGATTTGATCATAAAGCGATTCCTGAATGGGCGGGCGGCAAGCGCGCCGCCCGCAGCTGAATTACATGCGGTAGATGCCGCCGTTGATGTCGAGAGTCGCGCCGGAGATGAAGCCGTCGTATTCCGCCGCCAGGAAGGCGATGGCGCGCGCTACATCGTCCGGTGTGCCTGCGCGGCCCAGCGGGATGGCGCGAACGGTTTCCTCCGCCGATGCCTGGGTGGTGTGGCGATTGTGGAAACGGGTGCCGAGGATCAGGCCGGGCGCCACCGCATTCACCCTGATGCCGTGCTCGCCGAGCTCCGCCGCCAGCGAGCGCGTCCAGGTGAGTACCGCGCCCTTGGTGGCGGAATAGACCAGCGAGCCGGCGTGCCCGCCGGCGCGGCCCGCCTGTGAGGCCAGGTTAACGATGCTGGCGCCGTCCGGCGCCGCTTTCAGGTGCGGCAGCGCGCTCTGGGTGACGTTCAGCATGGTGGTCATGTTCACGTCGATCACGGTTTGCCAGAAGGCGCGGTCGATCTCGCCCAGCCATTTGCGCCCGACGATGCCGCCGACGTTATTGATCAGGATATCGATGCCGCCGAGCAACTCGGCGCCGGCCGAGACGCAGCGCAGCGTTTCGTCGGTATCGATGAGATCGGCGTAGCCGTAGGCGGCCTTTTGCCCCAATGAATGGGCCAGCGCCACCAGCGCTTTGGGGCCGCTTTCGTCGCTGTGATAGTGAAAATAGATGTCGCAACCGGCCTTGATCAGCCGCTCCGCGGTGGCGCGGCCGATGCCCTGTTCCGCCCCGGTGATAAAGACCTTTTTGCCCGCAAGATCGCCCATGATTGACTCCTTATTGGTTCGTTAAGAATTGATGACGCCTTCACGCTGTTTGGCGCAGTAGAAAATGCAGATCAACCCGGTGGCCAGCAGGCACGAGGCCAGGAAAAACAGCCCCGGCGCGCTGCTGCCGGTCAGATCGTTCAGCACGCCCACCGCATAGGGAGCGACGAAACCGCCGATATTGCCGATGCAGCTCACCACCGCCAGCCCGGCTGCTGCGGCCGCGCCGGTGGAAATGTTGGCGGGCATGGATAGGAACGGCGGCACGGCGGTATAGATGCCGATGGCGGCGATGCACAGGAATGACAGCGCGACGAACGGGTCGTATTTAAAAAATGTCACCGCGCCCATCAGGCCAATGGCGGCGATCACCATGCTGAGGCCGGCGAATACGCCGAGTTTTTTGGTTTTGCTGGCCCACAGGCTCCACGGATAGACCAGCAGCGCGGCCAGGCCGTAGGGAATGAGCGCCAGCAGGCTGACGCGGAAGATATCGCCGCCGGAAATGGCGCCGATGATGGACGGCAGCCAGGTGCCGAAGCCATAAATGCCGCACACCATGCCGAAGTTGAGCAGCGCATAGAGCAGGTATTTTTTGTTTTTAATTCCTTTCAGGAAGTCGCCCAGCGTGATTTTGGAGCCGGATTTGGAACGGCCGGCGTTGCTCATCAGCCAGGCTTTTTCTTCTACGTTCAGATAGCCGACGTCTTTGGGCGAATTCTTGATCAGGAACGGAATCAGCAGGCCGATGACGATCGGCGGCAGCCCTTCGAGAATGAACAGCAGTTGCCAGGGGGCGAACCCAAACCAATCGTGCTGAATATTGAGAATAAAGCCGGAAATCGGCGAGCCGACGGCGTTGGACAGCGGCTGAACGATAATGAACATGCCGAGAATTTTGGTGCGGTATTTTTCCGGGAAGAACACCGTGAAATAATATACCACCGAGGGAAAGAAACCGGCTTCGCACACGCCCAGCATAAAACGGCAGATATACAGTTCCAGCGGCGTGCGCACAAAGCCGAGCAGGGTCGCGAAGATGCCCCAGGAAATTAATATTCTGGCGAACCAGATGCGCGGGCCGAATTTAATGGTGCCGGCATTGCTGGGTATCTCAAACAGGAAATAACCGATAAAGAAAATTCCGGAGGCGAAGCCGAAGGCCGAGGCGGTCAGGCCCAGATTTTCTTCCAGCGCTTTGGCGGCGTAGGCCATATTGTTGCGGTCGAGAAAGGCCAGGAAATACAACAATATCATGAGGGGCACAATATGCAGCGTCAATTTCCTGATAGCGCTGCGCTCAATATCCTGCGGTATTGTTTTCTTCATCATGGTTTTTCCACGTGGTTAATCGGAATAATAGCGCCCCGGCCCAAAGCAATGAGCGGAGGGATGAATAACGACGTTGCGTGTATAACAGCGTCGCGCCGTTTATTTATTGCGACGACTCTATTTCTCTGATTTTGACTGCGCCGAGCCGGACGATGCCGGCTGCACATCGTCTGGGAAAGGCGTGTTTACTCTATTAACCGACGGTTTTGACCGAGCGCCGGCTAATAACCGTCGGCGGGAAGAGAAACTCGCCGGGCGGTTGCGAATCATTGTTGATGCGGCCGATCAGGCGTTCGACCATCAGCTGCGCCATCTCCGCCAGCGGCGGCCGGACGGACGTCAGCCCCGGTTCGGCCAGACCGGCCAGCGCGATATTGTCGATGCCGATCACCGAGATGTCTGCGGGCACCTGGACGCCGGCGGCGCGCAGGCCCACCATCAGCCCGATGCCCAGCGCGTCGTTAATCGCCACGATGCCGTCCGGGCGCGGCACCAACGCGAGCACGCGCGGCGCCAGCGTCAATCCCAGTTCGAACATCTCCGTATCGCCGTAGGCGCTGGTGGCCTTGCCTTCGATCACCCGCTGCCGTTCGTTCAAAGCATGCTGGCCCAGCGCGCTGAGGAAACCGTCTATTTTGTGGCTGCGCCCCACGGTCAGCGTCGCCTCGGTGGCGAACACGATATGCCGGCAGCCGCGCTCGAGCAGGTGCTGCGCGGCCAGGCGCCCGGCGGCGATATTGTCCATCGACACGCTGTCGAATAGCCGGCTATCGGCAGCCATCGGCTCGGCGAATGGGCTGTCGTAGCTGACGATCTTCATGCCTCGCTCGGCGGCCCGGACAAAATGGGTCTGGCGAATGTCGCTCGCCGCCACGATGATGCCGCGCACGCCGTGCAGGAACATATCGTCGATAAATGCGGCCTCCTCCTGCTCCTGGCGGTAGGCGTTACCCAGCAGAACGCGGTAGCGATGAGTTCGCGCCGCGCCGTCGACGGCGTGCGCCAGCGCCGAAAAGCTCGGGTTGACGATCGACGGCAGCAGCAGGCCGATAATTTTCGCCTGCGGTGCGGGCGCCGCTCGGGCTGGCCGATAACCCAGGGTCTCCATTGCCCGTTCGATGCGTTCACGGGTCTGCGCGCTCATCTGGTGGCTGCGGTTATTCAGCAGGTTCGACACGCTGCTGATGGACACGCCGGCCAACCGTGCGACATCGCGAATATTTGCCATTTGCCGATACCATGCTGCCTGCCGTTAGCCAGCAATCTATAAGGGAAGCCAGGTACAGGCAAGCCGCAACCGGCGTGCCGCGCGCATGGGATTGCGCATTTGTGAGAATCGTCAGGCGGCGGCCGTG
The DNA here is from genome assembly GCF_059801225.1 of Serratia sp. Ae19-1. Taxonomy (NCBI): domain Bacteria; kingdom Pseudomonadati; phylum Pseudomonadota; class Gammaproteobacteria; order Enterobacterales; family Yersiniaceae; genus Serratia; species Serratia sp. Ae19-1. Next base: position 196,120 of record NZ_JBCHWD010000003.1, on the reverse strand, counting down.
TTGTTTACTAAACAACAACGGGGGTGGGGGCACTGTGTTAACGCAGATGAGTGAGATCTGCGAAGCATCTCTCGTTTATCGCCCTTCGGGGCGGCGGGTTCTGTACTATTGTTTTCTCTTTGCGGCACGTTCCAGGCCGATGGGGCGCTGGGCGCAACGGAGATCACAGATGAACAAACGGGAATTAGAAAGCGCGATTGTCACCGATTTTTCCAAACGCATGAGCTATGGCGACTACCTGTGCCTGGATCAACTGCTGGACTGCCAGCATCCGCTCTCCAACCCGCCGCATCATGATGAAATGCTGTTCGTGATACAGCACCAAACCTCCGAACTGTGGATGAAGCTGATGCTGCACGAGCTGCAGGCAGCGCTGCGGCTGGTGCAGCAGGACAAACTCAGCCACTGTTTTAAAATCCTCGCGCGCGTCAAACAGATCCAGCGGCTGCTGTTCGAGCAGTGGGCGGTGCTGGAAACGCTGACGCCGTCGGAATACGTCGAGTTTCGTGACGTGCTGGGCAGTTCGTCGGGCTTCCAGTCGCACCAGTACCGGTCGATCGAATTCCTGCTCGGCAACAAGAACGCCGCCATGCTGGCGGTGTTCAGCAACGACGCGGAAAAGCACGCCGCGCTGAAGGCGATCCTCGAAGCGCCGAGCCTGTACGACGAATACTTGCTCTACCTGGCGCGCCACGGCCTGCCAATCCCGCAGGAGTGCCTCGAGCGCGACTGGACACAGCCTTACCAGCGCAATCCGGATCTGCTGCCGGCGTTCAAAGTGATCTATGACAACCCGCAGACCTACTGGGAAGCCTATGAAATGGCGGAAAAGCTGGTGGATATCGAAGAGAGCTTCCATTTGTGGCGTTTCCGCCATATGAAAACGGTGGAGCGGATCATCGGCTTTAAGTCGGGCACCGGCGGTTCCAGCGGCGTCAGCTTCCTGAAAAAGGCGTTGGATCTGACCTTCTTCCCTGAGCTGCTGGACGTGCGCACCGAAATCGGCGCCTGAGATAACGAGAGGAGGCAAGGGCGATGAGCGTGAGGATTATCGATAAAGCGGCGGAAAAAGTGGTGGGGGTGAGGGTAGTGGGGCCGTATCCTCAGACCATCCCGCAGGGCTCGCAGCAACTGCTGGATTGGCGGCGGCACCACGGCGTGCCGTTCGGCAAATGGCTGGTGTTGTATTGGGACGACCCGGCGGAAGTGGCGCCGGAAAAGCTGCGCGCCGACGTGGTGATGACCGTGGCGGACGATTTCGCGCTGCCGGCGGGTAGCGAGGGCGTTGCGGTACAGACGCTGCCCGCCGGGCAGTATGCGGTCTACCGCGTACGCATCAGCGATGGCGACTTCGAGCGGGTGTGGGGCGAGTTCTATCAGAAGCTGCTGCCGGCCAGCGGCCATCAGCCGGTTGAGGGGGCGAGCTATGAACACTATCTCAACGACTGCGAGGCCGACGGCTATTTCGACCTCGAGATTTACCAGACGGTGAAGAAGTGGTGAGGAAGGCGTGAGCTACGCAAAACGCCCTTAGGTGCGTTTTGCGTGCCGTTCGGAACGATTCTATTCTTAGGTCTATTTCCCTCCCGGGAACAGCTGATCGACGGCGCTCTGGATCGCCGCCTGATGGCCGCCGCCCGGTGCGGCGGTGCGCGCGGCGCCGCCGGGCTGGTTAAGATCCAGCTGGCCGCCGGTATTGATCTCCCCGTCCTCTTTCACCGTGATATTGAAACTGGTGCCGGTGATATTGATTTGGCCGTTCGCCAGTAGCTCGATCACGCTTTCGCCGCATTCCAGCCGCAGCGATTCGCCTGAGCCGAGGGTAAAGGCGTTGACCGCGGCGTCGCTGCGGGTCTTGCCGGTCAGCGTGGAGGCGTCGCCTTTGACCCCGCTGGCCTGGTTGAGCACCACCCGATTGATCTGGTTGCCGCCTACCAGGTGGGTGTGATCGTTAGCGATGGTGTGGCTCTCGTCGTTTTTGACCTGGGTGTCCATGTTGCGTTCCGCCTGGATCCACACCTGTTCGGCTCCGGCCTTGTCTTCGAAGCGCAGAGCGTTGGCGTTGTCGGCGGTGCCGTCCTTGGTGCGGCTCATAAAGCCCATTTGGGTAGCGGCGGCCGGCAGCGCCCAGGGCGGCATGCTGGCTTCGTTATAGACGCGTCCGGTGACGATCGGCCGATCCGGATCGCCGTTGATAAAGTCCACCACCACTTCGTCGTTGACGCGCGGGATCTGCACGCCGCCGTAACCCTGGCCGGCCCAGGCGCTGGAAACGCGCACCCAGCAGGAGCTGCCGTCGTCCTTCGGCCCGAAGCGGTCCCAGTGGAACTTCACCTTGATGCGGCCGTATTTGTCGGTCCAGATCGATTCGCCGGCCGGGCCGACGACTCGGGCGGTCTGCGGCCCGTGGGTTTTCGGCCAGCTGGCCTGCTGCGGCGGGTGCCAGGGCACGTCTGCCGGCAGCACGATGAAGTCGATACGGTGTTCGCTGCTCTGATCGTCGCCGCTGGCGTAGCGGTTCTCTTTCAGGTGATAGTTGGCTTGCAGCGTCAGATATTCGCGGTTGTCGTCGGCGTGCGGGGCGTTATACAGCGTGAAAGTGCTGCCGGGGGCGATGCCCAACGCGGTGGCGGTGCCCCGAATCTGCTGATGCTCGGCTTGCCAGGCTTCCTGGCGCACGCGGGCGTAGAACTCGCCCTGCTGATGCTCGGTGTAGCGGCCCGGCCAGTCGTAAACGTCGATCTGCCCCGGCGTCGGCGATACCGGGTTCTGCCGCGCCTGGAACAGCCAGGCGTTCGGCTTGCGGAAATCGTAGTCGTCCAGGCTGTAGATGCCCGGCGTGACGCGATCGGACAGCGTCCACTGGCTGATGCCTTCCGCGCTGGTGCTGCCGCCGGAGGGCGTCAGGTGGTAGGGGATCATCTCGTAGCCGGGATAAGGCTGGTGGTGGTGGGGCGCATCCCCGAGCACCAGCGTGTGTTTGCCCATCTCGTGCTTGAAATAGTAATAGATGCCCTCCAGCTCCATCAGGCGGCTGATGAAGTTGAAGCTGCTTTCGTTGTACTGCACGCAGTAGCCCCACAGGCGATAGTCGCCGGTCAGCTGATCTTCCAGCTGCACGTTATGCTCCGCCAACAGGGTTTTGACGATCTGCGGCACCGTTTGTTCCTGGAAGATGCGGAAGTTGCGGTCCTTGGTCATCGGCCACAGATCCGGTTGCACGTGCAGGTTATACACCGCGTAGCGCGTGCCGCCGATCTCTTCGCTGCTGACGGCGATGGCGGTGATCTTGCCGTTCAGGTAGCGCGGAGCGCTGAGAAAGCCCTGGGTTGGGATCTCCAGCGTCAGCGGTTGGCCGAGCAGCGCTTTGCGATCGAGGCGCGCGTCGGTGCTCAGCAGTTCAATAGAGAAGTCGAAAGGAGTGGAAAGCGCTTCGATACCGTCCAGCGAGCGGAACAGCAGTTGCTCTTGGCCCAGTGGCGTGTGCGCAATAATGCGATCCAACATGAGAACGTCCTCTGTGATTGACGCATGCGTCAGTCTCATGAAATAGGGAGAAACCCGCCGCGGCGGGCTTCAAATCCGGCATCAGCCGGCGGTGGCCGGATTGACCAGCCAGGTGCCGGCGTTGTCGATGCTGAGCTGCTGGCGGCGGAGCCGATCGTTGTGGCGGATCTCCAACTGATAACGGCCCGGCGCCAGGTTCAGGCTGGCGAAGCCATTTTCGCCCGGCGTCACCTGCTGCGGCTTGCCGTCGAGGCTAACCTGCTCACCCGGCTGCAGTTTGAAGTACACCAGCGCCACCGGCTGCGGCGGTGGCGCCGTTTTTTCAGGTTCTACCGGCGCAGGCGGCGTGGTTTGCGGTGCGCTCGGCTGCTGCGTCAGGGTCTTCTGCGCCGGTGAAGCCTCGGTGTTTTGGGCGACGGCCTGAGCGTCGTCCTTGCCGCCGCTCAGCCAGGCGACGGCGCCGATCGCCAGCAGCACCGCGACGCCGGCGCCGGCCATCACTGGGCGAGTGAGTTTGGTGCTGCGCGCGGTAACGGTGCCCGCGGCCGCAGCGGCGGCTGCCGGGTTGGCGGCGACCAGCAGGTTCTCCGGCGCGGCCGTCGGGGTGCTGATGATTTCGTTCTCATCGGCGATCGGCAGCTGCAACAACTCGGCCATTTCATCGATGGTCTGCGGGCGGTCTTCCGGCTTCAGCGCCAACGCGCGGTCGACGGTGCGCAGCAGCTCCGGCGAGTAGCCGGCGGGGCGGCGATCGGCCAGCGGTTGATAGCTGTCTTCGATGCTGCGCACCACGCTGACCGGCGGCGGCGAGCCGACGATCAGCGTGTGCAGCACGGCGCCCAGCGCGTAAATATCGGTCCATGGCCCCTGTTCGCCGTCGCTGTTTTCGGTGTACTGCTCGATCGGCGCAAAGCCCGGTTTCAGCATGATCTCCGTTTCGTCCGACAGGTTGCCGATCTCTTTGCGCGCCGACCCGAAGTCCAGCAGCACCGGCAGCTGGCTCTCCTGGATCTGGATGTTATCCAGCGAAATGTCGCGGTGCAGGTAGCCTTCCTGATGGATGGTGTTGATGGCGCTGAACAGCGGCGGCAGCAGCCGGCGGATCCACGCTTCGTCAATCTTCTCCGGATGCTGCGCCTGCAGGTTTTTCAGCGTGGTGCCGCTGTAGAACTGGGTGCCCATATAGGCGGTGCCGTTTTCTTCCCAAAAGCGCAGCACGTGCAGCAGGCCGGGGTGCGAGAAGCGCGCCAGCAGACGCGCCTCCTGAATAAAGCTGTTCAGCCCGGCCTGGAAGGTTTTGCCGAAGCGCTCGCCGCGCAGCCCGATGCTGAGATCGTCGTTACGTTTCGCCAGCGAGGTTGGCATGTACTCCTTGATGGCGATGGTGCGTTCCAGTTGGTGATCGTAGGCGCGGTAGACGATGCCGAAGCCGCCTTCGCCGATCGCTTCCTGGATCTCGAATTCGTTGAATCGATAGCCGCTCGGCAGGCTGTTCGAATTCGGTTTGGTTATCCCGGTTCCCGACATAGTGATGACTCTCTGTGTTCAAAGGGCCGCCGTCTCGGCGGCCGCGGCGTTATGCCTGAAATTGACAAATGAATTCGTTGTTCTGCAGCGCGATATGCAGCTGGCGATAGCGCTGGTCGTTGGCGCTGCCGGTCAGCAGCCTGTGGCTGATCTGCGGCAGCAGGGTGTTGGTCAGGATGGCGTCGACCATGCGGCCGCCGGACTCCACCTCGGTACAGCGGCTGACGATCTGCTCGATGACCGCGTCGTCGAAGGTGCAGACGATGTCGTGATTCTCCGCCAGGCGGCGCTGAATACGGCCCAACTGCAGCCGCACGATGTTGCCTAGCGTGGCGTCGGTCAGCGGGTAATACGGCACAACCAGCAGGCGGCCGAGCAAGGCGGCCGGGAACACCGACAGCAGCGGCTGGCGCAGCGCGCCGCTCAGCGCCTCCGGTTCCGGCAGCAGCTCCGGATCGCTGCACAGCCCGGCGATCAGATCGGTGCCGACGTTGGAGGTTAGAATGATGATGGTGTTGCGGAAATCGATATGGCGGCCTTCGCCGTCCTCCATCCAGCCCTTGTCGAACACCTGGAAGAAGATTTCATGCACGTCCGGGTGTGCCTTTTCGATTTCGTCCAACAGCACCACGCTGTAAGGGCGACGGCGCACCGCTTCGGTCAACACGCCGCCTTCGCCATAGCCGACATAGCCGGGCGGCGCGCCTTTCAGCGTCGAAACGGTGTGCGACTCCTGGAATTCGCTCATGTTGATGGTGATGACGTTTTGCTCGCCGCCGTACAGGGTTTCCGCCAGCGCCAGCGCGGTTTCGGTCTTGCCGACGCCGGACGGCCCGGCCAGCAGAAACACCCCGACCGGCTTGTTCGGATCGTCCAGCCGCGCCCGTGAGGTGCGCACTCGGCGGGCGATCAGATCCAGCGCATGGCGTTGACCGATGACGCGCTGGTTCAGGGTGTCGGAGAGTTGCAGCACCGCTTCAATCTCGTTTTTCACCATGCGGCCCAGCGGAATGCCGGTCCAGTCGGCCACTACCGCCGCCACGATGTTGGCGTCGACGGCGGCGAAGATCAGCGGCGCTTCGCCCTGCAGCGCGCTCAGCTGCTGCTGCAGTTCGCCCAACTGGGCGCGCAGCGCGTCGGCGTCCGGGCGCGCCTGCGTCTCTTCTTCGGCGGGCTCTTCTTCCTGCTGATGCAGCTGGGCGCGCAGTGTGATGATCTGCTGGATCAGCGCCAGCTCCTGCTGCCAGCGCTCGGTCAACAGTTCCAGCTCCTGGCGCAGCGCGGTCAGCTGGGCTTCAATCTCCTGCGGGCGCAGGGGATCGCCGATGCCGACCTTGGCCTCGCGGTGGGCGATATCCAACTCTATTTGCAGCGCATCGATGCGGTGGCGGCAGTCTTCAACCTGAGCGGGCTCGGCGTGTTGGCTGACCGCCACGCGCGCGCAGGCGGTATCCAGCAGCGCCACCGCCTTGTCCGGCAGCTGGCGGGCGGGAATATAGCGGTGAGACAGCCGCACCGCAGCGTCCACCGCTTCATCCAGCAGCAGCACGCGATGGTGTTGTTCCAGTGGGCTGACGGTGCTGCGCAGCATCAGCAGCGCCTTGTCTTCGCTCGGCTCGTGCACCTGCACGACCTGGAAACGGCGGGTGAGCGCCGGGTCTTTCTCGATGTACTTCTTGTATTCCGACCAGGTGGTGGCACCGATAGTGCGCAACTGGCCGCGCGCCAGCGCCGGTTTCAGCAGGTTGGCGGCGTCGCCGGTGCCCTGGGTGCCACCGGCGCCGATCAGGGTGTGAATTTCGTCGATAAACAGGATGATCGGCGTCGGGCTGGACTGCACTTCGTCGATCACCGCCTGCAGCCGTTTTTCAAACTCGCCCTTGACGCCGGCGCCGGCCTGCAGCATGCCGATGTCCAGCAGGCACAGCTTCACGTCGCGTAGCTGTGGTGGCACGTCGCCGGCCACGATGCGCAGTGCCAGGCCTTCCACCACGGCGGTTTTCCCGACGCCGGCCTCACCGGTCAGCAGCGGGTTGTTTTGGCGGCGGCGCATCAGGATATCGATGATTTGCCGGATCTCTTCATCGCGGCCGGCCACCGGGTCGATCTCGCCGTTGCGCGCTCTGGCGGTCAGATCCTGGGCATACTGCGCCAGCACGCTTTCACCGCTGCGCGGCGCGCCGGGCAGGGGTTCGGCGCTGTTTTCCGCCGGCGCATCCTGGGCGTTTTCCGCCGAGTGAGCGGTGATGACGGCGAACTGCTCCATCAACAGATCGGCGTTGATGCGTTCGAACTGCGGGGAAATGGCCTTCAGCAGATGGCGCAGGCTGTAGGTTTTCAGAATGCCGAGCAGCAGGTGGCCGCCGCGGATGCGCGCCGCGCCGAACTTCAATGAGCCATAGACCCAGGCGCGTTCCACCGCGCTGTCGATGTGCTCGGACAGATCGGAGATGGCGCTGGCGCCGCGCGGCAGGCGATCGAGCGCTTCGACGATGTCGCGTGCCAGCTGCGCCTCGTCCAGCGCGAAGTGGCGAACGATCTGCTGCAGATCGCCGTCCGGTGATTGCATCAGCTGATGCAGCCAGTGCGCCAGTTCGACATAGGGGTTACCGCGCAGCTTGCAAAACGCCGTCGCACTTTCCAGAGAGGTGAATAACAGGCTATCCAGTTTGCCAAATAATACCGAGCGGCTGATTTCAGACATGGTTTTCCTCAGGTCTCAGGGTGGCCTGACGCCGCAGGGCGCCGGCCGAAATAGGGTCAGAACGGATTTTCCAGCGGTTCAGGGCTGAAGATCAGATCGTCGAGATCGCGCTGTCGCCGATCGTCGGCCAGCCAACTGCTCAGGCCCAAGCGCTGCGTGCCGCCGAGCTGGATGCCGTGCGCCTGTTCCTTCGCCAGAATCAGGCGTACTTCCCAGACAAACTCGATGCCCAGGTATTGGCGCACCCAGTCGCGCAGTTGCCGGCACAGCTCGGCGCCGGGCAGGAAGCGGTCATAGTCCTGCTGCGGCATCGGCCCCAGCTCGATGCGGAATTTATGCTGGATATCGCGCACCGCGATGCCGAGAAAGGCTGACTCGCCGAGCCGCGGCGCACCGCGCCCGGCCTTGAGCCGCGCCTGTTCGCGCGGTTCCACCCGCAGCCAGTGCGGCACGTTTTCGACGATGCGCACCGGCACCTTGAAATACTGCTGCAATATTTTGCTCAGGCCTTCCGGATCGCGGCTGTGGCGAATCAGATGACCGGCCATAAAATGCTTGGCGTGAGCGTTGAGGCTGTCGCGTTCCTGTTGCGCCGGCTGGCCGATGCCGATCAGGCTCGACAGATACTCGTCGAAGCGCCGGTTGTCCGGGCGATCCAGCGATACCGTCGGCTGCGCATCGGCCCAGGCGCGGTAAAACAGCAGCGTCAGCCGGTGATGGAACAGGTTGGTGAACGCCAGCAGGGTGGTGTCCTGATGGTGGTACACCCGTTCGCGCACGTATTCGGTCAGGTGCAGCGGCAGCGGCCCGTTGGGGCCGAACAGGCCGAAGCTGAAGATCGAAACGTCGTGCAGCGGGCTGTTGGCGCGTGGCGCCACCTGCGCCAGCGTGGAGGGCGCGAACGACAGCGACGGCTCCTGGCCCAGGCGCAGCATCTCGTGGCGCGGCAGCGGCGCTCGCCCCAGCAGATAGGGTTGGCCGCCCTGGGCGTCGATGCGTCGCAGCAGTTGAAACAGATCGTGCTTGTAAGGCGCGCTGCGCAGCCGCGGCCAGAAGTCGTCCGGCAGCCGATACAGCGCATTGATCTGCGGCGGCGCCAGTTCGGTGGCGATCATCTCCGCGCTCATATCAGCGTCCTTTTGCCCATGCGCGCCTGCCAGTGGGCGATTTCGCCGCGCTGCTGGCTCGAGAGCGTCATCTCGGTGAAGGTGTTCATCGCCACCAGGCGCGAGAACAGGCGCTCCAGCACGCTGCCGAGCAGGTAAGGGCTGTTGCCGGAGAATGCCTGCTCATCGACCGTCAGATCGATGGCGATACCGCGTGCGAACACGATCGGGCCCGGCTCCGGCACACGCCGATAGACCGGCCGCAGGTTGCAGTGGCGCACGCCCTGGATCTGTTTGGCGATCGCCGGTTCGCTCAGGTTGCCGTACAACCCCAGCAGCTGGCGCAGGCTGGCGGCGCCCTGTTCCGGATCGCCGTCCATCATGCTGAGGTAGTTCAGCTGCAGCTGACTGATCAGCCGCCAGGTGATCATGCCTTCGGCCAGTGCCGGGCGCGGCGGAGTGGGGCCTTTGCGCAGCGAAACCTGCTTGATCGGGATCGAATCGGGCATCACGAAATTGCCCTGATCCTGCTGCAACAGCATCAACGGCAGGTCGCGGCTGGTGCACAGCACGTCGGCGGTGAGGTATTTCAGATCGCTGTGCCACGGCGATTGCCGCTCGTCCACCAGCGACACGAACACTTCCGAACCGGCATAGCCGGTGCGGGTGCCGTAGCGGCGGGCATGTTCCGACAGCGTGCGCTGTTCGCGCCGCAAAGAGAAATAGGCACCATAGTTGCCGTCGTCCGCGCTCAGGGTGCTGTAAAACGGCCGAAACTCTTGCTCGTAGCGTTTTTCGCTGGCGCTGCCGCCGAGCCGCTGCACCGAAAACACTTCGTAATCCAGCGGTCGGATATTGTCGACCACCAGATGGTATTCGTGGCTTTTTTCGTTGATCGCGATGCGTTCGGCGACTTTCGGAAACAGGTTGATCACTGGCGTGCAGTGCAGCGCCAAATGGGCGGCGTCGACCACCCGTTCCAGCGCGACGTCGTGCCGATCCAGCAGCACCACGATCTCGAACTGGCGCAGCGCCTTTTTCCCTTCGCGCACGCTCTGCAGCAGCGGGCGCAGGCCGTTGACGCTGAAGAACTGGAAGCGCGCCGGGAAGGCGAAGTACTCCTGCAGCAGCCGGTAGCCTTCGAAGTTGCGCAGGTCGTTGGGCAGCAGCGCCTGTTCGGCGGCGAAGCCCTCCTGCCGCAACCCGTCCAACGCCAGCGCCCGCCGCTGCGGCTGCGCTTCCACCGTTTGGCAAATCAGCCCGACGCTGTGCTGCATCAGCAGTTCCAGCAGCTGCTGCGCCTGCATGTCCGGCCCGGCCAGATAAAACATCAGCTGGTCCAGCTGCAGGTTGTTGAGCGTGACGCTTTCGTAGCACTCGAGACGAATGCGCAGCGCGCTGACGCAGCCGCTGTGCTGCAGCCCCAGCGAAGCCAGCGGGATATCGGCCGGAATGCCGCCCAGTTCGACGCCGGCGATGCGCACCGGCTGCAGCGTGACGTCATGCGCCGTGGTGTAACTGCAGGTGATGCCGCTTTTCTTCAGCGTCTGGCTGTCCATCATGGTGCCGCGCGGCACCACGAAGCCGTTGCTGATGTCGCCCTTGCTGCTGTCCGGCTGCAGCTCGGCGATCGCCATCGACGGCGTCGGCGACAGATAGTTGGGATAGATGATCTCCAGCAAGCGCTGAGAAAAGCGCGGGAACTCGGCGTCCATTTTCAGCTGCACGCGCGAGGTGAGGAAGGCGAAACCCTCCATCAGGCGCTCGATATAGGGATCCGCCACGTCGATGCCGCGCATGCCGAGGCGGCCCGCGACCTTCGGGTACTGTTCGGCGAACTCGGCGCCCATTTCACGCAGATAGGCCAGCTCGCGGTTGTAATAGTCTAAAAGTTTACTGTCCATCGCCTTACCCTATGTCTTTCAGATCGAAGTGGCCGTTTTCCAGATCCACGTCGGTACGGAACAGAAACTCCAGCGGATAGGGCACGCACCACAGGCGGCCCTTGATTTCGATCGACAGCACGTTGTGCAGTTCCAGCGAGCCGGTGTCCGAGATGCAGCGCACCTGCAACCCTTCGGGCAGAATGCGCGGCTCGAAATGGAGAATGGAATCGGTCAGCGCGCGCTGAATGTCCAGCCATTCGATGTCCGACATGCGCTTGCCCGCCAGCGAGGCGATGCCGTAATTCAGGGTGGAACGGCGCACCTGCGGAAAATCGCCGAGATCCAGATTGGATTCGCTGTTGACGCAGTTGAACAGCCACTGCAGATCGCGTAATACCCGGCGGCGCAGCTCGCTGTGCGACACCAGGTTGCGCACCTGCGCCTCCTGCTTTTTATGCGGTTCGTCGTCGGTCAGCATATCGAGCAGCACCGGCTGCATTTTGTCGCGCGACGTCAGGCGTTCGCTGTCCTGACGATAGCGATAGCCCTGGCGGCGCAGATCGCCGCCGTCGTAGTGGGGTGGGCGCTTATCGTTCATGTTCAGGCGCTCGCGTCGAAGCTCAGCTGCCGCAGGCTGTGCAGCGGGAATTCATCGCTTTCGCTGAGCCAGGTCTTCAGGCCGAGCCCGGCATAGTGGGTGCCGTCGCCCAGCGGTTGCCATTCGGTGCGTTTGCCCAGCAACAGCGCGTCGTCGCTGTCTGCGGCCAGCGGATAACGGGCGGGCAGTTGGCACACCTGTTCGCGGCCATCGGTCAGGCGCACCAGCGCATGGCTCCACACCAGATCGATGGCGCTCTGCGGCGCCTGGAACTGGATCGCGGCGATGTCGGCGAACGGCAGCCAGTAGTAAACGCCATTCAGCGCCAGCTCGCACACCGGCCCGAGGCGGCCGTCGCCGTCGGTCAGCCAGTCGAAACTCAGCTGCCGCTCTTGCTCCCCTTCGGCCAGCGTTAACCGCCCGGCGCCGGCCGGCGCAGCTTCCAGCGCTTGGTCGCGCAGCGCCTGGGCCTGTTCGGCCGCCCCTTGTGCATCCTGATGCAGCGCCTGCACCAGCAGTTGCAGCCAGGGCTGATCCTGCCGCAGCAGCGCCGGCGCGGCCGTGCCGGCGAACACCGCCTGGCGCTGCAGCTCGGCGTTGACCGACTGCATCAGCAGCAGCGTGGTCGGTTGGGCGATCGGTTTCAGCGCCTGCCAGGACTTCAGCTGTGCGTTGGCGCGCGTCCAGTTGCCGCTCAGGCACAGCAGTTGCACCAGCGCGGCGCGCAGATCGGCATCCGCCGGTTTCGCCTTGATGTCATTTTCGACGGCGGTAATGGCCGCGCCGATCGAGTGGCCTTGCAGCATGCTTGCTAATGATTTCACAGGCTTTCCTTATAATCAGTGAGTGGCGCCGTTAACCGACAGGTAGCTGCCGCTGGCCGGATCGACCCGGTCTTCGGCCAGCTTCTCCACCAGTTTGAAGGCCAGCGGGGCGGGGGCGCTCAGCAGCGGTTGCCAGGCGGCCTGCGCCTGTTGCACGCGCTGTTTGATCTTGTTCTCGTCGGCGGCGTCGACGCGCGCCATTTCAACGATCGCTTCACCGTTGAACGCCCAGGCGTGCAACTGCGGTTCGAAGCTCAGCAGCAGGAAACTGCCCGGCGCCTGCGGGTTGCCGCCCAGCACCAGCCGTTGGGCGTTGGCGTTGACGACGGTCAGCGCGCGATCGCCACCGTTGATCTTCGCCAGCGGGTAGCCCTGCAGGAACCACAGCGTCGGCGAGAGGGTCTGGCCGCCCTGTTGCAGCGTGACCGCGCCGCTGCCCTGCAGCCAGCCGTCCTCGCCGCAACGCAGCGCGTCGCCGGCGGGAATGAACAACGCGCCGCCGTTGGCTTCATCGCGCCAGAAAGTGCGGAAATGGCAGCCCTGCGGCAGGCTGAAACGCTGCGGCGGTGCGGTGTCCGCCTGCGGAGAGGTCACCGCCACCGCCGCAGGGATCGCCGGCTGCGGTGGAGTTTCCGGCTGCTCGGCGGTCTCCTGTTTGACCACCGGTTTCCAGCCGCGCGCTTTGGCGGCTTCGCCGCTGGCCAGCTTCTCGCCGCGCTTGTCGGTCAACGTCCAGGGCAGGTGGCCGGCTTTCGGGCACTGCTTTTCCAGCAGATTGCCGACGCGCGGCAGGAAGTCGTTCAGCACCGCCGGATCTTTGCCTTGCGCCGAGACGATGCGCAGCGGGATGCTTTTGCCGCACCAGCTTTCCGGATTGCTGTTCTTGACGTCATCGATAAACACTTCCAGCTTCTGGCTGGGGGAGTAAACCAGGCGATAGTTCATCGCCTGCGCGGTCGGTACCGCCATCAGGGCAACGAGCCCCGGCATCCAGTATTTCATAGTGAACCTTGCTGTGAATGTGCGCCGACTCAGTCGCGAATCAAAAACCGTTCCGCATCCGCCAGCGAATGCAGCAGGGTGGTTTCCTGCGGTGAGCCAATCCAGACGGCGATAGCGCTGTAGTTATCGCTGTTATTGTTTTTCTTCCATGCCTGCTGCATCAGGGCGATCCACTCGCTGGGGGAGTTGACCATGTGCAGCGACTGTTCAAGTTCGGCCAGGCTGAAGCTGTGCCAGAAGCCGTCGGTGCACAGCAGGAAAACGTCGCCGTCCTCCAGCTGCAGCACGTCGCTGTAGGTGGCGTCGCGCTCTTCGTTGAGCCCCAGCGCGAAATACAGCAGGTTGCTGTTGATGCCGTTGGTTTGATAACCGGCGTCCTGCATTTGTTGGATCAGGCTGTGGTCGGTGGTGACGGCATGCAGGTAGCCGCGACGAAACAGGTACAGGCGGCTGTCGCCGGCGTGCGCCCAGTAGGCCAGCTGATAATCGCGATCGATAAACAGGCTGACCAGCGTGGTGCCCATCTTGCTGTATTCGTCTGACTGCCGCTGCTGCTGGTGGATCGCGGCGTTGGCGCGCGTGATGTGCTGACGAATGCTCTGGGCGTTCAGGTGCTTTTCGCCGTCGAAGTTCTGCAAAATGGTGTCGCGCGCCAGCTGGGCGGCGATATCGCCGCCCGGAAAGCCGGCGATGCCGTCGCACACCACGAAGCAGGCGGCGCGGTTGCCGAGCACCTCGCCGGTTTGATCCTGGTTGGAGGCGCGGCCGCCCTGGTTGGAGGTAGAGGCTATGGTGATATTCATTACGCGTCCGGTTTGGTCTGTGAGTCTTTGTATTGATTCACTTCAACGTCATAGGCGTGCAGGAAGGCTTCGCCGAACAGGGTGTGGAAATCGTCCTCGATCTCGCCGGAGGTTTGCTGATAGTTCTTCACGAAGTAGTCCCACAGCGCGGCCTTGCGGTTGGCGGGCAGCGACAGGCGCGGCGCCACGCCTTCTTTGCGCGCTTCCTCTTCGAGGCGCTCCGGATTGAACGACTGCAGCATGGCGGCGATGATGGCGCGGATGCCGGCGATCATCCCCAACTGGTGCGCCTGCAGGTCGATCAGCGCGTCGCGTACCGCCTGCTCTGGCGGCATAAAGCCCGGCATCTGGCTGCCGAACATCTGCATCAGCACCGTTTTACCCGAAGGCAGCAGCTTGAACGGGTTGTTGGCTTCGTCGAGGATCATGGTCATCTCGGCCTTCACGCCGCGCTTGAGGATCGAGCGGGATGAGAGCAGGGCGACGGTGCCTTGCGAGAACAGGCTCAGCAGGCGGCCGGCCTGGCGGATCTGGCGTTCGTCGAAATGCGGCTGCGGCTGCAGATCGTCGAGACCGATGCCTTGCAACAGCGCCGTCAGCAACGGCCCTTCCAATGCGTCGCCATTCGGCGCGGCGGCGTGTTGCCGCTGGGCGGACTGGTAGGCGACCGGATCGATGCCCAGGCGGTTGCCCTGGCGCGGGCGCGGCGGCTGTGCGGGCGGTTCCGGCTGGCTGAACTGCGGCGCGGGTTGGGGTTGCGGCTCGGGCATCTGCACGGGCGGCGGCGTCGGCTGTGGGCGCGGCGCTTGCGGTTGTGCTGCGATTGGTGCCGGTGCTGGCGGCGGGGACGACGGCTGTACCGGTTCCTCCGGCTGAGCCAGCGGCACGGCGCCGCCCATCAGTAATCCCAGCGGATCGTTGCTGTTCAGCGTCTCTGGCGAAGCGGGGGCGGATGAGCCGCCGAACAGTGCCAGCGGATCCAGTTCTTGCTCCGGTTGCTGCGCATTCTGCGCCGGGGCTGCCGGACGCGGCGGCGCTGCCTGTTCTGCCAGCAGCGCGCTAGGGGTGGTATCGGCCAGAATGTGCTCGCGCTCAAAGGTGGCGTCGGTGTTGAACAGCGCCGCCGGATCGGTTTGCTGCTGCTGCAGTTGGCGCAGATCGACATTGGCCGCCAACTGCGCCAGCGGATCGGCCGGGTTCAGTTCGCGAGTGGGGGTATCCAGCAGCGGATGATTGTCCGGGTTGGCGACCGGCGGCGGTGCGGCGGCGGCCGGCGCGTTCGGCGTAAACTCTTCCACCAGGCTGTCCCAGATTTCGTTGGGGATTGGCGCGGCGGATTTTTCGGTGGCGGCGGCAACAGGGGCTGCCGTCGCCGCAACGGCGGCGACCTTGACCACCGGTTGAGCCTGCGGCGCGGCATGTTGCTGCAGTGCGCTGACTTCGATCTGGTAATCGTCGATGCCCAGTACGTCGCCGTCCTGCAGTTCAACCTGGCGGCCGCGCTCCAGCGGAATGTCGTTCAGCAGCACGCGGGTGACGTTGCCGCGGTTGGTGATGCGGCATTCGCCGTCAGCGGAAATATGCACGATCGCCTGTAGGCGGGAAATGGCGCGCTCTTCGTCCGGCAACACCAGGTTGTTGTCCACGCTGCGGCCGATGGTGCCGCCCGGCGGTAGAAAATCGCAACTGCTCTGCGGCGGAACCTGGCCGCTTTTATTTTTTACAATGGAAAATCGCATAAGGCATTCCTGCTGATGGGGATTTTAGACTGCTTTGGGCGTATGTTGATTTAGTCATCTAATCAGATGGCTAACTTCGATTCTTTTCTTCTTTGTAATAGGTGTTTTTTGGTAGTTGAGTTAAGTAGATAAAGGTGAACATCAAACTGCCGTAGTGAATAGAGTCATAGTTATCGTTGCCTATTGGGTAGAAAAGATTAAGAAAATCATTTCCGTATGCAAAAATTGAGAGCTGTATGACACCCATAACAACCACAATGAGACAGTTGAAAACAAACAATGGATAATTGTGTTTGCGTGCCGATGTTTTTTTTAAGTAATATAATGCCACTAAAATTATGAGTGACAGTGAAAAGTAGGAGAATAAGAATCCATATGAGTAAGTTGATAGCGTGACGTCTGGAGTCATTTTCTTTGGTTGTCCTTTATGAGTTCGTACATCCCGCTGCCGGTTGTTAAATCTGATATAACCTCAATCGTCAAACCTGTTCGCCCCATCTCTTGCCAACCACGAATAAAGTCGCTATTGATATTCCTATATAATCTCCAGGCATCTGGTTTTAATGTTTTCCTGATCATTCCATATCCAGATAGGCTAAGGTCTACAGTGCCATAAATTGTATCCGCAGCATCCTGACTATATCCTAGTGCTTTCGCAGTATATCGATAGGCATTTCTTACACTGCCTGATTTATCTTTTCGGAAAAGTAAATAGTAACCGTTTTCATAAATATTGTTCGTACCTTGAGCAATCAGCGGTAAGCCAAAACCGCCACACGCCATACCGAGAGTCGCTGCACAAGTACCGACTCCGGCGAATATTTGTGTTCCGCCACCGACAAAACCTATCTGCTTCAAAATAAGGTTGGTGGTATTGTTACTCTTCTTTTTTTCTATTGATATATAGAGCGTGTTTCTTCCTGCGTCGATAGCAAAAGCTTGGCGTTTAAGATGATTAGTCTCGTCTTCAATGTCCCTGATTGCCCCAAAGTAGGATGTGCAGTATATACTGATATCCCTTTGTGCAAACTGAATAAGCTGGTCTATTTCCAGTGCGAAATTAGCTCTTGATTCGTTGGTGTAGAGATACTGCCGTGAAAACGTCCTTGATAGTTTTTTTAATTCATCGATAGATCTATCCAGATCTGCTTTTGTTTTGTATTGCATCAGGATTCCTTTCCTATTTTTCTAAACTAACATTTATTATATGTAAGGATGCGTATTTATTATCAGCTGTCGCCTTTCCCTTGGTATTTCTTGATGATGGCTTGCAACGCTTGGCTATGTACAAGATCGATGCACTTGGCCATCGTCATCGGCTCCCCAGACATGCTGTCATAGGGCTTTGCCAGAAATTCTTTTGCCAGCGCCCTGACGGCGGTATGCGCCTCCAGAGAGTAATCGCCGAATTCCATGTAACCCCGAGCGGCGGCGGCGGCATCGTTTTTGACTTCTTTTGCTGAGTACCCCTCGGCGATGCAAACGCTGAGCGCATAGTTTTTGAGGTACTCTTCGGGGGTATAGCTTTCTTTGGCTTGGGCCGATTGAATACATCCCAAAAATAGCATGCTTGCAACACACAGGGATTTTATTTTAGTAACCATATAGATGCCTCGCTGGATTTTGGAAAGTAACAATGATCTGAGCAGGTTGTACCGTTCCATAATGTTGCGTGTCCGCTGGCATCATTCCATCCTGGAACAGTGAAAACCAATATCCCTTTGTCTTTTGAAAAATCACTGGGGGTAGGGTTTTTTATCGTTTTATCAGGTTTGCCGAACTTATAATTCAAGAAGTTAATAATATCTCTGACACGATAAATGTACCAATTTTTATCTTTGCCTGAAACGGTCTTCCATGCTCCTCGTTCAACTTTAAAACCAGAATAATTGAGCGTGTAACTCATGCGTATTGCGCAGGCATTGGTGAATCCTTGCAATGGGTCATTGACGCCAAGCTCAATGTTAAGACCTACATTTCCACCGATCTTTTGGCCAACATCAGTAATATCTACGTTGATTTCGCTAAATCGTTGCCACGCTTGCTGGAATGAAGGGCGACTCATGATAACGTCCTCTGTTGATAGATGCCCCTAATCAGGGGCATCTGTGCGGGAAGATTAAGCTTCGCGGTTTTCCTTGATGTTCCAACCTGCGCTGCTTTCGGCGCCTTTGCCGCCTTTGTCGCTCTGCTCCCAGTACTGCTGTTTCACTTTCGCCGCCTGGAAGGAGTAGGTGATGCCTACGGTGTCTTCGCCACCTGCACCGGTGTACTGCACGGCGGTGACCAGCACGTCGTCCAGGGTGATTTTGACGTACTCAACCTGAGTACCGCCCGCCTTGCAGACAGACAACTCAACCTTGGTCAGGTGTTTACCGCTGGAGCAGTGCTTCAGCAGCGCCGGGGTTGACTTGTCGACCAGCGCGTTGACGTGCAGATCGTTGAAGCACACTTTGCCGGCGCCACCGCCGCCGCCAACGCCCATATTGCCCGGTTGAGAAGCGCCCCAGGAGAAAGAAGTGATGTCGGTCCAGCCTTTGTGATTCGAATCTTTAGATTCGCCGCTGGCACCTTCAACTTTCAGGAACATATCAATAGCCATAGTTTCTTCACTCTTTATTAAGGGTTAACAGTAGTATTAACGTTACGTTGAAAAACTCAGGTAATAGCAGCAGGAATTGCAAGTGTGGTAATGCATTACCAATTTATATCCTTGTGCCATGCACCTTCTTAAATACCGAAAACTGTCGGTACGGGTTACCGAGCCATTATTAAAATGATAATGGCTCAATGCTTAATTATTTCGCGTTATCTTGATTCCACGTGCGATCTGGGTTGCCTGCTATGAGCTGTCGGGAAAGCTTGTCCAATTCAGGGCTATGGTACAACCGCAGGCAGTTTAAGGTGACACCTTGACTCTTGTCTTTAGTTTCGCTGTGAAACTCATTGATTCTGGATTTATATTTGTCGATGAGAACATTGATTTTCTCATCACCTGATTCGATATCGAATGGCATCCACTCTCTCATCGCATTCGCCGTTCTGGCTGCATCAAGAGAGAATGCTTTATCCGAATCGGAGACCTGTGCCAGGCAGCGTGACAATGCCAGTTCTTTTACGACCTGGTGATAAGGCATCTGTTTGATAAATGCCACCGGATCTTGAATGTCCTTGGCGAGCGATGACTGCGAGAGCCCCAACAGGGTAGTTGCCAATCCGATTGTGATTAACTTGTTCATGGCAACTCCCAAAAATTGGCTCGCGGAGTAGAGTAATTGGTTCCGGGCTCATTGAAATAGCAATGATCTGAACAACTGGTTCCGTTCCAGAAAGTGACGTGCCCGCCCGCGTTTCCCCAACCTGATACTTCAAAAAGTATTAATCCTTTTTTGTTGGCCAGTTGCGTAACAGGTAATTGAGGGTAATTAACAACCATGTCAGGTTTTCCCCACGTTTTAGTCAGGTAGGGAATCAAATCCCGCACGCGGAAAAAGTACCATTTTTTATCTGCGCCTGAGACGGTTAACTGACCTATTCTGGGAACCGGATGGCCTGTGTAATTGAGCACGTAACTCATCCTTACGGCACAGCTGTTTTCCCAGCCACCTGATTCGACGGGTATCTCAAAGTTTCGTTTTACGGCACCGCCAATCGTATTTTTAACTTTTCCCAGAGGATCGTTTGGGTCGTAAATATTTTTAGCTGCAGTCCAGGCAGCCAGAAAACGGGGTCTTGTTCCCATGATTTACCTCCATGTTTTATTTATCAGGCCGCGCTATCGCGGCCTGACTTCAGTCCATCAGGACGCGTCGTTTTGCTTCAGTGAAGGCAGTTTCGACACCAGGCGCAGGGAGACGGTCAGGCCTTCCAACTGGTAGTGCGGGCGCAGGAAGAACTTGGCGCTGTAGTAGCCCGGATTGTCTTCGATCTCTTCCACCTGCACTTCCGCTGCGGCCAGCGGTTTGCGCGACTTGGTTTCCTGCGAGGAGTTGGCCGGATCGCCGTCCACGTAGTTCATGATCCAGTCGTTCAGCCAGCGCTCCATGTCGTCGCGTTCGCGGAAGGAGCCAATTTTGTCGCGCACGATGCATTTCAGGTAGTGCGCGAAACGACAGCAGGCGAACAGGTACGGCAGGCGCGCGGAAAGCTGGGCGTTGGCGGAGGCGTCGGCATCGTAATATTCCGCCGGCTTCTGCAGCGACTGCGCGCCGATAAAGGCGGCGAAGTCGGAGTTTTTGCGGTGCACCAGCGGCATAAAGCCGTTCTTGGCCAGCTCGGCTTCGCGGCGATCGCTGATGGCGATCTCGGTCGGGCACTTCATGTCCACGCCGCCGTCGTCGCTCGGGAAAGTGTGGCACGGCAGGTTTTCCACCGCGCCGCCGGATTCCACCCCGCGAATGGCGGTGCACCAGCCGAACTCTTTGAACGAACGGTTGATGTTGGCGGCCATGGCGTAGGCGGCGTTGGTCCAGGTGTAGTTGCCGTGGGTCGCGCCGTCGGTCTCTTCTTCGAAGTCAAACTCGTCCACCGGGTTGGTGCGGATACCGTACGGCAGGCGCGCCAGGAAGCGCGGCATCACCAGGCCCAGATAACGCGCGTCTTCCGATTCGCGCAGGCTGCGCCAGGCGGCGTACTCGGTGTTCTGGAAGATCTTGGTCAGATCGCGCGGGTTGGAGAGCTCCTGCCAGGACTCCATCTGCATCACGCTTGGCGCGGTGCCGGCGATGAACGGGCAGTGCGAGGCGGCGCCGATCTTGGCCATTTCACCCAGCAGCTCCACATCCTGCGGGCTGTGATCGAAGTAGTAGTCGCCCACCAGGCAGCCGAACGGCTCGCCGCCGAACTGGCCATATTCTTCTTCGTAGACTTTCTTGAAGATCGGGCTTTGGTCCCAGCCCACGCCTTTATAACGCTTCAGCGTGCGGCCCAGCTCCTGCTTGGAAATGCTCATGAAGCGAATCTTCAGCATCTCGTCGGTTTCGGAGTTGTTGACCAGGTAGTGCAGGCCATGCCAGGCGCCTTCCAGCTTTTGGAAGTCGTCGTGGTGAATGATCTGGTTGATCTGTTGCGACAGCTTTTCGTCGATTTCCGCGATCAGCGCCTGAATGGTGCGGTAGGCGTCGGAAGAGACGGTGACGGTGTTTTCCAGCGCCTGTTGCGCCAGGGTTTTCACCGCGTTCTCGACCGCTTCTTTAGCCTGATCGGTCTTCGGCCGGAACTCTTTGTTCAGCAGCGCGCTGAATTCGTCGCTGGAAAAAGTCTCGGTGGTTTGCAACGCATTTTGTTGCTGAGGCGAGTTGCTCATCGATTAATCCTCACGCTCGTTGTTGTCGTCGTTAACCGCCGGCTTTGGCGCGTCGGTCAAGGAGTGCAGCAAGGCCGGGTTTTGCAGGATCTTGGAGATCAGCTCCTCGGCGCCGTTTTTACCGTCCATATAGGACAGCAGGTTGGAAAGCTGGGTGCGGGCGTCCAGCAGATTGCCCAGCGAGTCGACCTTGCGGGCGATAGCGGCAGGGGAGAAGTCTTCCATGCTTTCGAAGGTCAGATCGATGTTCAGTTTGCCTTCGCCGGTCAGGGTGTTGTCGACCTGATAAGCGACGCGCGGCTTCAGCGATTTCATGCGCTCGTCGAAGTTGTCGACATCGATTTCCATGAACTTGCGTTCCTCCACGCTGGCTTGCGGATCGACCGCTTTCCCCACCAGATCCGCCATCACGCCCATCACGAACGGCAGCTGGATTTTGCGCTCTGCGCCATAAATTTCGACATCGTATTCAATCTGTACGCGCGGCGCGCGGTTGCGGGCGATGAATTTCTGCCCGCTGCGGGATTTCGAGTTTGACATGATTTACTCCATCTAATGGCGATTGGGAACGCGCCTCGTCCGGCTGGGAGAGTCAGGTTCTGATTCGGGTCTGCGCAGGCGGCAGACGGTATCGGGTGTCGTCAAGAGAACAAAAGTCGATGGCTAGCTGTTCTCCTCGTGGTCGGGGCGACCGAGAATGGTCTCCAGTTGGTTAAGCCCATCGGGCGCCAAATCGCGGACGATTTGCATAAAGTCCAGCGTAATCAGCCGCTGGACCCGATCGATCATCAGCGGCGCCGGGTGGCTCGGCTCATGAAGACGAAAATAATTTTTCACCTTGTCCAGCATCAGCTGGGCGTCGTCGCGCGACTGGATCTGTGCGCTGCGCCAGTTGAGCGGCGCCGTGGCGCTTTGCACCGCGGCCGGTTGCGGCTCGGCGGCGGCTTGCGGCGCGGCGTCTGGTTCGGTGGCGGCCGGGGCGTCGCTTTGGCCGGCGAGCGCCACCAGAGAAAACACCTTGGTCAACGCGCTCATTTCAGGCAGCGCGCTTTCCCCCAGATGGCGGGTCACTTCGCTGCGAATGGCGCTCAGGGTGTTGGCGATGTGCGTCACCAGCGCGCCTTCGGGGCGATCCTGTTGCGCCAGCTCATCCTGCAGCCGCGCGCGGCCGCCGGGGAAGTTGGGGCACTCTTGCTTGCTGCCGTCGAGCAGGGCGCCGGCGTCGCGCAGCGAGATTTCACCGGCGGCGCTTTTCAGCAGCGGCGCGGCGCGCACGCTGGCGGCCAGCGCGGCTTTGTCGCCAAGGTCGGCCAGCGCGTTGATGCGAAACAGCGGATCGGCCTCGCCGTCGAACTCCAATGCCGGCTGCAGGCTGTCCCAGTAACGGAGTATCGCCTGGTTGATCAGCGTCAGCCCGTCGGCGTAGCCCGGCAAGCCGCGCAGCTGGGTCCAGGCGCGGGTGAGGTACAGCATGACGCGCAGGTCTTTGGTGCGCGCCAGCAGCGAGGTCGAGAGACGCTCGACCTGCACCCAATCCGGCGCCTCTTCCGGAATGATGGTACTGCCGAACTGCTGTTCGGCCTTGCCGGTGGCGGCGCGCGCCATCGCCAGAAAGTCGGCGTCGTATTCCAGGTTGTCGCCGCAGGGATTGTCCGCGTCAACCGGGGCCAGCAGGGTATCGGTATCGATAGCCATAGAATTTCCTTCAACGAACGATGTTAATCAAACATTTGCGGGTACTGGCCGCCGCGGCCGGGGCGCGCCCAACCGTTGGGCTCGAACAGCAACGAAAACAGCTGCACGGTGAGGTTGCCGCTGTGCACGTGGGTGTAGAGCGGGTGCCCGTCGGCCTGATTGGTCCACCAGAAGCTGGTGTACTGCGCCGGGTCGAAACAGTCGGCGGCCTGTTGCCAGCCGAGGCCCGGCACGTCCGGATGCTGAAAACCGATGATCGACAATATTTCGGAGTCCGCTTCGGCCGGCGGGCTGGGCAGCGCCGGGATCGCCTGCAACGTGCGGTCGATCTGTTCGGCGGAAAAGCCGTTGCGTACGCCGTTCAGCAGGGTATGGCCGAGCTGCTGGTACCAGCCCGCCGCCATATTCAGCTGTTGCGGGCGCCAATCCTGCTGGCTGAACAGACGCAGCGCGCAGATCGGATAGCGGCGCCCGACGCGGTCGCGCGCCGGCAGCAGACAGCCCATCTGCACGTACTGGCTGCCGAGCGTGGCGGGGATCACGAAGTTCCACACCGGCGCGTTGCTGAACGGATGGCCGTTCGGCCCCTGCGCCTCGCGCTGCAAGTTCACCAGCCCGTTATGGAACCAGTGGGCCCAGTGGTTAACCACCGGATCGGGCAGGCGGCGTTGCAGGAAGTCGCCGGCGGAGGGCAGTTTGCCATACCAGCCGATGCTCGCCGGGGCGCTTGAATCAGTGCTCATGGTCATGTCCTTTCGGGGCTACGGGCACGAGAAGGCCGGCAGTTGGAACGGATTGCGGATGCTGTTGGGCGTGAACTCCAGCGTGACGCGATGGCCGTCGAGATTGAAGGTTGCCTGACGGCCGAGGCCGGCGGTACCCGAAGATTGCGCCATATCCACCAAACGGTTGAGCGCCCACGGCCCGCTGGTCACCAGACTGGCAGTGGTGCCGTTGGCCAGCGCCAGCTGCAGATGCACCTGATTGGTATTGCGGGTGCCCGGCCAGCTGACCACCAGCGGCACCTGTGGGCCGTGGCTGTATTTGAACAGCTGCCCGTCGATATCCAGCGTCAGGTTGAGGATGTCGTTATCCATCCGCACCGGCCGCACGGTGACGCGGTAAGAGGGTGTCGCGGTGCCGTTGGCGAAGAACGCGTCGCGGATGCGCTGCGCCTGCTGGAACGACCGCAGGATGCCTTCGCCGCCGGGCAGTGTCTTGCCGTCCACGCCGGGCGTGAAACGCCAGTTGGCGCGGGTGGTGTCGACCTTGCCCTGCAGATTGTCGCGGAAGAAGCTGTCCATCAGCCCGCTGTTCGGCGCGAACATGCGCGCCAGGTCGTCCGGCGTCACTTCCTGGCGCGCCCGGGCCACCAACGGATAACGCCCGGCGATCGCCTGGCGGCAGAAGCTGCCGACTTCGAAGCTGATGCGCTTTTTCACGTTCTCCATCTCTTTGCGCTGGGTGTCGCTGCTGGCGCCGATGGCCAGCGACAGCAGCATCTGCTTGAACGGCACCGGCAAGCGGCCGGACTCGGCCTGCAGGCGCGGGATGATGTCGCTCGGCGGCGCCGACATGCCGCTGTTGGCCGCGCCCTGCACCGCCGTCAGGTAACTGTACAGCTCATCGACCTGTTTCAGCACGCTGTCGAAAGGGATCGCCTTGTTGCCTTCGCCCTGGCTTTGCGCCAGTTCGAGCAACGGCGCGAAGTGCGCCATCACCAGCTGTTCCGGCTGGGCGGAGACGTCGCCGTCGGCGTTGGCCGGCCGGTTGGTGAACAGCGCTTCCAGCGTGCGGTTGGCGTTTTGGTTCAGCTTGTCTTCGGTTTTGGCCAGCAGCGAGCGGGAATCGGCGTCGTTTTTCTCGTCGTGCAAGGTGACGTTTTTGCTGACGTTGACCAGCAGGTTGCGCATCGGCGACGGGTTGCCGGACAGCAGACGCGCGCTGCTGATGCGCTGAGTCAGGTTGCCGATGTTGGCCAACTGGATATCCCCCAACAGCTCATCCCAGGCGCTGATGAAGTCCTGCATGTACAGCTGGCGGATGGTTTTGGTCAGATCGGCGCTTTTCTGCTCCGGCGTCTGGCTGTTCAACACCCAGACGTCTTCTTTGCGCAGGGTGTCGGTCACCGGATCGATGTTGTCGTTGAACGCCTTCCAATACCCTTGTGAGGTGAACAGACCCGGTACGCCGTCAGTCACCGGTTTGCCGCTTTTGCGGCTGAACGCCAGTTCGGTCTGCGGGCCGGCCAAATCGACCAGGCTGACCGGTTTGATGTCGGTCTGTTTCAGCAACAGGCGCTTGAGGCGGCCATAGACGCGCTGCGACAGCGGCGCCCGATTGAGCGCGGCCTGCGCCTGCGCCACCAGCTGTTCGTCTTTGGCGTAAGGCGAGGCCTGGATCTGCGTGTCCAGCAGCTGGCTCAGATGCCATTCGATCTGCTGCAGCTGTTTTTGGGTGCTGCCCTGCGGCAGGTTGCGCTGCAGGTTGAGCATCACCCAGGCGCGCAGGAACTTGCCGTCGTAGTGCTTCGGCAGATACAGCATCTGGTAGGCCTTCAGCGCTTCGTAGCTGAAGTCCGCGTCGCCGTGGTTGTCGTTGCGCAGCGTGGTGGCGATCTGTTGTGCCACCTGCGGCAGCAGCAGTTCTTTCAGCGCTTTTTGGTACAGCGCATTGCCGGCGTCGCCGACCTGATCGCCGCGGTACAATCCCATGCGGTAGGTGAACGGCGGATCGTCCAGCGCAAAGTTTTGGCTCTCCGGCAGGTGCTGCAGACTGTTGAGGAACGGCAGCAGTGAGAACATGTCGCCGTTGCCCAATTGCGTCAGGCTTTGCCCCTGGCGCTCGACGCCGGGCACCTTGGCGGCCACTTCCGCCAGATAGGCTTTGTTGTTGCCGTAGCTGGTGAACCAGAACATCGCCAGCACCGCCAGGATCACCGCCAGCGCGATGTAACCCGCCCAGTGCAGGGCGCGATTGCGGTATTCCCACCAGCGGTTGCTGCCCGCCAGCCCGGATTCCTGGAAGACTACCGATTCCAGCGTCTCTTTCAGGAAGAAGCTCTGGCCTTTGGCCGCCGGGATCGGCGCCTCGTGGCCCACGCTGTCCCAGGCCGCGTTGGCCTGTGCCCCTGAGTTTGCCGTCGGCAGCTGCAAATAGCGGTTCAGTTCGCCCATCACCCGGTCGAACGGCAGACCTTCCTGGGTGCCGCTGGTGAAATAGATGCCGCGCGGGGTAAAGCGGGTTTCAAAACTGGAGGTGGCGAACACCTGTTCCAGATATTGGCCGAGCAGCGGGCGCAGCGCGGCGAACTCCTGCGGGAACAGGTAGCTTTCGGCGCGCTGGCGCGCGTCGTGCTCCATCAGCAGCGTATCCGGCAGCGCCGCGTCCAGCCGCTGTTGCAGCAGGGCGTATTGCTGTTCGAAGGCGGCGTTCAGATTGAAGTCCGGCTGCCGCGAGCGCTCGTAAGGGAAGGTGAACCCCCAGATCTGGTCGCGCTGCGCTTTGTCGAAGCTGCCGAAATAGGCCATAAAGCCGTTGAGCAGGTCGGTTTTGGTGACCAGCACATAGACCGGGAAGTGAATGCCCAGCTGCTCGTGCAGTTCGATCAGGCGCTTACGCAGCGCGCTGGCCTGCGCGGCGCGCGCTTCGGCGCTGTCGCTCAGCAGATCGGCGACGCTGATGGTCACCATCACGCCGTTGATCGGCTGGCGGGTGCGGTATTTTTTCAGCAGCGCGACGAAGCTTTGCCATTCGCCGGCGTCTTCTTCACGCTGGCTTTCCTGCGTGGTGTAGCGGCCGGCGGTATCGAGCAGCACCGCGTCGTTGGTAAACCACCAGTCGCAGTTGCGGGTCCCGCCCACGCCGCGCAGCGCGGATTTGCCGAAGCGGTCGGCCAGCGGGAAGTGCAGGCCGGAGTTGACCAGCGCGGTGGTCTTGCCAGCGCCGGGCGCGCCGATGATCACATACCACGGCAGCTGGTACAGGTATTGGCGGCTGAAGCGGGTCATCCAGCGATGTTTGCCGTCGCCCTGGCCCGGTGCGAAACGCGCCTTTTTCAGCAGCTGTGCCGCTTCGTCGAAACGCTGCGCCAGCTGTTCGTCCTGTTTGATCTCGGGCTTGCCGTCTTCCGCCGGCGCCGCTTCGGCGGCGCGCAGGTTGCTCAGCAGGCGGCTGTTGAACCAGGCGCTGTAAAGGCGTGGGATCAGGCGGCACAGGAACCAGATCAGGTAGATAACGCCGATGGCGATCTGGCGGTTGAGTTCCGGTTCCAGCGGGCGATAGTCACCGATGGCCACCAGCGGGCCGATCATCCAGATGATGAACGCCAGCGCGGTGATGCCGACAAAGCCCCACAGCAGGCGGCTGGTGATGATGGAGAATAACGTACTGAGCATTACTTTCCGGTTCCTTGCGGCAAGCCGTTGATTTCCGCCTGGGTGTTTTCCGGGGCGACCAACAGCGTAATTTCTACCCGGCGGTTCAACGCGCGGTTCACTTTGTTATCGTTCGGCGCAACGGGGTTGCTTTCGCCGCGGCCCTCGGCCTTGACCCGCTGCGGGTTGGCGAGGCGCTTTTGCAAGCGGGCGCTGACCGCTTCGGCGCGCGCCAGCGACAGTTCCCAGTTGGAGGCGAAGCGGGCGCTGCGGATCGGCACGTTGTCGCTGTAGCCGGTGACCAGGATCTTGCCGCTGACGCCGTTCATGGCGGCGGCGATACGGTCGATGACCGGAATATAGTTGGCGCGCACCGTGGTGGCGGCGGAGTCGAACAACCCGTCGCCTTTCAGGATCACCACGCTTTGCTGCGCTTCGTCGCGCACCACCACCAGCCCTTCGGCGATCTCTTTACGCAGGAAACTTTTCAGGCTCAGCGTCGGCGGCGCGGCCGGCGCCGGGTTGCCGATCGCCACCTGCGGCAGATTGGTTTGGTAGATCGCCGCCAGCACCGGGCTGGTGTTGTCGCCCAGCCGCCAGTTGAGGGCGATAAACAGCAGCGAAGCCAGGAAACCGGTCAGCGCCACGCAGGCCCACAGCGGCACCAGCGGGCGCCACCGTTTCTGCTGCACCGGCAGATCCAAGGCATGAGGCGACAGCGGCGGAGCGTAGCCGCCGCGCACCGACCGAATCAGCTGCAGCAAGCGCTGCTTCATGGTCTCCAACTGCGAACGGCCGTTTTCCATTACCCGGTAGCGGCCTTCAAAACCCAGCAGCAGGCAATAATTGATCAGCTCCAGCAGGTTGATGTGCTCACGCGGGCTCTGCGACAGCTTGGCCAGCAGCTGGAAGAACTTCTCGCCGCCCCAGGTTTCGTTATGGAAGGTCACCAGCAACCCGCTGCCGGACCATACGCTGTTGCTGCCCCAGGGCGTCAGCGCCGCCGCTTCATCCAGCGCGGTGCACAGGCAATAACGCGCACCGATGATCACCTCGTACGGCAGATTGGCGCGTTGGCCGCGGATCTCGAAGCGGCGCACTTCGTCGATCAGCTGTTGGCGCAGCTGCGCCGGGTTGGCGTGCGTGGCCGACTGGCGGATCTGCGAAATGGCGTTCAGCAGCGGGTTGGCGGCGTCCACCAGCGGATTGGCCGCCGACGCCATGCTATTTTCCTGAGTCATAGATTACCGGTCCGTATGGCTGCGAATCGCCCAAAATTCCATGTCCAGCCCCGGGAATTCGCCGGCCAGGTGCAGAGCGAAGGCGCTGGATTTTTCCATCTGTTTCCACAGGTCGCCGCCTTTTTCCAGCTCGAAGTAGGTGTAGCCGGCGTGATAGGGGATCTGACGCGGCGCGGCGGGCATGGTGCGCAAACCGATACCCGGCAGCTGCAGCTGGACCAGATCGCGGATGCGCGTGACCGGGGCGATCTTCATCTGCGCCGGGAAGTGGGTCAGCAACACCTCGGCGGCCACGTCGGCGCGCACCGCCAGCACGAAGCCGAAATCGCGCATCATTTTGGCGTCCTGCACGGTGGCGACGTTCAGCCCG
Organism: Serratia sp. Ae19-1; assembly: GCF_059801225.1. Taxonomy (NCBI): domain Bacteria; kingdom Pseudomonadati; phylum Pseudomonadota; class Gammaproteobacteria; order Enterobacterales; family Yersiniaceae; genus Serratia; species Serratia sp. Ae19-1. The sequence continues at coordinate 167,437 of NZ_JBCHWD010000003.1, read as the reverse complement.
TGGGAGCGCTCGACCAGCGTCAGCTGAATGGCGTTGTCTTCCAGCACCACCGACAGCCCCTGACGCAACAACAGCATCAGCTTGCCGAAGCACAGCGCCAGGTTGTCGTGGTCATACACCGGCAGGCGGCCTTCCGGAGTGCGCTGCGCCGAGAAGCTGGCGAGTTCGGTGGCGAACTGCAGCCAATCGGCGAACAGACGCTCCGGGTGCAGATGGTCGAGGTGGTAGGCGTGGCTCACCTGGCCGAGATGACGGTTGATCAGCTGCAGCAGCATGAAATCCACCATTTCGGAACTGCCGCCGCGGCCCGGTTGCAACAGGCGTTGGCTCATCTGCTGGCTGCGCTGTTGCAGCAGGCCCTGCAGATCGTTGATGAAGGTCTTCAATACCGGGTTGCCCTGGCAGTTCAGCATGGGTGGGATCTGCGCGGTATCGAGACGCAGGCTGTTGTCGCCGCGTTTTTCCAGCACGCGGGTGACGCCGAGCGCCGTCCATTCGGCATTGAGCTCGCTCTCCAGCATCAGCCGCAGGCGCAGACGGCCGAACTGCAGCGCCGCGCTGCCCACGGACACGGCATTGAGATCGTCGACCTCGTTCTCGTAAGCCAGATAGCGCGCCAGCGCTTCGGGGCTTTCCTGAAAGATCACGTCTTCACGCCCCGCGCGGTAGGTCGGCAGGGCCAGCACCACGTTTTCGCCGGTCTGGTTTTCGGCGATGGTCAGCGGCGCGGGCGCCTGCTGGGCGCCGGAGAAGCGGAACGGCGTGCCGTCCGGCATGATGCCGCTGGCGGCGTTGAGCGCGATCTTGCCCTGGCGCAGCAGCGTTTGGTCCAGATCCAGGGTGAGGAATCCCCAGAAACAGCCGCTGTGGGCCTGGCCCCAGTTGCGCATATAGCCTTCGAGATAGTTTTCCGCCTGCTGGAAATGGTGAGGGCGTAAAAACATTCCCTCGGTCCAGACAACCTTATGAGCATCTTTCATCATCACACCTATAGTGACTTCGCTTCCGCGCAGCGGTGGGTCAGTCGGTCTTTTTTACGGGGCGCAGGCCATTCACGCCCGCGACGATATGCGCTTCCAGCTCATCCGGCGAGAATTGCCATACCTTGTAGAAATTGGTTTCGGTGGGTTCCGGCAGCGGCAGCGAAATGCGCCAGCTCTTGCCGTCCAGATTTTGATATTCGGCGATCACGCCGAGGTAACGTGCGTCCAATGTGCTTTGCCCGCTGAGCTTTTTGCCGGTCTGGCCAGGCGTCAGGAAGAACTGATCGCTGTCCAGCAGGCTGTTGCCGAGCACGCTTTTGGCGTCGTTTTGCAGACTGAAAAAGTCGGCATCCATGAATTCCGCATCCGAACGCAGCAGCAGCACGCGAATTTTAATCGGCGCCGGTTGCGCGCCGGCGGCGGCGTTGACCTGGCGGTCAGCGTCGAAGATCAGGCTGTAGCGCGACGGCACGCTTTTGGCTGAAGACATGCAACCGCCGAGCGCCAGCGCGCCCAGCAGCAGAAACAGCATCCCGCACCAGCGGGAAGCGATAGGGGTCGTCATCATGGGAATCTCGTCGCCCGCAGGCGTGCTGACTACTGGAGGATCCAGGTGGCTGAGCCGGCGTTTTTACACGCCTTGCTGTCGCCGCCGACTTTGACGCAGTCCTGTTTGGCAGCTCGCGCGCGGCGCGGCAGATCTTTGCGCAGCGTCGACTTGTAGCGCGCTTCCGGCACGCCGGCGTTGGCCTGGATATAGCCCACCAGATCGCCACCGCGGATGGCGGAGATCGCCAGCCAGTTGTTTTCCACTTCGCCCAGCGCATAGAACGCGGCGGCGTTGTCCAGGCTGCCGACGGCGGTACCGGTATAATTCGGGCTGCTCATGATGCTGGCGGCGTACAGGCTACGGTACTCCTCACCGATCGGCTTGAACTGTTTCGGCGCGCTCACCGCGGCGCGGTGCTGCAGCGTGACGCCATTGACTTCACTGCTGACAATTGCGTCGTTATTGAGCGCCGGCGGTGGCGGTGGCGGGGTGGAACAACCGGCAAGCGTCAGGGCGGTCAGCAGCGTCAGGGTAATCCGTGTTTTCACAATATCCTCATTTTCTTGATTGAATGGCTGTGTAATAGGGCGCCGTCATCAGGGCGCAAGCAGCAACACTTTTAATTGGCTCGGCACGATGCGCATGCCGAGCGCGTTGGTGGAATTCTGCAGGCTGAGGCTGGTCAGCCGAGTGGCCGGGGTGCCTTTAAGCAGCACGGTAAAGGCGCCGGTCAGGTGGCGGGATGGCCCCATCACCGTACCGGAAGCCACGCCGGTGGCCACGCCGGGGTTGTCGCCGTTGGTCAGCGGCGTCACCGTCGCCATGTTGTGCGCCGGAGTGCCGACGAACAGAATATTGAAGGCGTTCGGAATGGCGGTCGGCGCCAGGGCGATATCCGGGTAGGGCACGGGCACCGGCGCCGGGCTTGGCGTCAGGCAGACGTCGGGAAACGCCAGGTCTACGCCGATCATTTGGCTGTTGGCAAACATAGAAGGCCTCCGCAAGGTTATCCGACGTGGATTTGTTCCGAATCCAGCTTGGTGATGTCTTTCGAGGTAATCAGCGTGTTGCGGGCATGAATGCGGGCGTAATCTTCAGCCTGATAATCCAGCTGCCCGGCGCGCACATGTTCGGTCTGGCGCACTTTGCGAAACAGCGAGTGGCTGATCTGGCTGACCGAATGCCACAGCGACTCGCAGCGTTTGCCGACCAGGCGGCTGATGCTGACGAAGGCCGACAGCTCTTCGCCGCTGTATTTCATTTTGTCGACGTGGCAATCGCCGCTGTTGGCCTGCAGCGTCATGGCGTCGCCACGCAGTTGCAGCGCCTGCGCGCTGTGCAGCGACAGCGAGCCGCTCGGCGTTTCAATGTGCAGATCACCTTCGACGCAAAGCCGCGCCGCGTTCTGCGGCTCCGCGCGCTCGAGGACGGCGATCGCCCACAGCTGGTGGCCGCAGCCGGCGACCAGCACGTTATCGCCGAGGGCCGGCGTCAGCAGGCAGCTCGCCGCCCGGCGGCAATGCCAGCCGCGGCCTTCACATTCCACCACCAGGCTGCCGTCCGGCAGCAGATTGACGACCTGGCCGGCGGCCTGCCGGGGCGGCGCGATGTTGACGGCGCGAGTAGAGTTGGCAACGCTCATGGTGATCCCCTCGTGAAGTGGTCAATACGGTCAAATGCGGCTCTGGCGCTGCGCGCTCCAGGTTTCGGCGGCGTACAGCTCGTCGTCGCGCTCGAGAATGCCGCTGCGATCGCCCCAGCGCGTTTGCTGCTGGGGGGCGCGGTGCATGCGGGTGCGCATAAAGCGCGCACGTCGGAAATCGGCGGCGCCGATGTCGGCATAACAGAAATCGGCGTAGGTCAGGTCGCTGTCGCTGAAGTCGCAGCGCGCCGCGCGGCTATGCTGGAACACGCACTGATACAGGCGCGCCTGGCTGAAGTTGGCGGCGTCCAGCGTCGCTTCGCTGAAAATCGCCTGATCGAACTGCCCGCTGCGGCAGTGAGCCTGGGTCAGGTTGGCCTCCAGCCACAGCGATTGCTGCGCCTGCACGCCCGTCAGGTTGGCGCGCCGCAGCGAAGCGCCCTTGAAGTTGCTCTGGCGCAGCGTCGCCTGGCTGAAGTCGACGTCGTCCAATTGGTTATCGGTAAACTGGCAGGCGATCAGGCGCTGCCCGGCGTAACTTTTGCCGCGATGGTCGCATTCGAAAAACGTGACGCGGTCGAAATCTGCACCTTCAAACCCTGTTTCACAGAGATTTAGTCTAAAGAAAGTGACAAGAGAGAGCCGCGCATGCTCCAAACTCGCGCCATTGAGCGGGCTTTCGTAAAAGGTGGTGCGATCGTGCTGAGTGGCGGAAAAATTCGCGCCGGCCAATTGGCATGACATCCAGTGGCTTTGGCTGAGCGACAGCCGGCTAAAGTCGCCCTGTTCAAGCCGGCAATCGTTGAACATCGTCAGCTCGATATGGCTCTCGCCGAAGCGGCTGGCCGACATGGCGCACTGATTGAAGGCGGTTTGCTTCAGGTCCGCTCGCGCAAACTGAGCATGGTCGAGCCGGCAATCGCTGAACACGCTGTCGCGCAGATCGCAATCGGAGAAGTTCGCACCGCTCAGGTCCAACTGGTTAAACATACCGCCGGCCAAATCCATACCGGCGAATGACAGACCGTGCAAATCCTCACCGGCAATCAGCTCGCCGCGTTTCACGCGCTGGCGTATCTGCTCAGACTTTGAGGTCATACTTCCTTCCCGTTGTGGCGAGGCAATGTTTTCACCCGGGCGGTATAGGCACCGTCGAGCCGGGTCGCCTGATCCACTTGCGACTGCGACAAATCGGCTCGGAACAGATTGGTGCCCTGCAGGTCGGCGCCTGACAGCAGGCATTTCTGCAGGATCGCCGCAATGAAATTGGCGTCGCGCAGGGTGGCCTGGGACAGATCGCTGCGGATGAACAGGCTGCCGCTGCCGTTGGCCTGGCGAAAATCGGCCTCGTTCAATCGGGTTTCCGACAGGTCGCAATTATTGAGGCGCGCACGGCTGAAATTAGCCCGTTGCAACGGCATCTGGCGTAAATTGCACCGGGTTAGCGTCGCATCGCTGAAATCCGCCTGCGGCAACAGTGTTTTTGCTGCGAAGGCGCAGGCGGTGAGGCGTGCGGCGCGGAAGCTGAGGCTTTGCGTCTCGGTGTCAACCCAGGTGCAGTTTTCCAGCCGTGCCTGACTGAAGTTCACCGCCAGCAGCCGGCATTTGACGAAGCTGACTTTGTCGAGCCGGGCGTGGCTGAATGTCAACTGCTCCAGCTGCAGTTCCATCAGCGTGATGTTGGCCAGCGTGGCGCGGCTGAAATCACACTGCCCGAGCAAGGTTTCATACCCCAGCAAATCGCGTAATGATGCCATCGTGAAGTCGCAGCGTTGAAACAAGGTTTGCTGAATCTGGGTTTCGTGCAGCTGCGCGCCGCCGAAATCCGTCGCATCGCATTTCGCCAGGGCCAGGGAGGCGTGGCTCAGATTGGCCTGTTGCAAGACGGCGCCGCTGAGATCGGCGCGCGCCAGCATCGCCTCGCGAAGATCGCAGCCCACCAGCCGGGTTTGGCGCAGATTGGCGTTTTCCAGCAGTGCGCCGCGCAAGTTAGCCTGGCAGAGGTCCATGCCGGACAGATCGGCGCCGGTTAGATCAAGACCGCTGAGATCTTTATCGCGCAGCATGGCGGCGGCGACGCGTTGGCGAATGATCTGCGCCAGATCGCCGCTTAAACGTAGCGCCGGGCTTTGCGCCTGTGCCGACATTAAATACATCTGGTGCAGCGCACGCTCGCTTTCCCCCAACTGCTTGTCGCTAAATGCGTCGGGATATTGACGCCCCTGCTGAAACAGCAGATCGCGCTGATGCTGGTAGCTTTCCACACCGGATGGCGGCATGTGCTCTCCGCTAGGATTGAGCGGGTCGATACCGTTATCTTGTGCCTGTTTGAGCATGTCCTGATACTGAGCTTCGGCCTGGCTTTCCAGTCGCTCGACGAATTCGGCGAGTTGATCCAGCGTCGGCGGCACCTCTTGCGATGGCAGCGGGAACAGTTCATCGATGTCCTGCCCCTCATGCAGCAGGCGCTGGCGGTGATCTTCGCGTTGATGGTGCTCGTAGGCGGCGATATTTTGCGCTACCGGGCTTTGCTGCGTCGGTGTTTCGGTATCCAGCCAGGCGCCGATGCAGGTTTCCGGCAGCAACTCCTGCTCACGAAAAGCGCGCAGGGCTCCCTGTTCTTTATCCAGTCGCTGGGCCAACACCTGCCGATAATGCTCGGTGGCGCGGGGCTCTCCTTCGATTTCCAATGCCGGCATCAGTTGCATTACGTCGGCGGCATCGTCTTCATTGATGCGCGCGCTGCCCTGATAGATCAGCAGCATCTGCTCCCGATGGGGGAAGAACCAGACGGTGGTATGGCGCATGGCAATCTCTTCGAAATGCGCTTCGCCGGCGCGCAGCCGGTTGATGAAGCAGCGTGCGCGCCACGGCGGCAAGTGCCCTTGCTGCACCGGCTCTGACGGGTGCATGTTCCATATCCGGTAGGCGGCCTGGGGAGGCAAGCTGTCGCGTTGAGGAAACTGCTGATCGCTGTCCGCCATGTTGAACAGGCGCCAGTCGATGTCGTTGGCGAAACCGGGAAAACCGTTTTTCAACCAGTCGGCGTCGTAGTTTTTTCCGATGCGGGAGAAGCGGCGCGGCCAGGTGATATCCAGCGCATCAAAGCTTGCCGGTAGCGCGCTTTGCCGGGGAGAGGTAAGGCGCCCCTGCAGTGGTTCGACATTCGGCAGGCGATGGATACGGCCTTGCGGACATGTTTCTGGAGTGGCGCCGATGCCGTGCGGATTATCGGCGAACTGGGTGCCGCCGTAAGCCCGGCGCCAGTCCAGACGCATTTCTGCAAAAGGGAGGGGAGTGGAGGGACGATCGTTGGTCCAGTGGCGATCGCCGAAAACCACCAACGTTTTTTCCAGCGAATCCAGCTGGATCTTCACGGCGCAGGCGGTTTTGTCTTGTTGATGATGGGTGTAGGCGTTGCCGGTGGCGAGAAACTCCGCACAGGCTTTCGGGATGGCTAAATCGAGCACGCCGCCGCTCAAGGTGAGCTCTTCGGCGGCCAGTTGCCACAGCTCCGGCTCGGGGCGCAGGCGCGGGGAGGCCCCCATGTCGGCCAAGGCCAAAACGGAAATGCCAAGATGATTTTGCCCTTGCCAAGAGAAGGGGCGATGAAGTGCGCTGAGGCGCAGAGGTTTCACGACTTTCATTGTGTGTGTAAAGCTTCCTGTGGATATCAGCCGGCAGCCAGGCTGCTTGCTCAAAAACAATCCGTTTTTCGGTTTAATAGATATCAGGCTATGTCACAACAGATGAAGAAAACGATGCGGCGTTCAAAACCGATCGTTAATGCGCGGAGAGAGCCCCGCTTCGAAATGGATGATCAAGAGGGCAGTGCGTTGTCCTTGCCGCTGATTCCGCGAACCAGCAACACGGCGGCCACGGATAACGCCGCGGCGATCGCCTTGGCGATAACCTGGCCGGCGCTCTCCAGATGGTAAGGTGCAAAAAAGCCGATGTCGGCGGTGCCCAGAATCAACAGCGCGGCGAGCGCTGCAAAACAGCCCAGCTCTATGGCCAACGCCAGCCTGCCGGGTGTCGCCGTAACCAGACAACTCATCAAAAAACCGGGCAGAATCAGGAATCCGATCAGCTCTGCGGGGGCATTCACCGCCGACATCACTTGCTGGTTGTATTTCAGGAGCGCCAGCATCAGTGCGACAAAGATCAGCAGCCGCACAGGTAACGCCGCTGCTCGGCCGGCCGACAAAAAGGTTTTGCCGATCGCGGTGAGCAAGATGCAGCCAACCAGGATACCAAAGAGGGTAAACAGGATTTGTCCCCAGAGGCTGTCCTGCGTCGAAAAGGCAATAAACTCGCCCATCGTGACACTTCCTTATGCAAGGTGATTTAGCGAACTGATAGACGACAAGTCGTTTTCAGAACGTAGAGACCAGATCGCGTTGTTTGACCGTTTTTTTGCTCAAAGCCACGAGCGCTCTTCGGGCACCGCTTTTTTGGGGAGCTTCGGATCGTACTTTATCGCGGTGAAATGCCCGGTTGTCAGAGCTGAGTTGCTCGACGTCGAACTCGACCGCCGGCCAGTTTTTCCGCACCGAAAAGGCTGCTGAACAACGGCTGGTGGGCGGACAAAGGCGTATGCGCATTGATAAGGCGATTCATACTATCCCCGGGTTTAGGCATAGCTACCGCACGAGAGTGAACGCGCGATCCCGATGGCGTATCTGTCACGAATTGAGACAGGGGCTGACGAAAGATTTAACAAAGTTTACACAAAGGCACGATTTGTGCAGTCTACAATAGAGCTTCGCATTTGCAAAATAGCCTTGTGGATCAATGCTCAATTCGTTAACTCGCTCACGATCCTGTTTTTTGTTATCTAAAACATATAGATACACCTAGATCATTTTTTATCTCAAATTATTGGGAAATTGGTAATACCATAAAGTAAATGTGTAACACTTAAGTCAAGGTGTTTATAAAACAACTCTTTTTTTTCGTGAAAAAAGTCACTGATTGTTTTTTATCCTTACCATTCGTTAGTTAAAGATGATCAAATATATAAATTTACTGAATGTGAATTCGGATGATTCCTATTTGGTGGGCGCAAAAAGGCACCGCAACGGGCCTTTGAGCGTGTATTTGAGCGGTTGATAATGCAGCGAATGCCGCCGTTAATCTGAGCGGGGGGCGAGGGGAAGTTGGCCTATCAGATCGCAAAGCCAGATTAAGGCCGGGTCGCGTTGTGCCTGCCGACCGGCGATCAGTTCAATGGGAAAAGGGGCGATGGCCAACTCGTCAGGCAGCGGGAGAAAGCGTACGCGTTGCGGATCGGAAAAACGTCGGGCCACGCTGGCGGCCAGGGTGGCGATCAGATCGCTGTCGGCAACCACGGCCGGCAGGGCGACAATATGTGAAAAGGTTGCGGCGACGCGCCGCTGGCCGCCGATTTCCGCCAGACGTCGGTCGACCAATCCTCTGGCGGAACCGTCGTCTGCCGGTGCGTACAGCCCGTGCGGCAGGCTGAGGTAGCGGGACAGATCCCAACGACCGTCAGCCAGCTGCGGATGTGTGCGGCTGGCGATACACACCAGATGCTCTTCAAACAGCGCGTGCACATAGTGGCTTTCAGCGCCGGAAAGATGCCCTCCCAACGCGATGTCCACCTCGCCGCTTTCCAACTGCCGGTAAATATTGCGGCGATCCAGGCGCGAAACGCGAATATCGATACCGGGTGCCGCCTGACGCAACCGACTGATGATGGCGGGCAGCAGCAAAATATCGGCATAGTCGCCGGCGGCCAGCGTAAAGCGCCGTTGCCCGGCGGTGGCCGGATCGAAACGGGTTGGGGGAGCTAACGCAAGATGGATCTGTTCAAGCACCTGCTGTATCTGCGGCATGAGTTGGTGGGCGCGCGGCGTAGGCGCCATGCCGCCGCCGCCGCGAACAAACAGCGGATCGTTCAGCAGAATGCGCAGCCGCGCCAGCGCATTGCTGACGGAGGGTTGAGCGCGGTTAAGGCGCCGGCCTGCGGCGGTAACGTTACGCGTCTGATACAACGCTTCAAACACCACCAGCAAGTTGAGATCGACGTTGGCTAAATTCATTTTATGAATACTCTATATATAGATAATCCATTTCCAGAATCATACTGCGTTCACTAGGCTGGTAGCACACGAATTTAGCCTTCAAGCAGGGGAAATGATGAACAAAGTGTTGGTAACCGGCATTGAGCCGTTCGATGGCGATGCGGTAAATCCTTCCTGGCAGGTCGCGCAGGCGTTGGCCGGTGAGCGAAGCGGCGGCGCGGAGATCGTGGTGCGCGAATTGCCTTGCGTGCTGGGTGAAGCCAATCAGCGGCTAATCGCGGCGATTGAGGAATTGCAGCCGCTGGCGGTGATCTGTCTGGGCCTGGCCGGCGGCCGGGCCGAAATATCCCTGGAGCGGGTGGCCATCAATCTGATCGATGCCCGCATCCCCGATAATGCCGGCAAACAGCCGATTGATGTGCCGGTGGTCGCCGGCGGCCCGGTGGGCTACTTCAGCACGTTGCCCGTCAAGGCTGCGGTACAGCAACTGCGCCGGCAGGGGATCCCGGCGGCGGTTTCTTACACGGCGGGCACCTATAACTGCAACCATATTTTTTACGGTTTGCGCCACTATCTGCAGACGCATTGCCCGGCGGTCAGCGCCGGGTTCGTGCATATCCCGTACAGTCATGAGCTGGCGGCGGCGCATCCGGGCAAGCCGAGCATGGCGTTGGCGACGATGGTTGAGGCCGTGCGCACTATCGTAGAGGTTACGTTGACGGTTGAGGAAGATGTGCGATTCGGCGACGGTGCCGTACATTAAAGAAGGGGGCGTGGCGCACCACGCCCAGCTGCGGGTTATTCGTCGGCGACGCGAATCACCAGTTTGCCGAAGTTTTTGCCTTGCAGCAGACCGATAAACGCCTGGGGCGCCTGCTCCAGTCCGTCGACGATGTCCTCGCGGAACTTGATTTTCCCCTGCTCGACCCAACCGCTCATCTGTTGCAGGAATTCATCAAAGCGTGAGCCGTAGTCATCGAAGATGATAAAGCCCTGCATGCGGATGCGTTTACGCAGAATCAGCCCCTCCAGCAGCGGCAAACGGTCCGGCCCGGCGGGTAATCCGGTGGCATTGTAATGGGCGATGATGCCGCAGACCGGAATGCGCGCTTTGGTGTTCAACAGCGGTAGCACGGCGTCGAATACCGCGCCGCCGACGTTTTCATAATAGATGTCGATACCCTGTGGGCAGGCGGCGGCCAGCTGCTCGGCAAAGTCGGGGGCGCGGTGATCGATACAGGCGTCAAAACCCAATTCTTCCACCACATAGCGGCATTTTTCCGCGCCGCCGGCAACGCCGACCACGCGGCAGCCTTTCAGCTTGCCGATTTGGCCGACCACCGAGCCGACCGCACCGCTGGCGGCGGCTACCACCAGCGTTTCGCCCGCCTGGGGTTGGCCGATGTCGAGTAATCCCATATAAGCGGTGAAGCCCGGCATACCCAGCACGCCGAGCAGGCGGGAAGGGTGCGCCAGGTGCGGGCCGAGATTGCGCAGGCCGCTGCCGTCGGACAGCGCGTAATCCTGCCAACCGTCATAGCCCAACACCCAATCGCCGACCTTGAAATCGGGATGCTGTGAGGAGGCCACGCGCGATACCGTTCCGCCGACCATCACCTGGCCGATCTCCACCGGCGGCGCATAGGAGGGGGCATCGCTCATGCGGCCGCGCATATAAGGATCCAATGACAGATAAACGGTGCGCAGCAACAGCTGGCCGACGCCGGGTTGCGGCGTGGTAACCGTGTCGAGACGGAAGTTTGCCGCCGTCGGTTCCCCGTGCGGGCGCGAGGCCAGCAGGAAGCGACGGTTCTGTTGAGAAGGGGACATCGAAAGCTCCTTTGCGTTGCGACAGACAGGTTGGTTAAGCCTAGTCCAGGGGCGGCAAGGCAACGTTACCGAATGTGCTTAGCGTTAGAGCGGCACGATCAACACGTCGATATGGCTGATGTTGATGAAGCGGGCGGCGGAACAGGAGACTTTGTTCATCATGCCGTCGCGATGATTGCCGCAGAGCAGCAGGTCGAACGGCCGACGGCGGCTGGCGAATGCCAGGCTGTCGCCCAGCTCGCCGTGTACGATCAGCGTATCGGCGATCGGATAATCCGCGCGTTGGCGCAGTTCCTCCATAAACAACCGGGTTTCTTCCTCCATCAGCGTGCGCAAATCGCCGAGCATCGGCCCGGCGAAGTTATTGTACATTTCCGGATTGGCGAGGGTGCTGAGCAGCGTGATGTTGCCGCCATAGGGGCGGACGATGGAGACGGCCTTTTCCACCAGGCGGTGACTGTCAGGCGCGACGGCGACGGTGACCAGAACGTTTTGATACCCCATATCCCACTCCTTTGTTGTATCCGTCGTGTTTCAGGCTGCCGCGTCGGTGGCCTTAGAGAAAATGCTGCGCTCGGATAAAGGGTAGAACCTGGCGGGCGTAATAAATGTGTTTCGCATCACGCGCGGCAATAAAAGCTGAGTTTGCCCGGTTATATAGCAATAAAAGATAAAACCGTTGCCGCACGTAATTCCACTGAATTAAAGCACCTGCGCCCACAGCGTTTTCGGCACCTTGCCCAGATCGAACAATTTACCTGCAACCAGTTCGGCGCGACGGTGGTCTGCAGCGCGGTACATATTGCTCATTTCTGTATCATTTTCAATGGAGTAGTTCAGTTTGTCGTACACCTTCTCCAGGCTGTCCAAAGAGGAGCATTTACGGAATGTCAGCAGATATTCGAGCGTATCGGTCATGATTAAAATATAGCCTGTTAATAGTTAAAGCCGGGTGAATAACACATCAGCGACTCTCGGCGATGCCGTCGAGGCAGCGATGTACGACCTGACAAAAATCATTTCAAGTAGATAAATTGCACTGGGTAATAATTGAGACGCCGCCTGAGGCGGAGCGTTGCTAAATCATAATATGCCGGTGCGCTGTCAGCAATCTCATCCTGCTGATAAATGGAGAATTAGGGAAAGTCTCAGGTGAGGCTGCACGGGGAGGGGATGAAACCGTAGGGTTGCGGCGGCGTATAGAGGCGCGGTAGCGCGTTTTCGTCCTGGGAAGGGGATTTCTTCCTTTTTTAGCAAGACCTCTACGGCGTTGTCCGGCTTTTGGCGTTGCCGCTCGCGCTGAAACGTCGTCTCATTGGCCTGAGGGTTTTGAGGAGAAAAACAAAACTGCGTTTTATTTTATTGCAGTGAAGTGATGGGCGCGCGGGGTATTTTAATAATTCACAGTTCTGCGTGATAATTAAAGCGGCGACAAAAAAGAAATAAAAAAGCATTAAAGTTTTACGATGCGCTGCCGATATGTCGTTCTGGCACTTTTTAACGTAAAAATGGCATTCTTGCGTCAGGCTAATACGGAAACATATCGTTACGTCTGTTGGCTTGTTCACAACGTCAGCGAATCATTGATAAGCCCTAATCACCTTATGTTGAAAATTAGAGCAGCCCGAAGCGAGGGGCTTAAGTCAAATCTGAAAGGTAATAACCTTATAGTTTTCGTTGGTTATTTTTCATCTTGGATATTTTTTAGCAACGTAATTGGTTATTTATACTGAGTTTGTCGCCTATATACAGATTTTTGTTCTGTTATTTTGGTTTAGTGATGCTTTTGTTCGAATTGATCTAAAAAAGATAATTTTTTGGCTTATAAACATTGTTTTTAAGACGTTTTTTTACCTATGGCTATTTTGTGAGCGAAAACGAGGTCAATAAATGTGCGCATTTAGTCGTATTTGGCTTAAATATTTTTTATTTTTGTGATCCATGTCACATTGTATTTAAAATTGCCTCTCACTTACATTGTGTGTGCTAATGGTTCGGGGGTAGAGTTGCGTTGCTTTAGGAATAATCTTATTAAATTTGTAAAAATAGTTTCATGGTGGCTAAACACTATCGAAGCAAAATGCTGTACATCCATACACGTAGGTTTACGCTCGTAGCAAATACTGAACAGTGGTCGAATTTAGCGATTGGCGAAAGTTATAGCGGTCGTTTTTGAGAGATTAATTTGCCAACTTTGGGAAAAAACCCAGGTCACGGGCGATAAAATTTATCACCCAGCGTATGTTTTTAAACATAGTCTGTCGGGATGGGGAATATGGGTACGTCTGAATTACTTAAGCATATTTATGACATCAATTTGTCATATTTACTTTTAGCACAGCGTTTGATCAACGATGAAAAAGCGTCCGCGATGTTCCGCCTTGGTATCGATGAAACCATGGCTGACGCGTTGGCGCAGCTGACTTTGCCGCAAATGGTTAAACTGGCTGAGACCAACCAGCTGGTTTGCCACTTCCGCTTTAACGATCACCAGACCATCGAACGCCTGACCAAAGAGTCGCGCGTCGACGATCTGCAACAAATCCATACCGGCATTTTGCTATCAAGCCATTTACTGCAAGAGCTATCGAGTAAAGACGCTAGCCCGACGAAGAAAAGAGCCTGATGATGGTTGAGAAAAGTATTGTTCAAGAAGCCAAGGACATTCAGCTCGCGATGGAGCTGATTTCACTGGGAGCCCGTTTGCAGATGCTGGAGAGCGAGACCCAGCTCAGCCGCGGGCGCTTGATTAAACTTTATAAGGAGTTGCGCGGCAGTCCGCCGCCGAAAGGGATGTTGCCGTTCTCAACCGACTGGTTTATGACCTGGGAACAAAATATTCACTCTTCGATGTTTTACAACGCTTACCTGTTCCTGATGAAAAGTGGGCAGTGCAGCGGAGTGGAGGCGGTGATTAAAGCCTATCGCCTCTATCTGGAACAATGCCCCCAGCAGGCCGGCGATGCGCCGCTGCTGGCGTTGACGCGCGCCTGGACGCTGGTGCGTTTCGTCGACAGCGGCATGCTGCAACTCTCCGCCTGCAGCTGCTGCGGCGGCGCATTTATCACCCATGCGCACCAGCCGCTGAATGGTTTCATCTGCAGTTTATGTCAACCCCCATCCCGCGCAGTAAAAAGACGTAAACTTTCGCCGCAACTGGCCGATATTATTCCTCAACTGCTGGACGAGCAGGTCAAACGCGCCATTTGAGCCGCCACGTTGCCGGCTCTCGGCAATGAACACCGACGTGTGATACGCAGGGGCGGCATGCCGCCCCCAGACATGCCGCCTGGTCTGTTGGCCAGGGCGCGTTTGCCCCACCTTCCATCCACATTGTTAATTTAAGGAATGCGTGTGCTAGTTATTTTGGGTTATCTCGTGGTATTGGGTGCGGTGTTTGGCGGCTACCTGATCGTGGGCGGTCATCTCGGCGCGTTATATCAGCCGGCTGAATTTCTGATCATCGGCGGGGCGGGCGTCGGCGCTTTCATCGTCGGCAACAACGGCAAGGCGATCAAGGCCACGCTGCGCGCGTTGCCACGCCTGATGCGGCGCTCCAAATACAACAAAGATCTGTACATGGATCTGATGGCGCTGCTGTTCCGCCTGCTGGCCAAATCGCGTCAGCAGGGCATGCTGTCGCTCGAGTTCGACATCGATAATCCGCAAGAAAGTGAAATTTTCTCTAATTATCCGCGCATCCTTGCCGATAACACCCTGGTGGAGTTCATTACCGACTATTTACGGCTGATGGTGAGCGGCAATATGAATGCGTTCGAGATCGAAGCGCTGATGGACGAAGAGATCGAAACCTACGAGCAGGAAAGTGAAGTGCCCGCCGGCAGCCTGGCGATGGTGGGCGATTCCTTGCCTGCGTTCGGTATCGTCGCGGCGGTGATGGGGGTGGTGCACGCTCTGGCTTCGGCTGACCGTCCGGCCGCTGAGCTGGGGGCGCTGATCGCCAACGCCATGGTCGGTACTTTCCTCGGCATTCTGTTGGCCTACGGCTTTATCTCGCCGCTGGCCACGTTGCTGCGCCAGAAGAGCGCCGAAAACATCAAGATGATGCAGTGCATCAAGGTCACGCTGCTGTCGAGCCTGAACGGTTATGCCCCGCAGATCGCGGTCGAGTTCGGCCGTAAAACACTGTATACCACCGAACGTCCTTCTTTCGTTGAGCTGGAAGAACATGTGCGCCGCGTGAAAGCGCCGGCACAGCAGGCGACGGAAGAAGAAGAAGCATGAAACAGAATCACCCGGTCGTCCTGGTCAGAAAGCGCAAGTCGCATCATGCCGCCCATCACGGCGGCTCCTGGAAGATTGCCTATGCCGACTTTATGACGGCGATGATGGCATTCTTCCTGGTGATGTGGCTGCTGGCGATCGCCAGCCCGCAGGAGCTGACGCAAATCGCCGAATACTTCCGCACGCCGCTCAAGGTTGCCCTGACCAGCGGCGACAAGAGCAGTTCCGAAAGCAGTCCGATTCCGGGCGGCGGCGACGATCCGACGCAACAGCACGGCCTGGTGAAAAAACAGGTCGATTCGCCGGATAAGCGCGCCGAAGAGCTGCGGCTGAACAAGCTGCGCGAAAAGCTGGATGAACTGATTGAGTCCGATCCGCGCCTGAAGGCGCTGCGTCCGCATCTGCTGATCAACATGATGGACGAGGGGCTGCGCATCCAGATTATCGATAGCCAGAATCGGCCGATGTTCAAAACCGGTAGCGCGCAGGTCGAGAGCTACATGCGTGATATTCTGCGGGCGATAGCCCCGATTCTGAACGATCTGCCGAACAAGATCAGCCTGTCCGGCCATACCGATGATATCCCTTACGCCACCGGCGAGCGCGGCTACAGCAACTGGGAACTGTCGGCCGATCGCGCCAACGCCTCCCGACGCGAGCTGATCGCCGGTGGTCTGGCGGAAGGCAAGGTGCTGCGAGTGGTGGGCATGGCGGCCACCATGAGCCTGAAACAGCACGGCGCCGATGACGCGATCAACCGTCGCATCACCGTGCTGGTGCTGAATAAGCAAACGCAAGAAGGCATCGAACACGAAAATGCTGAAGGCAACGCGGTGGATATTGCCCAGCCGGACAGCCTGAAGCAGCTGGCGCCGTCGGCGACTGCGCCGGCCAGCCAAACGCCGGAACCCCAGGCGGCAACGCCGACCGATCCAACGCCGCTGCCGGCGGCGGATCCCGACGGTCAATTGCAGGCATCCCCGGCGCTAGCCACGGCCGGTCAAACGCCGGAACAGCCGGCAGCCGCGCCCGCACCGACTAACCGCGACTCACAGCCAGAGGTGACCCCGTGAGCATGGACATTAGCGATTTTTATCAGACCTTCTTTGATGAGGCGGACGAGTTGCTGGCCGACATGGAGCAACACCTGCTGGAGCTGGATCCGCTGGCCCCCGATATCGAGCCGTTGAACGCCATCTTCCGCGCGGCGCATTCGATCAAGGGCGGGGCGGCGACCTTTGGTTTTTCGGTGCTGCAGGAAACCACCCACCTGCTGGAGAACCTGCTGGACGGTGCAAGGCGCCAAGAAATGAGCCTGAGCACCGAGATTATCAACCTGTTTCTGGAAACCAAAGACATTATGCAGGAGCAACTGGACGCCTATAAGACCTCGCAACAGCCTGACGCTGAAAGCTTTGAATACATTTGCCAGGCGCTGCGTCAGCTGGCGTTGGAAGCGCAACAGCAGCAGGAGGCGCCTGCGGCTCAGCCGGTCGTTCAGCAGCCCGTTGTGCAGCCAGCGGCCGCGCCGGCGGCGATCGAAGGTGGTATGCGCATCAGCCTGAACGGGCTGAAAGCCAGTGAAATCCCGTTGATGTTGGAAGAGCTGGGCAACCTCGGCGAGGTTAAAGACCCTCATCAGACGGAGCACAGTCTGGACGTCACGTTGCTCACCTCCGCCAGCGAGGACGACATCAGCGCCGTGCTGTGCTTCGTGCTGGAACCGGAACAAATCAGCTTCTCGACGCCGACGCAGAGTGCGCCGGTCGTCGCGGCAGCGAACTCGCCGGAGGCGGTCGTTGCGCCAGAGCCCGCGCCTGCGCCGGTTGCGAACGCCGCGCCGCCTGCCGCCAAACCGGCCGCCGCGCAGGCGGAAGCGCCGAAAGCGCGCGCCAAGGCGAGCGAGTCCACCAGCATTCGCGTAGCGGTGGAAAAGGTGGATCAGCTGATCAACCTGGTGGGCGAGCTGGTGATCACCCAGTCGATGCTGGCGCAACGCTCCGGCACGCTGGATCCGGTGAACCACGGCGACCTGCTGAACAGCATGAGCCAGCTGGAGCGTAACGCGCGCGATCTGCAGGAGTCGGTGATGTCGATCCGCATGATGCCGATGGAATATGTCTTCAGCCGCTATCCGCGTCTGGTGCGCGATCTGGCTGGCAAGCTGAACAAACGGGTGGAGCTGACGCTGCAGGGCAGTTCCACCGAACTGGACAAGAGCCTGATCGAACGCATTATCGATCCGCTGACGCACCTGGTGCGCAACAGCCTCGATCACGGCATCGAAGAGCCGGCCACCCGCATCGCCGCCGGCAAGTCGGCGGTGGGCAATCTGGTGCTGTCTGCCGAACATCAGGGCGGCAACATCTGCATTGAGGTCATCGACGACGGCGCCGGGCTGAACCGCGAAAAAATTCTCGCCAAGGCCGCGTCGCAAGGGCTGGCGGTCAGTGACAGCATGAGCGACGAAGAGGTCGGCATGCTGATCTTTGCGCCGGGCTTCTCCACCGCCGAACAGGTGACCGACGTTTCCGGCCGCGGCGTCGGCATGGACGTGGTGAAACGGAACATTCAGGAGATGGGCGGTCACGTCGAGATCCGCTCGCAGGCCGGCAAAGGCACCACCATCCGTATCCTGCTGCCGCTGACGCTGGCGATCCTCGACGGCATGTCGGTTAAGGTGAACGACGAAGTCTTTATCCTGCCGCTGAACGCGGTGATGGAGTCGCTGCAGCCGCAGGCGGAAGACCTGCATCCGTTGGCCGGCGGCGAACGCGTGCTGCAGGTGCGCGGCGAATACCTGCCGCTGGTGGAGCTGTATCGGGTGTTCGAAGTGGAAGGCGCCAAAACCGACGCCACGCAGGGCATCGTCGTTATCCTGCAAAGCGCCGGCCGCCGATATGCGTTGCTGGTGGATCAGCTGATCGGCCAGCATCAGGTGGTGGTGAAGAATCTGGAAAGCAACTACCGCAAAGTGCCGGGCATCTCCGCCGCGACCATTTTGGGCGACGGCAGCGTGGCATTGATCGTCGATGTCTCGGCGTTGCAAACCTTGAACCGTGAAAAGCGTCTGACGGACGCCGCCGCATAATAATGAGTTTATTGATTTAAAAGGTGAATGATATGGCAGGATTGGCAGCCGTCAGCAAATTGGCTGGCGAAACGGTAGGGCAAGAGTTTCTGATTTTTACCCTGGGCAACGAGGAGTACGGCATCGATATCCTCAAGGTGCAGGAAATTCGCGGCTACGATCAGGTAACCCGCATCGCCAACACCCCGGCGTTCATCAAGGGCGTTACTAACCTGCGCGGCGTGATCGTGCCGATCATCGATCTGCGGGTGAAGTTCTCGCAGCAGAGCGTGTCTTACGATGAGAACACCGTGGTGATCGTGCTGAACTTTGGCCAGCGCGTGGTGGGCATCGTGGTCGACGGCGTTTCCGACGTGCTGTCGCTGACCGCCGATCAGATCCGCCCGGCACCGGAGTTTGCGGTGACGCTGGCGACCGAATACCTCACCGGCCTCGGTTCGCTGGGCGAGCGCATGTTGATCCTGGTGGATATCGAAAAGCTGCTGAGCAGCGAAGAGATGTCGCTGGTCGACAGCGTGGCGAAAAGCGTCTGATTCAAGACCCAAGGGGGCAGGGCGCTGCCCCCTATCACCTTCACTTTCCATGACTTGCCGCGACGCCGCAGGCCGTGTCCTGAACCCCCACTAAAAATAGTTACTTTCCCGCATAAAGTTTTGCCGCGCTGCGCCGATAACTCTCACATTCAACGTCATCAAAGCCTGTCTGCGCGGGCTTCAACAAGGGAAATCATGTTAAATCGTATGAAGGTGGTCACCAGCCTGTTGCTGGTGTTGGTGCTGTTTGGCGCCTTGCAGTTGATTTCGGGCGGACTCTTTTTCTCCTCGCTGAAAAGCGATAAGGAAAACTTTACCGTCCTGCAAACTATCCGTCAGCAGCAGCTGCAGCTGAGTGAAAGCCGCGTTGACCTGCTGCAGGCGCGCAACTCGCTGAACCGCGCCGGTATTCGTTACATGATGGATACCAATAAGATCGGCAGCGGCGCCACCATTGATGAATTGCTGGCCAAGGCGAAAGAAGAGCTGGCCGAGGCGGAAAGACACTACGCCGCGTACGAGAAAATCCCTCAGGATCCGCGTCAGGATCCTCAGTCTGCAGAGCGCGTGAAGCAGCAATACGACATTCTGTACGGCGCGCTTTCCGAACTGATCCAACTGCTGGGCGAAGGCAAGATCAACGCCTTCTTCGATCAGCCTACGCAGAGCTACCAGGACAACTTTGAGCAGAGCTACAACGTTTACCTGGAGCAAAACGGCAAGCTGTACCAAATCGCGGTCGACGGCAGCAACAGCTCCTACAACTCGGCCATTTGGACGCTGATCGTGGTGCTGGTGGTGGTGCTGGCGGTGATCGTACTGGCCTGGACCGGTATCCATCACATCCTGGTGCGTCCGCTGAATCGCATGATCGACCACATCAAACAGATCGCCGCCGGCGACCTGACTCAACAGATCGTCGTCACCAGCCGCAACGAAATGGGCGTGCTGGCAGCCAGCCTGAAACACATGCAAAGCGAGCTGATCGAAACCGTCAGCGGCGTGCGTCAGGGCGCAGACGCCATCTACAGCGGCGCGTCTGAAATCGCCGCAGGCAACAACGATCTCTCCTCCCGCACCGAGCAGCAGGCTGCTTCGCTGGAAGAGACCGCCGCCAGCATGGAGCAGTTGACCGCGACGGTGAAACAGAACGCCGAAAACGCCCGTCAGGCCTCTCAGCTGGCGCTGAGCGCCTCCGAAACCGCGCAGAAAGGCGGCAAGGTCGTGGCTAACGTGGTGCAGACCATGCACGACATCGCCGGCAGTTCACAGAAGATCGCCGATATTACCGGTGTGATCGACGGTATCGCTTTCCAGACCAACATCCTGGCGTTGAACGCCGCGGTGGAAGCGGCGCGCGCAGGCGAACAGGGCCGTGGCTTCGCGGTGGTGGCCGGTGAAGTGCGCAACCTGGCGCAGCGCAGCGCACAGGCGGCGAAAGAGATCAAAGGCCTGATTGAAGACTCGGTCAGCCGCGTCGATATGGGTTCCGTGTTGGTCGAGAGCGCCGGCGAAACCATGGGCGACATCGTCAACGCCGTTACCCGTGTGACCGACATCATGGGCGAAATCGCGTCGGCTTCGGACGAGCAGAGCCGCGGCATCGATCAGGTTGGCCAGGCGGTGGCGGAAATGGACCGCGTGACCCAGCAGAACGCCTCGTTGGTAGAAGAATCTGCCTCGGCGGCGGCGGCGCTGGAAGAACAGGCCAGCATGCTGACCCAGTCGGTGGCGGTATTCCGCCTGAGGTCGGAAGGCCAGGAAGAGTTTAAAACACCTGTCACCAGCAAGGCGACGGTAACACCGGTAATCAATCATAAAAAAATGAACGCCAGCGATCTGCAGGATAACTGGGAAACGTTCTGACCGGTATCGGGCCTCTCTCGCAGAGGCCCTTTTCCCTACGTAGGTCGGTCGCCGGCCGGCTGCAAGGAGGTTCACAGTGTTTAACCGAATCCGTATCTCTACCAGCTTGTTCCTGTTGTTGATGACCTTCTGCGTTCTGCAGTTGGCCAGCAGCGGCCTGTCGTATTCCGCGTTCCGCTCCGATAACCACAACCTCGATATCATCACCCTCGGCAGCCAGCAGCGCGATTCGCTCAGCCTGAGCTGGGTGTCGCTGTTGCAGGCGCGCAATACGTTGAACCGCGCCGGCACCCGCGCGGCGCTGAAGCTGCCGCAGGAACAGGTGAACGAATTGATGAGCAGCGCCCGCAGTTCGCTGCAGAAGGCCGATCTCTATTTCAATCAGTTCATGGCGGTTGAGCGCAGCAGTGAGCAACAGAGCCAGCAGACGGCGACCACCAAGGCCAGCTACGAGCGGTTGCGCGGCGCGCTGCGCGAGCTGATCGGCTTCCTGGAAAAAGGGGAGCTGCAGGCGTTTATGGATCAGCCGACGCAGAAGACCCAGGACCTGTTCGAGGCCGACTTCGTGCAGTATCTGCAGTTGATCAACGGCGACATCAGCGAGGCCAGAGACGCCAACCAGTTCTCCTTCACGCTGGCGGGCCTGATGCTGGCGGGGGCGGTATTGATGCTGATCGTGGTGACCGGCAGCGCCATGTGGTGGTTGCGCACCATGTTGGTACAACCGCTGAACCAAATCCGCAGCCACTTTGAACGCATCGCCGCCGGCGACTTGGCGACGCCGATTCAGGTGTACGGCCGCAATGAAATCAGCATGCTGTTCGCCAGCCTGCAGCGCACACAGCAGTCGCTGATCGGCACCGTCGGCGCGGTGCGCGACGGGGCGGAATCGATTTTGATCGGCCTGCAGGAGATCTCCGAAGGTAACAACGATCTCTCTTCCCGCACCGAGCAGCAGGCCGCTTCGCTGGAAGAGACCGCCGCCAGCATGGAGCAGCTGACCGCGACGGTGAAACAGAACGCCGACAATGCGCGGCAGGCGTCTCAGCTGGCGCGCGACGCCTCGGCCACGGCGGCCAAGGGCGGTGAACTGGCCGGTGACGTGGTCACCACCATGCACGATATCGCCAACAGCTCGCAAAAAATCGGTGCCATCACCAGCGTGATCGACGGCATCGCCTTCCAGACCAACATTCTGGCGCTCAATGCGGCGGTGGAAGCGGCGCGTGCCGGCGAACAGGGGCGCGGTTTCGCCGTGGTCGCCGGCGAAGTGCGTAACCTGGCGAGCCGCAGCGCCCAGGCGGCGAAAGAGATCAAGGTGCTGATCGACGAATCGGTCAGCCGCGTCAAACACGGCTCGGTGCTGGTGGAAAATTCCGGCGCCACCATGCAGGACATCGTACGTTCGGTGACCCGCGTCACCGACATCATGGGCGAGATCGCGTCGGCTTCGGATGAACAAAGCCGCGGCATCGAGCAGGTGACGCAGGCGGTGACCCAGATGGACCAGGTCACCCAACAGAACGCCGCGCTGGTGGAAGAGTCCGCCTCTGCCGCCACCGCGCTGGAAGAGCAGGCTATTACCCTGGCCGATGCGGTCGCGGTATTCCGTCTGGCGGACGATAACTTCGTCGCGCCAGGTAACAGCAACAACGCAGTTTCATCCGTGGTAAAGGAAGCCCAAGATTGTCAAACCGCATAAACAGCACGTTTTTCCCCGGTGAGGCGGCATGAAACAGGCGCCGTCAACTTCTAACCGGGATACTGCGTCGATGTTGACGCAAATGGTGCAGCGCCTGCCGCTGTCGGACGTGCATTTCCGTCGTATCAGCCAGTTGATTTATCAACGCGCCGGCATCGTGCTGGCGGAGCATAAGCGTGAGATGGTTTACAACCGTCTGGTGCGCCGATTGCGGCTGCTGGGATTGCACGACTTCGGCGACTATCTGGCGCTGCTGGAAAGCGATCCGAACAGCGCGGAATGGCAGGCGTTCATCAACGCGTTGACCACCAACCTGACGGCATTTTTCCGCGAGGCGCATCACTTCCCGATCCTGGCGGAGCATGCGCGCTCACGGCCGAACGGCTACAGCGTCTGGAGCACTGCGGCCTCGACCGGCGAAGAGCCGTATTCGATCGCCATCACGCTGAGCGATGCCTTGGGGCAGCGGGCCGGCAGTTGCCAGGTCTGGGCCAGCGACATCGATACGCAGGTGCTGGAAAAAGCGGAGGCGGGCGTTTACCGCCAGGAAGATCTGCGCACCCTGACGCCGACCCAAATGCAGCGCTATTTTCTGCGCGGCACCGGGCCGCATCAGGGGTTGGTGCGGGTGCGGCCGGAACTGGCGGCGCGGGTGAACTTTCAACCGCTGAACCTGCTGGCGCCGGAATGGGCGCTGCCGGGGCAGTTCGACGCCATTTTTTGCCGCAACGTCATGATCTATTTCGATAAGGCGACGCAGGAGCGCATCCTGCGCCGCTTCGTTCCCTTGCTTAAGCCGGGGGGGCTGATGTTCGCCGGCCACTCCGAGAACTTCAGCCAGATCAGCCGGGATTTCTACTTGCGTGGGCAGACCGTGTATGGGCTGACCAAGGAGAGGTAATGAGTAAAATCAGAGTGTTATGCGTAGACGATTCGGCACTGATGCGTCAGCTGATGACGGAAATCGTGAACGGCCATGCCGATATGGAAATGGTGGCGACCGCGCCGGATCCGCTGGTAGCGCGCGATCTGATCAAAAAATTTAATCCTCAGGTGCTGACGCTGGACGTCGAGATGCCGCGCATGGACGGACTGGATTTCCTCGAGAAACTGATGCGCCTGCGGCCGATGCCGGTGGTGATGGTCTCTTCGCTGACCGGCAAAGGATCGGAGATCACGCTGC
Source organism: Serratia sp. Ae19-1 (assembly GCF_059801225.1). NCBI lineage: Bacteria > Pseudomonadati > Pseudomonadota > Gammaproteobacteria > Enterobacterales > Yersiniaceae > Serratia > Serratia sp. Ae19-1. The sequence continues at coordinate 143,765 of NZ_JBCHWD010000003.1, read as the reverse complement.
GTGCGCTGGAGTTGGGTGCGGTGGATTTCGTCACCAAACCGCAGCTCGGCATTCGCGAGGGCATGCTGGCCTACAGCGAGCTGATCGCCGAGAAGATCCGCACCGCGGCCAGGGCGCGCCTGCCTCAGCGCTCGAGCAGCCCGGCGCCGGCGATCCTCAGCCATGCGCCGCTGCTGAGCAGTGAAAAACTGATCGCCATCGGCGCCTCCACCGGCGGCACCGAAGCGATCCGCCAGGTGCTGCAGCCGCTGCCGGCCACCAGTCCGGCGCTGCTGATCACGCAACACATGCCGCCGGGATTCACCCGTTCGTTCGCCGAACGGCTGAACAAACTGTGCCAGATCACGGTGAAAGAAGCGGAGGATGGCGAGCGCGTGCTGCCGGGCCACGCCTATATCGCACCGGGGGACCGCCATCTGGAGCTGGCGCGCAGCGGCGCCAACTATCAGGTGAAGCTGCATGACGGCCCGGCGGTCAACCGCCATCGCCCGTCGGTCGACGTGCTGTTCCGCTCGGTGGCGCAATACGCCGGCCGCAATGCGGTGGGGGTGATCCTCACCGGCATGGGCAACGACGGTGCGGCGGGGATGTTGGAGATGCATCGCGCCGGGGCTTATACCCTGGCGCAGAACGAGGCGAGCTGCGTGGTGTTCGGCATGCCGCGCGAGGCGATCGCCAGCGGCGGCGTCAGCGAAGTGGTCGAGCTGGACAGAATGAGCCAACGGATGCTGGCGCAGATTGCCGGCGGCCAGGCATTGCGTATTTGATTTTAGTCCGCCGGGGTTACCCGGCGGCGATATGACCCACGGCCGCCGCGCGGCGGCCTGCGGTTTTGCATCATTAAACGGTTAACTATTTCAGGAGTAACAATGGCAGACAAGAACCTCAGATTTCTGGTTGTGGACGATTTCTCCACCATGCGTCGCATCGTCAGAAATTTGCTGAAAGAGCTGGGCTTCAACAACGTCGAAGAAGCTGAAGACGGTGCGGATGCGCTGAACAAGCTGCGCGCCGGCGGTTTCGACTTCGTGGTGTCCGACTGGAACATGCCGAACATGGACGGGCTTGAGCTGTTGCAAACCATCCGCGCCGACAGCGCGCTGGCCGCGATGCCGGTACTGATGGTGACCGCGGAAGCCAAGAAAGAAAATATCATCGCGGCGGCGCAGGCCGGCGCCAGCGGTTATGTAGTGAAACCATTTACGGCGGCGACGCTGGAAGAAAAGCTCAACAAGATTTTTGAAAAATTGGGCATGTAAGGAGAGGGCGATGAGAGACATTCCAATGCCTGCCAGCGATGCAGCGACCGCGGGAGAGATCATCTCCCGCATCGGCCAACTGACCCGAATGCTGCGCGACAGCATGCGCGAACTGGGGCTCGATCAGGCGATCGCCCAGGCGGCAGAGGCGATCCCGGATGCGCGCGACCGTCTTGACTATGTCGTAACCATGACGGCGCAGGCGGCGGAACGGGCGTTGAACTGCGTAGAGGCGGCGCAACCGCGCCAGGCGGAGCTGGAATCCGGCGCTAACGCGTTGAAAGGGCGCTGGGACGAGTGGTTCGCCAATCCCATCGAACTGGACGACGCGCGTTCTCTGGTCAACGACACTCGCCAGTATCTGGATCAGGTGCCGGGCCATACGGCCTTCACCAACGCCCAGCTGCTGGAGATCATGATGGCGCAAGATTTCCAGGATCTGACCGGTCAGGTAATCAAGCGCATGATGGACGTGGTGCAGGAGATCGAAAAGCAGCTGCTGATGGTTCTGATGGAAAACATGCCGGAGCAGCCGGTGAAGGAAAAACGGCCGAACGACAGCCTGCTGAACGGCCCGCAGCTCGACCAGAACGGCGTCGGCGTGATCGCCAATCAGGCGCAGGTCGACGATCTGCTCGACAGCCTCGGTTTCTGAGGCTTTTCGGGGCGCGCGACGGCGCGCCCCGAAAGTTGCGCAGCGTCGCGCAAAGATTGGAGTATATAGCGTTGCTATATACACTGTGGCGATTATAATTTGTACTCCAGTTAAAGGAGGTCGCCATGACGTTAGGTTCTGTCTTTACCAATAATCGGACGCAGGCCGTGCGCTTGCCCGCAGAGGTACGTTTCCCCGATACCGTTTCTAAAGTGACCGTCCGCGTGATAGGCAAAGAGCGCATTCTTGCGCCGGTGGAGAATACCTGGGACAGTTTCTTCTGCGCGGAAAATGAGGTGAGCGATGACTTCCTCAATGAACGTGCCGGGCAACACCAGCGCGAGCGGGAAGAGTTTTGATGTTCAGCCATATGCTGGACACCAACATTGTTATCTATGTCATCAAGCGCCGGCCTCTGGAAGTGCTGGAGACGTTCAATCGCTATGCGGGCAAAATGGTCATTTCGTCGGTCACCTATGGCGAATTGGTTCACGGAGTGGAGAAAAGCTCGCGTCCGGCGGTTAACGCCAGAGTGGTTGAGGATTTTGTCTCCCGATTGGATATTCTCGATTACGGCGCCAAAGCGGCTTCACACTACGGCAACATTCGGGCTGCGCTGGAACGTCAGGGAACGCCTATCGGCGTAAACGATCTGCATATCGCCGGGCATGCGCGCAGCGAAGGATTGATTCTGGTGACCAATAACCGACGCGAATTTGAGCGCGTTGATGGCTTACGGCTGGAAAATTGGCTGTAACGTCTCCCCCTTGATTGCCTCATCCCCCAAATAACCCGCCTTTTTCCCCGTTGTTCCCCCAATGACATCGCCAATTTTTTGGCATGCTGACCGCCATTCTTTACCCTCCCGACACAGGAACGGCGTTTCGTGGCTGAAGACAGCGATCTGGAAAAAAGCGAGGCCCCCACGCCCCACAGGCTGGAGAAGGCGCGTGAAGACGGCCAGATCCCGCGCTCGCGCGAGCTGACCTCGGTACTGATGCTGCTCTCCGGCCTGGCGATTATCCTGATGTCCGGCAGCAATATGGCGCAACAGCTGGCGGCGATGCTCACGCAAGGTCTGAACTTCGATCACGGCATGGTCAGCAACGATAAACAGATGCTGCGCCAATTGGGCATGTTGCTGCGCCAGGCGGTGCTGGCGCTGCTGCCGATCATCGCGGGGCTGGTGCTGGTGGCGCTCGCCGCGCCGATGTTGCTGGGGGGCATTTTGTTCAGCGGCAAGTCGATCAAGTTCGATTTGAAGCGGCTGAACCCGCTATCCGGGTTGAAGCGCATCTTTTCTACCCAGGTGCTGGCCGAGCTGCTGAAAGGGATCCTGAAAGCGACGCTGGTCGGTTGGGTGACCGGCCTCTATCTGTGGCACAACTGGGCGGCGATGCTGCATCTGATGACTCAGCAGCCGCTCGATGCGCTGGGCAACGCGCTGCAGATGATTCTGTTCTGCGGCTTTCTGGTCGTGCTGGGATTGACGCCGATGGTGGCATTCGACGTGTTTTATCAGCTGTGGAGTCACTTCAAGAAGCTGAAGATGACCAAGCAGGATATTCGCGATGAGTTCAAAGACCAGGAAGGGGACCCGCACGTTAAGGGGCGCATTCGTCAGCAGCAGCGGGCGATCGCCCGGCGCCGCATGATGGCCGATGTGCCCAAGGCGGACGTGATCGTCACCAACCCGACGCACTACGCCGTCGCGTTGCAGTACAACGACAAAAAAATGAGCGCGCCGAAAGTGCTGGCCAAAGGGGCCGGCGAAATCGCCTTGCGCATTCGCGAACTCGGTGCGGAACACCGCATCCCGATGCTGGAGGCGCCGCCGCTGGCGCGCGCGCTGTATCGGCACAGCGAGATCGGACAACATATTCCGGCCACTCTGTATGCCGCGGTCGCCGAAGTACTGGCCTGGGTGTACCAACTGCGCCGCTGGCGGCGCGAGGGCGGCCTGATCCCGAAAAAACCTGAACGTTTACCGGTGCCGGAAGCACTGGATTTTGCGAGAGAGAGTGACTCTGATGGCTAATTTGGCCTCCCTGCTTCGTTTGCCGGGCAATTTTAAAGATACGCAGTGGCAGGTGCTGGCCGGCCCGGTGTTGATCCTGTTGATTCTGTCGATGATGGTGCTGCCGTTGCCGGCGTTCATCCTTGATCTGCTGTTTACCTTCAACATCGCGCTGTCGATCATGGTGCTGCTGGTGGCGATGTTCACCCAGCGCACGCTCGAGTTCGCCGCTTTCCCTACCATCCTGCTGTTCTCCACATTGCTGCGTTTGTCGCTCAACGTCGCGTCGACGCGCATCATCTTGTTGGAAGGGCACACCGGCTCCGCCGCCGCCGGCCGCGTGGTGGAAGCCTTCGGTCACTTCCTGGTGGGGGGCAACTTCGCCATCGGCATCGTGGTGTTCATCATCCTGGTGCTGATTAACTTTATGGTCATCACCAAAGGTGCGGGGCGTATCGCCGAAGTGGGCGCGCGCTTCGTGCTGGACGGCATGCCGGGCAAACAGATGGCGATTGACGCCGATCTGAACGCCGGATTGATCGGCGAAGACGAAGCGAAGAAACGCCGCGCTGAAGTTACCCAGGAGGCCGATTTCTACGGCTCGATGGACGGTGCCAGTAAATTCGTGCGCGGCGACGCCATCGCCGGCCTGATGATCATGGTGCTGAACGTAGTCGGCGGCCTGTTGGTCGGCGTGGTGCAACACGGCATGGAGCTGGGGGCGGCGGCGGAAAGCTATACGCTGCTGACCATCGGTGACGGCCTGGTGGCGCAGATCCCGGCGTTGGTGATCTCCACCGCCGCCGGCGTTATCGTCACCCGCGTAGCGACCGATCAGGACGTCGGCGAGCAGATGGTAGGCCAACTGTTCAACAATCCGCGCGTGATGCTGCTCAGCGCCGGGGTGCTGGGGCTGTTGGGCCTGGTGCCGGGCATGCCGAACCTGGTGTTCCTGCTGTTTACCGCCGCTTTGCTGGGCCTGGCCTGGTGGCTGCGTGGCCGTGAACAACAGGCGCCGAAGACGGTAGAGGCACCGGTGATGCCGGAGAATCCGCAGGCCGCCGAAGCCAGCTGGGCCGACGTGCAGTTGGAAGACCCGTTGGGGATGGAAGTGGGTTACCGGCTGATCCCGATGGTCGATTTTCAGCAGAACGGCGAGCTGCTTGGGCGTATTCGCGGCATCCGCAAGAAATTCGCGCAGGACATGGGCTATCTGCCGCCGGTGGTACACATTCGCGATAATCTGGAACTGCCGCCTGCCAGCTACCGCATCCTGATGAAAGGCGTCGAGATCGGCAGCGGCGAAGCGCAACCGGGCCGCTGGCTGGCGATCAACCCCGGCAATGCCGTAGGCGAGCTGGCGGGTGACAAAACCGTCGATCCGGCCTTTGGGCTGGAAGCGGTGTGGATCGACAGCGCCTTGCGCGAGCAGGCGCAGATCCAGGGCTTTACCGTGGTGGAGGCCAGCACCGTGGTGGCGACGCACCTCAATCACCTGATCGGTCAGTTCGCCAGCGAACTGTTTGGCCGTCAGGAAGCTCAGCAACTGCTGGACCGCGTTTCGCAGGAGATGCCGAAGCTGACCGAAGACTTCGTGCCGGGCGTGGTGTCGCTGACCACGCTGCACAAGGTGCTGCAAAACCTGTTGGCCGAACGCGTTTCCATTCGCGATATGCGCACCATCGTTGAAACGCTGGCGGAGCATGCCCCGGCGCAGAGCGATCCTTATGAATTGACCACCGTGGTGCGGGTGGCGCTGGGCCGGGCGATCACGCAGCAGTGGTTCCCGGGCAACGGTGAGATTCAGGTTATCGGGCTGGATACCCAGCTGGAGCGCCTGTTGCTGCAGGCGTTGCAAGGCGGCGGCGGTCTGGAGCCAGGTCTGGCCGACCGCCTGTTGGATCAGGCGCGCCAGGCGTTGCAGCGGCAAGAGATGCTCAGCGCGCCGCCGGTGCTGCTGGTCAACCATGCGCTGCGGGCCTTGCTGGCGCGCTTCTTGCGCCGCAGTTTGCCGCAGATCGTGGTGCTGTCCAACCTGGAGATCAACGACGATCGCCAGATTCGCATGACCTCGACCATCGGAGCCGCCTGATGAAACGCCGTTTGTGCTTGCTGGGTTTGTTGGCGCCGCTTGCCGCCGGCGCGGTGTCCGGTTCCTGGGTGGCGGAAGGGGCGGGCGTTACGCTGGAACAGGGCGGCATGCGCGATGAGTCCGCCGGTTTGCGGCCGCCGAACGCGCTGCCGGACGCCAACGCGCGCATCACCAGCGTCAGCTGGCGTTACCGTTTGCTGGGGCCGGAACCGGTGGGCCTGCAGGCGCAGCTCTGCACGGTGAACCGCTGCATTCCGCTGGGTGGCGGCAGCGGCAGCAGTATCGGTCTGCAGGGAGAGCCGGCCAATGCGGAATTGCGCTTTGTCTATTACGTGCAGTCGCAAGGCGGGTTGAACCCGCCGCTGCGGGTGATTGGCAATCAGGTGATCGTCAATTACCAGTAGGATCAGGCCAAAATTTGCAGGCCGTTGCGTTCCACCAACGTCAACAGCTTCATCGCGGCGGAGTTCGGTTGCGCTTCGCCGCGCTCCCATTTCTGCACCGCTTTTTTGCTGACGTTGAGATACAGCGCGAACACTGGCTGACTGACGTTTTCCCGTTCGCGCAGCGCGCGGATCTCGGCCGGCCCGAACTGTTTCACCGGCCGCAGGCACAGCATGTCGAAGGTGCGCATGGTCACGTCATCGACGAAACCGGCGCGATGCAGGCCCTGAACTTCCTGGTGGATCGATTTCAGCATCTTGCTCATAGTTGTAACCTTATTAATTCCCCGCAGTTGACCAGCTGATACAGCCTGAATGGTGAATAATCCAGATACAGCGCCGCCAAATGCCGCCAGGAAATTAACTCATCCTGATTGATGTTGTCTCTTTCGTTTTTGGCAAAGCCATACATGAAAAAGATCCTGCCTTCATCTGCCGTTGCGATTAATACCCGATACCCGCGCCGTTTTCCACTCCCCATCCGGGCGATGCGTTTTTTGTAAACGCAACCACCGAGATTGGCGTCGTACAACTGATTTTGCATCTCTTGCGCCGCTTTCACTATCGTGGCGTCACTGATGCGTTCGTCGCTGGCAAATGTCTGGAAGGCTTTTGTGAGATAAATGTCGGTCATTCACTCTCCATGTGAAAATATACCCTTAATGGGTATAGATCAAGATGTTTAACGACCGAGCTAAGATGACGAAATAGGGAGTGATGGGGAACAGGCAAATATCCGTTCTGCGCAGCCTGGCGCATAACGTTAAGGGAACTCAGAAAACGACAAGGAGAAAATGCGAAGGGAGGCGCAAAAGCCGATAAAGCTGCGCCCGGCGACACGTACACCGGGCGAAATGGGGCAGGTCAGACGCCGATTTTTCTGCCGAGCAGGCTGCCGACGTGCGACTGGCCGTCCGGGCCATACAGCGATTTGTTGTTTTTGCTGAGGATCGACAGCGCCTGGGCGTTATGGTCGATCTGCTGATTGAGCAGCAGGCCATTGTGCTGGTTCTTCTCGCGCAGCGTTTGGCTCAGCAACTGAACGCGCTGCCAGCGATCGGCCAGGGGCGCATGGTTGGCGTAAGGGGCGCGTTGCCCGCAGGCTTTCTCCTGCCCCAGACGCTGCTGCTCGAGATAGGCGACCGTCGCCAGCAGTTGGCTTTTGGCGTCGGTGACGCGCTGCAACGCCACGCCGGGCAGTTGACCGGCACACAGCAAGTCGTGCTCTTCCTCCAGCACGCCATTGAGCGCCTGCAGGGTTTCCAACAGTTTATCCAGCAGTTGTGCCAGGTTTTCCATAGTGATGACTTATCCTTTACCGCTACCCGCCGCCGCGCTGTCAGTCGCGGCCGGCGATCCATTGAATATCGCTCTGCGCGTCTTGCAGCAGCGCGTCGGCGATTTTGCCGGCGTCCATTTTCAGTTCACCGTTGCGGATCGCCTGCTTGATGGCTTCGACCCGGCCCATATCGATATCCTGGGTGCCCGGCTGCATCAGGCGCGCCTGCGCCTCGCTCAGTTTGACCTGGGTGCCGCTGACGGCGGTTTCGGCCACGGCGGCCTTACGCGGTTGGAGCGGGTTGTCGGCCGGGGTTTCACGCGGTTGCACAGTGGAAACCGGCTGTAACCGCTGGGTGCGATCGATACTCATGGTCCATCTCCGTTTACGCCGTCGCCACTTGCGGTCGACGACGCTGCAATGAAAGTTTTGCGGCCCTGGTGGCCAATAAAATGCTGCTTGATTTGTCTTATCGGCAAGGTTGGCGGAACCTTTACTTTTTTATAACGTAATGCGAATCGCGCCGTCGTCCCCGACCACGCCGCTGACGATCTGCCCGGACGCCATGCGCACGCGCACGCTGTCTTCGGCGGCAGCGTTGTTCATCGCCTTACCCGCACCGCTGATGTTAAATCCTTCGCCCTGCGCGGTGACCTGCACCGGTTGCCCGGCTTTGATAAGCCAGGCGCGGCGCAGCATGGCGAGCGTCAGCGGCTGGCCGGGGCTGATATTGCGCAGGCTGACGGCGCCTAACGCTTTGCCCGGTTCGGTCAGCGCGCGCGGCGGCAGGGTATCGAGCCGACCCTGCTTCAACGTCAGATCCGCCGCCGTCAATCGGGCGCCGGCGCTGATGCCGCGTGCCGACACGAGATAACGGCCGAACACTTGCACCTGCGTCTGAATAAAACGCCGCTCCTGGCCACAGCGCGCCGAAATGCTGACATTGCCGCCGATCCGCGCATTGGGCGACAACGACAGCTGCGGCAGTTCGCAAGCGGGCCATTGGTTCGGCGGCGTGCGCACCCGCACTTTCACCTGCACCGGTTCGCCGTTGAATTTGCCTTTGATGAAGCTTTCGATTTGCGTCGCCAGATCGTCGGCGCGCGCGTTCAGACTGCACAGCAGGCCGATAAGCAGCAGCATTTTACCTTTCATCGTCATCTTCTCAAGCTTCATCGGGATATGCGTAAGTGTACCCGCAGCGCGCGCAGGCTAAGCAGATAAATAGCGCCCCATTTTGCGTTTATTCCCGCGATAGGGTGGCACGGCGGGCGTTTATGCTGTCGACTCCAAATTCTAACCTCGCGGAGGGAGCATGCTCGACAAACTGGACGCGGCTCTGCGCTTTGGCCAAGAGGCGCTGAACTTGCGCGCCCAGCGGCAGGAAATTCTGGCCGCCAACATCGCCAACGCAGACACGCCGGGTTATCAGGCGCGGGATATCGATTTCGCCAGCCAATTGAACAAGGTGCTGGAACAAGGGCGCGTCAACGGCAACGGCATGGCGCTGAACCTGACGGCGGCGCGCCACATCCCGGCGCAGACCATGCAGCCGCCACAGCTTGATCTGCTGTTCCGAGTGCCGGACCAGCCGTCGATGGACGGCAATACGGTGGACATGGATCGCGAACGCACCAACTTTGCCGATAACAGCCTGAAATATCAGACCGACCTGACGCTGCTCAACGGTCAGATCAAAGGGATGATGTCCGTGCTGCAACAAGGATAAGGCGCATGTCTTTACTGAACATTTTTGATATCTCCGGCTCGGCGTTATCGGCGCAGTCTCAGCGCATGAACGTCAGCGCCAGCAACATGGCCAACGCCGACAGCGTGACCGGCCCGGACGGTGAACCTTACCGCGCCAAGCAGGTGGTGTTCCAGGTCGCCGCAGCGCCTGGACAACCGACCGGCGGGGTGCGCGTCGCCCAGGTGGTGGACGATCCGGCGCCCGAGCGACTGGTGTATCAGCCGGGTAATCCGCTGGCGGACGCCAAGGGTTACGTGCGCATGCCGAACGTGGACGTGGTCGGGGAAATGGTCAACACCATCTCCGCTTCGCGCAGCTACCAGGCCAACGTCGAGGTGCTCAACACCACCAAGTCGATGATGATGAAAACCCTGACGCTGGGTCAGTAACCGGAGATTCCCATGGCTATCGCCGCAACCACTAACGAGTCGTTGGACAATACCGTCATCGGTAACAACAGCAAGACCACCAACAGTCAGGATCTGCACAACAGCTTCCTGACGCTGTTGGTCGCGCAGTTGAAAAACCAGGATCCGACCAACCCGATGCAGAACAACGAACTGACTTCGCAGCTGGCGCAGATCAACACCGTTCAGGGCATCGAAAAACTCAACACCACGCTGGGTTCGATCTCCGGCCAGATCAACAGCAACCAGTCGCTGCAGGCCACTGCGTTGATCGGTCACGGCGTGATGGTGCCGGGCAACAATATTCTGGTCGGCAGCAAGGACGGCAAGGTCAGCACCACGCCGTTCGGCGTAGAACTGGAGCGCGCAGCCGATCAGGTGACCGCCACCATTACCAACGCCAGCGGGCAGGTCGTGCGCACCATCGAAATTGGCGGTCTGACCGCCGGCGTGCACGCCTTCACCTGGGATGGATCGCTGGATGACGGCACCACCGCGCCCGACGGCGCCTACAAAGTGGCCGTCAACGCCAAAGGCAACGGCGAGCAACTGGTGGCGCGCAGCCTGCATTTCGGCCTGGTGAACGGCGTGATCCGCGACGGCAACGGCGCCAAGCTGGATCTCGGCCTGGCGGGCAACGCCACCCTGGAAGACGTGCGACAGATCTTATAACCCTAAGCATCAGGCTCAATCGGACGATAGCCTGACCACTATTCGGAGAATAACATGGCCTTTTCTCAGGCAGTCAGCGGCTTGAACGCGGCAGCAACCAACCTGGACGTGATCGGTAACAACATCGCCAACTCTGCGACCGCGGGCTTCAAATCCGGCAGCGTATCTTTCGCCGACATGTTCGCTGGTTCGCAGGTCGGTCTGGGCGTCAAAGTGTCCGGCATCACCCAGAACTTCAAGGGCGGCACCACCACCGGTACCAGCCGTTCACTGGATATCGCCATCAACGGCAACGGTTTCTTCCGCATGCAGGATAAAGACGGCGGCATCTTCTATACCCGCAATGGCCAGTTCAAGCTGGACGAAAACCGCAACCTGACCAACATGCAGGGCCTGCAGCTGACCGGCTACCCGGCGGCCGGTTCCCCGCCGACCATCCAGCAGGGCGCCAACCCGGTGCCGCTGAGCATTCCTGAAGGCATGATGAACGCCAAGGCGTCCACCTCCGGCCAGATGGTGGCCAACCTGAAGTCCACCCATAAAGTGCCGGAGAACACGAAGTTCGATCCGACCAAGCAGGACAGCTACAACTACGTCAACACCATCACCGCTTACGACTCGCTGGGTAACGCGCACAACATCAACGCTTACTTCGTGAAGACCGAAAACAACAAGTGGCAGGTCTACACCCAGGACGGCAGCGCTGCACCGGTTGACGCCGGCACCATGGAGTTCAGCGAAAGCGGCAACCTGGTGAAAACCACCAGCACCAACGGCGCGCCGGGCGAGTTCAGCATGGTGATCCCGATGACCGCCAAAGACGGTGCGCCGGCGCAAAACTTCACCCTGAGCTTCGCCGGCAGTATGCAGCAGAACGTGGGCAGCGACTCGGTGAGCAAGGTATCGCAGGACGGCTATGCCGCCGGTGAATACACGGGCTATCAGATCAACAACGACGGCACAGTGGTGGGTATCTACTCCAACCAGCAGACCCAGCTGTTGGGTCAGATCGTCATGACCAACTTCTCCAACCCGGAAGGGCTGGCGTCGCAGGGCGATAACGTTTGGCAGGAAACCGGCGCGTCCGGCCAGCCGCGCGTCGGTCTGGCGGGCGGCGGCGGCTTCGGCAAGCTGACCAGCGGCGCGCTGGAATCTTCCAACGTCGATCTGAGCCAGGAGCTGGTGAACATGATCGTCGCACAGCGTAACTACCAGTCCAACGCCCAGACCATCAAGACGCAGGACTCCATCCTGCAGACGCTGGTTAGCCTGCGCTAATAGGGCCGAGTTATGGATCACGCGATTTATACCGCGATGGGCGCGGCGCGCCAAACGCTGGAACAGCAGTCCATTACCGCCAACAACCTGGCCAACGCGTCGACGCCAGGCTTTCGCGCCCAGCTCGCCGCGTTGCGCGCGGTGCCGGTCGACGGGCCGAGCATGGCGACACGCACCTTGGTGACGGCCTCGACGCCCGGCGCCGACATGAGCCAGGGCGCGCTGAACTACACAGCGCGTCCGCTGGACGTGGCGCTGCAGCAGGACGGTTTCCTGGCGGTGAGTCTGCCAGGCGGCGGTGAAGCTTACACCCGCAACGGCAACATTCAGATCTCCTCCACCGGGCAGTTGACGGTGCAGGGGATGCCGCTGATGGGCGACGGCGGCCCGATCGAGGTGCCGCCGTCGGCGGAGATCACCATCGCGGCCGACGGCACCATTTCGGCGCTGAACGCCGGCGATCCGCCGAACACCATCGCGCAGATCGGCCGCCTGAAGCTGGTCAAAGCCGATGCGCGCGAAGTGATGCGCGGCGACGACGGGCTGTTTCGCCTGACGCCGGAAACCCAGCAGCAGCGCGGCAATCAGTTGCAAAACGATCCGCAGGTGCGGGTGATGCCGGGCGTGCTGGAAGGCAGCAACGTCAAGCCGATGGAAACCATGGTCGATATGATCGCCAACGCCCGTCGCTTTGAAATGCAAATGAAAGTCATCCACAGCGTGGATGAAAACGAACAGCGTGCCAACTCACTGCTCTCATTGAGTTAAGCAGCAAGGAAATAACCGATGATTCCATCCTTATGGATTGCCAAAACCGGTCTGGACGCGCAGCAGACCAACATGGACGTGATCGCCAACAACCTGGCGAACGTCAGCACCAACGGCTTCAAGCGCCAGCGTGCGGTATTTGAAGATCTGCTGTACCAGACCATGCGTCAGCCGGGGGCACAGTCCTCCGAGCAGACCACGCTGCCATCCGGTCTGCAGATCGGCACCGGCGTGCGTCCGGTGGCGACCGAACGTCTGCACAGCCAGGGCAACCTGTCGCAGACCAACAACAGTAAAGACGTCGCCATCAAGGGGCAGGGGTTCTTCCAGGTGATGCTGCCGGACGGCACCCAGGCCTACACCCGCGACGGGTCGTTCCAGATCGATCAGAACGGCCAGCTGGTGACCTCCAGCGGTTTCCAGGTGCAGCCGGCGATCACCATCCCGGCGAACGCGCTGTCCATCACCGTTGGCCGCGACGGCATCGTCAGCGTTACCCAGCAAGGGCAGACCGCCGCTCAGCAGGTGGGCCAACTGACGCTGACCACGTTCGTCAACGACAGCGGTCTGGAGAGCGTGGGCGAGAACCTGTATCAGGAAACCGAAAGCTCGGGCGCGCCGAACGAGAGCACGCCGGGGCTGAACGGCGCCGGTCTGCTGTATCAGGGCTACGTGGAAACCTCCAACGTCAACGTGGCGGAAGAACTGGTCAACATGATCCAGACTCAGCGCGCTTACGAGATCAACAGCAAAGCGGTATCGACCTCCGATCAGATGCTGCAAAAGCTGACGCAACTGTAATCTGTCATTGACGGGCCCGGCATGCCGCGCCCGTCATTCTCTTTCGTGAAACAAAGGCGATACCCGTGGTAACCACATATTCGATGGCAATCCTGCCGCGGCAGGGACAACGCTGGCTGGCGGGAATGGTGATGCTGACGCTGAGCGGCTGCGCTTATATCCCGCACAAACCGCTGGTGGCCGGCGCGACCACGGCGCAGCCCGCGCCGGCCAGCGCGCCGATGCCGAACGGCTCGATCTTCCAGACGGTGCAGCCGATGAACTACGGCTATCAGCCGCTGTTCGAAGACCGCCGTCCGCGCAACGTCGGTGACACCCTGACCATCGTGCTGCAGGAAAACGTCAGCGCCAGCAAGAGTTCCTCCGCCAACGCCAGCCGCAACGGCGCCAGCAAGTTCGGCGTCGCCACCTCGCCGCGTTACCTCGACGGCCTGTTAGGCAATGCGCGCGCCGATATGGACATTTCCGGCGACAGCACCTTCGGCGGCAAGGGCGGCGCCAACGCCAACAACACCTTCAACGGCACCATTACGGTGACGGTCAACCAGGTGCTGGCCAACGGCAACCTGCACGTGGTGGGGGAAAAACAGATCGCCATCAACCAGGGCACCGAATTCATTCGTTTCTCCGGCGTCGTCAACCCGCGCACCATCAGCGGCAACAACTCGGTCACCTCGACGCAGGTGGCGGATGCGCGTATCGAATACGTCGGCAATGGCTATATCAACGAAGCGCAGACCATGGGCTGGCTGCAGCGCTTCTTCTTAAATGTTTCACCGTTCTAAGGATTGACTGATGCTGAAAAAATGGTTTATCGCGCTGTGCGTCGGGCTGGTGTGCTTGCCGGCGGCGGCGGAGCGCATCCGCGATCTGGTGACGGTGCAGGGCGTGCGAGACAACGCCCTGATCGGCTACGGCCTGGTGGTGGGGCTGGACGGCTCCGGCGACCAGACCATGCAGACGCCGTTCACCACCCAGAGCCTGAGCAACATGTTGTCGCAGCTGGGCATCACCGTGCCGCCGGGCACCAACATGCAGCTGAAAAACGTGGCGGCGGTGATGGTGACCGCCAAACTGCCGCCGTTCTCGCGCGCCGGGCAGAACATCGACGTGGTGGTTTCTTCGATGGGCAACGCCAAGAGCCTGCGCGGCGGCACCCTGCTGATGACGCCGCTTAAAGGCGTGGATAACCAGGTCTATGCGCTGGCGCAGGGCAACGTGCTGGTCGGCGGTGCGGGCGCGGCGGCCGGCGGCAGCAGCGTGCAGGTCAATCAGCTGGCGGGCGGGCGCATCAGCAACGGCGCCACCATCGAGCGCGAGCTGCCGACCACCTTCGGTAGCGGCGGGGTGCTCAATCTGCAGTTGAACGACGAAGATTTCACGCTGGCGCAGCAGATCAGCGACGCCATCAACCGCCAACGCGGCGGCGGCACCGCGACGCCGCTCGACGCCCGCACCATTCAGGTACTGGTGCCGCAGGGCAACAGCTCTCAGGTGCGCTTCCTGGCGGAGATTCAGAACATCACCGTCAACGTCGGTGCGATGGACGCCAAGGTGATCATCAACTCGCGCACCGGTTCGGTAGTGATGAACCGCGACGTGATCCTCGACTCTTGTGCCGTGGCCCAGGGCAATCTGTCGGTGGTGGTCGATCGGCAGAACACCGTCAGCCAGCCGACGACGCCGTTCGGCGGCGGCCAGACGGTGGTGACGCCAAACACCCAGATCTCGGTGCAACAGCAGGGTGGGTCGCTGCAGAAGGTGAACGCCAGCGCCAACCTGAACAATGTGATCCGCGCGCTGAATGCGCTGGGCGCCACGCCGATCGATCTGATGTCGATCCTGCAGGCGATGCAGAGCGCCGGCTGCCTGCGCGCCAAGCTGGAAATCATCTGATGGCCGGCGATCTGATGGCGATGTCGGGCGCGGCCTATGACGCCCAGGCGCTGAACGGCCTGAAGCGCGACGCGGCGGCCGATCCGCAGGGCAACCTCAAGCAGGTGGCGCAGCAGGTGGAAGGCATGTTCGTGCAGATGATGCTGAAAAGCATGCGTTCTGCCTTGCCGCAGGACGGGGTATTAAGCAGCGATCAAACGCGGCTTTATACCTCGATGTACGACCAGCAAATCGCCCAGCAGATGTCGCAAAAAGGGCTGGGGCTAGCCGACATGATGGTCAAGCAGATGAGCAACGCCAATACGGTGCCGAGCGAAACGGCGGGCTTGTCGCCGATGGCGCTGGACAACGAGGTGCTGCAAACGCTGCCGAATCAGGCGCTGGAGCAGATGGTGCGCCGGGCGATGCCGAAAGCGCCGCCGGCCGCCGCGCCGCTGTCGCTCAACAACGGCAACTTCGTCGCCCGTTTGTCGATCCCGGCGAAGGTCGCCAGCCAGCAGAGCGGCATTCCGCATCAGCTGATTGTCGCGCAGGCGGCGCTGGAGTCCGGCTGGGGGCAGCGCGAGATCCCGACTTCTGACGGCACGCCGAGCTACAACCTGTTCGGCATCAAGGCCGGCGGCAGCTGGAATGGGCCGGTGACGGAGATCACCACCACCGAGTTTGAGCAGGGCGCCGCGAAGAAGGTGAAGGCGAAGTTCCGCGTTTACGGCTCGTACGTCGAAGCGATCGCCGATTACGTCAAGCTGTTGACCAACAACCCGCGCTACGCCGACGTGGCCGCCGCGCGCAGCCCGGAACAGGCAGCGCATGCGCTGCAGCGCGCCGGTTATGCCACCGACCCGCAGTACGCCAGCAAACTGGTCAGCGTGATTCAGCAGATGAAGAACGCCGGGGAACAGGCGGTCAAAGCTTATACCCACGATCTGAAAGATTTGTTCTAAATCCCCGTCATTCTTGACGCCGCAGCGGCGCCAATCATTTAGGGGATAGGCGGTAACGAAGGCTAGCTGGATGCTGAGCGCGTTGCCGCTTTTTTTCCTCAAGTTCTTCCCATTTTGGCCGATAACCGAGACAGGCTGAGCGAACAGGCTCAGCAGCTCAATTAAGAACTCTGTGGGCCACCGGCGCCGCAGCATAAGGAATTCCGATGTCCAATAGCTTAATCAATACCGCGATGAGCGGGCTGAATGCGGCTCAGGTGGCGCTCAGTACCGTCAGCAACAACATCTCCAACTATAACGTGGCGGGCTACAACCGCCAGACTGCGATCCTGGCGCAGAATGGCGGCATGGCCACCATGAGCGGCTTCATCGGCAACGGCGTGACCGTCACCAGCGTCAACCGTGAATACAACCAGTTCATCACCAATCAGCTGCGCAGTTCACAGAGCGCGTTCGGGGCGCAAAACGCCTATTACGAGAAGATTTCGCAGATCGACAATCTGTTGGCGAGCAAAACCAACCCGCTGTCGGCCAACATGCAGGACTTCTTCACCAATCTGCAAAACCTGGTGAGCAACGCCGGCGACGACGCCGCACGTCAGACCGTGCTGGGCAAGGCCAATGGCCTGGTTAACCAGTTCAATAACACCGACAAGTTCCTGCGCGACATGGACAGCGGCGTTAATCAGCAGATCAGCGATACGGCGCAGCAGATCAACAGCTACAGCCAACAGATCGCCAAGCTGAATGACGAGATCACCCGCCTGCGCGGCAGCGCCGCCGGTGAACCGAACGCGTTGCTGGATCAGCGTGACCAACTGGTCACCGAACTGAACCAGTTGGTGGGGGTTCAGGTCACGCAGCAGGATGGCGACGCGTATACCGTCTCCTTCGCCAACGGTTTGACCCTGGTGCAGGGCAGCAATACCTATCAGGTGGAGGCGATGCCTTCCAGCAGCGATCCTTCCCGTTTGACTATCGGTTACAACCGCGGCAACGGCGCCAGCGAAGTGCCGGAAGGGCAAATCACCAGCGGCAGTCTGAGTGGCGTGCTGAAATTCCGCAGCGAAACGCTGGACGGCGTGCGCAATCAGCTGGGGCAGTTGGCACTGGCGATGGCGGACAGCTTTAACCAGCAGCATCGCGCAGGCTTCGATCTGAACGGCGACGCGGGCGGCGATTTCTTCAGCTTCAGCGGCGGTCGGGTAGTGGATAATACCCGCAACACCGGCGACGCTTCGCTGTCGGTGGCTTACACCGACACCGGCAAAGTGAAGGCCAACGATTATCGCGTCGAGTTCGACGGCAGCAACTGGCAGGTCAGCCGCCTGCCGGACAACGTAAAAGTCAACGCCACGCCGGGCACCAGTGCCGACGGCAAACCGACGCTGAACTTCGACGGCCTGGAAGTGAGCATCGACGGCAATGCGAAATCCAAAGACAGCTTCACCGTGAAGCCGGTCAGCGACGTGGCGGGCAACCTGAAAGTCGCCATCACCGACTCGTCCAAGATCGCCGCCGCCGGTAAAGACGACAGCGGCCGCGGCGATAACGAAAACGCCAAGAAGCTGCTGGATCTGCAAACCAAGAATCTGGTGGACGGTAAGGCGACCCTGAGCGGCGCTTACGCCGGCATCGTCAGTGGCGTGGGCAACCAGACCGCCGCCGCCAAGGCGATCGCGACCTCGCAGGCCAAGATCGTCAAGCAACTGGGTGAGCAACAGCAATCGCTGTCAGGGGTTAACCTCGACGAAGAATACGGTGAGCTGCTGCGCTTCCAGCAGTACTACATGGCCAACGCGCAGGTCATTCAGACCGCCAGCTCGCTGTTCGATGCGTTGCTGAATATTCGTTGATTTCATTGTTAGCCGGCGCCGTTGCGGTGCCGGTCGTTCAGAGTAAGGAACCCACAGCATGCGCATGAGCACCAGCATGATGTACCAACAGAACATGAGCGGCATCACGGGCAACCAGTCGCTGTTCATGAAGGCCGCCGAGCAGCTTTCCTCCGGCAAGCGGGTGATCAATCCGTCCGACGATCCGCTGGCGGCGTCGCGCGCGGTGATGTTGTCGCAATCGCAGGCGGAAAACAGCCAATACACGCTGGCGCGCACCTTCGCGCGTCAGAGCGTGTCGATGGAAGAAACGGTTTTGGCCGGCGCGACCTCCACCATCGCGGACATGAAGGCGCTGATCGTCAATGCCGGCGGCACCGAAAGCGATAACGACCGCCAGTCGTTGGCTACCCAGCTGCAGGGGCTGAAAGATCAGCTGCTGAACCAGGCCAACAGCACCGACGGCAACGGCCGCTATATGTTCGGCGGATACGTGAACGACAAGGCGCCGTTCGTCGACAACGGCGGCACCGTCAGCTATCAGGGGGGCGACAAGACGGTTGAGCAGAAAGTGGACGCCAACCGCACCATGACCATCGGCCATACCGGCAACGCGGTGTTCATGTCATTGACCAGCAACCCGAAGCCTGAGCCGGACGGCAGCGCGCCGGTCAGCAACGTTTTCGAGAGCATCGACATCGCGCTGAATGCGCTGAAAACGCCGCTGCAGGGCGCCGACGAGGCCACCAAACAGCAGGTGAACGATGCGTTGGCGAAAGCCAACCGCGGCCTGGACAACTCCTACAACAACGTGTTGAGCGTGCGTGCCGAGCTGGGTAGCCAGCTGCAGGAGATGGATCAACTGGACAGCATCGGTAAAGAGCGTGACATGACCAACCAGATCCAGATGAGCGCGTTGACGGATGCCGACTTGGCCGAGTCTATCTCGTCTTACTTCATGCAGCAGGCGGCGCTGCAGGCGTCGTACAAAACCTTCAGCGATATGCAGGGCATGTCGCTGTTCCAGATGAATCGTTAAGAGCAATACCCCGTTGCCTGACCGCGACGGGTTTCCCTTTAGTGCGCTTAGAAAATGCCCTCTCCGCCCCGCGGGGAGGGAGGCTTCTTGAAACCGGGTGCACTCGTTTGGCGCGTCGTTCGTTCTCCCACTACTGACTGAGCGACGCGCCTTTTTTTGTCTGCGTTTTCCTCATTCAGCTTACGCGTTAGCGGAAAGGCACGCCGCGATCGTTGCCGGATCCTTTAGTGCATTGACCGCCTATGTTGACAAAGGCTGAGGCCGCCGCGGTGCTAATCGCACTGCCGTTACGGCTGGCCAGGGCGCTGGCCATGGCAATGGCGCCGGTCACCACCGCGCCGGTACAAGGATCCTGAAATAGCCCATAGCCTTTCGCCGCCCAATTAGGCTGGAAGCCGTTCGCCTGCGCGCCGTAGGAGCTTGGGCCATAGTCGCGATCCCGGTCGCCGCCGTTATTGCCGTCACCGGCGCCGCCAATCCGTTGCATTTCTTCTCTGGTCAGTTCTCTCAGCATAGGTCGATCTCCTGTTAACGCGACTTAGCGTTATTTTTAGGGTTGTTATTTTCGATTTGAGATTTGCGGCTCTCATTTAGCAGCCAGCGTATTGGCTTATAGAGGCACTCGGCCAACTTCAATGAGCCAAATAAGGTAAACGGGATGATGACAAAACTATCGACGCCAGGCGGTAGAGTAAATAAACCCCAGGAAAAACCCAGTGTGTTTAAAATAGTGCTCATGATCAAAATGGCGATGCCGCTGATGAATAAATCACTCAGCTGAAACTTTATCTTCATATTTACACCGTTTATATTTTAGTGAGGCTTGCCGCGTACTGGTAGCAAGGTTGTTTTCAATATAACGCTGGGGAAATAAGGTGGGAAATCGATTTTTCTTGTCAGTGAATAAATAAGGGGTGTGAGTAAATTAAATCATTAATACATTATTTTTAAATTTAACGCAGCAGCCAGGGTGATGTGGCGCGTTATTCCCTTCCTAAGAATAAAGTACACCGGCACGGTTTGCCGGCGAGTGATGAGTGTGGGTCCCGGGCTGCTTATGCGGCGCCGCGTCGAATGACGTTGCAGAAGCCGGATAGGGGCGCAACCCGGAATTTTTGCTACAGGTCCTGCGTGATTATTTCTTTTTCTTCACCACTTTCCATTTTCCGCCATCGCTGGTCTCGGTGAAGGAAACTTTAAACTTGTTGCTTTTCCAGTGGGTCAAGCCGAATAATCGGCGTGCCTTGCGGTTGCTTTTCGCTTTAATCATGATCTCGCTCCTGTGGTTAGCAAAGGTCGATGCTGCGCCCTGCAGCCGGCAGGCTGCCGGACGCATTTATTCAGGGTGTAAGTTATCTGTCGCGCATTTAACTCTGCGTGACTGCGTTATATTTTATTTTCGCTGAGGAGTAAGCGTTTTTATCGCCGCCGATGGCTAACGGGGAGGCGATGTTTTCTTGTTACCGGGTCTATTCTAGGTCGGGGTTTTATTTATTCAAGCCGCCGGAGACATTTGAACCTTAATCCGGATAAAAGGCGTTTCTCAGGCTTTTGTCCCAATAAAACGGTTTTATTGCCATTTTGTCTCAGGCAAAAGGGGGGGAAGGAAGGAGGAGGTGGATTCAGAAGGTCATGCCGCCGATCACCGCCGCCAGACGATCGAATATCTCACCGAACAGGTGCTCGCAGAATGGCGCCAGCATCGGCATCATCATGCCCAGCGTCATGATGCCGAAGGTCATGGTGACCGGGAAGCCGATCACGAACACCGACAGCTGTGGCGTCATGCGGTTGAGCAGCCCGAGCGCCATGTTCAGCGTTAACAGCAGGCAGATCAGCGGCAGCGCCAGCATCATGCCATTGATGAAGATCAGCGAACCGACCTGGGTCAGCACCAGGAAGCCGTTGCCGTTCAGCGGCTGCGTTTGGATAGGCAGGGTGTGGAAGCTGTCAGCCAGCAGCGAAATCAGCCACAGATGGCCGTTGAAGCTGAGGAACAGCAGCATCGCCAGCAGATTGAGCAGGCGCGCCAGCACCGGCATGTTCGGGCCTCCACTGGGATCGAAGAAGGTGGCGAACGACAGGCCCATCTGCATGCCGATCACTTCGCCCGCCAGGCGCACCGCCGCGAAGGCGAACTGCATGGTCAACCCCAGCGCCACGCCGATCAGAATCTGTTGAATCGCCAGCCACAGGCCGGCAGCGGAGAAGATCGGAATATTGCTGGCGGGCAGCGTCGGCGCGATCAGGATGACGATCAGCCCGCCAAGGCCGATTTTGACCTTTTTGCTGATTTGCTTTTCGCTGAATATCGGCGCGGTGCTGATCAGTGCCAGAATGCGCAGCAGCGGCCAAAAATAGTGGCTGAGCCAGACGGTGAGCTGGGCGCTGTCGAAAGTGAGCACGGTCAGCCGATCAGGGTAGGCAGGTTGCTGAACAGGGTGCGCATGTAGTCCAGCAACAGGTTCAGCATCCAGGGGCCGGCGATGATGATGGTGGCCACCACCGCCAGAATTTTGGGGATGAACGACAGCGTCATTTCGTTGATCTGGGTGGCGGCCTGCAGCAGGCTGACCACCAGGCCGCTGATGAGCGCCGCCAGCAGCAGCGGGGCGGCCAGCGCCAGCGCCACTTTCATCGCCTCGGTGCCGAGCGCCATAACCGATTCAGGTGTCATCTCGCTTTCTCCGGTCGGGGGTTACGAATAGAAGCTCTGCGCCAGCGAGCCGAGCAGCAGCTGCCAGCCATCGACCAGCACGAACAGCATCAGCTTGAACGGTAGCGAGATGGTCGCCGGCGGCACCATCATCATCCCCAGCGCCATCAATACGCTGGCGACCACCAGATCGATAATCAGGAACGGAATAAACACCGTAAAGCCGATCTGGAAGGCGGTTTTCAGTTCGCTGGTGACGTAGGCGGGCAGCAAGATGCGCATCGGCACCGCTTCCGGGCCGGCCAGCGGCGGCTGATTGGCCAGCCTGGCGTACAGCGCGAGATCGGTTTCGCGCGTTTGGCGCAGCATGAATTCGCGCAGCGGCTGCGCGCCTTTATCCAGCGCGACCTCCAGTCCGATCTTGTCCTGGCTGAACGGCAGGTAGGCGTCCTGATAGACCTTGTCGAACACCGGCGACATGATGAAGAAGGTCAGGAACAGCGCCAGCCCCAGCATCACCTGGTTCGGCGGCGCCGACGGCGTGCCCAGCGCATTGCGCAGCAGCCCGAGCACGATGATGATGCGGGTGAAGCTGGTCATCATCAGCAACATGGCGGGCAAGAAGGTCAGCGAGGTCAACAGCACCAGCGTCTGCACCGGCAGCGACCAGCTTTGGCCGCCGTTGGCCAGCGGCTGGCTGATCAGCCCCGGCAGTTGTGCAAAAGCCGCCGGGCTGATCAGCAGCAGGGCGGCAGGGAGCCAAACCGCCGGACGGCGGACGAGGGTATGAAGAGTCGAGGTCATGCCGATTTTTCCGGGCGTTTCAGAACTTTTTGCATCAGTTGGCGGAAGTCCGCCGGTGTTGCCGCGTTGGTCTCGCCTTCGTCTTTCGGCGGGGCGGGCAGGGTGTGCAGCGGGGTGATCTGCTGGGCAGTGACGCCCAAGACCAGCAGGGTGTCGTCGACTTCCACCACCACCACGCGCTCGCGCTGCCCGACCTGGCAACTGGCGCGCAGGTTGAGCAGTTTGTTGTTGCGCGCCTGCGGGGCGAACCCCAGCCGACGGAACAGCCAACCGGCCAGCAGGATCAGCAGCAGAATGCCGCCGAGCGCGCTGCTGACCTGCATCAACACCGAACCGGCCGGCAGGGCCGGCGCGGCGGGTTGTTGGGTGCTTTGCACGGTAACGGGCGCGGCGGCGGTCATCAGCGGCTCAGTCGACGCATGCGTTCGGACGGGGTGATGATGTCGGTGATGCGCACGCCGAACTTGTCGGCCACCACCACCACTTCACCTTGTGCGATCAGGTAACCGTTGATCAGGATGTCCAGCGGTTCGCCGGCCAGGCCGTCCAGCGCCACCACCGAGCCCTGCGACAGGCGCAGCAACTCTTTGATAGTCATCTTGGTGCGCCCCAGTTCCACGGTCAGCTTGACCGGAATATCCAGGATCAGGTCGATATCCTGCAGGCTGCCGAGCGCATCCTGAGCCTCCAGCGACTTGAACACCCCTTCGGTGCTCGCGCCGGATTTCTCTGAGGACTGCTGCTCGTTAAACGCATCAGCCCACAGATCGTCCACGGATTCCTTTCCTTCGCCAGACGGTTGCTTAGGATCACTCATTGGGCTGTTCCTCACTCAGAGCATTCAAAATAGGGTTAATCAAATGTTCAACACGCAGGGCGTATTGCCCGTTCAACGTGCCGTATTGGCTGGTCAGAACCGGTACGCCGTCCACATGGGCGATCAGGCGTTCCGGCTTGTCTATCGGTAGTACATCGCCCGGTTGCAGCTTCAGGACTTTCGACAGCCGCATCGGGATATCGACGAAGTTGGCGATCAGCTCCAGTTCGGAGTGCTGCACCTGCTTCACCAGCGTTTCGCGCCAGTGGCTGTCTTCCTGCCGCGAGTTTTCCAGCGGCGGGTTGGTCAGCAGCTCGCGCAGCGGTTCGATCATCGCGAAGGGAATGCAGATGTTGAATTCGCCGGTCAGCGCGCCGATCTCCACCTGGAACGGCGTGGTGACCACGATGTCGTTCGGCGAGGTGGTGATGTTGGTGAACTTCACCTGCATTTCGGCGCGCACGTATTCCACGTCGATCTTGTAAATGGCGCTCCAGGCGTCGCCGTAGGCGTCCAGCGCCAGGCGCAGCATGCGCTTGATCACCCGCTGTTCGGTCGGGGTGAACTCGCGGCCTTCGACCTTGGTCGGGAAGCGGCCGTCGCCGCCGAACAGGTTGTCGACGGCGATGAACACCAGGCTCGGCGCGAACACGAACAGGGCGGTACCGCGCAGCGGGTTCAGATGCACCAGGTTCAGGTTGGTCGGCACCGGCAGATTGCGGGCGAACTCGTGATACGGCTGGATTTTGATCGGGCCGACGGTGATGTCCGGGCTGCGGCGCAGCAGGTTGAACAATCCCATGCGGAACTGCCGGGCAAAACGTTCGTTGATGATTTCCAGCGCGTGCAGACGCTCGCGCACCACGCGGCGCTGGGTGTTCGGATCGTAAGGCTTGACCTCGCTCTCTTTGCCGACCACCGCTTCGGGTTCGTCACCCGCGCTGTCGCCGTTGAGCAAGGCGTCGATCTCTGCCTGTGAAAGAATGCTATCGCCCATAGTGATTACCGCAGTATGAAGGCGGTGAACAGCACGTCGCTGACCACCTGCTTCGGTTGTCCCTTAACCAGCGGCGGGCTGAGCACATCCTTAATCTGCGCCACCAACTGTTGCTTCCCTTGTTCATTGGCCAGCTGGCTCGCTTCCTGGCGGGAAAGCAGCATCAGCAGACGGCTGCGCACTTCCGGCAGAAAATCGTTCAGCTGACGGCGGGTACTTTCGTCCGGCAGACGCAGCGTGAGGCCGATGTACAGCACGCGATCCGGGTTGTTGTCCGGCGTCACCAGATTGACGGTAAAGGTGTCGAGCGGCATGAACACCGGCGCCGCCGGCGGTTGTTCTTTGACGGCGGCCGGTTCGGCGCCGTTTTTATGCTGTTGCAGCAGCCACCAGCTGTAACCCGCGGCGCCACAGGCGACGACGCTGATCAACACCAGCAGGATGACCAGAAGGGGGCGTTTCGGTGCTGCCGGAAGGGAGTTCTGAGACATAGCCAAATCTAATTCCTGTTGTTCCACCCGCGGCCTGCGAGGCGGCGAGCATAGCGCGCAGCAAAGCCGCACGCATGACATGTAAAGGTATTATCGCGTCTATTGCGGCGTGCAATAGCCTGAATAAACGCGCAAATGGGTGCCAGCTTGGGCGTTTGCGGCGGCTCAGGCGAAAATATCGACGCCGTTGACCGCACTGGCCATGCGCTGCAGCGCCACCGGCGCGCTGACGTTGTCGGCTGCTGCCGCCTCGGCGCCATGATGTTCAGCATAGCTGGAACGCCCCTGGCCGTTGGAAGCCTGCTGTTGCGCCTGTTGCCAGTGCGGCGTGGATTCGCCGCCCACGCTGCTCTGCCCCAGGTTGATACCGCTCTCCGCCAGCGCGTGGCGCAGCTGCGGCATCGCCGCTTCCACCGCCGCACGCACCTGGCCGTGCGCAGAGGCGATGTGCAGCTGCGCCTGCTGGTCGTCCAGTTTCAGCGTGATCTGCAAAGCGCCCAGTTCCTGCGGGTGCAGGCGCAGCTCGGCGCTCTGCTGGCCGTTGCGGTGGAACATCAGCACCTGTTGGTTCAACGCCTGCTGCCATTCCGGGCTGCCCAGCTGCGCGTTGAGCTGCGGCGTAGGCGGTGCACTCACCAGTGCGCTGGCCGGGGCGGCCGTTTGCGTCGGGCTGGCGGCGGCCAGGGCGACGGCGTGATTGAGCGTCGGCGGCTGCTGCGCATCGCTCGCCGGCAGCGGTTGCGCGGTGCTTGCACGTTCGCCGGTAGCCGGCTGCGTGAGCGCCGCCGTAGCGTTATCGCCGTCGGTGGCCGGTGTTTTAACGCTGGTCACCGTCGGGGCGGCTGGCGCCGCTGAACGAGCAGGGGTTTTATCACCGGCCGCCGCGATGTTCAGCAGGCCGTTGCCCGGCTGCAGCGCAGTGGCCTCGTCAGCGTTTTCCATCGGCAGCGACTGTTGGCCTTCGGCCGGTTGCACCTGGGCGACGATCACGGCTGGCAGCATGGCGTACAGCGCCTGCAGCGTCGCGGCATCCAGTTCTTTGGCGGCGACGATCGGCGTCTGCGCCGGTTTATCGCCGGCGGCGGGCGCATCGCTTTCAACGGCTTCAGGTGAAGGCGCGTCGGCTGAGGTTGACAGGTTCGGCAACAGACCGCCGCGCTCGCCGAAGGTGGCCAGCAGTTGATTGAGCTGGTTGCGGCTCAGGGCCGGGGCACGTTCATCGTCCGCGCTCAGCGTGGCCGGCTGAGGTTTGCCATCGGCGGCGGGCGCGAAACGCGCGCCGAGCAACTGGGCAAAAGCGGACGACAGCTGGCTTTCGTCCAGCGCCGAGGTCAGTTCGGTCAGACCGCCAGCGTCGCCGGGTAAGGCCAGGCCGGGCAGGGCGTTCAGATTCATGGGTTGATATTCCTTTGTGCGCTGCGTTGAGCGAATTCATCCATCAATTTTTGATCCCGTTTGTTCTCCTGCTGCTGCTCCGCATTCATTGCGCGGGTATGCAGGGTTTCGAAAGCGTTCAGCCGCTGTTGTTTGTCTTGCCATTGCTTCACCGCGTGATCCACTTTCTGCCCCCACTGCAGCAGCTGCTGGCGGTGCTGGTCGATGGCCTGCTCCAGCGTGCCGATAAACTGCTGGTAGTTTTGCCAGCGTGAGCTGTCCATGCCGTCGCAGAGCGTATGATTCAGCTTCTGGCGGTATTCGTCCTGATAGTTGAGCAGCATCGACAGCTGTTGCTCCGCCGCCTGCTGCGCCTGCCGTACCTGGCCCAGCTGTTGCGCGGCTTGTTCCACCGCATCCTGCGCCAGATCGCGTAGGGTAATCAGGGGTGACTGTGATTTCATCGCTCTGCGCCTCTGTGACGTTAAACAATCAACTGCTGCAGCTGTTGACAGGCTTCATCATAGCCGCTGCGTTCAAAGATGCCCTGTTGCAGGTAGGCTTCCATCTGCGGATACAGCGTCATCGCTTTGTCCAGCAACGGATCGCTGCCTGCCGCGTAGGCGCCGACGCTGATCAGATCGCGGTTGCGTTGATAGCTGGCCAGCATCTGTTTAAAGGTGCGAACCCGGCGATAATGCTCTTCGTCGATCAGCGACGTCATGGCGCGGCTGATCGACGCTTCGATGTCGATCGCCGGGTAGTGGCCGGCCTCCGCCAGGCGGCGCGACAGCACCACATGGCCGTCGAGTATGGCGCGGGCCGAGTCGGCGATCGGGTCCTGCTGATCGTCCCCTTCGGTCAATACGGTATAGAAGGCGGTGATGGAGCCACCGCCACTGATGCCGTTGCCTGCGCGCTCCACCAGGGCGGGCAGCTTGGCGAAGACCGAAGGCGGATAGCCTTTGGTCGCCGGCGGCTCGCCGATGGCCAGGGCGATCTCACGCTGCGCCATGGCGTAGCGGGTGAGGGAGTCCATGATCAGCAGCACGTGCTGCCCGCGATCGCGGAAATCTTCGGCGATGCGGGTGGCGTAGGCCGCTCCCTGCATGCGCAGCAGCGGCGACACGTCCGCCGGAGCGGCGATCACTACCGAGCGCGCGCGGCCTTCGGCACCGAGAATGTTCTCGATAAAGTCTTTGACCTCGCGGCCACGTTCGCCGATCAGGCCAACGACGATCACATCCGCCTGGGTATAACGGGCCATCA
Organism: Serratia sp. Ae19-1; assembly: GCF_059801225.1. Lineage (NCBI taxonomy): Bacteria > Pseudomonadati > Pseudomonadota > Gammaproteobacteria > Enterobacterales > Yersiniaceae > Serratia > Serratia sp. Ae19-1. The sequence goes on along the minus strand of NZ_JBCHWD010000003.1, from coordinate 116,222 downwards.
TGCCGAGCAGCACGCTCTTACCGACGCCGGAGCCGGCGAACAGGCCCATGCGCTGGCCGCGCCCGACGGTCAGCAGGCCGTTGATGGTGCGCACCCCCACGTCCAGCACCTGCTCGATCGGCGTGCGCTGCAAGGGGTTGAACGGCGCGGTGATCAGCGGCGCGCGGTAACCGGTTTCCGGGGAGGGCAGGCCGTCGAGCGGTTTGGCGCTGCCGTCGAGCACGCGGCCCAGCAGCGCCGGGCCGAGCGGCAGCTGTTTGCCGGCGCTTTGGCCTTCCGGCGCGATGCGGGCGTAAACCCGCGCGCCCGGCACGATGCCTTCCACTTCTTCCAACGGCATCAGGAACAGCCGCTGGCCGTTGAAGCCGACCACTTCGCTTTCCACTTCCTGCACCTCACCGGCGTCGTGCCGTTCGATGAGGCAGGTCGCGCCGAGCGGCAGCTGCAGCCCGGTGGCCTCGAGCACCAGCCCGGTGGCGCGGGTCAGGCGGCCGTAACGGCGCACCGTCGGCGCGCGGGCGATGCGCTTTTCCAGCGTATCCAGAGAGCTCAGCCAGCGGCCGAGACGCGCGGTCATCAGACTTCTCCTGGTGCCGCCAGGCGGCACAGTTCATGCCAGCGCGTCGCCAGGCTGGCGTCGAGATCGCCTTCTTCGGCGCTGACCTTGCAGCCGCCCGGGTGCAGTTCGCCGTCCGCCAGCAGGCGCCAGCCGTGCAGGCTGAGGGTGACCCCCAGCTGCTGTTCGACGCGTTGGTAGTCGTCCGGGTGGACCCGCAGCTGCGGCTTGCCGTTGAACATCGGCTCCTGCTGAATCAGCTGTTGGATCTGCGCGAGCAGGGCGGTGCCGTCGCACACCGGCGGCTGGCCCAGCACCTGTTTGGCGGCGGTCAGCGCCAGCTGCATCAACCGCGAAGCGATCACGCTGTCGAGCGCATCCAGCGTGTGCTGGAATTCGGTGACCAACTGCTGCCAGTGAGCGGTCAGCGGCTGTTGCTGCTGCTGCGCTTCCAGCAGCCCCTGCTGGCGGCCTTCCTCCAGACCGGACTGAAAACCGGCCTCATACCCTTTTTGCTGGCCGTCGGCATAGCCCAGCTGCTGGCCCTGTTGCTCTGCCTGCAGGCGTAGCGTCGCCAGCTGCTGTTGCAATTCGGCCTGCGCGTCCGGCGACGGATCGTCAAGTTCGAGATCCGGCAATGGCGGCAGCTCGAGAGCCGGTTTCTGCTCGCCCAAATCGTTGAGCGACCAGGGCTGCCAGGGCAGGGTGTTAATGCGATCAGACATAGGTGTCCTCGCCGCCGCCGATGATCATTTCGCCGGTTTCCGCCAGGCGTCTTACCACCAGCAGGATGGCTTTCTGCTCGTTCTCCACCTGCGACATGCGCACCGGCCCACGGTTGGCCAGATCGTCGCGCAGGATGTCGGCGGCGCGTTGCGACATGTTCTTGAGGAACTTCTCGCGCAGCGGCTGTTCGGCGCCTTTCAACGCGATCAGCAGCGACTCGCCTTCCACTTCCTGCAGCAGGCGTTGGATGCTGCGATCGTCGACTTCCACCAGGTTTTCGAACAGGAACATCTCGTCGATGATCTTCTGCGCCAGCTCGCCATCGTATTCGCGCATCGCGTCGATGACCGCTTCTTCCTGCTGGGTTTTCATCAGGTTGATGATCTCGGCGGCGGTACGCACCCCGCCCATTTTGCTGCGCTTGAGGTTCTGACCGTCGAGCAGGTTGTTCAGCACTTCGGTCAGCTCCGCCAACGCCGCCGGCTGCACGCCGCCGAAGGTGGCGATACGCAGCATCACGTCGTTGCGCAGGCGTTCGTCGAACAGGGCCAGGATGTCTGCCGCCTGGCCGCGTTTGAGGTGCACCAGAATGGTGGCGATGATCTGCGGGTGTTCGTCGCGGATCAGATCGGCGGCGCTCTGCGGCTCCATAAAGTTGAGCGTTTCCATGCCGGTGGTGGTCTCGCGCGATTCGAGAATGTCTTCCAGCAGGCTGGCGGCGCGCTCTTCGCCCAGCGCCTTGACCAGCACCGAGCGCAGGTAGTCGCTGGCGTTGACGCTCAGCGCCGCGTATTGCTCGGCGTCGTCTTCAAACTCGGTCAGAATTTCGCCGAGTTGTTTGTGTGAAACCTGGCTCATGCCGGCCATGGTGCCGCTCAGCAGCTGTACTTCGCGCGAGGAGAGGTGTTTGAACACCTCCGCCGCGCGATCTTCACCCAGCGTCATCAGCAAGATGGCGCTTTTGTCGGTTCCGGTCAGGCTCATATCTCGTTACTCATCCATTGGCGGATTACCAGAGCGACCACGCGTGGGTCTTTGTCAGCCAGATCGCGGATCCGCTGGCTCTGGACTTCTGCACTGACGCGCTGCTGCGATTTGCGACGCTGCGCCAGCTCCTCGTTGCTCGGTTTGTTGCTGTCGACCGTTTTAGTGACAGGGGCGTTGGCGGCGGCGAGGGCGGCCTGTTGCGCCGCCTGGCGCTGTTGCAGCTGCGGCCGCACCAGTTTGCGCCACAGCAGCCAGGCAACCAGCAGCACCAGCAGATAACGGCCGGCGTCGATCAGACGATCGATGAACGACTGACTTTGCCAGAACGGCAGTTCACCGCCGGTAACCTGGCTGTCGGTAAACGGTGTGTTGACCACGTTCAGGGTATCGCCGCGGCTGCTGGAATAGCCCATCGCTTCACGCACCAGCGCTTCGATCTGCGCCAACTGCTCTTTGCTCATCGGCTGCGGTTTGCCGTCTTTGTCTACGCCGAGGTAGTTGACCACCACGGCGACCGACAGACGCTGCACGGTACCGGCTTTTTGCTGGGTATGGCGAATGGTGCGGTCAAGCTCGTAGTTGGTCGTCGCGTCGCGTCGGGTGTTTTGCGGCACGCCGCTGGCCGCTGCGCTGCGGGTAGTTGCGGCGTTTTGCGCGGTCGCGTTGGCGTTGTTGCCCGCTGCGGCGGCCGGCTTGGCGGTTTCAATCGGCGCGGTGGCCGGCGCGCTCGGCTGATTGGACAGCGCGCCCGGCACGCCGCCGACCTGTGGCCCACCGATCTGCTCGCTCAGGCTGGTTTGCTGGGAGCGGATAGCGGCTTTGTCCGGCTGCTGGTTCGGCTGATACTGTTCATCGGTTTGTTCGCGCGTGGCGAAATCGATCTGCGCCGTGACCTGAGCCCGCACGTTGGCGCTGCCGACCACCGGGGCCAGGATCGCTTCGATGCGGCGCTGGAAGCCGTTTTCCACTTCGTTGGCGTATTTCAGCTGCGAGGCGTTGAGATCGCGCCCGGTACCGTCGGACTGCGTCAGCAGGCGTCCGGCCTGATCGACGACGGTCACGTTGCCCGGCGGCAGGCCGGCAACGCTGCTAGACACCATATAAACGATGGCGTTGATCTGGCCGTCGTCCAGGGCGCGGCCCGGTTGCAGAGTCAGCGTCACCGAGGCGGAAGGGGATTTTTGTTCACGCACGAACAGCGAAGGCTTAGGCAACGCCAGGTGAACGCGGGCGTTTTGCACCGGTCCCAGCGATTCGATAGTGCGCGACAGCTCGCCTTCAAGGGCGCGCTGATAGTTGATCTGCTCGCTGAACTGGCTGATGCCGAATTTTTCCTGATCCAGCAGTTCGAAACCGACGGCGCCACCCTTCGGCAGCCCTTGCTGCGCCAGACGCAGACGGGTTTCATGCACTTTTTCCGCCGGGATCAGCAGCGCCGCGCCATTTTCGGCAAAGCGGTAAGGGATGTTCATCTGCGTCAGCTGAGTGACGATGGCGCCACCGTCGCGGTCGTTCAGATTGCTGTACAGCACGCGGTAGTCGGGGCTTTTCACCCACAACAGCAGTGCGACGACGATCGCGATCGCGGCGGAGGCGGCGACCAGCAACGGAATTTTCGGGTTGGCGCGCAGACGATTCCAGATGGCCTGCAGGCCGTTGTCGCGGCTTTCGCCGGCGGTTATCGAAGCACTCATTTTAGGTCTCGTCCTTCAATGGCGCTCACGATCCCGTACGGGCCGCTGAGCAGCTCCCTGCCAGGCTGATGAACGGTATGGTTAGCGTTGTGTGACAAAACAGACTCCCTGATACACATATCTTCTAAATAGCGGCGCTCCCATTTCTGGGCAGGCCATTATTCGCCTTATCAGATGATTCTGATTGCCCGATAAGCCGGGTTTTTTGCAGTTAATTAACCGCTTTAGCTCTGAAAACGCTGTGCTAGGGTGTGCATCATTGGAGAAGTGCAGGGTGAAACTTCACCCGGCAAGACGAAATGATTGAGGGTCAGATGGCGATTCAGGGCATTGAAGGGGTGCTGCAGCAGATGCAGACCATGGCGGTTCAGGCCGGCAAGATGGGGCAAAATGCGGCGCCGCAGGGCGTTAGTTTCGCCAGTGAACTGACCGCTGCGCTCGGCAAGATCAGCGAGACGCAGCAAACGGCGCGCAAACAGGCGCAGGATTTCGAGCTGGGCGTGCCGGGCATCAGCCTGAACGATGTGATGGTCGATCTGCAAAAATCGTCGGTATCTCTGCAATTGGGCGTCCAGGTGCGCAACAAGCTGGTGGCGGCCTACCAGGACATCATGAATATGCCAGTGTGATGAAAACTTTATGCATAGGATAAATGTTCGACAGAATATTCTATGCATATAGTCCATTCTTCCGATTCTGCTTATTATTCGCTTTTTTAGAACGAATTTCCCGTGATTGGCATTTAATTCTGCGTATTTTATGGGGAGTGTTGACAAAATGGCACTCCTGGCTGTTGATGTAATATATACTTCCAGGGTTTTAACGGTATTGTTAATTGTAAGTCATTTCTCAATATAGATGATTGATGGTTTCCTTTCCTTTTAAATTGCACTGGGAAATAAATCACTAAGTGTACGTCTGAAAAAAGCGTAAGTATTGTTAGTTAAGATTGTTTACATTTTTTAGTATTAACTAGATTAAAACTCTCCTCGCGTACTCTATTTTTAATAGAGGAGTATGCTATTTTGTATCTTAGAGAGTTTACATTGGAGTGTATCATGGATCGCAGAAGTGTCGTCAAAGGTCTGGTCTCCTTTTTTTTCGGTAGCGCGATCACCTCTCGGGTGAGCGCAAAAGACAGCAGGCCTCTCTTGCCTGGCATAGCTTCACTGAATGCGATCCCTCTTCAGTTGCTCAGGCTCGTAAGCTCATTCAAAGGTAGTGCGAATGGGCAAATGTATATAGGTAGGGTTGATACCAATCCTATTATGTCAGCAAACCAAGTTCCTGTTTATCTGGAGCGTAAAGATGGTTCCCGTACGCTTGTTTCCCAGCCTATATTACTTAATGAAAATAGTGTTCCTCGCATCAGCAGTGAATCGGGAAGGCTTGTCACGCTAGAAAGTTATGCTTTGGCTGTACATGATAGCGAGGGAGGGCAACAGTTTTATATTCCCGATGTTCTTCAGTATGAGCCTTATATTGGTAACTTATATATTGATGAGAAATTATCAGAGCTATCTTCCGCTACGGGAGCCGATTTCATTGGGTATAAAAATACCACCGTAGGTGAAGAGTTGGGCTCATTAGATTTTATAAAAAGCACTGCCGATATTTATTATGCTACATTTTTTGAGACAAATACGAATGCTGTTAATTTAGTTACGTCTCACGATGGTATTAACTGGAGTGATCCTACTCAGCTGAGTGATGGTAAAAAATCAATTGTAGGGCGAGATCCATCAATTTGTTTTTTCAAAAATCATTGGTATATCGCTATAACGTCAAATTCAGTTGAAAATTATGACATGCTTATATATACCAGTGAGGACTTGGTAAATTGGAAACGTACCAATGTTAAGCTCAATGGGCACGAAGCTATCTGCAGTCGAAAAAAAGCCTGGGATAAAGGAACACGAGGCGCGGATAAATTATGGGCTCCAGAACTTATCGTGGAAAATGATGAACTTTATGTGATCGTTAGTATTTATTTAGGCTATGATAAAACGTCTTCACCAACGGCCAAGTCGAATTACTTTGGCACTTATATTGCTAAATGTACGGATATAAATGAGGTGCAGTTTTCTAAGCCGTCACGCATCGATTATTATGAATCTGATGGAAGCATTAACAAGTACAGCCGCATTGATGCTTATATCGTCAAGGATACTGAAAATAAAAAATATTTACTTGCAGCAAAAAGAGAAAATTATGGTGTGATTGATGTTTTTCACAGCACATCATTTTTAGGGCCGTTTGAATATGTCAGCACTGTAAGTATGTCAATCGGTGGTGCGGAAATTGAATATCTTATGCGGTCTGGAATAGAGGCTCCTTGCTTGTTTCAGCTAAAAACAGGCGAGTGGGCAATGGTATTTGACCCGAATGATACTTTCGATGGAATAACTTATATAACGTCACGAGATGGGTTCTCTTCCCACAGTAAACCGGAAAAATTGCGTTTGTCAAAATTTAGACATGGCACTATAAAGTCAGGGAGATATGAGGGCTTAACGGCGAAAGGCGTTCAGGATCTTTATCGATGCAAAACGGCTACCTCTGCGGCAATAAGCTCCCAAATTACTCCGAATAATTTCATTCGAATTAAAGAGAACTGCTCTATTATCCCTCAGTCAGATACTGTCTACTGGGCTAATGCATCATACAAGGTGACGTTGGTTGCACCAAATCGTGGTGATTATCCACGTAGCTTTTACTTTTGCGTGCGCACTTCAGACCGTTCTGTAGTGTTAAACCTCAATGGCGCTATCGTTGGCGGCACGTATGATCTTGGTTGGGGGATCTCAAATGAGCGCATTATTGAGTTTTTTTATGATGGTCTAGCTAATAAGTATCGCTGCGAGATGCTCGAGGTTAAGTCTTATAATGGGAACCATTTGTCTGCGTCTGCAGGAGGGAATGATATTAATACGCAGGGGGCCAGCTGGATTCCTCAACATGGAATGACTTACACTATTTCTACGTCTGATGGAACATGCGTTATTCATGCGTTACCCAATATGCCGGTAGGGACATATTTTAATGTTGTTATTCAAAGTACGGAAAATACATTTATAGGTTTGGTTGTCAAGGCTGGGAATGGGAAAAACAATTTGGGTTTAACAGCTGATTTCGCTTACCGTGGTGGGGTTGAGCAATATGATGGTAGAATTATTCGTATAGAAAAAGGTTCTGAGCTTTGGTTTGTCACAAAGTAATAGCCAATATCGGACCGCTAAACGCATTGGCTATTACTATTGCTTAATATGACCATGAGTTGTTATATAATGAATACACTAGCCTGTAATTAATTTGTCGGTATGTGAACTGAAATGCGGAGACAGTCGCCTACGCGAAACTGATCATAGTTATGCTGCAGTATCAGTCAATATCGTTAAATGTTGCACACTTGCTTGTATATCATTAAATCTAAGCGGCAATAATCTGCAAAAGCTAGTATTAGGTCAGGTAACTGGCTGAGGAACGAGATTTTCCGCACTTCTTTAATCAATATACCAACTTTGCGATCCGCTGATGGGCATTCGCCAACCCTTGAGCGTGGCCGTGCGGTTTCATGTCCAGCCCTTCAGCATAGATGAATTGCACGTCACTAATGCCCATCAGCCCCAGCACCGAGCGCAGATAGGGCGTCACGGCGTCGGTCGGCTGACCGACGTGTACGCCGCCGCGTGAACTGAACACCAGCGCATTGACGCCCTCGACCAACCCAACCGGATAGGTGGCGGTGTAGTTGAACGTTACCCGGGCGCGGGCCACCAGATCGAACCAGTTCTTCAGCTGGGTCGGTACGTTGAGGTTGTACATCGGCGCGCCGATCAGCAGTAGATCGCTCTCTTTCAGTTCGGCAATCAGTCGATCGGAGAGCGCCACCGCCGCTTTGGCGCGTTGGCTGGTGTTTTCCGCGCCGCGCAGCGCGCTGAACAGCTCGCCGTCCAATACCGGCAGATCCAACGTCGCCAGGTCGTGTTCGACGATCTTATCGTCATATCCTTTGGCTCGACGTTCCGCCAGATAATGATCAATCAGGGTATTGGTCTGCGAGTTGTTTCCCATAATGCTGGATTTGAGCACCAGTATATTTTTCATGTGGTTGTCCTCTGACGGTAATCTGTGGATTTCACCGGGAGTACCGGAATGACTGCAGGTTATCATTGCTTAGTGTTCACCAGTGGTGATAGGTTTTCACATTATTGATTCCAAATTGGAAACATAAGATGAAAAGCGATCTCAGCGCCCTGCCGGCTTTTGTCGCCGTGGCGGAAGGCGGCAGTTTCGCCGCCGCCGCAGACAAGCTTCATCTGACCCGTTCTGCGGTCAGTAAAATCGTGTCGCGCCTGGAGGATCGGCTCGGGGTCATGTTGTTTATGCGCACCACGCGCAGCCTGAGCCTGACGGATGAAGGAGCGTTGTACTATGAACATTGCCGGCAGGCGTTGGCGAATGTGCAGGCGGCGGAAAATCAGCTGGACAGCGGCAAGATGCAGGTCAGCGGCCGCCTCAGAGTCTCGGTGCCGGTATTGTTTGGCCATCTGTGCATTGCGCCCTTGCTGACGGCGCTGGCGAATGAGCACCCGTTATTGACGCTGGAGATGTCGTTCAGCGATCGCCGGATCGATCTGATCGACGAGGGATTCGATCTGGCGGTGCGCATCGGTGAGCTGGCGGACAGCGGCAGTCTGGTTGCCCGGCGACTGGGGGAACACGGCATGATCCTCTGCGCCTCGCCCGATTACGTACAGCGCTACGGCGAGCCCAGGACGCCGGAAGCGTTAAGCCGGCATCAGGCCGTCGGGTATTTACACGGCGGCGTCGTGCTGCCCTGGCAGCTGCGCGGCGCAGACGGTGAACTGCGGTCGTTCAGGCCGCCGGCCAAGATGATGATGGATGATATGCAGGGGATCGTCGATGCGGTTTCCGCCGGTGCCGGCATTGCGTGGCTGCCGGAGTGGCTGGTGCGCGATCGGTTGATGGCGGGGGCGTTGACGGAGGTCATGCGCGGCGAGTCCAGCCTCAGTTTTCCGGTGAACGTCGTGTGGCCCTATATGCCTTATCAGCCGCTCAAGGTGCGGCTGGCGGTGGACAAACTGGTGGCGGAGCTGCCGGGAAAATTGGCGCTTGTTGCGCCGTCGATATCGCATCGGCCATGACTGGCGCCCGCAACCGACAGGAAATGGGGCAATGTGCCGAATAGAGGGGCGAACATTGTGCTGTCAGGCTTATTGAATGTGCCGGTAAGCGTTTATTATGGCCTTATTAGTAGGGTTATTATTCGAGACGGGTCAATGAGCAGTAAAAGCGAATCCAGATGGCGTTTGATCAGTATTTTAATGTTGGCGGTGCTTGCCGTGTTAATTGGCGTTTTGGTCAAACTGGATTGAAGTCTGACCAGGCGATAAAAAACCTGGTCGTCTTATTGTGCGGCAAGTAAGCGCATCATGTCTTCTTCATACAGTAATGCCAACAGCCACAGCCCCAACAGCATTATTGCCAGAGAAAATAACCGCTTTTCATTATGCATCGTTTAATTCGCTGTTCGGCGGGGGGACGTTACATAGCGTATCTCAGCATTGTTACAACCGTTAAGGGCTTGTGTTAAATAAAACCGTTTTGTTGCGCGTCTATTTAGGTTTCTCCGGCGACTATCGCCTCGCCCCCCTGGAGGCCGGGCTCCATAATTCTCTGGTGGCCGCGAATGGCGGTAGGCGCAAAACCGAAGCGTTTACGAAAACGTTCGGCGAAACGCGACGCGCTTTCATAGCCGACATGTTGCGCAATGGCGGAGATAGGCCAGTCGGTCGACTGCAGCAGGGCCAGCGCGCTGCTCATACGCACGTCGATCATCAGATTGCGCAACGCGGTATTTTCCATCGACAGTTTGCGACGCAGCATCACTTCGCTCATCGACAGGCTTTCCGCGACTTTGGCCGCTGTCCAAATGCTGTGCGGATCGGTCGCCAGGCAGCGGCGCACGCGCTGCGTGAGATCCTTGGCTTCGTTATGGATGAAGCGAATACCGAACTGGGCCAACCACAGCAGAATTTCCAGCATTTTGTGCCGCACGATGAGGGTGGGAAAACGCTGCCGGAGCGCCAGTGCCAGGCTGGTGGTCTCAAAGCTGTGTTTCAGGGCAAAGGCCGGTTGCGCAGCGTCAGGACGGCGTCGAACGGCATCGGTGGCGGCATTTCTTCTACCGGCGGCTGGACGTTGAGCAGCAGCGGATCGCAGGTCAGCAACTGACAGCTGAAAACACCTTCTTCGGATGGGCCATTAATAATGTCCACCGTTTGACCGCCGTCGATAATCAACAGCTCGCCGGGATGAGCCACCACTTCCTGTTGTTGCCAGCGCACGCGCTTATGGCCTTGTTGTATCAGATACAGATGTGGTTGCTCAAAATAGACTGAGGGGAATAATAATTCAGTATGCTGAATGATGTGCGCTGAGGCACCAATTCCAGGACAGAGATTAATTGTACGTTCCATCGATATTCATTTCGCAGCCATTATCTGAGAATATCTTTACGCTTTGATCAGCGTCGGAGCAACATTTTTCCATGGGCCGTGAAACACAGCGGCGAGTTTTATCTATCAAAAATCAATTTCCTGCTGAACAGAAAACGTCCGTGTCGGGATGATGTTTATCCATTAAAGTGAGAGCCAGGCTCGAAGCGCGCATTTTAGCAATTACCCATAAACTGAATAATTCAAATGCCATAGATTAATATCCTAACGTAACCCGAGGGTAATAGCGCATAGTGCTATTTAATCCATTTTCGTCAGTATTGTCGATCTTATCGGACCTGTGGCTCTCCCAGCAGCAGCGCGCGGTCATGAAACTGGCCGTAGGTGTTGTTGACCACGTTTTGGCGCGTTGACTGTTCAATAAGCGTTTTCAGCTCATCCATCCGTTGCTGCAGCAGGCGTTTTAGTTCGGTTTCGTTGTCGAGAATCTGCTGCAACTTATTGCGCAGCATCTCCTGCAACGCCATTGACGGGCCGGCCTGGCCGGTAAAGGCGGCGGTTTTTTCCACCGCCGTCACGTAGGCGAATTCGAGCTCAACGAGCTCTTCCCAGCGCCCGGTCTGCGCCAGCGCGATCATCTGGCTGCTCAGGGCATAGATTTGTTGATAAGCGGCTAAGAGCTGTTGTTGACGTTCCATTACACGGCGTCCTGCGAAGGGTGGTAGTTGGGGCCGATCTGGCGCCAGGCGTCGGCGATGTTTTCCAGCAGCTTGACCACTTCGGCGATCGCCTCTTCGTCATTGTGCAGGTTGGCCTGCATCAGCCGGCGTTTCATATAGTCATACAGCGCCGCCAGGTTTTCGGCGATCTCGCCGCCCTGTTGATGGTCGAGGCCGCTTTTCAGGCCGTTGTCGATGATGTTGATGGCTTTGGAGAGCGCCATGCCTTTGCCTGCGATATCGCCCTGGTTCATCAGGATGCGTGCGCGAAGCAGGGCGCTGAGCGCCCCGTCGAACAACATCACGATTAACTGGTGCGGGCTGGCGCTCATGGCGCCGCTTTCCAGACTGACCTGTGCATAGGCCTGAGTGCCGCTACGGTTATACATGCTGTTTTCTTTGCCTTGTTAAAGGGTTACTTGAACTGTTGAGCCAAATAGTTACTGGTGCCGTTCATTTTCGACATCATGGTATCCAGCTGAACGAACTGTTGTTTATAACGATCGATGGTGTTTTGAATGCTGGCCGTGACCGTGGTGATCTGGCTGTTCAGGCGATCGAGGTTAGTGTTGATGCTTTTGGTCGAGTTCTCGATGATGCCGCCGGATTTGATGTAGCTCTGGATCTCGTTGTGGATCTCGGTGGCCATGCCGGTGTCTTTGCCGTTACCGACGAAGAAGTTGCTGACCTGATCCGGCTTTTCATCCATCGCTTTCTTCAGCTTGGCGCTGTCGATTTCCAGCTTGCCGGTTTTGGTGTTGGTAGAGATGCCGAGGTTGCCCAGGCCTTTCAACTCCGGGTTGTCTTGGGCGGCGCTCAGCGCGCTTTTGATCGACGACTGAATGCCGCGCAGGGTGTTGTCGCCCAGCAGCGGGCCGTTGGTTGGGTTTGGCGCTTCGCCGGTTTTCACCGGAGTGAACTTGGACAGCGAGTTGAAGGTGTCCAGCAGCGAGTTATAGCTGTCGACCCACTCTTTGATCTTGTCGGTGGTGCCGGCGGTGTTGGTGCTGATCACCAGGTGTTGCGGTTCATCGGTTTTGGTTTTGGTTTTCAGATCGATGGTGACGCCCTGCAGGGCATCGCTGATCGAGTTGGTGCTGCGTTTGATGGCCGTGCCGTTCACCGTCAGCTCCGCATCCTGCGGCGCGACCGTCTGCTTCATGGCGGTGGTGGTGCCGCGGGTGGCGTTGTAGTTCAGGATATCGCCCAACTGGTCGTCGTTATCGACCTGCAGAGAAATCTTGTTGTTTTCGCCGGTAGTGGAAGAGCTGACCGCCAACTGATAGTCGTTGTCGCCGACGCGCATGATGCTGGCGGTGACGCCGGCTTTGGCGCCGTTGATGGCGTCGCGCAGTTCCAGCAGCGAGGTTTGATCGTCGCTGAGCGGGATCTTGGTGGCTTTCGGCGGGTTGCCGGCGGTGATGGTCAATGAGCGGTCCGTCACGCCTTCAGCGCCTAACTTAGCGCCCTGGTCGCTGACTTTCGCCTGCGTGGTCAGGGTTTGCGCCTGCGCCAGTTTGTTCACTTCCACCACGTAGTTGCCCGGCACCGCCTTGGCGTTGGTGGTGATTTTAAAGGCGTCGTGTTCGGTGGCGGTGGTGGCTTTAAAGAAGTCCTCTTTCGCCATCTCTTTGCTGAGATTGTCGAACTTTTCCAGTGCGCCTTTCAGCGTGCCGTAACCGGTCAGCTGTGCGTTATAGCTGGACTGTTTGGTGGTGTAAGGGGTCAGGCGCTGTTGTTCCGCTTTAGTCAGCTTATCCAGCAGGCCGTTGAGGTCGAGTCCTGAGCCGAGACCTAATGAACTGATCGTTGCCATGAGTAATTCTCCTTGATTATGACTTTATTCGCTTTACGCGTTATCGGCCCAGTGATGAAAAAGTTTACCGAAAAAAACAAAAAAACGATGGCGCAATAGAGGAGGGAAAAAGCGCGTTATTTCCGCCATTGCCGCAGACGTAAAAAAAAATAAAAAAATTCTAAAGGTTGTTGGGGGAGGGCCGATACCTGAGGGGACGGTGGTTGACGCCGTGGGCAAACAAGCCCGAACCTTTTAACTGTGTTGCGAAGAACGCAACTGACTCGTAAGGAAAGCAAACAATGGCACAAGTAATCAACACTAACAGCCTGTCTCTGATGGCGCAGAACAACCTGAACAAATCTCAGTCTTCTCTGGGCACTGCGATTGAGCGTCTGTCTTCCGGTCTGCGTATCAACAGCGCGAAAGACGATGCTGCGGGTCAGGCTATCTCCAACCGTTTCACCGCTAACATCAAAGGCCTGACTCAGGCTTCCCGTAACGCCAACGACGGTATCTCTCTGGCGCAGACCACTGAAGGCGCACTGAACGAAGTTAACGACAACCTGCAGAACATCCGTCGTCTGACCGTACAGGCGCAGAACGGTTCTAACTCCACCAGCGACCTGAAATCCATCCAGGACGAAATCACTCAGCGTCTGTCTGAAATCAACCGTATTTCCTCGCAGACCGACTTCAACGGCGTGAAAGTGCTGAGCAGCGACCAGAAGCTGACCATCCAGGTTGGTGCTAACGACGGCGAAACCATCGATATCGACCTGAAAAAGATCGATTCAAAAGAGCTGGGTCTGGATACCTTCAACGTGACCGACAAAGGTCCTAAACTGGGTGCAGAAGTTACCGGTACCGTAAAAGTTGGTGATAAAGATCTGACTGTTGACGCCATGGCTGCAGGTAAAAAGCTGTTCTCCGGCAAAGATGCTGCTGGCAAAGATACCTTCTACGTAGAAACTACCGATAAAGGTGTTAAAACTTATAAAGAAGCAACTATTACTGAAGACACTGGAACTGCAGGTAAAGCAAAAATCGACGAAGGTACTACGGACGTTAAGATGGCGGATCCTCTGGCAACCCTGGACAAAGCGCTGGCACAGGTTGACGGCCTGCGTTCTTCCCTGGGTGCGGTACAGAACCGTTTCGATTCTGTTATCAACAACCTGAACAGCACCGTGAACAACCTGTCCGCTTCTCAGTCCCGTATTCAGGATGCTGACTACGCGACCGAAGTGTCCAACATGAGCCGTGCCAACATCCTGCAACAGGCTGGCACCTCTGTTCTGGCACAGGCTAACCAGTCTACTCAGAACGTACTGTCCCTGCTGCGTTAATCGTCTCTCCCGATTAACTGTCGCAAAAAGACCCCGCTTCGGCGGGGTTTTTTTATGCTCGCGCACCGCGCGGTTATTACATGGCGCAAATAAAGCCCGTTTTGTGCGACTGTTCAGCCGATTGGCATTTCGCCCCCTACGCATAATAGCGCTGACTCTCTTATCCGCAGGTTTAAGACATAGTGAGCGATCTGTATACCGCCGAAGGCGTGATGGACAAAAATTCTCTCTGGCTGCGCTACGTCCCGTTAGTGCGCCACGAGGCGTTGCGCCTGCAGGTCAGGCTGCCCGCCAGCGTGGAGCTCGACGATTTGCTGCAGGCTGGGGGAATCGGGTTATTGAACGCCGTTGAGCGTTATGACGCCCTACAGGGAACCGCCTTTACCACCTATGCGGTGCAGCGCATTCGCGGCGCGATGCTCGACGAGCTGCGCAGCCGTGACTGGGTGCCGCGCAGCGTGCGGCGCCATGCGCGCGAGGTCGCGCAGGTGATGCGGCAACTGGAACAGCGTTATGGCCGTCCGGCGAGCGAGACGGAAGTGGCGCAGACGCTGAATATCTCGCTGGATGAGTACCGTCAAATTCTGTTGGACACCAATAACAGCCAGCTTTTCTCCTACGACGAATGGCGCGAGGAGCATGGCGAGAACGCGGAACCGATGCTGGAAGGGCATGAAGAGGCCAACCCGCTGCATCACCTGTTGGAAGGCAGCCTGCGCCAGCGAGTGATCGACGCCATCGAGGCGTTGCCGGAGCGCGAAAAAATGGTGCTGACGCTGTATTACCAGGAAGAGTTGAACCTCAAGGAGATCGGCGCCGTGCTGGACGTCGGGGAATCCCGCGTCAGCCAACTGCACAGTCAGGCGATCAAACGGCTGCGCGCGCGGCTGGCGAACGATACCTGACGGCGGCTCGCCGCCCCCTCAACTCGAAGACTCATGCGACAATCGGACTGCCCCTTATGCCAGGAATACTGTTGAAAAAACGGCCGCTCAGCCGTTACCTGAAAGATTACAAGCACAGCCAGACCCATTGCTCCCAGTGCGGTAAACTGTTGGACCGCATGGCGCTGGTGTTTCGCGGCAAGATCATCAATAAAGAAGCCATCGCGCGCATGGATCAGCCGATCGACGACGCGGTCTGGCTGAACGTACAGCATGAGCTGACCGCGCTGTGCCGCTTTTGCAGCGAGATCTCCTGCAACAGCCACCCGAGCTATTTCGACATCATGGCGTTCAAACAGTATCTGTTCGAACAGACCGAGATGAGCCACAGCACCATCCGCGAGTATGTGGTGCGGCTGCGCCGGCTGGACGAAATGCTGGTGGCGCGCAACTACCCGGCGGACAAGTTCGCCAACAGCGCCAGCCATCAGCGCATCATCGACGATCTGCCTTCCGCGGCGCACAACAACTACCGCATTGCGCTGCGCAAATACGATCAGTATCTCGCCTGGCAGCGCAGCTACTGAGCTTTACCCCGGCCCGTTGGGCCGGGGCTGGCTGTTTCCCCCGTGATAAAGGATGATTATTCAGTTCACATCTGCTAAATCTATCGGTTATCAGATGTTGATATTCGATTCCCTGGGGGGAAGAAGTGAACCTGCAACAACAACTGGCGCAATTCCCGCGCCTGGACCTGGTTGGCACCGCCACACCGCTGGAAAAGCTGTCCCGTCTTTCCGATTACCTCGGCCGCGATATTTACCTTAAACGTGACGACGTCACCCCTATGGCAATGGGCGGCAACAAGCTGAGAAAGCTTGAGTTTCTGGCCGCCGACGCCCTGCGCCAAGGCGCCGACACGCTGGTCACCGCCGGTGCCATTCAATCCAACCACGTGCGCCAGACGGCGGCGGTGGCAGCGAAGCTGGGCCTGCATTGCGTCGCGCTGTTGGAAAATCCTATCGACACCCGTGCAGAAAATTATCTGACTAACGGCAACCGCCTGCTGCTCGGCCTGTTCAACGCCGAAGTGGTGATGTGCGAAGCGCTGCACGATCCGCAGCAGCAGCTGGCGGAACTGGCTATGCGCCTTGAAGCGCAGGGCTTCCGACCTTACGTGGTGCCAGTGGGCGGCTCCAATGCGCTGGGCGCGTTGGGGTATGTGCAGTGCGCATTGGAAATCGCTGAGCAGAGCCAGCGCAGCAACGTGGCGTTCAGCTCGGTGGTGGTGGCCTCCGGCAGCGCCGGTACCCACGCCGGGCTGGCGGTGGGGCTGCAGCAGCTGTTGCCGGAAACCGAGCTGATCGGCGTGACGGTTTCGCGCACCGTGATCGATCAGCTGCCGAAGGTTGAGCAGATCCAAAAGGCCCTGGCCTGTTCGCTGAATATCGACGAACTGGCGCCGATCGCGCTGTGGGACGATTACTTCGCGCCGCAGTACGGCATGCCGAATGAAGAAGGCATGGCGGCGGTGCAGTTGCTGGCGCAGCAAGAGGGCGTGTTGCTGGATCCGGTATACACCGGCAAGGCGATGGCCGGTTTGATCGACGGCATCGCCCAGCGGCGTTTCCGCGATGAGGGGCCTATTCTGTTCGTTCACACCGGCGGTGCGCCAGCGCTGTTCGCCTATCATCCGCAGGTGTAAATACCGCTTGTTATTCCATTTTGAACTATATTTATAAAGTTATATTCCTTTATGCGGACGGACGCACTGTTAAAGTGCTGATATCAAAAAAGATAAATAACACACAGGGGTGTTTATGATGTTTGCGAAAGTTCGTCGTCAATGGCTGTTGGGCGTAGTGGGTGTCGCGTTGGCCGCCGGTTTGTCGACGCAAACCTATGCCGCCGACAATCTGCTGCAGCAGGTGAAACAGCGCGGTACGCTGATCGTCGGGCTGGAAGGCACCTATCCGCCGTTCAGCTTCCAGGGTGAAGACGGCAAGCTGACCGGTTTCGAAGTGGATTTCGCCAACGCGTTGGCGGAACACCTGGGCGTGAAAGCCAAGCTGAACCCGACCAAATGGGACGGCATGCTGGCTTCGCTGGACTCGAAACGTATCGACGTGGTCATCAACCAGGTGACCCTCTCCGATGAGCGCAAGAAGAAATATGACTTCTCCACCCCTTACACCGTTTCCGGCATTCAGGCGCTGGTGAAGAAAGGCAACGAAGGCACCATCACCAAGCCGGAAGACCTGAAGGGCAAGAAGGTTGGCGTGGGTCTTGGCACCAACTATGAACAGTGGCTGCGCGCGAACGTGCAGGGCGTGGACGTGCGTACCTACGACGACGACCCGACCAAGTATCAGGATCTGCGCGTTGGCCGCATCAACGCCATTCTGGTGGATCGTCTGGCGGCGCTGGATCTGGTGAAGAAAACCGGCGATACGCTGGCGGTAGCCGGCCCGGCGTTCTCTCGTCAGGAGTCCGGCGTGGCGCTGCGCAAAAATAACCCAGAGCTGCTGGCCGCGATTGATCAGGCGATCGCCGAGATGCAAAAAGACGGCACGATGGCGAAGATCTCCGAGAAATGGTTTGGCGCGGACGTAACTAAATAATGCACGAAAGTATTCAACTGGCGCTGGATTCAGCGCCATTTTTATTGAAGGGCGCGATACTGACGCTTCAGCTCAGCCTGGGCGGGATGGCGTTGGGATTGCTGCTCGGTTTTCTGCTGGCGCTGATGCGCCTTTCGCCGCTGTGGCCGCTGTCGTGGCTGTCGCGCATTTACGTGTCGCTGTTCCGCGGCACGCCGTTGATCGCCCAGCTGTTTATGATCTATTACGGTCTGCCGCAGTTCGGCATCGAATTCGATCCCTTCCCGGCGGCGCTGATTGGCCTGTCGCTCAATACCGCCGCCTACACCTCGGAAACGCTGCGCGCGGCGATTTCGTCGATCGATAAAGGGCAGTGGGAAGCCGCCGCCAGCATCGGCATGACCCGCTGGCAAACTCTGCGCCGGGTGATCCTGCCGCAGGCGGCGCGCACCGCCTTGCCGCCACTCGGCAACAGCTTTATCGGTCTGGTGAAGGACACCTCGCTGGCCGCCACCATTCAGGTACCGGAATTGTTCCGCCAGGCGCAGCTGATCACCTCGCGCACGCTGGAAGTGTTCACCATGTACCTGGCGGCCTCGCTGATTTACTGGGTGATGGCGACCCTGCTTTCCGCACTGCAAAACCGTCTGGAAGCCCACGTTAATCGCCAGGATCAGGAGTAACGCATGAGTGCCATTGAAGTTAAACAATTGACCAAGCAGTTCAAGGGTCAGACGGTGCTGCATGGAATCGATCTGGCGGTGGACGCCGGCGAAGTGGTGGCGATCATCGGGCCGAGCGGTTCGGGGAAAACCACCTTGTTGCGTTGCATCAACCTGCTGGAGGAGCCGGATTCCGGCACCATTCGCGTCGGCGATATCCTGATCGACGGCAGCAAACCGCTGAGCAAACAGAAGAACCAGGTGCGTGCGCTCCGTCAGCAGGTCGGCTTCGTGTTCCAGAACTTCAACCTGTTCCCACACCGTTCGGTGCTGGAAAACATTATCGAAGGGCCGGTTATCGTCAAGGGCGAAGCAAAAGCCAGCGCTGAACAGCGCGCTCGTGCGTTGCTGGCCAAGGTGGGGCTGAGCGGCAAAGAGCAGGCCTATCCGCGGCGGTTGTCCGGCGGGCAGCAACAGCGGGTGGCTATTGCGCGCGCGCTGGCGATGCAGCCGGAGGTGATTTTGTTCGATGAGCCGACCTCGGCGCTCGATCCCGAGCTGGTGGGGGAAGTGCTCAATACCATGCGCTCACTGGCGGAAGAGAAACGCACCATGGTGATTGTCACCCATGAGATGAGCTTCGCCCGCGACGTGGCCGACCGGGTTATCTTTATGGACCATGGCCGCATCGTCGAACAGGGCCCGGCCAAAGCGCTGTTCGCCAACCCGCAGCACCAGCGCACCCAGCAATTCCTCGACAAGTTTCTGAATCAATAAGGCGGCGGGGGAGCTTCCCCCGACTGCGTTCACTCCACTTTCAACAATTCATTTCGCGCGGCGGCGGCGAGAAACCCGCTGCGGCTGCCGTATCCCGGATGTTGCCGAACCAGAGAATCAATGCGGCTTAACAGTCGGTGGGGCAGCGTGATATTGATTCGCTCGGCCCGGCCGTCAAACTTATCCATATTGATAGCGATCAACAGCCACTGCCCCCCCTCGAAGGATTCCGCGTTTTTGGCAAGATGCACGGCGACGGCCCGCGGACGCGGTATCGGCTGATTGTCTTCGCTCAACAACTCAAAGTGCGCATCCAGCGCGCTTTGGGCATCGGCAAAGGCGTCGTCCAGGCTGGCGCCGGCGAAATAACAACCGGGGACATCGGGAAAGAAACCGCTGGCGCTGCCGTCTGATTCGGTATGGATGTAAGCGGGATAAAACATGGTTTCTCCTGTCTAACGCGTGGCGATGTGAAGTGCAGTTAACCCCGCGTCTTTAAGTATCTGCCGCAGCGTGCCCAGCTTGAGATCTTTGTTTGGGTGCGGCACGGTGATGATCAGCGCAAAATCGGGATGTTTGAATTGATGGTGGCTGCCTTTTACCCGCCGCAATACCCAGCCGTGGCTTTCCAGCAGCGCGATCAGCTCTGAACTCTTCACGATGTTATCGTCCTTAATCTACACACCATACACACTCTCAGGCAAGGAGATTAATACGCTAACGACTGGCCGGGCGGCGGACAATAAAAAACCCTGCACGAGTGCAGGGTTTGCGTAGCGGTAAGCAAATCAGGCGGCGACGTGTCGCCGCCTTGACGATGCGTTAACCGATGGTCATCAGGCTGGCGTTGCCGCCGGCGGCGGCGGTGTTGACGCTCAGCGAACGCTCGATCAGCAGGCGTTCCAACAGAATGTTGGTTTCCCCGTGGGCGAAGCCCTGCACCGAAACGATGGCGCCGCCGCGCTGGGCAATCTGCTCGCACAGGGTGCGCAGTTGGTCGGCATCGCCGTGGTAGATGGCGGCGTCGAACTCAACCTTATCCTGCTGCCAGTCTTTGCTGAAGGCGATACGCGCCTGCACATCGTTCGGCAAGCGGCGGAACAGATTGCGCTGCAGTTCCGCTTCCGGCCACAGCGCGCAGCTGCCGACCGCCAGCACGGCGGCCAACTGGATCAGCGCATCGGCTTCGTTATCCGCCAGGCACAGCACACGTTCACGCGGCAACAGGGCATAGGTATTGCGCTCGCCGGTCGGCCCTGGCAGCGGACGGACGGTGCCGCCCTGGCCCAGTTCCGCATAGCGCTGCGCCAATGCTGCCAGTTCGCCGTGTTGGCTGGTGACCGCCCATTTCTCCAGCGATTGCAGCGCGCCCAGCAGCTGCGGCCGTGCGGTGGCTTCCATTGGGCGCTCCTCGTCCTGGCGGTGCAGCGTGCGCTGCAGCGCGTCGTCCGGCCGGTTGGCCAAGAGACGGTACAGGTACAGCGGGCCGCCGGCTTTCGGGCCGGTGCCCGACAGGCCTTCGCCGCCGAACGGCTGCACGCCGACCACTGCGCCCACCATGTTGCGGTTAACGTACAGGTTGCCGACCTTGGCGCGCTCGGTCACCCGGGCGATGGTTTCATCAATACGGGTGTGAATGCCCAGCGTCAGGCCGTAACCGGCGGCGTTGATCTGATCGACCAGCGCGTCCAGGTTGTTGCGCTGGAAGCGTACGACGTGCAGCACCGGGCCGAAGATCTCTTTCTGCAGCTCGTCGAAGCTGTCGAGCTCGATCAGCGTCGGCTTGATGAAGGTGCCGCGCGCCCACTCTTTTTCATCCTGCGTGCTACCTTTGGCGGCCTGGTACACCTTGCGACCTTTGGCGCGCATCGCCTGGATGTGGCGCTCGATGCCGGTTTTGGCTTCGGCGTCGATCACCGGGCCCACGTCGGTGGACAGGCGCTCCGGGTTGCCCATGCGGCATTCGGCCATCGCGCCGCGCAGCATCTGCAGCGTGTGTTCGGCCACGTCCTCCTGAATGCACAGGATACGCAGCGCGGAGCAGCGTTGGCCGGCGCTGTCGAAGGCGGAGGCCACCACGTCGGTGACGACCTGTTCGGTCAGGGCGGAAGAGTCGACGATCATGGCGTTCAGGCCGCCGGTTTCGGCGATCAGCGGCGTTGGGCGGCCCTGCGGATCCAGGCGACCGGCGATGCTGCGCTGCAGAATGCCGGCGACGTCGGTGGAGCCGGTGAACATCACGCCGCGTACGCGGGCGTCGTTGACCAGCGTCGAGCCGACGGTCTCACCCTGGCCTGGCAGCAGCTGCAGCACGCCTTGCGGAATACCGGCTTCCAGCAGGATGCGCACCGCCTGAGCGGCCACCAGCGGCGTTTGCTCGGCCGGTTTGGCCAACACGCTGTTGCCTGCCGCCAGCGCGGCGGCGATCTGGCCGGTGAAGATCGCCAGCGGGAAGTTCCACGGGCTGATGCAGACTACCGGGCCCAGCGGGCGGTGGCTGTCGTTGGCGAAATCGTCGCGCACCTGGCCGGCGTAGTAGTGCAGGAAGTCGACCGCTTCACGCACTTCGGCGATGGCGTTGTTGAAGGTTTTACCCGCTTCGCGCACCAGAATGCCCAGCAGGCTTTGCAGCTGGCTTTCCATCAGTTCGGCGGCGCGTTCGAGGATCGCGGCGCGCTCCGTTGGCGGTGTAGCGAACCAGATTGGGCCGGCGGCCGCGGCGGCGTCGAGCGCGCGGCTGACTTCGCCTTCGGTGGCTTCACGCACGTAGCCGACCACATCGCCCGGCTCGGCCGGGTTGATCACCGGCTGTTCCACGCCCTGATCCAACTCGGCGTCGATAATAGGTTCCGCGCGCCACGGATGGCTGGCGCTGGTGAGCAGGGCGCTGGAGAGCGAGGCCAGACGCTGTTCGTTGGACAGATCCAGACCGCTGGAGTTGGTGCGTTTCTCGCCATACAGCTCGCGCGGCAGCGGAATGCGCGGATGCGGCAGGCCCATCTGGCCTTCGCTGGCCGCCATGGCTTCCACGGCGCTGACCGGATCGGCCACCAGCTCGTCGAGCGGCAGGGTGGCGTCGGCGATGCGGTTGACGAACGAGGTGTTGGCGCCGTTTTCCAACAGGCGGCGCACCAGGTAGGCCAGCAGCGTTTCATGGGTGCCGACCGGCGCATAGATGCGGCACGGGCGGTTCAGTTTGCCGTCGGCCACTTTACCTACCACCTGTTCGTACAGCGGTTCACCCATGCCGTGCAGGCACTGGAACTCATACTGGCCAGGGTAATAGTTGTTGCCGGCCAGGTGATAGATGGCGCTCAGGGTATGGGCGTTGTGGGTGGCGAACTGCGGATAGATCAGGTTCGGTACCGACAGCAGCTTGCGAGCGCAGGCCAGGTAGGAAACGTCGGTGTACACCTTGCGGGTGTAAACCGGGTAGCCTTCCAGGCCGTCCATCTGGGCGCGTTTGATTTCGCTGTCCCAGTAGGCGCCCTTCACCAGACGGATCATCAGGCGACGACGGCTGCGTTGCGCCATGTCGATCACCGCGTCGATGGCGAACGGGCAGCGTTTCTGGTAGGCCTGAATTACGAAGCCGATGCCGTTCCAACCGGCCAGCTGCGGCTCGAAGCACAGCTTCTCCAGTAGATCGAGCGAGATCTCCAGACGGTCGGCCTCTTCGGCGTCGATGTTGATGCCGATATCGTACTGGCGCGCCTGCAGGGTCAGCGACAGCAGGCGTGGGTAGAGTTCTTCCATGACGCGTTCGTACTGCGCGCGGCTGTAGCGCGGGTGCAGAGCGGACAGTTTGATGGAGATGCCGGGGCCTTCATAGATACCGCGGCCGTTGGAGGCTTTGCCGATGGCGTGGATCGCCTGCTGGTAGGAAACCAGATAGGCCTGAGCGTCGGCCTCGGTCAGGGCGGCTTCGCCCAGCATGTCATAAGAGTAGCGGAAGCCTTTTTCTTCCAGCTTGCGCGCGTTGGCCAGCGCTTCGGCGATGGTTTCGCCGGTCACGAACTGCTCGCCCATCAGACGCATCGCCATGTCCACGCCTTTGCGGATCAGCGGCTCGCCGCTTTTGCTGATGATGCGGTTCAGCGAGCGGGACAGGTTGGCTTCGTTATGGGTCGACACCAGCTTGCCGGTGAACAGCAGGCCCCAGGTGGCGGCGTTGACGAACAGCGACGGGCTGCGCCCCAGGTGCGAGTGCCAGTTGCCGTTGCTGATCTTGTCGCGGATCAGGGCGTCGCGGGTCGGTTTGTCCGGAATGCGCAGCAGCGCTTCCGCCAGGCACATCAGCGCCACGCCTTCCTGCGAGGAGAGGGAGAACTCTTGCAGCAGGCCTTGCACCATGCCGGCGCGGCCGTTTGCACTTTTTTGGTTACGCAGCTTCTCGGCGATGCCGTAGGCCATTTTGTGAGTGGCCTGTGCAAGATCGGCGGGTAATCGCGCCTGTTCGAGCAACATCGGCACCGCTTCGGTCTCTGGGCGGCGATATGCGGCGGTGATGGCGGCGCGGGTGACTGACTGCGGCAGAATTTGTTCGGCGAAATCGAGGAATGGTTGGTGTGACTCTTCCTGCGCTTGCGGCATAATGTCGTCCGCTTCAGGCTGGCCCGCTGCGGCCAGCGCTGGAATTTCAGGAATATCGGTACCGCTCTCGAGACGCTCGAGGTAATTAAAGATGGCCTGCTTGATGAGCCAGTGCGGCGTGCGATCGATGCGCTGCGCGGCGCTCTTGATCCGGTCGCGTGTTGCCTCGTCGAGTTTCACGCCCATTGTGGTAGTGCCCATGCCTGTCCAACTCCTGTGTTTAGAACCTATCCCATCAGGCTAGACAAACAGCAGGCCGGAAAGCCTGTTGGGATAGGTTCGTGAGATGTGTGGTGTTAAGAATGCAGACAATATCCTGCATGTTGCAACTTTGTGCAACCTTGTTAAATCAGGCTGATGAACGAAGTGTGAGTTTCATCGATTTTTTAACATGGACAGTTGGCATGAATGTTGCGTTATTGAGCGAATGCGGCGGGGTTTATTATGCCGCAGGCGCTTTACCTTGCGGTATATAAGGGTAATCACCAGGTGCAACTCATTTTGTTTGTCGTGAGTGCAACCTGTGAGCCCGGTAAATGTGACGCAGGGTAAACTTTGTGTAACTTTGTTGTTAAATATCTTGTTGGTTGATGAAAGGCTCATCTAGGATAACCGACGGTCAACAATTACGGGCAGAAACTATTTTACCTGCACTTGCTCGCAGGCTGCGCCACGTTCCGGCGCGGCGGCCAGTGAAATGCATTGCGCGTGGGTTTACCGGCGCCGGCTTGGCCGGAGCGAAACGCGAATAATAATGAAAGTGGAGAATTAAATGACAATGAGCACACCTATGCTGGTGACCTTCCTGGTGTACATTTTCGGGATGGTGCTGATCGGCCTGCTTGCCTACCGGGCAACCAACAACTTTGATGATTATATTCTCGGCGGCCGCAGTTTGGGCAGCGTGGTGACCGCGCTGTCCGCCGGGGCTTCCGACATGAGCGGCTGGCTGCTGATGGGCCTGCCGGGCGCCATCTTCCTCTCCGGCATCTCCGAAAGCTGGATCGCCATCGGTCTGACCATCGGCGCTTACCTGAACTGGAAACTGGTGGCAGGCAGGCTGCGCGTGCATACCGAAGCCAACAATAACGCCCTGACGCTGCCGGACTATTTCACCAGCCGTTTTGAAGACAACAGCAAGCTGCTGCGGGTGATCTCGGCCATCGTCATCCTGGTGTTCTTCACCATTTACTGCGCCTCCGGCATCGTGGCCGGCGCGCGTCTGTTCGAAAGCACCTTCGGCATGAGCTACGAAACCGCCCTGTGGGCCGGCGCCGCAGCGACCATCCTGTATACCTTTATCGGCGGTTTCCTGGCGGTAAGCTGGACCGACACCGTGCAGGCCAGCCTGATGATTTTCGCGCTGATCCTGACGCCGGTGATCGTGATCTTCGCCGTCGGCGGCATCGATACCTCGATGCTGGTGATCCAGGCGCAGAACCCGGCCAACCTCGACATGCTGAAAGGCCTGAACTTCGTCGCTATCTTGTCGCTGCTGGGTTGGGGCCTGGGCTACTTCGG
The DNA here is from genome assembly GCF_059801225.1 of Serratia sp. Ae19-1. NCBI lineage: Bacteria > Pseudomonadati > Pseudomonadota > Gammaproteobacteria > Enterobacterales > Yersiniaceae > Serratia > Serratia sp. Ae19-1. The sequence goes on along the minus strand of NZ_JBCHWD010000003.1, from coordinate 90,877 downwards.
CCAGCCGCACATCCTGGCGCGTTTCATGGCGGCGGATTCTCACCGCACCATCCGCAGCGCGCGTCGCATCAGCATGACCTGGATGGTCCTGTGCCTGGCCGGCACCATCGCCGTCGGTTTCTTCGGCATCGCTTACTTCGCCAACAACCCTGATCAGGCCGGCAACGTGTCGCAGAACGGCGAGCGCGTGTTCATCGAGCTGGCGATGCTGCTGTTCAACCCATGGGTGGCGGGCGTGCTGCTGTCGGCGATTCTGGCGGCGGTCATGAGCACCCTGAGCTGCCAGCTGCTGGTGTGCTCCAGCGCGATCACCGAAGACCTGTACAAGGCGTTTCTGCGCAAAGGCGCCAGCCAACGTGAGCTGGTGTGGGTCGGCCGCGTGATGGTGCTGGTGGTGGCGCTGGTCGCCATCGCGCTGGCGGCCAACCCGGAAAACCGCGTGCTGGGCCTGGTGAGCTACGCCTGGGCCGGTTTCGGTGCCGCCTTCGGCCCGGTTGTGCTGATCTCGGTAATGTGGTCACGCATGACCCGCAACGGTGCGCTGGCCGGTATGCTGGTCGGCGCGGTGACGGTGATCGTCTGGAAACAGTACGAATGGCTGGGCCTGTATGAAATCATCCCAGGTTTCATCCTGGGCTGTCTGGCCATCGTGGTGGTGAGCCTGATGGGCCGCCAGCCTTCCGCCACCATGACCGAGCGTTTCGATCAGGCGGAAGCCGAGTACAAAACGGTATAACGCCGTTCGATGTCAGTCAGCAAGGGGCGCCCAGAGCGCCCCTTCTTTTTGCCTGCTCGTTACTGTCACCCAGCTGTAACACCTGGCGACATTTGATTAGAAAAAATCACCCTCGCGCCTCTTGTATTTATCCTTGGCCGAATGATAATCACTCTCGTTGAGTTTTACGTTTCTTTACATAGCCGCGCGGCTTATTTCGCAGCCACCGTTTCTGCCGCCGCGCTCTTTTCAGGGGTGATTATTTATGTTTGTTCCCTTTCTTATCATGTTCCGCGAGGGGCTGGAGGCGGCGTTGATCGTCAGCCTGATCGCCAGCTACCTGAAGCGCACGCAGCGCAGCCAATGGCTCGGCGCGGTGTGGATCGGCGTGATAGTCGCGGCCGCGCTGTGTCTGGCGCTCGGCATCTTCATCAATGAGACCACCGGCGAGTTCCCGCAGAAACAGCAGGAACTGTTCGAAGGCATCGTTGCGGTGGTGGCGGTGGTGATCCTCACCTACATGGTGTTCTGGATGCGTAAAGTCTCCAAGTCGGTCAAGGTGCATCTGGAAGGGGCGATCGATCAGGCGCTCAACGCCGGCAAAGGGCAGGGTTGGGCGCTGGTGGCGATGGTGTTCTTCGCCGTCGCGCGCGAAGGGCTGGAGTCGGTGTTCTTCCTGCTGGCGGCGTTTCAGCAAGACGTGGGCGCCGCAGCGCCGATCGGCGCGGTGCTCGGCCTGGTGGCCGCCATCGTGCTGGGCATGATGATTTACTGGGGCGGGGTGAAGCTGCACCTGGCCAAATTCTTCAAATGGACCAGCCTGTTCATTCTGTTCGTCGCCGCCGGCCTGGCCGCCGGGGCGATCCGCGCCTTCCACGAAGCCGGTCTGTGGAACCACTTCCAGGATATCGCCTTCGATTTCAGCAGCACCCTGTCGACCCATTCGCTGTTCGGCACGCTGCTGGAAGGCATTCTCGGTTATCAGGAAGCGCCGACGGTCAGCGAAGTGGCGGTCTACTTCCTGTATCTGATCCCGGCGCTGATTTTCTTCTTCCTGCCGCAGCGCGCGGAGCCGGCAGCGGCCCCGGCGCAACGTAAAATCAATCATTAATATTTAATAGGGAATCTCGTATGTCTACTCCGTTATTTCGCCGCAAGGCGTTGCACGCAGCATTACTGGCTATCCCGGCGTTTGCGCTGAGCATCGACGCATTGGCGGCGGATGTGCCGCAGGTCAAGGTCACGGTCAACGACAAACAGTGTGAGCCGATGCAGCTGACCGTGCCGGCCGGCAAGACGCAGTTTGTGGTGCACAACACCAGCCAGAAAAACGTCGAATGGGAAATCCTGAAAGGGGTGATGGTGGTGGAAGAGCGGGAGAACATCGCGCCGGGCTTCACCCAGAAAATGACCGCCACGCTCGAGGAGGGCGAATATGACATGACCTGCGGGCTGCTGAGCAATCCGAAAGGCAAACTGACCGTCACCGCAGCGGCCGGCGGCGCCACCGACGGCAAGCCGAGCGCGCTGGACCTGGTCGGCCCGATCGCCGAATACAAGGTCTACGTCACCAAAGAGGTCGATGGGCTGGTGAAACAGACCAAGCTGTTCACCGATGCGGTGAAGGCCGGCAATGTGGAGCAAGCGCGCAAGCTGTATGCGCCTACCCGCCAACACTATGAGCGCATCGAACCGATCGCCGAACTGTTCTCCGATCTGGACGGTAGTATCGACGCCCGTGAAGACGACTACGAGAAGAAATCGGCGGACCCTAACTTCACCGGCTTCCACCGTCTGGAGAAGGCGCTGTTTGCTGATAACTCCACCAAAGACATGGGTAAATATGCCGATCGCCTGTATCACGACACCGTTGAGCTGCAAAAACGCGTGAGTGAACTGACCTTCCCGCCGAGCAAGGTGGTGGGCGGCGCGGCCGGGCTGATCGAAGAAGTGGCGGCCAGCAAGATCAGCGGTGAAGAAGACCGTTACAGCCGCACCGATTTGTGGGATTTCCAGGCTAACGTCGACGGCGCGCAGAAGATAGTCAACCTGCTGCGCCCGCTGTTGATCAAAGCCAACAAGCCGCTGCTGGACAAGATCGACGCCAACTTCAAAACCGTCGACACCATTTTGGCGAAGTACCAAACCAAAGAGGGGTATGAGTCCTACGAGAAGCTGACCGATGCCGATCGCAATGCGCTGAAAGGGCCGATCACCACCCTGGCGGAAGATCTTTCCCAACTGCGTGGCGTATTGGGTCTGGACTGAGGCATACGGTTATGAGCAACAAGGCAGGCCCGAATAACGGGCCTCATCCGCACTCTCAGGGGGCTGCATCCCCTTCACGCCGCCGTTTGCTGCAGGGACTGGGGCTGAGCGCGCTGGCGCTGGGCGGCAGCCGCCTGGTGCAGGCGGCGGACAAAGCGGCGGAGCCGTTGGCAGCGCCGCAGGATGAGCGCTGGCAGAAACAGCCGTTTTATGGCCGCCATCAGGCCGGGGTGCTGACCCCGCAACAGGCGGCGATGATGCTGGTGGCATTCGACGTGCTGGCGACCAGCAAAGCGGATCTGGAACGTCTGTTTAGGCTGCTGACCGATCGCATCGCTTTCCTGACCCACGGCGGCAAGGCGCCGGAGGTGGATGCCAAGCTACCGCCGCTCGATTCCGGCATCATGGGGCCGGAGATTTACCCGGACAATCTGACCGTCACCGTCTCGGTCGGCGCCTCGCTGTTCGACGAGCGCTTTGGCCTGCAGGCGCACAAGCCGCTGCGGTTGCAGAAGATGACGCGCTTCCCCAACGATGCGTTGGACGCCGGGCTGTGCCATGGCGATCTGCTGCTGCAGATCTGCGCCAACACCAATGAAACGGTGATTCACGCACTGCGCGACATCATCAAGCATTCGCCGGATCTGCTCAGCGTGCGCTGGAAACGGGAAGGGTTTATCTCCGCGCATGCGGCGCGCAGCAAAGGCAAAGAGACGCCGATTAACCTGTTGGGCTTCAAAGACGGCACCGCTAACCCGAAAACCGACGACAAGCCGCTGATGGATAAGGTGGTATGGGTCGGTGACAACGTCGGCGAGCCGGCGTGGACGGCGGGCGGTAGCTATCAGGCCGCGCGCATTATTCGTTTCCGCGTTGAGTTTTGGGACCGCACGCCGTTGCAGGAGCAGGAAACCATTTTCGGCCGTGAAAAGCACAGCGGCGCGCCGCTCGGCATGAAGCATGAACATGATGAGCCGAACTATGCGAACGATCCCGACGGCAAGGTGATCCCGATGGATGCGCATATCCGATTGGCTAATCCGCGCACGCCGGAAAGCCAAAGCAATCTGATGTTGCGGCGTGGCTACAGCTATTCCCTTGGCGTATCCAATGCCGGCCAGCTGGAAATGGGGCTGCTGTTCGTCTGCTATCAGGCCGATCTGGAAAAAGGGTTTCTGACGGTGCAAAAAAGACTGAACGGCGAAGCGCTGGAGGAATACATCAAGCCGATCGGCGGCGGGTATTTCTTCGTATTGCCGGGCGTGAAAGAGGGCGGCGACTATCTGGCCAGCGGCTTGCTCAAGGCCTGAAGACGGAATGGCGGGGCGGGATCTTTCGCCTCGCTTTACGTTTGTCTTTCCCGTTGTGGGGGCAATGAACGATGAAACGCAATTCAATGCTGTGCCGGCAGATTAAAAAAACCGCAGTTGCGCTGTTTTTGATTGCGCAAAATTTAATCGGGAAACCAAAGTGTCATTCGTGGTTTTAAATTGTAATTCATTGATATTTATTGATTATAATTTTCTATGGAATGACGTCTTAGGCGTGATATAGTGTTTTTGCGTTAACTGAAAACAAAAGATATTAAATTTTTTTACATTTTAGTAACGCTGTGGGATTGAATGTCATTATACTGTAATCATCTGGCGGTAGTTTTCACACGGTGCACAGCTTGAAGCTGTAAATATCACTGCGGGGATCGCTAATGGTAAAGTCCTTGGTTGGGCTGGAAAGAAAAAATAACACATCTCCCCTGATTTCTCGTTGTTACGAGGGTTCTCTCTCCGACTCTCTTTTACCGGCAACTCCGCACCCTTATCGCTACCGAATCTCATCGTTTTTTACTCCACGTTTATTGATGCAGTCCGCGTTGTCCCGTGAAGATACGGCGCCGAAGCATTGCCGTCGATTCACTTTGTCCCTTGGCTCTTATTGGCTCGGAGGAGGCCAAAACCTAATACGTGTGTGAAACATAATCGCGCGGCCTGGCCGTTGCGGTAGGTGAAACAAACTGTAAGGTGCCACTATGGGTAGACAGAAAGCAGTGATCAAAGCACGTCGTGAAGCGAAACGCGTTATTCGTCGTGACGCTCGTAGTCATCGCCAGCTGGAAGAAGAGTCTGTGACCTCGCTGGTGCAAATGGGGGGAGTCGAGTCTATCGGCATGGCGCGAGACAAGCGCGATAGCTCACCCATCGAGGCTAGAACCGAAGCTCAGGGTCATTACTTATCAGCCATAGAAAATAAGCAGCTGATCTTCGCCACCGGCGAAGCCGGCTGCGGCAAAACATTTATCAGCGCCGCCAAGGCGGCGGAGGCGCTGATCCATAAAGAGGTGGATCGGATTATCGTTACCCGTCCTGTTTTGCAGGCGGATGAAGACCTCGGTTTCCTGCCGGGGGATATCTCCGAGAAATTCGCCCCTTATTTCCGCCCGGTGTATGACATTCTGGTGCGCCGTTTGGGCTCTTCCTTTATGCAGTACTGCCTGCGGCCGGAAATCGGCAAGGTAGAGATTGCACCGTTCGCTTATATGCGCGGACGCACCTTCGAAAATGCGGTCGTTATCCTGGATGAAGCCCAGAACGTGACCGCCAGCCAGATGAAAATGTTCCTGACCCGCCTGGGGGAAAACGTGACGGTTATCGTTAACGGCGACGTGACCCAGTGCGACTTGCCACGCGGCGTAAAATCCGGCCTCAGCGACGCCCTGGAGCGCTTCGAAGAGGACGAGATGATCGGCGTTATCCGCTTTGAAAAACAGGACTGCGTACGCTCCGCTTTGTGCCAGCGCACGCTCAACGCTTACAGTTAACCTATCCGCTAATGGAAAGGCCGCTTCGGCGGCCTTTTTTATCTCCGCAATTTCCGCTCTCGTTTAACCTTTGTGTAAATTATTGTGGTTATTTGTATAGATTTTCGTTGAATTAGCGTTAATGATTAATGGGTTCCAGATTGGCGCGCAGTTTGCGTGTGCCGCCAAAAGGACACTATCTGGGGTGTGCGCCGCGCGGCGCATTGAGTGTGGGTTCTTTGCTGCGATTCAAACATGAAATATATCATTCTGATTTTGCTTATTTTATGCGTCGTCTATGTGCATTACCGCGGACGAGTGCGCTACAACGTATGGCGGCAGCTGTCTGACCATTCCACCTTTACCGCACCGCTGAACGTCTTCATGTATCTGTTTTCTCGCGTGCCGACTACGCCGTACCTGAAGCCGGAGCAGTTTCCTGAGCTGGCGGTACTGCGGGAGAATTGGGAAACCATCCGCGACGAAGGACAGAAGCTGATGGAGATCCAGCAGATCAAAGCGTCCGATCAATTCAACGACGCCGGTTTCAACTCGTTCTTCAAGACCGGTTGGAAGCGCTTTTATCTGAAATGGTATGAAGACAGCCATCCTTCCGCCATGACCCTGTGCCCGCAGACCACTGAGCTGCTGCGCAGCCTGCCTTCGGTCAAGGCGGCGATGTTCGCCGAACTGCCGGACGGCAGCCGTTTGCCGCGTCACCGCGATCCTTACGCCGGTTCGCTGCGTTATCACCTGGGGCTGATTACCCCTAACGATGACCGTTGCTTCATTGAAGTGGACGGCGAGCGCTACAGCTGGCGCGACGGTGAAGGGGTGATGTTCGATGAAACCTATCTGCACTACGCGGAAAACCAGAGCGGGCAGAATCGCCTGATCTTGTTCTGCGACATCGAACGGCCGATGCGCTACCGCTGGACGCAGGCGGTGAACCATTGGCTGGGGCGCAATCTGATGAGCGCCGCCACCGCGCCGAACGAAGAGGGCGATCGCACCGGCGGCGTCAACAAGATGTTCAAATACATCTATGCGATACGCCGGGTGGGGAAACGCCTGAAGGCCTGGAACCGCACCGGTTATTACATCATCAAGTGGATTTTGTTCGGGGGGATCGCCGCGGCGATCTTCTTCTCGGTATAACGCAGACAGGGGCGCACAGAGTGCGCCCCTTTTGGATCAGGCGAAGATAGTCATCATGTAGGCGGCGAACAGCGCCAGGTGGGCGGTGCCGTTCAGCACGTTGGTGCGGCCGGTCGAGAACGACAGCTGGCACAGCAGCAGCACCGTCAGCATCACCACGATATGCGGCGTTTGCAGGCCGAAGATCAGCGTCTGCCCGGTCAGGGTGGCGATGATGGTCACCGCCGGCACCGTCAGGGAGATGGTCGCCAGTACCGAACCGAAGAACAGGTTCATGGCGCGCTGCACCTGGTTGTTCAGCACGGCGCGCAGCGCACCCAGCCCTTCAGGCGACAGGATCAACAGCGCCACCAGGAAACCGGTGAACTGCGCCGGCGCATTCACCTTGGTCAACAGGCCTTCCAGCGGGTTGGCGTTGAATTTGGTGACGGCGATAACCGCGATCAGGTGCACGATAAGCCAGGCAGCATGCCAGGCGCTGCTGTGCGAAGAAGGTTTGCCGTGATGCGGGTCGCCATCATCATCTTCATGTTCATACACGAACAGGCTCTGGTGGGTTTTGGTCTGGATCACCAGGAATACGCCATACATGGCGGCGGAGATCAGCGCCACCAACAGCGCTTGCCCGGTGCTGAAGTTGCCGCCCGGCAGCGCGCTCGGGAATACCAGCACGATCACCGCCAGCGGGAAAATTGCCATCAGGTACTGTTTGATGCCGCCCAGGTTGACGTACTGAGTGGCGAACTTGCGCCCGCCGAGCAACAGTGCGAAACCGACCAGGCCGGCGGAGACGATCATGATGATGGAGTACAGCGTGTCGCGCATCAGCGCCGGCGCGGCGTCACCGGTGGCCATCAGCGCCGAAATCAGGCTGACCTCGAGGATCACTACCGACAGGCTGAGGATCAGCGATCCGTAGGGTTCGCCCAAACGGTGGGCGAGCACGTCGGCGTGGCGCACAACGCTGAAGGCGCTGCTGAGGATCCCCACCAGCGCGAGAATATTGATGCCGACGATCAGCGGAAAGTTAGTGGTGCTGCTCCACAGATTCAACACCACCAGTGCGGCGATGGGGAAGATCAGCGAGTATTCGGTGTGGCGAGATTTGGTGGATCGGCCAGGATCGTGTTGCGACTTCATGAGGGTGGCACTCCTTCTCAAACAGCGTAGCCCGTCAGCGCCGGTCGCCGTAACACGGCAACTCTGCGTTTCCAGTAGGTATTTTATATTAGGATACACCCACGGCGCCGGTGTGATGTTGTTTTTATCTGAGAAAGCAATTGCTTGCTTTATGTGATCAGGGTAGCAAAAAAACCGCACGGGGTGCGGTTTTATTTACTTACTTTTACGCAATAACGCTGTTTTTTAACGTTAGATTTGAGAAAAGTCGTGTTTACTTATTTAGTGCGTGGTTAATCAAGGAAAATGCGACCGTTAGTCGTCAATATTATCCATGATTTCATGCCGTTTATTATGATAACCCTCTTCATTTAGTCCCTCACGCCAGTAAGGTACGGCATAAAGACGATTACGATCGCATTGGCGTTCGCGGCGCAGGTAACGGCGCAGCCCTACCACCAAACGATCTTCACCGGCCAGCCAAAAATGCGTCTCGCCTTGCGGCAAGGACTGCTCGCGGAACAGTGCGATCAATTCGTCGGTTTTTTCCGTGCCGCCAACGACCCAGTTGACTTCAACGTCCGCCGGTTTCTTCAGCTCAATCACGTCGGCGGCGCTGTCAACGCGGACAAAAGCGCGCCCCGCGCTATGCGGCGGCAGGTTTTCCAGCAGCGCGGCCAGCGCAGGCAGCGAGGAGGGGTCGCCCGCCAGGCTGTAGAAGTCGGCCTGCGGCAGCATCGGTTTCGGGCCACCCGGGTTGCTGATGCCGATTTTATCGCCGGCTTTCGCCTGGCGCGCAAAGTCGACCGCCGGGCCCTGGTGGTCATGGATGGCGAACTCGATGTCCACTTCTGCCTGCTCCGGGCGCACGGCGCGAATGGAATAGGTGCGCACGATCGGGCGCACGGCGTCCGCGGCCCAGCGCGGGCCGTTTTCGGTCAGCGTCGGCAGATCCGGCTGGGTTTGGCTGGCGAGCGGTAAAAATACCTTGATGTGCGCTGCGGCGGCGTTGGCCGGGTAGTAGCGCAGATCGGGCGCGGTAAAGGTGATGCGGCGCAGATGCGGGGTAATGTCCTGTACGGCGCTGACGGCAATCAGGTAGGGGGCGCGTGAGCGAGGGGCTTCGGTAGTCACGGGGATCTCCTTATAGTTCGTTTGGCGGTGAGTATATCATGCCGTTTGATAATGAGAATTGTTTGCTCATTGAAGCGCATCGGCCGCGAACCCGGTTTAGTCAGGATTCTCGGAACAAGCACCGAGGGCATGATGTTCTGCCACGCCGCGAACGGCTTGCCGAACGCGGTGAAGCCAAACATGCGCAGGCGCTCTATTATAAGGAAGCGTTCAACAGCGCTCGGCGACAACGCGTGCGGGCGCAAAAAGTCACGTTTTCCCCGCGGCGAGGATCGCACATGTGCTATGCGACCACGGCAATTAATATTATTGCTGCTCAGTACAAATACTTTTTCACTTTAATACCGCTTTGCAACTTGATTGCGCGACGGGAAAAGAATAAGGTCATTATTAATAGGCGCGGTTATTGAATTAATAAAATTCCGCACCAAAAATAAAATTGCAAAGGTTCAGCAGTGGCGAGGGAGGACGAGCAATCGTATTCCCGGGAGGTTGTAACAGTGTTAACGCGAGATTTTCTGCAAAAAGCGGATTGTAAAACCGCATTCGGCGCTATTGAGGAGTCGATGTTGCTGACGCCTGAACAGCGCGCAGCCTCGTTGGATTGCACGTTATCGCGCCGGCCGGATCACAGCCCGGTATGGGTATTCGGCTACGGTTCGCTGATGTGGAATCCGGTTTTTGAATCGGAAGAAGTGCGGCCCGCCAAGCTGCCGGGCTGGCATCGGGCGTTCTGCATGCGCCTGACCGCCGGGCGCGGCACGCTGCACCAGCCGGGGCGGATGCTGGCGCTGAAAGAGGGCGGCCAGACCACCGGCCTGGCATTCCGCCTGCCGGAAAGCAAGCTGCGCGAAGAGCTAGAGCTGCTGTGGAAGCGCGAGATGATCACCGATTGCTACGTGCCTACCTGGTGCGAGCTGCAGCTGGATGGCGGTGAGGTCGTGACTGCGCTGGTGTTTGTGATGAACCCGCAGCATCCGCTGTTTGAAGAAGACACCAGCTACCAGGTGATCGCGCCATTGATCGCTAGCGCCAGCGGCCCGCTGGGCACCAACGCGCAATATCTGTTTGCGCTGGATAACGAGCTGAAACACCACGGCATGCAGGATGATTGCATCGGCGATCTGGTGCGCTATGTACAGCAGTGGTTGCAACAGAACCGCCCTGGCGCTTTCGGGGCTGAAGCCACGGCCTGAGGCGTTAGCAGGGCAGCAGACACTGAAGGGCTCAGCATGCTGAGCCCTTTTTATATATCTAATGCCTATATTTAATAACTTTCTTCTGCATGATTATTTAATACTTATTTCTTGTATGGTTATTTATCTCTTTATTTTTAAAGCCATTCGGCATTTCGCTGTGCCTTGTGGAGCCGAGAACAACGATGAATAATTCACTTAGCATTAAATTGCATAACTAAAGGTTATTTCTTATTTGTTCAGCCCCGCAGGACTCCGTATCAATATGGCAAACGCTACTGCAAGAAACAGGGAGACGGGGATGAACTTTCAACAATTAAAAATTATTCGTGAATCGGCACGCTGCAACTACAACCTGACTGAGGTCGCCAATACCTTATTTACCTCGCAGTCCGGCGTCAGCCGGCATATTCGCGAGCTGGAAGAAGAACTGGGTATCGAAATATTCATTCGCCGCGGCAAGCGCCTGCTGGGCATGACCGAACCCGGCAAAGAGCTGCTGGTGGTGGCGGAGCGCATTCTCAACGATGCCAATAACATCCGTCGGCTGGCGGACGTTTTCAGCAGCAACGATTCGGGGCAGCTGCATATCGCGACGACGCATACTCAGGCGCGCTACAGCCTGCCGGGGGTGATCAAAGAGTTTCGCGCGCTTTATCCACGGGTGCGGGTGGTGCTCAACCAGGGCAGCCCGGAGGAGATCGCTTCATTGCTGGCCGCTGGCGAAGCCGATATCGGCATCGCCAGCGAACGATTGATGAGTGACGAATCGTTGGCGGCGTTTCCTTACTATCGCTGGCATCACACCATTCTGGTGCCGGAGGGGCACGAGTTGACGCGACAGCCGCAGGTGACGCTGGAGATGCTCAGCACCTTGCCGCTGATTACTTACCGCCAGGGCATTACCGGGCGCGCGAAGCTGGATGCGGCGTTTAAAACGGCGGGGCTGACGCCGGACATCGCGCTTAGCGCACAGGACTCCGACGTGATTAAAACCTACGTTGAATTGGGGTTAGGCGTGGGCGTGCTGGCCGACATGTCGTATGAAAAAGAACGCGATCGCGGGTTGGTCAGCCTCAACGCCGAGCATTTGTTTGAACCTAATACGGTATGGTTGGGCCTGAAGCGCAGCCAGCTGCAGCGCAATTATGCCTGGCGCTTTATTCAGCTGTGCAACCCTACGCTGTCGCTAACCGAAATCAAGGACAAAGTCTTCTCGTCGCAGCTGGATGCGGTGATTGACTATCAGATTTAATCGAGAGGCGGCAGGCAATTCCTGCCGCATTTTCCCCAAAGCCCGCCTAATAATCAAAATCCCAGCTATATACATAAAAAGAATATCTATAGTGATTTAAGTACCTTCAGCTGCCGATCGTGCTCGCATACACTCGCAAAATTATTATAAATTCCATCCGCTTGGAGAGTTTCAGATGAAAGCGCTCGTTCCTTCTTTGCTGTTTTTGGCCGTGGCGGCCAGCGTAAACGTACAGGCGGCGACGCCGGCCAACACGCTGGTGATCGCGCAATCTATCGATGACGTGGTCAGTTTTGACCCGGCCCAGGGATTTGAGTTGACCACGGTGCAGTCGTTCAACAGCCTGTATCAACGTCTGATCCAGTCTGATCCGCACAACCCCATCGATCTCAAGCCGACCCTGGCCAGCAGCTGGCAGGCCGGTGCCGACAACCGCAGCCTGGCCTTCCGTCTGCGTCCGGACGCCAGGTTCGCCAGCGGCAACCCGCTGCGGCCGGAGGATGTGATCTTCTCGCTTTCAAGGGTGGTGAAGCTGAATCTGGAACCGTCGTTTATCCTGACGCAGCTGGGCTGGAACGCGAAAAACGTCGAGCAACATCTGATCAAAGTGGATGACCACCAGGTGAAAATCAGCTGGAGTGAAAACGTCAGCCCGGCCTTTGTGCTCAGCCTGCTGTCGGCGCCGGTATCGTCGATCGTCGACGCCAAAGAGGCGCTGGCACATCAGCAGGGCGACGATCTGGGCCACCAGTGGCTGAACAGCCACTCCGCCGGCAGCGGCCCTTACAAAATCCGCACCTATGTGCCGCACGAAGTGGTAGTGCTGGACGCCAACCCGGGCTCGCCGGAAGGCGAGCCGACGCTGAAAACCATCCTGATCAAAAACGTGCCCGATCCGGCCGCGCGTCGCTTGCTGATCGAGCAGGGCGATGCCGATATCGCGCGCAACCTGGGGGCCGACCAAATGGCGGCCTTGAAGGGCAAGCCGGGCGTCAAACCGCTGGCTATTCCTTATGCTTCGCTGTATTTCCTGCAGTTCAACGCCAAGGCGTCACCGGCGCTCGGCAACCCGGCTTTCTGGGAGGCGGCGCGTTGGCTGTTCGATTATAAAGGCATCGCCGACGATCTACTGAAAGGGCAGTTCCAGAGCCATCAGGCGTTTCTGCCGGAGGGTTATCTGGGGGCGCTCAAGGATCAGCCATACAGCTTCAATCCGCAAAAAGCCAAAGAGATACTGGCCAAAGCGGGGCTCAGCAACGTCAGTTTCCGTCTGGACGTCAACAATCAGCCGCCGTATCTGGATATCGCCCAGGCGCTGCAGGCCAGTTTCGCCCAGGGCGGCGTGAAGGTCGAATTGGTGCCGGGCATCAGCTCACAGGTCTCCACCAAGGTGAAAGCGCTTAACTACGATGCGACGCTGACTTCCTGGGGGCCGGATTATTTCGACCCTAACACCAATGCCGCAGCCTTCGCCTACAATCCGGAAGACGGCAGCAAAACGCTGGCCTGGCGCGCTAACTGGCAGATCCCGGCGCTGAGCAAGCTGACGTTGGCCGCCACCGCGGAAAACGACACCGCCAAACGGGTGGCCGACTACCAGCAACTGCAAAAACAGGTGCAGCAAAGCTCGCCGTTCGTCATCGGCCTGCAGGCGCGCAGCCTGATCGCGGTGCGCGACAATCTCAAGGGCTATGTACAGGGCATCAACCCTGACATGGTGTTCTACAGCAAGGTCAGCAAGTAATGGCCGCTGAACTCTCCGCTTCCGCCGGAGCTGCCCGGCGGTATTGGCGCTGGGGCGGGCGGCTGCTTGGCGGCGCGCTGTCGCTGGCGTTAACGCTCCTCGGCCTGCTGCTGTTCACCTTCATGTTGTCGCACCTGGCGCCGATCGATCCGGCGCTGCAGGTGGCGGGCGATCACGCCAGTGAAGCCACCTATGCGCAGGTGCGGCATGAGCTGGGGCTGGATCAGCCGCTGCCGGTGCAGTTTTGGCGTTATCTGACGCACCTGGCGCACGGCGATCTGGGCATTTCGCGCATCACCGCCCAGCCGGTGTTGAGCGATCTGCTGCGTACCTTCCCAGCGACGGTGGAGCTGGCCACTTGCGCCATTATCCTCGGTGCCCTCGGCGGCATTACGCTGGCGTTTCTGGCGGTGCTCAAACCGGGCAGCTGGCTGGATAACGCGGCGCGTTTGCTGTCGCTGATCGGCTATTCGGTGCCGATTTTCTGGCTGAGCCTGCTCGGGCTGCTGCTGTTCTATGCCACGCTGCACTGGTCGGCGGGGCCGGGGCGGCTGGACGATATCTACTTGTACAGCATGGAGCCGCGCAGCGGTTTCGTGTTGATCGACAGCTGGCTGTCCGGCGATCGCGAGATGTTCTATAACGCCATCAGCCACCTGTGGCTGCCGGTGGTGGCGCTGGCGCTGCTGTCGATGGCGGGCATCACCCGGCTGCTGCGTGCGGCGATGCTGGAAGAGTGCAACAAGGAATACGTGACGCTGGCGCGTTCCAAGGGAGCCGGGCGTCTGCGCATTCTGCTGCGCCACGTGTTTCCCAACGTGCTGGGCACGCTGATCACCGTACTTTCTCTCTCCTACGCCAGCCTGCTGGAGGGCGCGGTATTGACCGAAACGGTGTTCGCCTGGCCCGGCGTCGGGCGTTACCTGACTTCGGCGCTGTTTGCCGCCGACACGCCGGCGATCCTCGGCGCCACGCTGCTGATCGGCACCTGTTTTGTGCTGTTGAATGCGCTGGCTGACGCCTTGACCTATTTAGTGGATCCGCGAACCCGATGAGCCAATATCTTTCTGAACACGAACCGCAAAGCGAGCCGGCCGTCGGTTATCGTACCGGTCGGCGGTTGACCACTATGACGCTGGGCGCGGCGTTGGTAGCGATCCTGATCGTCACCGCGCTGCTGGCCCCGTGGCTGGCGCCTTTCGATCCTAATCTGCAGCATATCGAACTGCGCTTGCTGCCACCTTCCGCCGAGCATTGGCTGGGCACCGACGGCTTCGGCCGCGATTTGCTCTCCCGCGTGATTTACGGCGCGCGGCCGACGCTGATTCTGGTGTCGCTGATTCTGGTGCTGACCATTCCTATCGGTCTGCTGGTCGGTATCTGCGCCGGTTATCTCGGCGGCTGGGTTGAACGCGTTTTGATGCGCCTGACCGATATTTTCCTGTCGTTGCCGAGTCTGGTGATTGCGCTGGCGTTCGTGGCGGTGATGGGGCCGGGGCTGATGAACGGCGCGTTGGCGCTGGCATTGACCAGTTGGCCGGCCTTTGCCCGCCAGGCGCGGGCCGAAACCCTGGCGCTGAGGCGCAGCGATTACCTGGCGGCGGCGCGCATGCAGGGTATCCGCGGGCTGCGGCTGATGGTTGGCCACATTTTGCCGCTGTGCCTGCCGAGCGCGGTGGTGCGCGCGGCGCTGAGCCTGGGCGGCATCATCCTGTCCGCCGCCGGTCTGGGGTTCCTCGGCATGGGCGTCGCGCCGCCGACCGCCGAATGGGGCTCGATGGTGGCCGAAGGCAGCAAAGTGATTTTCGACCAATGGTGGGTCGCCGCCGCACCGGGCGGGGCGATCCTGTTCGCCAGCCTGGCCTTTAACCTGCTGGGCGATGGCCTGCGCGACAAAATGGATCCTCGTCATGGGCACTGATAACACCTTATTGACCGTCGAGCGTTTGGCGATCGGCGTGCCGGGGCCGCAGCCGGTGGCGCTGGTGAAAAATATTTCGTTCAGCATGGGGCGGGAGCGCCTGGCGCTGGTCGGCGAGTCCGGCTCGGGCAAATCGTTGACCGCGCGTGCGCTGATGGGGCTATTGCCGTTGCCGTTGCAGCTGCAGGCGCAGCGCCTGACGCTGGGCGGCGAAGACCTCACGCGACTGAGCGAGCGCCAGTGGAGCCGGCTGCGCGGCGATCGGGTGGCGATGGTGATGCAAGACCCCAAACATGCGCTGAATCCCAATCAGCCGATTGGGCGTCAGGTCGAGGAGCCGCTGGTGCTGCATGCGAAGCTGAGTCGCGCCGAGCGGCGTGAAAAAGTGTTGGAGATGCTGGCTGCGGTGGGGTTGCCCGATCCGGCGGCGCTGTGCCGGCGCTATCCGCATCAGCTCTCCGGCGGCATGGGGCAGCGGGTGATGCTGGCCATTGCGCTGATCAACGATCCGCAGCTGCTGATTGCCGACGAACCGACTTCGGCGCTGGATCACCAGATGCGCGATCAGGTGCTGCAGCTGATAGAAAATCTGGTCGCACAACGCAATATGGGCCTGATCCTGATCAGCCACGATTTGCAGCAGGTGGCGCACCACTGCGAACGGGTATTGGTGATGTACAAGGGTGAGCTGTTGGATCAGCTGCCGGCGACGCAGTTGGCGCAGGCCACGCACCCCTATACCCGCACGCTGTGGGCGTGCCGGCCGAGTCGCGAGACGCGCGGCAAACCATTGCCGGTGCTGGATCGGGCGCTGTTGGAGACCTTGAAATGAGCGTGATTGCACTGGATAACCTGAGCGTCAGCCATCGTCAGGGATACGAACTGCGCACCGTGGTGCATGACGTTAACCTGCGCATCGAACCGGGCGAGTGTTTCGGGCTGGTGGGGCCTTCCGGCTGCGGCAAGTCCTCGTTGCTGTGGGTATTGGCCGGGCTGAACGACAGCTGGCGCGGCGGCTTTGAGCTGTTGGGGCGGCGGCTGCAACCGGGCCAGGCATTTACCGGCCCACTGCGGCGCGAAGTGCAGATGGTGTTTCAGGATCCCTATGCTTCGCTGCACCCCAAACACCGGCTGCTGCGCACGTTGTCGGAGCCGCTCAAACTGCTGCAGGAAAGCGATATCGAACGCAAGATCAGCGCGGGATTTCGCCAGGTCGGGTTGGATCCGCGCCTGCTGGATCGCTATCCGCATCAGCTGTCGGGCGGCCAGCGACAGCGCGTGGCGATCGTGCGCGCGCTGCTGTTGCGGCCGAAGCTGCTGCTGCTGGATGAGCCGACCTCGGCGTTGGATATGTCGGTACAGGCGGAGATCCTCAACCTGCTCAACGAGCTGAAGCAGGCGGGCGATCTGACCATGGTGCTGGTCAGCCACGATGCGGACGTCATCGACCACATGTGCGATCGCGCGGTAGCGATGGCGCACGGTCGCATCATCATTTAAACCTGTGCCCGCCAACGCGGCGGGCATATCCATCTTGGTAATAAATAAAGCAATTTATCGTCGTTCTTCTGTTAATTCTAACCCCCTACACTCGAAATACAACGCAACCGCGTGATTGTGGAGAGTGTATCGATGAAACGGTTAATTCCAACTTTGTTGTATGGCGCGCTGGCGGCCGCTTTCGGTGCGCAGGCCGCCACCCCGCAAGACACCCTGGTGGTGGTCAGTTCGCTGGAGGGCATTATCAGCCTCGATCCGGCGGAGAGCTTTGAAACCGTCAGCTCGGCCAATTTGGTCAACCTCTATCAGCGCCTGGTGGCGCCGGATCGCGCCGCGCCGCAAAAGCTGGCACCGGACGCCGCAGGCAGTTGGCAAGCGGGCGCCGATGGCCGCAGCCTGACTTTTACCCTGAAACCGCAGCAACGCTTTGCCTCTGGTAATCCGTTACGGCCTGAGGACGTGATTTTCTCACTGGTGCGTGCGGTGAAGCTGAACAAGGCGCCGTCGTTTATTCTCGCCGAGTTTGGTTGGACGCCGGATAACGTTGAACAGCAGCTGAAGAAGATCGGGGATGACCAGGTGCAGCTCAGCTGGCCGGCCAATATCGGCAGTGAGCTGGCGCTGCGTCTGCTGACGGCGAATGTGGCTTCGATTGTGGATGAGAAGCTGCTGAATGAGCATGCGCAGCAGGGGGATTACGGCAACGCCTGGCTGCGCAGTCATTCCGCCGGCGGCGGCCCGTATCGGGTGAGTAACTATGTGCCGCACGAGGCGCTGCTGTTTGGCCGCAACGACTATGCGCCGTCGCCGGCTCGGCTGAAAACGGTGCTGTTCAAGAATGTCAGCGACGCCGGCACCCGCCGCCTGCTGTTGCTGAAGGGGGATGCCGACGTGGCCTACGATCTGGGCGCCGACCAATTCGACTCGCTGAGCAAGGCGCCGGGCGTACGCATCGAGCAGGCCGATGCGCCCCGGGTGTATTATCTTGGTTTCAACACCGGCAGCAAAGACAACCCGGCGCTGGGCAATCCGGCGTTGTGGCAGGCGGCACGCTGGCTGGTGGACTATCAGAGCATCGCCGAGCGGTTGCTGAAAGGGCAATACCGGGTGCATCAGGCCTTCTTGCCGCAAGGATTGGACGGTGCGCTCAACGATCGGCCGTTTAAGCTCGACGTGGATAAAGCCAAACAGATCCTGCGCGATGCCGGCATCGCTGAAGGCACGCGCATCGACCTAATCGTCATCAATCAGCCGCCGTATACCGATATCGCCCAGGCGCTGCAGGCCAGTTTTGCGCAGGCCGGGCTGCGGTTGGATATCCATCCGGTGGTGGAAAGCGATCTGTGGGGCAAAATGCGCGGCCGCGATTTTCAGGCGATATTCACCTATTGGGGCGCCGACTACCTGGATCCGAACACCAACGCCAGCGCATTTGCTTATAACGTGGCCGACGGGCCGAAAACCCTGGCCTGGCGTACCCAGTGGCGCATACCCGCCATCAGCGCGGAAACGCGCGCGGCGGCCGCGGAGGGCGACAACGCCGCGCGCAGCGCACGCTACGTTACGCTGCAGCGGGAACTGCAGGCCAGTTCGCCCTATGTTGTGGCGCTGCAGGGGCAAACGCTGGTGGCATTACGCAACAACGTTCAAGATGCTCGGGTGGATATCGCCAACAGCATGCTGTATCTGGACCGGGTGAGTAAGTAGCGACCGCGCCGCGCGCCTGGCCGGGCTTCTGGCGCGCCAAAGGCCGACAGCGTGTGAAGTCGCGTGCTGTTGCAACCGCGAAACGCGAGATGTTGTATCAAGGTGAAATAAAATGAAATTTCATAACGTGCTCATGTGGCGGTGATAGATTGGCGCTGAAAGGTGGCGTTATTTACGCCTTTCAGCGCGGTCGTTCGCAATGATGCGAACACATCACGTCAGGAGAAATTATGGACAATAACGAAAACGTTCCAGTACAGCGCGCAGCAACCTTGCTCGCCACCGGTGAGGTTGTGACGCCGGAACAGTTTTATCAGGACAGCGACGGAAGCAACTGGGGGCCGGCGATCAACAAAGCGGCGGAGGCGGCGTTGCAAGCAGGCGGTACACTGTCTCTGGGGAAACGGGTATATACGGTCGCTGGACATGTACTCATTCAGACGACAACGGACATCTACGGCGGCATCGGTCTGCGGGTGGTCGGATTGGGGCGAGCGACCAAAATCGTCAAGACTGCGGACAGCAGTTACACCAATGAACAGGGTGAAACGAAGAAAGCGGTAATCGTAGTGAAAGGATTCGCCAATCTGACGCTGCACGGCTTGACGCTGCGGGATGATACCGGCGTAGACGACACCCACGGCGTATGGTTTAGCGATCGCAATATGACGAAGTTCGATATCCGTGATATCTACACCAACGTCGGCGGTTATTCGCTGTTTGTCTCGGGCGACATGTTCATTAACTGGCTGGTGAATGTGCAGATGGAGGCTAACGCCAGTCGCCCGGGCGATGGGGTGTTGTGGATGGACAAGTCCGGCACCACCAACTTTATCGATGGCCTTTATGCTGCGCGTGCCAAGGGTACTGCGTTCAGAATCTCAGGGTTTTACTCTACTGTCGGCTCGTTGGCTGCGGATGACTGCATCGGCGATATCTACTATTTCAAAGATTTTAACGGCACGATCAATTCATTGGGCTGCGAGAACCGCAACACGCAGCGCGCCGCCAATGTCAGCGTGCTGTCCACCAACTTTGCCCAAGGCACAATAGGCAATATCAATATCCAGGACGCGCAGAACGTGGAGAGCGGCGGCGTGTTGTGCCGATTCATCAACGAATCCCGTTGGGATATCGGCCAGTTGAGTCTTTACAGCGGTTCGACGACTCCCTTCCCGGTGGCGATCGCCGCCTGCAACAACAATACCGAGGTGACGTTCAGCAACGTATACAACGGCGGCGTAGCGGTAGCCGGCAAAAGCACCGTCGACGTCACGTCATTTTTGAGCGGAGTTGAGGTGATGAACAGTTTGGGGGAGCGGGGGATAGCGCCTTCCGCCACCAGCAATCATCTGCCACGCAATATCTCGAAACAGCAATCGTGGACTTTTTTAGGCACCCTGACTGCGCCGGATCGGCAACCCACAACGCACATTACTCTGCAACAGGGAGTAAGCACCAAAGTGCTGGCGTGCGATTTGTATATCACGTTCGATCTGTCTTCGCAGGCCGCCGCCTTTGTCGTCAATAAAGGCAGCTATAGCGCGAAAGGCGCTTTTATGCTGCGGCGCATCGGGCCGCTGAGCTGCGAAATATATTACCGCGTCGAGAAGGACTTTGGTTTTGGCAGCTATCAGGTGCAGACTACGCGAGGCAGCTATTGGCGACCGGATGGCGGATCGTTAAACGCACCGCCATCCGATGCGCTGGAAATCCGCAGCGATGAGGTGCTCTCCACGACCAGGCTCGCGGCGATCCAGCCCCTGGCCAATCCGACAACGGCCAGCACGGCGGAAGTGGCCGGCGTGCTCAATCGACTGATCGACGCGCTGAAGAACTAACCGAACAACGCCGGCATATTTGGGTCGGCGTTCATCATCAGCAACAGCCAGCCGGCGGCCGCCAGGGCGATGCCGAAAGGTTGCGGTGCGCGCCAGGCGCGGCGGTTGTGCAGGCCGTGCGCCAATGCCGCGCCGAGTCCGAATACTGCCGCCAGACAGACCAGCAGCGGCAATGCCGACCAGCCGAGCCAGGCGCCCAGTGCCGCCAGCAGCTTGAAATCGCCCTGGCCAATGCCGTTACGCCCCCGCACCAGCCGATAGAGCGCGTTGAGCAGCCACAGTGCCCCGTAACCGGCGGCGCCGCCGATAACCGCGTCGTCCAGAGGCGCCCAGCGAGCGTCCAGGTTGCACAGCAGCCCACCCCACAGCAGCGGCTGAGTCAGTCGGTCCGGCAACCAGCGATGACGCCAGTCCAGCCACGCAAGGGCGATCAGCAGCGCCGCCGCCGCCGGCAACCATAACCGCTGCGCCGCCGGCAGCTCGAAAGGCAGCGCCGCCACAGCCAAACCCAGGGCCGTCAACAGCAGGCTGCGGCGACGTAATGTCGGCGGGGTGGCGCGTGTGGCTACCGTTCGCTCCAGCCGGGTGATGAGTGCGGAGGCGCCCAGGCCTGCCGCCAGCAGCGCGGTGAAAAACAGCGCGTGCCACAGTAGAGAAATTAACATCAGGACTCCGCCAACCGTAAAACAGGCGTTTAAAATAACGGCAAAATGCTGATTTCATCGGAGTGAAACGCGGCTGCCTGCGGGGAACGCGCGATAGCACGCATCGGCACTGTGCTGATTACATGGCAGTGCAACGCCATGCGCGGCGGCGCGCAGAGGCTGGCGTACTTTTTATCGGCAAAATCGGCGCTAAAATGGCGTGAATTCACCCGATGGCTGAAATGAAAGGGTAAACCGCGTAATGTGACGTCGTCACAAAAGAGGGATTAGGGGTTTATCCTATTGTTTCTTCTCGTCAAGCCGTTAGGCTTTAGGGTAGAGGCGCACCCGCCTGGTCGGGGCGTGAGGTTTTTCAGAACTGTCGCGGGAAGGCGGCGGCGCAGCAGTGGGTTGGCGTGCTCCAGGAAGGAGGGAGCTAACGGTGTCATGAACGACGTCATTCAGGCAGTACTCAACAAGACCAAAAAACGATTCTGGCGCCGGCGTCAGACGGCGTGGCTGGCCGGGCCGCTGATGTGGCTGGCCGGAGCGGCGCCCGCGTGCGCCGAGTCCCCACCGGCGCCGGACAGCGTGATCCCTTCCGAACAGACCGCCGCGGATCCTGCCGCGAATTTGCCCGAGCTGGGCGGTGCGCCCGACGACGCGGCGCGCGAAAAGCAGTGGGCCGAGATGGCCAAGCAGCTCGGTGAACAAGAGTTGAACAATGTGTCTCGTCAGCAGATGCGCAGCCGCGCTGAGGATTATTTGCTGGGCCAGGCGACCGGCGCGCTGCAGCAACAGGCGCAGGAGCTGCTGTCTCCGCTGGGGACCGCCCGGCTGTCGCTGAAGATGACCGGTGAGGGCGACTTTACCGGCAGCAATGGCCAGCTATTCAGCCCGCTGTACGACGTCGACGGGCTATTGACCTACAGCCAGATCGGCTGGCTGCAGCAAAGCGCCGGGGCGCTGGGCAATTTTGCACTGGGGCAGCGCTGGATCGCCGGCGATTGGCTGCTGGGTTACAACACCGCGCTCGACAGCGATTTCGCCCGGCAGCGCAATCGCGGCAGCATCGGCGCGGAGGCCTGGGGGGACTATCTGCGTTTCTCCACCAACTATTACTACCCGCTGTCGGCGTTGTCGCAACAGCCCGGCGATGGGGTGTTCTTCAGCCGTCCGGCGCGAGGCTACGACATCACGACGCAAGGCTATCTGCCGTTTTATCGCCAGATCGGCGGTTCGCTCAGCTATGAGCAATATCTGGGCGATAATGTCGATCTGTTCGGCAGCGGGAAAAAGCAAAACGATCCGCGCGCCATGCAGCTGGGGCTCAATTACACCCCGGTGCCGCTGGTGACGATGAAGGCGTTGCATAAGATTGGCGCGGGCGGCCAAAGCCAGGATCAGGTTGAGCTGGCGCTGAGCTATCGGCTCGGGGTGCCATTGGTGAAGCAGATTTCGCCGGAGTATGTGGCGCAGGCCAAGTCGTTGCGCGGCAGCCGCTACGATCCCATCGAGCGTAAAAATGTGCCGGTGCTGGAATTCCGTCAGCGCAAGACGCTGCAGGTGTTCCTGGCTACGCCGCCGTGGAACCTGCAGGCGGGAGAGACTGTGCCGCTGGTGCTGGAAATCAAGGCGTTGCACGGGATTTCTCATGTCAGTTGGCAGGGGGATACGCAGGCGCTGAGCCTGACGCCGCCGCACAACGCCAACGATCCGCAGGGCTGGACGGCGATCGTGCCGCCGTGGGATGACGCGCCGGGTGCCGCCAACAGTTACCGGCTGTCGGTCACGCTGGAGGACGACAAGCAGCAACGCGTGACGTCCAACTGGATCGAGCTGAAAGTGGCGCCGCCGCTGACGGCGAGCGCCGGCGATGGCGAGGACCTGCCGGCGATCCAAACCCTGACGCCGCCGCCCATTCCGGCGCAAACCGGGCCGTTGTACGGGGAAGATTAACCGTTTTTACCCTGCAGCACCCACACGGCGGCCTCGACGCGGGATTTCAGCTTCATCTTTTTCAGCAGGTGTTTGACGTGCACCTTGACGGTGCTTTCCGTGATGGTCAGGCGGCGCGCGATCAGCTTGTTCGGCAGCCCCTGGGCGATCAGCTTGAGAATATCCCGTTCGCGCGGCGTCAGCTGCTGAATATCGCGCTCGGCGCTGGGGCGGTTTTCACGCAGGCTGGCGGCGAGGATCGGCGTCAGCGTTTCGCTGAGCACCATCTGCCCGGCGGCCGCCTGATGCAGCGCTTTCAGCAGCTCCTCCGGCTCCATGTCTTTCAACAGATAGCCGTCGGCGCCGCGCTTGAGCGCGCTGACGACATCGTCTTCATGGTTGGATACGCTGAACACCACGACGCGCCCGGACAGGTCGGTCTGGCGCAGGCGATCCAGCGTTTCCAGCCCGTTGATGCCGGGCATGTTCAGGTCGAGCAGGATCAGATCCGGATCGTGCTGTTGCGCCAGTTCCACGCCTTGCTCACCGCTGCCGGCTTCGGCGATAACCTGCAGGCGAGCGTCCATGCCGATCAGCTGTTTTACGCCGTTGCGCAGCATGGGATGGTCGTCGATCAGTAAAATTGTGGCGGCGGTTTCTGTCGTCATGGTGTCTCCGTTAGTCGATGGCGTGGTTATCCGGCGTGAAGCTGACTCGCACTTCGGTGCCGCCGCCGCTGCGCGGTAAAATGTCGCAGCGGCCATGCAGGCTCTTGGCGCGATCGCGCATGATGATCAGGCCGTAATGGTCGGGGCGGGACGTCTCGGCCGGCAGGCCGCGTCCGTTGTCGCAAACGCTCAGGGTCACTTCGCCCCGTTTATTGATGACCTGAATGCTCACCTGGCTGGCGGCGGCGTGCTTAAGGATATTGCTGAGCGCCTCGCGGGCGATCTGCAGCAGATGAATGGCCTGATAGGCGGGCACCGTGCGCGGCCCTAGCTGGTAATCGAGGTTGATGGTCAGGCCCAGTTTGGGATTGAACTCCGCCACCGTCGATTGCAGCGCCGCCAGCAGGCCCGGTTCGGTCAGCTGCAGGCGGAAGGTGGTCAACAGCTCGCGCAGCTGGCGGTAGGCGCCGTTCAACTCTTCACGCATCTGTTGCACCAGCGTCTGGCTGGCGGAAGAGAGCGTTTCGCCCTGCATCTGCAGGCAGGCGATCTGCATTTTCAGGCAAGAGAGCGATTGAGCGATGGAGTCGTGCAGTTCGCGAGCGATCGCCGCCCGTTCCTCCATCAGCATCAGCTGTTGCTGGTGGTCGACCTGGCGTTCGATGGCCAGCACGCTGGTCAGTTGCTCTACCAGAGTGTTGATCAGTTGGCGGTGCTCATCGTTCAGCGGCTGTTGCGGCGCATGCTGAGCCACGATCACGCCGTAGTCGCCGAGTTTGTCGCTCAGGCTCCAGCTCAGCGACGGGTTATCGGGATGCTGGCGATCGCTGTCGTTCAGGCAGGCGCTGCACACCGGGTTGTGGCAGTGCTCCGGCCGCAACGGCTGGTTGCCGCTCAGCTGCAGCAGCGGTTCCCGGCTGTCGTTTTCATACAGCCGCACCTGGATGGCGCGCAGCGGCGTCAGGGTTTGCAGTTGGTTGAGCAGCGGCGTCAGGCGGCTGCATAGCGGTTCGTTGGCGTGCAGCTGGCGGCTGGCGCGATAGAGGAAGCTCAGCACTTGATTTTTCTGCTGCAGGTCGGCGGTCTTTTCGGCTACGCGTTGCTCCAGCCCGCTGTAGGTGGCAGACAGCTCATCGGACATGGTATTCAACGCGCCGCCGAGCGAGGCCATTTCATCCTGGTGTCCGCGCTGGGGAAAGCGGCGGCTGAAATCGCCGCGGCCCACCGCTAACGCCATCTCTACCAGTTGCCGCCAGGGATGCAGCAACCGGCGGCGCAGGTAGCAGGTGGTGCCGAACAACAGCAACAGCGTCAGTGCGATGAAGCCGGCCTGCACCAGCGTCACCATCAGCAGGCGGCGCTCGGTTTGCCGATCGATGTCCGATACCAGCTTGTCCAGCAGCTGCACGAAGTGCGCCACCTGCGGTGCGGCATCGGCCGGGCGCTGCGCGCTGCGCAGGCGAGGCTGCAGAGTCTGCTGCCAGTAGTCGCGCAAGGCGACGAAAGGCTGTGTCAGCCCCTCTTGTTCCACCGAGCGCTGCAGGTCTGGGCTGTTTTCGTCGCGTTCGAGCTCCTGAATCAGAATTTCGTGCCGCGCGTCCAGCGGCACCTGCGCCAGCAGGCGATAGCTTTGCATACGCAGCGAACCGGCCTTGTTGATGGCATGCGCGTTGCCCTGAATGCTTTGCGACATCCAGGCGGAAATGCCCATTCCGGCCACGCCCAGAATGCCCGACAGTAACATCAGCAGGGCGACCTGATTCACGATCGAAAGCGGGGCCAACAGGCGTTTCATAAGTCCGGATTCCTGGCGTTTAGCGCCGCTGAAGCTCAGGGGCGAAGGCGGCGACGGGGATAAAAAAAGTAACGATTCAGCCATATTTTTGATTATCCCTGAGCATAACCACATACCTCGAATGAAGTACCCATTAGTTTCCAGTGACGTGGCGAGCCGGTAAAAACAAGGAAGTGATGTTGATCAAGTTATTGATTTTAGGTTATTTAATTTTTTGTTTGCCCGTACCCCTAAGGGGATGAAGGCGCCGTTTACGCCGCCAACTACTTGCATTCGGGTTGATGTACATCAACTTTGCCGCCGGGGCCGCCCCCTAGGGTGTGCGGAATAATCCCCCGTGTCTGAGGTTTTTATGTCGCAACTTGCAACGCCTTCATCAAAGAAAACCGGCGCGCTGATTCAGGACTGGCGCCCTGAAGACAGTGCTTTTTGGCAGCAACGCGGCCAGCGCATCGCCACCCGCAATCTGTGGATTTCCATTCCCTGTCTGCTGCTGGCCTTCTGCGTCTGGATGCTGTTCAGCGCCGTCGCGGTCAACCTGAACAAGGTCGGCTTCAACTTCACCACCGACCAGCTGTTTCTGTTAACGGCGTTGCCGTCGGTCTCTGGCGCTATTTTGCGCGTGCCGTATTCGTTCGTGATCCCGCTGTTCGGCGGCCGTCGTTGGACCGCTATCAGCACTTGCTTCCTGCTGGTGCCCTGCCTGTGGCTGGGGTTCGCGGTGCAGGACAGCAGCACACCGTACAGCGTGTTTGTCGTCATTTCCCTGCTGTGCGGTTTCGCCGGTGCCAACTTTGCTTCCAGCATGGCCAACATCAGTTTCTTCTTCCCGAAAGCACGCCAGGGCGGTGCGTTGGGGCTCAATGGCGGGTTGGGCAATCTGGGCGTCAGCGTGATGCAACTGGTTGCGCCGCTGGCGATCTCTTTCAGCCTGTTCGGCCTGTTTGGCGGCGCGGCGCAAAATCAGGCGGACGGAAGCCCGCTGTGGCTGGAAAATGCCGCCTGGATCTGGGTGCCGTTCCTGTTGATCGCCACGCTGGCGGCCTGGTTCGGCATGAACGATCTGGCGGCGGCCAAAGCGTCGCTGCGCCAGCAACTGCCGGTGCTCAAACGCGGGCATCTGTGGATGCTGAGCCTGCTGTACCTCGCGACCTTCGGTTCCTTCATCGGTTTCTCCGCCGGTTTCGCCATGCTGTCGAAAACACAGTTCCCGGATGTGGTGATCCTGCACTACGCGTTCTTCGGTCCGTTCCTCGGGGCGCTGGCGCGGCCGGTTGGCGGTGCGTTGTCTGACCGTTTCGGCGGGGTGCGGGTCACGTTGATCAACTTTGTGGTGATGGCCGTTTTTGCCGCGCTGCTGTTCCTGACCTTGCCGGACGCAGGGCAGGGCGGTTCATTCATCGCCTTCTACGGCATCTTTATGGTGCTGTTCCTCACGGCGGGGCTGGGCAGCGGTTCGACTTTCCAAATGATCGCCGTCATCTTCCGTAAAATCACGGTCGAACGCGTCAAAGCGGCCGGCGGCAGCGACGAGAGCGCGCAGCGTGAAGCGGTGACCGACTCCGCCGCCGCATTGGGCTTTATCTCGGCGATCGGTGCGGCCGGCGGCTTTTTCATTCCGCAGGCATTCGGCACCTCGTTGGCGCTGACCGGTTCGCCGGCGGGGGCGATGAAAGTGTTCCTGGTATTCTATATCTTGTGTGTGGTCATTACCTGGGTGGTGTATGGCCGTAAGAAAAAGGCCTGAGCACCAAACGATTGTCTCAATTCCTCCCCGACAGGGGAGGGATATTTCGCTCATACCGAATCATCTCTCCTCGCCTTCTCAGTGAAATTTTCTGCCTTTAGGTAAAATTCTCATCTCCGCTTGCCGTTTTTTTCTTTTTTTATAGCCATATCTCTCAATGTAGGAATGTCTTCTCACAAACGGATTATATTATTTGCACGGTTTTTTCTTTTTGTTGAGAGTATTCTTACATTAAAATATTAATGCCATCGCCGCAGGTTAAATGAAATTTCTGGGTGGGGAAGGCATAATTAGTGCGATTGTTATAAAATCATCAATAGGGATTTGTCTTAGATGCTAAACTTGCTGGAATGAATGAGTGTTGGAGTTAAATCAGATAACTCTCATTCTGTTTTTTTCGGCTTTTTGTAGTCTATCTGCCAACCAGATTAAGTGGGAAAATAGGATGAATTCACATCACGGAATGAAATTTCACAATTTTACTCGATTAACAATTAAACGACATTGTTAGTTTTTCTTTTTTAAATCAATGAGGTGCCAGGTTGGATTTTACGGCGGTCATGAGAGAAATCCATGTTACCAACAGGGGAAAAGAGTCGTCTGGATAAACAGAACATCCTTAATCAGGCTTAATGTAAAAAATGAAATCAGAAAATTTTTATAAAAGCCAATATCCGATGAATGCAACCTGTTGAGTTTACATTTAATTTCTTGAACATTTTTTGATATTTCTATACAAAGTGTGCAGGACAGGCACGCTAAGGAAATTAAAAGTGAATCTTGATAAAAGAATAAAGATTAGGAATCTCGATGTTCTGACTCCTGCCGGGGAGAAATTTCGTCTGCGTTGGAAAGAGTATCAAATCCTTTCGCTGCTTGTCGCCAGATCCCCCGAACTGGTTACCCGAACGGAAATTATAGAAAATATCTGGAAAGGGACTTATTGTTCAGATTCAACGATAAATCAAACAATTAAATCCATTCGTCAGAAAATTAGCGACACCGAACATACGCTTATCAGAACCATTCCTCGCTTGGGTTACAAGGTGGAAAATCAGGCGGTTTTTCACTTTATATCTGAAGATGAAGACTACGTCGGTAATGATATATTAAACGGCGATGATGATATTAATGTTGATATTCAAGCGGAACTTTCTGAAAGTGTAAATGGAGCGCCTGAAACAAACGATGAGAAAATAGTTAAGCAACGTAAATCGACACTGGTTTCAGCGCCTCTCGCGGCAGAGACGCCATCCCAGGAAACACCGGCGTCTGAAAAGAAGCCAACATCGGGGCGGCGCTTTTTCAGCATGCCCGCTAGCCGCGTAGTGAAATACCTGACGGTATTCGCTTCTTTACTGGTCATTTCACATTTTTCATATGTGTTGGGCAACCAAACCCGCCCGCCGGTGATCAATGATATTCAGAATAACACGCGCGTCGTGTTGACGTTGACGCTGAACAACCCTCATACCAATAGCCCGCAAACCCTGTTCTGCCTTTACCAGGGAGAGAGCATGGAGCAGGCGACCATTGAATGTGTCGATCCTAAGCAAGGCCAGATTAAGCTGCCGGTAAAATATGAGGCCTTTTCTATGCCTGGTAAAGGTCGGATTAATCTCATATTGCCCAATAAAACCTTGCAATATCAAGTTGCTTACGATGTTAAAAATTAGCACTGAATGAGGTTTTATCTTTAGCGATAATTTCACATTTAATGAAATCTTTTATTTCATTATTTGTTATTTGAAAGCCTGATTCGATTTGTCCAGTCTGAATCTCATTACCTAACGCGTATTAGCGTCCTGTCTCAATGTTGTGACGGGAATAATGAGAACCTGCTGAGTGACAAATTATGGATAAGCGTAAAGTAGCTATTATCGGGGGGGCCGGTTTTATCGGAACGCGCCTGGCGAAACGTCTCAGTGCACGCGATGATCTGACGCTGATCATCGTGGATAAACGGCCCAGCGAGCACTTTCCGGCGCTCTACCAGTACGGTGATGTGACTCAGCCCGAGACCTTGCAGCAACCGCTGACGGGCTGTGACGCCATCATTAATCTGGCTGCGGAGCATCAGGACAATGTCGACCCCATTTCGCTCTACTACCAGGTCAACGTCGAAGGTGCACGCCATGTCTGCATGACCGCTTCCGCGTTGAATATCCGCCAAATCATTTTCACCTCATCGGTCGCCGTTTATGGTTTCGTCAAACAAGAGACTGGCGAAGAGGGGCGTTTCGAACCCTTCAATCACTACGGCAAATCCAAGCTCGAAGCGGAATACGTTTATGAAGCGTGGCGCAAAGCCGATAGCGAAAACAAGCTGACCATCATTCGCCCGACGGTGGTATTCGGCGAAGGGAATCGCGGCAACGTGTATAACCTGTTCCGTCAGATCGCCAGCGGCCGATTCGTGATGATCGGCAGCGGCAATAATATGAAGTCGATGGCGTATGTTGAAAATATTGCCGCACGGTTGGAACACGCGCTGGATCAGCAATCCAGCTATCAGGTCAGCAACTACGTTGATAAACCAGACTTCACGATGAATCAACTGGTTGAGGTTATTTCCTCTTCTCTTGGTCGTGAAAATAAGACGATTCGCATTCCCTATGCAGTGGGAATCTGCGGGGCGACCGCATTAGATGTTGTGAGTAAAATAAGTCGAAAAAAATTCCCAATCAGCCGCGTCAGAGTGCAGAAATTCTGCGCCAGAACGCAATTTAAAACCAATGTGAAGAATGATTTCGTAGCGCCGGTGGAACTTGATTCGGCCATCGAAAGAACCATTAAACATGAGTTTTCTGACCGATAACTTAACCGCACGCTGGCGTTATTTATGTATTTCCGCCGACAAGCGGATAAATCTGCATTTTCAGGATTAACTCATGCTGACTTATATCCTGGCAGGATCAATTTTGTTTTTGCTAATAGCGCATTGGGAGCTGTAACTCAAGGGCGGTAGCGTGCTTAATCGCTGGAGGAACGATGTTATATCAACTGAGCGTGATATTTGTGCTGGCGGTCGCCTGGGTGCTTATTGCCCGTCGGGCCGCTTTGGCGGTGGGGTTAGTGGATAAGCCCAATGCGCGCAAGCAACATCTGGGGCATATTCCGCTGGTCGGCGGCATCGCCGTATACCTGACGTTGACGCTGATGACGCTGTGGCAACCCGCCTGGCTGCCCGACAGCACGATCTACCTGCTGTGCGTCACGGCGCTGGTGGTGTTGGGCGTGCTGGATGACCGCTTTGATCTGCCCGTGGCGCCGCGCGTCATGGTGCAGGGAGGGATCGCGCTGGCGATGATGCTGGCGGCAGGGATGCAACTCTCCTCTCTGGGCTATGTCTGGGGGCATCAGGAAGTGATGCTCGGCTATGGCGCGCTGCTGCTCACGCCGCTGGCGGTCTGGGGAGCGATCAACGCCTACAACATGGTGGATGGCATCGACGGGCAACTGGGCGCCTTGTCCTGCGTTACCTTCGTCGCGTTGGCCGTTGTGTTTGGACTGGGCGGGCGGGAAGACCTGGCGCTGTGGTGCCTGGGCCTGCTCGTCGCGCTGGCAGCTTATCTGCTGTTCAACCTGAGCCTGTTCGGCGCGCGTAACAAAATCTTTATGGGCGATGCCGGCAGCATGGTGATTGGCTTTAGCGTGCTGTGGCTGGTGCTGTTGGCGACGCAGGGGCCGCAGGCGGTGATGCGCCCGGTCACCGCGCTGTGGCTGATCGCCATTCCTCTGATGGACATGGTGACCGTGATGGTGCGCCGCCTGTTGCGTCGCCAAAGCCCATTCAAAGCGGGCCGTGACCATCTGCACCATATTCTGATGCGCCGCGGGCTCAATGCGCGCCAGGCGCTGGCCATGAGCACCATGCTGGCGGTGACGCTGGCCTGCATCGGCATCTGCAGCGAAGTGTTGAAGCTCCAGGAGAGCCTGATGCTGGTGGCGTTCCTGTTCTGTTTTTGCGGCTATTTCGCCATGCTGCGCGAACCGCAGCAGGCAACGGTGCTTAGCGACAACCCGACCGTTGGTCGCTAATCCTCTCACGGGCTGCGACAGCAGCCCGTCTATCACGGTAACCCCATGAATTTTCATTTGCCTCTTTTGATGCCGTTGGTCTGTACCTCCGCGCTGTTGAGCGGTTGTACGGTGGTCCCCGGCTCGCATTTACCGACCAGTGGAAAAGCCATCGTCGTGCAGCAAGACGACGATTTCGATTTGAACAACCAGGTACAGGTCTATCGCATGTCGCCGATGCTGCTGCAGAAAATGCGGCGCATAGAACCGGTCGCCCGGCCGAACCCGGCGCTGGATCGGCGGTTGCAGAGTTATCAATACCGCATCGGCGTCGGCGACGTGTTGAACGTCACCGTCTGGGATCATCCCGAGTTGACCACGCCGGCCGGGCAGTACCGCAGCGCCAGCGACACCGGCAACTGGGTGCATGCGGATGGCACGATCTTTTATCCCTATATCGGGCGCGTGGCGGTGGTGGGCAAGACCGTCACCGAAGTGCGCAGTCTGATCGCCGGCCGTCTGGCGCAGTATGTGGAAAGCCCGCAGGTGGATGTCAGTATCGCCGCGTTCCGCTCGCAGAAGGCTTATGTCACCGGCGAAGTGAAAACCTCCGGCCAGCAGGCGATCACCAACGTGCCGCTGACCATTCTGGATGCGATCAACGCCGCCGGCGGCCTGACGGACAACGCCGACTGGCGCAACGTCGTGCTGACCCATCAGGGCAAGGAGCGGGCCATCTCGCTGCAGGCGCTGATGCAGCGCGGCGACATCAGCCAAAACGCGCTGCTGCAACCGGGCGATATCCTTTACGTCCCGCGCAATGACGAGTTGAAAGTGTTCGTGATGGGCGAGGTGGGCAAACAAACGACGCTGAAGATGGACCGCAGCGGCATGACCCTGACCGAAGCCCTCGGTTCTTCCGAAGGGATCAGCCAGACGGTGGCGGATGCGACCGGGGTATTTGTGATCCGACCGAGCGGCGGCAAACAGCCGCAGCGGTTGGCGACGCTGTACCAGTTCGATCTTTCAGACGCCAGCGCGCTGGCGATGGGCGCTGAATTTCAGCTGCAACCTTACGACGTCGTGTACGTCACTGCGGCGCCGGTCGCGCGCTGGAACCGTTTGATCAGCCAGCTGGTGCCGACCATCAGCAGCTTTAACGATCTCAGCGAGGCTACCTTGCGCGTGCGCAACTGGTGAGTCCGCAGGATGAACAAGGAACAGAAAATGAAAAACAATGCGCTGTCCGTTATGGTGGCCGAACAAGATGAAAAGCTGGAGTGGGAGCGCCTAATCGGGCCGCTGTGGGATAACCGTTGGCGGATCGCCGCCGTGACCGGTTTGGCCGGTGTGCTGGGCGTGGTCTACGCCCTGTTGGCTACCCCGGTGTACCAGGCCACGGCGGTGGTGCAGGTGGAGAAGCAGCTGTCCGGCGATTCGCTGCTGCGCGAAACGCTGGACAGCTCGATGATGGGGCAAAGTTCGGCGACGGAGGATGAGGTGACGCTGGTCAAGTCGCGCTACGTGCTTGGCAAAACGGTGGACGCCCTCGGCCTGACGGTGCGCGTCAGCCCGGACTATTTCCCGGTATTCGGCAAAGGCTTTGCCCGGCTGAGCGGCGAAAAACCGCCGGTCCTGGAGATTGCCACGCTGACGACGCCGGAGGACATGCTGGACGAAG
Source organism: Serratia sp. Ae19-1 (assembly GCF_059801225.1). Classification (NCBI taxonomy): domain Bacteria; kingdom Pseudomonadati; phylum Pseudomonadota; class Gammaproteobacteria; order Enterobacterales; family Yersiniaceae; genus Serratia; species Serratia sp. Ae19-1. Next base: position 58,032 of record NZ_JBCHWD010000003.1, on the reverse strand, counting down.
CGCTGACGCTGACGGTGCGCGACGGGCAGCATTATGAATTGAGCCATGACGGCGACAAACTGTTCAGCGGCGTGGTCGGGCAGGCGGTCGCACAGGGCGGATGGAACATGACCGTTTCGGCGCTCGATGCAGCGCCGGGCGCCAGTTTCACCGTGGTGAAAGTCGCGCGTCAAAAAGCGGTGGATGAGCTGCGCAAATACCTGGACGTGGTGCCGGGTGGCAAGGACAGCGGCATCATGACCTTTACGCTGCCGAGCGAAGATCCGCAGAGCGCCGAGGCGATGTTGAAGAACATCACCGACAACTATCTGCAGCAGAACGTGGATCGCAAAACGGAAGAAACGCAGCGGATGCTGGCGTTCCTGCAACAGCAGCTGCCGCAAACGCAAACTTCGTTGAACAACGCCGAAACCCAGCTCAATCAATTCCGTCAGCAAAACGACTCGGTGGATCTGTCGCTGGAAGCCAAATCGGTGCTGGATACTCAGGTGCAGCTCGAGGCCCAACTCAACGAGCTGACCTTCAAGGAAGCGGAGATCTCCAAACTCTATACCCGTGTGCACCCGGCTTACCGGGCGCTGTTGGAAAAGCGTGCCACGCTGGAGGCGGAAAAGGCGCGGCTGGGTAAGCAGGTGCAGACGCTGCCGAAAATGCAACAAGAGATCCTGCGCCTTACCCGCGACGTGCAGGTGGATCAGCAGGTTTACATGCAGTTGATGAACAAGCAACAGGAGCTGAGCATCAGCAAGGCCGGCACGGTCGGCAACGTCCGCATTATCGACGAAGCGGAAACCGCTATCCGGCCGATTAAGCCGCAAAAGGTGTTGATCGTGCTGTTGGCGCTGTTGCTGGGCGCGGCGGGCACCGTCTCGGTCGTGCTGTTGCGCGCGGCCTTCCATCGCGGCATCAATGATATCGATACCCTTGAGAGGCGGGGCATCAACGTCTACGCCACCGTGCCGCTGTCGCCGTGGCAGGTGAAGCGCAACCGCGAGCAGCGCCAACTGTTGCCTAAATCCGGCGGCCGACGTTTGCCAATCCTGGCGGTGGCCGAGCCGACGGATCTATCGGTGGAAGCGATCCGCAGCCTGCGCACCAGCCTGCATTTCGCCATGATGGAGGCCAAGAACAACATTCTGATGGTCTCCGGTGCCAGCCCGGAAAGCGGTAAGAGCTTTACCAGCACCAACCTGGCGGTGGTGGTGGCGCAGGCCGGGCAGCGGGTGCTGTTGATCGACGCCGATATGCGCAAAGGCTTCCTGCACCGCTGGCTGGCGGATGATGGGCATCAGGGCCTGTCTGACCTGCTGGTGGGCAACGTGATGGCGGAACAGGCGGTGCGGAAAACCGCCATCGCCAATCTGGACTTCGTGCCGCGCGGCCAGGTACCGCCGAACCCGTCCGAACTGCTGATGCACCGCCGTTTCGCCGATTTTCTGCGCTGGGCCGGGCAAAACTACGATCTGGTGTTGATCGATACGCCGCCGATTCTGGCGGTGACGGATGCGGCGATCGTTGGCAACCACGCCGGCACCTCGCTGCTGGTGGTGCGTTTTGAGGTGAATACCGTCAAGCAGATCGAAACCAGCATGCGCCGTTTCGAACAGAATGGGGTGGGGATCAAGGGCGTGATCCTCAACGGCATGGTGAAGAAGGCGGCAACCGACATGAGCTACTACAACTTCGCCTACCCAAGCCATCGGGAAGATCGCCCGCAGGCAGGGGAATAAGCGGGTGAAGGCCATTATCACCAATGCCCTGTGGCTGATGCTCGAACGCGTTTCGCTCAGCCTGTCCGGCATCTTCGTCTCCATTTACGTTGCGCGCTATCTGGGGCCTGCACAGTTTGGCGCTCTCAACTATCTGTTGGCGACGATTGCCATCGTGGTGCCACTGGTGCAGTTGGGCGCCGACAGCATCATTTTCAACCGCGTCGCCCGCCGACAGCCGAGCGGCATTCGCCTGATGCTGGCGTCAATACGCCTGCGCCGTTGGCTGTTCCTGGTGGTAGCGCTGCCGATACTGACATGGAGCTATTTCAGCCAATCGCCCGCCAGCCAACTGATGACGCTGTTGCTGCTTGTCAGCGCCTATTTCTCGATTCAGGACGTGTACAAGATTTATTACGATGCCCGCCTCCAGTCGAAACGCAATACGCTGATCAACAACCTGGCGCTGCTGCTGTCGATCGGGCTGCGGCTGGCGCTGGTGAGTGCCGCGCTGCCGCTGGTGTGGTTCGCGGTACCCTACATCCTCAGCAGCGCCGTACCTTACCTGGCGCGCCTCTGGTTATTCCGTGGGGAAGCGGCGGCCTCGCCGCAGGTTACGCCGCGCCAGGCCGGGCGCTATGGCCGTTATTTGCTAAAGGTGGGCCTGCCGTTGGCCATCTCCAGCCTGTCGATAGTGATCTATACCCGCATCGATCAAATCATGCTGGGCAATCTGGTCGGCGAGCAGGCGGTAGGTTGGTTCAGTGCCGCCACCACCCTCAGCCAAGGCTGGGTTTTCGTGCCGATGGCGCTGATCACCTCGTTGATGCCGGGCATTGCCAGCTGTCGCGATCCGTTGGAGCAAGAATACCGTATACGGGTGCTGTATTTGGTGGTCTTGGGCCTATCGTTGCCGGTGTTGCTGGGCCTGTGGTGGTTCGCCCACCCGGCCATTGCGCTGCTGTACGGTGCCGCTTTCCAACCGGCCGCCAGCATCCTGGCTATTTGTACGCTGACCTCGTTGTTCTCGGTAATGGGGACAGTTTCTTACCGCAGCATCGTGCTGTTCGCCGGCTATCGCTTTATCGCCATCAAGATGCCGTTGGTGGCAGTGGCGAACGTGGTGATGAATCTGCTGCTGATCCCGCGCTACGGCCTGATCGGCGCGGCGGTGTCTACGCTGCTGGCGGAATTCATTTCGTTCTTCGTGCTGAACAGTTTATTCCGTGGCGGAAAAATTACCCGACTGCAGCTGACCTGTTTTTACTGCTTGCCGCGTCTTGTCAGCAAATTAAGGAGAGAACATGTTAAACATCCTGGTTAAAAACATTTCCAAGCGCCTGCCCGATGCCTGGCACCATCAGGTTAAATACGCGCTCTATTTCAAGAAGCTGCCGCACCTGTCAAAACCGACCGGCTTCAGCGAAAAGATCATGCGACGCAAAATTTACCCGCGCAGCATCTACACCACCTTGTCGGACAAGTTCAAGGTACGTGAATTTATCGCCGGTCTGTGGGGCGAGGAGTATCTGGTAGAGCTGTATGCGCATGGCACCGAGCTCAGCTACGACATGTTCAGGCAATTGCCCAACGCCTTTGTACTGAAGGCCAACCACGGCAGCGGTTATAACCGGTTGGTGTTCGACAAACAGCAGGTTAGCTACGCGGAGTTGTACGATCTCAGCAACGCGTGGATGCGCAGCAACTTCTACGAGCAGAGTCGCGAAAAGCATTATCTGGATATCGAACCCTGCATCATGGTGGAGCGCCTGTTGCTGGATGGCGAGCAGGTGCCGAACGATATCAAGTTTCATTGTTTCAACGACAATCATGAAATTCGCATGTTCATCCAGGTGGATTATCAGCGTTTTGGCACTCATCGGCGCGATATTTTTGATATCGACTGGAACCGCACCGAAATCCGTATCAGCTTGCCGAATGCCGACGAACCGATGCCGCGTCCTACGCGGTTGGACGAAATGACGCGTTTGGCTCGCCAGGCAGCGCAGCAGTTCTCTTATGTCCGTGTGGATTTCTACCAGATCGGCGAGAAGGTGTATTTCGGTGAGTTGACGTTTACGCCTGGCGCGGGGCTAAGCAAGCTCATGCCGAAAAACATTGAGCAGGAATGGGGCAGTTATTTTACTGAGTAAACACTTATGCAAAGAGTCGCCTCCAATTTTCAAATGCATGCCAATGCCGGTTATAATCAGTCACGGGATTTAGTCAATCAATCCATCGTATTGACCTTTCTGCTGATGTTTTTCGTGAAAACTTTCCTGACCTCGGGATCGTTCAACAGCGAGCTGATTAATAAAACCGTGATGGGGCTTAATGGCCTGATGTTGCTCTATGTCGGTTATGCATTTTTTATCGCTACGCTGGCGGAAAAAGCGGTTGCGGGTTTTTTGGCTCTGTTGTTTCTGGTTAATATTGCCACCGGGCATGGCGATTATCTTTTTGGCGCGGTATTCAGTACGGCGGTGATAATTTTATTTCGCCGCATAGACATGGGACGTGGCGCTGAAATGTTTGCCATTGCCTTTGTGGTGGCAGGGTTGCTGATGGTCATTCCCTATACCTTTTACACCAATGGATTTGTTTATCTTGATGAGCGTTACGGCAACAGATTAACGCTGGGTTTCGATAACCCGAATACCCTGGCGTATTATTCTTTTGCCTTGTTCGCCACCCTGCTGTGCCTGATCGACCATGCGAAATTAACGCGTGGAATGAAAAATATCGCGTCGTTGGCGGCGTCGACGTTAATTCTCCCGGTGCTGATGTATTCCTATTCGCGCACCTGTTTTATGCTGGCGTTGTTGATGTTATTGCTGTTTTGGCTGGCGCCGCTGCTGCGTGTCGCCCCCAATAGAAAAGTCTGCATCGTGCTGACGTTGATCATTATCGGCTTTCAATTCGCCAGCGTTATGCTCTGGGGTAGCAATCCGGCATTGGACGTCCTCTTGAACCAGGCGTTGACCGGGCGAGTCTGGTTCTCCTGGCAGATGTTTCAGGCGGTGGGACTACCCAATCCTCTGTTCGGTATGAATATAGAACCTTATAAACCCGTCGATTTCTTCTTCATTGCCATGTTTTATTCGGCCGGTGGCATCGCCTCTGTTGTCATGCTTTTCTGTTATTTTCACCTGTTGGGTAACATGCGCAAACTGAGTCGATTCATGCGCTGGGTGGTGGTGGTTTTCCTGTTAACTACGTTGACGGAAACCTATTTTTTGGTCCCGGTATTTAACGTGTCGTTATTGTTGCTTTGCCGTGGAAAAGAAATGATAAATTCTAAATTAGAGGGCTAAGAAATGGATTTCTCGATCGTGATCCCTATTTATAATAGTGCACGTTATCTGCCTAAAACTCTGAAGCGGGTTTTCAACGCTTGCCAGGGGTTCGACTATCAGGTGATTTTGGTTGATGATTGCTCTGACGAGGATGATATCAAATATATTCGCCAGATAGCAGCGACCAATAGCAACGTGATGTTGCATGAGAAAAAAAAGAAGAGCAATGCGGCGGTATCGCGTAACTTAGGTATCAGGTTGGCGCAATCGGAGATCGTGTTTTTTCTCGACTCTGATGATTACTTCACGACCAACTATATTATTCGCCGCATGAATAAACATGAAGATCGCCAGATTGATATTATCTTCGGTAACTATGCGGAGGTGAGCGGCGATTCGGTACGTGACTTCAACTTCAACTACAAATCCGGTTCTTCCGGCGAAGATTTCCTTTTTCTGGAAATGGGTGATATCCGTTCATCCACCATCAGCATACGTAAAAAAAGCGATCGCCGCTTTTTATTTCCCGAATTCCTCAATAAGCATCAGGATTGGGGCTTTTTAGTCAATGCCACCAATTTGGGCGCGCATGTGGCACACGACGCCGGCGGAGGGGTGTTTCTCGACGTAGGACGCTACGGGCGCATGACGGCGAAGCTAAATTTGGAGGCCAGCGATCGCTTTATCAATACCTTTCTCAGCCCCAGCGATCGCCATATCAGCGGATTCGCCTGCAAGCACCTGCTGGCCTCGCTGTATTCGGAGAACGCCCAGGCGTTCAATTATTACTCGTCGCGCATCGTGCGGCACAGTCTGAGCGGCAAGTTCAAGATGATCAAATGGTATGGCGATTGTCTGGCGCGGTTGGGGTTGTTCTCGGTTGGCGGCCGGCTACTGCGCAATGTGCGCCAGGGATTCAGGAGATGATATGCAACCACGCAAGGTAATCATCGTTATCGAAAATATAGCGGGCAAGGGCGGTACTGAACGGGTCGCCAGCGGCTTGGCCAATGCGCTGGCACGTCTGCCGGGTTACGAGGTGGCGGTGTTTTCGCTGTTTGGCGAGCGGAGCTTCTTTCCGTTGGTGAGCGACGTCCGGCTGCGCTGCGGCGGCGGCGATTCGCTGTTCTGGCCATGGCGGCTGGCGATGGCCCTGCGGCGTGAACGCGCGGACGTGATCATTACCGTTTCCATGGGGAAACTATCGGTGGTGATGACGCCTTTTCTGCGTTTGTTCTGTGCCCGCAGCCGGCTGCTGTTGAGTGAACACGTCAGCTTTCACCAGTATCCACGCGTATTTAAGTGGTTGAAGTTGCTGGTTTACCGTCTGGGCGACCGCGTGATTTTCCTGACGCAGCAAGATAGCGACGCCATCGCTCGCTGGGTGGGGGCCGGGAAATGTCGGGTGATCGAGAACGTTTCACCGTTCGGCACGCAGGCGCCGACGCCGGCGCTGCAGAACAAGGTGGCGCTGGCGGTGGGGCGATTGAGCAATCAGAAAGGCTTCGATCGTCTGATCGCGTTGTGGCGAGGAGTGGCGGCGCAGGTGCCGGATTGGCGGCTGTTGATTATTGGCGACGGTCCAGAGCGCGACGCATTGCGGCGGCAGATTGAAGACGCCGGGTTGGAGCAGCAGGTGAGCCTACTACCGGCCACCGCCGACGTGGCGGCCTATTATCGCCAAGCCAGTCTGTATCTGATGACTTCTCGCTATGAGGGGTTGCCGATGGTGCTGATCGAAGCCATGAGTTTCGGCCTACCGCTGGTGGCCTACGACTGCAAGACCGGCCCGGCCGAGTTGATAGACGACGGCGTCAACGGCTATCTGGTGCCCGATGACGACGCCGCCGCCTTCAGCGAAGGGGTGATCAAATTGATGCTCGATCCGGGTTTGCGCGAGCACTTTTCTATTGCCGCGTTAGAGAAGTCTCGTCGTTTTACCCCCGAACGTATTTATCCCCAGTGGCAACAGCTCACCGAGTGAGGACAGTATGGAAAAGATATCCGTGATAATGCCGGCCTACAATGCTGCGAACTCTATTAAAGAGTCGATTTTAGGCGTGCTGAACCAGCGATTTACCGATTATCACCTGTATGTGATCGATGATGCGTCTACCGACGATACTGCCGAGGTTGTGCGGCCGTTTATCCACGATCGCCTCACCTATATACGTAATGAGCATAACCAGGGCGTGGCGGAAACGCGCAACATCGGCATTGAGGCGGCGAAGGGCGACTATATCGCCTTCTGTGACAGTGATGACGTATGGCTGCCCAACAAGCTGTCGCGCCAGGCGAGCATTTTGCAAACCCGCCGCTATGACGTGGTGTGTTCCCATTATTACACCTTCGAAGACGACCTGAAATTGGTCAAAAACACCCGTGGTGCGGATGAGCTTATTGGCTATCAGGACATGTTGAAAAGCAACTGGATCGGCAATCTCACCGGGATCTATAACCAGAAGCGCATCGGTAAGGTGTATCAGCAAAAAGTAGGCCATGAGGACTATTTGATGTGGCTGGCGGTGCTGCAGAAGGCGCGCAACGGCCTGGCTTACTGCATTCCTGAACCGCTGGCCTGCTACCGATTGTCTACCCATTCGCTGTCGGGCAACAAAATCCGCGCCGCAGACTGGCAATGGCGGATTTACCGTCAGCATTTGGGGCTGTCTTACCAGAAATCCTGTTATCTGTTCGCCACCTACCTGTTCAATGCCGTGGTGAAAAGGAAATGACCATGAAGGGGATGTATCAGAGGGTGGCTCTGGTCTGTTGTGCCTGGTGGAGTGCTTCTGCTCTGGCGCAGAGCTGCCAACCCAATCTGTTGGCCAACCCCGGCTTTGAACAGGGTCTCAGCGGCTGGCGTGCGCAAGGCGCGCAGGCCGACGGCGATACGCACAGCGGCCGTGGAAGTCTGCGTTATGACAATGCAGATGCCGCGCAGTACCGCACCTTCAGCCAGATGCTGCGGGTTGTGCCCGGTCAGACGATCGATTTCGGCGTCTGGCTCAAGACCCATGGCGTACGCGGGCAAAGCCGCGACGGTGGTGCCGGGGTTTATCTGCAGAGCTTCGATGCGCAAGGGCGCTTTCTGGAAGGCAGCTACCCGGCAGGGGTGACCGGTGACAGCGGCTGGCGGCAGGTGAGCGCCAGCTATACCGTGCCGCCGCAGGCGGCGCGAGTCACTTTTGGCGTCTATCTGCGCAAGGGGAGCACCGGTACCGCCTGGTTTGATGACGCCTATGCGTGTGCTCGAGCGCCTACGCCGGCGTTATATCAGCTCGGCGCGTCGACACAGGGGAAAGTCGACACGCTGCTGGTTACTCCGCAGCCGCAGCATTTGCAGGTCGACAGCGAATTGCTCAATGCCGCAGGGCAGGTTGTTCACAGTAGCCGCGACCGTTATCAGGTTGAAGGGCAGCGCCGTATCGAATATCAACTGCCGACTGGCCTGGCCCAGGGGGAATATCGCCTGCGTCAGCAGGTCACCGGGCAGCAGTCCCAGCCGGTACAGGGTAGCGAGCTGTCTTTTCGCGTCGGGCAGCCTGCGGCCAAAGTGGCGATCGACAGCGAAGGCTTTACCCTGCGAGATGGTCAACGACTTTTCCCGTTGGGCATTTATGCCAACGTGGCTACCGATGAGCATTTGGCGCGCATCGCATCGGCGGGATTCAACACGGTGCTGAACTATGATTATGGGGAAAAGAAAGATCCTTACACCTTTTTCCGCAACGCACGCAACCGCGGGCTGCTGGTCATTTACTCCGTCAAAGATCAGTACAGCGGCAGCCGTTTCGCTCCGGCCGTTCGCGGTGGCGACTACGCGGCGATGACGGCCTGGTACGTGCAGCGTTTGCGCTCTCAGCCCAACCTGCTCGCCTGGTACATCAACGATGAACTGGGGCCGGAATATCTCGATAAGATCGAGGAAAAAAACCTGCAAATAAAGCGGCTTGACGGCGATCATCCTACCTTCCAGGTGTTGAACAAAACCGGGGAGTTGGACGCCTACTTTAACAGCAGCGACATTTTGGCGACCGATCCTTACCCGGTGGGGAACGATAGCGATCTGACGCGCACCACGCGTTATACCGCCCTGACGGTACAGGCCGCCCGTCAGGCTCGCGGGGCTTGGGTGGTGATGCAAATCATGGATCACGCCGCTTATGACGCTCGCCGTAGGCCACATCCACCGTCAGAGGCGGAAATTCGCAATCAGGCCTGGCAGGCGCTGATCGGCGGCGCCAAGGGACTGTTGTTTTATTCTTATACCGATCTGTTTTACAAGCGCAAAACCGGCCGCTTCGACCAACGGGAGTTTGACGCTACCTGGCGTGGTGTGGCTGCCGTGTCGCAGCAAATCGCCGCCTTCACCCCTTATCTGCTGACAGGAAAATCGACGCCGCTGGCGGGAAGCGACCCTCAAATGCCGGCGCGGATGTTTATTCTGGGCGATCGCGCCTTGCTGCTGGTAGCCAACCCCTATTATCGAGAGGGGAGCACCCGATTGCGCCTTCCGGCGGGCTGGCGGCAGCAGGGAGGGGGGGCGGAGCTCATGCTGGCGTTGCCCGCCGTGGGCACCGCGACGCTGTGGCTTCAACGCTGAAAGCATCGAGTGAACGTCACGCGGGAGGTTTCTCCCGCGTCCTACCCCCAAATACCTCGTCTTGCCTCCCGCCCGTTCGCCTTTACCCTAATGCTCCATTTTATTTATTTTAATTCAATCAATTAACCTCATTTTTCACCCCTATACTTTGGTGGTATTCCTCTTCCGACGCGCGCGTCGCCGCCCGCTTTCTCTTGATCGCAATCAATTTGCCGCCGCTTGGCCGTCAGTAGGCTGGCGGCAGATTGAGCATGTCTTCTTATAACGACAAGAGCCTTCAGGAGCATTCCGGATGAGCAAATTTTTAGACCGTTTCCGCTATTTCAAGCAGTTGGCGGAGCCTTTTTCTGGCGAGCACGGCCAGACCTTGAACACCAACCGCGACTGGGAAGACGGCTACCGCAGCCGCTGGCAGCACGACAAAGTGGTGCGTTCCACCCACGGCGTGAACTGCACCGGTTCCTGCAGTTGGAAGATCTACGTGAAGAATGGTCTGGTGACCTGGGAAACCCAGCAAACCGACTATCCGCGCACCCGTCCCGATCTGCCCAACCATGAACCGCGCGGCTGCCCGCGCGGCGCCAGCTACTCCTGGTACCTGTACAGTGCCAACCGGCTGAAATACCCGCTAATGCGCAAGCGCCTGCTCCAGCTGTGGCGCGAGGCGAAAGCGCAGCACAGCGATCCGGTCGCGGCCTGGGGCTCTATCGTCGGCGATGCGGAAAAAGCCAAAAGTTACAAGGTCGCGCGCGGCCGCGGCGGTTTCGTCCGCTCCAGCTGGCAGGAGGTCAATGAACTGATCGCCGCCGCCAACGTCTACACCGCCAAAACCTTCGGTCCTGATCGCATTATCGGCTTCTCGCCGATCCCGGCGATGTCGATGGTGTCCTACGCCGCCGGCGCCCGCTACCTGTCGCTGATCGGCGGCGCCTGCCTGAGCTTCTACGACTGGTATTGCGATCTGCCGCCGGCCTCGCCGATGACCTGGGGCGAACAGACCGACGTGCCGGAATCCGCCGACTGGTATAACTCCTCCTACATTATCGCCTGGGGCTCCAATGTGCCGCAGACGCGCACCCCGGACGCCCACTTCTTTACCGAAGTGCGTTACAAGGGCACCAAAACCGTGGCGGTGACGCCGGACTATGCCGAAGTCGCCAAGCTGTGCGACCACTGGCTGAACCCGAAACAGGGCACCGACAGCGCGATGGCGCTGGCGATGGGCCACGTGATGCTGAAAGAGTTCCACCTGGATCGCGAAGTTGGCTACTTCCGCGACTATGTGCGTCGCTATACCGACATGCCGATGCTGGTGCTGCTGGAGCCGCGTGAAGGCGGCCATTACGCCGCCGGTCGCCTGCTGCGCGCCGCCGATCTGGTGGACGGGCTGGGCCAGGAAAACAATCCCGAGTGGAAAACCGTCGCTATCGACGGCCGCAGCGGCGATCTGGTGGCGCCGCAGGGCTCCATCGGTTTCCGCTGGGGCGAAAAGGGCAAGTGGAACCTGGAACAGCGCGAAGGCAAGGCGCAGCAGGAAGTCGAGCTGCAGCTCAGCCTGTTGGGCGTGCATGACGAGGTTGCCGAGGTGGGCTTCCCATACTTCGGCGGCGCCGACAGCGAGCATTTCAACAGCGTGGCGCTGGACGAGATCCTGCTGCACAAGCTGCCGGTGAAACGCCTGCAGCTGGCTGACGGCAGCGAAGCGCTGGTGACCAGCGTGTACGATCTGACGCTGGCCAACTACGGCCTCGAGCGCGGGCTGGGCGACGCCAACTGCGCCGCCGACTATGACGAGGTCAAGGCCTACAGCCCGGCCTGGGCCGAACAGATCACCGGCGTGTCGCGCCACAACATCATTCGCATTGCCCGCGAGTTCGCGGAAAACGCCGAGAAGACCCACGGCCGTTCGATGATCATCGTTGGCGCCGGCGTCAACCACTGGTATCACATGGACATGACCTACCGCGGCCTGATCAACATGCTGATCTTCTGCGGTTGCGTCGGCCAGAGCGGCGGCGGCTGGGCGCACTACGTCGGCCAGGAAAAACTGCGGCCGCAAACCGGCTGGCTACCGCTGGCGTTCGGCCTCGACTGGCAGCGCCCGCCGCGCCACATGAACAGCACCTCGTTCTTCTACAACCATTCCAGCCAATGGCGCTATGAAACCGTCGGCACCGACGAGCTGCTGTCGCCGCTGGCGGACAAGTCGCGCTTCGGCGGCAGCCTGATCGACTTCAACGTGCGCGCCGAGCGCATGGGCTGGCTGCCGTCGGCGCCGCAGCTGGGCACCAACCCGCTGCGCCTGGCGGAGCAGGCCCGCGCGGCCGGCCAATCGCCGGTCGAATTTACCGTCGACAGCCTGAAGAACGGCTCGCTGGGCTTTGCCGCCGAGCAGCCGGACAATCCGCAGAACTTCCCGCGCAACCTGTTCGTCTGGCGCTCCAACCTGCTGGGCTCTTCCGGCAAGGGCCATGAGTACATGCTCAAATACCTGTTGGGCACCGAAAACGGCATTCAGGGCAAAGATCTCGGCCAGCAGGGTGGCGTGAAGCCGCAGGAAGTGGAATGGCGCGAGCAGGGCGGCGAAGGCAAGCTGGATCTGGTGGTGACGCTCGATTTCCGCATGTCGAGCACCTGCCTGTACTCCGACGTGGTGCTGCCGACCGCCACCTGGTACGAAAAAGACGACATGAACACCTCCGACATGCACCCGTTCATTCATCCGCTGTCGGCGGCGGTCGATCCGGCCTGGGACTCGAAGAGCGATTGGGAGATCTACAAAGGCATCGCCAAGGCCTTCTCCGAGGTGTGCGTCGGCCATTTGGGCCAGGAAACCGACGTGGTGACGCTGCCTATCCAGCACGATTCCGCTGCCGAACTGGCGCAGCCTTACGGCGTGCAGGACTGGAAGAAAGGCGAATGCGACCTGATCCCCGGTAAAACCGCGCCGCACATCATCGCGGTGGAGCGCGATTACCCGGCCACCTACGAGCGCTTCACCTCGCTGGGGCCGCTGCTGGACAAACTGGGCAATGGCGGCAAGGGCATCAGCTGGAATACCCAAACCGAGGTCGATTTCCTCAAGCAGCTGAACTACGTCAAGGCCGACGGCCCGGCGGCGGGGCGGCCGAAGATCGAAAGCGCGATAGACGCGGCGGAAGTGATCCTGTCGCTGGCGCCGGAAACCAACGGCCAGGTGGCGGTAAAAGCCTGGGAAGCCTTAAGCAACGTCACCGGCCGCGATCACCGGCATCTGGCGCTGAACAAGGAAGACGAAAAGATCCGCTTCCGCGACATTCAGGCGCAGCCGCGCAAAATCATCTCCAGCCCGACCTGGTCTGGCCTGGAGGATGAACACGTTTCCTATAACGCCTGCTACACCAACGTGCACGAGCTGATCCCGTGGCGCACGCTCAGCGGCCGCCAGCAGCTGTATCAGGATCACGAGTGGATGCGCGCCTTCGGCGAAAGCCTGCTGGTGTACCGGCCGCCGATCGACACTCGCGCCGCCCAGCCGCTGCTCAACAGCAAGCCGAACGGCAACAAGGAGAAAGCGCTGAACTTCCTGACGCCGCACCAGAAGTGGGGTATCCACTCCACCTACAGCGACAACCTGCTGATGCTGACGCTGTCGCGTGGCGGGCCGATCGTCTGGCTGAGCGAAGACGACGCCAAAGATCTGGGCATCGCGGACAACGACTGGATCGAGGCCTTCAACGCCAACGGCGCGCTGACGGCGCGCGCGGTGGTCAGCCAGCGTATCCCGGCCGGCATGACCATGATGTATCACGCGCAGGAGCGCATCGTGAATCTGCCTGGCTCGGAGATCACTAGCCAACGCGGCGGCATCCACAACTCGGTGACCCGCGCCTGTCCGAAGCCGACCCACATGATCGGCGGCTATGCGCAGCTGGCCTACGGCTTCAACTACTACGGCACCGTCGGCTCTAACCGCGACGAGTTCGTGGTGGTGCGCAAGATGAACCGCATTGATTGGTTGGACGACGAAGGCAACGACTACGCGCAGGGCAGTCAGCAGGAGAACAGCAAATGAAAATTCGTTCGCAAGTCGGCATGGTGCTGAATCTGGACAAGTGCATCGGTTGCCACACCTGTTCGGTCACCTGCAAGAACGTCTGGACCAGCCGAGAAGGCATGGAATACGCCTGGTTCAACAACGTGGAAAGCAAACCCGGCGTCGGCTATCCGCACGCCTGGGAAGATCAGGAAAAATGGAAGGGCGGCTGGATCCGTAAAATCAACGGCAAGCTGGAGCCGCGCATGGGCAACCGCGTCGGCGTGCTGGCGAAAATCTTCGCCAACCCGGACGTGCCGGCGCTGGACGACTACTACGAGCCGTTCGATTACGACTACCAGCATCTGCACACCGCCAAACAGGGCAAACACCAGCCGGTGGCGCGCCCGCGCTCGCTGATCACCGGCCAGCGCATGAACAAGATCGAAAGCGGCCCGAACTGGGAAGAGATCCTCGGCGGGGAATTTGAAAAGCGCTCGCAGGACAAGAACTTCGACAACCTGCAGAAGGCGATGTACGGCCAGTTCGAAAACACCTTCATGATGTATTTGCCGCGTCTGTGCGAGCACTGCCTTAATCCGGCCTGCGTCGCCACCTGCCCGAGCGGGGCGATTTACAAACGCGGCGAAGACGGCATCGTGCTGATCGACCAGGACAAGTGCCGCGGCTGGCGCATGTGCCTGACCGGCTGCCCGTACAAGAAAATCTACTTCAACTGGAAGAGCGGCAAGTCCGAGAAGTGCATCTTCTGCTACCCGCGCATCGAAGCCGGGCAGCCGACGGTGTGTTCGGAGACCTGCGTCGGCCGCATTCGTTACCTCGGCGTGCTGCTGTACGACGCCGATCGCATCGAGCAGGCGGCGGCGGTGGAGAACGACAAGGACTTGTATCAGAGCCAGCTCGATATCTTCCTCGATCCGCATGACCCGGCGGTGATCGCTCAGGCGTTGGCGGACGGCGTGCCGCAGGGCGTCATTGAAGCCGCCCAGCAGTCGCCGGTGTACAAAATGGCGATGGACTGGAAACTGGCGCTGCCGCTGCACCCGGAATACCGCACGCTGCCGATGGTCTGGTACGTGCCGCCATTGTCGCCGATTCAGTCTGCCGCTGACGCCGGCGAGCTGGCGCACAGCGGCGTATTGCCGGACGTCGAGAGCCTGCGCATTCCGGTGCAGTATCTGGCGAACCTGCTGACCGCCGGCGATACCGAACCGGTATTGTTGGCGCTGAAGCGCATGCTGGCGATGCGCCACTACAAACGGGCGGAAACCGTCGACGGCGTAGTGGACACCAGCGCGCTGGAGCAGGTCGGTCTGAGTGAAGCGCAGGCGCAGGAGATGTACCGCTACCTGGCGATCGCCAACTATGAAGATCGCTTTGTGGTGCCGTCGAGCCACCGCGAACTGGCGCGCGAAGCCTTCCCGGAAAGCAAAGGCTGCGGCTTCAGCTTCGGCGACGGTTGCCACGGCAGCGACGGCAAGTTCAACCTGTTCAACAGCCGCCGTATCGATGCCATCGACGTGACCGCGAAAACCGCGCGGCCGGAGGACGCCTCATGATCAGCCTGAAAGTGATCGCCCGCCTGCTGGATTACCCGGAGCAGGCGCTGTTTGACCATCAGCAGGCGCTGATCGAAGCATTGGAGCCGGCCAGCGAGCTGGATCTGCACCACAGCGCGCAGCTGATTCTGTTTATCCGCCGCCTGTGCGCGCGCCCGTTGCTGGACGCGCAGGCCGACTATTGCGAACTGTTCGATCGCGGCCGCGCCACCTCGCTGTTGCTGTTTGAACACGTGCACGGCGAATCGCGCGATCGCGGCCAGGCGATGGTCGATCTGATGGCCCAGTACCGCGCCGCCGGGCTGGAGATCGACAGCCGTGAGCTGCCGGACTTCCTGCCGCTGTACCTGGAGTATCTGGCCAGCCGCAACGCGGCGCAAGCGCGCGAAGGGTTGCAGGACATCGCGCCGATCCTGGCGCTGCTGGGTGCGCGTTTGCAGCAGCGTGAAAGCCTGTATGCGGTGCTGTTCGATTTGCTGCTGGCGTTGTCCGGCAGCGAGGTGCAGGCGCAGGCGCTGGAGACGCAGGTGGCGCAAGAGGCGCGCGACGATACGCCGCAGGCGCTGGATGCGGTGTGGGAAGAGGAGCAGGTCAAGTTTCTCGGTGAACAGGGCTGCGCTTCCGCCCAGCAGACGGCGCACCAGCGGCGCTTCGCCGGCGCGGTGGCGCCACAGTATCTGGACCTGACGGATGCGTTAACCGGAACCAAAGGACTCTAATCATGCAATTTTTGAATCAGTTCTTCTTCGACATCTACCCTTATCTGGCCGGTGCGGTGTTCCTGATCGGCAGCTGGCTGCGCTACGACTACGGGCAGTACAGCTGGCGCGCCGGCTCCAGCCAGATGCTGGATAAAAAGGGCATGCGCCTGGCGTCCAACCTGTTTCACATCGGCATTATCGGCATCTTCGCCGGCCACTTCCTCGGCATGCTGACGCCGCACTGGATGTATGAGGCCTTCCTGCCGATCGACGTGAAGCAGAAGCTGGCGATGATCGCCGGCGGCGCCTGCGGCCTGATGACGCTGATCGGCGGCGCACTGTTGCTCAAACGCCGGTTAACCAACCCGCGGGTGCGTGCTACCAGCAGCTTCGCCGACATCATGATCCTGACGTTGCTGGTGGTGCAGGTGTGCCTCGGCCTGCTGACCATTCCGTTCTCCGCCCAGCATATGGACGGCAGCGAAATGATGAAGCTGGTGGCCTGGGCCCAGGCGGTGGTGACCTTCCACGCCGGCGCCTCTGCGCATCTCGAAGGGGTGGCGCTGATCTTCAAGCTGCACATGGTGCTGGGTATGACGCTGTTCGTGCTGTTCCCGTTCTGCCGCCTGGTGCATATCTGGAGCGCGCCGGTGGAATACCTGACCCGCCGTTACCAGCTGGTGCGCAACCGCCGTTGAGCCTGACCTCGCCGCCGCTGATCGCCAGCGGCGGCGCTATTCCGATAATTCGCCCGCCGTCTGCCCATTCTCCCCGCCATGTCGTAAACTGAATATCTCAGTCATGTTACGCTTATGCTTACGCCGACGGACGTCGGCCCGTGGTAGCCGATAACAAGAGATACCGCCTTGATGAAAGGCATTTTGGGATATAAAAACCGGGGATGATCCGCGTGGCCTTCGCGTCGTGCGGGAGAATCGCTTTATGGATAGTCAGGTTAATCAATAACAATAATGACCACACAATTTCGCTCACCCGAGCCGCTGCCTCTGAAAATCATCGCCACCGGGGCTGCGTTGCCGCCCAACCGCGTGGCTTCTTCTACGCTCGATGCCCGCCTGGGGAAACCGGCCGGCTACGTTGAGAAACGCTCGGGCATCGTTTACCGCTATCATGCCGCCGACGACGCCAGCCAGGCCGAGCTCGCCGCCGCCGCGCTGCAAGACGCGCTGGCTCGCAGTGCCCTCCCGGCAGCCTCTATCGACCTGCTGATCTCCGCCTCGGCGATTTCGGTGCAGGCGCTGCCGTGCACCGCCGCGCATATTCTCAAGGTGGCGGGGCTGGCGCCGGGCACGCCGGGCTTCGACATCAACAGCAGCTGCGTCAGCTTTATCTCTGCGCTGCAGGTGGCGGCGGGGCTGTTGAACGCCGGAACGTATCGACGCATCGCCATCGTCTCGGCCGATCTCGCTTCACGCGGCATCGACTGGCAGCACGAAGAGTCGTCGCTGATCTTCGGCGACGGCGCCGCCTGCGCCATCGTGGAACGCGGCGACGGCGCCAGCGGCATCCTCGCCAGCCTGGTGGAAACCTATCCCGCCGGCAGCGAGCTGTGCGAAATCCGCGCCGGCGGCACGCGGCGCAACCCGCGCGCCGGCATGTGCGAGCAAGATTTCCTGTTTCATATGCAGGGCAAGCCGCTGTTCCGCCAGGCGTCGGCGCTGATTGAGGATTACCTCGACCGGCTGCTGAGCGCCAGCGGCTTGACCCTGGCGCAGATCGCCACCGTGGTGCCGCATCAGGCCAGTCATCTGTCGCTCGAACATATGCGCAAGCGGCTGCACGTCTCCAGCGAGGCGCTGGTGGATATCTACCGCCATCATGGCAATCAGGTGGCGGCGTCGATTCCGACGGCGCTGCATGCCGCCGTGACCACCGGGCGCTTCAATCCCGGTCGGCCGGTGATGCTGATCGGCACCGCCGCCGGGCTGGCGCTGGCCGGCATGGTGTTGCTGCCATGAGGGTGCTGGTCACCGGGGCGACCAGCGGGCTGGGGCGCAACGCGGCGCAGTGGCTGCTGGAGGCGGGACATCAGGTGCGCGCCACCGGCCGCGACGAGCGGGCCGGCGAAGCGTTGCGTCAACTGGGTGCCGAGTTTTTCTCGCTCGATCTGGCGCAGGCCACACCGCAGCAGTGCCGGCAGTTGGTGACCGGCTGCGAGTGGGTGTGGCACTGCGCGGCCAAGTCCTCGCCCTGGGGCGGCAAAGCGGAGTTTCACCGCATCAACGCCGCCGCAACGGAGAAACTGGCGGAGGCGGCGGGGCGCTGCGGCGTGCGGCGCTTCGTGCATATCTCCACGCCGGCGATCTACTTCGATTTTCGGCCGCATTACGATCTTGACGAAGGTTTCCGTGCCCGGCGCTTCGCCAATCATTATGCCGCCAGCAAGCACGCCGCCGAGCAGCGGCTGTTGGCGCAGGCGAAAACCTATCCGCAAACCACCTACATTATTCTGCGGCCGCGCGGCCTGTTTGGCCCGCACGATCGAGTGATCGTGCCGCGGCTGTTACAGCAGCTCGAACGCGATCGCGGCGTGCTGCGGCTGCCCGGCGGCGGGCAAGCGCTGCTGGACCTGACCTTCGCCCCCAACGTCGTGCACGCGATGGAACTGGCCAGCCGGCAGCGCGGGTTGCCGTCCGGCGCCGTTTACAACATTACCAACCACCAGCCGCAGCGGTTGGCGGAGATGCTGGATGCGTTGCTGCGTCAGGAGCTGGGGCTGAGCTACCGGCTGCAGGCCGTGCCTTATCCGCTGCTGCACGCGCTGGCCGGCGGCATGGAGCTGTGGGCGACGCTGAGCGGCAAGGAACCGCTGCTGACGCGCTACAGCGTGGCGGCGGTGCATTTTGACATGACGCTGAGCCAGACCCGCGCGATTGAAGAGCTGGGCTATCGGCCGCGTTACTCGATGGAGGAGGGCATCCGCCTGACCGGCGAGTGGCTGCGGCAGCAAGGAGGCATACAGCATGGCTAAGGTCACCGTTTTTGAAGTGGGTTACTGCACGCATATCGGCTGCATGGCGCTGCGCGGCGCCGGGTTCCGGGTGTGCAAATTCCCGGCGCGCGCCTATCTGCTGGAGGTGGGAGAGCGGCGCTGGCTGTGGGATACCGGCTATGCGCGTTATTTTCAGCAGCACACGCAGTCGGGGCTGTTCAGCCTTTACCGCCGAATGACGCCGGTCTATTTCGATCCCGCCGAGTCGTTGGCGCATCAGTTGCGCGCCGCCGGTTACGCCGAGGGGGATATTCAGACGCTGATCGTCTCGCATTTTCACGCTGATCACATCGCCGGGCTGCATGATTTCGGTCAACTCGACTTTATTTGTTCAGGCGAGGGCTGGCGGCAAACCCGTGATCTGCGCGGTTTCGCGGCGCTGAAGCGCGCCTTTATTCCCGGCCTGATCCCGCCGGATTTCGAGAGCAACCTGCAGTTTATGGAAGCTTTTCCCTCGGTGGCGTTGCCCGCGCTGCTGGCACCGTTCGAGCGCGGCTATGCGTTGCCGGGCAGCGAAGGGCAGATCGTGCTGGTGCCGTTGCCGGGGCATGCGGCCGGTCATATCGGCGCCTTTATTCTCACCGACGCCGGTTGGACGCTGCTGGCCAGCGACGCCGCCTGGTCGCCGCAGAGTTACCAGACGCTGCGTGGGCCTTCGCGCCTGGCCAATCTGGTGATGGACGACGCGGCGGCCTATACCCGCACGCTGGAGCGGCTCAACCAGCTGTGGGCGGGCGGCCAGGTCAACATTTTGCTGTGCCACGAGGGGGACCTGTGATCCCCTTCATGACCCTTTGGCACTATTTCCGTGCCCGGCGCCTGCGCTTTGGCGATCGTGCGGCGCTGGAGGCGCATCAGGCCCGCCAGCTCGCGGGCTTTGCCCGCCGGGTGCTGAGCAAGAGCCCCTATTTTCAAGGCTTCAGCCGCCGGCCGTTCGCCGAATGGCCGCAGATGGACAAGGCGTTGATGATGGAGCTATTCGATCGGATGAACACCGCCGGGCTGCAGCGCGATGCGGTGCTGGCCTGCGCGCAGCGCAGCGAGGCGGATCGCGATTTCACGCCGAAGATCGGGCGCTACAGCGTCGGATTGTCGTCCGGCACCTCCGGGCAGCGCGGCGTGTTTGTCGTCAGCCCGCGCGAACAACAGGTGTGGGCCGGCGGCATGCTGGCGAAGATGCTGCCGGACGGGCTGTTGGCCGGCGAGCGCGTCGCGCTGTTTCTGCGGGCGGACAATAATCTTTATCACAGCGTGAACAACCGTTGGCTGAGCCTGGCGTTTTACGATCTGCTGGCGCCGTTCAGCGGGCATCTGCCCGCATTGGAACGGCAGGCACCCAGCATCATCGTGGCGCCGGCGCAGGTGCTGCGCGCGTTGGCGTTGGCGGTGCTGGCCGGGCAGGTGAAGCTGCCGGTCAAAAAAGCGATCTCGGTCGCCGAGGTGTTGGAAGAGCAGGATCGCCGCCTGCTGTTGCAGGTATTTCCGGCGGTCGGTGAAGTGTATCAGGCTACCGAAGGTTTCCTCGCCGCCACCTGCGCGCACGGTACGTTGCATCTGAACGAAGAGTTCTTGCATATTGAACCGCAGTGGATCGACGAATTGCGTTTCACGCCGCTGATCACCGACTTTACCCGCCGCACCCAGCCTATCGTGCGCTATCGGCTGGACGATGTGCTGGTGCTGCGCAAGGAGCCCTGTCCGTGCGGGCAACCGACGCGGGCGATCGCCCGCATCGAGGGGCGGCGTGACGATCAGCTGATGCTGCCTGATGCGCAGCGGCAACCGCAGGCGGTGTTCGCCGATGCCTGCAGCCGGACGATCGCCAATGCGCTGCCGTTAACCAGCGATTACCGGCTGATCCAGCATGGCGAACGGCGACTGGAGCTGATCGCCGATTGCAGCCAGTCTGAATTGGCGCACTGCCAGGCGCAGTTGAGCGCGCTGTTCGCTCGCCAGGGCATCGCCACCGAGCGGCTGGAATGGCGGTTGACGGCGCAGGCGGTGCTGCCGCAGTTCGACCGCAAACGGCGGCGCATCGTGCGCCAGGCGGAGGAGGCATGAAAAACGCACTGTTCAGGCTGTGGCAGATGCTGCTGGGCTGGGGGACGGTTGGCATCGTGTATAACCTGACCGATCGCTTGCAGGGGGCGGGAACGCTGTTGCCGCCGTCGGCGCTTGACCGGGCGATCCCGTTCAGCTCCTCGGCCATCTGGCTGTATCTGTCGTTCTTCCTCATCGTCCCGGCGGGCTATCTGTTGGCGCCGCTGCAGCGGATAAAATGGCTGACGCTGGCGATGCAGCTCACCGCGTTGGGCGCCGGTGCGGTTTATCTGTTGTGGCCGACCACCATGGCCTATCCTCAGAACGATGGCGTTGGGATCAGCGCGCAGCTGCTGGCGGCGTTAACCCAGGTGGATTCGCCGCAAAACTGTTTACCTTCGTTGCACATGGCGTTGACGGTATTGGCGGTGTGGGCGCTGAGCGACGGCGAGCGCAAAATGCGCACGGTGCTGTGGATGCTGTGGGGCGTGGCGATCGCGTTCTCCATTCTGCAACTGCGCCGCCATTTGTTTGTCGATCTGGCCGGCGGCGTGCTGTTGGCGCTGTTCGCCGGCTGGTTGGCTCTGCGCATGCAGACCCTGCGTGGGCGCGTGGTTAAAGGAGAAATGGGATGAGCGATCTGGCGTTGCCGATAGTGTTCATGCTGTTCATCGTGGTGGCCGAGGCGGTGGCGTTGCAGTGGGGGCGCCGTGAACCGGTTAACTGGCACGATCTGGTGTTCAACCTGAACTCCGGCCATATCATGCTGTGGCTGTTCCGCGGCCTGGAAATTACCTGCTACGGCTACGTGGCCGCACATTTCAGTCTGGGGCTGCTGGACGCCTGGCCGCCGCTGTTGATGTGGCTGTTCGCTTTGCTGGCGTGGGACTTCGGTTTCTACTGGCTGCACCGTCTGCACCACCGTTTCCGGCTGCTGTGGGCGGTGCACGTGGTGCACCATCAGGGCGAGCATTTCAATCTGTCGTTGGGGGTGCGCAACTCCTGGTATTCGTCGTTGACGTCGATCCCGTTCTTTTTGCTGCTGGCGCTGGCGGGCGTGCCGCTGTCGGTATTCGTCACGGTGTCGATTTTTCATTACAGCATCCAGCTGTTTAATCACAACGCGCTGACGCCGAAGCTCGGCGTGCTGGAAAACATTCTGGTCACGCCCGCGCACCACCGGGTGCACCACGTCAAGGACATGGCGTATTCCAATAAGAATTTCGGCGGCAGCTTTATCTTCTGGGACAAGCTGTTCGGCACCTTCTGCCCGGCATTGCCGACCACGCCGTTCAGCTATGGCGTCAGCGGCGACAGACCATCCGCCAACCCGTTCTGGGCGAGCAATCTGCCGTTCCTGCGTTATTTACGGCTGGGTTGGCGCCCGACGCCCGGGCGGCCGCGCGACCGCCGTTCGGCGTTCAGCGTATTCAGCGGCGCCATGCTGTTGTTCTCATTGGTGGTCGGTTACGTCTACCAATACGGCTATGGCTACGCTGACGTCAGCTGGCCGCAAATGGCGCTGCTGGCGTTGCTGGCGTTGGGATCGGTGGCATTGGGCGGCATGACGGAAGGGCGGCCGTGGGCGAGCGCGCTTTGGTTGTTGATCGCAGTAGGCATGCCGCTGCTGTTTATCGGCTATCTCGGCTGGCCGCAGCGCTATTGGCATATCGCCATGGCTGCCGTGGCGCTGCATGCCCTGTGTGTCGCGCTGGGCTGGGGGCGCATGGCCGCGTCGGTCGCCGTGGAGGAGCCGCATGGTTGAATCACTGCCGCCGCTGAGTTTTCCCGCCGATGGCGAACAGGCATTCCACCGCGATCTCAAACGTGCGGCGCATGCCTGCCTGGCGGGCGATCATCGCTATGCCGATGCCGCGCGATTGGCCAAGGCCGCGCTGCTGATGGCGTTGTGCATCGGCTTTTACGCGCTGAGCCTGCTGCAGCATCAGCCCTGGGCGTTTTTCCTCTGTTATTTCCTGTTCGTGACCATGGGCATGCTGCTCAACGTCAACGTCAATCACGATGCTTCGCACAACGCTTTCCTGCGCGCGCCCTGGGCCAATCGCCTGGTGGGTCGGTTGGTGACGTTGCCGCTGGGCGTCGATCCGGACTATTGGCGCACGCGGCACGTGGATTACCACCATGTTTACGCCAACGTCGAACACTACGATCTGGACACCGAAGAGAACGGCTTTTTCCGCCAGACGCCGTTCCAGCGCTGGCGGCCCCATATGCGCTATCAGCATCTTTACTGGCCGCTGATCGCCGCGCTCTCGTTGCCTTACATCGCCTGGATTTTCGATTGGTCCGATCGGCTCGATAAAACGCCGCTGCGCGAAAAACGCGTGCTGGCCGGGCGCGGCGGTTGGGCGCTGTTCGTGCTGTGCAAGCTGGCCCATCTGGCGCTGGTGCTGATTGTGCCGCTGATCCTGTGTCATTTGCACGGCATCGGTTGGGGATGGGTGTTGCTGGCCTACGCGCTTAGCCAGATGTGCGCCTCGCTGCTGGTGGTGTTCCTGCTGTTGGGCACCCACTGGGCGCAGGCCGAGTTTTACCCGGCGCCGACGGGCGAGACCATGCCGCACGGCTGGTACCGGCACAATTTTGCCACCGCCTGCGACTGGCAGCCCGAGCCGCGCTGGCTGGAGCACCTGACCGGCGGCTTGAACTATCACCTGACGCATCACCTGTTCCCCGGCTGGAATCACCGCCATTACCCGGCGCTGGCCGCGGCGGTGGCGGAGGTGGCGCAGCGGCACGACATGGCGTACCGCTGCATCGGCTATCGCGAACTGCTGGCGCAGCAACAGCGTTTCCTGCGCCGCATGGGGCAGCCATGAAAGCGCTGCGACCGTTAGCCTATCGGCGCGACGACAGCGGGTTGCATCGCGCGCTGATGCAGGCCGCCCAGCATTATCTGGCGATCAATGGCGACCACCGCTTCGCCGACGGCGGCATGCTGGCGAAGGTGGCACTGCTGCTGGCGCTGTGCGGTCTGTGTTACGGGCTGAGCCTGCAGCAGCAGAACGGCTGGGCGTTTTTCGCCTGTTACTTCGGTTTTATCTTTATCGGCATGTTCCTGACGGTCAATGTGGTGCACGACGCCTCACACAACGCGTTTTTCCGTCGGCCCTGGGCCAACCGCTGGCTGAACGCCCTGGTGAGCGTGCCGCTGGGGCTGGATCCTGACTGCTGGCGCGTGCGGCATGTGCTGTTCCACCATGCCCATAACAATATCGAACATTACGACCCCGACATCGACGCCAACGGCGTGCTGCGGCAAACGCCGTTCCAGCGTTGGCGGCCCTTTATGCGCGCACAGCGTTACTATTGGCCGCTGGTGGCGGCGCTGACGTTCCCGTACTACATCTGGCTGTTCGACTGGCTGGACCGGGCGGGCTGCACTCGCGTCGCGGCCCGCATGGCGCAGCAGGGCGTGCGTGGCTGGAGCGCTTTTCTGGCGGGGAAGGCGGCGCACCTGCTGCTGGCGCTGGCGATCCCGTGCTGGCTGCTGCCGCCGGCCATCGGCATCGGGCAAATCCTGCTGGTCTATTTGCTGAGCCAGATGCTTTCTTCATTGCTGTTCGTGATGTTGATCATCGGCACCCACTGGGCCAAGGCCAACTTTTACCAGGCGCCGGCGCAGGGCGCGATGCCGCACGGCTGGTATCATCATGTGTTCGCCACTACCTTCGACTGGTTGACCCGGCCGCGCTGGCTGGGCTACTGGCTCGGCGGGGCGAACCTGCATTTGACGCATCATCTGTTCCCGCACTGGAGCCACCGCCATTACCCGGCGCTGAGCCGCATTATCGGCGAGGTGGCGCCGCGTTTCGGCATCGACTACCGGCTGCTTGAGTTGGAGGAACTGTTGCGTCTGCAGCAACGCTTCCTCAGCGCGATGGGACGCAAGCCGCACTAGCGTTGCATGCGGGTTATGCGAGACGTTACGCAGTTCACTAATTGAACGATATTTACCCTTCCAGTAGACTTTCTCCCTGTGAATCAACGGCCACAGGAGGTGGAGTATGCGGAGTTTACCTATTCGGTTATCCAATGAGATCGACGACAGTTTGAACGATATCGCCCGGCGTCACGGGATGGCCAAAACTGACGTCATACGGCTGGCGTTTGCTTTAATGACGATTGCCGACCGTGAGTGGATGAAACAGGATGGTTCCCGCCTCGGTATCGTGCGTGAAAGCGACGAGGGGCTGGAGGCCGTCGCCGTGGTGGTGGGGATTTTTCCATGAAGCCGCAAAATGAGCGCCCGCAGCTCGATGCTGAAAGGTTGTATTTGGATCCTTCGCTGGTTTTCGACGAAATGGAGCGGCTGCGCCTGGCGCGTCAGGTGCTGTGCGGGATATTTGCGGTCAGCGTGGGCGTATTCGCCGCCCACGCGTATTGGGATAAAAATGAAGCGCTGAATCAGGTGTTCGAGCTGGTGAAGATCGGTGCCTTGCCGCTGGTCACGCTGGTGGTCTCTTTCTACTTTCCCAACAGCGCGGCCAGATAAGGCGCCGCGTTAATGCGACTTCATGCCCGCCGCGGTCATCAGCAAGCGGAACAGTGAGGCGACCACGAACAGCCCCAGCACGCTGGCGCTCCAGATGATCACCAGCCAACCGATGCGTTTCCACCAGGGCGCCGGGGCGGCTGCGGCCGTTTTATCTTGCATAGCGTCCTCCCTCCTCAGTGATAGCCGTGTTCATGGCTGATCTTGCCGCGGAACACGTAGTAGCTCCAGAAGGTGTAGACCAGAATGATCGGGATGATAAACAGCGCGCCTACCAGCATAAACCCAAGGCTCTGCGGCGGTGCGGCGGCGTCCCACAGGCTGATGGCCGGCGGGATCAGGTGCGGCCAGATGCTGATGCCGAGCCCGCTCAGGCCGAGGAACACCAGCAGCAGCGTCAGCATGAACGGCGAGTAGTGCGCGCCGCGTTTCACCCCGCGTTGAATTCCCCAGGCGCTGAGCAGCACCAGCACCGGCACCGGCAGCAGCCAGAACAGGTTCGGCAAGGTAAACCAGCGGGCGGCGATTTCCGGATGGGCGATCGGCGTCCAGATACTGACCGCAGCCAGCACCAACAACAGGATCGCCAGCAGCGGCGTCGCCAGGTGATACATGCGCGCCTGCAGATCACCGGCGGTTTTCATCACCAGCCAGGTGCAACCGAGCAGGGCGTAGGTCACCACCAGCCCCAGCCCGCAGAACAGTGCGAACGGCGTCAGCCAGTCCAGCGCGCCGCCGGCGTAGGTGCGCCCCTCGACCGGGAAGCCGTTGATCACGGCGCCCACCACCACCCCCTGGCTGAAGGTGGCGAACAGTGAGCCCCAGATGAACGCCTTGTCCCAGATATGGCGCTTTTCCGGTGTTGCCTTGAAGCGAAACTCGAAGGCTACGCCGCGGAAAATCAGCCCGATCAGCATCAGCGTCAGCGGGATCGCCAGCGCATCGAGGATCACCGAGTAGGCCAGCGGGAAGGCGCCGAACAGCGCCGCGCCGCCCAGCACCAGCCAGGTCTCATTGCCGTCCCACACCGGGGCGACGGTGTTCATCATCAGATCGCGGTCGTCGCTCGCTTTCACCCACGGAAACAGGATGCCGATGCCCAAATCGAAACCGTCCATCACCACGTACATCATGGTGCTGAACACGATGATCACAAACCAAATCAGCGGAAGATCGATGCCCATGTTCAGCTCCTGTCATCCAGAGTGTCGTTGACCGCGGACAGCGGACGCGCCGGGCGGCCCTCGGTATTGTCTTCTTGGTGCTCATGCGGCTGCGGCCCTTTGCGGATCAGGCGCATCATGTAGGAATAACCCACGCCGAACACCGAGCAATAGACGATAATAAACGCCAGCAGGCTGATGCTCATGTGCAGATCGCCATGCGCGGAGACCGCATCCTTGGTGCGCAGCAGGCCATACACCACCCAGGGCTGGCGGCCGATCTCGGTGGTGAACCAACCCGCGAGCAGCGCCAGCAGCCCGGACGGGCCCATCCACAGAATGAAGTACAGGAACGGACGCGACTGATACAGCCCGCCGCGCCAGCGCAGCCACAGGCTCCATACCCCGGCCAGAATCATCAGCATGCCCAGCCCGACCATGATGCGGAACGACCAGAACACCACGGTGGAGTTGGGGCGATCTTCCGGCGGGAAGGATTTGAGCGCCGGCACTTGCTCGGTCAGGCTGTGCGTCAGGATCAGGCTGCCGAGATAAGGCACCTCCAGCTTGAAGCGAGTCTCTTCACGCTGCATGTCCGGCCAACCGACCAGGATCAGCGGCGTAGCTTCGCCCGGCGGGTTTTCCCAATGGCCTTCGATGGCGGCGATCTTCGCCGGCTGGTGTTTCAGCGTATTCAGGCCGTGCGCATCGCCGATCAGCGCCTGCACCGGCGCGACGATCAGCGCCATCCACATCGCCATCGACAGCATCTTGCGCATCGCCGGCGTATCGCGGCCGCGCAGCAGGTGCCAGGCGGCGGAAGCGCCGACGAAGAACGCCGAGGAGAGGAAGGCGGCGGTGGACATGTGCAGCAGGCGATACGGGAAGGACGGGTTGAATATCACCTTCAGCCAGTCGACCGGCACCACCTGGCCGTTGATAATTTCGTGTCCCTGCGGGGTTTGCATCCAGCTGTTGGAGGCCAGGATCCAGAAGGTGGAGATCAGCGTGCCGAGTGCCACCATACAGGTAGCGAAGAAGTGCAGCCCTGGGCCGACGCGGTTCCAGCCGAACAGCATCACACCGAGGAAACCGGCTTCGAGGAAGAAGGCGGTCAGTACTTCGTAGGTCAGCAGCGGCCCGGTAATGCTGCCGGCGAACTCGGAGAAGAAGCTCCAGTTGGTGCCGAACTGGTAGGCCATCACCAACCCGGAAACCACGCCCATGCCGAAGTTAACGGCGAAAATCTTTGACCAGAAATGGTAAAGCTCACGATAGGCTTCATTGTGCGTTTTCAACCATAATCCCTCCAGCACCGCCAGATAGCTGGCTAAACCGATGGTGATGGCGGGGAAGATGATATGGAAAGACACGGTGAAGGCGAACTGTATTCTGGCGAGTTCCAGTGCATCAAGACCCAGCATGGCGCCTCCTAGGGTTGAACATAAATTAACCTCTTGAGTATAGCTGTCATTTTTATGTGAAAAGCTTGGCGTGAAGTTAATCACGAAGTACAGTGACTATAATAGTGACAGTTATTTTACTTTTTCATATAACAGTTAAGAGCTATGACCCGATACGAACAGCTTGCGCAGCAGATTAGAGAACAGATCCAGAACCGGGTGTGGCGGGCGGGCGACAAGCTGCCTTCGCTGCGCGAAAGCGGCAAACGCGCCGGGCTGAGCCTGATGACGGTGGTGCAGTCTTACCAGCTGTTGGAGAGCCAGGGATGGATCGTCGCCCGGCCGCAGTCGGGCTATTATGTGGCGGCGCGCCCGCAGCCGTTGCCGCAGCCTTCGCGCGGCGAGAAGCTGGTGCTGAGCGAGCAGGTGGACATCAACGCCTTTATCTTCGACGTGCTGCAGGCCTGCAAGGACCCGGACATCGTGCCTTTCGGTTCGGCGTTTCCCGACGCCACGCTGTTCGCGCAGCCGAAGCTGGCGCGGGCGCTGAGCAGCGTGGCGCGCAAGTTCACGCCGCACAGCTCGCTGGCTAACCTGCCGCCGGGCAACGACGCGCTGCGGCGGCATATCGCCCAGCGCTATGCGCTGAGCGGCATGCAGGTGGCGCCGGACGAGATCGTCATCACCGCCGGGGCGATGGAGTCGCTCAGCCTCAGCCTGCAGGCAGTGACCCAGCCGGGTGACTATGTGGCGATCGAGTCGCCGGCGTTTTACGGCGCGCTGCAGGCGCTGGAGCGGTTGCGACTGAAGGCGGTGGCGATCGCCACCCATCCGCAGGACGGCATCGATCTGGATGCGTTGCAGCAGGCGGTGGAACAGTATCCGATCAAGGCCTGCTGGCTGATGACCCATTTCCAAAACCCGCAGGGCGCCACCTTGCCGGAGGCCAACAAACAGCGTCTGGTGGCGCTGCTGCGCGAGCGGCAGATCTCGCTGATCGAAGACGATGTCTACGGGGAACTCTATTTCAGCGCCGAACGGCCGCTGCCGGCCAAGGCGCTCGACAGCGGTGGCCAGATCCTGCACTGTTCGTCGTTTTCCAAATGTTTGGCGCCGGGCTTTCGCGTTGGCTGGGTGGCGGCGGGGCGTTACGCGCAACAGATCCAGCGTTTGCAACTGATGAGCACCGTTTCCACTAGCGTGCCGACCCAGATGGCGCTGGCGGATTATCTGTTGCACGGCGGCTACGATACCCACCTACGGCGGTTGCGTCGCCTGCTGGCTCAGCGCCAAAGCGCCATGCGTCAGGCGATCGCCCACCATTTTCCGCCGACGGTGAAAGTCAGCCAGCCTGACGGCGGTTATTTTCTGTGGCTGGAGCTGGATCCGGCGCTGTCGTCGATGGAACTGTACCGGCGCGCTCTTTCTCGGGGTATCAGCATCGCGCCGGGGCGCATGTTCACCACCGGCGACCATTTCAATCACTGCTTCCGTCTCAACGCCTCGTTTGAATGGAACGACCGGTTTGAAGAGGCGATAAAAACCTTAGCCAAACTTATCCGGGGGCTGGCGGCGACCGGTTGAACCGCGTTTGGCACGACGGTTCGCCCCAGAAAAATTCATAATGCTTTTTTCGGCAATGGAATGCCGGTTTCGTTGTTAGACAGCCCTCCAGCCGCCCATTACTCTGCGATAAATTTTGTCACATTTTTATCAACGGGAAGACGAGGGGCAGTGGGTGAGTGGAATAAAAAATAAACTAAACAAACTGTTGCGTTATCGGCTGACGCCGCTGGCGTTGGTCTGCGCGCTGGGGCTGAGCGCCGGCGTTCAGGCGGAAACGCTGGCCGAAGGCATCACGCCGGCCAGCGACGCCGCTCGGGTGCCGGCCGCCGCCAAACTGCGCAAAGACACCGTGGTGGCAGGCATCTCGGAGCCGCAGGGGATTTTCAACCCGTATCTGTTCACCAACGGCTGGGACGAGAACGTGACCGACGTGATCTTCAGCCGCCTGATCGGCCTGGACAGCCAGGGCAAGCCGGAAGGACGCCTGGCTGAGTCCTGGCAGGTCAGCCCCGATAATCTGACCTACACCATCAAGCTGCGGCCGAACCTGGTCTACAACGACGGTTCGCCGTTGAAGGCCGACGATATCGCCTTTACCCTGACGCTGCTGCACGACCCGGCCTATGACGGCGATACCGATATCACGCCGGCGCACATTCAGGGCGGCGCCGACTATAAAAACGGCACCGCGGCCAGCATCAGCGGGCTGAAGGTGATCGATGATCGCACCATTCAGATCGTCACCACGCAACCGGGCGCGACCACTTTACAATTGATCGGCGGGCCGGTGCTGTCTCGTGCTTACTACGGCAAAGACTATCAGCGCGGCAAGCTCGACGGCGTGCGCGCCTTCAACGGCAAGCCGCTCGGCAACGGCCCCTACATTTACGACAGGTATGTGCCGGGGCAAGAGATTCGCTTCCACGCCAACCCGAACTTCTACCTTGGCCCGCCGCCGATGGCGCGCTTTATCTATCGCGTGACCAACCCGGCTACCAACTTCCAGCTGTTCCAGACCGGCGAGACCGACTACGACGCCTTTACCGCCAAGCCTGACGATATCGAACAGCTGAAGCTGCTCGGCTTCGCCAATATCAACCTCTACAGTTCGAGCGATTACAGCCGCGTCGACTTCAACCTCCGGCGCCCGGCGCTGCAGGACAAACGGGTGCGCCAGGCGCTGATCTACGGTCTGGATCGGCAGAGGCTGATCGCCGTGGTATACCAGGGGTACGGCAAGGTCGCCAACCAGCCAATCTCGCCGATCTCCTGGGCCTATGACGCGAACGGCATCAATCCCTACGCTTACGATCTCGATAAGGCCGGTAAGCTGTTGGACGAGGCCGGTTGGCGAGTGGGGGCGGATGGCATTCGGCAAAAAGACGGTAAAAAGCTGGAGCTGACGCTGTTGGTGACCAAAAAACTGATCAACGATGCGTTGGTGCCGATCGCCAAGGACAACTACCGCCGGCTCGGCGTGGTGCTGAAACCGCAGGTATTGGATTTCAACGCGCTGCTGGCGCAGCGCAAGGCGGGCAATTATGACCTGGCGTCCCTCAGCACCAGTACGTTGAACGATCCGCACGACGGCGTGCGCGATTTCATCAGCCGCGAGAGCCAGACCGGGTATCACAACCCGCAGGTGGATGCACTGATCGCCAGGGCCAACGCCACGCTGGACATCGCGCAGCGCAAACCGCTGTACCATCAGCTGTATCAGGTGTTGGCGGACGATCCGCCGGTGATCTTGCTGGGCAACCGCGAAATCTTGAGCGCCAGCAGCGCGCGCGTCACCGGCTTTAAACCGGATATCTACAACGGCTTGGTCGGCAGCCTGCCGAACGTCAAACCGGCACCGTAACGCCCTGAAGCCGCTGCGCCGCTTCGGGCGGCGGCGATGGAAACCGCAATGAGAAACTTTATCCTGCGCCGTCTGTTGCAGACTATCCCGATGCTGCTGTTGGCTTCATTGCTGATTTTTTGCATCTTCGCCCTGGCGCCCGGCGACTTTATCGATGGCAACATCAACCTGACCGCGCAACGCGCCGCCGAGCTGCGGGCGCTGTACGGGTTGGATCAGCCGCTGTTCAGCCGTTACCTGCACTGGCTTGGCCGATTGCTGCAGGGCGACCTCGGCTTTTCGCTGCAGTACCAGATCCCGGTCAGCACGCTGCTGAATCAATACATCTGGAATTCGTTCCTGCTGGCGGCGGTGGCGATGGTGCTGTATTGGGGCATCGCGCTGGCGGTGGGGGTGGTCTCGGCGATGAAACCCTATTCGCTGTTCGATCATCTGATCACCGTGGCGGTGTTCGCGGCCATGTCGTTTCCGACCTTTTTTCTTTGCCTGTTGCTGATCAAATGGTTCGCCGTCGATCTGCACTGGCTGCCGGCGGGCGGTATGTTGCGCACCGGCAGTGAGTCGAGCGGGCTGGCCTGGGCACTGGAGGTGGCGGCGCATCTGCTGTTGCCGGTGCTGGCGCTGGTGATGCTGCAGGCCGGCAGCCTGACGCGCTATTTCCGCGCCAGCATGCTGGAGGTGATCCGCATGGACTATATCCGCACCGCGCGCGCCAAGGGGCTCAGGGAGAAAACGGTGATCCTCAAACACGCGCTGCGCAATGCGCTGTTGCCGATCATCACCCTGCTGGGGTTCGAGCTGCCGGGATTGTTCTCCGGCGCGCTGATCACCGAAAAAATCTTCAACTGGCCGGGGGCCGGGCATATTCATATCGATTCGCTGGCGGCGCGCGACTACCCGGTATTGATGGGTTTTACGCTGTTTCTGGCCGCCTTGACCATTCTCGGCAACCTGCTGGCGGACATTCTGTACGCCTACGCCGATCCGCGCATTCGCTTGAGGTAATACGATGTTGGTTACGCTGTTTTTCGGCCGCCGTCGCCGCTGGCGACAGGCGCAGCTGCCGGTGCTGGCTCAGCTGTCGCCGCCGCCCGCCGCGCAGGCCTGGCGACGTCTGCGCCGCCACCGGCCGGCGATGATTTCGCTGGCGTTGCTGGTGCTGCTGGCGTTGCTGTGCCTGATTGGGCCGCCGCTGTCGCCGTGGCGCGACGACGCTGGCGATATGCTGAATATCAATCAGGCACCGAGCGGTGCGCACTGGTTGGGCACCGACTTTCTCGGCCGCGATATCTGCACCCGGCTGCTGCTGGCGGGGCGAATATCGCTGACTATCGGCCTGGTGTCGATGCTGTTGTCGGTGACGCTGGGCTATGTGCTGGGAGCGCTCGCCGGTTATCTGGGGGGCGTGGCGGATCGGCTGATCATGCGTTTCGCCGATCTGCTGATGACCATCCCCGGCCTGCCGCTGCTGATCATCATGGGGGCGATGCTGACCGAGCTCGACGTCTCGCCGGACTACCGCATCTACATGGTGATGATCATGCTGAGCCTGCTGGGGTGGCCGTCATTGGCGCGGCTGGTGCGCGGCCAGATCCTGTCGCTGCGCGAACGGGATTTCATGCTGGCCACCGAAGTGCTGGGGCTCTCCACCCGGCGGCGGCTGTTTGGTCATCTGCTGCCCAACACCGTGCCGATTCTGGTGGTGGTGGCCACCATGGCGGTGGCCAATGCCATCCTCAGCGAATCGGCGCTGAGCTACCTCGGGCTGGGTGTGGTACCGCCGACGCCGTCGTGGGGCAACATGATGGACGCTGCCAATAGCCTGATCGATTTTCAGCGCCGCCCCTGGCTGTGGATGCCGCCGGGGCTGGCGATCTTCGTCACCGTGGTGGCGATCAATATTTTGGGCGACGGCCTGCGGGACGCGCTCGATCCGAAAATGAATGGGGTAAAACGATGAGTCAACCGCTGCTGGCGTTCGATCGATTGTCGGTGTCGTTTCAGGGGGAGCAAGGGCCGGTGCGGGCGGTGCAGCAGGTCAGCCTTGAACTGCATGCCGGGCAAACGCTGGGGATCGTCGGCGAATCGGGTTGCGGCAAAAGCGTGACCGCCATGGCGTTGATGGGGCTGTTGCCGCAGCCGCTGGCGCAGGTAGACGGCGGTGAAATCCGCTTCGAAGGGCAAAACCTGCTGTCGCTGCGGGCATCAAACATGGCGGATCTGCGCGGCAACCGGTTGGCGATGATCTTTCAGGAACCGATGAGCGCGCTCAATCCGGTGCTGACGCTCGGCGAACAGCTGGTGGAGCCGCTGATACGTCACCGGCTGCTGTCGCCGAAAACGGCCTGGCGGCAGGCGATTCAGTTGCTGGCGGAAGTGGGGCTGGCGCGTGCGGAGGCGCTGATGGGCTGTTATCCGCATCAACTGTCCGGCGGCATGCTGCAGCGCGTGATGATCGCCATGGCGATCGGGTGCCGACCGGCGCTGTTGATCGCCGATGAGCCGACCACGGCGCTCGACGTTACGGTACAGGCGCAGATCCTGGCGCTGCTGCGCGAACAGAGCCGGCGACACAATATGGCGATGATCTTGATCACCCACGATCTTGGGGTGATCGCCCAAATGGCGGACCGGCTGGCGGTGATGTACGCCGGGCGCGTTGTCGAACAGGGAACGACGCGGGAAGTGTTGGCCGAACCGCAGCATCCCTACACGCAGGGGCTGATCGCCTCGCGGCCGTCGCCGGGGCAGCGGCGTCATCGCTTATATTCCATTCCCGGCCAGGTACCGGATCTGGCGCGGCTGCCTGAGCATTGCGCTTTCGCCGAACGCTGTGCACAGGCCACCGCGCGCTGCCGCGACGGCATTCCTCCGCTGTACGGCTCCCGGCAGCGCCAGTCCGCCTGTTTTCTCAACGCCGGAGGGCGCCCGCATGTCGACTGAACCTTTGGTGGAAGTGAAGGGATTGAAGAAATATTTCCCGCTGCGCGACGGGCTGTTCGGGCGTACCACCGGCCAGTTGAAGGCGGTGGACGACGTCAGCTTCAGCATTCGCAAGGGCCGCATTTTCGGGCTGGTGGGCGAGTCCGGCAGCGGTAAAACCACCGTCGGCCGCACGTTGCTCGGCCTGCACGACAAAACCGCCGGCGAGGTGCGGTTTAACGGGCAGGCGCTGGATAGCCTGAGCAAAGAGGCGCTGCGCGCGCTGCGGCCGAAAATGCAGCTGGTGTTTCAGGATCCGTACAGTTCGCTGAATCCGCGCCTGCGCGTGGGCGACGCCATCGGCGAAGCGCTGTTGCAGCACGGTCTGGCGAGTAAGGCGGAACTGCGCGAGCGGGTGCTCGACACTCTGGCGATCTGCGGGCTGTCTCCACAGCATTACGGGCGGTTTCCGCATGAGTTTTCCGGCGGCCAGCGGCAGCGCATCGGCATCGCGCGCGCGCTGATCCTGCAGCCGGAGTTTATCGTCGCCGACGAACCGATATCGGCGCTCGACGTGTCGATTCAGGCGCAGATCATCAATCTGTTTTCCGATTTGCAGGAACGGCAGGGGGTGACGCTGCTGTTTATTTCGCACGATCTCGGTGTGGTGGAGCATCTGTGCCAGGACGTGGCGGTGATGTATCTGGGGCAGATTGTCGAGAGCGCCGACCGCGATGCTCTGTTTCGCCAACCGCTGCATCCCTATACGCAGGCCCTGTTGGCGGCGGTGCCGACGCTGGATACGCAACGTTTACCGACGCAGGTGGCAAACGGTGAACCGCCCAATCCCGCCAACCCGCCGCGCGGCTGCCGTTTCCACCCTCGCTGCCCGCAGGCTACGGCGCAGTGCCGTGAACAGGCGCCGCGCCTGCGCAGCGTGGCGCCCGGCCATCAGGTGGCCTGTCACCTTGTCGGTTAGCATCAGGACAGGTAATGCTTCAGCGCGCGCCCGGCCTGGTGGATCGCCGAATGCACCGTCGGGACATGGGCGAGCGGGTTCAACAGACCGTAGTCGTGGATCAATCCGTTGTAGCGGGTGGAAGTGACCTCGACCCCGGCGGCGTCGAGCAGGCGCGCGTAGGCTTCGCCCTCATCGCGCAACACGTCCAGCTCGGCGGTCTGCACCAGCGCCGGCGGCAACCCCTGCAGCTGTTCCGCCGTGGCGTTGAGCGGCGAGGCGTAGATCTCCTTGCGCTGCGCCTTATCGGGCGCATAGCTGTCCCAAAACCACTTCATCATGTTGCGGGTCAGGAAATGGCCTTCGGCGAACTGATGATAGGAGTCGGTATCAAACTGGGCGTGCGTGACGGGCCACAGCAGGATCTGGCAACGCAGCGCCGGTATGCCTTTCTCTTTGGCCATCAGGCTGACCACCGCCGCCATGTTGCCGCCGGCGCTGTTGCCGACCACCGCCAGTCGTGAGCCGTCGACGTTGATCTTTTCACCGTACTCGGCCACCCATTCCGTGGCGGCGTAAGCCAGGTTGATCGCCTCAGGGTATCGCGCTTCGGGCGAGCGGGGGTAGTTGACGAACACTGCCGCCGCCCCGGAGCTGTGCACCAGATCGCGCACCAGGCGTTCGTGGGTGGGGAAATCGCCCAGCACCCAACCGCCGCCGTGAAAGAACATGAAGACCGGCAGCTTTTCCTTGACCCTGGCCGGCCGCACCAGCTGCAGCAAAATATCCTGCCCCTCTACATGAATGCTTTTCTCGCTGATCTCGACCTCACGCAGCGGCACCTCGGCGCTGCGCTGCGCGTCTTCCAAAACCCTGCGCGCCTCTTTGGGCTTCATGTGTTCCATGGGTTTGTCGCCGGCGGCATTCAGCGCGTCGAGAAAGGTACTGATGTCATGCAGGGGGAGCGGCCGACCGAGGTCGACGTTTTTCTTGGACATGGTGACTCCTTGTGCGCGGAAGAAGAAAAGGTGCGATCAGAATCACAGTGTAGTCGTTGGCGCATAAAGCGAGAGCCGCGGTAGGCGGCATAGGCGCTTCGCCGCCGCATTGCACGATCCTGGCGCACCGCTGCACCGGATTGGGGCAAAAAGTGTGATGGTGAGCAAATCGGTAGAAATTATTTTTGCGAGCCCGATCAGAAATTCTGAAGTTTTTCGTAATTGAATAGGATTTCGCGGGCAATGATGATTTTAGGCCTTATTTTTTAATTTATGCATTACCAATGCATAAAAAATGAATATGTATGCATTATAAGCCGTTGTTTTAACGTAAAAAATAGCAAAATCCGGCAAAAATCCCGTTTTGGCACGATAGCTGCTCTACACTCTTTATCAAACGACATGTATTTTAACTGCTCGTTAACATTTACTCCCCGCTCAGGGACCGGATATACGCCATAAATAGTGAAAAACCGATTTTATGTAACAGATTTGTTTCTAAATCAGCGGTGAAAGGCAGCATTTTCTCCGCGGGGAAAGTCGGTTTTGAACAGCGTTTTTTTTGCATTGTGGCGGCCTAGCCGGGCTTGAGCGGCCCTTACAGTCAAAATTCAGCCTTTGCTGAGATTATGAGGTCACTATGGAACAGCCAATCGCAGTTACCCGCCAGTCTTTCGATGACTGGATGGTCCCGGTTTATGCCCCTGCCGATTTTATTCTGGTGCGGGGAGAAGGCTCGCAGGTGTGGGATCAACAGGGTAAGTCTTACATCGATTTCGCCGGCGGCATCGCGGTTAACGCGTTGGGCCATGCGCACCCGGCGGTCAAGGCGGCGCTGGTGGAGCAGGCGGGCAAACTGTGGCATCTGGGCAATGGCTATACCAACGAACCGGTGCTGCGTCTGGCCAAAAAGCTGATCGACGCCACCTTCGCCGACAAGGTGTTTTTCTGTAACTCGGGCGCCGAAGCCAACGAAGCGGCGCTGAAGCTGGCGCGCAAACACGCGCACGACCAGTACGGCGCCGGCAAAGATCAGATCGTGGCCTTCAACAACGCGTTCCACGGCCGCACGCTGTTCACCGTCTCCGCCGGCGGTCAGCCGAAGTATTCGCAGGACTTTGCGCCGCTGCCGGGCGGCATCACCCACACGCCGTATAACGATCTGGCGGCGGCGGCCGAGCTTATCAACGATCGCACCTGCGCGGTGATCGTCGAGCCTATCCAGGGCGAAGGCGGCGTGCTGCCGGCGGAGGCCAGCTTCCTGCAGGGGTTGCGCGAGCTGTGCGATCGCCATAACGCGCTGCTGATCTTTGACGAAGTGCAGACCGGCGTCGGCCGCACCGGCCACCTGTATGCCTACATGCAGTACGGCGTGGTGCCGGACGTGCTGACCACCGCCAAAGCGTTGGGCGGCGGCTTCCCGATCGGCGCCATGCTGACCACCGACGCCCTGGCGAAAACGCTGGGCGTCGGCACCCACGGCACCACCTACGGCGGCAACCCGCTGGCGACGGCGGTGGCGGGAGAGGTGTTCTCCATCATCAACACCCCGGAAGTGCTGGCAGGCGTCAAACAGCGGCACCAGTGGTTTATCGACGGGTTGAACGACATTAACCGCCAGTATCCGATCTTCGCCGAGATTCGCGGCGGCGGCTTGCTGATCGGCTGCCAACTGAAGAAAGACTATGCCGGCAAAGCGAAGCAGATCACCCAACTGGCCAACGAAGAAGGCGTCATCGCGCTGATCGCCGGACCGGACGTGGTGCGTTTCACGCCGTCGCTGATCATCCCTGAACAGGATGTGAAAGAGGGGCTGGCGCGATTCGCGCGCGCCGTGGCGCGCATTTGCAGCTAATCAGCGGGCTGCGCCTTCACCGGCGCAGCCTGATTCAGAAGAGGTTCGCATTATGATGATTATTCGCCCTATAGAGCGCCGCGATCTGGCAGATTTGCTGACGCTTGCTGGCAAATCCGGTATCGGTCTCACGTCGCTGCCGCAAAACGAAGATACTCTGTCGGCACGTATTGAGCGGGCGTTAAAAACCTGGCAAGGCGAACTTCCGCAAAGTGACCAGTGTTATTTGTTCGTGTTGGAAGACAGCGAGCGCCGGCAGGCGGTGGGGGTCTGCGCGATCGAAGTGGCCGTCGGCCTGGCGGAACCCTGGTACAGCTTCCGCGTCGGCACGCAGGTGCACGCGTCCAAACAGCTGAACGTCTATAAATCGGTGCCGACGCTGTTCCTCAGCAACGACCACACCGGCCATTCGGAGCTGTGTACGCTGTTCCTCGATCCGGACTATCGTCACGGCGAGAACGGCAAGCTGCTGTCGAAGGTACGTTTCCTGTTTATCGCCGCGTTCCGTGAACGCTTCTCCCGGCGTCTGATCGCCGAAATGCGCGGTTTCTCCGATGAAAACGGCCGTTCGCCGTTCTGGGAGAGCGTCGGTCACCGTTTCTTCTCCATCGAGTTCGCCAAGGCGGACTACCTGAGCGGCACCGGGCAAAAGGCGTTTATCGCCGAGCTGATGCCGAAGCATCCGCTGTATGTCGACTTCCTGGCCGAGGACGCGCAGAAAGTGATCGGCGAGGTGCACCCGCAAACCCTGCCGGCGCGCCGCCTGCTGGAAGCGGAAGGCCTGAGTTATCAGGGCTACGTCGATATCTTCGACGGCGGCCCGACGCTGGAAGCCGAGATCGACCACATCCGTGCGGTGAAGCAGAGCCGCCTGGTGAAAGTGGTACTGGATGACACGCCGATGCGCGCCGATGCGCCGGTGCATCTGGTGGCCAACGACAACTATCAGAATTACCGCGCACTGCTGGTCAATGCCGATCTGTATGACGACCGCCTGCATATCAAC
Source organism: Serratia sp. Ae19-1 (assembly GCF_059801225.1). Lineage (NCBI taxonomy): Bacteria > Pseudomonadati > Pseudomonadota > Gammaproteobacteria > Enterobacterales > Yersiniaceae > Serratia > Serratia sp. Ae19-1. The sequence goes on along the minus strand of NZ_JBCHWD010000003.1, from coordinate 18,824 downwards.
GCCGCCACCGCCGCGGCGCTGGGCGTCGAGCAGGGCAGCCCGGTGCGGGTGCTCCCCCTTATTGCACAGGAGAAAGCATGATGTCCCATCCTGCTCTGTTGATTAATGGCGTCTGGCGGCAGGGCCGCGGCGCTGAGTTCGGCAAGACTGACCCGGTCGGCAATCAGCCGCTGTGGCGCGCCAACGCCGCTGACGTCGATGACGTCGCCGCCGCCTGCGAAGCCGCGCGCGCCGCTTTCCCCGCCTGGGCGCGCACGCCGTTCGAGCAGCGTGAACAGCTGGTGAAACGCTTCGCCGCCTTGCTGGAAGAACACAAACAGTCGCTGGCGGAAACCATCAGCCGTGAGACCGGTAAACCGCGCTGGGAAACGCTGACCGAAATTCAGGCGATGATCGGCAAAGTGGGCATTTCGCTGCAGGCCTATCAGACGCGCACCGGATTTAGCCAGACGGCGATGGCCGACGGCGCTTCGGTGCTGCGCCATCGCCCGCACGGCGTACTGGCGGTGTTCGGCCCTTATAACTTCCCCGGCCATCTGCCCAATGGCCATATCGTGCCGGCGCTGCTGGCCGGAAACTGCGTGGTGTTCAAGCCGAGCGAACTGACGCCGCTGACCGCCGAAGAGACCCTGAAGCTGTGGCTGAAAGCCGGTCTGCCTGATGGGGTGATCAATCTGGTGCAGGGCGGCCGGGAAACCGGCGAAGCGCTGGCGGCCAGTACGGATATCGACGGGCTGTTGTTCACCGGCAGCGCCGGGACCGGCTACCATCTGCACCGCCAATTAGCGGGGCAGCCGGAGAAGATCCTGGCGCTGGAAATGGGCGGCAACAACGCCCTGATCGTCGATGGTTTCGAGGATCGCGATGCGGCGGTCAACCTGGCTATCCAGTCGGCGTTTATCTCCGCCGGCCAACGCTGCACCTGTTCACGCCGCATTCTGGTGAAGCAGGGAGCGGAAGGCGACGCCTTCATCGCGCGTTTGGTTCAGGTGGCGGGTGAACTGCGCGTCGGCCGTTGGGATGCCGAACCGCAGCCGTTTATGGGCGGCGTGGTGTCGTCCGCCGCGGCGGAAAACATGCTGAAAGCGCAGCAGCGCTTGCTGGCGCTGGGCGGCAAATCGCTGCTGACCCTGCGCCTGCTGGAGCCGGGCAGCTCGTTGCTCAGCCCGGGGATCATCGATCTGACCGGCGTGGCCGGCGTACCGGACGAAGAGTATTTCGGGCCGTTGACCACCATTGTGCGTTACCGCGATTTCGACGAGGCCCTGCGGCTCGCCAACCAGACGCGCTACGGCCTGTCGGTGGGGCTGGTCTCGCCGCAGCGCGAACTGTTCGAGCGGCTGCTGTTGGAAGCGCGCGCCGGCATCGTCAACTGGAACAAGCCGCTGACCGGGGCGTCCAGCGCGGCGCCGTTCGGCGGCGTGGGGGCCTCCGGCAACCATCGCCCAAGCGCCTTCTATGCGGCGGACTATTGCGCCTGGCCGATGGCTTCGCTGGAAAGTGAAAGCCTGTCGCTGCCGGCGACGCTGTCGCCGGGCTTGTCGTTCCGTTAATCGTCTGCGGCGGTGCTGTGGCGCCGCCGCAGGCCATCCCCAGGGGATAGCCATGTCAGGATATGAAGTCAATTTCGACGGTTTGGTGGGGCCGACGCACCACTATGCCGGGCTGTCGTTCGGCAACGAGGCCTCGACGCAGCATCAAAACAGCGTATCGAACCCGAAGCTGGCGGCGAAACAAGGGTTGCTGAAAATGAAGGCGCTGGCCGATCTCGGTTTCCAGCAAGGGGTATTGCCGCCGCAGGAGCGGCCGCATTTGCCGATGCTGCGGCGTCTGGGGTTCAGCGGCAGCGATGAGGCGGTGCTGGCGCAGGCGATGCGTCAATCGCCGCGCCTGCTGTCGGCGCTCAGCTCGGCGTCGTGCATGTGGACCGCCAATGCGGCCACGGTGTCGCCTTCGGCGGACAGCGCCGACGGTAAGGTGCATTTCACCGCCGCCAACCTGAACAACAAATTCCACCGCGCCATCGAAGCGGAAACCACCACCGACGTATTGCGGGCGATGTTCAACGACGATCGGCATTTCGCCCACCACGAGGCGCTGCCGCAGGTGGCGTTGTTCGGCGACGAAGGGGCGGCCAACCATAACCGTCTGGGCGGCGACTACGCCAAGCGCAGCGTGCAGGTGTTCGTTTACGGTCGTCAGGAGTTTGGCGGCGAAACGGCGCCGGCGCGTTACCCTGCGCGCCAGACGCGCGAAGCCGGTGAGGCGATCGTGCGTTTGCACCAGTTGGACGAGCGGCATACGGTCTTCGTGCAGCAAAACCCGGCGGTGATCGATCAGGGCGTGTTCCATAACGACGTGATTGCGGTCAGCAACCAGAACGTGCTGTTCCACCACCAGCAGGCGTTTTATCGCCAGCAACAGGCGCTGGATGAAGTGCGACGCAAGATGGCGACGCTGGACAGCGAACTGGTGGCGATCGAAGTGCCGACGGAGCGCGTGTCGGTAGCGGACGCGGTGGCGACCTATCTGTTCAACAGCCAAATTCTCACCAAGCCGAACGGCAAGATGATGATCGTGGTGCCGGAGGAGTCGCGCCAGCATGCCGGCGTCTGGCGTTATCTGAACGACATGGTTGGCGGCGGCGGCCCGATCGATGAGATCCGCGTGTTTGATCTGCGCGAAAGCATGCGTAACGGCGGCGGCCCGGCCTGTCTGCGCCTGCGGGTGGCGCTCAATGAGCAAGAGCTGCGGGCGGTGAATCCGCGCGTGATGATGAACGATCGGCTGTTTACGACGCTGAACGAATGGGTGGATCGCCATTACCGCGATCGTCTGACGCAGGATGACCTGGCCGATCCGGCGCTGCTGCGCGAAGGGCGTGAGGCGTTGGATTCGTTGACGTCGATCCTCGGTCTCGGCTCTATCTATCCGTTCCAACGCTAAGGGAGGCTGTATGATCGATCTACTGCCCCTGACGCTGGAAGGGAATGAACCCGCCGAATGGCAAGGTGAAACGCCGCAGCTGCGCTGGCGTTGGCAAGGGGAAGGGGTATTGGAGCTCACGCCGCGGCAGCCTTATCGCCAGGCGATGGTAGTGTCTGCGGGCGTGCATGGCAACGAAACTGCGCCGATTGAACTGCTCAATCAGCTGGTCGGCGATCTGCTGGCCGGCCGCTTGCCGCTGACGGTGCGGCTGTTGGTGGTGCTGGGTAATCCGGCGGCGATGCGTGCGGGCAAGCGTTACCTGCACAGCGACATGAATCGTATGTTCGGCGGCCGCTATCGCAACTTCGCCGCCAGCGGGGAAACGGCGCGTGCCCAGCAGCTGGAGCGCACGCTTGCCGCCTTTTTTGATGGCGAGCAGGCGGCGCGTTTCCACTACGATCTGCACACCGCCATTCGCGAGTCGCACTTGCCGCGCTTCGGTATTCTGCCATTTCAGAAACGGCCGTACAGCGATGCTATGTTAACGCTGCTGGATGCTGCCGATCTGGATGCGCTGGTGGTGCACAGTGCGCCGGGCGGTACCTTCAGCCACTATTCCAGCGAGCATCTCAATGCCGCGAGCTGTACGCTCGAGCTGGGCAAGGCACGGCCGTTCGGCAGCAACGATCTGCAGCAGTTCGCCGCCATCGATCGCGCTCTGCGGGCGGCGGTCAGCGAGGGGGCATTGCCGGTGCGCGCGGGTGATGCGATCCGGGTATTCCGTGTGATGCACTCGTTGATCAAACACAGCGAGGATTTCAAACTGCACCTGGACGATGATACGGCCAACTTCACCGAGCTGAAAGCGGGCATGTTGCTGTGCGAGCAGCCGCAGGAGGAATACCGCGTCGGCCAAGAGGGCGCATGGATCCTGTTCCCTAATCCCAATGTGGCGCTGGGGCTGCGTGCCGGGATGTTGCTGAACGAAGTTTCCCGCTCTACGTTGTATTGAATTATCCACGGTGGCGCCGTCAGCGCGCCGCCGTTATTCATTTAACTACTTTAATCTGCTATTTCCCGCTATTTTAATTGCCTCAAAGCGAATTTTATTCGCCGCAGATGCCTGCATTTCCGCGCATCAATAAAGATCCTATTAGGCCGTTATAGAAAAGCCTTAATTGCCTGATGTCTTTGTTAAGATAAAAATGTGAAATAAGTAACGTTTTTAATAACCATGCTAATCTTGTTGCTACTTTTGAATCGCGCAGAAAGCACGCAAAACGAAACCAAAATGCACCATTTTAGTGCAATGCACCATTTTGGTTATAACTTATGTGATAAAATATTCTTATATTCAATGGGTTGGGTGGTTGTTTTGTTGTAATATCTGGTTACAAATAAACATGCTTTCTCCTCGTTGTTTCATGAACTTTTTGATTTTAAGTTTTGATTCATGATGCTAATGTCACATCACCCCCACATTAGGGGCGCTCATAAAATACCAAAAGATAAAATCACAGCCCAAATTATAAATTGGGCGTGACGGGCAGGGTTCTAATTATAATATCTAGGAAAATAAATGATGAAACGCAGTGTATTAGCCTTAGCTGTCGCCCTCGGGGCGGTCACCTCCTTCGCCAACGCGGCTGAAATCTATAATAAGGATGGCAATAAACTCGACCTGTACGGCCGCGTTGCCGCCAAGCACGTTTTCAGCAAAGACAAAGGTGAAGACGGGGACAAAACTTATGTTCGTCTGGGTTTTAAAGGCGAAACCCAAATCAACGATCAGCTGACCGGTTACGGCCAGTGGGAATACCAGGTTGCTTCCAACCACGACGAAGCGCAGGGCACCACCGGCACCAAAACGCGTTTGGGCTTCGCCGGCCTGAAGTTTGCCAACTACGGCTCATTCGACTATGGCCGCAACTACGGCGTGGTGTATGACGCCGAAGCCTACACCGATATGCTGCCGGAATTCGGTGGCGACTCCTACAGCTACACCGACAACTACATGACCGCGCGTTCCAACGGCCTGGCGACCTACCGCAACCGTGACTTCTTCGGCTTGGTAGAAGGCCTGAACCTGGCGTTGCAATACCAGGGTAAAAACGACGGTGACGGCCGCAGCGTGACCAAGCAAAATGGCGACGGTTACGGCATGTCTCTGGACTATCAGGACATCGGCGGTACCGGCATCGGCGTAGCGGCGGCGTTCTCCGACTCCAACCGCACCAGCGCTCAGAAAGCGCTGCAGTACGGTAAAGGTGACAAGGCCACCGCCTGGACCACCGCGGTCAAATACGACGCCAACCAGGTCTACCTGGCGGCCATGTATGCCGACACGCGCAACATGACGCCGATCAGTGGCAACGGCGTTTCCGGCTTCGCCAACAAAACGCAAAACTTCGAAGTTGTGGCCCAGTACCAGTTCGAGAACGGTCTGCGTCCGTCCGTGGCCTACGTGCAGTCTAAAGGCAAGGATATTGAAGGGATTGGCGACGTCGATCTGGTGAAATACGTGGAAGTGGGCGCGACTTACTACTTCAACAAAAACATGTACACCTACGTCGACTACAAGATCAACCAGTTGAACGACGATAACAAACTGAAGCTGAGCACTGACGACATCGTTGCCGTCAATCTGACCTATCGCTTCTAAGCGGCTCCATTCATTGTTATCAGTCAGCAACAGGGACACCGCTGCCTGATAATGAAAGGTATTACCTTCTTCCTGTGTCGGGAAAAAGCGGCTTGTCCTTCATAGTGAAAGCTCGGATGAGGTTATCGCGGGCAATGAAGGGCAAGCCTTCCTTGTAATGCGCATCATGCTTTAATCCGCACGGCTGCTTATCGGCAAATTTTGACCGTCATGTCCCCTTGGTCATCGGGCTGAACATGGCGATTAGCGCTGATGACACCGAAAAATGTAGAGCTGGGGCTGAGGAGCGTACGTAACTATTAGAGATTATTTACTAAATCTTTACACATGAGATTCTGGTGATAGTATGAGAAGCTTGGTATCCATGGGGTCATAAGAATGTCCACTTCTCTAGTGTTTTTTTTCGCTTTTTTATTAGCGATAATATTAAGTTACATTACCGTATCAATTAGCAAATTCACCCCTTTAAACATCAGACTCCCCGAAGGGCGTCGGTCTGGCTGCATTGATGGCCTGCGCGGCTATCTGGCGTTAATGGTGGCTGCTCATCATTATTTTATATTTTATGGCTGGCTGCAAACTGGACAGTGGTTGCCACCGAAAATTAATTTTATAAATAACTTTGGCAAGGTTGCTGTTTGTTTATTCTTCATGATTACTGGTTATCTTTTTATTGGGAAAGTCTACAAAGATAAACAGGCGTCAATTAAAATCTCTTGGGCTAAAATCTATATGTCTCGGATATTTAGAATTTTCCCGCTGTACCTTGTGGCTGTTGCCGTGACGATACTTTATACGTTCATCGTGCATGGGTATCAGCTGAATGTAACGTTGCCCCAGCTTGCAAAAGAAATTGTCAATTGGTTACTATATTTCGGTGACTCGGTTAATGGTGATCCTGATGCAAAAAGAATCACTGCCGGAGTGACCTGGACCTTAAAGTATGAATGGCTTTTCTATCTTTCGTTACCATTGCTTGCTGTGTTTTTCAGTAAGAAAACCACCACTGCGTTGCTTGTAGTGCTGGCAATGGCGATTTATTTCAGTGGGTTATATGTTAAGGGGATTGATTGCAAATATATTATTTTCTTTGTTCTCGGTGGTTTAGCCTTTGCGATCGAGCAACGTTATGGTGAAGTGCTGCGCCCCGCCATAAATAATTCAGCGATATCAATGATAAGTGTTTTTGCTATATCTTTTGCGGTGTTTTTTGTTAAGGATCCGCTCGGGTTGTTGGGCGTGATGAGTATGTTTTTATTTTTTGTTCCTGTTGTAATGGGAAACTCTGTTTTCGGTTCTTTGTCCGGGGTTGGAGCAGTCAAGTTAGGTGAGATTAGTTTTAGTCTCTATCTGCTGCATGGCATTTTAATGTATACAATTTTGGTTTTCTTTATCGATAGCAGCCAATTAGGTAGTATGAACGGCTATCTTATTTTTATGCCGTTAGTTATGATTGCGTTAGTCATTCTTTCATTGATTACGTACAAAATGATAGAAAAACCGTTTATTAATTTTGGCAGAGCATTGGTTAACGGGAACAGTTTTAAAAAAAATCTGTCGAAGGTCCGCTGAGATACGGGACATATCGATAAGGGCGAAAATGCGATGAAAAACGCCAATCAGTGTAATCTGATTGGCGTTTTTTATTACTGCTTACATGCGCGGTTTTACAGTAAGAAATGTTCAATCTCTACACAATGCGAGTGGGTTAGCCTTTGGGTGCCAACCCAACCAGTTCAATGGCGGAACGCAGCGCGGCGAAACGCTGTTGATCCTGCTCATGCTCTATTTCGGTCACCAGCTGTGAAAGAATATTGCCGCCGGATACTTTTTTATGGTTTTTGATTAACTGCAACACTGCGTCGCCTAACGCCAGGCTGACGTCGCGCAGCAGAGTTTCATAATGCTCGTTAGAATGAGCCGATGCTGACATGACCTTTCTCTGTCTCTCTTCTTCGGGAGCCGCAATTTAGCAAAACAGCGGCCTCATGCCCCGGAGGAAGACGAAGTTTCCGATGAAATCAGAAATTCCTCAGCCATCAGCGTGGGAAAGGATTAAAAATCCGAGTATTCGCTGGCCGGCAACCAAAAGCCGTCGATAAACTCTTCCATGGGATAACAGCCGGCGTGGCGCAGGTTCTGCTCCTTCATCGCCACCAGGCATTGCGGTTCGTCGCGCAATATATCGACTACCATCTCACTGCAGCCGCCATCCAGATAACAGACAAACATCACCAATGCGTACATCGTTGCACGCCTCCTTCGTCGAGCCGCCCTGTCTGCAACAGTGTAGGCAAAAAAGCGCGATTTTTCAGCATCATTGCCTGATATATCGCCACCGAAGCGCGGCTTGCGGCACTTTCGGAATTCTCTAACCCTTTCTGGCGTCGCGAGCGGATGGCATATCCTTTTGACGGTGCTAAGCTTAACAGGCCTTACTTCAACGCATTAGTGCAACCATCAAAAGGAGTGAATATGGGCTTGTTTAACTTCGTCAAAGAAGCGGGCGAAAAACTGTGGGACACAGTCACCGGCAATGCCTCCGCCGAAGATCAAAGCGCCAAACTCAAGGAGCATCTCGATAAGAGCGGCTTGCCGGGTACCGACAAGGTCGATGTGCAGGTCGTCGATGGGAAAGCCGTCGTAACCGGCGACGCCGTCAGCCAGGAATTGAAAGAGAAGATTCTGGTCGCGATCGGCAACGTGGCGGGTATCAGCGGCGTGGAAGACAAGGTGGCGGTCGCGCAATCCGATGCCGAGAGCCGTTTCTATACCGTGAAGAAAGGCGATACGCTGAGCGCGATTTCCAAAGAGATGTACGGCAACGCCAATTTGTACAACAAGATTTTCGACGCCAACAAACCGATGCTGTCGAGCCCGGACAAAATCTATCCGGGGCAAGTCTTGCGTATCCCGCAATAACCCGGTGTTCCGCCATAGCCCGGTTGCATGCCGGGCTTTTTTTGCGCCCTGTCATAAGCATCTTTTATTTCCCTTCGAACCCAATAAAAGTTACCTATATCTGGCGTTTCCTGTCGTTTGCCTGATGGGGGAGTGTTGACCCTGATGGTGAAAATTGATAGCGTCATGCCCCGGTTGAGGCCTGAAAGACTATGATGGCGGCTTCAATCCCATTCTGAGGGGGCGTCTTGCCCCATCAAGCAGCAATGCAGTAGTTGAACGAGTGAAAACCGATTTAGTGAAACAGCAGCGCAATGCCTCAACGGATAAAAACTATCGAGAAACCTTGGGTGATGCGCAATTTGCGATCGTCGTGCTGGCGATTGCGTCCTGCTCGCTGATTATTTTTACGCTGGCGGTCACGTTGTGGGTGACCTGACGCGATTAACTAGGGGAGATAAAATGGAGCCTAATCTCCATGATGAAACCAAACTGCTGGCGATTATCGGCCTGTTGGTTTCCGTGCTGCTGGTCGTATCCATTCTTTTTGGCGTGACCTATTTTTCCGATCTCAGGCACGCGCAAGACGATATCGACATCAAAAGCTGCTATATCAAAGCGCCTTAATCCGCGCGAATGCGCCTGAGCGTGGTCGTTCTCCGGGGGAGGCTGTCCTGTGCTAAGCTGGGGCGGTTGCCTTTGGCGAATCGGCGTCATTCAGGAGGTCTTTGCGATGAGTCAGTCCCGTCCTACGCGTTCTTTACCTTCACGCGAGCGCCCCGTCGTTGACGGCGTGCACCAGATCCAGCGTATTGCCGTGCGTAACGCCGAAGTGGGGGGCATTCCGATCAACCGCGCGTTGCCCACTCGTGAGCGACGCACCGTCGGTGCCTGGTGTTTTCTCGATCACGCCGGGCCGACGGTATTTAACGGCACGTCGCCTGGCATGGATGTGGGGCCGCATCCGCACACCGGTCTGCAAACTTTTACCTGGATGATTGAGGGGGAGGTGCTGCACCGCGATAGCCTCGGCAGCGAACAGCTGATCCGCCCGGGCCAGGTCAATCTGATGACTGCGGGACACGGCATCGCGCATACGGAACAGTCGGTGGGCGAAGCGCGCCGATTACACGCCGCGCAACTGTGGATTGCGTTGCCGGCCGAGCATGCCGATATGGCGCCGCGTTTTGATCATTACCCTGATTTACCGCACTGGCAAAACAATGGCGTGAATCACCGTTTGTTGGTCGGCGAGTTTGGCGCTTATCGTTCGCCGGTGTTTACCCTTTCGCCGCTCATCGCCATTGATATGGAATGGCAGGAAACGGCGACGATAACATTGCCGCTGCGCGAGGATTATGAAATCGGTTTTCTGCCGCTGATTGGCACCTTTGAACTTAATGGCGACATCTTTTCACCTGACGAGTTTGCCTATTTGGGCATAAAAAATAACTCTATCGAGTTAAATGCTCAAAAAGGCAGCCGGGGATTATTAATCGGCGGAACGCCGTTAAACGAAGAGATCCTTATCTGGTGGAATTTTGTTGGCCATAGTAAGGCAGACATTATTCAGGCCCAGCATGATTGGGAGCAAGGAACACCGCGTTTCCCTGCCGTTAGCGGCTATTCCGGCGAGCGAATGACCGCGCCGCGCCTGCCCTGGAGCGATGTTTGATAGCATTAAGCTATAATCGCCGCGATTATTCGGTTTATTTTGCTCTAATAAGGCGCAATTAATGTGATCGCGGCACCAGCTTTACGACAGTATAAGCTTTCTCGGCGAAACAGTGATCGGGTTCATATAACGACAATGAAAAGAAGTTTAGGATAATCCTCAGGAAGTCAGGCTGTCTCCCGTTAGTCAGATGTCAGTGAGGTCATTATGAGCCAGGTACTCTATCGTGCAAGACTGTCCCATGTCGTGATCGCTACGGCGCTGTTTTGGGTCTCTGTCGCGGCATTATTGGTCGCCGTGTTTAATTAACCTCAAAAAATGACTCCTGCATAAACCCGCTTCGGCGGGTTTTTTTTCGCCAACATCTGGTGATATTGGCAGTACGCTTATACTTATTGGCATCTTCAAATAAGCGTTAAGGATAATCATGAAGCTATTCGCCGACATTTTGCTGCTGCTAATTGCCGCTCTCCATCTTTATATCCTGGTGCTGGAAATGTTCCTGTGGCGTGCGCCGCTCGGCAGACGGGCATTCGGCACGACGGCGGAGTTTGCCGCAGCCACGTGGGTATTGGCCGCCAATCAGGGGTTGTACAACGGCTTTCTGGCGTTGGGACTGGCATGGGGTTACTGGCGCGAGGATATCGCTCTGCAGCTGTTCTTTCTCGGCTGCGTGCTGGCGGCCGGCGTGTTCGGCGGACTGACCGCCAATCGCAAGATCCTGTGGGTGCAGGCGTTGCCGGCCCTGATCGCGCTGCTGGCGGTATGGGGCGCACGCTAGCCCGCCGGTTTACGGCGGGGAAGATCAGGCGGATTTTTGGTGAATGACGTGCAACGGCGGGTCGATGTGCAGATCGACGCTCAAATCCTGGCGGAAATCATAAGGCGTGATATTAAAACGCTTTCTGAACATGTAGGTGAAATGGGACTGCGAGCCGAAACCAAAGTCCAGGGCGATATCGAAGATCGACGCTTCGCTGCTGCGCAGTTGATAGACCGCGCCGGCCAGACGGCGTTCGCGAATGTATTTGCCCAGCGAAATCCCTGTCGCTTCTTTGAACAGCTTCTGCATGTGCCACAGCGAGTAGCCGGAGTACTCGGCCAGCTCTTCGAGATGGATCACTCGCCCGAGGTGAGTTTCGACCCATTTGCTGAGGGCGCAGACCAATGAGAGATGGTGTTCTTGTATCATCAGTGCGTCAGTGTGAGATCTACATAGCGGTGAAGTATACACAACTTGCCGCCGCGGACAAAAACGCCGCCGATGACAGAGGGCAATTATTCGGAAAAACCGTTCAACCGCCGCTTGTCAGTCGAAAGGAAAAACGTCTAATCTGAGACTGTCGCCGCCGCGGTGGGTGACGCAGAGCAGGCCACAGCAAATAACAGCCAAAACAGAGTCAGCCGTAACAACTCAACGTTGATGGGGTGATCGCATGTTAATGACAGTGATTATTACTCTGGTTGTAATCGTGGGCGTCGGCGCTTTTATGGCGATGCCGGTGATGAGCATGAAAAATGCGGAAGGTGTGGGAGGTGAAGAGCCGTGAGATCAAGAGAATTTGCCCGCCGCTGAGCAGGGCGATCGCCAATCGGGAAAGCCTGGGTCAGAAACCCGGGCTTTTTGTTGCGTGATGGCTTAAACGTTTTTCCGCTCGACGGTTTCCTCTCCCCAATACAGCTGGTCGGCGGTGGTTTTAGCGAACGCCTTCTCCAACGCTTCGTCGCTGCCTTCTTCCCAGATCTTCTGCGCCAACACTTCGTCGTTCCCTGCCAGTTCAAAAATGGCTTCGGCGATTTCCACCGAAGTTTCACGCACTGTCGCCCAGGATTTCACATTGTGATTCGCCATAACTTTCTCCTGTTGGTTGTGGCTTAGGGGTGGTTTTTGCCACCGTCATGCTGCAAGTATAGGCCAATCCGCCGCGGGCTTTTGCTCGGTGGTGCGCAGAATGGGGAAAAAGGCGGGGAGAGCAGGCAATGCCGCGGGCGGCGTGTTATTCTGTGCGGCGTTTGAATCAAGAGGAAAAATTATTATGTCTGACATGCTGAGCAACGAGCAGGAACTGGCTTCCGATCTGGTCGCTTGCCAACTGGTCATCAAACAGATTCTGGACGTTATCGACGTGATTGCGCCGACCGAAGTGCGCGACAAGATGGCGGGCCAGCTCAAAAGCATCGATTTCTCCACCCATCCTGCCGGCGCCGATCCGGTGACTCGCCGAGCGATTGACAAGGCGATTGCGCTGATCGAAATGAAGTTTACCCGCAGCTGAGGCGGGGCCGCCGCAGCGCGGCGGCATCTGGCGGTGGCGGTTAATCCACCACCGTTTCGATTTTCTTGAACAGCGGACAGTCGGCTACGCCGATGAAACCGTTGTCGCCATTGACATACTGGGCGATCGCCACGTTGCGCGCCGTCAGGTATTTGCACTGCAAACCCAACCCGCCGACGTTCTTGTTACTGCCGATCAGCACGCCGTAGCCCGAGATCAAAAAACCGCCGTAAATGACCGCCAATACCAGAACCCACTTAATCAATTTGCTCATTGCGCTTCCTCGTTATCCCTGAGTGTGCATCTAGCCACGGCGATGGCGTCTGGGCAAGGGTAACAGTCTGAAAAATGGGCGGTAGCCAGAAATCTAAACGACAAGTTAAACTTCGTTTAACTTCGCTGTGATAACATGCGCGATAGATTACCCAGATAACAATGAGGCTGCTAAATTTGTTGCGAAAAAAAATCCTCGTGATAATGACGGCCGTCGCTGCCTGCCTGTTTTTCTACCTGTTGGCGCTGGACAGTTATTGCGACGATGGCGGAAATTTCGCGCTGGGCATCTGTTCGGTGACGCGCTTCGTGCCCTGGTAAGCTTTTTTGGCGGGGATGTTCGCACGACCGCTGCGAGTGTTAAGATGGCGGCCTGAATGTCGCAGTAGATAGGGTTGTCCATGTACGATTTAGGTTTTGGCCAGAACGGCCTGCTGTCGCTGGCCCTCGCCGCCGTGGCGTTGCTGGTCGGGCTGTGGGTCTGGTTCCTGGTGAACCGCGCCAGCGTGCGCGCCAACGAGCAGGTTCGCCTGCTGCAGGAAATTGCCGAGCAGCAACGCCAGCAAACGGCGCTGTTGAAGCGTCTGGCGCACAGCGCCCGCGGCGCCGATGCTGACGCGGATGACGACGAACTCAGCCCCGCGCTGAACTTCAAAGGTTTTATCCCCGAACGCTGAACATGTGCTCCGGCTGGCGGCCGCGCCGCCGGAGCGCCTCAGTAAAACACCATGCCTTGATAGGGGGCTTCCCGGCACGCCGCCAGGCGGCTGGCCAGATCGCCGGCATGAATCTCCAACTGATGCCCATCGGGATCGAGAAAATAGAGCGATTCGCCTTCGCTGCGATTGCTTTTCCACTCTTCTACGCCGCTCTGGCGCAATCGCTCGCTGACCTGCTCCATGTGCTCCGGCACTACGCTGAAGGCGTAGTGGGTATAATCGCGCGCGTTTTGTGGCGTGCGCGATTCATCCACCGACAGGCACAGCCACAAGGCCCCCAACGAAAGATAGGCGCCGCCTTGCCAACGGGCGTGCGGGATAAACCCCAACAGATGATGATAAAAATCGACGCTGCGATCGAGATCGTGGACGGCGAGCGTCAGATGGTTGAGACCGGTCAACATGTAGGCGTTCCTGGGCGGTAAACAGGCAAAAAGTGTACGCAGGCGATGAGGAAAGATAAAGGGGATAAAACATTAGTAGAGATAATGTGAAAACCGGCGACGTTGTCATAAAACTGTCGTATAGACATCGTAATGTAGCGCGAACCTTACAAAAGATGGATAAAGCCGATGATTAAATGGTACGAAGAAAGCGATGCCGAAGTGAACCGCAGCATCGCGCTGCTGACCGGGGAGAACCCGGACAAGTGGTATCCTTACGGTGGTGTGAAAGGTAAAGATTACTGCAAGAATCCCTCCGATGCCTGGCCGATCATTTGCGCCAACAAAATCAGTCTGAACCCCGACCAGCAAAGCGACAGCCCGCAGTGGCAAGCGCGCATGAGCACCCAGGGCGGTGAATGGCAGGCGGACTGCGCCAGCCCGCTGCGCGCGGCGATGATCTGTTTCCTGATGAGCCAACAGGCTAACTGATTCGATAAAAATACCGGTGATTGGTAAGAGTTTCTCCTTTTTCTAATAACAGAGCTGTCGTTGGCGGAGGCTGTTTATGAAGCGCATTATCAAAGGTGATAAAAACTTGTCTCATCTGGTGATTGCCCACGCGGCGATCGATCGTCATGCCGAAAGCTTCGGCCAGCGTCGTCAGGGGTGGCCTTCGACCTACCTGATAAAATATCAAAACGATCGCGTGGCGGTGGAAGTGGTTACGCGTAGTCAATCTTATGTCGCGACGCTGATGATCGGCGCGCGCAACCTGACCAAACTGTGCGGTATGCCTGGCTGAACGCCGTCATTACTCGCTCTCCCTCGGTTAAAAAATCGCGCTCCGGCCTACCGTCTCGGGGCGCTACTCCTTGATGCTCACGGGGTTAAGTGTTAAAAAGCCGCCCGCAGATACATTTATTGATTGGTGAAATCTTGGCCGATAACGGCAAGGGTGTACGCCATATGAGGATAAGATGGGCGGTCAGCATCAGGATACCCCGCTAAAACGCGGCTTAAAAAACAGACATATACAGCTTATTGCCCTCGGGGGCGCCATCGGAACCGGTTTATTTCTCGGCATTGCGCAAACCATTAAAATGGCCGGCCCCGCCGTGCTGTTGGGCTACGCCATCGGCGGTTTTATCGCGTTTTTGATCATGCGCCAACTGGGCGAAATGGTGGTGGAGGAGCCGGTCGCCGGATCTTTCAGCCACTTTGCCTATAAATATTGGGGCGATTTCGCCGGCTTCCTTTCCGGCTGGAACTATTGGGCGATGTTCATTCTGGTCGGCATGGCGGAGTTGACCGCCGTCGGCATCTACATTCAGTACTGGTGGCCGGAGATCCCCACCTGGGCCTCCGCCGCGCTGTTCTTCGTGCTGATCAACCTGATCAACCTGGTGAACGTGCGCCTGTACGGCGAAACCGAGTTTTGGTTTGCGATCATCAAAGTGGTGGCGATTGTCGGCATGATCGTGTTCGGTGCCTGGCTGCTGGCCAGCGGCAACGGCGGACCGCAGGCCAGCATCACCAACCTGTGGCAGCAGGGCGGCTTTATGCCGCACGGCTTCTCCGGGCTGGTGATGGCGATGGCGGTGATCATGTTCTCGTTCGGCGGGTTGGAAATGGTCGGCATTACCGCAGCGGAAGCCGCGGACCCGCGTCGCAGCATTCCCAAAGCCACCAATCAGGTGGTGTACCGTATTCTGATCTTCTATATCGGCTCGCTGACCGTGCTGCTTTCGCTCTATCCGTGGGGACAAGTGGTGGAGGGCGGCAGCCCGTTCGTGCTGATCTTCCATGCGCTGAACAGCAATTTGGTGGCGACCGTGCTCAACGTGGTGGTGCTGACCGCCGCGCTGTCGGTCTACAACAGCGGCGTTTATGCCAACAGCCGCATGCTGTTCGGGCTGGCCAGCCAGGGCAATGCGCCGAAGGCGCTGACGCGCGTCAACAAACGTGGGGTGCCGGTGCTGTCCATCGCGCTGTCGGCGCTGATTACCTCGGTCGGCGTGCTGATCAACTACCTGATGCCCGGCAAGGCCTTTGAGCTGCTGATGGCGCTGGTGGTGTCCACGCTGGTGATCAACTGGGTTATGATCTGCCTGGCGCACCTGAAATTCCGCGCGGCGAAGAACCGGCAGGGCGTTATTCCGAGCTTTAAAGCGCTGTGGTATCCGTTCGGCAACTACCTGTGCCTGGCGTTCCTCGGCCTGATTCTGGTGATTATGTATTTCAGCGAAGGGATCCGCATTTCGGTGTTGCTGATGCCGGTGTGGGTTGCGGTGCTGTGGGGCGGGTTTATGCTGACGCGCCGCCGCAAAGGCGCCAAGCGTTAATCTGCGTGCGGAGGCGTATTGGCGCCTCCGCTCTCTTTTCGTCAGCCGCGCGGCATAAAGGCGCGCCCCTCACTGCGATCCCGCCCCAGCAGTTTCCGACACAGCAGCAGCAGAGTGCTGATCACGTCGATGGCTACCACGCTGAGCATCAGCAGGGTCAACATGAAGAACCCGAGCAGCGAACCGCCCAGCACCACCAGCGGTGCAGGTACGCGCGCGCGGCGCAGCTTCATGGCGAAATACATTTTCCAGTATTGCTTCTGCGCCAGCAGCGCGCTGCGAATACGGCGTCCCAGGCCTGCGCCTGATTTACGGGATGTAGAACGGCTCATAACTTCTCCTTTTCTGTATGCCCTACAAGTCAATCACAAAGATCTTAAGAGAGTCTTAACGGGCTCTTGGCGGCCCTGGCTGCTCACCGAAGTGAGACAACAGCATACGGCAAAAGCTCCCGCGATGCAGCGCACGGCTGACGAAGTGCGAGCTTCATCGGGTTTGTTACACTGAAGGTCATGCCCGTGCGGGGCGCAGCGGTCGGGAGAAGAGGCTGAATGAAAAGAATCAACCGTTATTACGACGCGGCCAAGGCGCATCACACGCCGGAGGGATTTCGCAACCCGGAGCCTTCGCAGCGCCAGGAGGGCGACCTTCAGCGTTGGCAGGATGAACGCAAGCGACAGGGATTGCCCAAGCCGCCGCAGCACGGTTACGCGCAGTTTACCGAGCGCTGGTGGCAACCTGCCGATCTCAGCGGCAGCGACGACAGCGTCTGGTGGTTGGGGCATGCCTCAATACTGCTGCGGTTGGGGGGGCGCTATGTCCTGATCGATCCGGTGTTGTCCGAACGCGCGTCGCCGCTGAGCTTTTACGGCCCGAAACGCAGAACGCCGCCGCCGCTGGCGGTGGGGCAACTGCCGGCGGTGGACGCGGTGCTGATCTCTCATAACCATTATGACCATCTCGACAGACGCACGGTGCGGCAACTGGCGCGGCGTTTTCCTCGGGCCGAGTTCATCGTGCCGCTCGGATTGAAGCGCTGGTTTCGCCGCTATCGGCTGAACGTGCATGAGCTGGACTGGTGGCAAAGTGTGTCGTTGGGCGAGCTGACGGTCTATGCCACGCCGGCGCGGCACTGGAGCATGCGCACGCTGTGGGATCGCAACCGTTCTCTGTGGTGCGGCTGGGTGATCCACCATCCGGCGCTGCGCTTCTACTTTTCCGGCGACAGCGGCTATTCGGAGCGGCTGGCGGAGATCGGACACCGGCTGGGGCCGTTCGACGTGGCGGCGTTGCCGATTGGGGCCTATGCGCCGCGCTGGTTTATGCAGGAACAGCATATGGATCCGCAGCAGTCGGTGACGCTGTATCGACAGCTGAATCAACCACGCGCCATTCCCATCCATTGGGGGGTGTTCGAATTGGCGGATGAATCGCTGGATGAGCCGCCCCATCAGTTGAATCTGGCGTTGAGCGAAGCGGGGTTGGAACAACATCAATTCCATCCGCTGAAGATTGGCGAGCGCATTGCATTGCAGAACTTGCAGCAAGCATCGCCTATCCGCCCGCCGGAGGAATAATGTCAACGGTTTGAAAGCGTGACAGTAATTAGCAGAATTGATAAGCGCGGGCGGTGATTCAAATAACCACTCTGTTTCAGGATTTAATTCAACGTTGAACTTTCACCATGCATAAGATTATTCCGGCTATTGAGGCTAACAGCCTTCGGATTATTTATGCGAAAGCCGCAGGTCGGCGGAGACGCGCCATGGCTTTGCATGCTTATGCATCCGTTGCGCAGGGCGGGGCGCTGCCTCTTGCCCGCGTGGCGCTGCCGTTTGCGCCGTTTGGCAGCAGGGCTGAAGACCGGCGATGAGTGCGTTCTCGTGCGGTAAATGGTCGGAGGAGCATGGCGTAAATGGCTCCCCGTTCATCGATATTCAAATGTTGCATATCAAATTCCATAAAGATTCAAATTTTTTAACGCTATAAGCGCAGAAAAGGTGAAAAAGAGCGGATAGACATGCGTCAAAACGATGAAAGTTTTGTTAAAACATCACCAGAATGCGGGGCTTGGCGTGATGTTTTCGGCAAGCAGAAAATAGCCGATGCTTCAACATCTTTTGGCCTATTTAGGCAAATGTGGCTCTCGACCGTTTCAAATATGTGCGACATGTCGTTCAGTGATTAAAAATGGCTTGCCATCGCATACAGAGTATGTGATAACGCATCTGGGTAAAACGAGGTACAGTTCTGTATATGTGTGGCATTTTCAGTAAAGAAGTTCTGAGTAAAGACGTTAGCGTTGAATACCGCTTCTCTGCCGATCCTTATCTTAGTGCCTCAAGCAGTAACGACTCTAGTTTGTCTATGTAACGCCCTCGGGCGGTTTAAACAATCCAAAGGAAATACTCAAGATGGCAAAGATCAAAGGTCAAGTTAAGTGGTTCAACGAGTCTAAAGGTTTCGGTTTCATCACCCCGGCTGACGGCAGCAAAGACGTGTTCGTACACTTCTCTGCAATCCAGGGTAACGGCTTCAAAACCCTGGCTGAAGGCCAGAACGTTGAGTTCGAAATCCAAGATGGCCAGAAAGGTCCATCTGCAGTAAACGTTACTGCTATCTAATCAGCGTCAGCTGTACAAAAAGCCCGCCTTCGAGCGGG
>NZ_JBCHWD010000028.1:0-277 GCF_059801225.1 Serratia sp. Ae19-1 | reverse complement strand
AATACTTCGCAGCATACTGTCGCCAATATACTCTGAAGTATTGAAATACCGGACTATATGGTGGAGCTAAGCGGGATCGAACCGCTGACCTCCTGCGTGCAAGGCAGGCGCTCTCCCAGCTGAGCTATAGCCCCATACAGTCACGTGCAGTACCTTTTCCACTTCTGAGAAGTGGTAGGCCTGAGTGGACTTGAACCACCGACCTCACCCTTATCAGGGGTGCGCTCTAACCACCTGAGCTACAAGCCTATAAAGGTATTTCTGCTCGTTACTTTCT
>NZ_JBCHWD010000027.1:0-513 GCF_059801225.1 Serratia sp. Ae19-1 | reverse complement strand
ACACTACTTTTCTAGCCCTAGCTGCATTTGTCTTTCTTCTTCCTCTTTCGCTACCTTGTCCTGGTACCGTACATATCGTCGAATTATCTCTTCGTTTGCCCCTACCGAGTCCACAAAATATCCCCTTTGCCAAAAGTGATTACCCCAAAGCTTGTGCTTTCTTAGATAAGGAAACTTAGCGAACAGCCTGATGGCTGTCCGCCCTTTCACAAATCCCATTAGCTCGGAAACACTTAAACTCGGTGGGGTTCTAACTACCAGATGTATATGATCTATCTGAACATTTAGTTCGACTACTCTGCATTTTTTCATATTGCAGTAGATGTAAATGCTGCGGTAAAGCTCTTTACCGAGATTACCCTTGAGGATTTTGTATCTGTACTTCGGTGTCCATACGAGATGATACTGACATCGATAGAATACGTGGGAAGCGGATTCATATCTGCTCATGCTACTTACTCCTTGATTTGCTGGTAACAAACCGAGGCAGTATTTAGCATGAGCATCCTTCGG
>NZ_JBCHWD010000026.1:0-865 GCF_059801225.1 Serratia sp. Ae19-1 | reverse complement strand
CCCGGGTACCGAGCTCGAATTGGCCGCGGCGTTGTGACAATTTACCGAACAACTCCGCGGCCGGGAAGCCGATCTCGGCTTGAACGAATTGTTAGGTGGCGGTACTTGGGTCGATATCAAAGTGCATCACTTCTTCCCGTATGCCCAACTTTGTATAGAGAGCCACTGCGGGATCGTCACCGTAATCTGCTTGCACGTAGATCACATAAGCACCAAGCGCGTTGGCCTCATGCTTGAGGAGATTGATGAGCGCGGTGGCAATGCCCTGCCTCCGGTGCTCGCCGGAGACTGCGAGATCATAGATATAGATCTCACTACGCGGCTGCTCAAACTTGGGCAGAACGTAAGCCGCGAGAGCGCCAACAACCGCTTCTTGGTCGAAGGCAGCAAGCGCGATGAATGTCTTACTACGGAGCAAGTTCCCGAGGTAATCGGAGTCCGGCTGATGTTGGGAGTAGGTGGCTACGTCTCCGAACTCACGACCGAAAAGATCAAGAGCAGCCCGCATGGATTTGACTTGGTCAGGGCCGAGCCTACATGTGCGAATGATGCCCATACTTGAGCCACCTAACTTTGTTTTAGGGCGACTGCCCTGCTGCGTAACATCGTTGCTGCTGCGTAACATCGTTGCTGCTCCATAACATCAAACATCGACCCACGGCGTAACGCGCTTGCTGCTTGGATGCCCGAGGCATAGACTGTACAAAAAAACAGTCATAACAAGCCATGAAAACCGCCACTGCGCCGTTACCACCGCTGCGTTCGGTCAAGGTTCTGGACCAGTTGCGTGAGCGCATACGCTACTTGCATTACAGTTTACGAACCGAACAGGCTTATGTCAATTCGAGCTCGGTACCCGGGGATC
>NZ_JBCHWD010000025.1:0-959 GCF_059801225.1 Serratia sp. Ae19-1 | reverse complement strand
TTTCACCGGCACCGCCGCCAGCCGCGGCGCGTTACCCAGCGTGATCTTCAGCGTGCTGCCCGGCGTAAAAGGCTCATCATCCCGGTAGATCCGGATCCCCAGATCGCCCTTGTTAGTCGCCAGCGCCTGCTTGTCGAAGCCGCTTGCCGTCCCCAGTAGACTCAGCGTCAGGGCTGTGCTGCCGCCGCTTTCCTTACCGCATTTGATCTGATAGTTCACCGCCTGACGGTAGTTCTCGCCGTCCACCTTGCTGATGCCAATCCGATCGCCGAAGTCCACGTCAATCTGATTGCCCTCGTTGAGGATGCACGGCGGCGGTTCGATCAACGTGCCGCGGAATGTCATTTCCCCTTCAGCTCGCGTCCCCCCCGAGGCTGCCAGCAGGCCGCCGCTCAACAACAGAGCGTAGATAGTATTTTTCATGCCTCGCTCCCGTTACTGGTAAGCCACTTTCAGGGTGGCCGCCGCCGAAAATTCGCCGCCCTTCAGGCTGACGCCGCTCTGTTTCACCGGCACAGCCCACAACGAGGGCTTGCTCGATAAGTTAAAATTAAGCCAACTGTTAAGCGTCAGCTTGTTGCTACCCTGCTGCAACTGAATACCCAGCCCGGTCTTGTCGGTTTTCAGCACCGAGCTATCAAAGGCCGCGCCATTCCCCTGAATTGACAATTTCATTGCACTATTGGTCTGCCCGGAACAAGAAAGGGTATAGATCACCTGTTTTCTATAGTTGCTGCCATTAATCTCGGTGGTCATCACCTCCCCAAAGTCCACCTCGATCGGCCGGTTGCCGTTAATCTCACAAGATGGCGGCGCCATCACCGTGACTTTGACCGTGACCGTGGTGGCCGCGCCGGCCAGCAGCGGCGCCGCCAGCAGCATGCCCAGACACGCCCTGCGGCATGCGGTTATCGCTCCATCCATGTTCAGCCCCGCCTCAGTCATAGCTCAGATGAAAA
>NZ_JBCHWD010000024.1:0-966 GCF_059801225.1 Serratia sp. Ae19-1 | reverse complement strand
CTTTCATCTGAGCTATGACTGAGGCGGGGCTGAACATGGATGGAGCGATAACCGCATGCCGCAGGGCGTGTCTGGGCATGTTGCTGGCGGCGCCACTGCTGGCCGGCGCGGCCACCACGGCCTCGGTCAAAGTCATGATAATGGCGCCGGTACCCTGCGTGATTAACAACAATCGGCCGATCGAGGTGGACTTTGGGGAGGTGATAACCACCCGGGTGGACGGCAGCAATTACCGCATACCGGTGAGTTACTCCCTGTCTTGTTCCGGGCAGAGTAAAAACGCGATGATGCTGCAGGTGCAGGGGAACGGCGCGGCCTTTGACAGCACGCTGTTGAAGACCAATAAAACCGGGCTGGGTATTCAGCTGCTGCAGGGGGGCGGCGGCAGCGCCCGGTTGGCGGTTAACAGCTGGCTGAACTTCTCCTACCCAAATACGCCGGAATTATGGGCGGTGCCGGTGAAGCAAAGTGGTGTGACCCTGAGCGGTGGGGAATTTACGGCGGGCGCCACCCTGAAGGTGGTCTATCAGTAAGGTAACGAATATGAAGACGACGATGCGCATTCTGTTGCTGATTGGCGGCCTGACGGTGCCATGGAGCACCGTGCTGGCGGCAGGCGACATGACGTTCCGTGGCACGCTGCTGACGCCGCCGCCCTGTCGCATTAATGACGGTAACCAGATTGACGTGGACTTTGGCGATCGGGTCGGCATCAACAAGGTGGACGGTGCGAACTACCGCCAGGCGGTGAACTATCAGATTGACTGCAGCGAGGCGGGCGACAAGGGCTGGGGGTTGACGCTGAGCCTGAAGGGGACGGCGAGCGGCTTCGACAAGCAGGCGCTGGCGACCAACAAGGGCGATCTGGGGATCCGGATCTACCGGGATGATGAGCCTTTTACGCCGGGCAGCACGCTGAAGATCACGCTGGACAACGCGCCACGGCTGGCGGCGGTGCCGGTGAAG
>NZ_JBCHWD010000023.1:0-1683 GCF_059801225.1 Serratia sp. Ae19-1 | reverse complement strand
AAAAAATATCAAGTCTTGAAGAGTGACTAACTGAAGTAAAATTCATGCAGTAAATCTTTGAGCATCGCTTCTCGAGTGGAAGCAAATCAAGCTTTTAATTGAAGAGTTTGATCATGGCTCAGATTGAACGCTGGCGGCAGGCTTAACACATGCAAGTCGAGCGGTAGCACAGGGGAGCTTGCTCCCTGGGTGACGAGCGGCGGACGGGTGAGTAATGTCTGGGAAACTGCCTGATGGAGGGGGATAACTACTGGAAACGGTAGCTAATACCGCATAACGTCGCAAGACCAAAGAGGGGGACCTTCGGGCCTCTTGCCATCAGATGTGCCCAGATGGGATTAGCTAGTAGGTGGGGTAATGGCTCACCTAGGCGACGATCCCTAGCTGGTCTGAGAGGATGACCAGCCACACTGGAACTGAGACACGGTCCAGACTCCTACGGGAGGCAGCAGTGGGGAATATTGCACAATGGGCGCAAGCCTGATGCAGCCATGCCGCGTGTGTGAAGAAGGCCTTCGGGTTGTAAAGCACTTTCAGCGAGGAGGAAGGTGGTGAGCTTAATACGTTCATCAATTGACGTTACTCGCAGAAGAAGCACCGGCTAACTCCGTGCCAGCAGCCGCGGTAATACGGAGGGTGCAAGCGTTAATCGGAATTACTGGGCGTAAAGCGCACGCAGGCGGTTTGTTAAGTCAGATGTGAAATCCCCGGGCTCAACCTGGGAACTGCATTTGAAACTGGCAAGCTAGAGTCTCGTAGAGGGGGGTAGAATTCCAGGTGTAGCGGTGAAATGCGTAGAGATCTGGAGGAATACCGGTGGCGAAGGCGGCCCCCTGGACGAAGACTGACGCTCAGGTGCGAAAGCGTGGGGAGCAAACAGGATTAGATACCCTGGTAGTCCACGCTGTAAACGATGTCGATTTGGAGGTTGTGCCCTTGAGGCGTGGCTTCCGGAGCTAACGCGTTAAATCGACCGCCTGGGGAGTACGGCCGCAAGGTTAAAACTCAAATGAATTGACGGGGGCCCGCACAAGCGGTGGAGCATGTGGTTTAATTCGATGCAACGCGAAGAACCTTACCTACTCTTGACATCCAGAGAACTTTCCAGAGATGGATTGGTGCCTTCGGGAACTCTGAGACAGGTGCTGCATGGCTGTCGTCAGCTCGTGTTGTGAAATGTTGGGTTAAGTCCCGCAACGAGCGCAACCCTTATCCTTTGTTGCCAGCGGTTCGGCCGGGAACTCAAAGGAGACTGCCAGTGATAAACTGGAGGAAGGTGGGGATGACGTCAAGTCATCATGGCCCTTACGAGTAGGGCTACACACGTGCTACAATGGCGTATACAAAGAGAAGCGACCTCGCGAGAGCAAGCGGACCTCATAAAGTACGTCGTAGTCCGGATTGGAGTCTGCAACTCGACTCCATGAAGTCGGAATCGCTAGTAATCGTAGATCAGAATGCTACGGTGAATACGTTCCCGGGCCTTGTACACACCGCCCGTCACACCATGGGAGTGGGTTGCAAAAGAAGTAGGTAGCTTAACCTTCGGGAGGGCGCTTACCACTTTGTGATTCATGACTGGGGTGAAGTCGTAACAAGGTAACCGTAGGGGAACCTGCGGTTGGATCACCTCCTTACCTAAAGATATTAGTTCGAGTGGCGTGCTCACACAGATTGTCTGAT
>NZ_JBCHWD010000022.1:0-1970 GCF_059801225.1 Serratia sp. Ae19-1 | reverse complement strand
TCTCGTAAAGAGCTTGCCAACGCCATCCGCGCACTCAGCATGGACGCCGTACAAAAAGCAAATTCCGGCCACCCGGGTGCCCCTATGGGCATGGCGGACATCGCCGAAGTCCTGTGGCGTGACTACCTCAACCACAACCCGACTAACCCGCACTGGGCTGACCGCGACCGTTTCGTGCTCTCCAACGGCCACGGCTCCATGTTGATTTACAGCCTCCTGCACCTCACCGGCTACGACCTGCCGATGCGCGAGCTGGAGAACTTCCGTCAGCTGCATTCCAAAACCCCGGGCCACCCGGAGTACGGCTACACCCCGGGCGTTGAGACCACCACCGGCCCGCTGGGCCAGGGCATCGCCAACGCCGTCGGCTTCGCCATCGCCGAACGCACCCTGGCGGCGCAGTTCAACCGCCCTGGCCACGACATCGTCGACCACCACACCTACGCCTTCATGGGCGACGGCTGCATGATGGAAGGTATCTCGCACGAAGTCTGCTCCCTGGCCGGCACCCTCAAGCTCGGCAAGCTGACCGCTTTCTACGATGACAACGGCATCTCCATCGACGGCCACGTCGACGGCTGGTTCACCGACGACACCGCCCTGCGTTTCGAAGCCTACGGCTGGCACGTGGTGCGCAACGTCGACGGCCACAACCCGGACGCCATCAAGGCGGCGATTGAAGAAGCGCGCAAGGTGACCGACAAGCCGTCGCTGCTGATGTGCAAGACCGTTATCGGCTTCGGTTCGCCGAACAAGGCCGGTACCCATGACGTGCACGGCGCCGCGCTGGGCGCAGCCGAAGTGGCCGCCACCCGCGAAGCGCTGGGCTGGAAATACGCCGCCTTTGAAATCCCGCAGGACATCTACGCCCAGTGGGACGCCAAAGAAGCCGGTCAGGCCAAGGAAGCGGCCTGGAACGACAAGTTCGCCGCCTACGCCAGGGCCTTCCCGGAGCAGGCTGCCGAATTCAAGCGCCGCATGAACGGCGAGCTGCCGGCCGACTGGAAAGCCGACGCCAAAGCGTTCGTGGAAAAACTGCAGGCCAACCCGGCCAACATCGCCAGCCGCAAGGCGTCGCAGAACGCGCTGGAAGCGTTCGGCAAGGTGCTGCCGGAGTTCCTGGGCGGCTCCGCCGACCTGGCGCCGAGCAACCTGACCCTATGGTCCGGCTCGAAAGCGCTGAACGTTGACCCGGCGGGCAACTACATTCATTACGGCGTGCGCGAGTTCGGCATGACCGCCATCACCAACGGCATCGCGCTGCACGGCGGCTTCCTGCCGTACTCGGCGACCTTCCTGATGTTCGTGGAATACGCCCGCAACGCGGTACGCATGGCGGCGCTGATGAAGCTGCGCAACGTGTTCGTCTACACCCACGACTCCATCGGTCTGGGCGAAGACGGCCCGACCCACCAGCCGGTGGAGCAGCTGGCGAGCCTGCGCGTGACCCCGAACATGAGCACCTGGCGCCCGTGCGACCAGGTGGAATCGGCGGTGGCGTGGCAGTACGGCATCGAGCGCAACGACGGTCCGACCACGCTGGTGTTCTCGCGCCAGAACCTGACCCAGCAGCCGCGCACCGCAGAGCAGCTGGCGAACGTGTACCGCGGCGGCTACGTGCTGAAAGACTGCGCGGGCACGCCGGACGTCATCCTGATCGCCACCGGCTCCGAGGTGGGCATCACGGTGGAAGCGGCGGACAAACTGACCGCGGCGGGCCGCAAGGTGCGCGTAGTGTCGATGCCGTCGACCGATGCGTTCGACAAGCAGGATGCGGCGTACCGCGAGTCGGTGCTGCCGGTGGCGGTAACGGCGCGCGTGGCGGTGGAAGCGGGTATCGCGGACTACTGGTACAAGTACGTGGGGCTGAACGGCGCCATCGTGGGCATGACCACCTTCGGTGAGTCGGCGCCGGCGGAGCAGCTGTTCGCCGAGTTTGGCTTCACCGTGGACAACGTGGTGGCCAAGGC
>NZ_JBCHWD010000021.1:0-2950 GCF_059801225.1 Serratia sp. Ae19-1 | reverse complement strand
AAGGCCCAGGGAAGACTCATCTTGAGGCAAGTTTCGCGCTTAGATGCTTTCAGCGCTTATCTTTTCCGCACTTAGCTACCGGGCAATGCCATTGGCATGACAACCCGAACACCAGTGGTGCGTTCACTCCGGTCCTCTCGTACTAGGAGCAACCCCTCTCAATCTTCCAACGCCCACGGCAGATAGGGACCGAACTGTCTCACGACGTTCTAAACCCAGCTCGCGTACCACTTTAAATGGCGAACAGCCATACCCTTGGGACCTACTTCAGCCCCAGGATGTGATGAGCCGACATCGAGGTGCCAAACACCGCCGTCGATATGAACTCTTGGGCGGTATCAGCCTGTTATCCCCGGAGTACCTTTTATCCGTTGAGCGATGGCCCTTCCATTCAGAACCACCGGATCACTAAGACCTACTTTCGTACCTGCTCGAGCCGTCACTCTCGCAGTCAAGCTAGCTTATGCCTTTGCACTAACCTCACGATGTCCGACCGTGATTAGCTAACCTTCGTGCT
This sequence comes from Serratia sp. Ae19-1, assembly GCF_059801225.1. Taxonomy (NCBI): domain Bacteria; kingdom Pseudomonadati; phylum Pseudomonadota; class Gammaproteobacteria; order Enterobacterales; family Yersiniaceae; genus Serratia; species Serratia sp. Ae19-1. The sequence goes on along the minus strand of NZ_JBCHWD010000021.1, from coordinate 2,433 downwards.
CCTCCGTTACTCTTTGGGAGGAGACCGCCCCAGTCAAACTACCCACCAGACACTGTCCTCACCCCGGATCACGGGGCAGAGTTAGAACATCAAACATTAAAGGGTGGTATTTCAAGGATGGCTCCACGCAGACTGGCGTCCACGCTTCAAAGCCTCCCACCTATCCTACACATCAAGGCTCAATGTTCAGTGTCAAGCTATAGTAAAGGTTCACGGGGTCTTTCCGTCTTGCCGCGGGTACACTGCATCTTCACAGCGAGTTCAATTTCACTGAGTCTCGGGTGGAGACAGCCTGGCCATCATTACGCCATTCGTGCAGGTCGGAACTTACCCGACAAGGAATTTCGCTACCTTAGGACCGTTATAGTTACGGCCGCCGTTTACTGGGGCTTCGATCAAGAGCTTCGCCTTGCGGCTGACCCCATCAATTAACCTTCCAGCACCGGGCAGGCGTCACACCGTATACGTCCACTTTCGTGTTTGCACAGTGCTGTGTTTTTATTAAACAGTTGCAGCCAGCTGGTATCTTCGACTGGCTTCAGCTCCATCCGCAAGGGACTTCACCTACATGCCAGCGTGCCTTCTCCCGAAGTTACGGCACCATTTTGCCTAGTTCCTTCACCCGAGTTCTCTCAAGCGCCTTGGTATTCTCTACCTGACCACCTGTGTCGGTTTGGGGTACGATTTAATGTTACCTGGAGCTTAGAGGATTTTCCTGGAAGCAGGGCATCAACTACTTCTGCACCGTAGTGCATCGTCATCACGCCTCAGGGTTAGTATGCAACCGGATTTACCAGGTCACACCCCCTACACGCTTAAACCGGGACAACCGTCGCCCGGCTAGCCTAGCCTTCTCCGTCCCCCCTTCGCAGTAACACCAAGTACAGGAATATTAACCTGTTTCCCATCGACTACGCTTTTCAGCCTCGCCTTAGGGGTCGACTCACCCTGCCCCGATTAACGTTGGACAGGAACCCTTGGTCTTCCGGCGAGCGGGCTTTTCACCCGCTTTATCGTTACTTATGTCAGCATTCGCACTTCTGATACCTCCAGCAACCCTCACAGGCCACCTTCAACGGCTTACAGAACGCTCCCCTACCCAACAACGCATAAGCGTCGCTGCCGCAGCTTCGGTGCATGGTTTAGCCCCGTTACATCTTCCGCGCAGGCCGACTCGACCAGTGAGCTATTACGCTTTCTTTAAATGATGGCTGCTTCTAAGCCAACATCCTGGCTGTCTATGCCTTCCCACATCGTTTCCCACTTAACCATGACTTTGGGACCTTAGCTGGCGGTCTGGGTTGTTTCCCTCTTCACGACGGACGTTAGCACCCGCCGTGTGTCTCCCGTGATAACATTCTTCGGTATTCGGAGTTTGCATCGGTTTGGTAAGCCGGGATGGCCCCCTAGCCGAAACAGTGCTCTACCCCCGAAGATGAGTTCACGAGGCGCTACCTAAATAGCTTTCGGGGAGAACCAGCTATCTCCCGGTTTGATTGGCCTTTCACCCCCAGCCACAAGTCATCCGCTAATTTTTCAACATTAGTCGGTTCGGTCCTCCAGTTAGTGTTACCCAACCTTCAACCTGCCCATGGCTAGATCACCGGGTTTCGGGTCTATACCTTGCAACTAATCGCCCAGTTAAGACTCGGTTTCCCTACGGCTCCCCTATACGGTTAACCTTGCTACAAAATATAAGTCGCTGACCCATTATACAAAAGGTACGCAGTCACACCACGAAGGTGCTCCCACTGCTTGTACGTACACGGTTTCAGGTTCTATTTCACTCCCCTCGCCGGGGTTCTTTTCGCCTTTCCCTCACGGTACTGGTTCACTATCGGTCAGTCAGGAGTATTTAGCCTTGGAGGATGGTCCCCCCATATTCAGACAGGATGTCACGTGTCCCGCCCTACTCATCGAACTCACGACCTGTGCATTTTAGTGTACGGGGCTATCACCCTTTACTGCGCGACTTTCCAGACGCTTCCACTAACACACAAGCCGATTCAGGTTCTGGGCTCCTCCCCGTTCGCTCGCCGCTACTGGGGGAATCTCGGTTGATTTCTTTTCCTCGGGGTACTTAGATGTTTCAGTTCCCCCGGTTCGCCTCATGCCACTATGTATTCATGACATGATAGTGTGTCGAAACACACTGGGTTTCCCCATTCGGGTATCGCCGGTTATAACGGTTCATATCACCTTACCGACGCTTTTCGCAGATTAGCACGCCCTTCATCGCCTCTGACTGCCTAGGCATCCACCGTGTACGCTTAGTCACTTAACCTCACAACCCGAAGATGTTTCCATCGTTCGCGCTGCAAACATTTGAGAGACTCTATGACAGGTTACTCTTCATCCCAGTACATCTACGGAGGGACAAATTTCAGCCGTCATGTTTCAATTTTCAGCTTGTTCCAGATTGTTAAAGAGCAA
>NZ_JBCHWD010000020.1:0-5242 GCF_059801225.1 Serratia sp. Ae19-1 | reverse complement strand
TTTACTTACTAAGGAATGTAAGAACTATGAAACTGAATAACATCATGATGGCGGCAGTGGTTGCCTTTGGCATGTCTTCCAGCGCATTCGCGGCCGACCAGGGCCACGGCAAAGTGACCTTCACCGGCTCGATTATCGATGCGCCGTGCTCCATTAACCCGGATTCCGTCGATCAGACCGTTGAGCTGGGTCAGATCTCCAAGGTGGCGCTGCTGAACGGCGGCCAGTCCACCCCGCGCAACTTCTCCATCGATCTGGAGAACTGTACGTTTGACGCCGACGGCGTGACCGGCGCGCTGGTGAAAAACAAAGTGGCGCTGACCTTTACCGGCATGGAATCCCAGGCCAACAACGGTCTGCTGGGCATCACCGGCAACGCCAAGGGTGCCGCCGTGGCCATCACCGACGGCTCCGGCGCGGTGATTCAACTGGGCAAAGCCACCAAAACTCAGGAGCTGCAGAACGGCAACAATACCCTGAACTTCGCCGCTTACCTGCAGGGTGATACCGCGTCCAACGCCACCATCACCGAAGGTGATTTCCAGGCGGTGGCCGACTTTACCCTGGCGTATAACTAAGCCGCATTAATTTCTTCAATATTGAAGTGAATTAACCATGTTGATGCATGCGGGGCGCCCGCATGCATTTTTCAGGAACGCATTATCAGGGAATACCGTTATGTGGCGTAAAACTCTGTTATTTCCGCTGGCAGTTTGCCTATTTACCTTCACGGCTGTGACCGCGCAGGCGGCCGGCGCCATTCATGGCTGGGGCAGGGTAAATATGCAAGGCGCCATTATCGACACCGCCTGCGCCATTGCCGTCGAGAGCCGCGACCAGACCATCGATATGGAGGTGGTGCCGCTGGCGGACATTATTCGCGACGGCCAGGGGAAAATAAAGCCCTTCGCCATCGAGCTGGTGAACTGCACGTTCGAACGCGCCAATAATACCTTGCCCGACTGGAAACACTTTCAGGTGACGTTTGACGGCGACGCCGAAGGCGGCTTATTTGGCGTGCGCGGCGAGGCGTCGGGCATTGCGCTGCAAATCAGCGATGCCGCCGGCCATATCGCCACGCCGGGCAACCCTCTACCGCGCGGCGATATTATTCCCGGCACCATGCGGCTGGATTATCACCTGAAGCTGGTAGCCAACCGCCATGCGCTGAAAGCCGGCGATTATTTTTCCGCTATTCGTTTCAAGCTGGATTATTTCTGAGTGGCCGCACACCGGGACAGGGAAAATAGAATGATAAGGGAATGGGATAATGATGATTTCGCCGGTAGCAAAAATAGGCCGTATTAATGTGCTGGGGTTATGCATTGTGCTGGCGCTCGGTGCTCACCCTGCTCTGCTTTACGCTGCCGATGATATTCAGTTCAACACCGACGTGCTGGACGTGCATGACCGGCAGAATATCGACCTGAGCCAGTTCTCGCGCGGCGGCTACATCATGCCGGGCACCTACGGCATGGTGGTGCACATCAACAAGAACGACCTGCCGGAGCAGCAAATCCCGTTCTACCCGCCGGAGGATGACCCGAACGGCAGCCGGGCCTGCATCAGCAAGGCGCTGGTGGCGCAGCTGGGGCTCAAAGAGGGCGTGATGAAGGATTTGCGCTGGTGGCACCAGGGCGAGTGCCTGGACGAGCGCAGCGTGGCGGGCATGGAGACGCGGGGCGACCTGGCCACCTCGTCGCTGTACCTGAACATTCCGCAGGCGTTTCTCGAGTACACCGCCGAGAACTGGGACCCGCCGTCGCGCTGGGACGAAGGCATTCCGGGGCTGTTGTTCGACTACAACGTCAACGCCCAGAGCCAGCATCAGCAGCGCAGCGGCAGCCGCAGCTACAGCCTGAGTGGCAACGGCACCGCCGGCGCCAACCTGGGGGCCTGGCGTCTGCGGGCCGACTGGCAGGGCAACCTCAGCCACCAGACCGGCAGCGGCCAGCCGACCGACAGGCGGCTGGACTGGAGCCGCTATTACGCCTACCGCGCGCTGCCGGCCTTGCGCTCGAAGCTGACCGTGGGGGAGAGCTACCTGGACTCCGGCATGTTCGACAGCTTCCGCTTTGCCGGCGCCAGCCTGGTGTCGGACGACAACATGCTGCCGCCCAACCTGCGTGGCTATGCACCGGAAGTGGTGGGCGTGGCGAAGACCAACGCCAAGGTGGTCATCAGCCAGCAGGGGCGGGTGCTGTACGAGACCACGGTCGCCTCGGGGCCGTTCCGCATTCAGGACATCAACGATGCGGTAACGGGCGAGCTGAACGTGCGGGTCGAGGAGCAGGACGGCAGCGTGCAGGAATTTGTGGTGAACACCGCCAATATCCCGTACCTGACGCGCCCCGGCTCGGTGCGCTTCAAGCTGGCGGCGGGCAAGCCGGCGGACTGGCAGCACCACTCGCGCGGGCCGCTGTTCGGCACCGGCGAGTTCTCCTGGGGGGTAAGCAACGGCTGGTCGCTGTACGGCGGCGCGCTGGCGGGCGGCGACTATAACGCGGCCTCGCTGGGACTCGGTCGCGACCTGATGGTGCTGGGGGCGCTGTCGTTCGACGTCACCCAGTCGCGGGCGAGATTGCCGCAGGAAGACGGGACGCTGAGCGGCGGCTCGTACCGGCTGAGCTACTCGAAGAGCTTCGACGAGTACGACAGTCAGGTGACCTTCGCCGGCTACCGCTTCTCGGAGCGGGATTTCATGAGCATGAGCGAGTACCTGGACGCGCGCTACTACGGCAACCGCAACGGCAGCGGCAAGGAGATGTACACCGTCACCTTCAACAAACATTTTCGCGACTGGGGGCTGAGCTCGTACCTCAACTACAGCCACGAGACCTACTGGGACCGGCCGGCCAACGACCGCTACAACCTGACGTTGTCACGCTACTTCGACCTCGGGCGCTTTCGCAACCTGAGCCTGTCGCTGTCGGCGTACCGCAACCAGTACAACGGCCGCAAGGACGACGGGGGCTACCTGTCGCTGTCGCTGCCGTGGGGCGAGCGCGCGACGCTGAGCTACAACGCCACGGTCAGCCGTGGCGACAACAGCCAGCGGGTGAGCTACTACGACCGGATTGACGAGCGCAGCAACTACCAGCTGAGCGCCGGGTACGCGCGCCGCGGGGCCAACGCCAGCGGTTACTACACCCGGGAGGGGGATATCGCGCGGCTGAGCGCCAACGCCAGCTACCAGGAAGGGAGCTACAGCGCGCTGGGGCTGAGCGCCCAGGGCGGGATGACGCTGACCGCCGAGGGCGGGGCGCTGCACCGCAGCGGCATGGCGGGCGGCACGCGGATGCTGATTGACACCCAGGGGGTGGCGGACGTGCCGGTGCGCGGCTACGGGCGCACCAGCCGCACCAACGCCTGGGGCAAGGCGGTGATTGGCGACGTGAACAGCTATTACCGCAACAAGGCCAGCATTGACCTGAACCAGCTGGGCGACAACGCCGAGGCCACCAAATCGGTGGTGCAGGCGACGCTGACCGAGGGGGCCATCGGCTACCGGCAGTTTGACGTCATCGCGGGGGCCAAGGCGATGGCGGTGATTAAGCTGGCGGACGGCAGCGAGCCGCCGTTCGGCGCCACGGTGCTGAACGCCCGCCGGCAGGAGACCGGCATCGTCAACGACGGCGGCAGCGTGTACCTGAGCGGCATCAACGCCGGCGAGGCGATGACGGTGCGCTGGGGCGGGGCGGCGCAGTGTGAAGTGCGCATGCCAAGCCCGCTGCCGGCGGAGATGCTGATGAATACCTTGCTGTTGCCGTGCCAGGCGCTGCCGGCGACAACGGCCACCACCGAATCACAGAATGGGAGTTAACGACATGCACCAATTTAAATGCGCTTTCGGCGCGGCGGCCCTGCTGGGCGCCCTGACGGTCTCGCAGGCCCAGGCGGCCATCGCCCTGGACCGCACGCGGGTGATTTTTGACGGCGGCCAGAACTCGGTGAGCCTGAGCGTCAGCAACCAGAACAAGCAGCTGCCGTACCTGGCGCAGGGCTGGATTGAGGACGAACAGGGCAACAAAATCCAGAGCCCGCTGACGGTGCTGCCGCCGGTGCAGCGCATCGAGCCGGGCAAGCCGAGCCAGGTGAAAATCCAGGCGCTGCCGGCGGCCAAACAGCTGCCGCAGGACCGCGAGACGGTGTACTACTTCAACCTGCGGGAAATCCCGCCGAAGAGCAGCAAGCCGAACACCCTGCAGATTGCGCTGCAGACGCGCATCAAGCTGTTCTATCGCCCGGCGGGGTTGGGCATCGACACCAACGCGCCGCCGCCGCAGGAGCAGCTGACGCTGACCCGACAGGGCGACAAATACGTGGTGAACAACCCGACGCCGTACTACGTGACCCTGGTGGACGCGGGCAGCAGCAAGAGCACGCCGCTGAAAACGTTCGAGCCGATGATGGTGCCGCCGAAGGGCAGTGCGCCGCTGACGGCGAGCGCGGCGGCGGTGGGCAACAGCCCGGTGCTGACCTACGTCAACGACTACGGCGGCCGGCCGCAGCTGAGCTTTAGCTGCAGCGGCACTGTCTGCAACGTGGTGCCGGAGAAGAAGGGCGCCTGACCGGCCGGCGCTGGCCGGGCTGACGGAACAACGGGAGGAGAGATGGCAAGGGAGCAAAGGGCGGAAGGCGCTTACTGGCTGAGCGAACTGCGTTATTACCTGGTGCTGGCGGCGCTGGTGCTGATGGCGCCGCTGAGCCTGACCGCGCTGCTGTGGCTGCTGCCGGCGGCGCAGGCGGCGGACAACTGGCAGGTCGAGGGGGCCAACGGCGCGCTGTATGTGCACGGTGCGCTGACCGAGAGTGCCTGCCGGCTGGAGATGGACAGCGCGCGGCAGGACGTGGCGCTGGGTGAGGTGGGCACCGGGCGACTGCAGGCGATGGGCGCGCGCGGTGAGCCGGTGCGGGTTGAGCTGCGGCTGGCGGACTGCCTGCGCAGCCCGGCGGGCAGCCGTGACCTGCGCACCGGCGGGCTGACCTGGGCCGATGACCAGCCGGCGGTGACGGTCAGCTTTCGGGCCCCCCGTGATGCGGACAACCCGCAGTTGATAAAGGCACAGGGGGTCTCGGGTCTGGGGCTGCGCATGGAGACTGCGCAGGGTGAGGATATCCGGCTGGGCAGCCGGGGCGCGCCGCTGCTGCTGACGCCGGGGCAGAACAGCCTGAGCTACGTCATCACGCCGGAGCGCACGGCGGCCAGCCTGGTGGCGGGCAGCTACCGGGCGGTGGTGGA